>CAWILU010000004.1:0-668874 GCA_963837055.1 uncultured Acidobacteriota bacterium | reverse complement strand
CCGCCCTGGGCGCCGCAACGATCTGGGGCCTGCTGGTGAGTTCGAAGCTGCTGGGGCGGTTGGTGAAGGCGAAACCATTGACCTGGTTTCACGAGTCGCTGGGGATCGCTGCTCTTCTGGCGACGGTCGTCCATCTCGTCGTTCTCTCGATGCACGAGTACCTCGAGTTCACCTGGGACGAGATCCTGATACCGGGGGTCTCAGACTGGCGAAGAGGAGCAGTCACCTTCGGCGTCGTTTCTCTCTACGGCCTGACCATTGTCGTCGGCAGCTTCTACATCAAGAAACACATCGGGCAGAAGACGTGGCGCCTCATCCACTTCTCCAGTCTGGGCGTATTCCTAGCTTCGCTGATCCACGGAGTCGCCGCAGGGACCGACACCAGATCACCGATCATGATCGGGTTCTATCTAGGGTCTGCAGCAGTGGTCGCCATTCTGTTGGCGGCACGACTAACGGGTGCCGGCGAAAGACGGAGATCCCCTTCACCCAGCGGGACGGACCCAGCCACGCCCACGGCCGATAGTCCCTCCAGGAAAGGACAATTCGCCCTGGGCCCCTGAGCGAGCAAGCGGTTGACTGGACATATGCGTTCGACGCGTTCCACCGCGCTCATGCTCGTCTTTACCATCGTTGGGCTCGCGGTGGCCGGTGTTCTCGCTCTCCTCGATCTAAAGCTGGGCGTCGATATCGCATTGATCTTGGTAGCAGTGGTCCCTCTTGTGCCGCTGGGATCGGAGATGGTGGAGAAGCTGCGGCGTCGCCAGCCCGGGGTCGACATCATCGCCTTTCTCGCTGTGGTGGCTTCTTTGGCGCTGGGAGAGCTGCTCACCGCCGCAATCATCGGAGTGATGCTGGCCACCGGCCACTACCTGGAGGACTACGCCGCCGGAAGGGCACAACGCGAGTTGACTGCGCTGATCCAACGTGCCCCACGAACAGCACATCTGGTCGGGGGCGACACCGTGGAGACGGTCGACATCGACCAGATTCGACGTGGCGATCGACTACTGGTCAAGTCGGGTGAGGTCATCCCCGTCGACGGTGTCGTGACTGGCGGAGTGCCGGTGGTCGATGAGTCGGCTCTCACCGGTGAGCCACTCCCGATCGAGAGGACCAGCGGCGATCTGGTCAGCAGTGGCACCGTGAACGCAGCAGACGCCTTCGAGATCCAAGCCACCGAGGAAGCCGCTGCAAGCACGTACGCCGGGATCATCCGTCTCGTCGAATCGGCGTGTGAATCCCGCGCTCCGAGCGTCCGGCTGGCCGACAAATGGGCAGGTTGGTTCGTGCCACTGACTTTGGGAGTCTCCGGCCTGGCCTGGCTCGTCTCCGGTGATCCGGTGCGTGCCCTGGCGGTACTCGTAGTCGCCACACCCTGTCCGCTGCTGCTCGCCGTGCCGATAGCCGTGGTGTCCGGAATATCCCGGGCGGCACACCGGGGCGTCGTCTTCCGGGGCGGCGGAGCGCTCGAGGAGCTCGCTCAAACCAAAAACGTCATTATCGACAAGACCGGAACGGTGACCGTCGGACGACCCGTCCTGCGCTCCATAACAGTCTTTGACGACTCACTGTCACAACTCGAGATTCTCTCACTAGCGGCCTCGGTCGACCAGGTCTCTTCACACATCCTCGCCCGCTCCATTGTCGAAGCAGCCCATGAACGCGACCTCGAATTCTCGATGCCAACAGACGTCAACGAGGAGCATGGCGCAGGCGTCTCGGCCAAGCTCGGCGGACGAGAGATCGCCGTAGGAAAGCTCGCCTGGATCCTCGACGGGTCCCCGGAGCCGCCGGAAGTCAGTGTCTTCCGGGGTCGCGTCACCAAGGTTTCACCCACGATCGTGTACGTCTCGATCGACGGCGCCATCGCTGGAGCACTCGTGTTCGACGACCAGGTGAGAGCGGACGCTGCCTACACCATGCGTGCCCTTCGCCGCACCGGCGTCGACAAGATCGTGATGGCCACCGGGGACCATCCCCTGGTAGCACGGTCAGTGGGGATGGCCATTGGTGTCGACGATATCCTCGCCGAGGCGACACCACAGGAGAAGGTCCTCGCACTCGAAGACCTGCAGCGGACCGGCATCACGACCATGGTGGGAGACGGGATCAACGATGCTCCCGCCCTGGCAGCGGCCGACGTCGGGGTCGCCATGGGGGCTCGCGGCGCAACAGCCTCTTCCGAAGCAGCGGACGTCGTGCTGGTCGTCGACCGCCTCCAACGGCTGGTCGACGCCATTGGGATAGCCCAGCGCACACGTCGAATCGCGGTGGAGAGCGTCGTCATAGGCATGGGTCTCTCGCTCGTGGCCATGACAGGGGCCGCGTTTGGACTGCTGGTTCCAATCGTTGGAGCTCTCGTGCAGGAGGCCATTGACGTCATCGCCATCCTCAACTCGCTGCGTGCTCTCGGTGGGAAGACCCCGACCCAGGCGGGACCCCGACTCCCTGCCGAGCTGTCGGAGGAGCTCCGCATCGAACATGAGCGACTCATCCCGCAACTCGACAGACTCCGACACGTCGCCGACACCCTCGACACCGACACTCCCGTCGACAACCTGCGCTCACTGCGCGAGGTCGAAGAATTCCTCGTGAAGGAGATCCTTCCACACGAGACCAACGATGAGACCAAGATCTACCCAGCGGTCGATGAGATCCTCCCCGGCGAAGACTCGATGGCCACGATGAGCCGCGCTCATCGAGAGATATTCCACCTGGTCGAAGTCTTCCAACGCCAAGTCGACGACCTGCCCGAGACTGGTCCCCAACCCGCCGACATCAGGGACCTGCGTCGGACGCTCTACGGCCTCCACGCGATACTGCGGCTCCACTTCGACCAAGAAGAAGAGCTCTACGCCTCGATGGAGCCGGGCTAAGGCATGTACGGGGATGGGCTGAATAGACCGGTCGCGATGCGCTGGTCTTCATCTCACGCGGTCTCACGTCGCTGGTCCCACAGCCGCGCCACAGGACTGCCAAGAAGTGCCGTTTCCCCTGGTCACGGGTATTTGACCGCATCTTTCGCAACGAGGAAGTCGCGGGTTCAAATCCCGCCAGCTCCACTGAACACAACGGCATCTCAACCGCGGAGGAGGGTCAAGACTGCCAGGACCCGCCGGTTCACGTCCGGTGACGGGGCGAGGTCCAACTTCTGGAAGACCTGGGCAGACATGGCTTCCACCGTTCGTTCGCTCACTCCGAGCTGGGCGGCGATGCCGGCGTTGGAACGTCCTTCTGCCATGGAGGCGAGCGTCTCGCTTTCCCGAGGGGTGAGTCGGTTGAGTGGCGAGTCGGGCTTCCTCCGCTGCATCAGGCGGGCCACGATGGTTGGGTCGAGAACACATTCGCCCTCGGCGACCCGGTGCAGCGCGTCGACCAGGACGGCGATGTCGGAGACTCGTTCCTTCAGGAGGTAGCCCAGACCACCCGGTTGATCGGCCAGGAGCCGCTCTGCATAGAGGGGCTCGAGGTATTGGCTGAGCAAGACGACAGCGGTGCCCGTATGTCTTTCACGGATCTTCTTGGCCGCGACCAAGCCTTCGTCGGTGTGAGTGGGGGGCATGCGGATATCGACTATTGCCACATCCGGTTCCTCGATGGCCACGGTGCGCAGCAGACTCTCGGCATCCCCCACTTCCCCTACGACTTCCACCTCGGCCTCGACCAGCAGTCGGGCCAGGCCGGAGCGGATGAGCATGACATCGTCTGCGATGACTACCCGCAAGGGAGTACCACCTCTATCGATGCGCCTTCGGTTGTGGTGGAGACAGTCGCGGTCCCGCCCAGGGCGCCGATTCTGTCTTCGACGCCGGACAGGTCGGGGAGTCTGTCGATCGAGTCGTGCTGGATCTGTACCGAGAATCGAAAAGTGTCGCGTGTCTGTGGTCGCCATCATGCGGACCATCGCGGCAGGAGGCAGTTCCTGCGCTGCCAGGACTGTGGCGGATGCAGTTGCGTAGATGGCCCGCGCGGCGTCCGGTGGAAGGGGCTCGATTCCCTCGATGTCGAGGACCATTGGCACGTTGGAGTCAGCGGCGAGCTGATTCAAGGCCGTTCCCAGCCCTTCGGTCTCGAGACTGTCGGGGAATGCCCCATGGGCGAGACGTCGCAACTCATGCAATGCGTCGAGCAGTGACGCTTCGGCTCGGTTAAGCGCGGGGACCTCGTGGTCGAGGTGGGTGCGGGCGACACTCAAGTAGAGGGCGGCGCTGACCAGCCGTTGCTGAGCGCCGTCATGCAGGTCCCGCTCGATTCGTCGGCTCTCGGTGTCAGATGCAGCCACCACCCGTGCCTGCGAAGCCCGCACGTCGGCGACACGTGCTCGGGTGATGGCGGATAGCTGGGTGTTCTTCAACGACAGGCGCGCCGCCGGGGTCAGAGCATCGAGAACGTCAACGGGATCCCGTCCGCGCTCGACCGGCATTCGGAGCACTGGCCCTGACCTGTCGGAGATCGTCACGAAGCGTTCGTCTTCGGGGTGCTCTGAAACGGGCAGACCCGCCGAATCGACCCAGCCGTTGCCTTCGGGGAGGGCGAACTGGACTCCGGCCAGGGTCGACTCCATGTCACCGAGCACCGTTTCAGCCTCGTTGAGCCGGGAAATGGTTCGGGTCACGGCATCGCGAGTGCTCATCGATCGGAGCGTCACGACCACGACGGCGCTACCAACCAGGGCTTGGGCGACGAAAGGCAGGATGAGCGCTTCTCCGGATTGCTCTCCCCAGTTAGCCCAGCGGATGACCCAGTAGCCGACCAGGAGGCCAAGGGACACCATTACCGCGCCGCCCAACAAACCTGATGCGAGCCTTGGTCTGGCCTTGATCAGGGTGCGAACGACCATTCCCGCCGCCAAGGTCGTGATCACTGCGGTGACCAGCACCGACCCCCGCGTGGAGAGGAGGTCTTGGGCCGGCGCCGGGACGTCGACGCATACCCATCCGCATCCCGGGTCGTCGAACGGGTTGTATCCGACGAACAGGGTCAGCGCAGCCGCCGCGGTCATGATGTACACCCAGGTGAGCATCGGCGATGGCGGGCGATCAGCCGTCCAGCGAAGTGCTACCTGGGCTGTTCCCGCCACCGCGAGAGGCGCCAGGGCGAGGAGCTTCGCACTGACGGGATCGGGGAGGACGGTCCATACGGACCACCAGGGCAGGGTGACGGCGGCGCCGAGGACCGCTAGGCCTATCGATGCCATTGGATGCCGGTTCGCCACCATCCAGGCGGCTACCGAGACTTGGATCAGACCGGCCATCGCCACAACCACGGCGCCCAACGGGAGCTCGCGGCCGAGTGAGGCGAGGATGCCGCCTTGTGTCGCCCAAAGGAAGCTCGCTACTGCCAAAACGGAAACAAAACCAGCAGCTCCCAAGACCCCAATACGCGTGACCCGCCGTCGGTCGAAGACCTCCGTCATGACGCAATTCAACTCACCTACGGTTGCCGGGCGCATCCGTGTTTTCCTCAGATCACCGCTGAGTTGGCACGATGGGCAGACGCCGGCCCCTCCCATACCTTCGGGGGAGTGTCGGCGATAGGAGAAACGGTGAGAGTGATTTCGCGCAGGACCTGGGCCACGATCGTCGTGGTCGTCATGGTGGCGGCTTGTTCAGCCGAGACCGTGGATAAAGCCGGGGGAGACACCGTGGTGCTGCAACTTGCCTCGATCGACGGGGTCAACAGCAACGGACAGTCCTTTGGGGTACAGGAGTTCGTCGAAGCCTTGGGGGAGGTATCGGCGGGCCGGCTGCAAGTGGAGGTGAACGACACCTACGGCGACGGCGCCGCCGATGCCGAGTCGAGTCTGGTGGCCGGAATCGCGTCTGGGGAGATCGATGGCGGGTGGCCCTCGACCCGCGCTTTCTCGGAGGCGGGGATAGCCGGTTTGGAGGCGGTGGAGGCGCCGATGACCATCACCAGCTACGAGGCGCAGAAGGCTCTCGTCTCTGACCCAGCCGCCGAGGAGATGCTGCAGAGTCTGGATGGGTCGGGGGTGATCGGGCTCGGCCTGAGTGTGGGTCCCTTGCGACGCCCATTCTCCAAAACTCCGCTCCTCGATCCCGAAGACTGGGCAGGAGCCCGATTCAGGGTCTTCAACTCACCTGTGCAGACCGACGCGATCAGGGCGTTGGGAGCTGAGCCGGTGAACGTCGGGTTCGAGTGGCGGGAGCAGATCCTCGCGGGAGAGCTGCAAGGGGCCGAGTTCGACATCGCCCAATACCAGGCCAATGGCTACACCACCGAGGTGGGGAACGTAACTTCCAACGTCGTCCTCTGGCCCAAGATGTTCGTGTTGAGCATCAGCGAGGCACGTTTCGAGACATTGACCGAAGAACAGCAGACCTGGGTCCGTGAGGCCGCCGAGCGAGGGGTCCAGGCATCGGTTGAGGCCGATTACGACGAGACCACGCCGGCAATGGAGCTCTGCGAGTCGGGGATGCGCTTTCTGGAAGCCACTCCCCAGCAAGTCACCGGGCTGAGTGACATGCTTGCTCCGGTCATCGACCAGATGGCCGGCGACCCGGACATCGGTCCGAGCCTGGCTCGGATCCAGGAGGTCGCCACGGCGAGCGGGGGCATCTACGTGCCGGAGGTCGCCGAGGAATGCTCGCAGACCACGGTGGAGGCCGAAGCGCGGCCGGAAACACCCCCCGCCGAGGTGGCAGGGATTCCGGACGGGCTCTACCGGGTCGAGGTGTCCGAGGCGGATGTCACGGCGGCAGGGCACAACAACGCGTCGGGCTGGTCTGGCGTCTGGTCACTGCAGATCGAAGACGGGACCTACGCAGTGAGCTGCCGACCATTGGATCTTCCCGGCAAGGACTGCGGAAACATCACGTTCGACGACGTGGTCACCTTCGACTCGGTGTTAGACGCCGGCTACGTGCGGGGCGGCGAAGGCGTCGTCTACTTCGTCTACGACGCGGAAGTCCATTCGGTGCTGAGCGGTTGCGAGCCGCCCTGCTTCCCGGTCCCGACCTACTCCCTGATCTGGGAGATGGACGGCGACGAGATCACGTTCAGTGACCTTCAGGGCGGCGCGGCAGTGGACACATGGGCGGGGGAGAAGGTGCTCGAGCCGTGGCGGAAGATCGACTAGCGGGGCAGGGTCGCCATGATCGTGGTGCCGGCTCCGGGCGGACTGTCGACCCGGAGTCGGCCGCCCCGGCTGGAGACCCTGTCGGCCAGACCCTGCAGACCGGTGCCCGAGGGGTCGGCCCCGCCGCGACCATCGTCCGACACCCGCAGGGTGATCAGGTCGGCTTGCTCGTCGAGGGTGACTTCGATTCTTCGAGCGCCGGCGTGCTTGACAGCGTTGGCCATGGCCTCCGAGCACACATAGAAAAGGGTGGTCTCCGTGTCGACATCGCAGTCGATAGGTGCGGCTGTGACTTCGACAGGGATCCCGCTTCGCTGGGTCATGGCCCGGATCGCATCCACCAATCGACCGTCGCCCAGTCGGCGGGGAGGGACGCCCGAGACCAACCCCATCACCTCGGTCTGGGCCGTCTTCAGCTCGCGGATGACGATCTCGAGTGCTTCGGCGGCCTCCCCATCCTCGAGACCCATCGCTACCTCGTCGAGGTTTGAGGTCGCCTGACGGATTGGAGGGACGACCTCCGTCCTGAGCCGGTGGGCCGTGAGCTCCCTTTGACGGTCAGCTGCGTTCAATACGCGCGCTCGGGCCGACTCGAGATCGAGGAGCTGGGCTTGCAGTTCTCGTTCGAGGAGTTCCCGGCGCACGGCGATGCGGACAGCCGACGACACAGCGTCGGCGATGGCCGGGTCGTTCAGGGCGGGTGCGGAATAGTCGATCACTGCGATCAGCGACCCTGAATCCGATACCTCCAGTCGGTTCCGGGATGACGCTGGAGCCTCATCGGGCCGGCGAACCTGAATCGATGGGTCCCTGAGGGCCTCTGCCAACACGGCCCCGATACCTGCGAGTCCGAGCGTTGTCTCTTCACCCAGAATCCGGTCCGCGACCCTGGCCCGGCTCGTCAACGCCTCGCGGGCGGCGATGGGGAAGGCCACCGCAATCATGAGCAAGGTCAACTGATAGGCGACGAGGGCGAGTTGAGGGTCATATCCGACGGCGGTGCCGCGAGAGAGCCACCATGAACCTGCGAGCACCACCGCCAGAGTGATCGCAGATGCAGCCGGGAAACGTCCGACTGCCGACACCGAGGTGGCGGTCAAGCCGATTGCGGCAAAAATCACCGCGATGCCGGGTTGTGGGATCAGCCCGAACGCGAGAGTCACGGCCAGGCCTGCCAATGTCCAGCGAAGGACTCCGGAAAGCTTGCCTGAGGGGAAGGCGAGAAGGGCGATGGCGAGAGCGGCCTGGTGTGTCAGTCGGGCCGCAGGGAACAAAGAGCCGAGCAGCCAGAGGAAACCGACTGAGCCGACCAGCAGGCGCTCACGCGCTGGACCCGATGCCAGCATGCCGCTGACGATGAAGCCCAACCCCACGGCGACGTCAATGGCGATCAGCCAGGCCGGATCACCAGGAGCATCAGCCTGGGACCGCACCGCGAACACGCCTAGCAAGCCAGCAGGTACCGCAGCCAACGCCATCTGTCTCCATCCGGGCATGCCGCTTTTTTCGTCCTGTTTGATCGATCGAACCAACGACTCCGCTCGGGCACGCACAGCAGCCAAGACTATGCGGCGCTCGTGATCTCGAAGCGCCTCTGTGACTTGCTAGGAGCTAGTTCCGCGCCATGAGCAGTGGTGGGAGTTATCGAGCGGGTCCGGGCGTTAGGCCGATGCGTTTCCCCTTTGGAACTCGTTGCCAAGTCTCACTACGTCGCACACCGCTAGTTCCACAGCCGCTCCACAAGGCCGTGGATTACTCCTATTTCCCCTAGTCAGAGGCTCTTGACTGCATCTTTCGCAACGAGAAGGCCGCGGGTTCAAATCCCGCCAGCTCCACTGAACGCCCTGGTCGGGGCGGTTTTCCGCGAGTTCGAAAGCGTGTTGTCTTCAACGATCCTGTATGCGCCGCACCACAGAGGCGCCACAGGATTCGCGCCTTGAAGCACCTCGCAGGAGACGAGGTGCTCCGTGGGAACGTGGATCGATCGCATAGGGTGATCGCCAGTGGAACTTCGTGGTTTCTTTCTGATCGCTGACATCACCGGCTACACGGCGTACCTCAGCGACTCTGAGTTGGATCATGCTCGGCAGACGTTGGCCGATCTGTTGGAGTTGGTCGTGGGGCGGACGCGGCCACCCTTGACCGTCGCACAGCTGGAGGGTGACGCGGTCCTGAGCTACGCCTTTGAGGAAGGTTTCCTCACCGCTCAGACCTTTCTCGAAAGGATCGAGGAAACGTATGTCGAGTTTCGACGTGCGATCGACCTGATGGTTCTCAACAACGCATGCAAGTGCAACGCTTGTGCAAACGTCTCGGCTCTCGATCTGAAGTTCTTCGTTCATTTCGGATCATTCGCCATCCAGCCGGTCGCCGACATAACGCAGCTCATTGGGACTGACGTGAATTTGATCCATCGTTTGCTCAAGAATTCGGTTACGGCTGACACCGGAGTGCGGGCCTATTTGTTGTTAACGGAGGCCGCCGCCGATGCGCTTGGGCTCGAATCGGGAGCAGAGGCGATGGTCTCGCATCGGGAAGGGGTACCTGACTTCGGGGAGATTTCGGTCATGATCAAGGACATGCATCCGGCTTACGAGGAGAGGACCGAAGTCGAACGACCCCTCTATGACCCCGATGATGTATTGATGACGTTGAGCATCGAGATTCCGGTACCGCTGGAGCAGGTCTGGGATTACTTCAATCAAACACGCTTTCGGAATCTTGCCATCGGGTCGGATCGCTACGAGCTGGAGAAACGGAAAGCCGGCCGTGTGACATCCGGGAGCATCTACAACTGCTACCACGGCAAGATGATCCTCCCCCAGGTTGTCCTCGACTGGCGGCCTTTCCAGCGGGTCGCATTTCAGCAGCTGATCCCGATGCCGGGCCAAACCACTCACACGCTCAACGACTACCGGTTCAGCTCGCTAGGTGAAGGAACCACGCTGGAGATGACAGCCACCAAACCCACCGGCCCGGTTGCCCAGCGCCTTCTCGCCAGATTGATGATGACCATGGTGAGGAAGAAGGTTGAAGCCCGTATGGAGGAGTTCCGAGACGGGATCGTCGAGGATTACTCAGCCCACCATCACCATCAGGGATCCGGGGACCCGCTCTCCTCTTCCCTAATCGAATCCGCCGCTTCCGACAGCCTCAAAGAAACCCAGGCCGGCTCGTCGGATTGAAAGAGCTGCCCGCGGGTGTGGGCGTCTGTTACGTCTCGCCCAGCCGGATGTACCCACCAAATCCGACCGGGCTCAGCGCAACATCGACACCGGGAGCCTGACGTAGCATCCTGAGAGTTTCCTCACTTGGTGTCCCATAGATCTCGAATTCGTACGTCTCGATGAACTCATTCGCTTTACCTACTCTGTCGGCGGCGCCGACCATGTGTGCGTCCATCGCATCAGCGTCCGGGAAGACATGAACGAAGTGGATCTCTGTTTCCTCTTCGTTGACGTATCCGTAGTGAAGAACCGTCCCTGGCTTCTCAGCCTCCATCACCGGAAACACCTCCCGACTGAGCACTCGAAACGGTTCCAATTTGCCTTTCTGCACCTTGCTGTGGCTTATGAGGACTATCGGGTCAGACATCGGCGATTACCTCGTGTCGTGTGGGCTTACTCTTCCAACAAGCGTTTCAGGTTCTCGAGAAAATCGGCGTTACGGCGACGGACCATCACCTTCATCAGCGGACTCATCAACGTCATGAGCCCACTAGTTTCGATCTGAATGCGGCGTGTGACTCGCGTCCCACCATTCACCTCCTCGAAGACGTGAGTTAGCTCCGGTTTCATGTTGCCCATGTCTGACCGTGAAACGATCCGACGGTCAGGTTGGAACTCCACTATCTCGATTGTCCCCGCAGATGGGGACATTGGCTGGGGTCTGAACTGAACCCGAAAGTTGGTGCCTTCTCCGACCTCGCCTTCGGTGAGACGCTCCGCCTCCACAATGTCGGTATGCCACCGCGGCTCGTTCTCCATGTCAGCCACGAAAGCGAACACCTCATCAACAGGACGTTCCACATTTGTAGCAACCGTTACATCGATCATCTCTTGGCTCCTTAACGGTCAGATCGCCGCAAATCTGGGGGTTCCAACACTCAAGCTAGCTATCCGCCGACAGCGGCGAAGAGGCTTGATCGTGCAATGTCTACCCATGAGGTGGTGGAAATTGGGGGCCTTCGTTTTGAGGGGTAGCGTGCGTCTCGATCAGGCGTCGACGCCGCGCCTGGCGGGGTGGAGGGGTTGCTGTCTCGTCTGACGACGTCTCGCGATGTCTCACGCCGCTCGTTCCACAGCCGCCCCACAGGCCCGCCAATGGGTGTCGTTTCCCCTGGTCACACGTGTGTGACCGCATCTTTCGCAACGAGGAAGTCGCGGGTTCAAATCCCGCCAGCTCCACAGACGCCCTGGTCAGGGCGTTGTCGGCGATCTCGAACGCCGCTCCTTGCACGATCTTCGTCGTCCGTTTGCCCCACGCAGGCTCCACAGGATGCATGTCCAAAGCACTTCGCAGGTTGGAGGTGCCAGGGACGAGGTCATGGGTAAACGCTCGCATGATCGACTATCGGCGAGGGGAGTCGTCCTGCACCCCATGCGGATCGGCGCACTGCGGCTCGTCGATGACGACCCGATCAGACTGTCGCTTCGACCGATTCAGCCTGTCAGAGTCGCCACCCGATAGCTGCTCGTACTGGTCGGTGGTGGCGGCCCACCTGGCGAGCGGGTTCAAGGCCTCCTGCGAGGAGAACCCGCCTCGGCGGTGTAGGTGAGGAGGCTTTGGCTGGGATCCGCGGCCAGGGCCAAGGACTCGAACGGCAGCTCCAGCTGATGGGCGCGAAGGTCCGCTAGATGCCTATTACGACGAGGGCGATCACAAGTAGCCCCCCACCGATCCCGAGAAGCATGGCTGTGAACACGAGTGCCATTGCCAGACGATCAGTCTTCTGTGCCCTCTCCGACAGCGGGGGGGCTTCGGATCCGGCGATGCGGCGTCGTGCTTTTCTGGTCACCGACGAGAAGAGCAATCCCACTATCGGGAGCAGGAGGAGATTCCACACGTGCGCCAACCCGAGGACAGCGACGAAGAGGGCGACCTGCTCCACCCCGAACTCCAGGCTCTCGCTTGCGGGAATGAGAGATCCAAGCTCGGTCAGGTCGAGACTGGAGAGTATTCCTCCACCGAAGAACAGGTAGTAGGCGATGTCGAGGAGTCGGGAGAACCGCGCGCCTGTTGCTGGGCTCATGTGGAAGACATCGGCAAGGTATGGCTGACCGAGACGTCTGATCGCCGGCCCGAAGACGAGAAGACAGGAGGTGAGCAACCCGAACACCACCACCTGCATCGACCATTTGGGCAACGCGAGCATTCCGTCGGGATCGTGATCGGCCAACGCGATCAAGAAGCTCGCCAGGATCCCGAACCCGAGCACTACCGCGGCGCTCCCGCTTCGTATCCGACGCCGATGCGCCTTGTCCTCTTCGATGCTGCGGCTGAGTCGGGCGAAGAGGTCGACACTGGGTTGGTAGTCGTCGGTCTGATGCAGCGCTTCGGTAATACGTCTCTCGAGGCTCATCAGCTGGCTCCCAGGACGATGGAGAGGACTGCCATGCCTCGCTGACAATGGGTCTTGACCGAGTTGGGCGATATCGCCAAGGTCTCCGCGATCTGTTTCTCGGTCAGATCCATGTAGTAGCGAAGAACGAGACAGTCGCGCTGTCGCGGGGAGAGGTCGTTGAGCGCCTCGATGACTTCGTTCTCACTCTCGGTGCGAACCACCCGTTCCTCTGGCATTTCGGGAGTCCTTCGCTCGATCATCGAGTCTTGATGACGAAGGGAAAGGAGGCCGCGACGGTTGTGGTCGCGTGCCAGGTTAAGGACGATCGAGCGCAAGTAAGCGGCGCTCCTGTCCGTATCCCGGATCCGGTCGGCAGCGTGGTAAAGCCGGATGAAGGCCTCTTGGACGATGTCTTCGGCACCGGTTCGGTCATCGGTGAACAGACGGGCGAGCCTGACCAGGGAAACCGCTTCCTGGTGGTAGAGGCTCTCGACGAACGAGGCGCGTGCCACCTCCTCGGATGTCCACGCCGTCTTACCGGCAGCAACGACCGCCAGCCAAAGCATTTGTCAGCCGACGGCCGGCGTGTCCTCGTCGAGATGCCTGCTCAAACCGAGCAATCTCCCTACCAGCGGGAGGCTCAGCACGTTGAGACCGTGGAGCACCCCCATCAGAAGGAGCATTCCGCCGATCCGGGCCACCTCGTGCTGAAGCTGATCCCCGAGAGGATCTCGAGCATTGGGCCTCCATTCAGGGGGCTGGCTGAGCGTGACCGTGAACAGAACGTAGGCGGTGAAGATCAGGTAGTACGCCACGTCCATCAGGACCAGATAGCTCTTCCCGGTCCGAGGATTGCCCCTGAAGATGTCGCCGGCGTAGGCCCGGCCGAACCGCTTGATCAGAGGGCCGAGGACGACCACCGTCGCGACGAGGATCACATTGGTGATCAGCTCGATTGCCCACCAGCTCATTTCTCGAGACCCCTCGGATTGGAGAGTGTCATCGTGGCATCCTCGGCGGTCGTATGACGTTCCGTCTTTTCGATCCGTCTCCTCTCCAGCCTGGTCACGACCCGAGTCCACAGAGCCCCGTAGCCAACGGCTACAGCGCCGAACATCGGGATGTTGAGCCAAGCGCCGGCTCCGAGCTCGACGATCTCGCTGCGAAGCTCGCTGTCGAGACCGATCAGCAACATCACCAGGACGGCGGGCACCAGGCCGGCGCCGCGGGAGGGGATGTTGAAACCGACACGGGCGATGTTTCCGATCACACCGAACATCCCGCCCATCATGACCCCGACGCCCACGATGATGAAGATGGTCCCACCGACCGTGAATTCAGGAGACCTGACCGGGTCGAGGATGGCGACCACCCGCATCGCAATCCGCAACCCAGGCCCGAGAACGAGCAGACCGGCCACCACTCCACCGATGGCTCCGGTCAACAAGCTGCGCCAGAACCCGGGGACCAGCAGCCAGCCCGCTCCAATCCCCATGAGGATCACAGCCATCGACCAGACGGGGCCTAGCAGCTCGGAAACGGCGAGCGGTATCGCCGCGATGAAGAAAAGCGCGCCCAATGCCGGCTTCCATCTCATAGATAATTCTCCTCCGACTCGTGAACGGGACAAGAGGCACGGGTGTGGGTCGGCGAGATCCCCCCGCCGACCCGCACCATTGGCTCAGCCGAGGTCGGCGCAGGCGATCTTCGCCCCTCCCGGAGCGTGAATGACCACCGATACCGCGTCAGTCCCGGCGGTGCCACCGACGACAGTCCAGCCCACAGCATTACCCGCGGCGTTAGCGGTGAACGGGCCCGGCCATATCTCCGAACCGTCGAGGGCACCGCCGGGCACGGCAAACCCGAAGCTGTAATGCCCGCCAGCATCTCCGTCGTCGCAAGCCTGCTTGTGGACATGCGACCCGTACGTCTCGCCCGGCGTCAGACCACGAGCCGTGACCACCACAATCGTCTCGCCTGACGCGGTACGGATCATCGTCGCCTTTCCTTCGACGTCGCCATAGTCGGCGTGACCGGTGCCGGCCGCGAACGACTCCAGCGAGCCGTTTGTCACCTCGGCCACTCGCGCCGAGAGCGGTGCTGCCATCAACACCATCAGCATTACGGCTACCGCGAGGGTCCCGGTCTTCTTGACCAGAGAGTTCATTTGGTCCTCCTCGAACCTGGCTACTGACACACAGACGAACAGTTGGTCGCTTTGGGTGACAACCGGGTTGTCCCCGCCGATTCAATGGTCAGAAGGAACCCCAGAGCACACATTGGAGAATCTGGGCCCCGATGATCTCGTGGTGATCGGAGTCGAACTCAAGAGCTAGACGACTGACCACTCGGCGCCTTAGCGCAACAGATCTGTCGGCGTTGGCGGTGTGAAGCAAACATGGATCGGCGCCCTTGACAGGTTCGGACTTGCGACACCCGAGTTGAAGCCGGTGCCCTCTTCCAGCCGCGTAGGCGAGGGCGGAAGGTGTCAGGATGCCAGTCATCCGTGCTTTGACGGGTGTCACGTCTCACTGGGTCTCACGTCCCTCGTCCCACAACCGCGCCACAAGGCCGCAAATCGGAGCCGTTTCCCCTGGTCAGAGGGTTTTGTGCACATCTTTCGCAACGAGGAAGTCACGGGTTCAAATCCCGTCAGCTCCACAATTTCACCTTGTACTAGTTGACAAAATGTCGGAGCTTGATTCAGCCTCGACGAGGGTTCTCGGTCATACGCGCCCACACGCCGTTCCACAGGCGTGCCACAGGATGGAGTCCGAAGCACCTCTCAACCAGCGAGGTGCTCTACGCGTTTGGGGTCGTCGGAGACCATTTCTTTGAGGTTCGAGGATGCCCAAACCCCTCATTCTGAGCAGTCGTCAAGAATGTGGTGATACGGATCACGGCCGGTCTTGTCATGCCTATCCGTGTCGCTGGCTGCACGCCCGGTTCCGCTCAGGAGCGATTCTGTTCGCGCCTTGTCGGCCGCGTGGCGCAGATGTGGCACAGGGACTCCGTTATCGGGCACCCGTTCATGAAGTGTTCAACGTCCCATCCATCCTCCGTCGACAGTTAGGACGGCCCCATGGATGTAGTCGGCCGAACTGGACGCGAGGAAGACGACGGCGCCCGCCACGTCTTCGGCCTTGCCCCAACGACCTGCAGGAATCCTCTCCAGGATGGTCCGGGACCGGATCGGGTCGCTACGGAGAGCTTCCGTGTTGTCGGTGTCCATGTAGCCGGGGGCGATCGCGTTGACATTCACACCGTGGCCGGCCCACTCGTTGGCCAGCGCTCGAGTGAGTCCGGCGATGGCACTCTTCGAGGCGGTGTAGCCGGGAACGGTGATGCCACCTTGGAAGCTGAGAAGGGACGCGGTGAAGATGATTTTCCCCGATCGCCGTTCAACCATCCGCTCGCCGAGCCCGCGGGCGAGGATGAAGGGAGCATTCAAGTTGACCTCGATGACGTGGTCCCAGTCTTGGTCGCTGTGGTCAACCGCTGGGTGTCGGCGAATGGTGCCTGCATTGTTGACCAGGATGTCCACTTGCCGCTGCTCCTTAGCCAGCCGAACCAGGAGCTCGTGGACCGAGTCGCGGTCCGAGAGATCACACCCATGACCGATGAACCTTCGTCCAGCTTTTTCGACGAGTTCCTGGACGTCTGAGCCGGCTTCCTCCTGTGAGGCTGATACTCCAATCACATCGGCGCCGGCCTCGGCGAGCCCAACCGCCATTGCCTTCCCAAGCCCCCTTCTTGCACCGGTCACCAGTGCCGTCTTGCCACTCAGGTCAATGCTGTAGGCCATTGGTGATGTTGCCGCTATTTGGCCAGGTAGGAGGCGACGGACGTCAGATCGGCAACGAGTCGCTCACGGAACTCGGGTGTCAGACGTTCCTTGAACAGAGTCGTACTGATCGCGTACCGAGGCTGACCGTCAGGCACATCGACGGCGACACCGAGACACACAACGTTGGGTGCAGCCTCCTGTTCGTCGATGGCGTAGCCACGCTCACGGATCTCCTTGAGATCTCCTAACAGGGACTTCACCGTGCGATGTGAGCGCTGAGTCAGCTGAGGAAGCGGATCGGTCAGCATCGCCTCGATCTCGCTGGGTGCGAACTGCGATAGCAATGCTTTCCCGATTGCAGTACACGAGGCGGGAAGACGTTTGCCAATGGCCGACGTGAGTGCGATCGGCTGGGTCCCGTCGTGGCGGGCCAGGAAAAGAACATCATCATCGACGAGCGTCCCCAGCTGAGCGGTCTCCGCTGAGAGGACACTCCATTGAAGGGACGAAGGCTCGAAATCGTTGCACCGGATCATCGCTTCGGAGAAACGAAGCCGCGAATTCGACGACGGCCGGACCTATCAGGTATCCGGGCCCGATACGCCGGACGAAGTTGGTCTCCACGAGCGCGGCGAGAATGTTGGTTACTGACGAGTTCGGGATCCCCGTTTCACGTGCGAGGTCGGAGGCACGAACTGGCGCCTCCGGATGGCGGGAGATCGTGTCGAGGACGGCTGCCGCCCGAAGGACCGCCGGAGCTGGAGTGCCTGGGCCTTGCGATGTCATCGTGAGTCGATCAACACTTTGACGGTCTCTCCACCAGAGGCCAGCTGTTCAAGCGCACCTTCGAGATTCGAGAGGGCCACGACCTGAGTGATGAATGACTCGGCCGGAACGATTCCCCTTGCGAGTAGGGCCACTCCCGACTCGAAGTCCTGCCGTTGATAAACCCGGGCACCTCGGATGTCGAGCTCTTTCCAGAACGCCGCCATCAGGTCTACGGGGGTCGGCTCGGTGTGGATGGCCACCACGACTCCCCGCCCGCGAACGCAGAGCACATCGGTGAGGGCGCGCACACCAGGCGCCGAGCCTGAGACCTCAAAAGCCACATCGGCTCCCTTTCCTTCAGACCATGTCGACACAGTTGCGTGTAAGTCCTCGTTGAGCGGATCGAGGGTTCGAAGACCGAGCGCGGAGGCGATATCCCGCCGGAATGGTGAGACCTCGGACAACAGCACTTCTGCCCCCTCGTGGACTGCGACGAGTCCGATCAGGATCCCGATCGGGCCACCGCCGATGATGACCACCTGGTCTCCGGTCGTCACGCCAGCACGTCGAACGTCGTGGACTGCCACCGCGGTGGGCTCGGCCAGGGCGGCTTGCTTCAGCGAGAGCTCATCTGGGACTCGGACAAGCAGCCGGGCGGGGACGTTCCACCGCTGTTGCAGCGAGCCTGGGGAGTCGATCCCGACGAAGACGAGGTTCTGGCACACGTGGTTGTGCCCTCGACAGACATGCCGAGCAGTGGCCGCACCACTCGAGCGGCATGACGGTGACGTTGTCCCCCGACGTGCCAGTCCGTCACGTCCCGGCCGAGGGATTCGATTGTGCCGGACATCTCGTGGCCGATTGGCCATGGCGCCGTGACGCGGTGGTCCATCGCTCCGTGGGCGATCTTGATGTCAGTGCCGCATATTCCAGTGAAGGCCACTGCGATGCTGACCTCGTCCGGCCCGGGGGCGACAGGCTCGTAGGAGCGAGGCTTGAAGACGCCTTGTCCGTGATAGTCGATGGCGAGGTATGTCATGTCACTCTAGACAGCATGCTGTGAAAACTTCAGTATACTGTGATCCGAATGTTGCCGCCGTTTCTTGGAGGGAGCGCATAGGTGGCCCATCGGACAAGGATCGAAGTCCTCGACGCCATCGTCCACGACGGCGTCGTCCCGGTGTTCTACGACTCTGATGTCGATGTCACACTCGAGGTGGCAAGAGTCTTGGTGGCGGGTGGACTAAGCACGATCGAGTTCACCAACCGCGGGGACGGGGCGGTGGACGTCCTGGCCGCGTTGATCGCTCAGAGCCGCGACAGCCTTCCAGAGTTGATCGTCGGCGCCGGCTCAATCGTCGACGCGGCAACGGCGGCTCACGTGATCGATCTCGGAGTCAAATTCGTCTTCGCGCCGAGCTTCTCTACGGAGGTGGCCAGAGCATGTCACCTCCGCAACGTCGCCTACGTGCCCGGGTGCGCGACGATGACCGAGATACTCGACGCTTACCGCGTCGGTTGCGACTTCGTCAAGCTCTTTCCGGCAAGCTCGATCGGCGGACCGGGCTTCCTCGAGGCAGTGCGCGCTCCTTGTCCGTGGGTGCAGGCGATACCAACCGGCGGGGTGGAGCCAACGGTGGAGTCACTGCGGTCCTGGTACCAGGCCGGTGCTCCTGCTGTGGGAATGGGGTCGAAGCTGCTCCCCAAGCGACTCGTCGAGGCACACGATATGGACGGCCTTCGATCACTTATCGAGACGACAATCGCCGCTGTAGCTGAGGCGAGGCGCTGAAGTCGTGGATTTGCGGCCTAAGCCAGCCGACTCGTGCCGGTGGGACTGTCTCGCGCTCGGGGAGGTCATGCTCCGATTCGATCCGGAATGGGGTCGAATCCGGACGACGAGACACTTCAGGGTGAGTGAAGGTGGCGGCGAGTACAACGTGGCCCGAGCCCTGAGCAAGGTTTTCGGGATGCGTACCTCGGTGGTCACCGCCCTGGTCGACAATGAGGTGGGTCACCTAATCGAGGACCTCATGATGACCGGAGGGGTGGATCTCTCTCACGTCAAATGGGTGCCTCACGACGGAATCGGACTCGATGCACGAGTGGGGCTGAACTTCACAGAGAAGGGATTTGGGATTCGGCCCGCCCTCGGTGTGTCCGACCGGGCGAACAGCGCCGCCTCTCAGTTGAGGCCAGGAGACGTCGACTGGACCCGGGTTTTCGAGGAGGACGGGGTCAGGTGGCTGCACACCGGCGGCATCTTCGCTGGTCTTTCCGAGACGACTGCAGAAGTCGCGTTGGAGGCCATGCAGGCCGCCCGCCGGGCGGACACGATCGTTTCCTACGACCTCAATTACCGCCCCTCGCTGTGGAAGACCCGTGGCGGGCAGGGCCGGGCCAGGGAGGTGAACCGTGCGCTCGCGTCCCATGTCGACGTGATGATTGGCAACGAAGAGGATTTCACCGCCGCCCTCGGTTTCGCGGTGCCCGATCTCGATGAGGAGATCACCAATCTCGACCCATCGGCCTTCAAGGCAATGATCGGGCAGGTACTCGACGAGTTTCCCGATCTCAGGGTGGTCGCGACCACCCTTCGGAATGCCAAAACGGCCGGGGTCAACGATTGGGGTGCGATTCTGCACGCCGATGGCGCATTTCACGAGGCGCGAGTGCGCCCGGATCTCGAGATCTACGACCGGGTGGGAGGTGGCGACGGTTTCGCCAGCGGGATGATCTGGGCCTTTCTTGATGGCAGGCCGCCGGAGGAGGCTGTGGACGTAGGTGCCGCTCACGGTGCGTTGACCATGACAACGCCAGGCGATACTTCGATGGTCACGAGCCGTGAGGTCCTGGGCGCCGTCGCTGCTCGAAGCGCTCGTGTTGTGCGTTGACGGCCGCTATAGGACGAGCCGATAGGTCTCGATGGCGCATCCCCCGAGAACCCGGTCGAGATCATCCCCGACCAGGTCGGAAAGGATCCTGACGTAGACGTCATGGACACCTGAGTACGAGGCGGCAAGTGTGCAGACCGGCCAGTCCGATCCCCACATCAGTCGATCTACTCCGAACAAGTCCACGGCTCCCGCTATGTAAGGCGTCAGATCCCCTGCGGTCCATGACGACCAGTCCGCCTCGGTAACGAGGCCAGACACCTTGCATGTGACATTGGGAAGGCGCGCGATTTGTCCTACTGCTGAGGCCCAGGACTCGACTTGCCTCGTTGAGACGGGCGGCTTGGCGAGGTGGTCCACCACCAGGCGAAGTTCAGGGAGTTGCTCGGCTACCTCGACCGCGGCTGGCAACTCCCGGGTTCTTACGAGCAGGTCATAGGTCAGGCCCGCCCTCGCGACGGCGGTCAGGCCCCGCATGACATCGTCACGCAACAGCCAATCGGGGTCAGGCTCATCGTGGACCAGATGGCGAATCCCCACGAGCCTCCTCCCGCCCGGCCCGTTGAGGATCTCGTCGATGGTCTCGGGGACATCCGGGGTGGTGAGATCCACCCATCCCACGACTCCCAAGACCCACTCGGTGGCGGCTGCCGTCTCCAGCAACGAGACCGTCTCGTCGACCTCCTGGCGGGCTTGGACGACGACGGTTCCACTCACGCCCGTTGCATCGAGGAGGGGGGCGAGATCGGTGGGGCCGTACGGCCTTCGCAGCCGTTCGTAGTTCCCAGTCATCCAGGGATAGTCGGCCACCCCGGGATCCCAGAAGTGCTGGTGGGCGTCGACGACGGTCGTCACGATTTTGGCGCCCTCGTCGTGTCGCCCGAGTTCACGCTCAGCGCCCTTCCTCGACCAGAGGCCTGGTCCACTCCTTACCCGACGGATACGTGTAGGCGTCGATCGTGGACGGGTGCATGGTGATGCTCGTGCCCGCAGCCGTGGGCGCCACATAGTGGCCATCTCGCACGACAGCCGGGTCCACGAAATGTTCGTGCAGGTGGTCGACGTACTCCGCCACGCGTCCCTCCGTAGTCGTGCTGACGGCTAGGTAGTCGAAGATCGAAAGATGCTGGACGTACTCGCACAACCCCACACCTCCAGCATGCGGACACACGGCGACGCCGAACTTTGCGGCCATCAGCATCACGGCGAGCGCCTCGTTGATCCCCCCTAGGCGGCACGGGTCGATCTGTGCGAACCGGATGGCGTTGCTCTGAAAGAGCTGCTTGAACATCACGCGGTTGTGACAATGTTCGCCGGTGGCGACGCCAATGCCCATGGGGTCCAGGGCGCGTGCGATCCGGGCGTGGCCGAGGATGTCGTCAGGGCTCGTCGGCTCCTCTATCCAGAGTGGTTGAAATTCAGCCAGCTCACTCATCCAATCGATCGCCTCGTCCACGCCCCACACCTGATTGGCATCCAACATGAGCGCATGCTCGGTACCGATGACCTCGCGAACCAGCGCCGCCCTCCGAATGTCCTCCTCAAGGTCACGACCGACCTTCAGCTTGAAATGACGCCAGCCGCGGGCCATGCCTTCTTCGCAGAGCTCTCGGACTTTGAGATCCGAATACCCGATCCACCCAGCGGAGGTCGTGTAAGCCGGGTAGCCACGGGTGAGCATGCTCTCGACTCGCTCGTCCCTTCCCTTACGTCCATCCTTCAGGATCGCGAGAGCATCGTTGGGGGACAGGGCGTCGCTGATGTAGCGGAACGGAATGCACCTGACCAACTCCTCGGGCGACATGTCTGCGAGCAGCCTCCAGAGAGATTTGCCTTCCGCTTTGGCAATGAGGTCCCACACCGCATTCACTACTGCGGCCGTAGCCAGATGCACAACACCCTTTTCGGGTCCGACCCAACGCAGCTGTCCGTCATCCACCAGCGATGTCCAGAAAGCACCCAAGTCAGCCGTGAGCGTTTCGAGACTGCGCCCCAAGACCGCGGTGCGAGCGCCTCGATGGCGGCTACGCACAGCTCGTTGCCACGACCGGTGGTGAAGGTCATGCCGTGGCCGGTCAGCCCGGGAGTGTCCGTTTCCAGGATCACATATGCCGCCGAGTAATCAGGTGCCTCATTCATCGCGTCTGAACCGTCCAGCGCACGCGACGTAGGGAATCGAATATCTCTCGTCGTTAGACCGACGATCGTTGTACGCATCACAGTTCCTTCGATTGAGCGTCATCAACGCAAACATGGCCCGTTGGGGGCCCGCCGGGGCGAGCCCCCAGAACGGCGGCCCCTAGGGCCTACTCGAAGTCCGCTGCGTTGTCGATGGTGACGATGGCGGTCCCAGTGTCGACGTTGGCCTCGGCGACACCGCCGGTGACCACCTGGTAGAGAGTCGCCATGCCGAGTTCTCCCATCTTCGCCGGGAACTGGGCGACTGAGGCGTCCTGCCTACCGTCGAGGATTGCCGCCACCTCGTCGGGCGAGGCGTCGAATCCGACGACGACGATGTCCTCAGGGGCGATGCCGGCGTTGTCGATAGCTTCCAGCGCTCCGAGGATGGGCGGGCCGCAAGCGCCGTAGATTGCAGTTACATCCGGGTTCGCTGTCAGCAGGTCCTCAGCGGCGGCCACGCCCTTCACCTGATCACAGTCGGTTGGAGTCTGTGAGACGATCGTGACATCGGCGTCGCCGAGACCTTCGATCATTCCCAGGACACGGTCGTCGAGCGCTGGCACTCCAGCGACTCCCTCGAGCACGCCGAGGGTGGATCCGGATTCGAGATTCTCGGCCAGCCACTCTCCGGCGAGCACCCCGCCCTGATAGTTGTCGGTGGCTACCACGGCTGACTTGCCATCCCAATCGGGCAGGTCGTTGTCGATGAGGACGATTTCGACTCCAGCCTCGACTGCTGCATCGAGAGCGGGGGTCACCGCTTCTCCCGTAGGTGTCAGTGCGATGCCGTCGACGCCTTGGGCAATCATCGACTCGATGTGGGCGATCACTCCCTCGTCGTCAGATCCAGACTCGCCCATGGCGGTGATAAGCTCGACATCGGGTTGGCCTTCTGCCCAGGCTTTTGCTGCGTCTTCGATGACGAAGAAAAAGTCGACGGGGAATTTGGTGATCAGCCCGAGCTTGTAGCTCTCGCCTGCGGTGGTCGTGTCCGGCGCGGCGGTGGTAGCCGGCGCGTCGGTCGTTGTGGGCTCAGCAGCTCCAGTTGTGGTGGCACTTTCGCCTTCACCGCCTCCGCAGGCAGCTACAAGCAACGCAATAACAAAGGCCAAGAGCCATTGATTGCTCTTCTTCGCTCTCAAGTTGATTCTCCTCCATTGTCCTTGGGTGGTTCGTTCCCTCAGCACCGATGCCGCCACCCAGGTCGGCCCGGTCTGGGTGTAGCGGTCAAGTTGTCAACCGTCACCTCCAACGATCAGCGAAACGATCTGCTCCCGAGACGCTTCCGATGGGATCAATTGGCCCACCTTGCGACCACGCCTCATCACTATCGCCCTATCGGCTACCTCCATGACGTGGTCCATAGCATGGGAGATGACCACAACTGCCTTTTGGTCGCTTCGCAGGCGCTTGATGAGGTCGAGGACTCGTGCCGCTTCGCGTACCCCAAGGGCTGCGGTCGGCTCGTCCAGGATGACCAATCGAGAGGTGAAAGCAGTCGCTCTCGCCACCGCCACCGCTTGGCGCTGACCGCCCGACATCAGCCCGACGGGGGTGTCGAGGTCCGGGAGTGTGACCTGGAGGCGATTGAGCACGTCCTGCGTGTTCTGGTTCATTGTCTTCCTCTCCAGCAATCGCATCCCCGCCGGCAGCCACCGCGGACCGGCCAACTCTCGCCCTGCGTAGAAGTTGGCCGACGGGCTCAGGTTGTCGAAGAGGGCCAGGTCCTGATACACCGCCTCGATGCCGAGGGCCCGGGCGTCGGAAGGACTGTGAATTTGCACTGGGTCGCCATCGACCTCGATCACTCCAGAGTCGAGGCGGTGTACGCCGCTCATGCACTTGATAAGGGTCGACTTTCCGGCCCCGTTGTCCCCGAGGACAGCCAACACCTCCCCTGCGAAAACGTCGATATCCACCTCGTCCAGGGCGAGGACTCCGCCAAAGCGTTTGGTGCCGCTCCTCACGGAGAGAAACGGGATCGAAGAACCGGGCGTCATGCTCGTGTCGCCTGTACCAGACGAAGCTTGTTCTCCAGATGCCCGCGCAACACGTCGGACTCGACCGCCACGATGATCACGACCCCGAGGACAATCAGCTGAAAGAAGGAGTCCAGATTGGCCAGGTTCATGGCGTTTCTGATCACGCCGATCATCAGCGCCCCAACGAGAGCGTGACTCACCCCTCCCCGTCCCCCGAGAAAGCTGGCGCCGCCGATGATCACTGCAGCGATGGCGTCGAGCTCCGCCAGGGCTCCAAATGTTGGCGCACCGGCGTTGGTCCTTCCCGCGGTGAGAAAGCCGGCGATCCCTGCGGTGAGCCCGCTGAAGACATAGACCGAGATGAGAATCGTCGATGCCGGGATCGCCGTCCGGTGGGCTGCCTCCGGATTGCCACCAACTGCGTAGATCCAGCGGCCCCACACAACGCGAGTCGTCAGCAGCCAAACCGCGATTGCGACGCCGACGACGACAAAAAAGGAAATCGGGAGCCAGCCGAAGATCGAGTCCCCACCGACGACCTGGACGATCGATGGCATATCTTGGATGGGCCGGCCGTCAGAGAGCCACAACGCCACTCCGCGCACCAGCGTGAGGGTGGCGAGAGTGACAATGAATGGGTGCGGGATTCGGCCCTTCACAAAGAGCACGCCATTGACCAGACCGACCAGAAGACCTGCGCCAATCATGGCGGCGATGACCAGAAAGCTCGAGCTGCCGGCTTGAAATACGAGAGCGCCGGTAACGGTGGCGAGGGCCAAGGTGGATCCCACGGAGAGGTCGATCCCTCGTGTCACGATTACCAGGAGCATCCCTAGGGACAGGACGGCAATCACGGCGGTTTGCGCCAGGACGTTGCCGATGTTCCGCGGCGTCAGGAAGAGCGGAGTGGTCATCGCGATGACGCCTATCAGAAGGAGGAGTATCAGAGCCGGTCCTGCCCGAAGCAGGAACAATGCGAGACGCAGTGGGCCGTCGAGTCGCATGGGAGAGTCGGGGGATGAAGCGTTTGCGCCTTGGCCTTCACCGCTGCGGTGGGCAAAGGCCGCTGGCGACCCCGGTCCGATCAGATCGGCGTTCTCGGGTCCACTCACCCGTTCATTCACCACTGTCCTCCCGAAGCTTCATTGATCGGGTGTATCACCCCGGATTTGACCGATCAGCCCGTCGATTGGCTACCATAGGGGCCTAAACATCGGATGTCTAGCCGGTGTGGGGAGTTTGTATGTCAGCACCGCTCACTGAAGCAGCGATACGTCAGATCCGGGAAATGATCGCAGAGGGGGCACTGGTTCCTGCGGCCAAACTCCCCCCTGAGGCGGAGCTGGCCAGCGACCTCGGAGCTTCCAGGAACACCGTCCGAGAGGCAGTACGGGCATTGGTCACGGCGGGTGTCCTCGACGTCCGGCGGGGCGACGGGACCTACGTGACAAGTCTGCGCCCCGAACAGCTACTCGACGGGATCGGAGCTGCCGCGGAGCTCATGGGCAATGACTTCTCGCTGGAGTTGGTCCAGGTTCGCCGCATCCTCGAACCGGCGGCGACAGCGATGGCCGCGCTGCGGATAGATGACGAAAGTCTCGCCGAGCTCGAGACCCTCCTCGGGAAGATGCGGTCGGCTGAGAGCCAGGAGGTCCTGGTTCAGATGGATAGTGACTTCCACGCGGTGGTCGCCGCGGCGTCCGGGAATTCAACCCTTGCGTCGATGCTGGGAGGTGTGTCTATCCGGACCACCCGATCTCGTATCTGGCGAGGCATCATCGAGGACGACGCTAAGACACAGACGATCGCTCAGCACGCTCAGATCCTGCGGGCACTCCGAGAGAGAGATCCCGTCCTAGGCGAGGCCGCTGCCATCGTCCACGTTGCGACTACGGAAGCATCTGTGCGGCGGATGATGGACAGTCGGGAGGACCCACTCCTGCAAACCGCAATGGATTGACACGGCAGGGTTGGCGGTGAGGGTGCCCACTCAGCTCGGGAGGGTCACCGTCGATGGTTGTGGTACTTCTAACTTGGCCGTCCGGGCAGCTTTGGCATGGAGAGACTCAACGCTGGGAAGCTCGCTCGCATAGATGGCCAGATGCTGCCGATCCTCTTGTCACGTCTCACCACGTCTCACGTCGGTCGTCCCACAGCCGCCCCACAGACCCGCCAACCTGTGCCGTATTCCCTGGTCAGAGCGTTTTGACCACATCTTTCGCAACGAGGGGGCCGCGGGTTCAAATCCCGCCAGCTCCACTGAACACCCTGGTCAGGGCGATTTCCGGTTGGCCGCCTGCTCGCTGGATTCGCGATCCTGCGATCTGACGCACCACGGACGCCCCACAAGACTCTTGCCCGGAGCACCCTCATTTTTGAGCGAGGCGCTTTCTCACTCCACCTCACACGAGTTCACATGGGGGTCAGATCAGGAGCGCGGATCGCCGGCGTTGGCAATCGAGAAATCCGAGAGCGTTGACGGACGGCCTATCCGGGGTCCCCTAGCTCGCGCATTGCCGGTTATCGGGGTGGGTGAACTGGCCCGTGCGGTGACGAAGAGCAGGATTGGTTGTGACACCAGCAGGCCCTGTGTCTGATTCTCGTCTCTTGACATATGCTGATATGGGCATATGATGTTGCGATGGCACGAGCCGCGACGACGTCGGACGTCTTTAACACGATCGCTGAACCGCGGCGCCGGGAGATACTGGTGCTGCTGCGGGCGGGTGAGCGGCCGGTGACTGAGTTGGCCCAGGAACTGGGGTTGACTCAGCCAAGCCGCGTCCAAACACCTGCGGGTGCTCCGGGAGGTGGGGCTGGTGCAGGACCGCAAGGCCGGTAAGCAGCGCCTCTACGGTCTCGATGCCCGCGGCCTAAGGCCCGTCCATGAGTGGGCTGGCGGGTTCGAGCGGTTCTGGAACGAGAGCTTCGACCGACTGGACACGTACGTGCAAGAACTCAAGCAGGCGAGGCAGGGGAAGTAGCTAATGAGCGAGACGGGACGAGGCGCACCAGCCCGGTCCGCGAGGGCCGACCGCGAGATCGTGATCTCCCGGGTCATCGACGCCCCACGGGAACTCGTTTTCGAGGCGTTCACGGACGTGCGGCACCTGTCGCTGTGGTGGGGACCGGAGGGGTTCACGACCACCACGCGGTGGTTCGCGTTCCGTGTCGGCGGGGAGTGGGACTTCGTAATGCACGGACCGGACGGGACCGACTACTCCGAGTGGATCACCTGGACCGAGCTCACCCCGCCGGAGCGGATCGAGATGCTCCATGGCGAGTACCGGGGCGATCCCAACGCCTTCGAGTCCGTCCTGGCGTTCGTGCCCGACGGGACGGCGACCCGGATCGAGATGCGCACGGTGTTCCCCTCCAAAGAACAGTACGACGAGGCGGTCGAGACGTACCACGCGATCGAAGGCGGCCAGCAAACGTTGAGCAACCTGGCGGCCTACGTCACCGAGATACTTCGGAAAGGATCTGAGAGCTGATGGCCGGAAAGGTGTTCTTCAGCGTGTCGATGTCGCTGGACGGGTTCATTGCGCCCGAGTCCCTCTCGGATCTAATGGGGCAGCAGTGGATGGAACTGCAAGCGTGGATATTCCCGCTGCGGTTCTTCCGGGAGAACCTGAAGCTCGGCCAGGGCGGCGAGGAAGGGCGCGACAACGACATTCCGCGAGAGACGTTCGAGCGCACCGGCGCCAGCGTGATGGGCAAGCGGATGTTTGACGCTGGCGAGCAGATGTGGCCGGATGAGGCGCCGTTCCACACGCCCGTCTTTGTTGTGACACACGAGAAGCGTGACCCCTGGCAGCGGCCGGGTGGGACTACGTTCCATTTCGTCAACGACGGGATCGAGCTCGCGCTCGATCAGGCCCGCGAGGCCGCCGGCGACCGCGACGTCCGCATCGCGGGCGGCGGTGAAACGGTCCTCGAGTATGTGAACGCCGGTCTGATCAACGAATTCTCGATTGCGCTTTCGCCCGTGTTGTTCGGCTCCGGAGTCCGACTGTTCGAGGGCGTGGACGCGGGTCGCGTGGCCCTGGAGCCGATCGGCGCGCAGCTCTCCCCTAGGGTGACGCACCTGACTTACGCCGTCCGGGAGCGGTGACAGCGGCTCGATCCCACCTTGCCATGCTCCTACAGCAAATCGAGTGCTGCCTCTATCTCACGCAGACTCACGGGGCTAGCTCCACAGCCGCCCCACAGACCAGTGAACGAGACTCGTTTCCCCTGGTCACAGCGTTTTGTGCGCATCTTTCGCAACGAGAAGGCCGCGGGTTCAAATCCCGCCAGCTCCACAAACGCCCTGACCAGGGCGTTTGTGGCGACCTCGAATGCCCAGAGCACCTCGCAGAATGCGACGTGCTCGACGCCAATCGTCTGGTGAGTCTCTTATCCGACAACGCCGTGACGTCTCGGGCATCCGACAGGCAGCCATAACGCTACAGCGAATCATCCGTTCCCCCGGTCTGGTCCGAAGTAGGGGTGACGGCACAAGTAGTGCCGGAAAGGATGACAAACCATGACCCGAAAGATCAGATTGCCCATGCTCATAGCGGTGCTGGCTCTGGTCGTAGCTGCGTGTGGCGATGACTCCGCAGAGGACACGACCACCACCCAAGCGGAGGCGACCACCACCACCGAGGCCGAGATGACATCGACTACCGAGGCGGAGATGACGACGACCACCGAAGCCGACGTGACGTCGACCACCGAGGCCATGATGGAAGAGACTGTCCTCGACATCGCCGCAGCCAACGAGGACTTCTCGACGCTCGCGGCCGCGGTGGAAGCCGCCGGTCTCCAGGATGCGCTCAGCGACCCTGAGGCCACCCTGACCGTATTCGCCCCGACGAATGAAGCGTTTGAAGCCGCCCTGACGTCGCTCGGGCTGACGGCCGAAGAGCTCCTGGCCGACACCGAGACCTTGACCGCAATCCTCACCTATCACGTCCTCGGCGACATTGTCACCTCCAGCGACATCGCCGCAGCAGGAACAGAGGAGATCCCGGTGGAGACGCTCTCCGGGGAAGAGCTGGCCGTCGTGGTCGGAGATGACGGGACGGTCGGCTTCGTCGATCAAACGGCGACAGTCACTATGGCAGACATCGAAGCGTCCAATGGCGTGATCCACGTCATCGATGCAGTTCTCCTCCCACCATCGATGTCAAGCTAAGGCGACACGCCGTTCCGCAAGAACAACGGGCCGAGCTCTGAGCGCGGCCCGTTGTTCGCGTGGATCCAGACGACCGGATTGCTGGCTCCCCGCGATGGACACGCGATAGAAATCGGACGGGAGAATGCCGAGAGGGTCATGCCTTCTCGGGTTCGATGCCTTCGTCTACATCAACGTCATCTGTTCGGCTGCTGGATCTGCTTCGGCATAGAGAACTACCCCTACGGTCTCTTGACCATGGTCGTCTCGCTCGAAGCGATCTTCCTCTCCACCTTTGTCCTGATCTCACAGAACCGCGCCGACGCCCGACCCCTGGTGGTAGCCGGTCAGCAGTGGACCACGATTCAGGAGGAGGAAGCACAGACATCGATCTGCTCGACCTCTCGAGGCAGATATCGAAACTGACCAAGGACGTGCATTTCCTCACACGCTCCCAAACGGATCACGGAGACGATCGCGGGCGGCCATCACACTCGGCCTGATGCTCGCTGCTGCCTGCAACCCCAACGCGGCCTGGACACTCGCTGCGTACCCGGAGCGGGATTTGAACCCGCGATCTTCGCGTCCTGAATGACGGGCGGCGATGAGTTAGGGACCGTGCGACCGCCCCGCATTGATGAGCCGGTTTCCGTCGCGCTGGCCAAACTCCGGCGGTCCACAACTAGATGACGAAGATCTGAGACTGGGATGACCTTCTGCCGGCTGGCTGCCAAACCTCACGTCGTCTCACGTCGCTCGCTCCACAGCCGCCCCACAAACCTCTGGAACTGTGCCGTTTCCCCTGGTCACGCGCATTTGACCGCATCTTTCGCAACGAGGAAGTCGGGGGTTCAAATCCCCCCAGCTCCACTGAACGCCCTGGTCAGGGCGAATTCGGCGAGTTCGTCCGCTCGCCAGATTCAACATCCTGTGATCTGACGCTCCACAGGCGACCCACAAGATCTGCCCTCGAAGCACCTCTCAACCTGCGAGGTGCTTTCTCACTCGGTCTTACATCATTCATCAATCAACTCCGAGATCGCTTCGAGCGGATCTCGAGGGGTTCCACGGAAGGGGGGCCGGCACCGCAGATTGACGACGAGCCCCACTCGCACCGGAAGTCCTCTTTAAGCACCTCACACCTAACGAGGGGGACGGGGGTTCGAATCCCCCCAGCCACAATTCGCCTACCGGGCAGGCCATCTCTATTGGCGGAAATGAGAACCGGCGTGTCCGACACCCGTATGCTGATGGCGGGTTCTTGACCGTGGGTGGTGAGCGGAAGCGCTGATTAGGACGTACAGCGTGTGTTTCACCCGCTGATCGCAGGTCAGCAAACCATCGGGTCAGGCCATCGATGGCTCGCTGAAGTCGGCGGGTAACGTTCGATGGTGAGGGCAACCAGCCATCAGCGAGATTGATGCCGGTTTCCGGGCGGCTCTAGACGAGGCCGTCGAGGCTCACGATCGCCCCCGAGCGGTGTCATTGGCCCTCTCAGCCGTTCGCGAAGGATCGGTGCCCATCGACGGCCTCTACCAGACGCTGTCCAGGATCCTGGTCGATGTCGGGGCGGCGTGGCAGGCGGGGACGACCGAGGTGTGGCAGGAGCATCTCGTCACCGGTGTGGTGCGCAACATCGTCGAGGCCTGTGTCTTGCTGGTGGAGGAAGCTGCCCCTCGCACCCGGGAGGCGACTGCGGTTCTGGCCGCGCCGGTCGACGAGTATCACGACCTGGGACTACGCATGCTCACCGACCGTTTCATCCTGGCCGGTTGGGACGCTCACTTCCTTGGGGGGAATGTGCCCTTGAGCCAGCTGAGGGCTGCTGTCGGCCAGCTGGGAGCAGATGCTGTGGCGTTGTCGGCGGCAACGCATTTCCATCGCCTCTCCCTGCGGACTTACGTCGCCGGCTTGGCGGACACGCATCCCCGGCTACAAGTCTGGGTCGGCGGACCTGCCTTTGCCCATGAGCACGAAGGCTGGCCTGATCACCAGGTGTTGGATCCGTCGCGGATCCCGGAGCCGAGGAAAAGGTAGTGCTCCCCCTCTGGATCGCCCGCCGATTCCTGCGCTCCTCGCGGGGGCAGACAACGCTGATCATCGCCGGTATCGGCGTCGGCATCGCCACCGTGATATTCGTGGGGTCACTGATCACCAGCCTTCAGGCGGACCTCGTGGACTCGACTGTCGGCTCGAGCCCACATATCACCCTGTTGCCCGAGGAGGGGGAGACCTTGTCGGGGGACCTGGCTGTCTCGGCCTTGGAGGAGCCGGAGGTGACAACGGCCATTCCGGTCCGGCGCCTGTCCGGAATTTACGCCGCCGGTAGCGAGAGTGTTCCTCTCAGCGTCACCTCCGGCACCGAGGACGACCTCGACTCGGTGTACCGACTGTCCGACCGTGTGGTGGCCGGGTCCTACACACTCGATGAAGGCGGCATCTTGGTCGGTGCCGGGTTCGGAGAGAACGTCGGCATTGTTGCCGGTGATTCCCTTGCTCTGATCCTCCCCGACGGCACCACCGCCGAGTACACGGTGTCGGGGGTCTTCGACCTCGGTGCCGCGGCTGCCAACGATCGGCTTGCGTTTCTCGGTCCCCAGTCGGGTGCGGCGGCGCTGGATCAGGGCGATGACGAATACTCGGCGATCGAGATCCAGGTCGAGGACGTCTTCTCCTCCAGCGACGTGGCTGAGAGGCTCGTCAGCGAGGGCATAACGGTCGTCGACTGGCAGGAGGAGAACGAGGAGCTATTGAGCGGATTAGCCGCCCAGTCTGGTTCCTCCCTCATGATCCAGGTCTTCATCCTGGTGGCTGTTGCGCTCGGGATAGCCAGCACCCTTGCCATCAGTGCAGTGCAGAAGAGCCGACAGATCGGGATCCTCAAGGCCATGGGCATGACCGATGGTGCGGCTGGACGGATCTTCCTGCTGCAGGCTGCCATTCTCGGGGTGGCCGGAGTGACGGTTGGGATCGTCGTCGGTTATCTCCTCATTTGGGCGTTCTCCTTCGCCCCGGTTGATTTCAGTGTCCGACCGAGCCCAACCCTTATCGTGGTTTCGGCCCTGATCGGAGTCGTCGTGGCCCTGATGTCTTCGATCATCCCCTCGCGTTCGACTTCTCGTCTCGATCCGATCGAGGTGATCCAGAGTGGGTGAGGCGATCGTTGCCGAGAACCTGGAGAAGGTGTACGGCGAGGGAGATACCGCCACGCGGGCGCTGTCATCTGTCTCGTTCGGGATCGAGGAAGGCGAGTTCGCCAGCATCATCGGACAGTCGGGCTCGGGCAAGTCGACCCTTCTCAACCTGATCGGCTTGCTGGACACGCCAACGAACGGACGGGTGATGATCGCCGATCAGGACACCTCCGGTCTCGGTCGCAAGGAGCGCGCCCGACTGCGGGGAGAGTCGATTGGATTCGTGTTCCAGTTCCATCACCTGCTGCCCGAGTTCACGGTGGCCGAGAACATGACGATGCCGGCACGCATCGCCGGGCGACGAACGGGAGCGGCCGACCGGGAGCGGGTTGGCGAGCTGCTCGACCTGCTCGGTCTGTCCGGGCTGGCGGACAAGAACGCCAACCAGCTGTCGGGTGGCCAGAAGCAGAGGGTGGCGATCGGCCGGGCCCTCATCAACCGTCCCCGGATCGTTCTGGCGGACGAGCCGACAGGCAACCTGGACACCGCCAACACCGATGCCGTCTACCGGCTGTTCCGCGACATCAACAATGACCTGGGAGCTGCCTTCCTCATCGTCACCCACGACCGCGGAGTGGCGGAGATGACGGATCGTATCCTCGAGGTGCGGGATGGGGAGCTGGTGCAGGACGTGCGCAACGACTACGTCTGAACGGGGAGGTCCAACAGCTGATCGAGCGTCTACGCTGTGGGTGCTCCACTGCTACCCTCCTCTTAGAGGCGAGAGGATCTTCGCGCCAGACGGCTTGGTCGCATCTTCTCCTATTCCCGCGGCTCCGTGCCTCGCGACCGCCCTACCGGTGGTTCAGTGAGAGGCTAGGAATGTTGAATAACCGCACACGGAAATCATCTATGGCTGCAGTTGTGGTCGCGGGTCTGTTTCTCTTGGCATTGGGATCCTGCTCGGAAGCGGAACGGAACCCGATGTCTCTGATCGGTACCCAGGCGCCCGAACTCACTGGCAACGATCTGACGGGGACCGGAGTCGACGACCTAACCGATTTGAACGGCGAGCCAACCGCCGTGGTGTTCTGGCTCAACACATGTCCTCACTGTCAGGACAGTGTTCCCGCAATCCAGGATGCTTGGGAAGAGCTCGAAGGTAAGTACAACATCCTCACCGTGGGGATGACCAACGAGGATGTGGAAGGCGATCCGGGATTCGAGACCCCCGAGGCGTTCGTGGCCTCAACGGGACTGACCCTGCCCACCGTTTCTCACACCTCGCAACAAGCTCAAGCCGATTGGAGTGTGTCGGGGGTGCCGATCACCTTCATCCTGAGCGACCAGCACCTGATCGAGGACGTGATCGAGGGCGACGATGATCTAGTGAACCGCATCCAAACCTCGCTCAACAACGTCGACCTTAAGTGCTGCAGTTCCGACTGAATGTTTGACTCCTACGCGGGGAACCCGGTATCGGGTATCAGTTCTCGTGGAACCCGGCACGGTACGTTTCGAAGTCGAGGACGGCGCCGGCGCACTGAAGATTGCCGCCGATCTGGCGTCAGAGAGAACCGGTCGCGGGCTACAGCTCGTCGAGACCATGGCCACCGACTGGGGAGTCGAAGACCGGGGAGAGAAAAAGGCTATGTGGGTGAGGCTCCCAACGGTTACCGACCTCTCAGCCGGTTGACCCGAGTGAGCCCGTCCCCAAACGCACGAAGGAGCGCCTTGAGTGATGGTGAAGGAGGCTGCGGGTGACGGCGCCAGGTCTCACAACGTCTCACTTCGGCCGCCCAATAGCCGCCCCACAAGACCCGGTTAGCCTCCCCCTCGTGGCCCAGCTACCTCAGGGAACCGTCACGTTCCTCTTCACGGATGTGGAAGGCAGCACTCGGCTCTGGGAGGACGCTCCGGAGGTCATGATGGAGGCGCTGCGCCTCCATGACGAGGTCATCAACGCGACCGTCGAGGCCCGAGACGGGGTGTCGGTCAAGCCGCGCGGCGAGGGGGACAGCCGGTTCATCGTTTTTCGATCGGCGCGGGACGCAGTGCACGCCGTCGCCGAGATGCAGCGCGGTCTGACAGATGTCCAATGGCCGACCCGGCGGTCGGTCCGGGTGCGGGCGTCGCTTCACACGGGGCAGGCCGAACTCGAGCTCGGCGACTACTACGGCTCGGCGGTGAACCGGGCAGCCCGGCTGCGGGCGATCGCGCACGGTGGGCAGACGGTGATGTCGGCGGCGACCTACGACATGGTTCAGGACCACCTCGGCGCTGGCTTGGCCGTGACCGACATGGGATGGCATCGCCTCAAGGATCTCACCCGCCCGGAGCATGTCTACCAGCTCGACGTCGATGGTCTCGAGAGTGTTTTCCCTCCGCTCAACTCGCTCGACGCCGTGCCTAACAACCTCCCGGAGCAGGTCACCGAGCTGATCGGCCGTGACGCCGAGGTAGCCCAGATCGATAAGCTCCTGCACGACAACCGGCTGGTGACGGTCCTCGCTCCCGGGGGCGCCGGAAAGACCCACCTTGCCATCCAAACCGCGGCCAACCTCACCGCCGACTATCCCGACGGGGTTTACTTCATTGCCCTCGCTGACATCTCGGCGAGTGAGGACATTGTGCAAACGGTGGCCGAGACGGTCGGCGTCGCCCTCTCCTCGCAGGAGGATCCCCGCACCCAGCTCCTCGATTACCTGGCACCACGCACCCAGCTCTTGGTCTTCGACAACTTCGAGCACGTGGCGGAAGGGGCCGAGATCGTCTCCGCCATACTCGAGGCGGCACCGGACATAGACGTGATCGCCACCTCCCGATCGAGACTTGAGCTCTCCTCCGAGGCCATTCTCCCCCTGGAAGGTCTCGACACGGCATGGGGAACCTCCGATGACGCTGCGAAGGCGAGTGGAGTCCAGCTCTTTGTCGACTCGGCGCGGCGCGTCCATCCGGGCATGACCCTCGGCGAGGAGGACCTCGAATCCCTCAGAGAGATCCTGCGTCTCACCGACGGGATGCCGCTCGGAATACTCCTCGCCGCTGCCTGGGTCGACATGCTGTCGATCCCGAACATTGCCGCGGAGATCGCCAAGAACCTCGACTTCCTGGAGTCCACCGCCGTGGACATGCCGGACCGGCATCGCAGCGTCCGAGCCGTGTTCCAGTACAGCTGGGATCTGTTGTCGACGGCCGAGCGGACCACCTTCGCTGCCCTGTCGATCTTTCGTGGCGGCTTCACCAGAGAGGCCGCCGAGGCCGTGGCCACAGCATCGCTGCGCGACCTCGCCGGTCTGGCACGCAAGTCGCTGTTGCGGGCGGATCCGGAAACGGGGCGTTACTCGGTGCACGAACTGCTGCGCCAGTTCGCCGAGCGAGAGCTGGCGAGCGACACGCAACGCCACTCCGAGGTGTTGCAGCTCCACAGCAGTTTCTACGCCACCCTGGCGAGGAACTCCTTCGATTCAGTCCACTCACCCCACCAGATTCGGATGATGGAGATCCTGGAGCCAGATCTCGACAATGTCCGGCTCGCCTGGCGTCACCACATCGACGTCAACGACCCGGCACGGCTCTGTCAGATGGTCGGGGCGCTCTGGTGGGCCCACGAGCTGCGCGGGTGGTATCACGCCGGGTTGGCGTTGCTGAGCCCGGCCCTGGAAAAGGTCCCGGCCCACCACGAAAACCGCGAGAGTTTGGTGTTTCGTGCCGATGCTTTGGCGGTCCACGCTGCGTTCGCCGCGGTTCTCGGCCACCACTACATCGCCGACACCGAGTCCGAGGAAGCCTTGTCGATGGCACGGGTCACCGGCGATCCGGAGAGCCTGCTCCTCGCTTCACATCTGAGAGCGCAGACGTTGTTGTACCTGGGCCGCATCCCCGAGATTCCGCCGATCGTCGAACAGGCAATCGCCCTCGTCGAAGGACCCGCCGGGAGCGACTGGGAGACGGGTCGCTTCTGGGTCGCCGGACTCAAGACGCTGGAGGCTTTCGCCTTGCTGGCCGCCGGCGACGTCGAGCACGCCAGGCGGCTGTTGGACGAAAGCCGGGAGCGGCTGGAACCGTCCGGTGAGCTCTTCTACATGTCCTGGAACTTCGGCCATCGAGCCCGGCTCGCGATGCGAGAAGATCGACCCGACGACGCCGTGGAGCTGTTCTCCCAATCGGCGGATCGGGCGCGGAGACTCGGTTCTCTCCGCACCCTGCAGGTAGCTCTGTTCGGTTTGGGCGATGCCAGGCTGGCGACCGGCGACCCGGTCGGCGCCGGGCGCGCCTTCGTCGAGAGCCTCGGTGCCGCCGAGCGAACCGGCATGGTCCCCGAAATGCTCGCCACAATCGTGAGGATCGCCAGAGCGATGGCGGCCAACGGTGAGACGGATGAGGCAGTGGAGCTCCTGGCCATGATCGAGGCCGAACCGGACAGCGCCGGTCAGCTCTTCACCGAAGGCGAGTCGGTCGAGGCCACCGCCTTCGCTGCGCTGGCAGACCTCGAGTCTGCCTTCGACCAGGCGAAGTTCGCCGAACTCCGCACCACAGGAGCACAGCTCCGATACCGCAGCGTCGTCAAACAGCTTGTCGAGACGGTGGGCAGCACCCAGGACCCCGCCTGAGAGGACCCGAACGAGTCTCCACCCTCGCCTCAACCGGCGCCGATGCGAAAGACATGGCGAACTCGGCGAAGACTAACTGCGCGACCATGAGCAGCCCTCCTCGAGATCTCACGACGTCTCACGTCGCTCGCCCCACATACGCTCCACAGACCCATAATCGGGACCTATGTCCCCTGGTCAGAGTTCTTTGACCGCATCTTTCGCAACGAGGAAGTCACGGGTTCAAATCCCGTCAGCTCCACTATTTCACCCTGGGTAGTTCCTCACCTTGCTTCCCCCGCGAGGTCGTGTAGGGAGTCCGTTGGGCCAACACTTGTGGCGGTCCCGACCCGCCTTTGGTGTCCCTGGCAGGATGATCCCGATGAGGGATATCGAGGTACTCGGTCGCATCGGTCCCGACGGTCCCGGGCTGTTCGTGCTCTACACCGGCGGCACGATCGGGATGGGCCCCGGACCCGATGGGTCACTGGTCCCGCTCGATCTGCGCGAGCTGGGCATCCACCTGCCATTTGTGTATCGCCTGCCGATCGGGCTGACGGTCGCCACGCTCGCCAATCCGATCGATTCGTCGGCTATGAGAGCGTCGGATTGGATTGCTATAGCCGATGGGATCGTTGAGCACGCTCCGGGCCACGCCGGAGTAGTCGTGTTGCACGGCACCGACACGATGGCATATACAGCTTCGGCGCTCAGCTTTCTCCTCGAGGGCATCGACACTCCAATCGTGCTCACTGGATCGCAGCGCCCCGTCACAGAACTTCGCTCGGACGGTCGCGAGAACCTGGTCACAGCGATGGCGATTGCCGCGGGGCATCTCCTCGGTGCTCCGCTCGTACCGGAGGTGACCATCTTCTTTGACGACGTCCTGCTCCGCGGAAACCGGACAGTGAAAGTCCACGCAGACAGTTACCGGGGGTTCGAATCTCCGAACTTCCCTTCGCTGGCGACGGCCGGCGTCGACATCGAGATCGATAGCAGGCTGGTTCGCCCGGCCGGACCCGGCCCCATCCAGCGGCCCGGCGGCGTGAGCGACGCAGTGGCCGCGCTGCGGATCCACCCCGGGCTGACCGAGCACGCCGTCCGTGCCGTACTGGAGCAGCCAGAGCTCCGGGGCGTTGTCGTGGAAGCCTACGGCGCGGGGAATGGTCCAGCCGAAGAATGGTTCCTCAGTCCGATTCGTTCTGCTGTAGACCAGGGTGTGACGGTCGTCGTGACCACACAATGCCGTGCCGGGAGTGTGGTTGGCGGCCTCTACGCCACCGGCTCCGCCCTGCAGGCCACCGGGGCCATCACGGGCGGTGACATGACCTTCGAGGCCGCCCTCACCAAGTTGATGGTGCTCGTTGATCGTCACGAGCCCGACGAAGTCCGCCGGCTGATGCAAAACGACCTTGCCGGCGAGCTCACGACCACCTAGCCAACAGACCGGCATGCCACGGCACCTATCCTGAGCCGCATGAGACGTGTACAGCGCTCAAAAGCGGCGTTGTTGGGGGAGCGATGACCGGAAGAGATCCCCTGCTCGCCGATCAGGTCGATACCGATCGATTGGTGAAGACCTTCCTCGATCTGGTGGCGGTCGACAGCCCCACCGGGCATGAGGAGGAGATCGGCCGTGAGCTGACTTCCCGTTTTACCGATCTCGGCTGCTCGGTCACCCAGGACGACATCGGGAATGTGGTGGCCGTGTACCCGGGCAGGACGCCGGACACAGTTCTCCTCTCCACCCACATGGATACGGCGGGCACGGATGTTGGGATCCGCCCCATCATCGAGGACGGGATTATCAGGACCGACGGCTCGACCATCCTCGGAGCCGACGACAAGTCGGGCATTGCAGGTTGTCTCGAACTGCTCACGCTCCTACGGGCCAACCCGGACGTCGATCACCCGACAATCGAGTTCGTGGTGTCCGTTGGGGAGGAGAGCGGGCTGGTCGGCTCCCGTCAGATGGATCTGAGCCGGTTGAACGCCGGCTACGGCTTCGTGATGGACACCGCCGGGGTCATCGGTGCGATCACCTACTGGGCCCCGACGGACGTCTTCGTGACCGTTCGAATCCATGGGAAGAAGGCCCACGCCGGTGTGGAGCCCGAGAAGGGGATCAATGCGGTGAAGGTGGCCGCCGAGGCAATCGCCGCCATGCCTCTGGGGAGGATCGACGAAGAGACGGTGGCCAACATCGGGATCATCACCGGTGGGGAGGCCCGCAACATCGTGCCGGGCGAGGTGGTGCTCGAAGGCATGGCACGCAGCCACGACCAGGTCAAGCTCGACGCTCAGCTCGACGCCATGCGGTCCGCGGTGAGCGAGGCGACGGAGCGGCACGGCGCGACCTTCGACTTCGAAACCGAGGAGATTTACCGGACCTACAAGATCGACGAGTCGGAACGCCCCTACCGCGAGGCGGCCAGGGCGATCGAGACACTCGGCATCGAGGTGTTCCCCCGCAAGAGCGGTGGTGGCACCGACGGCAATTTCTACAACGCGAAAGGGATATCTTGCGTCGGATTGGCCACCGGCATGGTGGACGAGCATGCGGCCACCGAGCACATCGCCATCGAGGACATGGTCATGGCTTGCAAGATCCTCGTGACAATCGTGACCCAGCCACCGCAGTGAAGGCACCCCACCTGTGCCCGGCCGCGCAACCGCCGGCTGGCAGACAAGACCGCCTGGCTAGCGCCTGTTCGATCGATCAGGCGCTAGCCGTTCTCAGGTCGACACGCTGATGCTGGGTTCGCGTTCTTCGAGCTGACGGCAGGGAATGTCCTCTTCGACGATCTCGCCGTCTCGGGCGTACACCTTGAGCGCCCTTCCGCCCGGTTCGGAGCTGACGGCCTCGACGACTTCGCCGTCGGGTGTGAAGCGGATGGCGACCCGGTTCCAGGAGGCATACCCCATCTCCAATGAGCCGTCGAGCAGGGCGCCGTGGAACAACGGTCGGCGTTGGTCTTCGGCGTCGTAATGCGGGCAGTAGCTGCCCTTGATCATCCCGAGGCCGTCGTGCAGCAACTGGAGTGTCGGCCCGAAAGAGTCGGTGGTGCCCCCTTCGAACCAGCACAACCCTCCCGCGCTGCCACCGGTGAGGACGGCGCCACCGGCCAGCGCTCGATGCATCAACTGGTCGACGCCTTGCCGGCGCCACACGTCCAACATGTTGGCGGTGTTCCCACCTCCGACATGGATGATGTCGGATTCGAGTATGAGGTCGGTGAGATCGTCGAAGTCGCGGTGGAACAAACGGAGGTGCCGCGGACGGCAGCGGCCGGAGTGGAACGCCTCGTAGAACTTGACGATGTAGCTGTTGTCGTCGCCGGTCGCCGTTGGGACGAAGAGGACCACCGGGTCGTCCTTGCCGGTCAGTTCCAGCACGTAGTCGTGCAACGGGTCGTTCCGCCGTTCCATCACGGCCAGCCCGGCACCCATCGGGACGATGTGACCAGTCATGTCGCTGCCTCCTTGTGATCTTGCGGTGTTCGGACCAACCAACGAATCATGTGGTTGTCGCAGGTGGAGCGAAGACCACCACCCGAACCCGAGTCGGCGTGACATCAGTCTCTCGCTGCAGAGCGATTCGTTCGAGCACCGCGAACCCCTGCACACCCGAATCGCCGACCGGCAGAAGCTGGACCAACGCTACCCCCGCTTCGGAGAAGGCATCGTCGTCGGGCTGGAGGATGTCTCCACAACCAACCGGGTCGCCTCCTTCGGTGTCTGTGATGGCAAGCGAGAATGGTTGGTCGGTGTATGCCGCGGCGACACCGAACCCGGGAGCGGGCGCTGCTCCGTAGTAGGCCACCGTGACCGGGGCATCCGATTCCTCAGCTCGTGCCAGATAGGGACTCACATCGTGGTCGTCGCGGCTCTGGAGGGACACCTGAAGCTGGTCGCCGGGACTGTCACAGGTCCCATCCTGGATGTAGCCGTCGTACCCGGCCACCGGCTGGGTCGCCATGACCTCAGCTCGTCGAAAGCAGAATGCGCACCTTTGTCGGAGTGATGTCGAGCTCGCGCTGGAGTGGCGAACGATCGACGATTGCGATGCCCTGTACGGTCGAGCCGCCGGCGGGCTGAATTTGTACGACGGCGAGTCCCGCCTCGCCGAACGTGGCCCCATCCGGTTGCAGGATGTCGCCACACGCCACCATGTCGTTGTCGGGCCCGGTGACGACCAGCGAGAAGGGTTGGTCGGTGTAGATCACCGAGAACCCGAACCCCGGTGCTCGTGGCGACCCGTAGTAGCCAAGGACTGAGGTCTCGTCGCCGGTCCCTGTCTTGGCCAGATATGGGCTCGATGTCGTGGTCACCGAGACCATCCAGCTCGACGCGCACATCGTCGGTCGGCTCGGTGCAGGTCCCGCTCTGGATGTACCCGTCGTAGCCGTCCGCTTCCTGAGCAAAGGCGACGATGGGTGCCAGGGTCGCAGCAGCCAGAGTGACTCCGGATGCGAGCCAGCGCATCCCCCGCTTGGACCGCCCCGAACGGCTCACGAGGTGCCGTAGACCGCGACTGCGACGATCAGTGCCACGACCATCCCGACCAGCCACATGACGAACATCGGCAGGGAGAACGAGTGCCAGATGGCGTATTTGCTGATGTGGGTGGTGCCGGTCTCGTCGGTTGCGATGCTGGTGATCTGCGAGCCGTTGGCCGGGAAGAAATAGATCCCGATACAGGCGGTGGAGTAGGCGGCGAGGAACTGCGGTGGGATACCCAAAGTGAGCCCGATCGGGATGATCGCCGCCAGCGCCGCGGCCTGACTCGTGGTCAGCGCCGACACAATGAATATCGCCAGCGCCATGGCCCAAGCGGCCTGTTCGACGAGACCGCCCATCGCCTCGATGATCGCTGTCTCGTTCGCGGCGATCCAAGTGTCGGCCAGCCAGGCGATGCCGAACAGGGCGATCAACCCGACGAGACCAGAGCTCATCGTGCTCTGGGTGATGACCTTGTTGATGGGCACACGGCATGTGATCACCATCAGCGTTGCGGCCACCCCCATCACGATCTGGATGACGATGGCGGTGCTGATCGGGACCAGCTCACCGGCCTCGTCGGGGAACGCCGGACGCAATTGCTCGAACATCCCCAAGATGACGATCACCGCGATGCCGGCGAGAAAGATCATCGTGCTGCGTTTGGCCTCGGGTGGCAGTTCACGACCCACCAGCACCGATTCGTCGATCGGTTGAATGGAACCTTCGGCGACACGTTTCTGGTACTCGGGATCGTCCTCGAGCTCTTTGCCTCTCCGCATCTGCACGAAGGAGGCGGCAAGGAGGCCGACCACGCTCGCCGGCAGGACGACGATGAGTATGTCGGCGATGCCGAATCCGACGGGATCGAGCAGCCCGACCATCACTGCCACCGCCGAACTGACCGGACTAGCGGTGATGGCAAACTGCGATGCAGTGCCGGCGACGGCCAGGGGGCGCTCGGGACGTACCTTGTTGAAGTAGGCGACCGCGTAGATCACCGGGATGAGCGAGTAGTAGATGAACCCGGTCCCTGCCCCAAGCGTGAACAGGAACGCCACGATCGGCGCGAACAGCGCGATGAGGGCCGGATTTCGCTTGAGGATCTTCTTGGCCACTTCGACCAGGTAGTCGATTCCCCCGACCGCCTGCATCGTGGAGGCTGCAGTTATCACCATCAAGATGATGAATATCGACGATGTTGGGGGCTCACCGGGAGGCAGGCCGAACCCGAAGACCAGGACCGCAAGGCCGACCAACCCCCAAAGTCCGAGACCGATCCCACCGGTGCGAACCCCCAGCAGGATGGCGATGATCACGACCGCTCCCTGCAACAGGATCAAGACCGTGTCCATCCAGTCTCCTAAGTCCGTCCTGGGGGAACACTACATCAAATAACGGGGCCGCGCCGCTGAATTCCTGGGCCAGATTTCCTCGGTCATGGCACTCTGACCACGCGGCTCGCAGCCAGGACGACCGTTGTGGACGAAACGCTGTGTCGAGTCTCACGACGCTCGCTCCACAGATGTGCCACATAGATCGGGTCCGAAGCAGCTCTCATGAAACGAGGGGTTTCCGATCGACTTCTTTCGAACGAGCTCAATCTCTCGTCTTGTCACTCAGCTCCAGGCAGTTTTCACGACCAGAAGCTCGGGCTTGGAAGCATCGCGGTCGTGACGGCCTGTATTCAGGTCCCGACCGTACTGGGCATCGGCCACGGAGAAATGCAGGCGACGGGAAGTCCGAGGCCGAGATCTTCCTATCTCTCTCGATCTCGCTCAGGCACTGACTTCTATCGCTCCACCCGGGCTGCCTCGTGACCAAGGGGCGCAGTCGTCATGGCTGAGCTATGAGGAAATTCCAGTCTCACTCTCGAGCAACTCCTTCAACCTCCGCTGGGCGGTTCTGACGTCTCGTCTGATGCCGGCTGCAACGAGTGGACCCGCCAGCCGGGAGAGTCCGCTCGGACGCAACTCGATCCTGTTGGTGACCTTGGTTCCCTCGGGCGAGGACTCCATGCGGTACAAAGCTTCGCCCGACATCGGGCCCCCGGTGACCGTCCACCTCGCATGGGAGCTTGGCTCATATGCGACGAACTCCACCGCAACCTCCATTTTGCGTCCCATGACCTTGCGGATGCCCTCGAATCGTGTTCCCACCCGCACCGGGCCGTCGGTCACCTTTCGAATTTCGAGCGCGGTGTCCTGCCACTCCTGGGAATGTCGGAAGTCGGTCACATATGCAAACACGTCCTCGGCCGTACGGCCGATGACGATGCTTTCCTCAACCACGATCATCAGAATGCCTTCCACCCCATGGACCAACCGAGTTTCGTATCGATGAAGCTGGCACAGCTTCAACTCGACGGTGACATCGACACCGAGTTGGGTAGCGCCTCCGTTCTCGCGGCGACCTCTCAAGCGTTGACATCGATCGTCCCCACCATGCCGGCGTCGCGGTGACCGGGGACACCGCAAAAGAACTCGATGGTGCCTGGGCCGGTCGGCTCGATCGCCACCGCAGTGGTCGAGTTCGGCGGCAGTTGGACATGGATGTCGAGGCTGTCGATGTCGAAGGAATGTGCCCCCGGGTCCCTGTTGACGATGAACAGCCCCAAGACCTCGCCGTCGTCCACGTCGAGACTGGTCTCGACCCAGGCGGTTGTCTCCGCGGTCAGTACCTCGCTGACCGTTGGCTCCTCTGCCACCCCACCACCAGTCGCCGATGCCGAGCCGGCAAGGAGTGAAGTGACAACCGCTCCCACCAGGACACCGATGACGGCGATGGACACCCATCCGGCCCGGCCGGTGCGGGTCCAGATCGCCCGGCCGCGGCGCGTTTCGAGGAAGGCGGTGATGCCCCCCGAAATGACCGCCAGCCCCCCGGCGAGCACCGCGATCGTCACAAGGAACGATTCGGGAATGGTCGGGCGGGTGATGTCGTAGACCAGAAAGCGTGCGTTGGCTAGCAGGAGGAGTAGCGCGGGCACGCTGCTCACCAGCCAGAACCAGGGTCGTCTTCGGGCCCCCGACCACATCAGGGTGACGACTCCTACTATGGCCATGAAGGCGGTGATGGAGGCAAAGACTGGGACTAGCGCCGCCACTTCGGAGTCGTCCGTGGCCCGCATGAACAGGGACACCAGATAGGCCAGGCCGACAGTCGTCAACCCATACCCGACGCTGACCACCGTCATGGCGAATGTACGCCCCAATTGGGAGCGATCGGTCTGAAGGGTGGTCTCCTCCCCTTCTCTGATTGTGGTCATGTTCTCCTCCTCGCTGATGGCGGCGCCGATCCGGGTCCTTGATTGAGTGCCTCGGTCGCTGTGTGCGAAATTACGGAGGGGAAGCTGACGCGAGAACCCTGGCCGCTTCAGAAAGGGGGTGGGGCTTGCTTCAGTTACCGACCCCGGCGGACTGTGGTGCGCCATCTGGACGCGTGGTCGGTTTATCGACAGAATCGCGATGTGAGACGTCGTCTGCTGTGGTCGCTACTCGCGGTGGTTACGGCGGTCTATTTTCCGATTGCCATTTGGGGATTGGGGGCCGGACAAAACGATGTGACCGACATCGTCTGGGCCTTTGTCGTGGTCCCGTTGTTCGTCCTTGCCGGCGTGATCGTCATGATCAAACGTCCCGGCCACCCCATAGGCGAGTTACTGCTGCTGTCCGGCATTGCACTCTGGGCGATCCCCACCATCCTCGAGATCCCCACCATCGCCATCTTCGAACGTTCCGGTGCCCAGGATTGGATGTGGGCCGCGATGTGGGCGTTCCAGACCCTCACCGGCGTGGGTGTAGTGCTCTTCGTCACTCTGCTAGCTCTCCTCCCCGACGGTCGGTTCCGATATCGCGCGAGAGGCGTTTTCTCCTGACTGCCTGGGTCGTTGTCGCCTTTCCCACGCTCGTGATGATCTCGAATCAGATCATATTGACCGGCCCGTTGTCTTTCAGCGGCGTCAGCGGCATCCCAAGCCCGCTGTTTGTGGAGGGCCTGGAGCCATTTGGCCAAATCTTCGAAGCCCTGCAATCCGTCGGGTTCTTGATCTTCTTGGGGGCGGTCGTGTTGCTGTTCATGCGCTATCGGGCGGCTCCGACCCGGGAACGCAAACAGATTCGCTGGGTCATCTTCGCCGGGGTCATGGCCATTCTCCTCGGCTCGATCGGCTTCGTCCTTCCCGAGTTCGGGGTAATCCCCCCGCCAGAGCATGCGTTCTCGGTGCTCACAGTGGTCTCCGCGGTGATCCCGATGCTCTTGATTCCGGTATCGGTGATGATCGCCGTTTTGGAGCCTGCCTGGATCGACATCGACATCGTCATCCGCAAGTCGTTCGTCTATGGCGCTCTCTCCTTCGTCATCCTTTTGGTTTACATCGGGGTCGCCTCCGCCTTCGGGGTGGCCGCTGGGGCGGGGCTGGGGCTCGGTGTCGAGATAGCGGTGGTCCTCACCGTGTTCGTGGCTCTTCTCTTCCAGCCCGCCCGGTTGCGTCTGCAGACCGTGGCCGATCGGTGGGTGTTCGGGGCACGTCCCAGCAAGTACGAGGCGGTGACCGAATTCGGGTCGACGATCGAACAGGCCGTCGAACCTTCCGAACTGCTCTCCCAGCTGGTGGAGACTATCCGAAAGGTCCTGCGCCTGAAATGGGTGAAGGTCATCATCGACGACGGCACTCAATTCGCAACCGGAGGAGTTGCCGACGAGCCGGCTTTGCGGATGCCCTTAGGGGCAGGGGATGAGCAGATCGGCGAGATCGTCTGCGGACCCAAGAGCGAGGGAGTCATCCAGGAAGACGAGATTCAATTGATCCGGACCCTTGTCGGGCAGGTCGGCCTGGCATTGATGAATGCCCGTTTGGCGGGTCGCGTCGTCAACGCCGCCGAGTCGGAACGGCGTCGTATCGAGAGGAATATCCACGACGGCGCCCAGCAGGAGCTGGTGGCATTGGTCGCCAAGCTGGGGATGGCGCGGTCGGCCGCCGATGGGGGAGGCCTCAGTGTGGACGAAATCGACGATCTGCGGATCGAGGCGCAGCAGATCCTTTCGGATCTCAGAGAGCTGGCTCAGGGAATCCATCCCTCTGTGCTCAGCGACGGAGGGATCCTCGAGGCGGTCGAAGAGCGATGTGCCCGGTTACCGCTGCATGTCTCCTTGGAACACTCAGTGGGACTGCGGGCTCTGAGATTCGACGACGACATCGAAGGGGCCGCCTATTTCTTCGTGTCCGAGTCCCTGACCAATGTCCTCAAACATGCCAACGCCACCCGGGTCATCGTGTCGTTGACCCAAGCCGATGGCCGTCTCCGGCTGGAGGTCTCCGATGACGGGTGCGGCTTCGAACCGGTCACAGCCCGGCAAAACGGTCTCGCGGGTCTCCGCGACCGAATCCGTGCCCTTGGGGGCACGGTCAACGTTGCCAGCCGACCCGGGGACGGAACGCGCATCTCGGCCACACTGCCTGTAGGTCAGTCGTGAGAGTCGTCATCGCCGAGGACCACTACCTCGTACGCGAAGGAACACGCCGTCTGCTCGAGTCGAGTGGGGAAGTGGATGTGGTGGCGGCGGTTGAGAGTGCCGAGACGCTGCTTACGGCCGTGGACAGGCTCCAGCCGGATGCGGTCATCACCGACATCCGCATGCCCCCAACCAACCAGATGGAGGGAATCGAGGTCGCCCACGTCATCCGATCTGAGTACCCCCGTATAGGGGTTGTGGTCCTCTCCCAGTATGCCAACTCGCTGTACGCCTTCGAACTTTTCCGCGACGGAACAGCCGGGCTCGCTTACCTACTCAAGGACCGCGTTGGTGACTTAGAAGAGCTATTGAGGGCCCTGCGTGAGGTCACCACAGGAGGGTCGGTCATCGATCCGCAGGTGGTCGAGGGATTGCTCGCACGTCGCCAGCAACTAGCGGGCTCTCTACTCGAGACCCTCACCCCCCGCGAAAGGGAGGTGCTGAACGAGATGGCGCAGGGTAAGTCGAACGCTGCCATCGCCGAAGCACTATTCATCTCCCAGTCGGCGATCGAGAAGCACATCAACTCGATCTTCGCCAAGCTGGCGCTGGGGGTGGACGACGGCGAACATCATCGCCGCGTTGCGGCTGTGTTGACGTTCCTGCGCAACCAAGACTTGGGAGGAGCCAGCGATAGCTCCGTCCCCGACCCCGATGCAAGGGAGCGGTGAACCATCGATTTCATGCGTGCTCCCTCCAACCGGGCGAGGCGGGCAGACGGAAAGGACCAGATGAACAACGCGCGCATCGCCGCCGTACTGACCTGGGTCTACGCCGCTGGGTTCGGGCTCTCGACCATCCCGGTGGCCGCCTTTTTTCTCCGACAAGGGAGGCTGCCAGTTTTCGCCGGCCTCTTCGAGAGCTACGGCGGCCCTTGGTCGGCGCGGCTCCACGCACGCATCTTCGTGGTGCTCCTCATGGCGTTCTTCGTTGTGACAGTGATCGCGACTTGGGCCGTCTGGCTGGTGTGGAACGGTTCGAAGGTCGGTGCCGTGCTCGCTCTGGTCCTACTGCCCGTCGAAGTCGTGTTCTGGGTCGGCTTCGCATTGCCGATACCCTGGCTGATCGGTGTCGCCAGAGTCGCTTTCCTTGCCCTCGCTTGGAACTCCCTCGACTGACCGCCGGGTCTCGGAGATCAGTTTGCACAAGGAATTCGGGCCTGCTTTGGCGGCACCTCCGCGGCACGACTCGGATCTGGTGTTCGCCGCGGCGACCGTGGCTGTGGCAGCTTTGTTCAACCCACGCGGAAGAGAATCCAGGCGCGGGGGCCGCGGGTTCAAATCCCGCCAGCTCCACAAACGCCCTGGTCAAGGCGATGTCTTGTCGCCCTCTGGCTCGCGCGATTCGCGATCCTGAAGGCTCCCGCTCCACAGGTGGCCCACAGGATGCTGCGGTCGAAGCACCTCATTCACTACGAGGTGCTTTCTTACTCTCCGTCTCACATCACCAACCCCGCGAGTTGCCCTTGCTCCCCCTCCAAGTACCACTCGGAAAGCAGGGCTGGCATCCCACAGACGTTCAACAAGCTGCACTCTATGGCGGAGCTTGGACGCGAAGCCTCGGTCGCAGAAATCGGCCATTAATCGAGCTTGCTGACAAACGGGAGGTTGACGGATCGGGGCCGTCCCAGCCCAACATCCAATCCGAACGCGCCAGACTGGCCGCATCGTGAAGAAGGTCGGCTTTCTCTCGTTCGGCCACTGGTCGGACTCGCTTCACTCCCAGGTGCGCACCGCCTCGGACGCGCTCCTCCAGTCGATCGAGCTCGCTGTCGCCGCTGAGGACCTCGGTGTCGACGGCGCCTACTACCGCGTTCACCACTTCGCCCAACAGCTCGGCTCGCCGTTTCCTCTCCTGGCGGCAGTCGGCGCACGCACCAACCGGATCGAGATCGGCACCGCAGTCATCGACATGCGATATGAGAACCCGTTCTACATGGTCGAGGATGCCGGGGCCGCCGACCTGATCGCGGGTGGGCGCCTCCAGTTGGGGATCAGCCGGGGGTCCCCGGAACAGGTGATTGACGGCTTTCGGCACTTCGGGTACGCGCCTGCTGAGGGCGAGACCGACGCCGACGTGGCGAGAAGACATGCCGACGTGTTCTTGGAGTTGCTCGAGGGGAAGGGGTTTGCCCAGCCGAACCCGCGGCCTATGTTCCCCAACGCGCCCGGTCTGCTCCGCGTCGAACCGCATTCAGAAGGCTTGCGCGATCGGATCTGGTGGGGCTCAGGTTCGAACGACACGTCGGTCTGGGCTGCTCAGAAAGGGATGAACATGCAGACGTCCACCTTGAAGTTCGACGAGGGCGGTGAGCCACTCCACCTCCAACAGCGAAAGCAGATCGAGGTCTATCGGGAAGCCTGGAAGGAAGCCGGCCACACCCGTGAGCCCCGGGTATCTGTCAGTAGGAGCATTTTCGCTCTCGTCGATGATCGGGACCGCGCCTACTTCGGCGTTGGCAGGCAGGAGAGTGATCAGATTGGATACATCGACGAGAACACCCGGGCCATCTTCGGTCGTTCCTACGCAGCCGAGCCGGATGTCCTCATAGAGCAACTGGCTGAAGACGAGGCCATCGCAGCCGCCGACACGCTCCTGCTCACCGTGCCCAATCAGCTGGGCGTCGAGTACAACGCTCACGTCTTGGAGAGCATCGTGAAGCACGTCGCACCAGGACTGGGCTGGCGCTGACCTTGGGGGACGCCGACGGCCTTCTTTTCCCGGTCCATGTCGGGCTCCCACGACTTCGCTGCAATAACATGATAGCCGTGCTATCATGTTCCCGTGATCCGAAGCTTCGGTGATCAGGCGACTGAAGACCTCTTCAATGGTCGAAACTCCAAGGTTGTCCGCCAGAGGGTGCCTCGATCTCTGTGGAAGGTGGCTGCGAGGAAGCTCGACGCACTCGATCAGGCCGAGATCATGGACGACCTGCGGGTACCTCCCGGGAACCGCCTGGGGGCGCTTCGGGGAGATCGTCGCGGTCAGCACAGCATCCGGATCAATGACCGGTATCGGATCTGTTTCCGTTGGACGGATTCGGGTCCGGTCGACGTTGAAATAGTCGACTATCACTGAGGTAAGACATGGTCCGTGTTCCAACCAATCGAACCCCTACCCATCCGGGGGAGATGTTGCTCGAAGAGTTCCTCGAACCGCTGGGGATAACTCAGCGGGAGTTGGCGGACGCCATCGGGGTGCCCTATCAGAGGGTCAATGAGATTGTCAACGGGCGTCGCGGGATGACGCCGAGCACTGCCCTGAGGCTCTCGCGGTACTTCGGCACGTCGAGTGGCTTCTGGATGAACGGTCAGATGCGATGGGACCTGTTCCACGCGCAGCAGAATGAGGGCGATGAGGTCCGCCGGATTCGTCCTCATCCTCGGCGTGAGGCCGTGTCCTAAGCCCTGACGCTGGGCCCGGAACAGTATTTGCCTGAGTCCCGTTCACGTTGACTCGGTGTCAAGTCTCACGCCGTCTCACTGGCTCGCCCCACAGCCGCTCCACAAACCCCGGAATCAGAGGCCGTTCGCCGTGGTCAGAGAGTTTTGACCGCATCTTTCGCAACGAGGGGGCCACGGGTTCAAATCCCGTCAGCTCCACTAAACGCCCTGGTCAGGGCGTTGTTGCGACCTCGAACGCCTGCTGCTTACGTCATCTCGTCGCCCGGTGCCCCACGCATGCTCCACAGGGTGCACGCAGAGAGCACCTCGCAGGTTGCGAGGTGCTCCCGAACTAGCGGCCACTTCCGTATGCCAGCACTCCCGGTGCTTGGTTTTCAACATTCCTGACTCAAACCGACCGGGTCTCCCCTCCGAATGGTGGCGACCTGCTTGATGGACTGCTGGCATCTACTCAGCCCTTATCCCCATCTGAGCCGACCCGACCATCGGTACCATCGTCCGCCCATGCAACTGTTGGAACGGGACAACGTCCTCCAACGTTTGGACGAGCTGTTTGAGTCCGCAAGGGATGGCAATGGGCATGCCGTGTTGGTTCGCGGCGAGGCAGGGATCGGAAAGACCTCCGCGGTGCGCACTGTTACCGACGCGCACTCCGACGATGCACACATCCTCTGGGGAGGCTGTGATGACCTGCTCACCGCTCGCCCGCTGGGCCCTGTTTGGGATATGGCACTCGATGAGCCTTCTCTCGGCCAGGCGCTTCGGGGCCAGGACCGCTACGAGGTGTTCGGGCTTGTACTGGAGCTGATGGCGAGATCGCTGAGGCCCACCATCGTCGTGATCGAGGATGTCCACTGGGCTGACGAGGCCACCCTCGACCTGGTCAAGTTCCTGGGGAGACGGATCGACCGAACTCACGGTCTGCTCGTTCTGACCTATCGCGACGGGCAGATGCCGGGGGACCAGCCGCTGCGAGTGGCTCTGGCCGACATTGGCGCCTCGGTCCTGGAACGAATCACTCTGAGCCCACTATCCCTGGCGGCAGTGTCGGAAATGGCGCTTGAAGCCGGTGGTGACCCCGAGGGGCTATGGGAGCTAACGGCCGGCAACCCGTTCTTTCTCACCGAACTCCTCGCCGCCGATCACGAATCGGTGCCGAGCTCGGTCCGGGACGCGGTGATGGGGAGGGTCGCCCGTCTCTCCCCGGCTTCACGCTTGCTGGTCGAACTGGTGTCCGTCGTGCCAGGCCGGGCCGAGCTGGAGCTGATTGAAGCTGTACTCGGGCCGTCGGCGGAGGCTGTTTCGGAGGCCGAGGCGGCTGGGGTCCTAGAGGTGAACGAGAATGCGCTGGCCTTTCGGCACGAGCTGGCGCGACGCTCGGTCGAGGCAGATCTCCGCCCGATCGAGAGGAGAGAGATCAACCTCTCGGTGCTCCGGGCGGTCGAGGAACTCGGATACGACGTGGCCCGTGCCGCTCACCACGCCCGGGTCGGGGGAGATGTCGATTCCTTGGTTCGATCAGCTCCGATCGCCGCTCGGCGGGCAGCGGACATGGAGAGCCACCGGGAATCGGTGGCTCATCTGCGGGCTCTCGAGCCCTATCTGGACAGGCTCGACGTCGAGATGCGCGCCGACCTCGACGACCTGTGGGCCTATGAGGAGTACCTCGTCAGCGAGACAGGTTCGGCCGAAGAGATCATCGAAACCGGGATCGCCCTGAGACGGAGACTGGGCGACCCGAACAAGCTCGGCAATTCCCTTCTCATCGGGAGCCGCATCGCCTGGGTCCGTAACCGTCGGGTCTCTGCGGTCGAAATGGCCAACGAGGCGGCATCGGTTCTGGAGTCGGTAGGAGGAGAGGATCTTGCTAGCGCCTATTCGGCCCTCTCCCAGCTGGCCATGTACGCAGGTGACGAGAACCGCACTCGGTGGTTTGGAGAGAAGGCGCTGGCGGTGGCGGGCGAAGGTCCGAGCCAGGCCCGCGCCAACACCCTCAACAACATGGGGACGGTCAGGATGATCGCCCGCTATCCGGAGGGCATCGAAGATGTCGAGGAGAGCTTCGCCATGTCCGCGGACTTGGGGTTCACCCATGATCAGATCCGGGCGGCGGCGAACATCGGTTGGTGTGCCATCTACTACCGCGACCTGCCCACCGCCGAGTTATGGACAAGCCGAGCCCATGAGCTTGCCATGGAGCGGGAGATGGTCTGGGTCGACTCATTCACCTTGGGCGAGCTGGCCCTGATCGATGAGATGCGTGGACAGTGGGCCGAAGCCGAGTCGAAGGCCCGCGATGTGCTCCAGAACCTCGGGGGCTACGACACGACCAAACTCGTCGCAAGCACCCTGCTGGGCCGGATCGAGGCGCGTCGTGGGGAGCCCGACGCCAAGACTCGGCTGTTGGAGGGCTGGGAGCGGGCGCTGCAGACCGACGAGATCCAGCGGACCGCCCCGGCGTCGATTGCATTGGCCGAGTATGTCTGGATCGGGGGCGAGTTGGATCCGCCGATCCTGCTCCGGCTGCAGGGAGTCCTTGCTGATTGTCTCGAACGTGAGTCGCCCTGGATGGCCGGTGAGCTCGCCTACTGGCTGTACCTGATCGGTGAGATTGACCAGATCCCGGAGGTTGCACCCGAGCCCTACCAGCTCGTCGGTGCGGGCGATTGGAAGGGCGCCGCTTCTTTTTGGAAGCAGCGTGGCATTCCCTTCGACCGGGCGGTGGCTCTGAGCCAGGGATCGACCGAGGCACGGATCGAGGCATTGGCCATCTTCGATGATCTTGGTGCTGTCCCGATAGCTGCCCGGATGCGCTCGGTGCTGGCCGAGGGGGGGGTGAGCGGTGTTCCGAGAGGGCCGACCAGGGCCACCCGCGAGAACCCATTCGGTCTTACTCCTCGTCAGATGGATGTTCTGCGTCATCTGGCCGAGGGAATGACCAATGCCGAGATCGCTGACCGCCTGTTCGTGTCGAGCCGAACCGTCGAGCATCACGTGTCGGCGATCCTCGGCAAGCTGGGCACCGACACACGTTCAGCAGCCGCGGCAGCTGCGCGCGACGCCGAACTGTTCTCTAGGTAGCTGCTGTCCCGATTTGGGTAGCGCTGCCCCAACATCTAGGGGCGGCCACCGATTCGGATCGAGCCCCTTCTGGCATACCTTCAACCATCCACGGATGAAGGAGCAGACGATGTTCAATCTGGACCACCAGTACATCAAAGTCGTCATGGCCGACCGCGAACGTGAGGCTCAAAGGATGAGACTGATCCGACAGTCAAAGCCGTCCCGGAGCGAGAAGGAGAAGACCGAAGGCGAGCGCCGGCGGCGCATCAGCCTCCGTAACCCGCTGAAGGCCTCATTCACACAGTCAGGAGAAACATCGTGAATACCGACCAGTGGAACCTTTCCCGGAACCGAGATAGGTCGGTAAATCGATGATCACGAATCTGACATCCATTCCTGGCTGGCAGGTCTACATGTGGATCCTCGCTATCAGCGTCCCGGCGGCGATCCACCTTCGAGCGGCGGGGCACCACGATCGCTCTCGCCGCTATGAAATCGTGCTCATGTATGTCCTCGGGGTGTCGGGGGCGATTGGCATGTTCAACGTCGTGATGCACACCGTGTTCGCCAACTCCGTCGCCGCGTCAATTGGCTGGCCGGCCGGAAACCCGTTCCAGACGGAGGTTGCGTTCGCCAATCTCGCGATCGGGATTGTCGGTTTCGCCTGCTTCTGGCGCTATGACTTCTGGCTTTCGGCGGCCGTTGCCAAGTCCGTCTTCGCCTGGGGTGCCGGCCTGACCCATGTGCTGGACATGGCTGAGACGGGAAACGCGGCACCGAACAACGTTGGCCCGATCCTGGTCTGGGACTTCCTCCTACCGGTAGTGATCATCGCCCTGGTCATCCTCACCCGACCGGCACGCGCTCGTGTTGCGATCACTCCCGCCCTCTACTGGTCGACACGATGGAGATTGGACGCGGATCGAGACGCCCTCCAAGCGCCAGTTCTAATGGGGACCTCCATTGGAACCATGTCTCAGAACCGATCTCAAGTTGGGAGTTACCACAATGAATATCGCCCTCTGGATCCTCCAAGCAACCCTCGCCGCCATCTTCCTGACGGCCGGACTTGACAAACTCATCCAGCCCAAGGAGAAGCTCGAAACGAAGATGGGCTGGGTCCACGACTTCACCCCCGGATCAGTGAGCCAACCGCCCGGCACTCAGAGCTGGTCCCATAGCGCATAATGCGCGTCTCACTTAGTCTCACCTCCCCTCGTCCCACAGCCGCGCCAGAACAGTCGAATAGGTGCGTGTCCCCTGGTCAGAGCGTTTTGACCGCATCTTTTGCAACGAGGGGGTCACGGGTTCAAATCCCGTCAGCACCACCCCGAGAAAGTCAACTGATCTGGGGCAATGCCTGAGGCGATCTCTGAATTCAGGAATGCTTGGATCGACGTTGGGGCGCTGCACGGGCGCTGACACGTTGCTTTTCCGGACCTCGATTCGCGGAATTGCCGCCGCCGACCTGCGAAAGGATGGGCAGGGTCCGTTGAGTCTAAGAGGTAGGGGTCGTCCGGTTCTCGCGTGGACCTCGACCAGACCAGCGGCTCGCGCGAGGTCGACGAAGGCGACCTATCTTCGCCACTCCTTTCCAGCTTGGCGCTACTCGGCGAGGTCACCGGGCGTGGGGAAGTCGCCCCAAGGTGAGCATTCTCCTTGTTCCTCGAGCCGGTCGGTGAAACATTTCGTGAACGGTGAGTTGATCAGGTGCCACGAATGCCACCATCCAAAACACCCTGTGGTGTAGTGGTATTCGATTCCATCCTTACAAGCCTGGAACTGTTGAACCAACGCGAAGCACCTATGCCTTGCGTGACTAAATCCATAGCACCATCGCCACTCCTCGACCGTCTTCCGGCAGGGATATGGAATGCCCAGCCAGCCTCTGCACCAACCCCATTTGCGTACGGTGACAAGCGCGCGCACAGGCATGGATGCCTCCTGAAGGGGGGCCATCACATTAATGACTGGATGATTCCGCACCGGGCTCCAGTGGGCGGGTTCTAACTGGGCGGCCTTTCAGCCTGAGCCGATCGTCAAAACGAAGACATCGATCGGCTCGCTCTTGCCCTTGACTTGAAGTCGGCGCGGCTGGACCTCGTCGGCAATGGCCGCTTCGGCCCACGCCGACGCCCCGATCAGGATCTCACCACTGCTGGCTAGAGAAGCGAGCCGGGCGGTGACGTTGACCACATCGCCCATCGCGGTGAAGTCGGTCCGTCCGTCGGGGGTGCCGACCGATCCGATGAAAGCGATCCCGGTGTTCACCCCCACCCCCACCGGAAGCCACGGCCCTTCCGGGGCTTGGTGACCGGTGGCGATCAACAACTCCTTGGCGGCCTGCACCGCGAGGCGGGATTTGCCGCCGCCCAGATAGGGCATGTAAAAGCTGACTACCTCGTCGCCCACCAGCTTGTCGATATAGGCATCGCTGCCGATCAGAACCCGATTGGCGGCGCTGAAGAACTGGTTCATATTGTCGGTGAACTGGGTTGGGCTCACCTTTTCAGCCATCGAGGCGGAGCCCCGCACGTCGGCGAAGAGAAAGGCCATCTCCACTTCCACGCCGCCGGGATGCTCACGGACGAACAGCTCGCAGTTATTGCAGAAGTTGGGATTCCCGTCGGACGGTCGCAGACCTCGCAACCGAAACGCCCACGCCAAGGGACCGCCCAACGGGAGGTAACACTGTTTGCAGCGAGGGGAGCCCGGAAACCGCTTGTTGCGGCGGCGGACGTTGGCGAGCACCGAGCCGGTGCCACTCACCATCCCTCGCCAGATCTCCTCGTTGGGAATTGTCCCAGGCAACTTCGCTCTGCCACCGAATCTAGCGCTTAGCTGCCAATCCACTCGCTCCCCTCACCCGGCGCCACGGGCTTTGGTCACTTAGGCGACAGCTAATCCCGGTTTTCGGCCCTCGCCGCCTTCGTGACCAGTGCAATGATTCAGCTCCCGGCTCACGAGCTCGCTGACAAACCGCCTGGTCAGTTGGTTCTGAGCACATCTTTCGCAACGAGGAAGTCACGGGTTCAAATCCCGTCAGCTCCACCCACGACAGAGTCACCTCCTATAAGGAGGAAGACGGACTGAGGAGTCCATTGGCCCACCTGATGCCGGGTTTTTCCTCCTTGGTGCTTGTCGACGTGCGTATTCCCTCGGAGACCACGCTATGAGCGAAGCCATGGCTAGGTTCGCCTCCCGATGCCGAGCATTGTGGCCCGTGCCCAACCTGGCTCCCCGAACGGCAAAGAGGTCCTCACTCCTGTAACGAGGGCGGCGTGGAGAGATTGGCTGGCTCGAAACGGCGGGCGGGAGGAGGGGCTCTGGGTGGTGTACCGGAAGAAGTCCAGTGACCTGGAAGGTCCGCTGTACGACGACCTCGTGGAGGAGGCCCTCTGCTTCGGTTGGATCGACAGTCGGGTGCAGCGGGTGGACGACGAGCGGAGGATGCAGTGGTTCTCCCCGCGGAGAAAAGGTGGGGTCTGGTCGTCGCTCAACAAGGCTCGAATCGAGCGCCTGATCGGGGAAGGGCTCATGTCGGCAGCCGGTCAAAGGGTGATCGACGAGGCAATCGCTGACGGATCATTTTCGCAGACCGACGAGGTCGACGCCCTTGTGATCCCACCGGACCTCGAGACCGCGCTGGACGTGGTGCCCGGAACGAGGGATGCATTCGATGCCTTGCCCGACTCGACCAGAAGGCAGCATCTGTGGTGGATCCACAGCGCGAAGCGAGCCGTTACGAGGTCCAACCGAATAGAGGAGTTGATGCGTCATCTGTCGGAGGATGATTGAGCCGGGGGTTTTCCGCAACGCGCTCTTGACGCGCCCACAGGGTGCACCACAGGGGATCTGGCCCGAGCACCTCTCAGGAAGTGAGGTGCTCCCATGGTGGACAACGTTTCGGCAACCAAGTCGGACCGATTTGTTCAGCAACAGTTGACTCAGTAAACTCTGAGTAATGATCTTGCTTGAGCGTGCGAGGATGCACTCGGCCCTTGGGGACGAAGCACGACTGCAGATGGTCGATCTTCTGGTGGAGGGCGACTTGTCGGTCCGGGAGTTGGCGGGTGCTCTCGAGATGCCGGGAAACCTTCTCGCTCACCACCTCAATGTGCTCGACGATGCCGGGATCATCGAACGGCGCCGGTCGGAGGGCGATCACCGGCGCCGATATGTAACCCTTCGACGTCAGGTGCTCGCCGGGTTGAATCTCGCGCCAGCACAGGTACCGATGTCGGCGGTGGTCTTCGTCTGCAATCACAATTCGGCACGGTCCCAGTACGCCGCCGCCTACTGGACGTCCCGCACCGGTCGGGTGGCCACAAGTGCTGGGGTGAACCCCTCGCCCGCGGTTCATCCGCTCGCGATACGGGTGGCAAAGGAACGAGGACTCGACCTGAGTGGCGCCCGACCACGCGGCTACGACTCCCTGACCCGGGAACCGGAACTGCTGATCTCGGTTTGTGACCAAGCGCGAGAGGCGAATCTTCCCGATGCCGAACGGCATATCCATTGGTCCATCCCGGATCCGGTGGCTGTGCGACAGGTCGGCGCCTTCAGATCCGCCTTTGATGACATCGAACATCGCGTCGACTCGCTGGTCCCATGATTGACAGGGCGGTGGCCAGCGAACTCGTTGGGACGGCACTCCTCCTCTTTGTGATCGTGGGGAGCGGCGTCACCGTGCAGCAACTTGGAGCCGATCCGGCATCCAGCCTCTTCTACCACGCCGTGCCGCGGGTCTCGGTCTAGCCGTCCTCATCGCCCTCTTCGCCCGAACCTCCGGTGCCCACTTCAACCCCGCCGTCACTTTGGCCTTGTGGGTGCGCCGGTCCATTGGGGGCCGTACCGCCCTCCCGTATGTCGCAGCGCAGGTTGTTGGCGCCGTATTGGGCCTTATTGTTGCCCTGGTCTCATTCGGAGACCGACCCGCTCTCTCCACAACCGAGGGTCTGGCCTGGGGCAGCGTCCTCGCCGAATATGTCGGTACCACTGTCCTCGCCCTCGTCATCGTCGGAGCCATCGACCAGGGCCGTCTCTCCTGGATCCCGGCGATGGTTGGAGGGTGGGTGACGGTCATGGTCTTCTCCTCCTCGTCGACCGGTCTCCTCAACCCCGCAGTCACCTTGGCGAGAGTCTTCACAGATACGTATACCGGGATCCCCCCAGCCACGGCCCCTGTATTCATCTCCGCCCAGCTTCTCGGCGCTTTGACCGCCGTCTTCGTCTCCACCCGACTGCTGATACGCCCGAACGGAAAGGAACATGATGCCGATCACGCTTACGACCGCTGAGCAGCTTCAGATTCGACAGGCTGCTGAGCGTCTCCAACGCCAGTTCGCTGGAACGCTCAACACCGAGACCATCGAACGGTTCATGAACGACTCGCTGGACACGCTGGTGGGACGAGCAACTACCAGCACCTGGATCCCGTTGTTGGCAGAGCGGTTCGCCCGTGACCGGCTCCGCGCCTTGGTCAGACTGGAATCAGATCCGACGACGCTCAACCCGAGCATCCTCTTCCTTTGCGTACACAATGCGGGGCGCTCACAGATGGCGGCAGGATGGGCGAAGAGACTAGGGGGAGATCGGGTCGACGTGTTTTCTGGTGGAACTGAGCCGGCCGACCAGGTCAACCAGGCAGCCGTCACCGCCATGGCCGAGGTCGGAGTGAACATCAGCGGCGAGATTCCCCAGCCCTGGGCGGACGAGATCGTCCGTGCCGCAGACGTGATCGTCACCATGGGTTGCGGTGACGCTTGCCCGTTCTACCCCGGCAAGCGATACATCGACTGGGAGCTTGACGACCCGTCCGGAAAGACTGTGGAAGAAGTCAGACCTATCCGAGACGAGCTCGAGACCCGAGTCCGCGGTCTGCTTGCTGAGCTGCTTCCCGACCAGTCACTCAGCTGACCGGCACCGCTGACTGGTCGAGGATCGATCTGACGAAGTCAGCGCGGTCGGGGGCTACCTGGAACCAGGCCCATTTGCCGCGTTGCTCCCTGGTGATGAGCCCCACCTTGGTCAGCACGGATAGGTGGTGGCTGACCGTTGCCTGACTCCGATCCAGAGGCTCGTTCAGATCGCAGGCGCAAACCTCGCCCTCCGGAACACTTGCGATCAGGCTCAGTAGGCGGAGCCGAGTCGGATCTGCCAGCGCCTTGAAGTCCTCGGCCATGGCCTGCGCCTCCGTCGTAGACAGCGACGAGGAGGTCACTGGAACACAGCAGTCGCGATCAGAGGTCATGCCGTCACCCTAACACATTGACATCTGTCGATATGAGGCGTAACGTAGGACGCATAGACCACTATCGATATGACTGAGGGTGAGCGATGGAGAGCAAAGTGGAGATGCGAGAGCGGGTGAGAGAGAGGTACGCCCGCGCCGCTACGACCGGGTCGTGTTGTGGGCCCGAGTGCTGTGGCCACGACGAGACCCTCGATGCTGATCTCACCGCGGGCACCTACAGCCAAGCCGACATCTCGGCCCTTCCGACACAAGCGGTTGAAGCCAGTCTCGGCTGCGGCAACCCGACCGCAGTCGCCGACCTGTCAGAAGGTGAAACCGTCCTCGACTTGGGATCGGGCGGGGGCATCGATGTCCTGCTCTCCGCCCGCCGTGTCGGAGAAACCGGGTTCGCCTACGGGCTCGACATGACCGACGAGATGCTCGAGCTCGCCGCCAAGAACGCAGCCGAAGCCGGGGTGACCAACGTCGAATTCCTCAAGGGGTATATCGAGGCGATCCCTCTCCCCGACAGCTCGGTCGACGTGGTCATCTCCAACTGTGTCATCAACCTCTCGACCGACAAGCCGACAGTGTTCGATGAGATCAGTCGGGTGCTCCGCCCCGGAGGGAGGATCGGGATCAGTGACATCGTCGCCGACGACTCCCTCACCGTGGAGGAGCGTGCGGAACGGGGATCCTGGGTCGGCTGTATCGCGGGCGCGCTCTCCTACAGCGAGTACCGCGATCTACTCGAAAGCGCAGGGTTTTCCGAGATAGGCCTCACCACCAGCCATCAGGCCACAGCCGGCATGGATTCGGTGATAGTCAAGGCGACCAAACCGACCGGCGGGTAGTGTCGAATGATGAGCACGGGCATCCGACGCCACCGATCGAGGCGCCTGCCCGGCTACTCCGTGTGCGACTCCGAGGATCCAGCGAGTCAGACCATTCGCTGACCCGCTCGCCTCACACGTCTCAAGGAGTACCAGTGCTCACCAACCTCCGTCGTCATCGATCCGCGTACGTCCTCACCGGGGCGGCCGCCTCATGGGGCCTCGCCACCGTGATCGCCAAGAGCGCACTCACCGAGATCCCACCCGTCGCCCTTCTCCCCATCCAGCTCGCGGCAAGCGTCTTGCTGATCACACCGGTGCTTCTGGCCCGGCAGCGCCAGGAACCTCGGACGAGGAGGCTCGGACGTGTCATCGGCCTCGGGATACTCAACCCCGGAATCTCCTACGCCCTCGGCCTGGTCGGCCTCGCCTACATAACCGCCAGCGAGGCGGTCCTGTTGTGGGCAACCGAGCCGATCATGATCATGGTCCTCGCCGCGGTCACGCTCCGCGAAAAGGTCACCAAGACTCAGGTGGTAGCGGCCGGGTCAGCAGCCATCGGCGTCGCCCTCATAGTCAGCGCTCCCGACGGCATGAGCCACCTGATCGGCATCGGGCTGACGCTCACTGCCGTCTCAGCGTGCGCGGTTTATACCGTCCTCTCGAGAAAATGGCTGGTCGAAGAATCCTCACTCCGGGTCGTGGCCATCCAACAGATCGCGGCGCTCGGATTCGCCGTCACCATCCTCGGAGCGGTCATCGTCTCAACCGGCACCTTGATGCCGGCGAACATCTCGACTCGCTCCTGGGGAAGCGCCGTCATCTCCGGGTGCCTCTACTACGGCATCGCCTTCTGGCTCTACCTGACAGGGCTCAAGGAGACACCGGCATCAGTCGCAGGCCAATACCTCAACCTGATCCCCCTGTTCGGAATCGCAGCTGGCAGCGTCCTTCTCGGCGAGCAGCTCGGCGCCCGCCAATGGGTCGGCGCCATCGTCCTCGTGATGGCCGTCAGCATTTCCGCTCGAAGCATCCCCACCCCGAAGGAGTTAACCGACTCAGCCGGGACGACGCCTGGATCCGCCAGACGCCAAATCGATCCGGTGACAGATGAGCCATGACCCCAAGATTGAACCCCCAAGTCGACAAGACGCCAATGGCAAGTCTCACGCTGTCTCACGTCGCCCTTCGCACAGCCGCGCCACAGGACCGCAGAGGTGTGCCATTTTCCCTGATCACGGACATTTGACCGCATCTTTCGCAACGAGGGGCCACGGGTTCAAATCCCGTCAGCTCCACTGATTTCGCCTTGTACTAGTAGACAAAATGTCCGAGCCTGATTCAAGCCCGACGAGGGTTCTCAGCCTGACGCGCCACACGCCGCTCATCGGTCCCGGCAGGCTGTAGGCGGCCTATCGCAGACGCGGTCTGTCGATGCGTCAGAAGAGCTGGTCATCGGGCCGATCCCGGCTGATGCAGAATTGCCATGGAGCGAAGCGGAGCAACGGGTTTGAGATGTTGTCGCAATTGCCTTCGCACTGGAGTGCCGGGTTGTCGGCGAAGAACCCACTCGGCTCCATCAGCGAACCGACGCAGCCATCGGTGAGCCCGTCGCCGGAGTCACCGGGGTGCCCCAGCCCGAGGACGTGCCCCAGCTCGTGAGCCATGTGGGTCTGGTTTAGTGGTAGCTGATTGTCCGTCGAAACCACCTTGGCCGTGGCGGTGCCCGAGCCCCAGGTGGCCCCTCCACCCCACATGTCGATCGGGTCGAGCTCCCCGACGACGAAGACCTCGATGGCGTCGCTGACGTCGGTGCCGTTCTTGAAGGCGATCGCCTCGTTCTGCGTCGCCACCCGCCAATCCTGCTCGTCGACGTAGATGGGGCATCGGGTCACGAACTCGACGCAGCATCTTCCCCAAAGGACGTTGGCGTTGGCGAGCCCCGGGTAGAAGTCCTCGCCCGTTGGCGGGGTGGTCCCGGCAGCGGAGAGGAACACCGGCTGCAGGGTCAGCTGCTTGTGGGAAGTGAAGCGGATCCACCGGAGTGGGATCAGAAATTCCACCCGCAGTTCGGACATGCCGATCTTGTCTTCGACCTGAGGTGGCAACGCGATGATGAGCTCACCTTCGAACATCTCCACCCCGTACTCCACCGGCCGGAGTGTGCCCGGGAAGTGCCCTCGAATCTGGGCCTTGGTCGGGATTGCGAGAGGGCCGGGTGTGTCGGATTCCCGATCGCCCTCTTGCTCCTTCTCGGTCTCCAATCGCAGGGCCGGGAAGTCGATCATGATCTCGAACCCGGATTCGAACTTCTGTGACTTCTGGTCGAAGTCGATACGTGGGCGTGAACCGGGAGCCAAGCAGGCCGAAGGTGTCCCACCGGGGCCGAACACTTCCTCGTTGGCATTGAGAACCAGGTTGATGGTGTCGAGGTAGACCACCGGCTTGTTGGGATCTGCCTCGGTCCCGAAGAGAAAGGCGATCTCGCCGCTGGCCCTTGCTTTGAGGACCTCCAACTCGAGGACAACCCGCCAACAGCCCCAGAGAAGGATCGCTCGGTGAAGTTTTAGCTGGCGCAGAAGTGAATGACCCATTCGTTTCCCCCTTCGTGAGACCGGATCGACTCTCACCGACAGGTGTTCCTCGGGCGTCACCGATCCGTCACACCGGGATGTCGTCGGTATCAATTCGGGCGTCGACAGCTCTCTAGGGTTGAGAAGACTGATTGGGGGCCACAGGTGTCAGCAGAGTCTTTCCGGGTCGAACTCCTCGGTTGCTTCAGAATCGTCGGAGGAAGCGACCCTCCATCGAGCGGTTCCTCGGCGCACCGTTTGTTGGCTCTTCTGGCTCTGCGCCGGCGACCGATGCCACGGGAGCAGGTCGCCGCCATGCTTTGGCCGGACGTGGTCGACACCCATGCTCACGGCCGACTCAGAACAGCCTTGTGGCGACTCGGATCGACACGGCCGCAACTGGTTCACTGCGACGGCGATCATCTCGAGCTGGCCGAGACGTGTGACGTCGATCTCCACCATGCGGAGACCCTGGGCCGATCGCTGCTGTCGGGCGGCTCAACACCGGTTGATGGGGAGGCAGTCATCCAGACGTTCAGCCTTGACCTGCTTCCCGACTGGGATGAGCCGTGGGTGAATCCAGAGCGGGAGTGCTATCGAGAGACCCGGGTCCACGTCCTGGAAGCCCTCGCAGCGCACTTTCTGGAGAGCGACAACCATCTGCTGGCGATCAAAGCCAGCCTTATCGCCATCGCGTGCTCGCCCTTCCGTGACACCTCGCATCGGCTCTTAGTGCGTGCCTACCGCGAGGAGGGCAACACCCTGGCCGGCCTTCGCCATCTCCTCAGCTACCGCGAAGATGTGAGAGAGCAGCTGTGTCTCCCCGCGGACCGGGTGCTCCCAGACCTCTTCCAGGAGTTGGTCAGCTGATCGGCTGGCTAATCCCGTCTTACTAGGGACAGCTGACCGGTGGCGTCCAGCTCGTACTCGAAGTAGTACCGCTTCTTCGTGGGTGCCACCGCCCCGACCTCCGGGCGTCTCGAGGCCGCCGCCAGCGAGTCCGAGGCCCTGGAGGCGAGCCAGGACCAGGGGCGAGCCCTGGCCGTAGTCCCGATCCGAGGGATCCCGCTCATCGCCCTTCGTCACGGCGTTGCCACATCCGATGCCTGGGATCGCCGAGGAGGTCAACCGGCGCTACGAGCAAACCAGCAACTGCTCCAGGCCGAGCTCGCCGCACGGTCGGATCAGGGCGAGGTGAGGGGTGGCGGAAGGGGCCGGGCACTTTATCCACGTCGCCATTCGTGACCTGATCTCCTGAGAGTTTCTCGCGAGGGGCCGAGGCGTTGATCTGGCCGAGGAGCTAGAGCGACTCGACTCCGCTTTTCGCCATTGGAGAATCGAGCATTTCTCCTCTGGCCAGTCGTCCAGGCAGTGGGCTTGATGAGGGTATGGAGCCGTTGATCCCGTCGCAGGCCACAGAGCCATCATCGGCCGTTACAGATTCGAAGGGCCAACTCACCTTGGGCGAGACGTGGGCTTCGAGTCGTTATATCTACGTGGACAACCTCAAGGTACTCCTCATCGCCGCGATCATCGCGGGGCATGGATTGGCCGGCTACGGGGCCTTGGCGTTGTGGTCGTACGCCGACGTTCGGGAGGTCACGCTCTCGCCGGTGACTGAAGGACTGCTGTTCTCGTTGTTTGCCCCCTTCGGTCTGTTCATGATCCCGGTGCTGTTTCTGGTCGCCGGTCTGCTGACCAGGGGGTCGGTGGAGCGCAAAGGACCGGGCAGATTTGCCCGGGACCGGCTGGTACGCCTCGGCATCCCTTTCCTTGCCTTCGTCGGTGTGATCTGGCCACTCTTGCTCTATGCGTTGTATCGCCCGTTGGGAAATGCACCTGGCTCCTACTGGGCGGAGTTCATCGGCACCGCCGAGGAGAGCTTGGACACCGGCTACTTTTGGTTCGTAGGTGTCCTGCTGATCTTCTCTCTGCTGTATGCGGCTTGGGTCCGGCTGCGACGAGATCGCCGTCCGACCTCCGCCTCGGGCGGTATCGGGATCGGTCATTTGTTGGTCCTAGCCGTCGGTGTGGGCGTTTCCACCTTTCTGGTCCGGCTCGGCTTTCCCTTCGAGAGCGAGCGGTACATCGACCTGAATCTGTATGAGTGGCCTGCCGCCATCACCACGTTCGCCCTCGGCGTAACCGCGGCGCGGCACGGGTGGCTGACCGAAGTCCCGGCTCGGCTGTATGTCCAAAGCCGCAAGGTGAGCCTGTTGGCTGTGGGCGCCTTCGGCATCTTTATGATCGCCGGGTTCCTCCTCGGTGTGGAGAAGGAGACGTGGGGAGGTGGCTGGAATTGGGATGCGGCGGCCTTCGCTGCCTTCGAGAGCACCCTCGCCGTGTTCGGATCGGTCTGGATCCTCGGCGTCGCCCAAAGGAGACTGAACCGAGGTTTCCGGTGGGCAAGCCCTGCCGTCGGTCGGAGCGCCTACGGCGCGTTCGTGCTCCAAGGCTTGGTCTTGCTCGGGCTCGCTGTCGTCTTGCGACCACTCCAGGTTCCGGCGGAGGTCAAGGCCCTGATCGTGGCAGCGGGTGGTGTGGCAGGCTCGTATGCACTCGCTTGGCTGCTTATCAGACGCGTCCCTGGAGTAGCTCGCGTTCTGTAGTGGCACGCTCGATGACGGCGCGGTCACAACGACGAACGGGCGGATCATGGTGAGCGACATCTTCCTCGATCGGACAGTGGCCGCACATATGATTCGGGACACACTGAGCGACAACGCTCAATTGGCGAGCCGCGATAAGAGGTAGCCTGGCGATCCCGACGTCAGGAGGCACGATGCGAGGCTTCGTGGTGTACGAGTCCCTTTTCGGAAATACCGCCCGGATCGCCCAAGCCGTCGTCGACGGTTTGAAGGAACACTTCGATGTCGAGCTGCACAGCGTCGCCGAGGGAAAGCTGCTCGAAGCGGATCTGCTCGTGATAGGAGGGCCGACGCACGCCTTTTCGATGTCGCGGGCCAACACGCGTCAGGATGCGGTGAACCAGGGCGCCAACGCCGATCCAACCATCGGTCTGCGCGAGTGGCTCGAGGAGCTGTCGGAGGGAAACGACACCCCGTTTGCGGCGTTCGACACGCGAGTTGACATGGTGCGCCGGCTCCCTGGGTCGGCGGCGAAGGCAGCCGCGAAGGTGGCTCGCAAGCGCGGCTATCGATTACTTACGCGGCCCGAGAGCTTCTACGTCCAGGATGTGCCGGGCCCGCTGCTCGACGGTGAGGTGCAGCGCGCCGAGGTGTGGGGCGCGCAACTCGCTCAGTCGCTGGCCGGAGAACTGAGGGACTGGGGCTGACAAGAGTTCATCGCCGCGGGCCGTGCCGAGCCGCCTGCCGTTCAGCCCCTTGCCGTCTCCCCAGGCGCTAGCAAGCAGAGACGGCCCCCCACCTCGACGGCAACCGGGGAGTCCCCGTCGGATTCGGCGGTGACCATCACTTTCCGCCCCTCGATTCGGACATCGAGCCGCCGGCCGTGGTAGATGAGCCGGAACTCGATCGAGTCGAGCTGCTCGGGCAGGTCGGGGTTGAAGCAGAGAACGGCTCCCTTGGGCTCGAGACCGGCATAACAGCGCTGGATCAGATCGATGGTCCCGGCCATGGCCCCGAGATGGATGCCCTCCGGGGTGGTCCCACCCTGGATGTCGCCAACGTCGGATTCCAGGGCTGCCCGGAACAGGTCCCATGATTCGGAACGATCGGAACGTGACAACACCCAGGCGTGGACCACCCAGGACAGAGTCGAACCATGAGAGGTCCGGGCCCGGTAGTAGGCCACATTTCGTGGGATCGAGGCACGATCCCACGGATAGCCGAGTCGGGCGAAGATCTCCTCCAGCTCCTCGGCCCGAAGTAGGTAGAACAACATCAAGACGTCGGCTTGCTTCGACGCCTTGTAGCGGTTCGCGGTGTCCCCCTCAGCCTCGAGTATCCGGTCCAGTCGCTGAATGTCGTGATAGCGCTCGCGGTACCCCTCCCAATCGAACTCCTCCAATCGCTCGTAACCATCGAACTGGCTGATGATCCCTTGGTCGTGGAAGGGGATTCTCATCTTGCGTGTGATGCTCTCCCACTCCTCCAGCTCCTTCTCTTCGAGCCCAAGTCGGTCCCGAAGTCGACGGCTGCGGTCCTCGCCTAGGAGTTCGAGCACATCCCGAGCCCTGAGCAGGGTCCAGACCGCCATCACGTTGGTGTAGGCGTTGTCGTCCACACCTGGCCGGTCGGCACCCGGGTAGGCGTCGTGGTACTCGTCAGGCCCCATGACCCCCATGATGCGGTAGCGGCCGCTCTGATGGTCGTAGCCGGCCAGGCTCGCCCAGAACCGGGCGATCTCGACCAGCATCTCCGCTCCGTAGACGACGAGGAAATCGAGGTCGCCGGTGGCTTGGAAGTACTGCCACACGTTGTAGGCCACCGCCATCCCGATGTGTCTCTGCAGTCGAGAGTTGTCCGGGATCCACCGTCCCGATTTCGGGTTGAGATGGACCAACTGGCTCTCCTCTCGACCGTTGCTGCCGCTCTGCCAGGGATACATCGCACCGCGGTAGCCCTCCCCGCGGGCGGCCCAGCGCGCCTCAGTAAGACGGTGATACCGGTAGAGGAGCAACGCCCGGGTCAGCTCCGGATAGCGAAAGTTGAGGAAGGGAAAGATGAACAGTTCGTCCCAGAAGATGTGCCCCCGGTACGCCTCTCCGTGGAGGCCGCGGGCCGGAACCCCAACGTCGAGAGCGCTGCTGTGCTCCGACACCGTCTGCAAGAGATGGAAGACGTGCAGGTTGAGGATCTGCCCTGCCCTCTCCGAGCCTTCGACCTGGAGCTCGCACCGATGCCAGATGTGATCCCAAGCCTGCACGTGAGATCGGAGCAGCTCTTCGAAGTCGCTCGCCCGCGACACCCGGGCCCGGGCTTCGATGCCGGCCTCGGAGACGGCCGGGAGACGGGAAGTGACGAGGGCAACCACCTTCTCCACCCGCACCGACTCCTCGTCGCCGACCGACACGGTCAGTATCTGCCCGGCATATCCGGGCTCCGCCACCACCTGGCGGGCGACCGGGACGGATGTGCTCTCTCGGAAGACCCGGGTCCGGGCCGCCTCGGCGACACGGACGTGTGACTGGGTGGTTTCGACCGTGACGTGCACCGAATCGCTCTCCCAGGCTTCGTCGTGGACTGGAACGAGATGACGCGAGGCGAAGCCCCGGTAGCGGGAAACGCCGCCATTCTGGACCCGGCCATCGATTGCGGAGAGCACCTCCAGCTCGCCCGACCAGCCGAGAGGCGTGATCGTGGTCTCCAGGGCGGCGATCCGCGGGTCAGCCATCGAAACTAGCCGGCGCTGCGATACCGCCGTTCTCCTGCCCTCCCCGTCGCGGAACCGGAGCAATCGGGTCAGCACGCCACGCCTGATGTCCAGCTCCAGCGTGTATTCAGAGAGCTCGACCCGGTCGATGTGAAACCAAGGCCCACCGTCGACACGGAAGGTGAGGGGCAACCAGTTGGGAAGGTTGACCAGGTCCTCATTCTCGACTTCCCTCCCCGGCACATCCGTCGTCAGCCGGTTGTACACGCCCCCGGCGTAGGTACCCGGATAGTGGGTCCCGTCGGCTTCGACCTCCGGACAGGCACCCCGGGTGGTGAACACACCGTTTCCCAGGGCACACAAGGTCTCGCGCAGACCCTCGTGTTCCGGGTCGTAACCCTCATAGACCAGCGACCAGATGCTCATCCGCCTTCTCTGTCCGCCAGAAGCCTCAAGAACTCCATGACCTGGTCGGGATCCCCCAGGGCGTAGTCGGCCATCGTCTCGCGATGCTCGGTGCCGACGACGATGCCGATGCCCCTATCACCCTGCGCCAGGATCCGGAACGCGTCCTCGTCGGTTTCGTCGTCACCGATGTACAGCACCGTCACGTCGTCCCCATCCAGGCCCATTACCTCGAGCAAATGCAGCACGGCCAATCCCTTGTCCCAGTCGATGTCCGGACGCAGCTCGAAGATCTTCTTGCCGCCCGCCAGCCGTAGCTCGGGATGGGCCGCCGCCACTTCCTCGGTGGCAGTGCGGATCAACGCTTCGGCCTCGGCCGCCGACTGCCTGTAGTGGACGGCAACGGCGTATCGCTTTCGCTCCACCCAGCTCCCGTCGACGGTCGAGATCCGCTGCTCCAGCCCATCGGCCGCCGCATGCAACGACGGCCTGAATTCGGCTCCATGCTCCTCGTGGCCGCCGTCCGGGCCCGAGATGTCGAACCCGTGGCTTCCGGCGTAATAGACACCGGCCAGCCCGACCATGGATTCGACATCCGCCCGATCGCGACCACTGATCACCGCGACCGGACATAGGTCGGCGAGTCGGGCCAGCTGACCCCGCATTGCATCCGACAGCACCGCCTCGGAAGGATGAGCCACTATTGGTGTCAGCGTCCCGTCGTAATCGAGAAACACCGCCAATCGCTGCCCATCCGCGTTCGACACTCCCTCCATGGCATCAGGAAGCTGGTCGACAAAGGAGGGGGCGGGCAGCAGCTCACCGAGGTCGGAGACCACGAGATCGGCCCCCTTGGCCTCCAGCTCAGCGGCCTGACCGGCCCTGTTCACCCCAATGACGAGGGCGAAGCCCCCGCTGCGCCCGGCTTCTACGCCGGAGAGTGCGTCTTCGACGACCGCGGCCCGCCCCGGATCCACACCGAGGCGCCGTGCTGCCTCGAGGAAGATGTCGGGCATCGGTTTCCCGGTGAGGCCCAGCTCGTCTGAGTCGACACCGTCCACCTTCACTGGGAACAAGTGACGCACGCCTGCTCCGCGCAGCACCTCCTCCGAGTTACGGCTCGAAGTGATGACCGCGGTGGCAATCCCCCGGTTGTGGAGGGCCTCAACCAGCCTGATCGTGGTGGGATAGGGGTCGGCCCCATCTTCCTGGAGGAACCTGAGGAAGGCGGCGTTCTTGCGGTTCCCAATTCCGCACACGGTCTTGGCATCAAGGGAGTCGTTCGGAGTGCCTTCAGGGAGGACGATTCCCCGTGACTCGAGGAAGCTGCGCACACCGTCGTAGCGCGGCTTGCCGTCCACGTATTTCAAGTAGTCGTCCTCGCTGAACGGTTCGAAAGGTTCGCCGCTGCTAGCGGTTCGCTCCCCCAGGTACTCGTCGAAGGTCCGTGCCCAGCAGGTTGCGTGAGCGCGAGCTGTGTCCGTTATCACCCCGTCCATATCGAACACAACCGCGTCGAGGTCCCAGATGCGGGGAGCAAGCCTGGACCGATCGGAGTTCACAGGATGGCCCAAAGTACTCCCTGGGATTCGAACAGGAGCGTGTAATCACTCTTCGATGCTCAGTCCGATGGCGTCCACAGCGTTCCGCCTTCGACCCCACCTGTCCAACGGTTGCACAGGCAACTGGATAGAGGTCTCAGGGCGCGCATGGTTCGATCGTCGTGCGGGATCTCAGACGTTCGCTTGATGATGGTGACCTCGGCCGACGAGGAAGCAAGCCCTGATAACCGCGATCTTGGCAGGAGCTTCCGGGTACGTCCTAAGACGGATAAAGAGCGACGAACTCGTCGACGCCTACGTCGAGCTGCCACAAGAGAGTCGCTCCTCGATTCAGAGATGACCGACAGGCTGTCTCAGAGATGCGATGACGGCGAGCCTCGAAGGTCGCCGCTAGTGCGGTCTCTTCATCCGTGGCTCCACGAGCGGCCCACAGGTTTAGCGCCGTGGAGCACCTCTCAGGAGACGAGGTGCTCCGAGAGATCCGACCATCTTCACATCAAGTCTCGCGTCTCGATCTGAAACGGCTCATTGTGATTGGCGCCAGGGCCAAGCTTGGAAGGCCCGGCTTGATCCGGATGACATCTGTCATATCGAATTCGTGATCGATCTCACTACCCGTCGCACCGGTCGTTCCGCATGATCAGTGTCAAAGGAGGTAGTACATGGAACATGTGCTCGAAGTGCGGGGTCTCGTTCACCGATACGGTGACCACACGGCTCTCGCCGGAGTCGATCTGACGGTCAAATCGGGGGAGTGTGTCGCACTCCTCGGCCCGAATGGGGCCGGTAAGACGACGCTCGTCCGCAATGTGATCGGGTTGATCGAAGGCAAAGCCGACCTCATCGAGGTGGCAGGTGGCAACCCTCGTAGCGCCGAAACCCGCCGCAGGCTGGGTGTCGTCCAACAGGCGGTGGGCTTTCCGCGCTCGCTCACCGTCGGTGAGATCGTCGGCAGTGCGGCCGCCCGCAGGGGTTGTCCCCCAGAGGCAGCCAGCCGGGCCATCGCTGAGATGGGCTTGGCCGGCCTGGAGAAACGTCGCGCGGCCAAGCTCTCCGGCGGACAGCAGCAGCGACTGCAGCTCGCGATGGGGCTTGTCGCCGATCCGGTGTTGCTGGTACTGGACGAGCCCACCGAAGGACTCGATGTGGAGGCACGGCGCCGGTTCTGGAACACGATTCGGCAGCGTCTCGACAGCGGAGCCGGTGTGCTCATCACGACCCATCTCGTGGACGAGGCGGCCGCAGTCGCCGATCGGGTCGTTGTGGTTGATCGCGGACGAGTAGTCGCGGAAGGGACGCCAGACGAGCTGCGTCGGAAGCTCCCCGACCGTCGGATCTCAGTCCAGACGAAGGTACCGGTGAGTGTGATCAGAGCGCTCGACTCGGTGGAAGCAGTGGAGCTTCGTGACGGCCGCACCGTGATCGCAACAACCGACAGTGAGCAGGTCGTCAGGACGCTGCTCGACCTCGACCCCGAGGTCAACGATTTGACCGTGGCGACGGCGAGCCTCGAAGAGGTCCTCGTCTCGATTACCCACCATGAGGAGGTGGCAGCATGAACACAAGAATCTTTCGCACCGAGGTGCGAGACGAGCTCTTGGGAATCGTCAGGGAGCCAACCGCTCTCCTTTTCTCGGTGCTGATGCCGGTGGCATTCTTTGCACTTTTCGCAACGATGTTCGGCGACGAGGGCGGCTTCGGGGCTGAGTCGTTGGCCACGTACGGGGCGTTTGGTGTGCTGTCCGTGGTTCTGATAAACCCGGGTATCGGCCTCGCCGACGCCAGAGAGCGAGGCTGGCTCCGCGTCAAGAGAGCGGACGGTACGCCGCTTGGCGTGACGCTGTCCGCCAAAGTCACCGCAGCACTGCCGTATGCGATCGTCACCCTGGCAGGGATAACCCTGGTCGCCCGTCTCACCGCTGGACCTATGGACGTCCTTCAGGTCCTGCGTGTCATCGGTGTGCTGGTACTCGGAGCCTTGCCATTCAGCCTGTTCTCCCTGGCTGTGGGGGCGAGGTTCAGCCTCAACGCCGCAATATCGGTGCTCAACGGGGTGCTCATTCCTTCGGTGATTCTCTCCGGCCTGTGGTTTCCGCTCGAGATGCTCCCGACGTGGCTCGGAGAAATCGCGGTGTATCTCCCGCCCTATCACCTGGCACAACTGGCGCTGGCGCAGGTCGAAGGCGGAGCAGTGTGGGGTCACGTCGCCTATCTCGTGGGGACAACGATCGTGGGAGCGATCGCAGCAGCGTTGGCGTACCGTTCCGCCGAAGTGTGAACGATACGACCATCAGATTCGCGAACTCGGAACGCCTCGACACGAGGCGTTCCGGTTTCTCGCGTTGGGCACCCCTGGTCTTCTTCGCATTCATCCTCATCGGACCGATCTTCTCCCCCGACTCCGGTCCCGAGGATTGGGTCTTCGCCATCGGAGTGGTTGCCGTCGCCCTCCCCACCTTTGTCGTCTCGGAAATCCGAGGTTGGGATATCGGGGGAGCAACCGTCCTGATGCTGCTGGCACTCGCCACAGCACCCTTCGACTCGACCGCAATCATGGCGCTGCCCATCTACGCCGCCGCTCTCGTTGCCAGGTCAGCCAGTCGGGAGACTCTCCGACTCAGACTTTCGGTGATCACCGTCCTCACTCTGACCGGCTTCTTCTTGAGTTCGATCCCTTGGCCGTTTCGGGTCTTCATATTCATCCCGGTGATCATGATCTGGGTCATTGGATCCGCCGTCTTCCATGATGTGTCACGGGACCATCGCGCTGTGGCGCTCCGGGCTGAGAACCGTCGAGTCGCTCATCTCGCCACCATCGCCGAGCGGGAACGGATCGCTCGCGACGTTCACGACATCGCAGGCCAGGCCCTCACCGCCATCATCGTGCGAAGCCAACTCGTCCAAAGACTGGCCCCGTCGGACCAGCGTCGCGCCACGGAGGAAGCCGATGAGGTGGAACGCATAGCTCGCGATGCACTGTCTTCGATCAGGCAAAGCGTTGCTGGATGGCATCAGGCGTCGCTGCTCGACGAGCTCGCCGTTGCCCGCGATGCGCTCGCAGCGGCAGGCACCGAGCTGGAGACGCTCGGAGACTTGGAGGTCGATCTGGCACCCTCGGTCGAGAACGTTCTGGCGTTGGGACTTCGCGAGGCGGTCACGAATGTTCTGCGCCATGCCAACGCCGGCATGGTGGAGGTCCGAATCGACAGCCAGGACGGGGGAGTATCACTAACGGTGACTGACGACGGAATCGGACCCACCAAGGGAACCGGCTCGGGAATTCAGGGGATGCGTGAACGTGTGATCGCCGCAGGGGGAACCCTCACGTTCGGACCCGGAGTGACAGGCGGGACAGAGCTACGGATCGACATGCCATTCGGTGGAAGTTCCCCATGATCCGCGTCGTCCTCGCCGAAGACCAGGCCATGGTGCGAGGAGCCTTTGCGGGACTCCTCGACCTCGAACCGGACATCGAGGTAGTCGCTGTCGCCGAAGATGGTGAGCAGGGATTGGCAGCTGTCGCAGAGCATGAGCCGGACATCCTTCTCACCGACATCGAAATGCCAGGAATGACGGGACTCGAGCTGGCTTCTCGTCTCAAGGACCATCCGACGGTCCGAGTCGTGATCGTGACCACCTTCGCCCGAAGCGGTTATCTGCGACGGGCGCTCGATGCAGGGGTGTCTGGATATGTCCTCAAAGACTCACCCATCGAAGATCTAGCCGACACCCTCAGGCGGGTGGCAGCGGGCAATCGCGTAATCGCCCCTGAGCTCGCAGTGTCCGCATGGACCGGCAGCGACCCTCTCACTGACCGGGAGCGAGAAGTCCTCCGAGAGGTCGGTGAGGGACATCCCAACATCGAGATTGCGCAAAGGCTCCACCTCGCCGAAGGAACCGTACGCAACTACCTGTCATCTGCCATCGTCAAGCTCGGGGCCAGAAACCGGACCGAGGCGTTCGCCAAGGCCCAGGAAATGGGATACCTGTAGCCCAGGACGGGGCTCCCGGAACCGTGCGCCCGACCTCATCGATGCCTCAGGCAGGTCGGTTACGGTCATCAGTTCAACTCCCTCGTTGAGGGTCTTGTAGGGCCTACGTGCGTGTGGCATAGTTATGGCATGACACGCATACGGGTCAGCACGACTGTTGACGAGTCCCTCTTGGAGAACGCCAGGAGCCTGAGGTCGGATCTAAACGACGCCGCCTTGTTGGATCAGGCTCTCGGTGCGTTGTTGAGCCAACATCGCGCAGCTGAGATCGATGCCGGGTACGGCGTTTACGACGAACATCCACTCGATGAGGCGGACGAATGGGGCGACTTGGCGTCGTTTCGTGAAGGGGCGGCCTCCTCGTGACCGATCTGCCGGCCAGGGGGGAGGTGTGGTGGTGTGAGCTGCCGGAGATCTCTCGTCGGCCTGTCGTGATTCTGTCTCGGGACGCCGCAATTCCCAGACTTCGGCGGGCATTGATCGCTCCGTGCACGACGACGATTCGAGGCCTTGCGAGTGAGGTGATGCTGGATCCCGGTGACGATCCGATCCCCCTTGAGTCGGCTGTGAACCTCGACTCGGTTGAGAGCGTTTCGGTTGGAACACTGACCCAGCGTCTGGGCAGGTTAGGCGATGGGCGGATGCGAGAGATCTGCGCCGCGTTGGCGGTTGCCGTCGACTGCAGTCTGTAAATTCGGAGAAGGGGCTGAGGCGCCCGCCGTGTGCGCATCCCTGACTTCTGTGCCTCACGATGCTCGTCCCCCAGACGCGCCACAGAACCGCGAAGGTATTGAGATTGGCACGCAGGTAGGCGACTGGGCGCTCGACAACTACTTCGAGCCCACCCGGTAGACGACGCGTGGGGTAACTACATACCGGCTGTCGCCCAAGAGAAGGACCTCGACAGGCCTTACCAACTAGGCCACGCCATGGAGATCGAGATTCCCGGTAGCGGCTAGGGGCATCTACACCCGAGCCGCTGCTGAACGCTCTCCAAGAGAAGGTCCTCTCTTGCGGCTAAACGGTTGGGCGTAGAAGGCGGTCAGCTTGCGGAGTGCGGCATCCACGTACTCGTCGATCCAGTAGGTCTCGATGTGTCGGGCACCCTCGATGAGGAACAGTTCCACTGAATTCTCTGCTCCATATGATCGGGACAGAGACCTTCGAGGAGGATGGCTGATGGACAACATGGTGCATGTCCGTTACATGGTGGATGACGTCGACTCCGCGGTCGACTTCTACACCAGGCACTTTGGATTCACTGTCGGCACCAACGCCTCACCGGCGTTCGCTGATGTGACACGCGGTCACCTCCGTGTGCTACTCAGCGGTCCGACCAGCTCGGCTGGCCGCCCCATGCCCGACGGTGGAAAACCCCAGCCCGGTGGCTGGAATCGGATCCACTTCGTCGTCGACGACATCGAGGCCGAGGTACGACGGCTTCGCACGGCCGGGGTTCACTTCCGCAATGACATCATCAGCGGACCGGGTGGAAGGCAGATCCTGTTGGAGGACCCAGCAGGCAACCCAATCGAGCTCTTCCAACCCGCCGGAAGGTGACGCCACGGCGGTGGGGCACAGCCGCCGCACTAGAGCACTCCAAGCATCGGCATCACGCGTGACGACCCCTGGTTGGTAGGGCGGCGACGCCGGCAGAACCCGCCCGCCGAGGAAAACTAGGGTGGTGGCCGGGCATGAGGACGCACGACTATCTCAAGGCGCGGCTGCTTTACGTCCGTCAGGACTTCGATGCGGTGCTCGAGAAGCTCACCGACGCGGACCTGCCCTGGCGCCCCGCGGACGACATGCCATCGATCGCTGGTCTCCTCATCGAGATCGCCAACAAGGAAAAGGAGCTGATCGCCTGGCTGCAAAGCGGCGAATGGCCAGACGACGATCCTGACGCTTTCGAAGAAAGGGCGACACTCGCCGAAATGCGCTTGGTTCTCGCAACCCTGCGCGAGGAAACGCTGCGCTATATCGACTCGTTCGATGAGGCGGGCTTGGAGCAGCTAATTCCATGCCCTGAGCAGTGGTGGGAGGCCCTTCGCCTCGAAGCTTGCCCGCGTAGCGAGATTCTGCGGAACCTCGCCGCGCACGAGTGGTACCACACGGGGCAGTTGATCGTCTACCAGTCGATGCGCGGATTGATTCCGGACGACTAGTGAATTTCAGCCGTCTAAGCGGGAGTCGGCTCGTGTTCAGACAGCTTGTAACGATGTGAGAGATTCCGGTAGGGGCGCGAATTGAGTGCGACGATCGTGACGACGAGGCCGATGATCCCAGCCACGATGAAGATGAGCGCCATACCGCGTTCGGGTCCAGTCCCGAACCAGCTTCCGATGGTGTCTGCTCCGCCTCCGTCGGTCATGTAGGGGATCACCCAGGCTTGTGCGATCGGGCCGATCAGAAACGTCGTCAGGGGTGAAGCCGCTGTCTCGAGCGTTTGGGCAAAGCCGAAAACTCGGCCCTGCTCCTGAAACGGGACCACCTTCTGGATGATCGTCTGCTCAGATGCTTCCGCCACCGGCATCAGGGCCATGAAGATGAAGAACCCGATAGCCAGCGGAATTATCGAAGAGCGGATCGGAAACAGGATGGTGAGGGTCCAGAGCGCCACATTCACCAACAGGAGGCTCCTCACTGGGTTGGAGCCAAGACCTCTCGATGCAACCAGCACTCCTCCGACGATGAACCCGAAGCTCGAGATGCTCAGAACGATCCCCCAGGCCTCGACTGACACCAGCTCCAACCCGTAGGGGTCCATCAGAGCCATGAACACCCCGGCGAGGAAGTTGTTGAACGTGCTGAACAGAAGGAGGGCTAGCAGGCCGGGCACCACCCGCACCGCCCGCATGGCGCCTCTGAAATCGACACTGCCAGCGCTTTCCCCGTCCGAGCCATCTTGTCCCGCCCTGTCACGGTCGATGCGGATGGTCAGCAGATGGGCGGTGACCAGGGCGGCCACGCCCACCGTGATTACCAGGCTCGGGCCCATTCCGAGGAGACCGATTGCCAGGCCACTGAACACTGAGGTGAGTGCGAAGGCAACGCCGTTGGCGGTACCTACCAGACCGTTGGCCCGGTCGTGTCGTTCGGTGGGCACCAGGAGGGTGACTGTCGTCGACAAGTGCGATCGAGCGCAGGTTTCCAGCGATCGCGCCGGCGAGGACCAGCACGACGAAAACCCACGTCCAAGGCTGAGACAGCGAGGGAATCGAACCCTCAGGCGCTAAGAAATAGACGATCGTCGCCAACAGAAAGGACCCCAGTGATCCCACGCTGGAGAGCATCATCGATGCTTTCCGGCTGTGGCCATCTACGAAGGTGCCAAAGAAGATCCCGGAGGCCGCGAACAGAAGCATGTAGACGCCGCCGATCACCGACGTGGCGATCACCGAACGCGTCTCGAGGTACATCCAAAACACGAGGGCAAACCAGAGGAAGTTGTTGGCTGTGGACAGCAATCAGCGTGTTGGCCACCAGGAGATGGAATGTCCGGAGATCACCACCGCCCGAGCGCACCTCGGCCGGTTCAGATCCACTTTGCATGGTCATCGTTCTGCTCGCTTCTCAGCAGGGCTTGAGCACCCACATACCAATACAGACGAAGCGTGAATCCGATCTCATCGATCTACTGGATCCCTCGTCATTCGCTCAGACCTCTGCCAGAACCTCGCGGAGCTTTGTGGCGAACGCGTCTGGCTCACCCATCTGGCCGTACTCTCCGCCAAGGAAGCCGCCGTGGCCGCTGGGAAAGACGACGACCTTGGTGCCCAGACGCTCGGCCACGCCGAACGCGCCGCGGTTGGCCATCGTGCCCTTCTCGTTGCCGGCGGCCATGACGATCCGGGTGGAAGCCGCGCGCAACGCCTCGAGGTCAGGCTCGTAGCCGATGGACCCGACGAGGGCCAGGCCGAGGAGGGGGTCGGTCCTTGACCCATCGTCCTCGCTCGGGAGGCCGAACATTGTCGGGTCCGGCGCCGGTTGCTGCGCGTAATCGCCCGGGAACTCGCCCGGGTGGCTGACCACGGCGATGAAATGGGCCATGCCCGCGCCCCATCCACGCTGCATGTATGTGTCGTGGACCGCGCGAGAGGCGGCGATGGCGGCATCGCGGTCGGGAAGGACGGCAGGGAGAGGTGGCTCGTGCGCCACGAGGGTGCTCACGTCATCGGGGTACTGGGCGACGAGCGCCAGGGCGTTCACCGCGCCACCGCTGCTCGCAAACATGTCGACCGCCCCGCCTCCCAGCTCCTGGATGATCTGGTGGATGTCGTCGGCATGTTGCTCGGGTGTCGGGGGGGTGGTCGGCTCGGTCAGCTCGCTGCGCTCGCTTCCGCGCGGGTCGTAGGTGACCACGCTGCGGTCGGTGAAGTAACCGGCCAAGGTGCCGAAGCCGGCGGCGCCCATCGGCGAGGCGGTCAGGAAAAGGGGAGTGGTGTCCGGCGAACCGCCCGGCCTGACGTCGTAGGTCAGGGTCGCGCCCGCCACCTCTAGCGTGCGAGTGGTTTCCTCGGTCAAGTTCATCGTGTTGCTCTTTTCTCCGCATCTTCGCCGAGGATCGCGTCGATCTGGCCGACGGCCTCGGTCATCCCTTCTTCCTGGCCCATGGCAAGGAGCTGTTCCATGGCTTCGGTGCTCGGGAAGATGCTCACGATCGACATCCGGGTCCGGCCTGCGTCGACCTCCTCGATCGTGACCCGCATCTCCCCGTCCGGCATCTCCGTGTTCGGCGAGCCGTCGTCGTTGGCGAAGCCGTCACGGACGACGAGAGAATGCGGAGGATCGACTTCCTGGACTTCCCAGTACCCCCGCGGCTGGTCGCCCTCGGGCGTCGTCATGTGGTATTCGACGCGGCCGCCCGGCTGGAGGTCGTGTTTGGTGAAGGTGGCGGGGTAGGTCGGTGGGCCCCACCAGCGCTCGAGCTGACGCGGGTCCGACCACAGCTGCCAGACCCGATCGGGTGAGGCGTCGAACTCGGCGTCGAGGGTCATGCTGAGGGTGTGCGGGTCTTTGCGGACAGCGGTGACGGTCATTGGCCTGTCTCCCTTGTGTATTCGTTGACGAGCTGGGTCATCCGGTCGATCCGGCCACGCCACAGCTCCTCGTACTGATCGAGCAGACGACGCGCCATGCGCAGCCCCTCGACATTGGTGCGGACGACTTTTCGCCGTCCGATGCGGTGCTTGGTGACGAGGCCGGCCCGCTCGAGGACGGCGACGTGCTTCTGTACCGCCGCGAAGCTCATCGGGTAATGGCTCGCCAACTCGGCGACGCCCTCTTCGGAGTCGATCGCACGGCGCACGATGTCGCGGCGGGTGTGATCCGCCATGGCGCCGAACATGCGGTCGAAGTCGGGAGGGGCGATCTGCATTAATACAACCATACGGTTGTATGTGGCCTCTTGTCAACTTCTAGCCATCGCCTCAGACCCGCGCCCTGTCCCGAGCCGCCTCGCCGACGACCAGAGCGCCAGTCACCAACAACAAGAACAGTCCGGGGAGCATGAGGTGAGGCGCTTGGCGGATGTACCGCTGTGCCTCCCCAAGCAACACGCCCACGAGACGTCGGAAAGCTGAAGGCCCGCTCCGAGGAAGCTCAACAAGGCCTCGATGCCGATCGAGAAAGCGATCGTCGACGGGATCACGGCCACGAGCGAGCCGACGGAGCCCGGAAGCACATGTCGGACAAGGAGGCGGGGGGGGGGCGACGCCCCCAACGCTCTGGCCGCATCGACATGCGACTGTTCGGACTCCCGGGATGTGGCCGCCCGTATGACGCGCGTGTAGATCTAGCCGTCGGGGGTGGCTACCTCGCGTCGATAGCCCTCGATCCGATCAGCGACTTCGAGCGGATGACTCAGCGCCATCATGTGACCGCCCTCGATCACATCACCCTCGAGTCCCAGGCGCTCCTTTGCGACCCGCTGCTGGAACACCGCCGGGAACAGCCGGTCATCGCGACCGATGAGGACGCGGGTTGGAACGTTCGGCCATGAGTCGAGGGGCCACGGTTGCTCCATTGGCGTCATCGATTGCCCTGGGACGTGATTGGCGGCCTCCTCCACGACCTCAGGAGCGACGTCATGCATGTAGACGGCGACGTCATCCTCGGAAGTCGCGGGCGGCAGGCCGACGCTCGCGTAGTAAGCCTGTTCGGCCTCCTTTCGTCGGGTGTTGGCCCACCACTGGTTCCCGGTCTCTCCAGGGAGGGGGATCATCGCGTTGTGGAGGACGATGAGATCGACCGGTACCCGCTCGGCAACGAGCGGTGCGGTGAAGCCGGCCAGGGACTGGGCGACCAGCACCACTCCCCGCCGATCCCCGATCGCTTCCACGACCGCCCCGGCGTACTCGGCCCAGCCTGCACGGTCGTCGGCCGCAGGCAGGCGCACCGGTAGAGCCTCGTGGCCGTGCGCCTCGAGCTCACGAGCGAGCAGGTACCACTCCCAGGGATCACCTCCAGCGCCCGGGATCAGCACAAAGGTGCCCATCCTTCACCTCCTCACGAGATGTCGATTCAGGGGCTATCCAGATTGTCCCGAACCGATCGTGCTCTCGCGAATCCTCAGCTCGGCGCGGAGCGGGATGACGACGGCGGGTGTGGCACTGCCGTTGAACTCGGACCAGAGCCTCCGCACCGCCTGTCTCCCCATCTCCTCGAGTGGTTGGCCCACCGACGTGAGCGTTGGCGCAAACCAGGCGGCCTCGTCGATGTCGTCAAAGCCGGTGACCGCCACGTCCTCGGGAATGCGCCGGCCCCGGCCCCTCAGAGTGTGCATCGCCCCCAGCGCCATCCCGTCGTTGGCGGCAACCACCGCATCGAGTTCCGGGTGGCGATCGAGAAGGGCGCTCATGGCCGCGGCGCCACTGCCGGGAGACCAATCGCCCTCTTCCCAGAGCCCGGCGTCGGCTTCGAGTTGGTGTTTGCCCAGCGCGCGCTGCCATCCCTCCACGGCGGTCGTGCGCCTCATGCCAGTTGATTGGGCCCGAGATGTGACCGATCCGCGTCCTGCCGATGGAGACCAGATGATCGACGACCTCCTCGACGGCGGCGGCGTTGTCGACCAGGACGCTCGAATATCGGTCCGATACCCCCGCCTTGACGAACACCACGGGCTCACGATGCTCGGGAAGAACCGCTCTGATGCGGTCGACCGAGTGCCCGACATCGGGGACCGACATGATGATGCCGTCGACGTGGCGCTCAGTCAGGGCCGAGATGGCAGGGCGTGGATCATCGAGGCTGTCGCCTTCGGGTAGCTCGGCGATCAGAACTGTCAGCCCGAGGTTGGCCGCCTCGTCGACGATTCCCGCCAAGGTCAGGGTGGTGCCGGTGTACCCCATCCCAGCGAGTAGCACACCGATCGCGTTGCTCCGTCTGGCCACCAGCGTCCGAGCGACTGCACTCGGTCTGTAGCCCAATGTGGCTATCGCGTCCTCCACCCGCTCACGAGTGTCGGGCGCCACGTCGGGCCGGTTGTTGATGACCCGGGAAACCGTCTGGGTCGACACCCCGGACATCGAAGCCACATCCTTGATCGTGACCCTGTGACGCGACCCCAGCATTCCTAGCTCCTCCTGGAGGGGGACAGACCTGACGAGATCGGGTTATGACACAAAGGATATCTCACTCACTGTTATCGATAACGGGAGCGTAAACAGTGCGGTGATGGCGTGAGTAGACAGGGTTCCTGCGACATGTTAGCGTTCCCGTTAACGATAACATATTACTCCCCATCCCCGCCACAGCCATCCCTTAATCCAAAGGCCAGCACAGGAGGAGATCATCAACGACCAGACAGACAGAGTGTTTATCCCCTAACGGACCCGCGAAAACCCGATCAATGAGGAGGAAGAGATGAGATCGTTGAGAGAACGGAAGCGGCAGTTTCTGCTTCTGCTGACGGTGCTCGCTGTAGCACTGGCCGCCTGCGGAGGCGGCGAATCGAGCGACACCACCGAGGCCGGTGAGGGAGCCGCCACTACCGCAGGAGAGTCGTCTGGAGAGCTCACCACGGTTGGCTTCGCCCAGACCGGGTCCGAGTCAGGCTGGCGCTCGGCCAACACCGAGTCGATGAAGACGGCCTTCTCCGAGGAGAACGGCTTCGAGCTGATCTTCAACGCGGCCGACAACGACCCGGCCGCTCAGATCGCCGCGGTCCGAGGCTTCATCAACCAGGGCGTCGACGCCATCGTCATCGCACCGATTGTCGAGGACGGCTGGGAAGACGTGCTGCAAGAAGCGGCGGATGCCGGTATTCCAGTCATTCTGGAGGACCGCACTGTGACCGCACCGGAAGACCTGTACGCCACCTGGGTCGGCCTCGACTTCAAACGGGAAGGTGTATACGCCGGAGAGTGGGCAGCCGAAACCTTTGGCGACACCCCGACGAAGATGGTGGTGCTCGAGGGCACGACCGGTTCGGCTCCGGCCAATGACCGCGCCGAGGGCTTCGACGAGGCCACCGCCGAAACCGCGATCGAGAAGATCGACTCGCAGACCGGAGACTTCACCCGTGACGGCGGCAAGACCGTGATGGAAGGCTTCCTCCAGAAGTACGGTGTCGACGGCATCGATCTGGTCTACGCGCACAACGACGACATGGCACTCGGTGCTATCGAAGCCATCGAAGCCGCGGGCGGCGTTCCCGGCGAGGACATTCAGATCGTATCGATCGACGCTGTCCACGACGGCATGCAGGCTCTCATCGACGGCAAGATCAACTACATCGTCGAGTGCAACCCACTCCTCGGTGAGCTTGCTGCAGGCTTCGTAAATAGCGTTCTCGCCGGCGAAGAGGTCGAGAAGAGGAACTACGTCGAGGACCAGACCTTCACCCAGGAGCAGGCCGAAGAGGCCCTGCCCGATCGCCTGTACTGATCTGCACGGGTTCATCCCGAGTAGATAGCTTGCTGTGTCCGACCGGGGGCCGGTTCTTCCGGCACCCGGTCGGGCACTCCATGACAGATCGAGAGTGAACGTGTGACCTTGCCCGCGGACACCGCATACCCCCCCATCGTCGAGATGCGGGGAATCACAATCAGTTTTCCGGGTGTGCTCGCCCTCGACAACGTTGACTTCTTCCTCCGTCGGGGCGAGGTCCACTCCCTCATGGGTGAGAACGGCGCCGGGAAGTCCACCCTCATCAAGGCCCTGACCGGCGTCTATCCCGTCGACAGCGGATCCATCGACCTGATCGGGACCAGCCAGGTCTTCCGCGGAACCTCCGATGCTGAGGCAGCGGGCATCTCGACCGTGTACCAGGAGATCAACCTGTGCGCGAACCTCTCCGTAGGCGAGAACGTCATGCTCGGCCACGAGCCCCGCAAGGGCGGACGGATCGACTGGAAGGCCGTGCATCGAATGGCGGCAGAGCACTTGGAAGGTCTGGGGATCTCGATCGACACCCGATCGCTGCTCTCCAACCACTCGATCGCCATTCAACAGCTGGTCGCGATCAGCCGCGCGATGGTGCTGGACGCCAAGGTCTTGGTCCTCGATGAGCCGACGTCAAGCTTGGATCGTGGCGAAGTCGAGCAGCTGTTCGAGGTACTCCGCGATCTGCGGGCGAAGGGGGCGGCCATAATCTTTGTGAGCCATTTCCTCGATCAGGTCTACGAGATCGCCGACCGAATAACGGTTCTTCGCAACGGCAAGCTCGTCGGCGAGTATCTAGTGAAGGACCTGCCACGGGATCAGCTGGTGACCAAGATGATCGGTCGCCAGTTGGACGATCTCGAGGCCATCTCCTCGACGGCAGAACGAGCAATCGACCGCACGGATGCGCCAATACTCAAAGCGACCGGCGTTGGAAAGCGCGGCGTACTCGAGCCGGCGGACCTCGACGTGTTCGACGGTGAGATCGTCGGCATCGCCGGGCTACTTGGCTCCGGGCGCACCGAGCTGGTGCGGCTGCTGTATGGCGCCGACCGGGCGGACTCGGGGACCATCGAGGTATCGGGCGAGTCGGCGAGGCTGACCTCGCCTCGCCACGCAATCGATCGCCGTATCGCATTCTCCTCCGAGGACCGGCGTGAGGAGGGCATCGTGGCCGACTTGACCGTGGCCGAGAACATCGTGCTCGGCATCCAGGCGCGGAAGGGGCTTCGCAAGATCCGCCGGGAGAAGCAGGACTCGGTCGTTTCCGAGTACATGGCAGCGCTCGACGTGCGACCGGCCGACCCTGACATGGTCGCCGGCAACTTGTCGGGGGGCAACCAACAGAAGGTGCTCATTGCGCGCTGGCTCGCTACGGCGCCCGAGCTGCTGATCCTCGACGAGCCGACACGAGGCATCGATGTCGGCACCAAAGCAGACCTTCAGAAAAAGGTCGCCGAACTGTCGGAGCAGGGGCTCTCTGTGATCTTCATCTCATCCGAGCTCGAAGAGGTGCTGCGACTCGCCCAGCGGATCGTCGTCATGAGAGACCGCAAGTCCATTGGTGAGCTCGACTCGCGAAGGTTTGATCTGGACGGCCTGATCGATTTCATCGCCAATGAGGGCAAGGGGAGCGCAGCTTGAGGAGCGTCGTGAAGCACCGGCTCTTCTGGCCGGTTGTCACATTGGTCACGCTCATCCTCATCAACACCATCGCTCGCTCTCAGTTCGCCAGCATCACTGTTCGGGATGGGCGTCTCTATGGCGCCTTGATCGACATTCTGCGCCAGAGCGCCCCGCTGATGCTGGTGTCGTTGGGGATGACGATCGTCATCGCCACACGCGGCATCGACTTGTCGGTGGGAGCGGTCATGGCCGTATCCGGAGCAGTGGCGCTCACGATTATCGACGGCTCGGCCGATCCGGGTGATCCCGGGGTGGTCATAGTCGCCGTGGTGGTTGCGATCCTGGCCTCGCTCCTGCTCGGTGCATGGAACGGGTTTCTCGTCTCCCTGTTGGGGATACAACCCATCATCGCGACGCTGGTACTCATGCTCGCCGGCCGCGGCATGGCCCTCCTCATCACCGAGGGCTTCATCACCACCGTCAACAGCACGCCATTCGAGTTCATCTCGACCGGATACCTTCTCCTGCCGTTCGCCTTCTTCATCTGGGTTGCGGCGGCGGCGATAGTCGGGCTGACCGAGCGGCGCACTGCACTAGGCGTCCTCACGGAGTCCGTTGGCATCAACCCCGAGGCGAGCCGACTCGCAGGTGTTCGCTCCCGGGGCATCATCTGGAGCGCCTATGCAGCCAGCGGCGTGCTCGCGGGCATTGCCGGCATCATCTACGCCTCGAACATCAAGGCAGCCGACGCCAACGCAGCGGGCCAGTTCATCGAGCTCTATGCCATCCTCGCCGTTGTCCTGGGCGGCACCTCACTCATGGGCGGCAAGTTCAGCCTCGCCGGCACGGTCGTGGGCGTATTGATCATCCAGACGCTGGAGTCCACAATTCTCTTCCTCGGAGTGCCGTCGGCCGAGAGCCCGGTGTTCTTCGCCGTCGTCGTCGTCGTGGTCGTGATGATCCAGTCGCCGCGCCTTCATCGCTTTGCGAGAGATGTCACCAACTCGATTCGTTCACGCAGGACCGCTGAAGCCACCAGTGATGCCGAGGTCGTCGGATGACGAGCCTCGATACCGCCGCCACTACGACTCGAAAGCCGGCCGGCTACTTCGAGACGTTCATGAGCCGGCGTGCGTCGCTGCTCCCGACCCTCGCGGCAGTCGCCATCCTGGTCCTGCTCTTCGTCGGAGCCGAGATCTTGGTTCGCGGCGACTTCATCACACCGAGAAACATCTCTGCTCTTCTGCTCGACAACGCATACCTGCTGATCTTGGCGGTGGGCATGACGTTCGTCATCATCACCGGGGGCATCGACCTGTCGGTGGGCTCTGTGATGGCGTTCACCGGCATCTGGCTGGCGCAGCTGCTCGAGGCCGGCACGCCGCTGGCGATTGCCATACCGGCGATCCTGCTGGCCGGCGCGCTGGTCGGCCTGCTGATCGGAGTGCTGGTGCAGTTCTTCGACGTGCAGCCGTTCATCGCGTCGTTGGCCGGGCTCTTCCTGGCCCGCGGTCTCGCTTTCGTCGTGAGTCTGTCGTCGATCAAAGTCGAGACCACAGAGGTTTTGTGGCTGCAGTCGACCCGAATCCAGCTTGGCGACTGGTACATCACGCCGACCGGCATCCTCGCCTTGGTGGTGGTCTTCGTCGGGGCCTGGGTCATGCAGTTCACCCGGTTCGGGCGGACGACCTACGCGATCGGCGGGAACAAGCAGGCAGCGCTGATGGGTCTCAAGGTGGCGCGCACCACGGTGTCGGTATATGTCATCTCAGGGGTGTGCGGAGGTCTCGCCGGTCTCGTGCTGACCGCTTATTCGGGCGCCGGGTATCCCCGCAACGGTGTGGGAACCGAGCTCGACGCGATCGCCGCCGTCGTCATCGGTGGAACTCTTCTGGCGGGAGGCCGGGGCTATGTGCTGGGCTCGATGATCGGTGTGTTCGTGTACGGCACGATCAAGACCATCATCTCTTTCATGGGCGCCGAGCAGTCGTGGACCCAGATCATCATCGGAGCGCTGCTCCTGGTGTTCATCGTGGTCCAGCGAGCGATCGTCGCCCGCTCGGACCGCCGCAGCTAACCCCCGACGTCGACCAAACCGGCCAACATGGTTGTGAGCCAAGGCCGGATGATCGGTAGAACGTTCTCAGCCTGCATTGCCTGGGTGTGATCGAGCCCTTCGAGCAGACGTACGGACCAGCCGCTGGCCTCGAGCTCGTCCCGGTTGTCTCTGAGTGGCCCTCCGATGTCGACGTGAGTTCCTCCCCACCGTTCGTCGTAGACGATCTGGTCATCGCTGCCGGCGAAGCAGAGCCGGGGACAGTCGAGATCAGACATGGCGCTGCGGTCATCGAAGTCTTGGAGACTCTCGTACAACGTGAGGAACTGTCGAGCCTGGGGTTCGGGCATATCGAATTCGACGGCCGACCAATCGCCGGGTTCTGCCGGGCGGTCGGTTGTTGGCGGTGTGGGGCCAGGTTTCGAAGCCATCCGATGGGTGGCAGCCGTCACCTCCTGCATCTTCGCATACGGCCCACCTAGGGGTGGGAAGCCGCCCATGACAAGCGCCGTTAGCCGATCAGTGCGGATTGCCAATTGCATCCCGCTGAGAGCCAGCCACGAGTATCCGTAGTAGGCAAAGTTGTCTCCCGCGGCGTCGGCGACCCCGAGCATGTCTGCGGCGACGTTGGCGGGGGTGAGGGTGTCTGGTTTCGGTGCCGCCAGCACATGGCCCTCGTAGTCAAAGGCCACAACGGTGACGGTGTCCTGTAGACCCTCGATCAAATTGCGACCCAAGGCGGGATCGGCCCCCCACCTGCGCATCTCCTCGGCTGCCTCACCCTCCATCGGAGTCGGGCTCACCGGTAGGAGCAGGAACGGGCCCTCACCCTTGATCTCGACCTCGAGCTGATCGCCGTCATGCATGGTCGCTGTCGTCATCGTTTCTCCTCGAAGACCTCCAAACGATTCTGGTCTGTCGGTCAGATGAACCCGAACAACGGAGGGAGGATGACCACGACCGCGGCCGCCCATACGCCAAACACGGGCAAATAGCTGGTCTGCCAGCGCTCGAGCCGGTTGAAGGTGCTCCGTCCGGTGAGGAACCTGGCGGATAGCCAAGCGGTGCCGGCCAGACTCACGAGGAGTAGGACGTTGAGGCCGAGTGCCGCCGTCCGGTTCGGGGTGAACCCGAGCTCGCCGATTCGGGCGATCATCGTGCCGAGCACGATCACATCGAGTACGAGGGCGCTGATGACCGCGACCAGTTGGATCCGGTCCATCCAGCCCGGCGAGGCGGACGGATCTCGGGCCGAGATCCCGTACAGGACGAGACCGAGGACCACGACCAGCAATGCGTCGAAAACGCCGAGAAGGTCCCGATCGAATCCGCTGCCAAGACCGGTCGCGGCGTAAACGACAATGGCGGCGACCAGCATCACCGCGAACAGCGGCGTGAAGAGCATGGTCAGGACCGGCGCCATGTTCTCCACGACCCGTTGCTTCGACTCCACCAGCCATGCCGCCACGATCACAGCGCCTGCCGCTGCTGGGGGCAACACCCAGTCGATGACTCGTTCCGCGTCGACACCTGTGGGGTCGAGAATGAATGCGGTCAATGCCATGAGCACACCGCCTCCGAGCGCGATCAGCACGTAATAGATGAACCACTCGCCCGTGAATCGAACGAAGTCCATCCGCCGCTCGTGGGATCGCACCACGCCGCTCATATATGGGTAGGCGACCACGAACCACAAGGCGACGGGCAGATGCGCAGCGACCAGCAATTCGGTCGGCCCGCCCTCGACGAACGGGTAGACGTTGATAACGACCGCGGCGATCAGGAACGGGATGGCAGTCAACAGAGACAAGCCCATGGGGAGTCGTCGACGGCGGGCGAAGTATCCGGCCAGGAACGGCAACACGAACAGGCTCGCATTGAGAGGCAGCCACGATGCCTGCTCTGTTGGGAAACCAGCCGCCAGACGTGCGACCTGGACTGCCGCGGCCGCCGCCACGGCGAACACGAGTGCCTCCAGCCAGCGACTGTCAGGCTGTTCCTGCTCGCCACGATCGGAGAGAATGAGCTGTCTCCAGAGCCTGCCGCTTTGCTCGCTGGCGAACTCCTGGGAGAGGTCGTCAAGTTTTCCCATACGCTTGACGGCGACCAAGAAGGCCTCATCGGGAGTGAGGCCTGCCGTGATCAAATCGGTGATTTGATCACGAAGATGGGTCTCAAGCTCCTCGACGTCACGGCCATTGAGAGCTGCATCCTGCCCGATGAATGCCCGCCACTCCGCGATCTCGAGTTCCAACTGCTCCACGGTCAGGCCTTCCCGAAAGCAAAGGGCAGCAGAGCGCCACCTCGCCATATGCCGCCCAACGCCCGCGTCACCGTCTCCCACTGTCGTTTGTGCTCAGCGAGGGCCGCATGGCCCCCATCGGTGACGGCGTAATACCTTCGGCGCCGTCCCTCAGGTGGCGATCGCCATTCGGTCGTCACGTAACCGAGCCGGTGAAGACGATGTAGCAGCGGGTAGAGCATCCCGTCAGTCCAGTCCAGCTCTCCATCCGAGAGTTCCCGCACGCGCCGGAGAATGGCGTATCCGTAGCTCTCGCCCTCGGCCAGGATCGCCAAAACCAATGGCGTCGCCGACGCCGCGACCAGGTCTTTGTCGATCTGCACCACTACCTCCGATACCTCGATCCGGAATGCATAGAACCACAAGGTATCGCAAAGCGGCGAGGTTGGCAAGACCGGAATCGAGGAGAAGGTGTGAAGTTCCCCGTCTGAGACGGTGGGGGGCACGCCGAGGAAGCCGTCCTGTCGATTCCGTTAACGACTTGTTCGGCAAGCAGAAACACTGCTGAAACAGAGCCTCGGAACGATGCTCCGGCAACACAACCAACCCGGCTGGAGGAGTGCTGATGGATACTGGTGATGCGGCGTGGGTGTTGGCTTCTTCGGCCTTGGTGTTGTTCATGACGCCAGGGCTGGCATTGTTCTACGGAGGCATGGACCGGACGAGAAACGTCCTGAACATGCTGATGATGAACTTCTGGTGCCTGCTCATCATCCCGATCGCGTGGGTCGTGGTCGGATACTCCCTGGCGCAATCGGGTGATGGAGCCTTCCTCGGCAACCTCGACCTGGCTTTCCTCAGTGGCCTTGGCATAACCGGTGAAGATGGCGGGTCGACTCTGCTGACAGTCGCTTTCCTCGGCATGTTCGCCGTGATCACGCCGGCTCTCATCTCAGGCGCGGTCGCCGATCGCATGAAGTTCTCGGCCTGGGCGATCTTCGCCCCGGCCTGGTTGCTTCTGGTCTTCAGCCCGGTCTTCAAATGGGTGTACGGGGGCTGGATCGGAGAACGAGGTGGGCTGGACTTCGCAGGTGGCACGGCCATTCACGTCAACGCCGGCATCGCCGCCCTCGCCGCAGTGCTGGTGTTGGGCAAGCGCAAGAGCTGGCCGGGTCAAGGTCACCCCCCGCACTCGATGCCTTTGGTGATGCTGGGCACCGGGATCCTCTGGTTCGGCTGGTTCGGGTTCAACGCCGGGTCGGCCCTGGCCGCGAATGGCACCGCGATCCAGGCCTTCATGAACACGTTCCTGGCGGCGGCAGCGGCCGGGTTGTCGTGGGGTTTTGTGGAGAGGTTCCGAGACGGCAAGTTCACCAACCTCGGCGTGGCATCTGGAATCGTGGCGGGGTTGGTGGCCATAACTCCCGGCGCGGGGTTCGTGGCCGGCATGTCGCCCATTTGGATCGGGCTGGCCACCGGCATCATCTGCTGCTTCGCAGTCGGTTTGAAGAACAAGGCCGGTTATGACGATGCCCTGGACGTCGTGGGGATCCACTTCGTCGGTGGTCTCGTCGGCTCGCTGGCGATCGGTCTGTTCGCCGATCCGGTGTTCTTCGGCGGAGAGTTCATGGCGGGTGCCTTCTATGGCGGCGGGCTCGAGCTCCTCGGTGTGCAAGCCCTGGCCAACGGAGCCACCATCGTCTACAGCTTCGCGGTGACGGCCCTGATCATGCTGGCCCTGAAGGCGACGGTCGGTGTTCGGGTCTCCGAAGAGGTCGAGGACAGCGGGCTGGATCTGGCCGAGCACTCGGAAGCGGCGTACAGCAGCGGCAGCGCCACCCTGGCCGGGCACTGAGCGGAGAAGAGATGAAGCGAGAAAAAAGGACGACTCGTCCACGGCCGGTGATAGTGAGGATTGGGGTCGAGAGTATTGGGGTCGAAAGGACAGGGGAATGAAACTGATCATCGCCTTCATCAAGCCCTTCAAGCTGGAGCAGGTGCGGGATTCGCTCAAGACCGCCGGGGTCTCCGGGATGTCGGTGAGTGACGTCTCCGGGTTCGGCCGTCAGGGGGGCCAGACCGAGGTCTACCGGGGCGCCGAGTACGAGGTGGAGTTCGTGCCCAAAGTGCGCCTCGAGGTGATCATCACCGATGAGTTGGCCGGGCCGGCAGTGGCGGCGATCGAGTCGGCGGCGCATACCGGGGAGATCGGCGACGGCAAGATCGTCGTCCTCCCGGTCGAAGACGTGGTACGCATCCGTACCAGTGAGAGAGGTGCCGACGCCATCTGACTCCGGGGGAAGCCTCCTCCGCGACTTCATCGACCTTCGTGACTCGCTGCGACAGAATCGGATGGGTGATGGTGGTCGTGAAGTCTGTGCCGCGCTGACGGCGAGCCTCGACCTGACGCTGTCGGGCCTCGTTGCTCCGGGAGCGACCCCGATGGCGGTAGTAGCCCTCGGGGGATATGGGAGGGGCGAGCTCAGCCCGTACTCCGATGTCGATCTGATGCTCCTCCACGACGTCGAGGATGCTGCGGCTGCCGCAGCCGACCTCTTCCGCCCCCTGTGGGACGCCAAGCTCCGCGTCGGCCACTCCGTGCGCACGGTCCGGGAGGCCTCGGACGCTGCCCGAGAGAGGTTCGACACCCAGACAACGCTCCTGACCAGTCGTCTCGTCGCCGGTTCCGAGGAGCTCTTCGCACAGCTGATGGACGCCGTCACCCGGGTGACCCGAGCACGTCCCCTACGTCGCTACCTGGTGGATGCCGAGCGACGTCGGCGGGCCGAGGCCCCGTATCGGCTGATGGCCGTCGATATCAAGACGGGCCGTGGCGGCCTCCGGGCCGTCCAGGCATTTGGATGGGAGCGTCGCCGCGAAGCGCTGATTGGCAGGTTCTCCACCCAACATCAGCAAGAAGAGGAACAAGCACTCGAGGTCCTTCTCCGGGTTCGCAATGCACTCCATGCCGTAACTGGAAGGGCGCACGATGTGTTCTCACCCGAATTGCGCGAGCCGGTGGCGCGCTGGCTGGGTCGCGACACTTTCGAGACGGCAGGCGACCTCATCGCCGCCATGCAATCGATAGACCGTCTCGCCGAGAGCAAATGGCCGGAGATCTTGGAGGATCGCCCGGTGTCTGCCGGCAGGCGGGTCTGGTCACGCATCGCCGGTCCGAGCCAATCGGTCAAAGCCGACTCACCGCCGACGATCGACGATCTCGATCGGCTCCTGGAGACCGGTGAACGTGGGCGAGCCGTCTTCGACAGTCTTTGGGAGGCGGGACAACTCGCGGATGTCCTCCCCGAATGGAGTGTCGTCGCCGCCCTGCCCCAGCTCGAGCCGTTTCACCAGCACCCCGTTGCCGCACACCTGTGGCGCACCGCGGCGGAGATGCAATCGATCTTGTCAGAGGACGGCCCCCTCGGCGATGTCGGGCTCGAGTTGGACCGGGCCCAGCTGCTGCGTCTCGCCGCTTTCCTCCACGACATCGGCAAGGGCCACGGAGGCGGGCACGCCATGGTCGGTGCCGAGATCACCTCGGCGTTCGCCGGGCGAATGGGGCTGGACGCCAAGACCACTGACCTTCTGGTCGATGCCGTCCGGCATCATCTCCTCCTGCCGCTGACTGCTACGAGACGCGACCTGGCCGACCCGGCTGTGATCGACGAAGTGGCCTCGGAGGTAGGCAACCTCCAACTGCTGCAGGTGCTCTACCTGCTGACGATCGCCGATTCCAGGGCCACCGGGCCTTCGATGTGGAACGACTGGAAGGCGAGCTTGCTCAAGACGTTGTTCCTGAGATGCGCGGCCAAACTCGGCGCCGAGGAGCCGGCTATGTCGGCGGGCGGAGCCACCCGGCCAGAGGTCATGGCCCTGGCGGGCGGAGCGTCAGATGCAATGGCGGCACATCTCGACGCGATGCCCGACGACTATTTGCGAAGCATCGAGGTCGACGAGGTGCTTTGGCATCTCGAGCTGATCTCGGATCTGATCGGTGTGTCCAACCTGGGAGTTCGGGTAGGCGAACCCATCGAGACGGTGGTGGTGGTTGGCCCGAGTCGGCCCGGCTTCCGCCGGACCGTCGCTGCGGTTTTCGCCGCCAACGGCGTCGACGTCCTCGAGGCCCGACTGTTCGGCCGATCGGACGGCCTGGTCGTTGACTCCTTCCGGGTCAGGGACGACCGCACCGGTGGAAAGGTCCCGGGGGAGCGGTGGGACAGGGTGCGCGGCGATGTCGAAGCAGGTCTTCTCGGCCAGCTCGACACCGACAGGAGCGTCGAAATTCGTGCCGCCTCATATCCGGTCCCGGACCTCTCCCGTCCCCGACCAAGCGCCCGAATCTCGACCGATCCCGCCACCGGCGATCTGGTGGTGGTGGTGAAGTGCTCCGATCGCGTTGGAAGACTGGCCGAGATCCTCGGGGTCCTCGACGCCTGTGGCCTCGAGATCCGCCTCGCCAAGCTCGACAGCCGCGAGGGAGAGGTGATCGACACGTTCCACGTCGGCACGGGTCCCTTGCAGCCTGGTATCGACCTGACCGGGTTGGAGCAACGGGTCGCCGACAGTGTGCTGCCGTGATCGACCACTCGGTCAGACAAGCACCAGCGAACTCTGGGATGTGATCCGCTCGCTGGCCGTGGCCTGGCATATCCGGTGACCATCGGAGTAGACGTTGGTGTTGGGACAACCGTCGGCCTGGTAGTTGACCCGCAAGGCCTTGGGGACCAGATACTCACCACCCAGCCCGATCGCCGCAGGCGCGGACCAACCGACCACGCTTCTTGGGTCAGAGCAAGCACAGAAGAGCTCCGTCCAAACCATCAAACGACTCAGATGGTCACCCCCAGCGTGGAGATCGCGGACGATGGTCACCACGCCGGTGTCGGCATCAGTCACTTCGCCCCTCCAGCCGATCTCCGGAGAGCGGAAGATCCGCAAGCTGTACCTCCGCCCGGGTAGCCAGGAGTAGTCCCGGGTATTCGGATCCCGTGGAGTGCTGGGGAGCGTGGAGTCGGATCCGGGGAGGATCTTGCCCTTGGGGTCATAGCCTCCCCAGTTGACGGCCTGGTACCCGGGGAACCGGGGATTCCACTGCAGGCCCAGATGTCCGCCGCCCTGCAGCCCGGAGCTATCCATAAAGGAGGCCTGCAGGGCCCAGAAGTAGAGACGGTCCACCGATGGAGGCTCGAGGACTTCGAGGGTCACCGCCACCTCACTGGCTGGTGAGACGAGATCCCAGTGGAGATGGAACGAGAAGGCCATGCCAATCCGGTTTCGACGACGCCGCTTCGCCAGATGCGACGATACCGGCGACGGCCGAATTGTTGACCCGCAATGACTCCGAGCTAGGCGGTGGCCATGGACCCCTCGGTCACCTCATCTTTGTGTGCTGCGAAAGCACTCAGGACCTCGTCCTTCTCCTGCTGGGGTATCTCGAAGGCGTCGAGCGTCGCGGCCAGTACGGCAGCCACTTCGTCGAACTCGGCCGGCGTGATCCTGAATTCGCGATGAGCCTCTTCGAGCCCCAGTGTCGTGCTCCCCGGCTCGGTCGGGGTGTACTCGAAAGGCCCGCCCGAGACATTGCACACCCAGAGTGTCCGCATGAACTTGAGACCGGGGAGCCGGCCCAGGTTGTTGGTGTGCCACTCGCGCAGCGCTGGGTTGCTCGACCCCTGGCCGACTGTCGGGTTCTCGATGAGAGCGTCGCTGAATCTGTCCACCACCGCCGCGATGGCAAATACGCCTCCCAGCCTGTCGTACAAGCTCGACTCGGTCATGACTTCGGCCTCCTAATAGGTCTTCGGCGACTACAACGCTCTATCGCCAATCAGATCCATTTTTACATCAAACGACGAGACGAGTCAACGGCTCGATCCGGTTTCCGGCAGATCACGGCCCAGCCGTGGCATGATTTCTCGTGGCCGAATCCCAGCAAGACAGTCATTCACCTCCTGCCGCTGACGAGGCCGCCTTGCAGCAGTTCCTCCTCTACCTCGGCAGTGCGCTGACCGCAGCCGGGGAAGCTGTCAACGAAGTCCAGGATCACCTCCAGGCGGTGGCCGCGGCCTACGGGGCGACCAGAGCCCGTTTCGCGGTGCTGCCCACCTTCGTGGTGGTTGCCCTCGATCCGAGCCGCCCCGCCACCTTGGAGCCCACCCCTCAGCTCAGAGGTGTGCTCCGACTCGATCAGACCTCGGCCCTGTTCGACATCCTGAAGCGCGCCATCCGGGCCGAGATCGATCCTGGCGAAGGAAGCCGTGAGGTGGTCGAGGTAGTCGCGCGGCCCTCGAAGTACCGGACCCTGTCCACATTGGCCGGGCACATGGTTCTCACGGTGGGGATCTGCCTCATCCTCCAGCCGACCTGGTCGGACGTGGCCCTGGCCGCGGTGTTCGGCCTCGCGGTCGGCGTCCTCAAGCTGATCGGAACGCGCTGGGTGCCGGCACAAACATTGATGCCTGTTGCTGCTGCTTTCATCGTGTCGGCCCTCACCTTCCTCCTCGCCAATCGGGGGTGGGCCAACGCCAACCTGAGGACGATGATCCCGCCTCTGGTCACCTTCCTTCCCGGAGCCGCTCTCACCATGTCGGTGATCGAGCTATCAGCGGCACAGATCGTGAGCGGAGCCAGTCGTCTCGTCTCCGGAGGGCTCCAATTGGTCCTGCTCGCCTTCGGGATCGTGAGCGCCGCCGAGGCCTTCGGTCTTCCGTCGGCGGAGGTTCTGGTGAACACCCCTCAGAACCTGATCGGCTGGTGGGCACCTTGGCTGGGCATGATCGTGTTCGGGATCGGGGTCGCGGTGTTCCACTCGGCACCGTCGGGCTCGTTGCCAGGTCTCTTCCTCGTTCTCTTGGTGGCCTTTGTCGGTCAGCAGGTGGGCAGCGCGTTGTTCGGCGGCTATGTGGGTGGATTCATTGGCGCAACCGCGATGACAATCACCGCTCGTCTCGTCGAGCGAACCAGGTTCGGCCCTCCGGCCCTGGTCTCTTTCCTTCCCGGGTTCTGGCTCTTGGTCCCTGGTGCCTTAGGCCTGATCGGGGTCACCGAGTACATAGCATCCGGCCCAGTAGTCGGGGTGCAGGACTTCCTGGGGACGGTGGGGGCCATGGTCGCCATTGCGATTGGGGTCCTCTGCGGGTACCTCCTGTTGGATGCGGTCAAGCCCGTGTACCGGCACACGGTGCGTCCGGCCCTGGACCTCCTCCCATTCCAGCTGATGCCGGCGAGCTGGGACGAGGCATTTGGTGAGCGTGATCGCGATCACGGGAAACGGAAGCCGAGAGCGGCTGGTCCGATGGATGATGCATAGGATCTCGACCCGTGACGAAGTCTGATCCAGTGCCTGGATCCTCCGGGACCGACATCAAGCCAGGTGTCGGTGTTCTCCTCGCCACCTGCATTTCCGCCCTGGTGGTGAACGCCAACACCTCTGCGGTGTCGATCCTGCTTCCCTCGATTGGAGAGGATGTCGGCGCCCCGGTGAGCACCCTGCAGTGGGCGGTGACCGGCTATTCCCTGGTGGGGGCGGCCTTCATCGTGACCGCCGGGGCCCTTGGTGACGTTTTCGGCCGACGGCGCATCTTCCTCGGCGGCCTCGCCCTCTTCATCGTCTCCTGCGCCCTGATCGCAATGACCGACACCGCGGCCGGGGTCATCGGCGGCCGTGCCATCCAGGGGGCGGCGGGCTCGACGATCCTGGCCTGTGGTTTGAGTCTTCTCTCTGTCGCGTCGTCCGGAGCCGAACGCCTCAGGGCCGTCTCGTATTGGGGTGCAGCATCGGCGATCGGCGCTGCTGCTGGACCACTGGTTGGCGGGGTCCTCGTCGATACCGCGGGATGGCAGGCACTGTTCTGGATCGACGCCGGGATCGCCGTTCTCTGTGTGCCGCTCACCCTGCGCCGCGTCGAGGAGTCGCTCGACCCGAACCGCTCCCGCAGCATCGATTGGCTGGGCACCTTCCTCGTCGCCGCGATCCTCGCCCCGTTCATACTGGCGGTGAGCAAGGGATCCGAGTGGGGCTGGACTTCACCGGCGACACTCGGCTCGTTCCTGGTCTCGATCGTGGCCGCAATCGCCTTCGTGTATGTGGAACGCCGCTCGGATTCGCCATTGGTGGACCTGGACCTGATGAAGAACCGGGCCTTGATCGGGGCCACACTCGGCATCCTGATCGGAGCGGGCACGATCAACGGGCTGATGTTCGTCTTCAGCCTCTATTTCCAGGACCCGTCGACGCTGGGAATGAGCGCACTCCAGGCCGGCCTGGCCACTCTCCCCGCCACGGTTGGCCTGGTGATCCTGGCCCCACTGGTTCCCAGGCTCGCGACCAGGATGGGCACCCGGCAGGTGGTGGGTCTCGGTTTCATCATCATGACCGTCGGGTTCGCCGTGCTCATCGGGATCTCCTCGTCGTGGGTATACGCCGCCTTCGTCCTCCCGCTCATCGCCGTCGCCGCCGGCATGGCCCTGTCCAATGGGCCGTGCTCATCGGTCGCCACCAGCGCGGTGCCAGAGGAGCAAGTCGGGTCCGCTTCTGGGATATCCAACATGGCACGGTACGTGGGAGCTGCAGTGTGGACCGCGGTTGTCGCCACCCTCTACGCCGATGTCAACGCAGACCAGGTTGCAGCCGGTGCCTCGCCTGGCGACGCCCTGGCGACTGCGGTCGGAGCGGCTGCCGTGTTCCTCACCATCACCTCAGCGGCCGGGATCCTCCTCGCCTGGCTGGCGGGTCGCCACCGGCCGCCCGCGCCGATGGCCGTGGATTACGCGGCCGCTGCCACCGCCAGCACCCATACCCTGCCCACTCCGCACCCGTCCTCGGCAGAGAGGGTCGGCGCCGAGGTGTAGGGCTTCCGGTAGTATCTCGCCGACCGGTCCATGCAGGGGTAGGGTCGGCTGGTCCACGAACCAGAAAACGCCTTGGCGAGGTTTCCGGATTCGTTGCTCACCGTCAGCGGCGCGAGGCTGTCGAAGTGGAGAGGCCGTGAAATCCGCGGCGACGGTTTACGAAGAAGGAAGGTCATCATGACTATTGGACCAATCCAGGGGCTCGTAATCGGGTTCCCGGACAACGAGATGTTCGAGGGTCGGATCGCCGAGGAGTTGGCACGGCTCAGTGATGTCGGACAGATCCGGGTCATCGATGCCGTGTTCGTGACCCGCGATGGCGACGAGATCGATGTGGTGTCGGTTTCCGGTCTCGACGATGAGCAGAGGGCCGAGCTGCGGGCCGCAGTCGGTGCCCTGGTCGGTCTGGGATTGGCCGGAGAAGAAGGCTTCATCGCCGGAGCCGAGGCGGGTGCGTCGGTCGATGTCGACGCCCTGACGATTGCCGAGTCGGTAGCCGCCGACCTGATCGACGACTTGCCCGATGGCAGCTCTGCGCTGGTGCTTGCCTTCGAGCACCTCTGGGCGGTGCCGTTGCGGGATGCCGTCCGCGACGCCGGCGGTATCGTCCTCGCCCACCGCACCCTTTCTGCGGAGGACTTGATCGGTCTCGGGATGCTGATGGGGTACGCCGCCGAGCTCGAAGCCGAGCAGGAGGCCGTCGAAGCATCGACCGAGGGCTAGTCGACCATTCGATGAGCGGGTTCGGCCTCATCGATGCTTCCAATTCCCAATCGAACCCTCAAGGGCAACTTCCCTCCCGGGTTTCAGTCTCGCTCAATATCGTGGGATGACGCGCTCGCGGGCCGACTCCGACGTAGCTTGCACGATCAGGATCTGACGAGACCTCGGGAGAGACGCGATCAAACCACGCACTGTTAGGCCATCCTCATACTTCGTCACGTCCGGAGGCCAACCTCGGGTGCGTCGGCCGAGTGACGTGTTCAAGGCGGCTCTTGGCCTGCTCCTGGTCATTTGGGCCACAGCCAACGTCGACAGCATCTCGTCATGGGCGCAGGCGCTGACCGAGCTGGTTCAGGCGAGCCCATCCTGGGTGAACCTTCTCCTCGAGGTCGGATACGCATCCAGCCTGATCTACGTATTCGTCGTTTTCGCTGCGCTGGTCGCTGGGGGTCGAGAGCGGCGACCTGCCCTGCGCGATCTGGCGATCGCGGGCGTGACCGCAGCGGTCTTAGTGGTCATTCTCTCGTTCATCATCAACGACGCCTGGCCTTACGTCTTCCCCGAGATGGGACTGGAAGATCCGGCGCCGAGATTTCCAGTGCTGAGGGTGGCGATGGTGACCGCCGTCCTCGTGGTGGTCGGTCCGCATGTCACTCGCCCTCTCCGACGTTTCGGCTGGCTTGCCATAGCTGCCACTGCTATCGCTTCGATAAGTCTGGGTTATGGAACCCCGACCCACATCATTGGCTCCTTCGGGATCGGTCTCTTCTCTGCCGGTCTGCTCCTGGCCATCGTGGGGTCGCCGCGGGGATACCCCGACCCCAGTTCCGTGGCCGCGGCCCTTTCTAGCCTCGGTGTCCATGTGGGTGGTCTCGAGCCTGCGCCCTACCAGACCTGGGGAGTCATTCGTTTCGTGGGCCGGGACGACGACAACGAGATCGTCGACGTCAAGGTACACGGGCGTGATGCCGTGGATTCACGGCTCGTGGCGAAGCTCTGGCACACGCTCTGGTATCGAGAATCCGGCACAACACTGGGCTATTCACGACTCCAAGCAGTGGAGCACGAGGCCTTGATCACCATCGTCGCGGATCGCGCCGGAGCGCGGGTGCCGCAACTGGCCGTCGTGGGGAGCCCCACGTCAGAGATCTCTCTCATTTCGTTCCGGGGCACCGGCACCGCTTTGGCTGAGATGGACCCGGGCGACCTCACCGACGACCTGCTCATCCAGATGTGGGACCAGGTGCGTCTGATGCACGAGGGATCTTTGAGCAACGGCTCGCTGGATATGTCGGCCGTCCAGGTAGGCCCGGATGGCCCCATCATCACTGATTTCGCCCTCGGTTCACTCTCTGCGGATGATTCCGATCAGGCCACCGACATCGTCGAGCTCCTGTTCTCTCTCGCAGTGGTGGTGGGGGAGGAGCGCGCGGTCCGCACCGCACTGCAGGGACTCGGGCGCGATCGACTCGTTGCCGTCTTGCCCTACCTCCAAGTGCCTGCGGTCAGCCCCACGACCCGGCGCCTCACAGAGAAACCCAAGAACCTGATGTCATCCCTGGGTTCGGAGGTGACCGAGGTCACCGAGTCCGAGATGCCAGAGCCAATGAAGTTGCGCCGGGTCACAGCGAAAAATCTCATCATGGCGGCGCTCCTGTTCTTGGTCGCATGGGCGCTGATCCCGCTGTTGACCAGTGTCGATTACGCCGAGGTATGGACGGTGCTCGAGTCGGCGGATTGGCCGCTGCTCGTGCTCGCCCTGATCGTCGGGCACACTCAATTCTTCCCCCAGGCCACGGCAACGATGTGCGCCGTCCAGGTCAGGCTCCCTTTTTGGCCTTTGCTGACCTTGCAGACTGCGAGCCAGTTCGTCAGCCTGGCGATACCGAGCGCCGCCGGCCGTGTAGCGATGAACACCGTTTTTCTAACCAAATTCGGTCTCCCTGTGCCAGTGGCGCTCGTTCAGGGCTCCATCGACGGCTTCTCCGGGTTTCTGGTCCAGACGGCCATCCTCATCCTCTTGCTGCTCTTCGGCGACGTCGTCCTCGCTATCGACATAGACCCTGCCGATCTGCCATGGCTGCTGATACTCGGCTTGGCAGCCCTGGTCGTGATCGGGTTGGTGGTCGCGGTCCTGAAGATCAGGGCGCTCCGGGACCGTGTGGTCCCCGTGGTCATCGAGGCGTGGGGTGCCTTGAAGGTCGTGCTCCATCAGCCGTCGCGAGCGTTCGGGCTGTTCGGCAGCAACTTCGTCTACTGGAACGTGCTCGGAATCACTCTGTGGCTCACCTTGCAGGCCGTGGGGAGCGACCTCAGTTACGGATCAGCCCTATTCGCTGCCGCGGGCACGAGCCTCTTGGCAGGTTTCATGCCTGTGCCAGGAGGCGTCGGCGTGGCGGAGGCGACTATGACTGCTTTGTTGGTTTCGTTCGGTGTCGATGAGTCGACGGCCTTCGCGGTCACCGTGGCATATCGGGTGATCACTTTCTATCTACCGGCTCTGGAAGGGTTCTTCGGCGCTCGTTGGCTGGGGAAACACGGTTACGTGTAGGCCAGGTCAATCGTGGGCCATCATGTCGATGGCCACGGTGGCGGTCAGAATCAGGATCGGGTCCTGACCGGGCTCGATCTCGACTCCATATGAGTCGCGAACCCGGAACCACTTCTTCGATACCTCGGCGACCTTGTCACCGCCGTTCGAGATCTCGTATTCGTGGTCGACGAGATTCCCCTGAGCTTCGAGTTCCGCTCCGCTTGCAGTCGCGATCGAAAATCTCTCCCGCAGTGGGGTGATCATCGCCTTCTTGATCGTGGCCATGGTCGAGCCGTCCGGAGCCTCGACCTCCATGACCTCTCTCACTCGCACCGGGCGGTCCTGGATGCGGGCTACTTCGTTGCCTTGAGGGTCCTCGAACACGAGAGTGCTTCGAACCCGGAGCGCTTTCCCGTTCACCTTGAACGCCCGCTCGCCACGATCCGTCTCGATCCAGAAGTCATCCCCGATGGAGACCAGTTTCTCCCGCATCTGGTAATGCACGGCGCTTCCACCCACGCCGAACTCCTGACGGTCCTCTCGCCGATCCTGTCTTCTGCCGCGCAACCCCATGACCAGACTCCTTTGTTGCTTGTCTCCAACTCAACGATCGACTCTCGTTCGTGGCATCACCCAGAGTGGGCGAAACCGTAGTTCAGGCAGTCACTCGTCTTGCCAACGGACCGCAGATACCTGATGGATCCCCGACAGACCACGCAATTCCGCTTCCGTGGGGGGCTCGAACGTGAACTCACCCGAACTCTCTGTCAGCTCCCGCACCAAAGAGGAGGCCAGTATCTCCGCCCCGCGAGCCTCGGCGGCGATCCGGGCGGCCAGGATCACAGCCTTGCCGTAGAAGTCATCGGCATCGCGAACCGGTTCGCCAGTGTGGAGGCCGATACGGACCCTCAACCCGATCCCGTTCGATTCTCTGCCGGCCAAGGCCTGCTGGATGCCGATGGCACATCGCAGGGCGTCCTTAGCGGAGGGGAAAGCGAGCATGAACCCGTCGCCCTGTGACTTCACCTCGAACCCCGAGTACTGGAGGACTTGGCCGCGGACGATCTCGTTGTGCTCACGAAGAACGGTGAGCCAACCGTCGTCGCCCAACAGCTCGGTGAGCTGTGTCGAGCCTTCGATGTCGGTGAACAGGATGGTGACGGTCCCGTTGCGTGCGGTGGCCGTCGAGAGGTCAGGGCGAGATTTGGTGATGGCGGTGGCGATCGTGTCGATTAGCCCCAGCTCGCGGAATCGGTCGATCGCAGGGCCCTGCTCGAAGTCTTCGAGCTCGAAGAACTCCCGGACCTCGATCTCGGCGGTGGCGAGCACACCGGCAGGATTCGGATAGCGCATCGACCACTCGATGGCTTCCTCGCGGCTGTCGACCCGAATGATGGTGTATCCGGCGATGATGTCAGTCGAGTCGGGGAATGGTCCGGGGATCATCTCTCGCTCTTCACCGCGGTACCTGATTCGCCAGCCGCTCGATGTGGGCTTCAGACCGGTGGCGTCGTAGAGGGTTCCCGCCCTGGCTAGCTCGTCGGTGTACCTAACTACCTCTCCCATCAGCTCCTGACTCGGCATGTCCCCGCTCTCCGTGGCCGGGGTGGCCTTCACGAGGATGATGTACCGCATCGGCCATTCCTACCACGTCGTCCTCCGGCGTTGTGTGGGACAACCGGAGGAGGTCGACACCTGGACGTGAACCCGGTTGCCCGAGGCCTATCGCTCTGTGACGGCTTCGTTGACTGTGAGCCCCTGCCGCGAAGCCATCGAGTTCTACAAGTCGGCGTTCGGGGCCGAGGAGGCCGTGCCCCCGATGATCGGACCCTTCGGTTAGGTTTCGCACGCCGAGATCCGTATTGGCGACACAATCGCGATGCTCAGCGGCAGCTCGACTCACCCACCAAATCGCCCCGGTCCGCGGGGGCCACGACGGCAGTCCTGTTTCTCTATACCGACGATGTCGACTCCTTGTGGGAGAGAGCTACCGCTCTAGGCGCCCGTGAGATCTACCCCCTGTCACTGCAGTTCTATTGCGACAAGGGTGGGCGCGTCGAGGACCCCTTCGGACACCAATGAGGGTTGGCTCAGCACGTCGAAGACGTCAGTCCTGAAGAGATGGAGCGGAGGGTCGCCGAGTACTTCGAGATGGCCTTACAGAGCAGGCGACGTCTTCTTTCAGACGAGCTCGGCGACTGAACCGACCTTGCTGACATCCGGTGGGCCAAGCCCATAGGGATCGATCAGCCACGCCCTCGAGAGCCCTGCCGCTCGCGCCCCATTCACATCGTGAAATACCGAGTCGCCCACGTACCAAGCATTCGATGGCTCCACTCCCATCCGCTCCAGGGCTGCGTGGAAGATCGCCGGGTCGGGCTTGGAAACACCCACCTCGTGGGAGTCGATCACAAATTCGAAGCGCTCGAGAAGCCCCGCACGTCCAAGTGCGGCCCGCACCGAACCGTCGGAATTCGACACCACAGCAACCCTGATCCCCGATTCCTTGAGTTGATCCATGGTCATCGCGACACCCTCGATGGGAAGGCTCCAGAGACCGAAACCGCGATCGATTCTCTCACCGGCCAGATGCGGATCGGCCACTTCGAGGATGGTGAAGTACCGCTCCAACCACCAATCCCAGTCGACGTCTCGGCCGGCCAGACGGAGATCGGAATACTCGGCCATCGCCTGGTAGTGCGCTCGATGAGCATCGGTCGGATCGATCTCAGCGCCCAGCCGCCGGCCCATCTCCCCCGGGTCCTGGAGAATGAGAGTCCCACCCGCGTCAAAGAGGATGGCTGCCGGCCAATCCGCAGGTGTCATCGACGGCATATCAGCAGATCGGGCGCGTTAAGCCAGTTCGCAAACTCAGCGATGACATCTGAGCCATCCCTTCCACGATCCGCGGGACTCCACCAACCGGCCACGGGTTGTCTTCTGGGCGTATGCTCGGTGGGATTCCAGAGAGGAGAACCATTGCCCAGTCCCAAAGCGGCCAGAGTTCATGCGAACCGGATCGTGGCGGCTCTCGCTGCTTTCTCTCTCATGGCGGTCTTCATCATCCCGGCCGCCGCCGCCCCCGGTGGCAACGGGAACGCCGGATTCAAGACCGGTCAGCCCTCGATGCTCGATCCGGTCATGGACCAGGTGGAAGTCACTCCGCTGCTGACGGTGGGAGACCAGCTCGCCAACGGTTTCCGCTTCGAGGCGATTCCCGACGGGATCTCACTGCAAAACAAGGGCCAGGGGAGGGTCGATCTGTTCGTCAATCATGAGACGAGCAAGGTGCCGTTTCCGTTCGTCACCGCCGGGCCGACCGCGGCCAATAGTGAGAACGACTTCGACAATGCCCAGGTGAGCCGACTCGTCCTCAACCAACAGTCGGCTGGAACGCTCAACGGCTCGTTCGTGGTGCCCAGCGAATCGGGATATCAGCGGTTTTGCTCCAACTACCTGGCGACTTCAGCCGAAGGGTTCAGCCGCGACATCCTCTTCACCAACGAAGAGGGCATCGACTATGTCTTCCGGCAGGAGGCATCGTGGCCACCGCCGATCGGCGACCCGGCGGAGAAACAGATCGGGCTCGTCGTCGCACTCGATGTCAAAACCGGCAAGCATCAGCCGATCTACGGCATGGGGCGGCACAATCATGAGAACAGCGTCCCCATCCCCGGGTTCGACAACCTGGTCGTGCTCTCAGGCGACGACACCTTCACAAGTGGGCCTCTTACCATCCCCCCTGGAGGTCCGCTGACCGTGACGTCGGTGCCCGCGCAGTCGCAGGTCTACTCATACATCGCATCAGACACGGACGCCTTGCTCGCCGATGAGGGTGACCTCTGGGCCTTCGTGTCGGACGATTCGAATTTCAACGATTACTACGACTTTGTGCCTGGCTCATCCACGTCCGTATCCGGCCATTTCATCGAAGTCCCGAAGAACATCGCGACCGGCCTCGACGACGATGGATCCGAGTTGAAGGCCGCCGACGTCGGCTTCCCGCTTCCGCCGACGAATGGCTCGTGGCAGCGGGACCTGCGAACGGCCACGCCGACCGGGCTCGACGGTCCACAGTGGGTCCTCGAGTATTGGAGCGATCTGAACAATGTGTTTCAGTTCGTCAGGGTCGAGGACATCGCTTATGACAAACGGCCGGGTCACGACAACGAGGTCTATATCGTCGATTCCGGACGGGGGACTGCAGGTGCAGCCCAGGCCGGCCGGTCCACCAATGGCCGAGTGTGGAAGATGGTGCTCGACCCCGACGACCCGACAGAGGTGACCTCTCTCACAGTCGTCGTAGAGGGCGACGACAACCCGGTTCAGACATTGGATGAGGTCCATCAGCCGGACAACATCGAATCGACCATGACCGGCCTCCTCCTCACCGAAGATCCAGGATCGAGCCAGCAGTTCCCGGCAGGATCACAACTCCCGAACGCGACCACGGCGCGCCTCTGGTATGTCCCATTCTCGGGTACGCCGGAGGTCGTAGTGGAAGTCGATCAAGGGGAGGACGGGGGCGCCACCGATGTCGACGGGCGCCCGGCAGGGAACCTGGGCGCATGGGAGACCAGCGGGATCGTCGATGCTTCTGCGGCGTTCGGTCCCGGCGCCTACCTCATCAACGTCCAAGCCCACACCCTTTGGGTGGAGCGAGACGATGGTGAGGACAACTTCGCCCCAGTTGGGCCCGACTTCACCTACAAACGTGAGGGCGGGCAGTTGCTGTTGATCGAGATTCCCGGGATCTAGCGGAGCGGCCTGCTCGGTCTGGCTGACGCCCTCGGTCGGCCTCGCACGCTAGAACTACGCCAATGTCCAACCCGCTGCCCCCGATGGCGAGTGATCTCGAGATCGCCCGAACCGCCAAGCTGAAACCGATCGACGCGGTGGCACGGGACCTCGGTCTCGAGGACGGAGAGGTGATCCCCTACGGCGCCACCAAGGCGAAGATCCACCTCGACGCCCTCCGTCGGATCTCGGCCAATCCCACGGGCAAGTACGTCGTCGTCACCGCGATTACGCCAACGCCGCTCGGTGAGGGCAAGACGACGACGACGGTAGGCCTGGTCCAGGGTCTGGGGGCACTAGAACATCGGTCGATCGCCTGCATCAGGCAACCGAGCATGGGCCCGACATTCGGGATCAAGGGGGGTGCCGCCGGTGGCGGCTACAGCCAGGTCGTCCCGATGGATGAGTTCAACCTCCATCTCACCGGCGACATGCACGCGATCTCGGTGGCGCACAATCTCGTGGCGGCCGCCATCGACGCCCGCTGGTACCACGAGGGTCGTCTCACCGACGACGCCCTCCAGGCGCTCGGGCTGGAACGGCTCGCCATCGACCCAAACCGGATCTCTTGGCGTCGGGTGGTCGATGTCAACGACCGCGCTCTCCGCAACGTGGTCATCGGCCTCGGCGGCTCGATCGATGGCCGGCCCCGGGAGAGCGGATACGACATCACCGTCGCCAGCGAGCTGATGGCGATCCTCGCCCTCGTGGATGGGGCCGATTACCCATCGGCGCTGCGCAACCTGCGGGAGCGGGTGGGCCGCGTCGTTTTCGGGCTGTCGAAAGACGGCGCCCCCATCACACTCGACGACCTCGGGGTGGGCGGGGCGGTGACGGTGTTGATGAAGGACACATTGCACCCCAATCTCATGCAGACGCTCGAGGGCCAGCCAGCCCTCGTCCACGCCGGCCCTTTCGCCAACATCGCCCACGGGAATTCGTCGATCCTTGCCGACCGCATGGCGCTCCACCTCGGCGACTACGTGGTGACCGAGTCCGGGTTCGGAGCGGACATGGGGATGGAGAAGTTCTTCGACATCAAGTGCCGCGTCTCGGGGCTCAGGCCTGACTGCGTCGTGATGGTGGCGACGGTTCGCGCCCTCAAGACACATGGCGGTGGCCCGAAGGTGGTAGCCGGCCGCCCGCTGGACAGTGCCTACACCGAGGAGAACCTGCCTCTGCTCCGGGCCGGAATGGCCAACCTCGAGGCACACCTCGATATCGCTGACAAGTTCGGCGTGCCCGTTGTGGTGGCGATCAACCGCTTCCCAACCGACAGCGAGCACGAGCTCGAGCTGGTGCGCCAGTCGGCGGTGAAGGCGGGTGCTTTCGCCGCAGTCACCACTGAGCATCATGCACGTGGGGGGGAGGGCGCGCGTGACCTGGCGGAGGCTGTCGTGGATGCGACCAAGGAGCCCACCCAGTTCGATTTCCTCTATCCGCTCGATCGATCGATCAAGGAGAAGATCGAGATCATCGCCCGTGAGGTGTATCGCGCCGGTTCGGTCGACTACACGCCCCTGGCGGAGTCCCAGATCGCCGATTTCGAGCGATCGGGATTCGGCTACCTGCCCATCTGCATGGCGAAGACCCATCTCTCGATCAGCGACGACCCGTCGATGAAGGGTGCCCCGGAGGGGTATGAGCTGACGGTGCGGGAGGTGAGAGCGTCTGTCGGAGCCGGGTTCATCTATCCGCTGCTGGGGGAGATGAGCACGATGCCCGGTCTGGGAGCCACACCGGGTTTCATGAAGGTCGACATCGATGAGGCCGGCGAGGTCGTCGGCCTGACCTAGACGAGGTTCTCAGCCTTTCTCAATGCAGTCCGTCTCATATGCGTGACGCCCTGGATTAGGTAAGCAGTATCCGCTCCTCACCGGCGTAGATGGTGAAACCGGTGTCGCGGAGGAAGCCGACCACGGTCATATGGAACTCTTCGGCGAGGTCGACGGCGAGGCTCGATGCGGCCGAGACCCCGCAAACCAGGGAGAGACCCGCCACCGCCGCCTTTTGCACGATCTCGAACGACACTCTCCCCGACACGAGCAAGCCGAGTTGGCGGATCGGCCACCGGGTCGAAGCGAGATGTCCCACCAGCTTGTCGACCGCGTTGTGACGCCCCACGTCCTCGCGCACCGCCACCAGGGTTCCGTTCGGCTCAAATGCAGCGGCGGCATGGATCCCGCCCGTCGCGTGGAAGGCGGGCTGTTCGAGCACAAGTCGGCGAGGCAGCTCGAGCAACACGTCGCTGGTGACCTCGGGCCCATCCGGCGGGACCGAACCGGCGACCCTGATGGCATCGATAGACGCCTTGCCACAGACGCCGCAAGATGAGGTCGCATAGAAGTTGCGTTGGAACTTTCCCGGGTCCACCCGAACGCCATCGGCGAGCCGAATGTCCCACCGGCCCTCGCCCAGGTCCGCGACGGAGGCCACCTCATCGGGACCGGTGACGATTCCCTCGGTGATGGCAAAGCCCAGTGCCAGCTCGGCATCGTTGCCCGGGGTCCGCATGACCACCGCGAGGGCGGTTCCGTCGAGTCGGATCTCCACTGGCTCCTCGACCACGAGGTTGTCGGCCATGTGCTCCGCCGATCCCCGGACCCGGATCACCGGGCGATGACTGACCGCCTCAGTCACCGCTGCCACTGCTGACGTACATCCAGCCGAATCGGCCCTTGATGCAGAGATTGCCCAAAGTCACGTCGTGGTCGTGGGGGGACGTGACGCTCACTATTCGCCCGTCCTGAGTGTGAAGGTCCAGGTTGCAGCCGACCCCGCAATACGAGCAAACGGTTCGGGTCACCTCCTGGCGCGATTCGTCCCAGATCCCTGCCTCGCGCATGTCCCATTCGATCTTCCCGGCAAGGGCACCGGTGGGGCACACCGCGATGCAATTCCCGCAGTAGACACAGGCGGAATCGGGGAGAACGACGTCGAACTCGGTCGAAATCCTCGCGTCGAACCCACGCCCTGCAACCGCGATGGCGAAGGTGTTCTGGTGCTCGATCCCGCAGGCATCGACACATCGATAACAGAGGATGCATCGGCTGTAGTCACGGACGTATAGATCGTCCTCCACCTTGGCGGGCTCGGCCACCGTCGCCGACAGGTCGGGATGGGGTGGGTGGTGGTGACCGGGTGCGGGCGCCTCGCGCGGCTCCTCAGGCTCGGGCGGGCCGAAGCGCTCCGGCTGGGCCGCGGCCTCCGTCATCCAGCGTTCCAGATCGGGTCCGGCCCGATCGAGCTCGGAAGCCGACCCGAGCAGCTCCATGACCAGGCGGCGACTGAGCCGCGCTCGGTCTGAGCCCGTCGTGATCTCCATCCCGTCCTCGAGTTTGCGGGAGCATGAAGGGACAAGGGTGCGCGATCCCTCGACTTCCACCACGCAGACCCGACATGCGTTGGCTGCGGTCATGGTCGGCCCGTAGCAGAGAGTGGGAATGTCGGCGCCCGCCTGCCGGCAGGCGTCGAGGACGGTAGAGCCCGCCACCATGTCGACCCCGACTCCGTCGACTTGGGCGGAGACCACGGAGACGGGTTCTCGGAGCGCGGTCATGTCGGCGCCCCGGCCAGACCAAGCCGCATCGCCGATTGAATTGCCGATGCGGCGGTTTGGCCCAACCCGCAGATGGAGGCGTCTGTCATCACCCTGGCCAGGTCGTCGAGGCGCTTTCGCTCATCGGAGACATCACCCAGCGGTTGTTGCGAGGCGATTCTGGCAAGTGCCTCTTCCTGGCGAACCGTCCCGATCCTGCAGGGAACGCACTGCCCGCACGACTCGTCCCTGAAGAACTGGGCGATCCGGCGAAGGACAGGTGCGAAATCCGTCCGATCGTCGAAGACGATGACCGCTCCTGAGCCGAGACCGGTCTGGGCGGCGGCCGCCCCCTCGAAGGACAACTCCATGTCGAGCGTGTCGCCGTCGACGAAGCTCCCGGCGGCCCCACCGACCAGGACGGCGCCGACGCCAGCCCCATCGGGCACGCCACCCGCCAGCGTGATCAGGTCGCGAAGCGGGATGCCGAACGGCACCTCGTAGAGGCCGGGCTGGGTGACATCTCCTGAGATGCAAAAGAGCTTGGGCCCGGCGGATCGCTCGGTGCCGATAGCGGCGAACTCCTCGGATCCCATCTCGAGCACGGCAAGCACCGCCACGAGGGTCTCGATGTTGTTGACGGAGGTCGGTTTGCCGAACACCCCGCTCTCGGTCGGGAAAGGCGGCTTCTGTCTGGGCTCGCCGCGCTGGCCCTCGATCGATGCGAACAGAGCGGTTTCTTCGCCGCAGATATATGCGCCCGCCCCGCGGCGGACCTCGATGTCGAACTCGAATCCCGACGCAGCGATATCAGCCCCGAGTAGACCTGCCGCCCGAGCCTGTTCGACTGCGTTGGTGAGACGTCGCTCGGCTACCGGGTATTCACCCCTGACGTAGACGAATCCCTTGGTCGCTCCCGTGGCGAAGCCGGCGATGGTCATTGCCTCGACGACGGCAAAGGGGTCGCCCTCCATCAGGATCCGGTCCTTGAAGGTGCCCGGCTCCGACTCATCGCCGTTGGCGATGACGTATTTCGCATCCCCCCCGGCGTCGGCGACGCCGCGCCATTTGAGCCCGATGGGAAAGGCCGCTCCGCCCCGGCCCCTCAATCCTGACTGTTCGAGAGCTGCGATCAGGTCGTCTCGGCCCATAGCGATGGCGCGATCGAGGCCGGCATATCCCCCGGCGGCCCGATACGAGTCGAGATTGTCGGGATCGACTTCCCCGATCCGACGGAGCAGTCGCAGGTCGGCCCGGTCCTGATGGATGAGACCGGTAGGCAGCTCCTCGAAGACGAGACGGCCCAGACTGTCCGCCTGGGCCGGTGCGATGTTGTGATATCCACTGCCGGCGTTGTGGATCAGCGCGGCAGGGGCCCGGTCGCACTGGCCGAGACAGGGGCTCGGCGCCCAACTCGGGCCCGGTCCGAGTGTCCCGGGAGGCCCAAATTGTTCCTCCAGCGAGCGCTTTAGGTCGTCTGCCCCGAAGCGGGCACACACGATGTCGTCGCAGACGTGGATCAGCGTTTGCGACCGCGGTTCGGTGTTGATCAGGGCGTAGAAGGTGGCAACGCCATACGCCTCGGCAGGCGGGACGGTGAGACGATCCGAGATGTAGCCCAACGCCCCCTTGCTCACCGAGCCCACCGCGTCTTGCACGGCATGCAGGGCGGGGAGAAGGAGATGACGACGGGCCCGGGCCGCATGACCCCCATAGGCGACGTGCCCGTCCAGGTCGGAGAACTCGCCCCCTTCCCAGCCCGAGACGGGCTGCCCGAGCAGCTCGTCGACGGCCGTCCGCTCGGCGTCGGTGGGGCCTTCCAGCAGATTGCGGAGATCCATTACGTTGAAACCAGGGTCTCGATCCGCACTGCGGTGGCCTTGAACTCGGCGGTGCCCGACTTGGGGTCCCAGGCGTCGATGGTGAGCTGGTTCACGTCAGTGTCATCGGGGAAATGAACGGACATGAAGGCCAGGCCCGGCCGGAGCGAACGGTCGAGGCGGACCGGGGCCTCGAGACTGCCCCTACGCGACACGACCCGGACCACGTCACCCTCGTTGACATTCAGCTCGGCGGCGTCCTCGGGGGAGAGGTCGAGCACTCCATGGATGCGACGGGGGGAGCTGGGTAGCGACCACTTTGGACGCCGGTGTTGTAGGAGTCGAGCCGGCGGCCGGTGGTGAGTCGAAGCGGGAAGTCCTCGCTGAGTGTGTCCACTGGCGGAACCCACTCGACCACGGATAGCGGAGCCTTCGGACCCGTCTCCTCCTCCCACAGCCGGCCGTGGAGGAACAGCGTCCCGGGGTGGTCCTCGGTGGGACAGGGCCACTGCAGGCCGCCCTCCTCGTCCAACCGCTCGTAGGTCATCCCGCCGTGCATCGGCGAGAGACTGCGCACTTCGTCCCAAGCCTCCTCCGGGGTCGGGGTCGGCCAATCGTGGCCCATCGCCCGAGCGACCATGCTCATGAGCTCGATGTCGTCGCTGGCATCGCCGGGCGGGTCGATTGCCTTTCGCACCCGTTGCACTCTCCGCTCGCTCGAGGTGAATGTCCCTTCGACCTCACCCCAACCGGCCGCCGGCAGCACCACGTCCGCGATCTCGGCCGTGGCGGTGAGGAACAGGTCCTGGACCACCATGAAGTCGAGACCCGTGAGCCGGCGTTCCATCTGCTGGGCGTCGGCTTCCGACTGGAGTGGGTTCTCCCCGATCACATAGAGGGCGCGCAACTCACCTTCGTCCATCGCCTCGTGCATCAGGCTGATGTGCTTGCCCGGCAGGTGCGGGATCGTCGTGCCCCAGACCTTCTCGAATTTTCCCCGCAGCTCGGGGTCGGACACCAGCTGGAACCCGGGGAGTCGGTTGGGGAGGGCTCCCATGTCGCCGCCGCCCTGGACGTTGTTCTGGCCCCGCACCGGGACCAGACCCGAGCCGTAACGCCCGACATGACCGCAGAGCAGGGCGAGGTTGATCAGGGCGAGGACGTTGTCGGTGGCGTTGTGGTGCTCGGTGATGCCCAGGGTCCAGCACATCTGGGCGGTTTCTGCGGTGGCGTACTCATGTGCCAGCTGCCTGATCGCCCCGGCTGGGACCCCGGTCACCTCCTCGCCTCGCTGCAGGGTCCAGTGCTCCACTGATTCGGCGTATTCGTCGAAGCCGGAGGTGGCGTGGGCGACGAAACCCTCGTGGTAGAGGTCCGATCTGATGATCTCCCACGCCAGCGTGTTGGACAGGGCGATGTCGGAGCCGACGTCGATGCCGAGCCAGACATCGGCCCATCTGGCAGAGGAGGTGCGGCGTGGGTCGACTGCGAACATCCGGGCGCCGTTGTTGATGGCCTTCAGGACGTGGTGGAAGAAGATCGGGTGCGCCTCGCGCGCGTTCGATCCCCACATGACGATGAGGTCTGTGTCGTCCATCTCTTGATAAGAGCTAGTGCCGCCACCGGCTCCAAACGCAGTCGCCAGACCGGCGACAGAAGGAGCGTGTCAAGTCCGGTTGCAGCTATCGATGTTGTTGCTGGCCATGACCACACGAGAGAACTTCTGTGCGATGTAGTTCATTTCGTTGGTCCCCTTCGAGCAGCTGAACAGCCCGAAGGCGTCTCCCATGTGGGGGGCCAGCCCGGTAGCCGCCCGTTCGATGGCCTCGGCCATGCTCGCCGGGCGCAGGGCGCCGTCGTCCCGCACCATTGGCTGGGTGAGCCGTTCGTAATTCCGCTTCACAATCACCTCCTTTCCACCATTGGGGACGAGGGTACCCACCGACCAAAGCGGTGAGACGCAACTCACGTTGTAGGAACACCTGCGCCGATAATCTGTCGATCGTGACCCGCCGTCTTGCCGTTCTTCTCGCGTGCGCCCTTGTGCTCGGCGCGTGCACACCGACCACCGCAGACACCACCACGACGGCCCCTGATTCGGCCTCCACCACCGTGCCCGCCGAGGAGACGACCACCAGCGACGCCGGCAGAAGCGACCACGACCACGACGCTCGGTGAGCCCACCTGGGAAGCAGCTTCCCGGGATCGAAGCTCTTCCCGCCCCGGTTCAGGCCGAGCTGTTGGATCTGGTCCGCATCACGGAGGAGACCCGTGGGCTCCGCTTCCAGGAGCCTCCCACCATCGTGATCGTCACCGAGCAGGAGCTCGAGGAGCGGGTTCGGTCCCAGATCGAGGAGGAGGCCGAAGACTTCCCGGCGGACGAAGCCCTCTACAAGTTGCTCGGGCTTCTCGACCCCGAGGTGAACCTGCAGTCGATGCTCACCGAGCTCTACGGGGAGCAGGTCGCCGGCTATTACGACGGCGAGACCCAGGAACTGGTCGTCCCGATGCGGGAGGAAGGTTTCAGCGTCGTGCAGCGGTCGACGATGGTCCACGAGCTGACCCACGCGTTGACCGATGAGCGTCTCGCCTTCCATACCCCCTACACGGCGATGCTCGACGAGGATCGGCTCGACGAGGCCTCTGCGTACCAGGCGTTGATCGAGGGCGATGCCAGCCTTACGGAGCTGCTCTACCTGCAGACATTGTCGCAGGGCGAGATCGGCGAATTCATGGCCGAGGCCCTCGATGTCGACACCGCTGCCCTCGACGCCGCCCCGAGCTTCATCAAGGACTCGCTGATCTTCCCCTACGACTCCGGACTTGCCTGGGTCCAAGACCACTACCTCCAGGATGAGTGGTCGACCATCAACGAGGCATATGCCCAGATGCCCGGACTTCCGGGCTCCACCGAACAAATCATCACGCCGAGCGATTACCAGCGAGACCTGCCCAGGGAGTTCGACGCCTCTGCACCATCGGTTCCCGGCTACGAGCTGGAGCGAGAATCGGTGTGGGGCGAGTTCGGGTTTCGAACCATGATCGACCAGATCCTGGGCGAAGAGGTGGGCGTCGATGCCGCCGACGGTTGGGGCGGCGACTACTACGCCCAGTGGTTCGATGGTCAAAATGCGGCTTTGCTCATCCTCTTCGAAGGCGATACCGACCGCGACACCGAGGAGCTCAGGTCGGCGCTTCTCGACTACGCCCTCACCGCTGTGGCCGAAGAGGACTACGTGTGGGTTGAAGTCTTCGACGGGCAACTGGCATTCATCGCCGCCGATCAGCCGGAGGTCGGCGAGTCCATCCTGGCTTCGGTCAACGGTTAGCCGTCTTTCGCCAGGCCCGGCCATCACCTAGGTTCAGACCTATGGAAAAGGTGGCGCTCACGACACCAGACTGGCAAGCGACGGCGTACATCGCCCGCGGTTTTGTCGACCACCTGCTCGGGGTGCGGCGCGCTCCGGAAGGCTCATCGATTGTCTTGCAGACCTCGAGTGTCCATGCTTTTGGCCGTCGCCTCCCACTCGAGGTGTTCGGGCTGGACGCGGAGATGAGGGTCGTGGCCAGCAAGACCCTCCGGCCCAACCGAATCGTCGTAATGCCGTCGGCCCGCCTCATCGTCGAGCTGCCGGCCGGTCGACCTCTCCCGGCGATTGGCGACCGGGTCGCGCTGACCGATGGCTGAGAATGGCCGCCTTCTGATTTGTGCCACTCCCATCGGCAATCTCGGAGATGTCTCGGACCGGCTCCGGGAGAGTCTGAGGGAGGCGAACCTCGTATTCGCCGAGGACACCAGACGGACCGCGACCCTGCTCCGGCACATTGGAGCGACCCCGAAGGTCAGGTCCTTGTTCGTTGGCAACGAGACGACCCGAACACGCGAGCTCCTCGCCGCACTCGACGAAGGGCTGATCGTGGCGTTGGTCACCGACGCCGGCATGCCGACTGTGTCGGATCCGGGCTCGGAGGCGGTGCGTCAGGCACGAGATGCCGGATACCACGTGACGGCGATACCAGGGCCGTCGGCGGTCACCACCGCGGTGGCGCTGGCCGGGTTCGGGGGTGACCGCTTCGTCTTCGAAGGGTTCCTGCCCCGCCGGGGCAGGGAACGATCAGACCGTGTCGCCTCGATTGGCCGGGAGGACCGCCCGGTCGTGCTGTTCGTCAGTCCTCACCGCCTGGGCGGGGATCTCGAGGCGATACGGGACGTGACCGGCCCCGACCGCGAGATCGCGATCACCCGCGAGTTGACCAAGCTCCACGAGGAGGTTTGGGCCGGGTCGATAGGTCAGGCAATCGAGCACTGGTCGGAGCGCGAAGCGAAGGGGGAATTCACTTTGGTGATCGCGCCGAGCCCGTTTGAGAAACCATCTCTCGATTCGGCGGTAAACGAGGCGAGAGACATCGTCGCGTCAGGAGGGTCGCCTTCGGAAGCCGCGAGACGGGTTGCGCTGGCAACTGGTGTCGCCAGACGGGCGATCTACGAGGCTTTGATCGGAGATCAGGACCGGAGCTGAGCCCGGCACGACTCGCAGATCCCTTTGCCTTTGAATTGGCCGACCTTGGTCTCGGACCCGCAGAACGTGCACGTGTCCGTCAGCTTGCGCAGGATGATGGACCCGCCCTCGACCGCGATGAAGAGATGGTCCCCTTCCCGGATGTTGAACAGCCTCCTCGTCTCGGCCGGGATGACGATCCGTCCCAGGTCGTCGATCTTTCGAGCGATGCCAGTTTCCATATCGACTTCAGCCTCCCGTGTGTCGAGCCTACCCGGGGGGTTCGAGCGCATGCCGGGTACCGTCCCGGCGATGCAATGGGTCGACACCCACTGTCATCTCCAGCTCGACGAACGCGACCCCGGGCTTTTGCTGGAGCGGGCCAGTGAGGTCGAGTGGGTGGTCGTCCCTGGAGTCGATCTGGACAGCTCGCAGGACGCAGCCATCCTGGCTGTTGCCCATCCTGGTCGGGTCCTGGCGACGGCAGGACTTCATCCCCATGAGGCGGCGCAGTGGGAGGTCCAGGCGCCACAGATTCGCGAGCTCGCGGTGACGGCGGTGGCGATCGGCGAGACCGGCCTCGATTTCTATCGAAACCTCTCGTCCCGCGTGGACCAGGTGAGGGCATTTCGCAGTCAGGCCCGGCTCGCCGCCAAGCTGGGCAAGCCCCTCATCGTGCATTGTCGGGACGCCTTCGCCGACGTGATCGAGGTCATCGATGAACTGGGCATCGGGGGCCAAACCGTCATGCATTGCTGGACGGGAGGTCCGAAATGGACACGGCGCTATCTCGATCTCGGCGTGACGTTCTCCTTCGCCGGCCCGGTGGCGTTCGAGACGGGAGACACGGTCAGGCTCGGCGCCGCCCAGGTTCCCCCAGAACGCGCCCTGGTCGAGACCGACACGCCCTACCTGGCTCCGCCCCCCTATCGCGGGGAGCCGAACCAGCCGGCCTGGGTCGCCCTGGTGGGGGCTGCACTCGCCGGGGTGTGGGGTCTGGAAGTGGAGGAGGTGGCCCGGGTGACCACTGCGAACGCGACCCGGGTTTTTCGGAGTGGGGAGCCGGAGCCTTGACCGCTCAGACCAGATCGGAGATCGCCGGCTTGCTCTCCCGTTACGGCCTGGCACCTTCACGACGGCTGGGCCAGCATTTCCTGGCCGACGCCAACATCACCAGGAAGATCGTGGAGGTGGCAGGAATCGGGCCTGGGGAGCAGGTGGTGGAGATCGGAGCAGGCACCGGCACCTTGACCAGGGCGTTGGCCGCCACGGGTGCCCGCGTTGTTGCCTATGAGGTCGACGGCGGGCTCCTTCCCGTGCTCGCCGAGGTGACGGCCGGGCTCCCGGTCGAGCTTCGCTTTCTCGACATCACCGATGTCGACCTCGCCGAGGATCTGGGAGATGGGCGCTGGATCATGGTCGCCAATCTTCCTTACAACGTCGGGACACCGTTGTTGCTCGATGCATTGCGCCGCGCCCCCCAGATCGAGCGGTTCGTCGTGATGGTGCAGCGAGAGGTGGCCGAGCGTCTGGTGGCCCAACCCGGCAGCAGACAGTACGGCCTGCCCTCGGTGGTGGTCGGTATCCACGCACGAGGAAAGCTTGCATTCAGGGTGCCCGCCCAGGTCTTCTATCCGCAGCCGAAGGTCGAGTCGGCGGTTGCCCTCATCGAGCGGATCGCAGCCCTCCCGAGGACGCGGAACGGGCAATCGTCATCGCCGCCGCCGGGTTCAACCAGAGACGCAAGATGCTCCGGGGCGCCCTATCGGGTGTCTTCGACGACCCGACGACGGCGTTGGAGATGGCCGGGATCGACCCGACCGCACGGGCCGAGGACCTCTCTCCGGCCGACTACCTGGCCCTGGCGCGGTCGTGACCGTTTATGAATCGCCGGCCAAGCTCAATCTCGCCTTGCTCGTAGAGCCGCCCCGCAACGACGGGCTCCACCCCATCGAGTCCCTGGTGCAGACCATCGAATGGGTGGATCTATCTCGAAGTAGAGGAGTCCGAGGAAGACAACTTCGTCATCGAAGGTGTGAGCTCGACCCCGATGACAACCTGGTCACACGCTCGTTGCGAGCGGTCCGGGAGATAGGTTTTGTCCCGCCCCTGGATCTCCGGTTGATCAAGCAGATCCCGATCGGCGCCGGGCTCGGTGGGGGTAGCTCGAATGCGGCCGCCATGCTGCTCGCAGCCACCGAGGCAGGGCGGCTGCCTTCGTCCGTCCCGGAAGGTCTGGCTCTCTCGCTCGGTGCCGACGTGGCTCTCTTCCTCACCGGCGGCACCATCCTGATGACCGGGGTGGGGGAGGAGATCGAATCGCTTCGACCGTTATCGGGGTTTGCGGTGGCGGTTGTCGTCCCGCCATTCGAGCTATCGACCGAAGATGTCTATCGGCGCTGGGATGAGATGGAGGGGCCGATGGGGGAGCCAATCGAGCCCAGGTCTGCTCCCGCCGGCGCTGCGTGATGGCATCCCGATCCGCAACGACCTGACCGCGGCTGCGTGCGCGCTCGAGCCGACCCTGGCCGATTTCATGGCCGACTTGAGGGCACAGTGGGGTGGGCCGGTTGCGATGACCGGATCGGGAGCGGGCTGCTTCGGCTTCTTTCCCGACCTCGGTGAGGCCAACGATGCGGCCCGATCGGTTGAGGCTCACTGCCGGGCTGCGGTTGGGGCGCGGCTTCGGCCCAACGGGGTCTCGAGGCAATGACCGCCCCGCTCGCTGACGTGGAACGTTGTCATCTTTGAAGGTTTGGCCCTTCTCACTGTTCAACAAGAACCCGGAGAGCAACCTCGCCGCAGTCGATCGCATGGCACTCGACGGCGGAGATCACATCCTCGACCTGGGGTATGTTCTCGGGGCGGCTCTCGAGCATGCAACTGCCACCGGGGCGAGGATCGCCGGCATCGATCCGAGCCCAGCCACGGTGGAGCGGGCCTCCGAGCGGGTTCCCCAGGCCGCGGTCAGATTGGGATCTGCAGAGTCGATCCCTTTCGACGACGACGATTTCACCGCGGCGCTCTCAGTCTCGACTTATCACCACTGGGCCGATCCTGACTCAGGCTTGATCGAGTTGCGGCGTGTGCTTGTTCCCAGAGGTCGCCTCCTCGTCGTCGAGTGCAAGCTGAAGCGACGTACCGGTCACGGATTGGACGCCGCCGGTGCCAAGCGTCTCGGTGAACTGCTGGAGAGTCACGGGTACGCCACCGCAGAGATCGAGACGATGCGGGTTGGTCGAGCCGACTATTTGGCGGTGTCTGCGGTCAATCCGTAACACCGACGACTCGGTCCGAGCTCAGTGCTCGGCGGCGTCTGCCTCCGCTTTGGTGCGGTGGACTGTGCCATCCGGGTGCTCGGGCGGGGAATAGAGGGAGTAGAGCTTCAGCTCGCCGTCCCCGGTGTTGACCACGTTGTGCCACACCCCGGACGGCACGATAACCGCCCAGTCCTCCCCGGCTTCATGCGTCTCGTCTACCGAGTTCTCGTTACGGCCGAACTCGACCCGGGCAGATCCCTGCTCGAGACGGATGAACTGGTCGTGGGTGTCGTGCGCCTCCCAGCCGATCTCCTCTCCCGGTGCAAGACGCATCACCGTGAGCTGGGTGTGCTTGCCGGTGAACAGCACCATCCGGAAGTTCTCATTGTCGAGAGTCGCCTTCTCGATGTCATCGATCCATCCGAGCATGTGGTTCCTCCTCGAGTGTGGGCGATGCTAGGCGGCACCGAAACTGACCATCTTCGCCCGTCTGCAACCCGAGACTCTGGTCGATCTTGAGACCGAGACGCCGCCCGGTCGACGGCGACATCTGGGTGGTGGTCGATTGGCTGGTAGCTCAGGCGAGGGGAGCCCCGCTGACTGAGGACACGACGAGCTCGGGGACGTGATCGGCCCAGACGCCCCACGGGTCGCGACCGGGGAAGTCGAAAACGCCGATCATGAGCTGCATCGGATAGCCGGGCGATTGATCGACACGGTGCACCTGTGCCTTGTCGACGACGATTTCGACGGACTCGGGATTCCAGCCAACCGCGTAGGCATGGTGCTCGGACACGTCGATCTCCAGACGCGGCGTGGAGAAGTCGCCGGTCAGGTCCGGGTCGCGGAAGCTACGGATCCCCATGCCGACGGCCGCCGAGCCGTTCTCGATCCCGTCCCCGAAGACCTCGGCGACCAAGATCTCGCCGGAGCGCTCGGGCCGGTCCTCGATCCCCGCCAGCCAGAAACCGAACATCGAGCGTGGCGTGAGCTCAGCGCGCATAATCACCTCGATCCGGCCGAAGCGAGGCGTGTAGCCCCAGAAAGTCGGTTGCTCCTCCCTCACCCTCAGCCCCTCCTTGAACGGCTGCTGGCCTGTCGTCGAGCCAATCGGCCCTGCGAAGCTGCCAGTCTGGACACCCGAGACCCGGAGCGGCTCGTCGTGGAGGTCGGGGCACCAGAGGGGCTGATCGGCCGGGATCAGCAGGTGCAACTCGCCGTCGCGAACCGAGCAGGTCGCTGCCGACTTCTGACGGGAGCTCCAATGCGGCAGGTAATACGGGAACCACACGTCCGGGTCGAGGGCGTCGCCCTCGAACTGCTCGTCGAGCTCGACGTGATCGTTTGGCATCTCGCTAGAGGGTGAGGTCGCCCTCGACGAGGATGTGGGTGTCGCCACCGATCAGTATCTGGTCGCCGGCCGGCCGGATATAGACCCGGCCCTGTCTCCCGATCGCAGTGCCCTGCGATACCACCAGGGGATGGTCCAGCCGACCTTGGTCCCTCAGCCAGAAGGCAAGGGCGGCGTTGAGCGAGCCGGTGATTGGGTCCTCCACGCCGTTGGAGGCGAGCATCCGAACCTCGTAGTCACATTCGGAGAGGGGAACATAGGCTCCGATGAATCCCACGAACTCGAGCGGCGACCAGCGCGCCCTCGACGAGTCGACCCTGAGCACGTCTTCGACCGACCCGAGATCGAGCACCTGCCACACCGGCCCGTTGTCGAGGGTCGCTGTCTGAACGACCGACTCAATGGGAATGGCGAGCGCACCAACGATGGCATCGAGACGGTCGGGAGGGAGCGCCGACACCGTGGTCGGCGGCGCCACGAAGGCGAGGCGCTCGCTCGTGCTGTCGATGTCCACGATGCCGATCCCACATTCCTGTCGCACGAGCCCTGCCTTCTTGGGCACACCGCCGGAGTGAAGCCAGGCGACGCAACTTCCCAAGGTTGGGTGGCCGGCGAAGGGCAACTCCTGGTGGGGAGTGAAGATGCGGACCCGGTAGTCGGCGGTCGGATCCTCCGGCGGCAGCAAGAAAGTGGTTTCGGCGAGATTGGTCCACGCGGCGAAGGCCTGGAGTTGGGAATCGTCTAAGCCTTCAGCGTCAACGATCACCGCCAGTCCGTTGCCCTGGGTAGGGATCGGGCTGAACACGTCGACCTGGATGAAACGCCGAGTCGTCGTCATGTGGCGTCGAACCTAGCGGCGGGTGGCAACGGCTCCGCTGGTTCCTACATTGGATTCCCTGTGACCCGACGTCGACTCCTACTCACCGGGATCTTTCTGCTGGCGATGGTCCTTGCCGGTTGCAGCAATCCCTGTTCGGAGCGAGTGGGGGACTACCCGCCGGATCACATCGTCGTCACCGGGGCCGACACCGTGGATGTGCCTCACATCGGTTGGGCCTGCCCGGGTTTCCATTCCGACACGATCGACCCGCCACCTTCGGTAGCACCTGATGCCGAGGGCAACCTGCGGATCGACGTCACTCTGGAAGAGGAGAGCACCGTCGACGTCAGATTCGGCAACGGGCCTGTCGTGGTCGATCCTGCCCCGGTCGAGGGCTCCAACTCATGGACGTTCCGGGTTCCCACTCCATCCCAGCCACTGGTCCTCAGGCTTTGCTCGGCAGATGAAGCGTGCGCTCTGTACTGGGTCAATACCTACCCTGGCTAGCCGGGTCGTTTGGCCCTGGTGTGCCGGTCGCCGGCCAAGCACTATCGGGTGAGCCGTCGCCAGATGGGAGTGCCCCGGCTCAGGAGGAGCCTCATGTCGACAGTCTCCCGGCCGGAGGTGCCGGGCTCACACCGCGATCTCGTGGAGTGCCCTCCGGTGGCGGCCCTGAGCACGGTGCTCCCCGACGGTCGGCCGCACACCTCGGTGGTGTGGTGCGACTTCGAGAACCCGTATGTGCGGGTCAGCACCATGCGGGGGTTTCGCAAAGAGCGCAACATGCAGATCAACCCGAGGGTGACCTTGCTGTGTTACGACCCTCAGCGGCCCCTCCGTTACCTGGAGCTCCGAGGCCGCGTTGTCGAGATGACCGAGGACGGCGCCCTGAACCATCTCGATGAGCTGGCCTCGAAATACGTTGGACGTCCGGTGCGGTACTTCGGGGATGTGATCGCGAAACAGTTTGCTGCGAACGAGGTCCCCGTGCTGTGCCGGATACTCCCCGATCACGTGGTGGCTTGCGACTGGAGACATCGATGAGCAGTAGCCGCGCACTGATCCCAACATCTCATCTCGACCTGCTGACCCGACCGATCTGCGGCGTCCTCACCACGTTGGCGCCCGACGGACAGCCCCAATCCAGCCTGGTCTGGGCCGATTTCGACGGTGAGTGCGTCCGTGTCAATACCACTTTGCAGCGGCAAAAGGGACAGAATCTCCAAAGGGACCCCAGGCTCACCCTTCTTCTCGTCGAGCCCACGGACACTTCGCGTTTCCTCGAGATCCGCGGTGATGCCGAGTTGATCCTGGAGGGGGCCTTGGATCATCTCGACCATCTGACTCGGATGTACACCGGCCATCCGCGTTACTACGGCTACGTGCGCCCGAGTGAGCAGCAGGCCGGGGAGACCCGGGTCATCTGCTGGATTCGGCCGCGGCGTGTCGTGCTCGATGCCATCCACGCTCCGGGTAGCTCAGATCCCTAGCGTGGACCTATGGAGGCTCGGTAGTGGGTGGCCTGTACCCCGAAGTGACCGTTGACGAGACCGGCATGCTCGACACTGGCGACGGAAACCTGATCTATTGGGAAACGTCAGGGAATCCAACGGGCAAACCTGCGCTCGTAGTCCACGGCGGGCCAGGTTCGGGCAGCAATCCCACCCTTCGCCGCTTCTTTGACCCTGAGAAGTACCGGATCATTCAGTTTGACCAGCGGGGTTGTGGTCGCAGCCGCCCGCACGCAAGTGACTCACGCACCGACCTCGACACGAACACAACGGCGCACCTGCTGGGCGATATGGAATTACTCAGACACCACCTAGGGGTCGAACGTTGGCTGTTGTTCGGATTGAGCTGGGGTTCAACACTTGCGCTCGCCTACGCCGAGATGCACCCAAGACTCGTCACCGAGATCGTCCTCGGGGCGGTTACGACAACCCGACCGTCGGAGATCGACTGGCTGTATCACGGGTCTGGTCGGTTCCTTCCTGAGGAATGGCATCGGTTCCGGGATGGTGCAGGTGTTGATGAGCCAGACGCAGACCTTGTCCAGGCGTATCGCAGATTGCTCGACAACCCAGACCCGACCATGCGAGAGCGAGCAGCTATCCGGTGGTGTGAGTGGGAAGATGCCATCGCCTCTACAACATCAAATGCGGAGCCCAACCCTCGCTACGCGGACCCAGAGTTCCGAATGGGATTCGCACGACTCGTCACCCACTATTTCTCAAACGCCGCCTGGCTCGATGACGGTCAACTGTTGGCCAATGCTGACATCTTGCGAAACATCCCGGGCATGCTGGTGCACGGCAGACTGGATCTCAGCAGCCCTCTCGAAACCGCATGGCAATTGAGTCGCGCCTGGCCCACAGCAAACCTCGTGGTGGCTGAGCAGTCCGGTCACTCCGCCACCGATCCGGGGATGACCGAAGCCCTAGTGGCCGCCACCAACCACTTCGCCTCGTACACATGAGCTCCGCCTGCGGGCTGCCATATCGAGTGCTGTCCTACGCGGACTCGTCGAGGCGTTCGATCAAACGCTTTGGGGCGATCACACGGTAGGCATCCTCGACCAACTCCTCCACCATGCCCCAATCCACTGGTACGTCGAGATACACGCCGAGCCACCCTCGATGTCCCACGTACGGTGGCCTGAAGAAGAGGTCAGGTTCGGAGCCGACTCTCGCCTCCTGAACTCCGGGTGGGGCAGCGCACCAGAACCCGAGCCGATCGTCGTGATGGTGGTCGGCATATGTGACGAACACCTTCTTCCCGCCAACGAACCAGGTCGGCTCGCCATGGCTGAGCCGCTCGGTGGCTTCAGGAAAGGAGAGGCAGATGCGCCGAAGCTCGGCCAGGGGTCCGGGCGTCATGTCTTCGATTCTGCCTTGTGCCCGTCAGAACTCCCACCGAGGGCACGGTGCGGCTCGGCTTTGATCATCCTTCTCCCAACACCTGACACGTCCTTCCCCACCGGCGACGAAGCCAATCGTCTTCATTCGAGGTCGCCTTGGAGGGTCTCCGGCACCGCTCTCCAGAGCACGCCAGCGCCAACGAGGCCCACGCCGGCGACAGCGATCGAAGCCGCTCCGAGGGAAGCAACGGAGGTGACGACCGCCACCAACATCGGCCCGCCGGCCGTCCCCACGTCACTGACCAGCCGCCAGAGGCCGAGGAATTGGCTCCGCCCCAACACAGGGGAGAAATCCGATCCGAGGGTCATGTTGATCCCGGCGCCAAGCCCATTGCCCACTCCGAGGAAGAGGCCAACCATGAGCAGGCCGAAGAAGGTCGACGTAAGCGGGATCAGGCCCATCCCGATCGACAGCAGGACCAGGCATGGGATTCCCGCCCACTTCCTGCCTTTCCGATCCATCAGCATCCCGATTGGATAGAAGATGATCATCTCTATCCCCGAGGAAGCGCCGAAGATGAGCGAGATCTGGCTGGCGCTCAATCCGAGATGGTCACCCCATAGAGGGATCATGGCTTGACGCGCTGTGCGGAGCACTTGCACCACGACCGCAACGAAACCAGCGGTGCCCAGAGTTCGGCGGTTGTCGTGGAAGATCTGTCGCATGGAAACGGGCTCTGGTCTGGTCACGGTCGAGGTGAGCGGCTCGGGGGTGAACCACAGGGTTGCTGCAGCGGCGACGGCGAAGATGGCCTGAGCGATGAAGGGCCCTGCGAGCCCTAGCGGAATAACCACGATGCCACCGATCAGCGGCCCGATGAACTGGCCGATCCGCATCGTCCCACCCATCATCGACATGACCCGCCCTCGGTGCCGGAGGGGCGCGGCTTCCGTTGCGTAGGCGAGCCGAGCCAACGCCCAGATCGACCAGGCGCAGCCCAGCACGAACACGAGGATGGCGTAGACGATCAGCGAGGGCCCGAGAGCGATTCCCACCGCGGCGAGACTCAAGGAGATCGTGGCAATCAGCATCGACCACCGCTCACCAATCCGGGCGACAAGGAGACCCGAAGGAACATCGAAGACGAGAGTGCCGATCCCGCGAAGGGCCACGATCGCACCGGCCAGGGCCGGGGAGGCTCCCAGATCCAACGCAACGAGGGCGATGACCGGGATTGCTGCTCCCTGGCCGATCGCGAAGAGAAGGTTGGGGATGTAGACCGATCGGGTGAGCGAGCTGACCCGGAATGGCTCCGGCGCCCTTGGCTCTTCACTCAACTGATGGTCACCGCTCATTGCCTTCGAGCTCCTCCAGAGGCCTGTGAATCGACGCTATCCACGTCATATTCGAATCCCCCTCCCCGCCTCCGGCGGTACTCGCCCCGTTCAGGGGGAGAAACGGCGATGGCGTCCTGCCGGGTCATGGCATGGCCGCGGCGCCCTTCGATACTCACTACTCACATTTCATAACTCACATACTCACTTAATCTCACCACACGTGACCCCATTTGGGGGGTGGTGTAACCGGTGGCACCATCGGGTGCGGGGTCCTGCTGGAGCGGGTTCTTTCGTAGTCACCGTTAATCTGCGCCGCGATCACGTGACCCCAGTTCTTTGGGGGGTGGTGTAACCGGTGGCACCATCGGGTGCGGGGTCCTGCTGGAGCGGGTTCTTTCGTAGTCACCGTTAATCTGCGCCGCGATCACGTGACCCCAGTTCTTTGGGGGGTGGTGTAACCGGTGGCACCATCGGGTGCGGGGTCCTGCTGGAGCGGGTTCTTTCGTAGTCACCGTTAATCTGCGCCGCGATCACGTGACCCCAGTTCTTTGGGGGGTGGTGTAACCGGTAGCACAGCAGGTTTTGGTCCTGCCGGAGCGGGTTCGAGTCCTGCCCCCCCAGCGTCAACTCATAGAGAGGTGCCTTTGCCGATCCATGTCGTCGTCCTCGCCGCCGGTGAGGGGAAGCGAATGAAATCCGGTCTTCCCAAGGTGGCCCATATGGCGGCGGGGCGGACCCTGATCGGCTGGGTCCTCGAGGCGGTGCGCCCTCTACAACCAGCAAGCACGGTCGTCGTGGTGGGCCACGGCGCCGACCAGGTCGATCGCCACCTCCCTGCCGGGGTTTTGCCCGCGGTGCAAGAAGAACAACTGGGAACCGGCCACGCCACCCAGATCGGGCTCGAAGTGCTGACGGAGGTTTCACCTGAGGACACGATCATGGTGCTCTATGGAGACATGCCTCTCCTCACCGCCGATCTGCTCTCACGTCTCGCCGATCGGCCCGATGACATTTCGGCCCGGATCGTGACCTCAGTGTTCGACGATCCAACCGGATATGGGCGAATCATCCGGGATGATCGGGGTCTCGTGGTCGAAGTGGTGGAGGAGCGTGACTGCGAAGGCTCTCAGCGCGCCATCGCCGAGATCAACGCCGGCGCTTACGCGTTTAGGGCGAAAGACCTGATCGATGCACTCGGGGCTGTCTCGAATGAGAATGCCCAGGGTGAGTACTACCTCACCGATGTCATCGGGATCCTCGTAGGCCGAGGTGAACGTCTGCAGCCGGTCGAGGCGACACCCGAGGAGGTGATGGGCATCAATTCTCAGGACCAACTATCGGAGGCTCGGGCCCTGTTGCAGGCGCGCACCAATCAACGGCTCATGGAGTCGGGGGTTTGGATGCTCGACCCGGAACGTACGTACATCGATGAGACGGTGACGGTAGAGCCCGGAGCGCGGATCTATCCGGGCGTTCACCTCGAAGGGAACACGTCGGTTGCGGCCGGCGCTCAGGTCGGTCCAGATGTCTTCGCGGTGGACGCCACTATCGGCGCCGGCGCGACCGTCTGGTACGCGGTGGTCCGTGGTGCCGTGATCGGTGAAGACTGTGAGGTCGGTCCCTATGCCTCCTTGCGGCCGGGAACCGTGCTCGACCGAGCCTCCAAGGTCGGGACGTTCGTCGAGACCAAGAACACCACCCTCGGGCAAGGGGCCAAGGCGCCCCATCTCAGCTATCTCGGCGACGCGAAAGTCGGGGCGCGGGCCAATATCGGGGCCGGGTCCATCACCTGCAATTACGACGGGTACCAGAAGCACCAGACCGTCATCGGCGACGACGTTTTCATCGGCTCGGACACGATGCTCGTGGCTCCGCTGACGATCGGCGATGGAGCGGTTACCGGCGCAGGTTCGGTAATCACCGACGACGTCGAGGCAGGGGCACTCGCCCTGGAGCGCAGCGAGCAGCTCGCTTTCCCCGGCTACTCTCAGCGTCGCGCCGAGAGACAGGCCGCCAAGAAAACCGAGGACTGAGTTGGACATTGTCTCCCGCAATCGAATGATGCTCTTCACGGGGAGCGCCAACATCCCTCTGGCTGATGAGGTCGCCGAGGTCCTTGGTGTGTCACTCGGCCAGCTCGAGCGCTCCCGCTTCGCCAACGGCGAGATCTATGTCAGGCCGGGTGAGAGCGTCCGGGGCGCCGACTGCTACGTGATGCAGAGCCACTGCGACCCGATCAACGATCACATCATGGAGCAGTTGATCACCATCGACGCCCTGAATCGGGCTTCGGCGCGGCGCATCACCGCCGTGATGCCGTTCTTTGGTTACTCGAGACAGGACAAAAAGGTCCGGCCGAGGGAACCGATCACCGCCCGGCTGGTCGGTGACCTCTTCATGACCGCCGGCGCCGACCGCCTCGTCTCGGTCGATCTTCACACCGGGCAGTTGCAGGGTTTCATCCACAAGCCGTTCGACTCACTCACCGCCCTTCCGATCATCACCGACTATCTGGCGCAGAGACTCGATGGGCAGACCACCGTTGTGTCGCCCGACGCCGGTGGGGTGAAACGCGCCGAGCGCTATGCACGCTTCCTCGATGCCTCGGTTGCGTTCGTCTACAAACGCCGCGATCCCCTTCGCCACAACGTGTCTGAGGCGCTGGAGCTGGCCGGGTCCGTGGCGGGTAGGCATGTGGTCATCGTCGACGACATCATCGACACCGCCGGCACGGTCGCCAACGCGGCCGAGATGGTGCGGGATCAGGGGGCGTCGAGCGTGCGGATCGCGGCCACTCACGGTGTGTTCTCCGAGCCGGCCCTCGACCTTCTCAAGAACGCCCCGGTGGAGGAGGTCATCGTCACCAACACCCTGCCCGTATCGCCTGAGGTGCTCGAACTGGACAAGGTTCAGGTGCTCTCGATCGCCCCGATCCTGGCCGAGACGCTTCAGGCCATCTTCATGGACTCGTCGGTGTCAGAGATCTTCCTGGGCGAGAACGCCTAGGCGCTGTCTGGCGCTGCTTCGTTCCTAGACTCCCGGCCTCGTGAGCGCCCGCCACCGTCAGCCCGACTCCAACCCCCAGTCGAGGCTTCGCGCCCTGGTCATTGCCCTCGTCGCGATATTCATCATTGCCTTTTTCTTCCTCAGGGGATCGGGTGAGGGTGCCGCGCCGGACGGCACCGAACCCCCACTGGCCGGCGGCACCACCACTACGGCGCCGGAGGGCACCGGTTCGACGACCTCGGGGACGGGTGGGACCACCGTTCCGGGAGGATCGACTACCACCCCAGGGAATCTGCCCGCCCTGCAGGCGGTGCGGCTGGAGACGCTGACCGGGGACGTCAGGCAACCGACCGCCATAACCACTCCGCCTGGCGATGAGCGACTATTCATCGTGGAGCGGTTCGGTGTGATCCTGGTCATGGACGCCAACCGCGAGTTGCAAGAAACGGCCTTCCTCGATCTGACCGACAGGGTGCTCGCCGGAGGCATCGAGCAAGGGCTCCTCGGTCTTGCCTTTCATCCCGATTACGCCAACAACGGAAGGTTCTACGTCTACTACACCGACCAGGGCGGTCGCCGCCAGCTCTCCGAGTTCCAGGTCTCCGTGTCCGATCCAAACATCGCCTCTCCCGACACCGAGCGGGTCCTGATCGAGCTGGAGCAACCGCCCGACGCCACCGATATCCGCCACTACGCCGGGAACCTCGCCTTCGGTCCCGACGGCTACCTATACATGTCGATGGGCGATGGGGCCGACTCCCGTGACCAGGGCCAGGACCCGAACACCTTGTTTGGCACCGTATCCCGCCTCGACGTCGATGGAGGAGATCCCTATGGGATCCCGCCTGAGAACCCGTTCGTGGATGGAGGTGGCGCCGGTGAGGTCTGGGCCTACGGTCTGCGGAACCCGTGGCGCTTCTCCATCGATCCGGTCGATGGTCTGATCTACATCGCCGACGTCGGGCATGCCGATCAGGAGGAGGTCAACGTCCTGCCCATCGCCGAAGGCGGATTCAATCTTGGTTGGTCCGACGTGGAGGGGACCCGATGCTTCCACCTGCAGGACTGCAACCTGGCGGACTACACCGCGCCGGTGATCACCTACAGCCACGAGGAGGGTTGTTCGGTCACCGGTGGATACGTCTATCGGGGGGCGGCGATCCCCGAGCTGACCGGAACCTATTTCTACAGCGATTGGTGCTCGGAATGGATCCGTTCCTTCAAGTACGTCGGTGGCCAGGTCACCGAGGAGCGCGACTGGAGCGAAGATCTGGGGCAGTTGGGCCAAATCAACACGTTCGGGGTCGACTCCGCCGGCGAGCTCTATGTCGGCACTCATGAGGGTCTCGTCGCACAGTTCGTGGCCGATCGTTAGTCGCCGATCGACGAGACCAACCGAGCACGAAAGACCTCGATCGGGGTAGCCACGCCTTTGAGCTTGACAGGGCCCATCGGTTCGAACCCAAACCAATCGGGCGCCAGCTCCACAACGCCACGGCTGACCAGGACCTCATCCGGCCCCGCCAAAGCCGAGAGTCTGGCCGCGAGATTGACGGTCCGCCCGTAGATATCCCCGTCTTGAAAAATGACCGGTCCCAAATGGACTCCAACGTGTGTCGGTGGCAGCCCCTGCCTCGGTGCCTGATCCACGACCTTCAAAGCTGCCATGAGGGCGGATCCCGGTTCGCGAAACACCAGCATCCCCCCATCGCCAAGCCATCGGACCGGTCTCCCGACGTGTTGGATCGAGATGTTGTCGACCATCGAGGCCAGCTTGCCGGACATCTCGGCTGCAGCCTCGTCGCCCAGCTCCTCTGTGAGGTTGGTGAAGCCGGTGAGGTCGACGAATACGACCGACGGGGGCTGGTTCACTGAGCCCGACAGGCCGGCGGCATCGAGGGCAGACTCGACATGTCCGATGGTGTGATCGAGCCAGACATGATGCCGATGTCGTCGGTAGATGGCGAGGATGCCCTTCTCGATCACTGGCACCAAGTCGTGACCTATTGCAACCCCGAGATCGAGCAGTTCCAACTCGCTTTTCCCAGATCGACGGGCAGGCTCTTCGATCTCCGCTTCGAAGAACTCGGCTTCGGCCTTGCCGACACGTCTCAGGGCATCCGCATAGACCCGGCAAAGCCGTAGAACTGCTTCCTCACTGGCGCCCGAAGCCTCCATCGTTGCCATCAGGTCGATGAATTCGGTCTCTCCTTCGCGCATGACTTCATCGAGGTCGGCCGGTTCGAGACCGAGCGCCGCTTGGAGGCGGGTTACGCCTTCGGGGTTTAGGGAGCGTTCGGTCGCGTAGTCCCGATAGGTCACTTCGAGTCGACGCAAACCGCTGATGGAGGGTGCGTCCAGGAACGAGAGGGACAGACTGCCCTCCGTGATGCTCTGCCCGATCGCTTCGATCGAGAATCCGGCCGTTTCCCAAAGTCTCAGAAGGCGAATCGCCGACTCGTGTGCCGTGGTCAGCTCAATAGGTGCTGCACCGAGCGAGCCAGAGGCAATCGCTCTCTCCACGAATCCAGGGTCCACTTCGGCCAGATCGGCCAGTTGGCTTGGGGTCAGCACCAATTGGCCTTACCCCGGTTTCGGTTAGTTGATGCAGAGCCCGCTCTTGGCTGACGGCTATCCCGCGGTCGGGAGCGTGATCACCTCTCCCGGATAGATGAGGTCTGGATCGCCGGACCGAATCAGGTCACGGTTGGCCTCGATAACGGATCGCCAATAGGGATCGACCTCGACCGGCTCGGCCGGCCTGCCCAGGATTTCGTCGAGGTGGCTCTGGCTGATCTTCCAGAGGTGGTCACCGGGCTGAACCACCACTGATCCGGCGCTGTTCGGGGTATCGCCGATGGAGACCGGCACGAATGAGGGCGTGCCCGGCTGGGCCATCGACACCGAGCCGATCATCATCACGGCGGTGGCGGCACCGAGCCTCTTCCCCCAAGCCATGACCGTTGACTACGGCATCGGGAGACCGTCGGCAAGAGAGTTACAGTGCCGAACATGAAAGTTCGCATAGGGATCGCCGACACGGGCAAGGTCGTGGAGATCGAAATCGAGGACGTGGACGCGTTTCAATCGGAGGTGGAGCGAGCGGTTGCCGACGGCGGCCTCGCCTGGTTCATCGACACCAAGGGTCGGACCGTGGGTGTTCCCGCACAGTCCATTTCATTCGTCGAGATCGAAGCCGCCGAGGGTGGCCCCTCGGTGGGTTTCGCCCCGGCGGTTTAGACAGCCCGGCGGCGCCGCTCGGCCAGCCAGCGCTTGCGGAGACGCCGGCGGTCGTCCTCGGCATATCCGCCCCAGACCCCAGATTCCTGATTCGTCTCGAGTGCGTACTGGAGACAGCTCTCCTGGACGGGACAGGTCATGCAGATCGCGATGGCGGCATCGATCTGCTCGATTGCCGGGCCGGTGGTGCCGACCGGGAAGAACAGAGTGGGCTCGGAATCCCGGCACTCGGCCAGAACCCGCCAATCTGTGGTGATGGTGGTGGTGAGCAAGACTTGTGTCCTAACTTTGTGATGTTTTTCACAAGGGTTTCCCTGAGATATGAATCCCCTGGGAACGGTGGTTTTCCGGGGCGCACGATACTGTCTAATTCCCTGGCTGTAAATGGTTTTCTTCCGAGGAGGGAGATGAGCGGCACACCGGTGGTGGTCGGACACAGGGGCTGGCCGGCCCGTTTCCCGGACAACACATTGGCTGGATTCCTCGCTGCAGCGACCGTCGCCGGCACGATCGAGACCGACGTGCGGCGCAGCGGGGATGGCAAGCTGGTCCTTTCCCACGATCCCATCCTCGGAGGGCTGACAGTGGCCGAGCAGCCCTGGTCGATCCTTGGTGAAGTCGATCTCGGCGACGGGCACCGTCCTGCTCTCCTCGACGAGGCGATCACGGCCGTACCTGGCACCTCATTCCAGTTCGAGATCAAGAACATGCCCGATGAGCCTGGCTTCGAGCCCGATCACCGGCTCGCGCTGGAGGCTGCGGAGCGGGCCAGGCCCGGGGACACCGTCACCTCGTTCAATTGGGCGACGGTCGCTGCGGTGCGGAGGGTGTTCCCCGACGTGGCAACCGGCGTCCTCGTCGACGGACGAGGCGACATCGATCTGGCCATCGGCGAATGCCTGGACGTCGGCCATCCCGCGTTGGCTCCCTTCGTCCAGCTCCCGGTTCTCGGGATGGCTCGTGCTGTCGAATCGGGCCTGCTCGTCTACCCGTGGGTGGTCGACGATCCCGAGCGAGTGATCGAGTTGGCCGGCATCGGGGTGTCGGGCATCATTACCGACGACCCGGCCGCGGTCAGCGCCGCCCTCGGGATAGGCCTATGAGCATCAAAGAAGAGCTCGCTAACGAGTTGAAAGACGCGATGAGGGCCAAAGACGGTCCTAGGCGCGACGTCATCCGTCAGATTGAGACCGAAGTGTCCGTTGCCCGCAGCGAGCCCGGGTTCACCGGGGAAGTCGACGACGACCTCTATCGCAGGGTGATCGGCTCCTACGTCAAGAAGATGGACAAAACGCGCCAGGACTATCTCGATCTGGGGGAACGAGGTGAGGCAATGGCGGCAAAGCTGGGATACGAGGTGGAGTACCTGTCTCGCTGGCTGCCTCGCAAGCTCGACGAGGGAGTCACCCGGGCCCTGGTTCGCAAGACGATCCAGGAGCTGGGGGTCGGTGGAGACGACAAGGCGGCGGGTCGTGTGACCGGCCAGCTCATGAAAGAGCACGGCAAGGATCTCGACGGCGCTCTGGTGAACCGACTGGTTCGCGAGGAGCTGTCCGCCGGTTGAGCATCCCTGATTTCGAGCCGATGCTCGCGACCCGGGTCGACCTGGCTTTTGACGATCCGGGCTGGTGGTTCGAGGTCAAGTGGGATGGCTATCGCGCGGTGGTGGCGGCGGACAGCGGACGGATTCGGGCGCGTTCCCGACGTGGGCTCGACCTGAGTGGCCCTTTTCCCGAGTTGAGCAGACTGCCCATCCCGGATGGGGTTGCCGTCGACGGCGAGGTGGTTGCGTTCGACGAGGACGGGAAGCCGTCGTTCTCCTATCTGCAGCAACGGACGGGCTTTGGAGGCCGGGGCACCAAGGCTGATGTGGGGGTCAATTTCGTGGTGTTCGACCTGCTCTTTGCCGGCGAGAACCTGGTGGCCCGTCCCTACGAGGAGAGAGTGGACCGCCTGCTCGAGCTGAGCTTGCCTTCCCCGATCGTCGTTCCGGCGCCGACACCGGAGCATGGGACCGCACTCTTCGAGGTGGCCAAACAACAGGGGCTCGAGGGAATCGTGGGCAAGAGACTCGGATCGCCCTATCTGCCGGGCAGGAGGTCTCCGGACTGGCGGAAGGTCTCGGTGAAGCGTCAGCTACGGGCAGTGGTCGGGGGATATCTGCCGGGGGAGGGGGGTCGGGCATCCACCTTTGGCTCGGTTCTGGTCGGTCTCCACGACGACGAAGGGCTTCGCTGGATCGCAGCGGTCGGTTCCGGGTTCGATGACGCCACCCTCGGCGTCTTCGCGGCTCACCTTCGCCAGATCGAGCGACCCAGCTCCCCGTTTCACAACAAGGTGGTCCTACCCAAGCCGACCAAGCCGATTTGGGTGGATCCGCGCATCGTGGTCGACGTCGAATACAAACAGTGGACCCACGATTTCCACCTCCGCGCCCCGGTGTACAAGGGGGTGGAGATGATCGACCCGGAGACCGTCACCTGGGCTGAGGAGGGACCCGGCTAGCCGGCCTTTGCGGTCTTGGTCTCTTTGGACTTGGTGGCCTCCACCGACGCCTTCAACGCCTCGAGCAGGTCGACCACCTTGGTCGGCTCCGGCGACACGGTGGCGATGATCTCCTCGCCGGCGACCTTCTTGGCCGCGAGGTCCTCGATCGCCTCCCGGGTTGGGTCGACGTACTCGTCGGCGTCGAAGGGTCGGGTCAGGTTGTCGATGAGTGACGCTGCCATCTTCACCTCTTCGGGTCTGATCTCGACGCTGGCGTCGAGCTCCTCGAATGCGGCCTCGCGCAGCTCGTCGGGCCAATACATCGTCTCCATGACGATGACCCCGTCTTTGGCGCGCAGCGTGGCTATCTGTTGCTTCTCCCGGATGGACACTTTGGCGATAGCGACCCGCCCTTTGTCCTTCAGCGCCTCCTCGAGGATCTTGTAGGCCTTCACCCCGGTCTTCTCCGGGGCGAGGTAGTAGGCCGACTTGTAGAACATGGGGTCGATCTCGGACTCGTCGACGAATTGGACCACGTCGACCAGCTTGTTGCCGTCTGGATGCGCTGAGTCGAGCTCGTCGTCGGTGAACACGACGTAGCGGTCTTTCTCGAACTCATAGCCCTTGACGATGTCGTCCCATTGCACCTCTTTGCCATCGGCCTCAGCCACCCGCTTGTAGCGGATCGGGGAATGATCCGTCTTGCGAAGTTGCTTGAACTTGGGCGTCTTGTTGTCGGTGGCCGTGTACAGACCCACCGGAATGGTGACCAGCCCGAAGTTGATGGCGCCTTTCCAAATAGCACGTGGCATGTGTCTGAGTTTATGCCTGGCCTTGGCCTGGTATGTGCCGAGGACACACCGAGCTCGACAGAGCCCATGAGTCCGCGAGCTACCGGGTCACCGTCACGGCTTCCTGCTGATGGCGGTGACAACTACACGGTCCTGACCGGAGGCGACGTCGATGGCGGCCTCGTGATCGAAGCCGAGCCAGATTCGAGGTTAGGAGCCCGCCTCGGCGTCGACGACGGTGAGAGTGCCCTCCATACCGGCATCGAAGTGGGTTTCGATGGCGCAAATGACTTGATACGTGCCTGCATCAGGTGCGGTGAAACTCAGAGTCTTGTTGGCTCCGGCCTCGACCTCGTCTTCGACGTAGACGAATTCGGCGAGCAACTCTTCCTCGGTATCCGGTAGGTCGGCTTCGCTGTCGATGTTCACCCCCGGCTGCATGAGCACCCATTCGTGAAGGACGGATCCGTCGTTTGTAATATCGATGGAGATCTCCTCGCCGGCCGGGACCGTCCATGAATTCGGCGAGAACTGAAAGTCCGTTGTCGTCACTTCCAAGGCAGTGCTGGCTTCGTCACCATCACCGCAGGCACCTATCACCAATGAGAGAACGGCAAGGGCCGCCAATCTCGCTCGCAGTTGTTGTCTCATATGCCCCCTTTGTTAGCGATCCCCTCCCCGCAGGCCGTCTGACTTGCCCACGAACGCTACTCCATTGATGCCAGGCCGGGTCGGTCGTGGTTTTCGCACCACTGCAAGGCTGCCCTCCAGCGATCGGGCACAAAGCCTCTACAGGGAGCGTCTCCTTGCAGCCAACCTGAATATGAAAGGAGTGATCGATGTTTACAACCGAGGATGCCGCCGTAGCTCTAGCTAGTGCCGATATCGATATCTCCGACGAGCGTTATGGCCTCGATGATGTGCGGGACGGCATGAACGTGGAGTTGGAGCACGGGACTAGGTACCCGGATCTGGATGTAACGGGAGACGATCCCATCGTCACGGCGAAGATTGCCCTTGCTCACCTGAGAGAGTTTCCCGACTACTACCAACGGCTTGAGGTTATGGAACGGGAAGCCGACGCTGCGTGGGCGTTGGAACTAGAAGCAGACACCGGAATCGTGTGAGTCCCGCTCCATTCGAGCTCATTCAACAGCCGATCGCAAGGTGGCCGTCCCTGCATGAGGAAAGCTCGTAGGAAGCGAAACAGACATGTCATCGAGCGCGATTCTCCTCGGCCTCCTGGTACTCACGGCGACATTCGCCATCGGCTTCCTGATAGGCAAGTCGTCCTTATCGTGGGCCGAGGCCTCCGGACGGATCCTCGTGTGGCGAATCCTCAAGCCCACACTGGTTGTGTCCGGGTTGTTCCTGCTCGCCATCCAGCTGATCCCCTACGGGCGTGCACATGACAACCCTCCGGTCTTGGCGGAACCATCATGGGACTCGCCCACCACGCGTGAGTTGGCTGTCAGAGCGTGTTTCGACTGTCACTCCAACGAGACCACCTGGCCCTGGTACTCGAATATCGCACCAGTGTCGTGGTTGGTCCAGCGGGACGTCGACGGCGGAAGGGACAAGGCAAACTGGTCGGAATGGGGCATCGGCATCCAGATGATGAGAGCAGCGAGAGCGCCGAAACTGTCCGCGAGAGTTCGATGCCACCCCGCGCATTCACCGTCATTCATTCCGAAGCAAGACTCACTGATCAGGAGATGGACACCTTGATCGCCGGGCTGGTGAGCACATTCGGCTCGGGGTGAGGCGAATCGGATTTCTGATGCAGGGACAGCCCTGCTCTGAACCAACATGAAGAGCCTTTCGGCCCTGGCCTCTTACCACTCGGCAGACCAACGATCACAGAATCGTGACGGCCACCGTCAATCTGGCATCGGACGTAATTCAGCTCCCGAACTCCCTCGCTTCCATCCGAGTTCGGGCGCGTGGGGGCTCGGTGGTCGGGAGGCGGGCGTGGGCCATGCTTCCGATGCGCATCATCCTCGCCGTGGTATTCCAGGCGCTCTTCGCCTTTGTGTATCTATTGACGGGTGACGACTCGCCATGGCAATCCGCGGCAGACCTGTGGATCGCCTCGTTCGCACTCGCCGAGTTCGTAAACCTCTGGCTACTGGCCCGGCTCGCTCGGGTGGAGGGGATCCGTCTCGTCGACCTCTACAATCCGAGGCGTGGTGGCCGGTCGACCGACCTCAGGTGGACCGGGCTCGCCGTCGTCGTCGCTGCGCCTCTCGCCTTTCTACCAACGGCACTACTGGCACAGGCGCTGTGGTCGGACCCCGAGATCGGTCAGGAGATGCTATTCCACCCGGTATGGGTGCCAGCCGCTTGGGTGATGCTGATCGTGTTCCCTGTGATCCATGCGCTCACAGAACTGCCGACATATTACGGATACGTCTTGCCTCGTCTCGAGGCCGTGACATCGCGGGTGACGGTACCGCTGGTCCTGACCGCATTGACTCTCTCACTCCAGCATGCAGTACTGCCCCTGCTCTTCGACACCAGGTACTTGGTTTGGAGAGCCCTTATGTTCCTCCCGCTCGCTCTCTGGTTCGGGTGGGTCATCCAAAAACGCCCAACGAGCCTGCCCTATATGGCCGCGGCCCACGGGCTTCTCGACATCTCGCTGCCGATCTTCGTGCTGACCGCCTCCCTCGTTGGGTGACAGCCGCTTGGATGCATGCGATCCCTCGTCGCCGACTTCATCGAAGCCGGCAGCGCTGCCGAATTGGACATGTCTTGCGTGGCGGAGGGGCCGGCTCCTTCTCTGATATTTCGGGTGGATTGAGCGACGGCGGAACGGCCGAACATCGTCACTACGCCAGGGACACCGGTTCAGATATCGTGCCTACCTCTTGCTGGCCGCCTGTGGAAAGCCCAAGTCCAAGGGCGTCTTCACTCCCTTGGGCTCTCGCCCGTCCTCATACCATCAGTCTTCGCCGGCGGGTCTGGATTCCTGGTCCTGCGACGTAGACCAGTTACGTCTCCATGACGGATGCGCATTGTCGCCACGATCTGTATCCGATGACCGAGGCTGGAGCCGATTCTCAAATTGCGCGCTCCCGGCAGGATTCGAACCTGCGCACCCGGCTCCGGAGGCCGGCGCTCTATCCCCTGAGCTACGGGAGCACTCGAAGGTGGATTGTATCGGCGGCCCACCTTCTACTCTCCCTCCGGTGAAGTACGTCTCGACCAAGGGTGAGGCCCCGATGTTGGACTTCCGCGGCGTGCTCGTCGCCGGCCTGGCTTCCGATGGCGGGCTCTATGTGCCCGAGGACGTCCCCTCGCTTCCAACAGAAATCTGGATGGACTGGTCATATCAACAGGCGGTCACCGCCACCTTGACCCTGTTCGGGGCAGAGCAGGTCGGGCCGCTGGTCATGGAGGCTGCCTCCAGGTTTGCCCGCGAAGAGGTCGCCCCGGTGGTCGGTCTCGGCGACCGATACGTCTTTGAGTTGTTCTGGGGCCCGACGCTTTCCTTCAAGGACCACGCCTTGCAGGTGCTCGCCGGCTTGTTGGACCGTGAGGTCACCTCGCCGTCGACCATCCTCGGAGCCACCTCCGGAGACACCGGTTCCGCTGCGATCGAGGCATGTCGGGGGCGGGCCAACCTGAGGATCGTGGTGCTCTATCCCGAGGGATTGATCTCAGATTTCCAGCGGCGCCAGATGACGACGGTCGAAGACGACAACGTCATGGCGGTAGCGGTCAAGGGGAATTTCGACGACTGCCAGGCCATGGTCAAAGCTGCCTTCTCCCGTCATGAGGGCTTGCTCGCCTTCAACTCGATCAACTGGGCGCGCGTCGCCGCCCAGGCGGGTTACTACGTTTACCTCGCGGCTCAGTTCGACCAATCGTTCGATGTTGTGGTCCCGACCGGCAATTTCGGCAACGTGCTTGCCTGCTGGGTGGCGAAGCAGATGGGCGTGCCCATCGAGACCATCGCCATCGCAAACAACGCCAACCGCGGCCTATCCGATCTCGTCAACACCGGTACCAGGGAGCAAGGCCCCGTCATCCCGACCCTGGCGCCGGCGATGGACGTCAATGTCCCGTCGAACCTGGAGCGATTCACGGGTGACCCTTCGCAGGTCTTCACCGCCGGGTATGCCGACGACGAGGAGATACTCGAAACGATCGCCCGGGTGAACCGGCGCTATCGCTATCTGCTCGACCCGCACACCGCCGCCGCCTGGCACGTCTCTGACTCGCTAGTCGGGGAAAGGCCCGTGGTCGTGGTCTCCACAGCCCATCCGTCCAAGTTCGGTGACGCTGTGGAGCGAGCGGTGGGACGGCGTCCCAAACCACCCAAGGGGTTCGAAGACCCTTCCAAGAAACCAGAGCGCCTCACGGTCATCGAGCCTGACCCTTCAGAGCTCGACCTGCTCCTCCGATAATTAGTTGGTCGCTGCTTTGCGCAAGCCCGGCAAACAGCTACCATACGGTTAGCCGACGACGCGAAGGGACGTCGCGGCCACCCACTCACAGTCCTCATCCGAGGCATGCCACATCATCGTTCCGATGGTGCGCAATCCCGGTCCGTTAGAGCCCGAAAGCGAAGAATCGCGAAGGATCCAATGACCACACGAGCTCAACTCCAGAGCAAGTCCATCGACGAGCTGAGACAGATCGCCGATGCCGTAGGTATCGAGACCGACGGTCTCCAGAAATCAAAGCTGATCAGCGCCTTGGTCGACGCCGGTCAAGTGGCCGACTCCTCGCCTGGCGAGGAAGTCGATCTTCCCCACGCCACCCCTCGCACCGAGCGGGTGTCCCAGGACGGGGAGACAGAAGCCGGCGCCGATGTCGCTGATGAGTCGCGCCCCGAGCCGCGTCAGGGCGGTCGTGGCGAATACGACGATCAGCGCCAGGGAGGCAATCGGAACCGCAACCGCCGCCGTCGTAGTGGCGGAGGCCGTGAGGACGAGTACATCCCCGAGGAGGATCTGGAGACCCGTGAGGGGTTGCTCGACATCCTGCCCGAGGGATACGGATTCCTGAGGGTCACCGGCTACCTGTCCGGCGACAAGGACGTCTATGTCTCCGCCAACCAGGTGCGCAAGTTCCGCCTGCGTAAGGGCGACATCGTCTCCGGCCCGATTCGGCCCCCCCGCTCGAAGGAGAAGTTCGCTGCCGTAGTCCGCATCGACAAGGTCAACGGCATGTCGTCCGACGAGGCGCATGAAACGGCCCAAGTTCGAGTCGCTCACCCCGCTGTTCCCGGACCAGCGACTTCGCCTCGAGATCGACGACAGGCCCAATGGCATCCTCACCCGAATCGTCGACCTGATCGCACCGATCGGCAAGGGCCAGCGCGGTCTGATCGTGTCGCCCCCAAAGGCCGGCAAGACAACGGTCCTCCAAGAGATCGCCCAGGCCATCACCACCAACAATCCTGAGTGCTACCTGATGGTGGTCCTGGTCGACGAGCGGCCGGAAGAGGTCACCGACATGCAGCGCTCGGTCAAGGGCGAGGTCATCTACTCGACTTTCGACCGTCCCGCCGAGGAGCACACCCAGGTCTCAGAGCTGGCGCTGGAGCGGGCCAAGCGCCTGGTTGAGATGGGCACCGACGTGGTGATCCTGCTCGACTCGATCACACGTCTCGCCCACGCCCACAACCTGGCCACGCCTGCCTCGGGCAGGATCCTCTCCGGTGGTGTCGACTCGCAGGCCCTCTACCCACCCAAGCGCTTCTTCGGCGCTGCCCGCAACATCGAGGAGGGCGGCTCGCTCACCATCCTCGGCACGGCTCTGGTCGAGACCGGGTCCAAGATGGACGAGGTCATCTTCGAGGAGTTCAAGGGCACCGGGAACATGGAGCTTCGCCTCGACCGCAAGCTGGCCGACAAGCGGATCTACCCGGCCATCGACATCGAGGCGTCGGGAACAAGGAAGGAAGAGCTTCTGTTCGACCAGAAGGAGCTTGCGCAGGTTTGGAAGCTGCGCAGGGTGCTCCTGGCCCTCGAGCCCGGAGCCGCCCTCGAGCTTCTCATCGACCGATTGAAGACCACGAAGTCCAACGCCGATTTCCTCTCCGAGGTAGCGAAGAGCAGCGGCAGCTAGATAGGAGCCAGCGGTGAAGACCGACATTCATCCGACGTACGCCGAGACACATGTGACCTGCTCGTGCGGCAACACCTTCACGACCCAGAGCACCAAAGCCGGCGAGATGCACATCGAGCTGTGCAATGAGTGCCATCCGTTCTTCACCGGCAAGCAGAAGCTGGTCGACAGCGGTGGCCGGGTGGAGCGCTTCCAGAAGCGTTACGGGAAGACTGCCTTCACCAAGGCCGGCGACCCGGTCGATGCGAGCGCAGAGGCGGAAGCCGCTGACGCAGAGTGAGTCAACCGCTCCCCCGCTGAGCGGTCCGATCGACCCGGCCAAGACGGTCGGGGGCCAGGCGGTGATCGAGGGTGTGATGATGCGCGCCCCGGGCGCATGGTCGGTGGCGGTGAGAGCACCCGACAGCACGATCGTCGCCCGCCGACACGAGTTGGGTCGTCTCGCCGACCGCAATCGCGCCGCCCGCATCCCGTTCGTCCGCGGGATCGTCGTCCTCTGGGAATCGCTCAGCCTCGGTTTCCGTGCCCTCTCCTGGTCAGCCGAGGTGGCGTCGGGTGAGGAGGAGGAGCCGCTGAGCAAGTCTCAGATCGGTCTCACCATGATTCTCGCCTTCACCCTTTTCGCAGGGGTCTTCATCGTGCTTCCCGCCTTTGCCGCCGGATTCGTTTCGGGGGAGTCGGGGATCATGTTCAACGTCACCGAAGGTGTCATCCGTCTTGCCCTCTTCGTCGGCTACATCTGGGCGATCGGGCGCTCGGCCGAGATCGGGCGGGTGTTCGAGTATCACGGGGCGGAGCACATGTCGATCCATGCCTTCGAGGCAGGTCGAGCCGCTCAGCATCGAATCCGTCCGCCGTTTCCCTCCCGAGCATCCCCGATGCGGCACCAGCTTCCTTCTGATCGTCGTGCTGGGCTCGATCATCCTGTTCTCGTTCTTCGGCCGGCCGGGATGGGGCTTCATCGTTGTCTCACGCCTCATCGGGATTCCGATCATCGCCGGATTCGCATACGAGCTGTTGCGCTGGTCGGGGACGCGGAGCACCGGGTGGCTGGCACGGGCGTTGGCCGCGCCGGGCATCTGGTTGCAGAAGCTGACGACAAGGGTCCCTGACGAGTCTCAAATCGAAGTGGCCATTTCGAGTCTGGTCGTCGCACTCGATGACGAGATGGTCGACGACGTCGTCGGCCGGGGTGGTCTGCCGGGGACGGCGTTAGAGGTCCGCCGCATCGTTCTATCTCCTCCGGCTGCGGAGGGGTGATGGACGAGACGCTGGCGAAGAGGCTCGACGAGATCGAGTCAGCATTCGAGCAGACCGAGGCGGCGCTGTCCGATCCCGAGACGCTCGCCAATCCTCCGCTGCTGGCTGAGCTGGGCAAACGACATTCCGACCTTCGAGATGTCGTGGCAGACATCCGTCGCCTCCGCCAGGTCCGCACCGACCTCGATGACGCCAAGAGCTTGTCCGATGACCCGGATATGGCGGGATTGGCCCGCGAGCTGTCGACTGAAGCCGAGGAGATCGAGGACCGGGTGCGTCGTGCCCTGATCCCGGTGGATCCGGCCGATGCCAAGGACGTGATCCTCGAGATCCGATCGGCCGCGGGAGGCGACGAGGCGGCGATTTGGGCCGGCGACCTGCTCCGCATGTACGAGCGATATGCCGACCGCATCGGCCTCGAGATCGAGGCGATGGACAGCTCGCCATCGGAGGCCGGCGGCTATGACAAGGTGACCGTCGCCATCAAGGGGCGGGGCGCCTACTCCCGGATGAAGTACGAGGCCGGGGTGCACCGCGTGCAGAGGGTGCCCAAGACCGAGTCGCAGGGGCGCATCCACACATCCACTGCGACTGTCGCCGTCCTGCCGGAGGTCGAGGAAGTCGAGGTCGAGATCGACCCCAACGACATCAAGATGGACGTGTATCGGTCCACGGGGCCGGGGGGCCAATCGGTGAACACAACAGATTCGGCGGTGCGGCTGACCCATCTCCCCACTTCCCTCGTGGTCACGGTTCAGGATGAGAAGAGCCAGCTCCAGAACAAGGACAAAGCCATGCGAATCCTCAGGGCCAGGCTGTACCAGCTCGAGTTGGACCGCCAGCAATCCGAGGTGGCGGGGGAGCGCCGTTCCCAAGTGGGCTCAGGTGGGCGGTCCGAGAAGATCCGCACCTACAACTTCAAAGAGAACCGGGTGACCGACCATCGCATCGGCCTCACCGTGAAACGCCTCGATCAGGTTCTCGAAGGCGACCTCGACGAATTCGTCACCGCCCTCAGCGCCGACGAGCAGGCCACCCGCCTCGCCGACGGAACCTGAGGTTCGCCGCAGCACGACATCATGTGCCCACGCCCAGATTGGCGACACCCTTGCGTTCCATGTTGCCCCAGGTGCGGGTCGCTTTCCCGCCGATGATGGCGCGGATCCGCCAGACGACCGTGATCTGGCGCATGCCGAAGTTCTCGATCAGGATCATCACGATCAGCCGGAGGGTGTCCGCCGGCGAGTTGAAGTATCCGTACGACTCGTCGAGGAGCAGGGCGACGAGGGAGTTGATCAGCCCGACCCCGAAAGCGAGAGCGAGGAGGATCACCAGCGAGGTCGTGTTCGAGCGCACCGAGCAGCAGAGCCAGGACGATGGTGATCCAGCCGGCGAACTCGATGATCGGGGCCAGGTACTCGAAGAGGAACATCGCGGCCCAGGTGACCATCCCCACCTTCCCGTAGCGAGGGTTGAAGGTCATCGGCATGAAGTCCTTCACCGCCGTCATCAGACCCCGATGCCAGCGGACCCGCTGCCGCCGCAGGACACGAAGTGTGTCGGGCACCTCGGTCCAGATCACAGCCGATGGCTCGTAGACGATCCGGTAGGGGATCTCGTTGTCGATGTGATGACGATGAAGACGCATGGTCAGGTCCATGTCCTCGCCCATGTGACCGCTGGTGAACCCCCCGACCGCAATCACAGCGCTCCGCTTCCAGACACCGAATGCTCCGGAGACGAGGGGAAGTGCCCCCATCTCCGACCAGGCCGGCCGGCTGGCGAGGAAGGTGCGCAGATACTCCAGCACCTGCCATCCGCGCCACGAGTTTCTTGGGTACGCCCGCCTCGACGAGATGTCCGAGCTGGACCTTGCTCCCGTTGAGTGGCCGGATGTTCCCTCCCGACTGCGATAGTCCGTTGCCGATCCTCGACAACCCGCCGCATGGCACCGATCAGACAATTGGCATCGAGGATGACATCGGCGTCGGTGCAGAGAGCGTATGGGTATCTGGCGGCGTTGATCCCGGCGTTGAGGGCGTCTGCCCGCCCGCCGTTCTGCTTGTCGATCACAGTGATGTCGAATGGCCCGTGTCCGCGGTAGATCGCCCTCACGGGGCGGTGGCGATGTCTGGTCGATAGGGGATGCGGACCTTCTCCAGACTGAACGCCTCGATCAGGGCGGCGAGCGTCCCATCGGTCGAGCCGTCGTTGATGATCACGATCTCGAATCGGGGATAGCCGACCATCGACATCGATCGAACCGAATCGACGATCCCGGCTGCCTCGTTGTAGGCAGGTATGACGATCGAGACTGGCGGCGAGGTCTGGCTGGACAGCATCTCCGAGACCCGGCCAAACCGATCGAGATGGTGCACCCGACGCATGACCGCGGCCGAGCGAAGCCCAAGCCCGATCATGTAGGCCTGCATGAGGATGAAGTAGACGATGGTGCCGTATCCGGCCCAACTCAGAATGTCGAGGATCACGACAGCACCAATGCCTCGTTGCCGACATAGTCGAGGAGCAGTAGGTCGGCCTCTGTGGCGTCGCCGCGCTTCATGACGCTCGCGGGCTGCGGCGAGGGCCCCGCAATCGGCCAGGGCTTCGGCGGCTGCGTCCCGGGCGAAGGGATCGACCGACCCGATCGCTTGCATCAGAAGGTCCTCGCCCCCCGCCAGTGCAGATAGGGCCGAGGCGCTGTTGCGACGCACCCACCAGTTTGCATCCTCGAGACCCTTGGCGAGGACCCGGTTTACCGACGGATCGCCGATATGGCCCAGCGAGGTGGCCGATTTCGCCCTCAGCCTCCAGTCGGTGGAGCGGAACGTGTACTTGAGCGGCCGGATGGCGAGCGGGCCGCCAACGGCGCCCAGGGCCTCGATTGCAGCTATCCGGACCTCAGGGTCGACGGCGACACGGAGGATCCCCGCCAGGGTCGGCCCCACCTCGCGATCGCCGATGACGCCGAGCACCCGGATCGCTTCGACGACACCCTCGTTGTCGCTGTAACGAAGGTTCGCCCTGATGTAGGCCACCAATGGCCAGGTGGCCTTGGCCCCGAATCGGACCAACGTGTCGGCGAACCGTGCCCGTACCCATGGGGCTTCGAGGCCGAATCGCTCCAGGATGGCGTTGATCGCCGGTTCATGTTGCATGCGACCCAGCCCTCGGGCGCACTGAATCCGGATCTCTGGCTCTCGATCCGAGAGATGCCAAATCAGGACCGAAGCGGTCGAATCATCGCCGATCTCGGCCAGTGATACGGCAGCTCGGAGCCGCCGACCCAATGGGAACCGGCTGCGCAACCTGGCCTCCTGCCGCCGGGCCAGACCGACCCCGTCGACGATCCCGGCAAGTGTGTCGATCTCGCGACCGGAGACGACGTTGCGGATATCGATGACGGCATCGAGGAAGGCATCGTCGTCGACCGCCGAGGCATCGATCGGGTCTGACGAGGACTTCGACGCGAGGAGGCGGCTGAGCTGAACGACGTATTGGACACGCCGCTGCCGGCGACGCCGGGCGCGCCGTCGGTGGACGATCTTCAAAGTCACCAGCCCTGTGAGCATGGCGATGGCCGCGATGAAGACGATGCCCACGGCAGTGATGCCGATGGTGGTTTCGCTCATGAGACGTACCCAGAGCTATAAATCGGCCATAAATCGGCGCAGTTGAGCGGCGTGGTCAGTCAGGCAGACGTGAGCGGATCCGCGCCAGCAACTCGGGCATGCGGAAGGGCTTGCGGACGAAGTCGACCGCCCCGGCTTCGAGACTTTCGACCGCGACTCGGTCATCGTCGACACCGGAGAGCATGATGATGGTGTTCTGGTGGCCTTCCCGCGCCCAACGCTGCATGACCTCCAGCCCCAGCAATCCCGGCATCAAATGGTCCAGGATGACGAGGTCGTATTGGCCGTTTGCCCCCATTTCATAGGCCTCGATCCCGTTGTTCGCGATGTCGACCTCATACCCCTCCAACTCCAGGGCGGTGGACAACACCGTCGTCACTGTGTCCGAGTCGTCGGCGACGAGGAGACGCTTGATGTCATCCATAAAGGTCTCGGATCACTCCCGGTGCGACTGAGTTGCGGCGCTGATCATGGCAGAAGAACCGTCGTCTCTTGGGTTGCCCAAACCGCCGGGTTGTCGGTTCTGAACCCGAACCGAACTATCTTCTGACGGCTGTCGTGATGTGAACTCTGGGGCGCCATGGCGACTATTCCCGAACATGAGAGGGCGAGGCTCGAAGCCGTTGCCGGCCCCGACACGCCTATCGATGGGCTCATCGCCCGCCGTCTCGGTGGCGAGCCGCTGCAATACATAGAGGGGACCGCCGCTTTCGGGCCGCTCCATCTGCTCGTGGACCAGCGGGTGTTGATCCCGCGGCCGGAGACCGAGGGCATGCTCGACCTTGCCACCCGGATGGTGCGAAGCCCGGAGATCATCGTCGACCTGTGTACCGGCTCGGGGGCGCTGGCTCTGGCCCTGAAGAATCGCTTCCCTTCGGCAGCAGTATTCGCCACAGACATCTCGGCAGACGCGATCGAAGTCGCCACCGACAATCGGTACCGCACCGGCCTCCAGATCTACCTCGCCGAGGGAAGTCTCTTCGACCCCCTGCCCACTGCGATTCTGGGGACAGTGGACCTGATCGTGGCCAACCCGCCCTATGTGGCCGAGGTCGACTTCGCCCGACTCCCCGCCGACGTACAGCGCGAGCCAAAGGTGGCATTGGTGGCGGGGCCGACAGGCCTCGAGGTCATTCAGAGGATTGGCGCTTCCGCGGCGTCGTGGCTCCGACCGGGTGGGGTGGTCATCTGTGAGATCGGAGAGAAACAGGGCGTCTCGGCGACCAGCTCCTTCGCGGAGCTGCCCGCGATCGTCCGTCAGGATCTGACCGGCCGCGATCGCTACGTCGTCGCGGTCAAGCCTTGAGCATCGAGGCGGCGGTCGCTGCGATTCGAAGGGGCGAGGTGGTCGGGCTTCCCACAGACACGGTCTACGGGATCGGTGCCGACCCGCTGAGCGAGGAAGCCGTCGCGATGCTGTTCGACCTCAAGGGGCGGCCCGAGCTGAAGCCGATCGGGCTTCTAGTCGCCTCGGTCGAACAGGCGGAGGTCATCGGAGAGATCGAGGGTGCGGCCTCCGAACTGGCAGCGGAGCACTGGCCCGGTGCGTTGACCCTTGTGGTCACTCCGAAGGTGATCCTCGCCGATTGGGTTGGCGACGCCCAGAGTCAAACAGTCGGTCTGCGGGTGCCCGATCATCCTGTGACGATCGAGCTGCTCGAGGCTGTCGGACCTCTCGCGGTGACCTCGGCCAATCTCAGCGGCGGCGCCGAGTCGCTGAGCGACGAGGAAGCCAGGGTGGTATTCGGTGACCGGGTTCCCGTCTACGTCGAGGGACGGGCCCCGGGCGGCCAGGCCTCCACCGTGGTCGATGTCACCGGGACTGAGGTCGTGGTGCTGCGTCAAGGGCCGGTCGTCATCTGATTGCCGCGGCTACCGCCGCGACTCGGCGTAATCCCTGGCCGTTACCCTCCTGCGCATGATCTCGATGGACCCCCTGGAGCAGGTCGATCCGGCCATTGCCGGCCTCATCCGCAAAGACGTGGATCGCCAAAACAGTCATATCCACCTCATCGCCTCCGAGAATTTCGCCTCACCCGCGGTCATGGCTGCATCGGGCTCGGTATTCACCAACAAGTACGCGGAGGGCTACCCGGGTCGCCGCTACTACGAGGGCTGCTCGGTCGTCGATGAGATGGAGCAGCTCGCCATCGATCGGGCCAAGGAGCTATTCGGTGCGGAGCACGCCAACGTGCAGGCCCATTCCGGCGCCCAGGCCAATATGGGCGTCTATTTCTCCCTTCTCAAACCGGGTGATCGCGTCCTGGGAATGCGCCTCGACCAGGGCGGCCATCTGACCCATGGCTCTCCCGTCAACTTCTCCGGGCTCTACTACGAATTCGTCGCTTACGGGGTCGACAGGGAGACAGAGCTCGTGGATATGGATCAGGTCCGAGCCCTGGCACGCGAGCACGAGCCCAAGATCGTGCTCGCCGGCTATTCGGCTTACTCCCGCACTCTCGACTACGAGAGATTCAGGGAGATCGCCGATGAGATCGGCGCCATCTTCATGGTCGACGCCGCCCACTTCATCGGGCTGGTGGCAGGAGGGTCCTACCCCTCACCGGTGCCGCACGCCGACATCGTCACCGGAACCACACACAAGGCGCTGCGTGGCCCCCGGGGTGGCCTGATCATGAGCACCGAGCGTTTCGCCAAGGACATCGACCGAGCGATCTTCCCCAACGCCCAGGGCGGGCCGATCGAGTCGCAAATCGCGGCCAAGGCGGTCTCGTTCCATGAGGCGATGCAGCCCTCCTTCCGGGTCTACACCGATCAGATCGTGGCCAATGCAAGGGCCATGGCGACCTCGATTCAGGAGCAGGGGGTGCGCGTGGTCTCCGGCGGAACCGACAACCATCTCTTCCTGATCGATTTGCGATCGGTCGACCCGGATCTCGACGGGAAGGAGGCGGCAAAGCTGCTCGATACCGTTGGAATCACTCTCAACTTCAACACCATTCCCTTCGATCCGCGTCCTCCGTACCGCGCCTCCGGGCTGAGGGTGGGTACCCCGGCGATGACCAGTCAGGGGATGAAGGAGGATCAGGCCGGCGAGGTGGCCTCGCTCATCGCCCGAGCCCTGCAGAATCGTGGTGACGACGGAGAGCTGGCGAAGGTGTCCTCCCGGGTGTCGGAGCTGGCCGCCGAATTCCCGCCCTACCCCCACGACTTCGTCGGACACGTTTGATGTTTCATCCCCCGTAGGGGGAGTGCCGCCGAGGCGGGGAAGGGGGAAAAGAACCCCCTCCGGTCCTTCGAGGCCACCTCCCCCAACGTCGCTTCGCTCCTGGGGGAGGAAACGGGTAGGTTCCGATTTGGTGCACCATAAACCCCTCCCTAGACTTTGTGAATAGATTCACAAGCTCCTCCCTCGAGCTATGCCATGAATGACGAGACTCTCAACCAGACCGTTGGACGTGCCGTCAGCGAAGGGTGGGGTCGATCGGGTGCCTTCGCCGGGTCGATCATCTCCGGCACGCTTCTCGGCCTCCTCGCCGACAACTGGCTGGGGACCGAGCCCTGGCTGGTAGTGACCGGAGCGCTCGTCGGCTCCTATTCGGGCTTCATGAATATGTGGCGCTGGTCCAAGGAAATGGAAACGGCCGATCGTGAGCGTTGAGCACGGCCCGCCGCTCGAGGCCAACCTGGCCAAGGAAACGGTGGCTCGCGCCGTCTACATCGGGCCTGCGCTGATCCTGTTGTTTGGCCTTCTCAATGGGTGGGATGGGGCATGGAGCGCCGCGCTCGGGGTCGTCGTGGTGGTGGCCAACTTCCTCCTCGCTGGGGCGATCCTGTCGATTTCACTGAGGATCAGCCTCCAGGCTTATCATGCCGCCGCTCTGATCGGCTTCCTCCTCCGTCTCGCCTTGTTTGTCGGCGCGGTCTATCTGATCGCCACGCTGGTCGAGGTGGACCGGATCGCCTTCGGGATCTCGGCAGTGGTGTCCTATTTGGCGCTGCTGACCTGGGAGGCAGTGTCGATCACGAGGGATAGAGAAAGGGAACCCAGTTGGCGCAGTTGATAGTGGCGGCCTCCGAATGTGACGTGGTCAACGAGGTGATCTGCGCCCCGGCCAACGTCAACGAGCTGTTCGAGTTCCCCACCATCTTCACCATCGGTGGGTTCGAGGTGACCCGGACCATCATCCTCATGTTTCTGGCGGCGTTCGTCGCGGTGGGAATCCTCTATTTCGGGCTCCGGAAGCAGCAACTGGTACCGACCAAGTTCGGAGCGGCGGTGGAGGGAATGGTCGGGTTCGTCAGAGACGGCATCGCCCGCGACGTGATCGGGCCCGAGGGCACCAAATACCTGCCCTATCTGATGGCGATGTTCTTCTTCCTCCTGGTGGGGAACCTGTTCGAGGTCACCCCTCTGATCAACTTCCCGATCACATCGCGGATGGCGATACCTGCCTTCCTCGCCCTGGTCACCTACGTCATCTTCATGTTCGTCGGCTTCGCCAAGAACAATTTCCGCTACCTGATCGACACCATCTGGCCCAAGGCGGTCCCGATCGGTCTCCGATGGCTGGTAGGTCTGATCGAGCTGTTCTCGATCTTCATCCTCCGGCCGATCACGCTGGCCGTCCGACTCTTCGCCAACATGGTGGCCGGGCATCTGATGCTCACGTTGCTGCTGACCTCGGGGGTCATCTTCGTGGCCGCCATCCCCGAGATCGGTGTGAAGGGGACGATTGGTGTTTTCTGGTTCGGCCTCGGTCTCTTCATGTTCCTGTTGGAGATCCTGATCGGCGTGCTCCAGGCATACATTTTCACCTTGTTGACCGCGATCTACATCGAATCGTCAATCCACTTCGAGCACTAAGGAGAAACAGAATGGAAGGCAACATCGAGGCCCTCGTCGGCCCCCTCTCCCTGGTCGGGTACGGCCTGGGCGCCATCGGCCCCGGCATCGGCATCGGCATCGTGGCCGGCAATGCCATCACCGCGATGGCCCGTCAGCCCGAGATGCAGGGGACGATCCGGACCACCATGTTCCTGGGCATCGCCCTCACCGAGGCGCTGGCGTTGATCGGGTTCGTGCTCTTCTTCATCGCTTCAGCCGGATAGGGGAAACAGGATGCAGTTCTTGAAAGCCCTGGTGGTCCTGGCCACCGAGGAAGGGGGAGAGTCCGGAGGCGGGCTCAGCCTGGTGCTGCCCCATCCCGAGGAGCTCATCGCCGGCATCCTCGCCTTCCTCATCGTTTTCTTCTTCGTATGGAGGAGGGCGCTGCCAACCATCAACAAGACGCTGGAGGCAAGGCAGCAGGCGATCTCCGGCCAGCTCGCCGACGCCGAGGAGTCGAAGAGAGAGGCAGAGAGCCTGCTAGCCGACTATCGAGCCCAGCTCGCCGAGGCCAAGGCCGAGGGCAACCGAATCGTCGAGGAGGCCCGGGCCGCTGGGGAGCAGCTCAAGGCCGACATCGTCGCTCGTGCCGAAGACGAGGCGGCCCAGACCCTGGCCAAGGCACGGGAGGAGGCGGACACCGAGAAGGCTCGTGCCCTCGCCGACGCCCGCCGCGAGGTTGGGGAGATCTCGGTCGGGCTCGCCGAGAAGATCGTGGGCGGCTCTCTCGACGACAAGATGCAGAAGGACCTGATCGACCGATATCTGGCCGACCTGGAGAGTTTGTAGATGGACGAGCGGATCAGCGGTTACGCCAGCGCCATCCTCGACCTTGCTCGAGCCGAGGGTGAGCTGGAGCGCGTCGAGGGCGAGTTCCTGGCCCTCGGCCAAGCGTTGGAGAAGTCCGCTGATCTGCGGTCGATACTCACTGACCCGCAACTACCGGCCGAGAAGAAGCAGGGGATCATCGACGAGCTGATCGGGGGTCGTGCCTCCTCTCTGACGGTTGGTCTCGTCCAGTTCATCGTCGCCCAGGGCAGGTCGTCCGAGATCCCTTCTATCGCCAAAGCCTTCGTCGAGAAGGCGGTCGAGTCGCGGGACCGGGTGGTGGCCGAAGTGCGATCCGCCGTTCCCCTAGAACCCGAAACCATCGAGCGTCTTGCCGCGGCTCTCGGCAAGGCCACTGGGAAGAGAGTCGAGGTGAAGGTGGTGGTCGACGAGTCGGTCATGGGCGGGATAGTCGCCCGTGTCGGCGACGTCGTGATCGACGGGACCATCGCCAATGCCATCGGCGACCTTCGCCAGGCCGTGCTGAGCCGCTAGGAGTCTCATGACCGAATTGACCATCACCTCAGATCAGATCACCGAATCACTGCGGACCCAGCTCGAGGGCTGGAAGCCCGAGGTCGACAAGGAGACGGTCGGGTACGTGACCTCAGTCGCCGATGGGGTGGCGAGGGTCGAGGGCCTGCCCAGTGTCATGGCGTCGGAGCTGCTCGAGTTCCCGGGCGGGCTCATCGGCGTCGCTCTCAACATCGACGAGGAGGACCTCGGTGTGGTGCTCCTCGGTGAGGCGAGTCACATCCAGGAGGGCGATCCGGTCAAACAGACCGGCAACGTGCTCTCGGTCCCGGTCGGGGACGCTCTGCTCGGGCGGGTGATCGATCCGCTCGGCAACCCGGTCGACGGGAAGGGCCCGATCAATGCCACCGAGCGCCGTCTGCTCGAGACCCAGGCGCCGTCTGTGGTGCAGCGCCAGCCGGTGAACCAGCCATTGCAGACCGGGATCAAGGCGATCGACGCGATGACCCCGATCGGCCGTGGCCAGCGCCAGCTGATCATCGGCGACCGCCAGACCGGGAAGACCGCCATCCTCGTCGACACCATCATCAACCAGAAGGTCAATCAAGGGACCAAGGACGAGGTCAAGTGCATCTACGTGGCCATCGGGCAGAAGGCCTCGACCGTCGCTGAGGTTGTCTCGACTCTCGAAGAGCGCGGCGCGATGGAGTACACAGTCGTCGTCAATGCCCCGGCCTCCTCCGCCCCGGCGCTGCAGATGTACGCCCCCTATGCGGGCTCGGCCATCGGCCAGCACTGGATGTACGACGGCCAGCACGCACTCATCATCTTCGACGACCTCTCCAAGCAGGCAGTGGCCTACCGGGAGATATCACTGTTGCTCCGGCGCCCGCCGGGACGTGAGGCATACCCGGGGGACGTCTTCTACCTGCACAGCCGCCTCCTCGAGCGTTGCGCCAAGCTCTCCGACGAGCTCGGCGCCGGCTCTCTCACCGGTCTCCCCGTGATCGAGACCAAGGCCAATGACATCTCGGCCTACATCCCGACCAACGTCATCTCGATCACCGATGGCCAGTGCTTCCTCGAGACCGACCTCTTCTATCAGGGCATACGCCCCGCGCTCAACGCCGGGACCTCGGTGTCGCGTGTCGGCGGCGCCGCCCAGGTCGCCGCGATGAGGAAGATCGCCGGCCCGCTGCGGCTCAACCTGGCTCAGTTCCGCGAGCTGGCAGCTTTCGCCGAGTTCGGTTCGGAGCTCGATGCCACATCGCTGGCCCAGCTGGAACGGGGGCGCCGCGTCGTCGAGGTGCTCAAGCAGCCCCAGTTCTCACCGATCCCGGTAGAGGAGCAGGTCATCTCCATCTTTGCCGTTACCGAGGGTCACATAGACGACATCTCCATCGGCGATGTCCGTCGGTTCGAAGACGAGCTTCGTGAGTTCTTCCGCAGCCGGCAACCGGGCCTCCTATCCCATATCAAGGACACCGGAAAACTCCCCGAGGGCGACGAGGTGCAGAACGCCATCGCCGAGTTCAAGGCCGCATTCGAGGCGACCAGGGTCGAGGAGCAAGGGGCTTAACAGGTGGCCTCCGCCCAGCTGAGGGACACCCGGCGCCGGATCAGGAGCGTCGAGGCGATCAAGAAGATCACCCGAGCTATGGAGCTGATCGCCACCAGCCGGATCCCGAAGGCACAAGCCAGGGTCAACGCCTCCAAGCCGTACACCGCCAAGTTGATCGAGGTCATCGAGAATGTTGGTGGCGCCGGCGCCAAGCACCGGCTCTTGGAACAGCGCGAGATCAAGACGGTGGGAATCCTGGTGGTGACCTCCGACCGAGGCCTCGCCGGCTCCTACGCCTCCAACATCATCCGGCTCGCCGAGAACCGAATTCGCCAGCTCGACCGCGAGGGCAAGGACGTGACCCTTTACGCAGTTGGGAAGAAGGCTCAGGCCTATTTCCGATATCGAGGCTTTCGCATCGAGAGCTCTTACCTCGGGGTCACTGACACTCCCGGCTATGGCGATGCTCGGGCTGTGGCCAGCGCGGTCGTGACCGCATTCGCCACCGGGCACATCGACGCTGTGGAGGTTTTCTTCACCCGATACCAATCGGCGATGACCCAGATCCCGACTCGACTCGACCTCCTGCCGATCACACCTCCGGAGCGGGCCGAGCCGGAAGGGCCCGTTGCAACCTATGAATTCGAGCCCTCACCCGAGGAGATCCTCGACAGGCTTCTTCCGAGGTATGTGGAGGCGACCGTATTCAACGTGTTGCTCGAGGCTTCGGCATCGGAGCACAGTGCCCGTCGGCGGGCGATGAAGGCGGCCACCGACAACGCCGAGGACCTGATTCGGGTCCTCTCCGTCCAGGCCAATCGCGCTCGTCAGGCCGAGATCACTACTGCCATCGCCGAGATCGTTGGCGGGGCCGAGGCGCTCGCCGACGTGAGCAGATGAAGTGGGCTCCGCCGTATGTGGTATTTGGTACTTCGTACTTAGAGAGTGTCAGAGGAGTGAAGAATGGATGAGGTAAGAAGCGTCGGACGCATCGTCAAGGTCGCCGGCCCCGTCATCGACGTCGAGTTCCCACCCGACGGGATGCCCGAGATTCTCCATGCGATCACCGTCGACTTCACCGTCGGTGGCGAGAAGCGGTCGGTGCTAGCCGAGGTAGCCCAGCATCTCGGTGGCAGCAAAGTGCGCGCAATCGCCCTGGCGCCAACCGATGGTCTGACCCGAGGCGCGGAAGTGCGCAACACGGGCGGGCCCATCACGGTGCCGGTTGGGGACCAGACGCTGGGACACATCTTCAACGTTTGGGGTGATTCCCTGGATGCCCCCGACCAGGACTTCTCCGAACCGCGTTGGCCGATCCACCGGACCCCGCCCGCATTCGAGGACGTGGAGCCGCAGAAGACGGTGTTCGAAACCGGGATCAAGGTGCTCGACCTGATCAGCCCGTACCTGCAGGGCGGGAAGATCGGCCTTTTCGGCGGCGCCGGGGTGGGCAAGACCGTGCTCATCCAGGAGATGATCAATCGGGTCGCCACCCAGCACGGTGGTGTCTCGGTCTTTGCCGGAGTGGGGGAGCGAACCCGTGAAGGCAACGACCTCTTCCTCGAGATGCAGGAGTCAGGGGTCATCGAGAAGGCGGCGTTGGTGTTCGGCCAGATGGACGAGCCACCCGGAGTGCGTCTTCGCGTCGCCCTCTCCGCCCTGACCATGGCGGAGTATTTCCGGGACGTCCAGCGTCAGGACGTGCTGCTGTTCATCGACAACATCTTCCGCTTCACCCAGGCCGGTTCCGAGGTGTCGACCCTCCTTGGCCGGATGCCGTCCGAGGTGGGTTACCAGCCCAATCTCGCCGAAGAGATGGGGGTCCTCCAGGAGCGGATCACCTCGCTCAAGGGGCGATCGATCACCTCGATGCAGGCGATCTACGTGCCGGCCGACGACATCACCGACCCGGCGCCTCACACCGCTTTCGCCCACCTCGACGCCACCACCGTGTTGTCCCGCCCGCTGACTGCCCTCGGCATCTATCCGGCGGTCGATCCGCTCGACTCGTCGAGCCGGGCCCTCGACCCCCAGCTGCTTGGGGCGGAGCACTACTTCGTGGCCACCGAGGTGCAGCGCGTCCTGCAGAGGTACAAGGACCTCCAGGACATCATCGCCATTCTCGGCATCGACGAGCTCTCCGAGGAGGACAAGCTGGCGGTGGGCCGGGCCCGGCGCATCCAGCGCTTCTTCGCTCAGCCGATGTTCGTGGCCGAGCAGTTCACTGGTCAGGCCGGGATCTATACCCCGCTCGAGGAGACGATCGCCTCGTTCAAGGCGGTGCTCGACGGCGAGATGGACCAGTACCCGGAGCAGGCCTTCTATATGGTCGGCGGACGTGAGGACGTGGAGCGCAAGGCCGCCGAGCTGACCAAGGATGCTGCTGCTTGAATTGGCGGCGGACTTTGCCCGAGCCCAACCATCACCTTGTCAACAGGATCGAGTTAGCCGTGAGCTCACAGGCTCGGGCAAACAGACGCCGGTCCGCCGCAGCTACCGCCGCGCGGCGAGTACCGCCAGAGAAAGTCGGCAATAGTGGCTGCTAATACATTTCAGGTCGATGTGGTCTCCCCGGAGGCGACGGTGTGGAGCGGCACCGCGACCTTCTTGCTCGCCAAGACTCCCGATGGAGAGCTCGGGATCATGGCCAATCACGAGCCCTTGATGGGATCCCTGGTCACCGGGGCGGTCATCGTCGAGGCCGAGGACGGCAGCCGGACCACCATCGGTGTCCATGGCGGCTTCCTCCAGGTTCTCGACAACCAGGTCACTCTCATCACCGACCGGGCCCAGGTGACAACGGGCGGTCGCGAGGAGGGCCGGCAGATGGCTGAGCAGCTCGCCGCCGAGGAGGAAGAACCAGAACCGGAGCCGGCGCCGGAGTCCTGAGCGTCACAGCCCGGCGACGAACTCCTCAACGGTCGCGGGGAATCCCTTGCCGATGGCGCCGGCGATGACGGGGAAGAACAAGGAGCCGAGCATCCCCGCTCCTTCGACGTCGAGTTGTACCTCGACCCGGGTGCCTTTTTTCTCCTCGGGGGCAAGCCCGACGGTGACTTTGCCCTTGATCTCGGAAGAGTCGATGTCCCATGCGATGCGACGGCCTTCCTCGCGCCCGGCGGGTGTCGCCTCCCCGACGTACCTCCTCCCTCCTACGTCGCTCTCGAAAGAGAAGCCCTGGAGCCGGCCCGACGGGTCGACCCTCGGTTCGATGACTCGGTCGACACCGGGTATCGCTTCCCATGTGGTGGGCTCGTCGAATCTCGCCCAGACCTCCGTGACCGTGGCCGGGCTCACAGCGGCATATTTGAAACTCTGTCCCGGCATCGGGGCAAGCTAACCAGTGGCGACGCCGCGTGGGATCGGGCTTCGGGAGGTAACGTCGTGCGAGTTGTGCGCGTGGGCCCCAGGGATTGACGGATGGGAGAGATCGGCTCGCTCGCCGAAATCGTCGCCGATCTCGTGCCGGACGAGGCGACGGTCGCCATGGAGGGCTTCACCCACCTGATCCCGTTCGCCGCCGGGCATGAGTTGATCCGGCAGGGCAAGCAGGATCTCGAGCTGGCCCGGATGACCCCTGATGTCATCTATGACCAGTTGATCGGGATGGGCTGCGCCCGGCGTCTGATCTTCTCCTGGGGCGGCAATCCTGGTGTCGGTTCGCTTCACCGTTTTCGAGATGCCGTGGAGCACAGGTATCCACATGCATTGGAGTTGGAGGAGCACAGCCACGCCGGCATGGCGGCCAGATACGCAGCCGGGGCGGCGGGGCTTCCCTTCGGCGTCCTACGCGGATACTCCGGTTCGGATCTGCTCGCTCATACCTCGGTCGCCGCGATCTCCTGCCCCTTCACTGGAGAGGAACTGGCTGCCGTTCCCGCCCTGACCCCCGATGTGACGCTCATTCACGCACAACAAGTCGATCGGAAGGGCAACGTGGGCATGTGGGGGATAACCGGGGTCCAGCGGGAGGCAGTCCTCGCAGCGAGGTCGGCGATTGTCACCGTCGAGGAGATAGTGGATGAGCTCTCGAAGGGGGGGCCGAACCACGTCGTATTGCCCGCATGGACTGTCACGGCCGTGGCCTGCGTCCCCCGCGGCTCGCACCCGTCCTACTCCATGGGATTCACCACCAGGGACAACGCTTTCTACACGGAGTGGGATGCGATCTCACGAGACCGCGACACGTTCGCCGACTGGATGCGGCGACACGTCCAGGAGACGAAGGACCATTCCGAATATCTGGCCATGGTCGACAGGCGAGGCGATGACTGAAATCGGGCCCGACACCGTCGGCTACACCGCCGATGAGATGATGACGGTGACGGCGGCACGAAGCCTGAAGGACGGTCAAGTGTGTTTCGTGGGGATCGGCCTTCCCAGCGAGGCAGCCAACCTCGCCCGGCTGTCACACGCCCCGAATGTCGTGCTGATCTACGAGTCGGGCACCATCGGCACCCGGCCCGATGTTCTTCCCCTCTCCATCGGCGATGGTGAGTTGGCGGAGAAAGCCGATGTCGTGGTGAGCGTCCCAGAGGTGTTCAGCTACTGGCTTCAGGGGGGCCGCATCGACGTGGGATTCCTGTCGGCGGCCCAGATCGATCGTTACGGGAATCTCAACAGCACCGTGATCGGCGCCTACGAGGCACCCGATGTGCGCTTGCCCGGAGCAGGAGGTGCCCCGGAGATAGCATCGTCAGCAGGTGAAGTGATCGTCATGCTTCGCCAGACCCGCCGCTCATTTGTCCCGTCGGTTGACTTCGTGACCTCCTACGGCTTCGGGCGCGAAGGCCAGGGGAGATCGGGAATCGTCGGTGCTGGGCCGTCGCTGGTCATCACCGATCTGGGGGTTCTCAGACCGGATCCGTCTTCACATGAGCTCACGCTGACCGAGATCCACCCGGGGCGAGATCTCGAAGAAGTGCGAGCCAACACAGGTTGGGAGCTCCAGGTGAGTGAATCGTTGGGACCCACCGCGCCTCCGACCGGGAAAGAGCTCGAGATCCTCCGGGACCTGAAGACGCGAACCACTGCGGCTCACGCCCGAAGCGGCCACTAGGCGCCTTGCTGGGCGTCGAGGAAGGCAGTGACCGCTGCCGTCCACTCCTCGGGCTTTTCCAGATTGGCGAAATGGGGGGCACCGTCGATGAGGACGAGCTGGCTCTCCGGCGATGTGCTCATGCAGCCACGCCGAATCTTCCGGAGGGGTCGAGATGTCGTTGCTGCCACCGATAATCAGGGTGGGGCATCGGATCGCTTCCACCAGCTCGCGTAGATCGGCATCCCGCAGCGCGGCACAACACGACATGTAGGCGTCCGGATCGGTGGCGAGCAGCGTCCGGGCGGTTCGCTCGAAGGTCCCGGGATCAGCCGTGGCGAAGTCGGCGGTGAAGAACCTGGCTAGTGCCTGCTCCGATACAGCCGCCATGCCTCCTTCCGCGATTGCATCGATTCGGGCCTGCCAGATCTCTTCAGTAGCGATCCGGGCGGCAGTGCTGGAGGCGATCAGCGATCGCACCCGGTCCGGGGCGTGGGCGGCCATCCACAGTGAGATCAGCCCGCCCAGCGACATCCCGCACAGATCGAATCGATCCGCCCCCGCCGCGGTGGCGATGTCGAGGATGTCTTCGCCCAAGTCCCTAACCGCGTAGGGACCCGGTGCCGCAGTGGATGTCCCGTGCCCGGGCAGATCGACCATGACCACTCGTCTGATCCCGGCAAGTGTGGGCAGCTGACGCTCCCACATCTGGCGGTCGCCGCCGAGGGCATGGATCATCAACAGCGTTCGGTCCGAGCCGTCGCCGGCTTCGGTCCAGGCCAAAGCCCCGGTTCTTGGAGCCGCGCTCATCGGTCTCCCGCTACGGCTTCGTATTCGCGGAGGACGCGGTCGATCATTCGCGGGTCGAGTTCGGGCAAGGCCCCCGCCCTTTCGGTCATCCGCTCGGCATTCACCTCGAGTGAGCCGAGGCAAATGGTGATCGCCTCGATGGTGGCCGCGGTGGCCTGGAAGACGAGGGGGATTGCCACCCATTCGGCGTGCCAACCTCCGATGCCACGGTCGAGCTCCGAGAGGCGACCGCCAGTGATCATGCCTGCCGCGGTGCCGGATAGCTCGGCGGCGGCGACTGCCCGGATCGAATCGATCGGGTTTTGCTTGTCGCTCATGCTCGACGACCCGCCGCTTCGCACCGTGATCTCGGCGATGTCGCTGGAGGTGAGAAGGGCGACGTCGAGACCTACCCGGGCCATGGTTCGGGCACATCGGTCCAGAGAGGCCGCCAAAGTGGCCATCCGGGACCGATCGGAGTGCCAGGGAAGTGATGGTGCAGCGAGCCCGAGACGGGCGGCAAAGGCCTCCATCACGTCGACGCCGCGATCACCGTATGGAGCCAGGTTGCCTACTGGCCCGCCCAATTGGACCGTGAGACCCGACCTGATCTGTTCCAGTTCGGAGATGTGGACCAGGGTGGGCTCGAGCCACCCCGCCACGGTCATCCCGAATGTGGTCGGCCGGGCGTGCTGGAGGAAGGTCCTTCCCATCTGCGGCTGAGCCCGGTGCCGGCGGGCGAGATCTGCCATGAGGCCGGCCACTGTGAAGAGGCCGGCGTCGAGGATCCCGAGGCCCTCCCCGGCTTGGAGCATCGCCGCCGTGTCGATGACATCCTGACTGGTTGCGCCGTGATGGACCCAGCGAGACTCCTCCTCGGTGAGGCGTGAGCGGATCTCGTCGAGGAGGCGGTTGAGCGGGGTCCCTTCCTCCCAGGTAGAGGCCACGATGGCCTCGGGATCTGCGATCGAGGAGCGGCAAGCCTCGGCCACCCTCTCTGCGGTTTCGATGGGGATGAGACCGGTGTCGGCGAGGGCGAGGGCGAGGGCGGCCTCGACTCTCATCATCGAGTCGACCCGATTGCTCGCCGAGAAGACCCGGGTCATCTCCGGTGTGGTGAAGCCGGGGTCAAGCATCAGAAATCGAAGAAGACTGTCTCATCTTCTCCCTGGAAAAGGACATCGAACCGGTATACCTTCGGATCCCCTTGATCGATCAACTCGGCGACGAGGGTGCGGCGTCTTTCCACCGGCACTGCACGGAGCGTTAGGTCGTCGCGGTTGGCCTCATCTTCGTCGGAGAAGTAGATCCTGGTGAACACCGGGTTGAGCATGCCCCGCCCCTGGATGACGAGCGAGATGTGCGGAGCCTGGAACGCCCCCTCGGCATCTGGCACCAGGCCCGGCTTGACGGTCTCGAATCGGTATTCGCCGGTCTTGAAGTCGGACACCGCCCGGCCGAAACCTGTGAACCCATCGTCGAGCTCCAGATCGCGGGTGTCGTCGGAGTGGCGGTAACGACCGCGGGGGTTGGCCTGCCAGATCTCGAGCAAGGCATCCTCGATGTGATTGCGGTCGCCATCGAGAACTCTCCCCTCGATCACGATCCGCTCGCCCATCTGACCCGGCGCAACCAGCACGTTCTCACCATCGTTGAAAAGCCGCAGCGTGAAGTAGGGCCCCACTGTCTGCGATGGGGTCTGGCCGAGGGTGTCGCTCAATCGCCGCCCTCGTCCACAGGTGTGGCCAACTCACCGCGGAGGACGATGTCCCATCGGTAGCCGAGCGCCCAGTTCTCTTCTGTCAGTCCGTGGTCGTAGGCGGCGATCATCCGCGATCGGGCGTGGGCAGGGGCGGAGTTGAAGATCGGATCCAGCGGGATCAGGGGGTCGCCGGGGAAGTACATCTGAGTCACCAGCCGCATCCCGAGAGCTGGGCCGAGGATGGAGAAGTGGATGTGCGATGGACGCCAGGCATTCGGGTGATTCCCCCACGGGTAGGGACCCGGCTTGATGGTGGTGAACCGGTATTCCCCTTCCGCATCAGTGAGACATTGGCCGACCCCGACGAAGTTCGGGTCGAGCGGGGCAGGGAACTCGGTCTCGCGCCAGTGTGCATAACGACCGCTGGCGTTGGGCTGCCAGATCTCGAGGATGGTGCCCGGCACGCCACGGCCGTTCTCGTCGAGGACGCGCCCGGTGACGATGATCCGCTCTCCGATGGCCGGGCTACCGGTCCCGGTATTGGTGGTGAGATCAGTGTCCTCCTCCGATATCTCGCCCCAGGCGGGTCCCGGGCCGGTGGTCTCGGAGAGAGTCTGGACGATCCGGATCAGGTCGTGGGTCGGGCTCCGCTTCACCGTCGACCTGTAATCGGGATACGAGAATGGCGGGTGATCGGCGTACGCCTTGGGCCCGTAGTGCCTGATCACAGGCTCCCTCACGACGAGTCCCCTTCGTAGACCTCCTTGGCGACCTGGAACGCCCGGTTCGCCGCGGGCACCCCTGCATACACCGCCACATGGAGCAGCGCCTCCCTGATCTCCTCGGGAGCGATGCCGTTCCTCCTGGCGGCGCGGAGATGGAGCTCGAGCTCGGAGTGGTTGAGGGCGCCGAGAATGGCGATGGTCAGCAGGGTCCGCGTCCTCAAGTCGAGGTCGGGTCGGGCCCACACCCCACCCCACGCCGACTCGGTGATCCATCGCTGGAAGTCGGCATCGAGATCGGTGGCGGCGGCGGTCGCCCGGTCGACGTGGTCGTCGCCGAGCACCTCCCTTCGCACCTTCATGCCTTCTTCGTATGCGCCCATTGCTTTCCTCTCTCGGTCAGAGGGGGAGCCCGACATAGTTCTCGGCCATCGCCCGCTGCGCGTTCTCGGAACCGAACAGATAGTCGAGCTCCGTCGCCTGGAGACGCCGCTCGAAATCATCGCTGATCCCCGGGAAGCGGTGCAACATCGTCGTCATCCACCAGGAGAATCGCACGGCTTTCCATACTCGCGCCAATGCCCTTGTCGAATACTCGTCCAGCCCCGTCTTGGAGCCCTCGCCGAAATACCCACTGAGGGCGTCACTCAGGTACACGACATCGGAGATGGCGAGATTCAGCCCTTTGGCCCCGGTAGGGGGCACCACGTGGGCGACATCGCCGGCCAGGAACAACCGGCCGTGACGCAGCGGCTCGGACACCCAGCTCCTCAGCGGGGTGACGAGCTTCTCGATGGATGGGCCTGTGACCAGGCTGGATGCTGCCGACTCGGGCAACCTCGCCCTCAACTCAGACCAGAAATGGTCATCGGGCCAGTCGTCGATGGTCGTCTCTGCCGGGCCCTGGACGTAGTAGCGGCTCCGGTGCTCATTGCGCATGGAGCAGAGGGCGAAGCCACGCTCGTGGCTGGCATAGATGAGCTCGTCGCTGACCGGCGGAGTCTCGGAGAGAAGCCCCACCCAGCAGAACGGGTAGTTCCGCTCATAGGAGCGCCTCGAGTGGATGGGGATCAGATCCCGGGTAACACCATGGGCGCCGTCGCAGCCGGCCACGAAATCGCATTCGATGATGTGCTCAGCACCTCGATGATGGAATGCCACCGTCGGCGAATCGCCCTCGATGCCTTCCACCCGCAACTCCTCGGCCTCGTCGATCAATCGGATCCCATCAGCATCCATGGCGTCGTAGAGGTCCTTCTGCAGCTCGGTCTGGCCATAGATGGTCACGTGTTTCCCGGTCAGCCGCTCGAAGTCGATCCGGAGGGTGTCGCCGGCATGGGCCAGCGCGACACCGTGGTGGACGAAGCCCTCGATGTCCATGCGTTTGCCCACCCCGGCATCACGCAGGACCTCGGTGCTCCCTTGTTCGATGACCCCGGCCCGGACTCGCTCCAACACGTGCTCACGCGTGCGCAACTCCAGGATCACGCTGTCGATGTCTCGTAGGTGGAGCAGATGGGCGAGAAGCGAGCCGGCCGGCCCACCCCCCACGATGACGACCCGGGTGCGTTTCGGGATCTCGCTCATGGTGGTGGCGCGAGCCTATTGCGAAATCGAAGCCGAACGAGATCGGGGCGACACTGTGGTCGCCCCGATGATCCTGGAGGAGGGATCTTGGTTGTCGCCATCGACTGGGAGAGTCTCTGGCAGGGACATTGTTATCGGGTAGAGATGACCGGGAGATGAACGGGGTCTTTCGGCGCGCCGAACCTTCTGATCAGGTCCAATCAACGATGTCAGACCACAGCGGGCTCGGGGTCCTCCCGGAGCGGCCGGAGGTCACCTAGGGATTCGGCGACGATGACGAGGTCGTCGGAGAGCTCGACCCGGAACTCATGGTCGGGGTTGGTATGCGTGGTGCCGCCGCGCACCACCGCCAGCAAAGTGGCCCGGTACTCCGCCCGGAGTCGGGGGATGAGCTCGTCGATGGAGAGCCCGTCGCAGTCCTCGGGCAGGACCACCCGGTACAGCTCGGAGCCTTCGCCGCCAGACACGATGTCGGTCACCAGCTGGGAAAGGCCCGGGTACAACGCCGAGCGGGCGAGCAGGTGGGAGGCGAGCTTCGACGTGACCATGACCTCGTTCACATTGGCCCGTTGGAAATGGGCCACATGATCCGGGTTGTTGACCTCGACCACCGTCCGCACCTCAGGGTTGATCGACTCGATCGCGAGCACGGTGAGGATGGAAGTCATATCCGCCTGGTCCGATCCATCGACGGGGCAAATGATCGCCGCCGTGGCGGACTCGATCCCCGCCCGTCTCAGATCGGAGTCGTTGCTGGTGCTGCCCCGCACGAAGTACACGTCGTCGGCGGCAGGGCTCCGCTCCGAGTCGTTGAGCAGAACCACTCTCGTCTCGTAGTCATCCTTGCTCAACTCGTCGATCAGATCACGCGCCGTCGCGTTCCACCCACAGACCACGATGTGGTCCTTGTAACCCGAAGCACCCATCCCTTGTCCCTCCTTCAACAGGAAATCGATGACGAATCCAACCAATGCGCCGGTGATGGTGGCCACGATCGCCACCCCGAACAGACCGAGCAGCCAGCCGACCACCCATCCCACCGGGCCGGACACGAAGCCGCCCTCGCCGAGACCGAGGACGGTCGCGCCCGCCCAGTAGAACGATTGCCCGAGGAGGTCGATAGATCGGTCCGTCTCGGCGAGCCAGATGATCACGGAAGCGATGCCCAGGATCACGACCAGGGCGAGAATCAGCGAGACGAAAAATCGCCGGTCGATCTTCTCGCCCACCCGCTTCACGTGCCAGCTGACCCGGCGCAGGAAGGGGGAGTCGATAAGCGTGTTCACCCACCCGAACATCGAAGTCGAAGTTAGTCGGCGAGTACCCCGGTAGACGCCCGCAGAGCGGCTAATTCACCCCGGATAGCGGGCAGGCGTCTTCTATCGTTCTGTCGACACAGGTTCCTCCCATGTTGATCGCCCGCGACCTCCGAATCGATGTCGGTCCCCGTATCTTGCTCGAAGGGGCCTCGTTCAGCGTGCAATCCGGAGACCGGATCGGCCTCGTCGGAAGAAACGGTGCGGGCAAGACCACTCTCATCCGGACCCTCACCGGTGCCCAGACTCCGGTCGAAGGGACGGTGCTCCGCTCGGGCAGCATTGGCTATTTCTCCCAGGAGGCCGCGCTGCCAGAGCTGGAGCACCCCGACGCCACCGCTCTGGAGCGAATCCTGATGGCACGTGAGATCGGTGCCCTTCAGCGGCGAATCGAGGAGGCCCGTCGCCGGCTCCACGACCTCCACGGGGCGGAGCGGGACCGCGGTATCGCCCACTTCAGCCGTCTCCACGAGGAATTCGAGACCAAGGGTGGTTTCGTCGCAGAGGCCGAGGCTAAGCGAATGGCCGCTGCGCTGGGGATCGGCAACGACGAGCTCGACCAGTCGGTGCTGACGATGTCCGGTGGCCAACGGCGGCGGGTCGAGCTGGCGCGGATCCTCTTCGCCGAGACCGACATCCTTCTCCTCGACGAGCCGACCAACCATCTCGACCTCGACGCCAAGGCCTGGCTCATCGAGTGGCTCACAACCTATCGGGGCGGGATGCTGGTGGTCTCGCACGATCTGCCGCTCCTCGACGAAGCGATCACCTCGGTCTTCGCTCTGGAACATGGCGAGCTGGAGGCGTACCGGGGGAACTACAGCCACTATCTGGTGGAGCGAGAACGCCGACGCCATCAGAAGGAGCGTGAGCGCAAGCATCAGGATGAGGCGATTGAGCGTCTCGAGGAGAACATCCGCCGGTTCAAGGGCACGACCGAGAAGATGGCGAAGATCGCCCGGTCTTGGGAAACCCGGGTCGACCGTATGAAACGGGAGCTGGTCGAGGTCCAGAAGAGCGGGAAGAGGGTCAAGGTCGCGTTCCCTCAGCCCGAGCCATCCGGGCGGGTCCCGCTGTCGGCGTTAGGGCTGGCCAAGTCGTTTGGCGACAATCTCGTCTTCGTCGACGTCGAGTTCGCGGTCGAGCGAGGGGAGCGGATGCTCCTGATCGGCCTCAATGGCGCCGGCAAGACGACTCTGCTTCGCATCCTGGCCGGCGTCGAGACGTCGGATCTGGGAGAAGTCGTCGCTCGGCCACAATGCCAGCCTGGGGTATTACGCCCAGGAGCACGAGCAGATCGAAGACGGGGTCTCGGTCCTGGATCACATGCGCCGGGTCGGGGGATTGAACGACCAGACCCTGCGCTCGTTGCTGGGCCATTTCCTCCTCGCCGACAAGGTCGACCAGAACGGTTCGACGCTGTCGGGCGGCGAGAAGACGAAATTGGCGCTCGCCATGCTGGTCGCCGCCCGTCCCAATGTGCTCCTGCTCGACGAGCCGACCAACAACCTCGACCCCCAGGCCAAGGAGGCGCTACTCGACGCCTTGACCATCTACGAGGGGACTGTTGTGCTGGTCAGCCACGACACCGATTTCGTGGCACAGCTGATGCCGGATCGGGCGGTGCTGATGCCCGAGGGCGAGATGCGCTTCTTCGACGAGGAGTTGCTCGACTTGGTCTCCCTGGCGTGACCGCCGGAACCAGTGAGGCCTCTCCGGCATCGAAGTACTAATGAGAAGGCTGATCTTGTCCCTGGTGGTTGCAGCTATGACCCTCGCCGCATGCGGCGGTTCCGATGGTGTTGGATCCGGGGGTGATCCGGATACCACGACGACGACGATCGACCCCGATCAACCGGTCGACTCCGGCGACGGAGACGGCGACGAGCCGATCGCGGAGCCGGGGCCACCGGGGTCGATTCCTGAGCCCCGGCCGCCCCTTGAAGACGGCATCGATGACGCGGTATTGGTGAAAGGCACCGATCTCAGGATCATGGAGAGCTTCCCGATCCAGGTCATGCTTCAGGTCGATGGGGAGAAGCCGACGCCCTGTCATGAGATCTTCTGGACGGTGGACGATGACGGCGAGGTGATCTACATCGACATGATCTCCCAGGTCGCCACCGAGGCGATATGCGCCCAAGTGGTCGAGCCCTTCTCCATCGCCGTCCCTCTCGGGAGCTGGTCCGGGGAGAGCAGAGAGGTCCGGCTCAACGGCGAGAGCGTGGGCTCTTTCGAGAGCTGAGAACGGTGAAGGGAGGGCCTCCCTGTGGTGAGACCCTCCCTTCGGGTGATTTCAGGAATCGCTATCGGGCACGTTCGACCTGCAAGCCAAGATGCCGAAGGGTGAGCCCCCGACGACGATCCCCGTTCCTTCTGCGCCTCCCAGCGCACCGCTCAATGTCCCTCCCGACCGCTCATATCTCTAGAACCGTTCCCGATTCGTGCAAGGTGACTAGTCCGTCCGCCCTGAGCAAACGAACGTTCGTTTGTGATAATCTCGACCGATGACACCCGAGGAGCATTTCGACGCGATCGTCGCCGCCGAGGACAAGATCGAACCTGCCGACTGGATGCCCGAGGCGTACCGCAAGACCCTGATCCGTCAGATCGCCCAGCATGCCCACTCCGAGATAATCGGGATGCAGCCGGAGGGGAATTGGATCGCACGGGCGCCGACGCTGCATCGAAAGGCGATCCTGATGGCCAAGGTCCAAGACGAGGCGGGCCACGGCCTCTACCTCTACTCGGCGGCGGAGACTCTCGGGGTCGATCGGGACGAGATGCAAACCCTGCTTCATCAGGGGAAGCACAAATACTCGTCGATCTTCAACTACCCCACCCTGAGCTGGGCCGATATCGGGACCATCGGCTGGCTGGTCGACGGGGCGGCCATCACCAATCAAGTGATGCTGACCCGCTGCTCCTACGGCCCCTACGCCCGGGCAATGGTGCGGATCTGCAAGGAGGAGTCGTTCCATCAGCGGCAGGGCTACGAGAGCCTGATCAAGCTCTGCTCCGGCACTCCTGAGCAAAAGGCAATGGCCCAGGATGCCCTCGACCGTTGGTGGTGGCCCTCGCTGATGATGTTCGGGCCTCACGACACCGACTCCACCCACACCGAGCAGTCGATGGAATGGAAGATCAAGCGGGTCTCCAACGATGACTTGCGCCAGCAGTTCGTCGACATGACCGTCCCCCAGGCCAACTATCTGGGCCTCGAGATCCCCGACCCGGATCTGCGGTGGAACGAGGAGCGGGGCCACTACGACTTCGGTGAGATCGATTGGGACGAGTTCTGGACCGTGGTGAAGGGCAACGGCCCGATGAACCGCGATCGCGTCGAGCACAAGGTCGTCGCATGGGACGAAGGCGCCTGGGTTCGTGAAGCCGCGTTGGCCTACGCAGCGAAGAAGGCGGCGGCGTGACCTACGACGTGCCGGTAGCGCCGGGGGAGAGCGCAGAGATCGAGGAAACTGCCGAGCTGGCTGGGGAAACCTGGCCGATGTGGGAGGTCTTCGTGCGGGCGCGAACGCGGCATCTCACATGTCCACATCGGCAGCCTTCATGCGGCCGATTCCGAGCTCGCCCTCCAGAACGCCCGCGACGTCTACACCCGGCGCGGCGAGGGGGCCAGCCTGTGGGTGGTCCGCAGCACCGAGATCCATGCCTTCGAGCCCGAGGACATCTCCGAATACGTGGATGCCAACGAGAAGGCGTACCGGCTGGCGACGAGTTACGACATTCCCGACGAGGTAGGCCACATGTGAGCGAGCAAATCATCTCGACCGCACCTCAGGGCTCTCCCGCCGATGGCAATGAAGACCCGGTGCGCCAGCTGCTGGGGCATGCCGATGACAACCTCGTCCTGGCCCAGCGGCTCGGCGAGTGGATATCCAGGGCTCCCGAGCTCGAAGAGGACATCGCCCTTGGCAATATCGCCCTCGATCATCTCGGGGTGGCCCGGGCGCTCTATACCCGGGCGGGTGAGATCGAGGGGAATGGGCGGACCGAGGACGATTTCGCGATGCGGCGGTCCGAGCGCGAGTTTCTCAACCTGCTGCTCGTCGAGCAGCCCAACGGCGACTTCGCCCACACCATGGTGCGGGGCATGTTCTTCGACGCCTACCAGCTGGAGCTGTGGGCCGGTTTGTCGGTCTCGGAAGACACAGCCTTGGCCGGCATCGCCACCCGGGCCGGTCGTGAAGCCCGCTATCACCTCCTCCACTCCTCGACCTGGGTGATTCGCCTTGGCGACGGCACGGAGGAATCCCATCGCAGAGCCCAGGACGCGGTCGATGGATTGTGGCGGTACACCACAGAGATGTTCGAGGGGATGGCCGGGACTCAATTCGAGAATTGGGAGAAAGTCGTCACCGACATCCTTCACGAAGCGAGGCTTGGCGTTCCTGACGACCCATATCAACGGAGTGGGGGCCGCCGCGGCTTTCATTCCGAGCACCTCGGGCCTCTTCTCGCAGAGATGCAATGGGTACAGCGCAGTCATCCGGGGTCGGAATGGTGACCTCGATGACCGCTGCCGACGTCGATCTCGCCCGCGCGGTGGCGGAGAGCGTCACCGATCCGGAGATCCCGGTTCTCACCATCGCCGACCTGGGTGTTCTTCGCGAAGTGACGATCGAGGGGAGCCGGGTCGTGGCCAAGATCACACCGACATACTCGGGTTGCCCTGCGATGCGGCAGATGGAGGACGACCTGCGCTCGGCCCTGTTGACGGCAGGCTTCGAGGAGGTCGAGGTGCTTACCGTGCATCAGCCGCCGTGGAGCACGGACTGGATGACGCCCGAAGCCCGGGACAAGCTGGCCGACTTCGGGATCGCGCCTCCCGGCCGGGACATCCTCTGCCCTCGTTGCAGTTCGGCATCGCCTCGGCTCGTTTCCCGATTCGGATCCACCGCCTGCAAGGCGCTCATGGTCTGCACGGCTTGCGGTGAGCCCTTCGCGCACTTCAAGGAGTTCTGAGTGGGTGTCGACTTTCATTCGCTCCGCGTGCTCGAGGTATCGCCACTCACAGACGATTCGGTGGCGGTCACTTTCGACGTTCCTGCCGACTTGAGCGATGACCTTCTGTATCTCCCTGGCCAGCACGTGACCCTGCGCGCCATCGTTGATGGCGACGATGTCCGCCGCTCCTATTCAATCTGCTCGAACACCAACGCCGGAAAGCTGCGGGTGGGGATCAAGCGGCTAACTGGCGGGGTGTTCTCGACCTGGGCAATCGATGGGCTCAGGGCAGGGGACATGATCGATGTGATGGCCCCGGTCGGGGAGTTCACCATCGATCCTGATCCCGATTCATCCCATCACCGGGTGGCCATCGCCGCCGGCTCGGGGATCACCCCGGTCCTCTCGTTGATCGGCACCACATTGGAACTGGAGCCCGGATCATCGTGGACGCTCCTCTTCGGGAACAGGACGGCGAACAGCATCATGTTCCTCGAGGAGCTCGAGGGGCTCAAGGACCGTTTCCCGGATCGATTCCAGCTGTTTCACCTGCTCAGTCGCGAAGGTTCCGATCTCCCGTTCCTGTCCGGGCGTATCGACGAGGCCAAGATACGAACGGTCCACGACCAACTGCTCGGGGGCCGGGAAGTCGATGGGTGGTATCTGTGCGGCCCCTACGAGATGGTGATGATGGCGCGGCGCACACTGGGAGAGCTGGGCGTCGAGGAGGATCGGATCCATGACGAGCTGTTCTTCGCCGGCCCTCTCGATCTCGAGTCGTTGCCACCCGAGCCCCCGCCGGGTGAAGGTTCGATCGATCTGACCGTCATCCTCGACGGGAGAGCCGTCCAGACCCGCATGCGGCCCGAGACCTCGATCCTCGACGCGGCACTCCGAGTCCGCTCCGAGCTGCCGTTTTCCTGCAAAGGCGGTATGTGCGCAAGCTGCAAGGGCCGCATCGAGGAGGGTGAGGTGCGTATGGACAAGAACTACGCCCTGGTCGACTCCGAGCTCGACGCCGGGTACGTCCTCACCTGCCAGTCTCATCCGCTGACCGATCGGGTCGTCGTGAGATACGACCACCGCTGATGGTCACGACGCGCAACAGCCGTGGCGATGTCGTCTCCGCAGCGGGCAGATTGTTCGCCGAGCGTGGTTACCAGGCCACCTCGATGCGCGACCTGGGTAAGGAGCTCGGGATGCTCGGCTCATCTCTCTACGCCCACGTCGAGTCGAAACAGGACCTCCTCGTCGAGGTGGTCGAGGAGGGGGCGCGTCTCTTCCAGGATTCGGCCGATCGAGCGCTCGCCAGGGGTGAGACCGCTACCGCAAAGCTGCGGGGCCTCGTCTCCGGCCACATCGATGTGGTGTTGGACAACCGCGACGTGGTCCGCACTTTCCTCAATGAGGCGAGGATGCTCGATCACGAGCATCGGGCCCGGGTCATTGCCGCCCGTGACGTCTACGAGGCGGCTTTTCGGGATGTGATCGCCGAGGGTGAGGCCGAGGGGACCATTCGGGCCGATGTGGATCCGAAGATCGCCTCGATACTCATTCTCTCCGTCCTCAACGCCGTGGAGCGTTGGTATCGACCCGACGGCGAAGTGGATCGGGCCGGCCTTGTCGAAACGATCGTTTCCTCCACCATGAAGGGGATCGCTACCTGAAACCGGGGGTCAGCCCCCGTTGCTGGACGGGTCCTTGACCGTCCAGGTGCCCTGGCTGGCGATGAGGCGAGACAGGTCGCCGTCGCCCAGCTTCTCCTTGGCGGCATCGATCTGGGCGTTCATCTGATTCTCGTAGGTGGGCCGGCTCACGTCCCGGAAGATGCCGAGGGGGGTCGGGCCGTAAGGGCCATGCGATAGCCGGCTGAGAGCGAAGGCGATGGACGCGTCGGTTCGGGTCGGGTCATGGATCAGGATCGCCTTCGGGTCGACGGTCGCAGAGTCCACGATGGTGGCCTGGCCCTCCCGCATCACAACCGCCTTGGCCCCGCCATCGAACACGATCGGTTTGCCCGCCTCCAGGTCGATCCGGTTGTGGATCCGCTCCTCCTTGCCGGTCAGCTGGATGAACGCCTTGTCGTTGAAGACGTTGCAGTTCTGATATATCTCGATGAAGGCGGAGCCCTCGTGCTCATAGGCGGCCTGGAGCAGGGCTTGGGTGTGGGTGCGGTCCATGTCCAGGGTTCGTGCCACAAACGTTGCCTCGGCTCCGAGTGCAAGGGAAACCGGGTTGAACGGGTAGTCGATCGAGCCGTAGGGCGAGGACTTGGTGGTCTTGCCCGCTTCCGACGTCGGTGAGTACTGGCCCTTGGTCAGGCCATAGATCTGGTTGTTGAACAACAGGATCTTGAAGTCGACGTTGCGGCGAAGAGCGTGAATCAGGTGGTTGCCCCCGATCGACAGGGCGTCCCCGTCACCGGTGATCACCCACACCGAGAGGTCGGGCCGGGTGGCGACGATCCCAGAGGCGATCGCCGGCGCGCGGCCGTGGATGGAGTGCATGCCATAGGTGCTCATGTAGTACGGGAACCGTGCGGCACATCCGATGCCCGAGACGAACACGAACTCCTCTCGGGGCCGTCCGAGCCCCGCAAGAAACTGCTGCACCGAGGCGAGGATCGTGTAGTCGCCGCACCCGGGGCACCAGCGAACCTCCTGGTCCGTCTGGAAGTCGGCACGTGTGTACGAGGGGGCGGTCACTTCATCATCTCCAGGATCTTCTCGGTTATCTCAGCGACCTTGAAGGGCTCGCCGGCGACCTTGTTCAGGCCCTTGGCGTCGACCAGGAACTCGGCCCTGATCACCTTGCGCAATTGGCCGGTGTTCAGTTCCGGGATCAGGATCTGCTCGTAACGATGGAGGATCTCCCCAAGGTTCTGCGGCATCGGGTTGAGATGGCGGAGATGGAGTGTCGCCACCTTCTTGCCCTCGAGCTCCACCCTCCGGGCCGCGGCGCGGATCGAGCCGTAGGTCGATCCCCAGCCGAGCACAAGGATGTCCGCATCCTCGTCGTTGGCCACCTTCAGATCGGGGATGTCGTTGACGATGTTGGCCACCTTCCAGGCCCGGGAGTCGGTCATGAGCTGATGGTTGCCTGGGTCGTAGGAGACGTTCCCGGTTATTGCCTCCTTCTCCAGACCACCGATCCGGTGCTCCAAACCCGGCGTCCCCGGCAACGCCCAGGGGCGGGCGAAGGTGTCGATGTCACGCATGTAGGGGAGGAACGTGCCGTTGGGGCCGTTGGGGTGTTTGGCGAACTCGACGTCGATCTTCGGGATGGCGTCGACATCGGGCAGCAACCATGGCTCCGACCCGTTGGCTACCTGGTTGTCGCTCAGCAGGAGGACCGGGGTCATGTATTTGAGGGCGATGCGCGCCGCCTCGATCGTCAACTCGAAGGCGTCGGAGGGGGATGCGATCGCCAACACCGGGATCGGCGACTCGCCATGGCGCCCGTAGAGCGAGAACAGGAGGTCGGACTGCTCGGGCTTGGTCGGGAGCCCGGTTGATGGCCCGCCCCGCTGCACGTTGATCACGATCAATGGCAGTTCCATCATGAACGCCAGGGAGATTGCCTCACTCTTCAGCGCGATGCCTGGTCCCGACGACCCTGTCACTGCCAGGCTCCCGGCGAAGGCCGCGCCGATGGCGGTCCCGACGCCGGCGATCTCGTCCTCGGCCTGGAAGGTGCGGACCCCGAAGTTCTTGTGCCTCGCCAGCTCGTGGAGGATGTCGGATGCCGGCGTGATCGGGTAGCTCCCGTAGAACAGAGGGAGCCCCGACAGCTTGGAGGCGGCGATTAGCCCCCAGGCAAGGGCGGTGTTGCCGTTGATATTGGTGTAGGTGCCCGGCCGAAGGGCAGCAGGCTTGACCTCGAAGGTGATCTTGGCCGCCTCGGTGGCCTCACCGAACGTGTACCCCGCCTGGAAGGCGGCAACGTTTGCCTCAGCCACCTCCGGAGTCCGGGAGAACTTCTTTCTCGCCCATTCGACGGTCGGCTCGGTGGGCCGATGAAACAGCCAGGCGAGCAGACCGAGGGCGAAGAAGTTCTTGGAGCGAAGGACGCTCCGCCCCGACACGCCGGTGTCTTTGACCGCTTCCTTGGTGAGCTCGTCCATGGGTACCGAGATCACCCGGTAGCCATCGAGGCTGCCGTCTTCGAGCGGATCGCCTTCGTAGCCAGCCTTGGCGAGGTTGCGCTCTTCGAACGCGTCGGTGTTGAGGACGAGCGTGCCGCCCTGGCGCAGGTCCTTCAGATTCTTCTTCAGAGCAGCCGGGTTCATCGCCACCAGGCAATCCGGCTGGTCGCCGGCGGTCAGGATGTCGAAGTCCGCGATCTGCACCTGAAAGCTCGACACCCCCGGGAGCGTCCCCGCCGGGGCACGGATCTCTGCCGGGAAAGACGGCAGGGTTGCCAGGTCGTTCCCGAACAGGGCGCTGGCGTCGGTGAATCGTGATCCGGCCACCTGCATCCCGTCGCCGGAGTCTCCAGCGAAACGGATTACCAACTTGTCGAAAGTCTCGGTGTTCTTCTTGGTAGAGGGCTCTGCTGTGGCGATCTCGTCGGCCACTTTGGGTCACATCCTTGGGTTGTCATCAGCACGCGTCTCGCCAGGGCTTGAAGTGTGAGCTCTGGTGAGAAGACCGCATCCGGGTTGCCGCGTGATCTCAGTTTATCGGCATCACGAACTAGCCGAGGCCATTGGGGCCGGGGTGAATCCGACCAGCCCGGCGTCCTCCAAAGATCTACCGAATCCGATGAGCGCCGTCTCTGAGTCGAGCGGCCCAATGGCCTGGAGCGAGACCGGAGGCGACCCCGTCCCGACCAGCGGTAAGGCGATCGCCGGGTGCAGGGCGTGATTCACCAACGCCGTGAACCAGGAAAGAACCGATCGGTAGTGGCGATCGCCGATCATGTCCTCGCCGATCATCTTGCGCATGGTCGGTGTCGTCGGGGTGACCAGCAGATCCACGGTCTCGAACGGCTCAGCGAACAGACGGCGGATCATCTTCTGCCATGTCCTCCCTGCGTGGATTCGGTCGGAGGTCGTGGCCAGACAGTCGTCGACTCGCTTGCCCACATCTTCGCCATAGGGCAAACCACGCTCTCGAAACTCACGATGCACGTCGCTCACCTCGCCGGCGATGGCATCGATCAACTCGCGAGCGGGGACCGCCCCCGTCATCTCCATCACGACGACGCTGTGCCCCAAATCCTCGAGCCGACCGATCGTTTCCTCGAATACGGCCCGAACCTGCTCGTCCATCGGGGCTTCGGCCAGCCACGGCTCAGGGACCCCGAGACGGAGGACGTGAGGGTCCGGCTCGTCACCTGAGTCACCGGACAGGACCCGGTAGCAGACGTCGAGGTTGCCCATCGAGTCGGCCAGCGGGCCGACGGTGTCGACGGTCGGGGCAAGAGGGAAGATGCCATCGAGCGGGATGCGTCCATGGGTGACCTTGAGCCCGAAACACCCACACAATGCGGCCGGCACCCGGACCGACCCTCCGGTGTCGGTCCCGACGGCTACAGGGGTGATCCCGGCCGCCACTGCCGCTGCCGAGCCGCCCGAGGAGCCGCCGGGCGAGGTGGCTAGATCCCATGGGTTCCTCACCGGGCCGAAGTGGGGATTCTCAGACGAGAAACCGAATGCGAACTCGTGCAAACCAGTTCGCCCGATCACGACCGCCCCCGCTTTCTCGAGACGGACCACGACGGGCGCCGATCGCGGTGGCACCTCGCGGTAGAAGGCCGAGCCGGCAGTGGTAGCCCGCCCCTCGTGATCGATCAGGTCTTTTAGTCCCACCGGGATGCCGGCCATGGATCCGATCGGCTCTCCACGCCCAACGGCTGTGTCGATCTCCTCCGACCGGGCCAATGCGGCCTCATGGTCGATGTGGGTGAACGCGTTGAGAGTCGGTTGGCTCGCCTCCGCGGCCTCGAGCGCGGTCTTCACTCGATCCGTGGCGGTCATCGGAAGAGAAGTTACCGAGCGCCTTGGGTTGGAGCGGCAGCCCCGCCCCGTCGCGGCGTCATCCGTTTCTCACTCGATATTGATACCGGTGCTGTTGGGCACCAGGGAGATCCAAACCTGCCCGGGTGGCACCAGGATGGCCTCACCGTCGTTGTCGGCCAAAGTGAACCACTTGTAGATGTCGTCTCGCTGCCAGGTGCCCTGGACGACCTTGCCGTCGGCGAAGATGTACGCCAGGCCCTGACCGGTGGTCCGGCTCGCTGGAAGGTCACCGACGCTGTACTGCTCGACGTAGAGCGCCACCATGACCGGGACCCCGATCTGGCCCTCCTCACCACCATCTTCAGACACCCAGTTCGATTCGTCACCGGCGATCGAGCGAAGCCATTTCCCCTCGGCCTCGTCCCAGGTCCACTCGACCGGGTTGCTCAGGAAGTCGAAGGAGACCTTGGCGGCTGGCTCGGCGTCTTCTCGCATCGGCCCGAACTCCCACATTGGCCCCGGAATTGGCTCATCGGGATAGCCGGCCTCATCGGCGTACTCACGCAACAGGATGGTGTTCGCATACAGGTTGTGCGGTGCCCGTCGTTCGGATGAGCGGAAGGTGGCGGGCTCGACCTCACCGATGAGATGGATACCCACCGACGCGATCATCTCTTGCACCCAGCTCTGCGCGCCGGAGATGGCAAAGCTCGGTTCGTTGAAAGCGGCGAGGATCGTCTGATCGGTGGGCCGTCCCGAGCGCATCGGGCCCAGGTACTCCACGTCGCTCTGCTGCCACATCGAGATGAATCGGGTCACGCCCTCCACCATGAGCTCTACGACGGCGTCAGCCTTCTCGATCCCCGAGTGTGGTCTGGCGTTGGGATGGTTGTCGATCTTCACGGCAAGGAGCCTGCGGTCGAGGAGGGCGGGGTCTTCCACATTCAGCCCGTTGATCTGAGAGGTCCCCCCAGAGACCGTTGTGGTCGGCGCCTCTGTGGTCGTCGTTGCTTCGGTCGTGGAGGTCGTGGTTGGGGCGGTGGTCGTCGTGGTGACGACCGTTTCGCCGGTAGCCGCCATGAAAATGGCGGTGCCTGCGCCCAAAACGACGACGAGGGAGGCTATTGAGAGGATCTTGTGGGTGCTCACCCACTCCGTGAATCTTGACCACATGGGGCGGCAGAGTATCGCTGCCCCGTTATTAGACCACCAACACCCCGCCGGTCACGGGCAAGTCGGGCATTGCCTCATCATCCTGGTCTATGGAGATCGCGAATTCGATCCCTTCGGCATTTGAGCGTAAAACGTAGATCGCTTCGATGTTCACGCCGGCGTCGGCAACGAGACGGGTGAGCCTTGCCAGCTCGCCTGGCCGGTGGGGCAGCATGGCGGTCAGGACGGTGAGCTCCTCGTTCAGGAGGGCGGCTTCGTCGAGAACCCGACGCGTCGTGGCCGCGTCATCGACGATGAGTCGGACGGTCCCCTCCCCGTCATGGCCGTATGCGGCCAGTGCCTCGATGTTGACGCCAAAGGCGGCCAGGGCCTCGGTCAACGCCGCGAGTCGGCCCGGACGATTCTCCATCTGGACCACGAACTCGGTCATGGCGCGACTCTACGCCGGTCGCGAGGGTCCGTGTCCCGAGGTCGGGTCGGGGGGCTCGACCCGACCTCTCGTCCCCAGATAGGCGTGCCAAATGATCCTCGCCGCGGCCGCCCGGATCGGCCGCCAGGGGATCGAGACGAACTCGAGATCGTCTCCCGTCGGCACCGACGACAGACCGAGCACCTCGGCGGTGCCCACCTGAAGGGCGCGGTCGCCGAGAGGGAACACATCGGGGAAGCGAAGCGCGGAGAGCAGATACACCTCTGCCGTCCACGGGCCGATCCCCTTCACGGCGAGCAGACTCGTCCGCGCCTCGTCCACTGTTTTCGTCGCCAGTTCCTCGAGGTCGAGATCACCACCGATCACCGCTCGGGCGAGCTCCAGCAGGTACTCAGTCTTTTGGCGAGTCACCCCGATACCCCTCAGCTCTGGCTCGGGGGCGGCGGCAACGGCCTCGGGAGTGATCACACCGAGCAGCCCATGAAGTCGGCGGTACATCGCCGCCCCAGATTCGAGGGAGACCTGTTGCTCCATGATCAGCCACACCAGAGTGGGAAAGCTCGCCGGCCGATGCCAGAACGGGGGCGGGCCATGACGATCGATGACTTCGGCGAAAGCCGGCTCCTCGTCGGCGAGGAAGGCCACGGATTCGGCAAATGTCACCTCGTCCAGATGGCTGACCTGGGGCAGGAGCGTGGCGAGCGAAACCGGCCCGAAGCTGCGCGAGTCGGTGGCGGCCGCCGCGGGATTGTCCGAGAGGACCCAGGCCTCGTCTTCGCCCAGCGCGCCTCTCCCATCGACCCGATCACCGGGGCCCCCGGCGAGACGTTTGACCAGCCAGAAGTCGAGGCGCGTCGGGTGAGGCAACGCGACGATCTCGCCCACAATCGCCCGCCTCGACCCGGTGGCGACGAACTCGTCGCCAGGGGCCAGCGTCGGGCGCATCGAATCTTCGGACACCTGGAACCGCTGCATGAGAATTCCCCCGGCAGGGTATGGTCGGCCGAGCACATCGACAACGAAGGAGTGCCATGCGGCAGACAACAATTGCCCACGCCCACTGCGATCTCTTCTGCGGCGTGTACGACCCGGCTCAGGCCAAGATCGAGGCGATGTCGGTCCTCAAGTCGGCCGAGAAGTATCAGGGCTCCGACGACGACGTATTTCGGGCCAGGGCCATCTCGATCAAGGAGGAGCGGGCCGAGTTGGTCAAGCATCACCTGATGGTGTTGTGGGTGGACTTCTTCACCGCGGATCACCGCAAGGAGTTTCCCGACCTCGACGACCTGTTCTGGCGGGCGATCCTCCAGGCGGGCAACGCCAAGAAGTCGGTCGATCCTGCGGATGGTCAGAAGCTGGTCGACCTCATCGACGAGATCGCCGACGTTTTCTGGCGGACCGAGAAGGCGAAAACCGCCGGGGTGTACCCGCCGAGCTAAGGCTTGTTCTGATCGGGCTGAGCCGATTTCTTCGGCTTCAGCTTGTCGGTGACCCGCTTTGCCCAGGGCATGTCACGCTCGAGCAGGGTCAGACCGCCAAGGATGGCGAGAACGCCTGGACCGGGCAGGACCAGCATGGCCGTGCCCGCGCCAAGGAGAGCGAATCCTCCTGCGATACGGGCTGCCCTTTCCATGTCCTCGAGTGTATCGGCCTGTTCTCGCTGAGGAGCAGGGGACCTACTAGTCGAGAGCGTCTGGCTCGAGCTTGGTGAAGAGGGTCGAGACGGTGCCGAGATCGGTGTCACCCGGCACCTCGGGTCGCTTCCACCCAGCCAGATTCACATCGATCCCGAGCATCTCACCGAGCCGAGCCGAGGTCCAGGGCAGATAGGGGGTGAGGGCTACCCGGATCCCGCTGATGGCCTGGATCGCGGTCCAGAGGATTGTGCCTGCCCTTTCCCGGTCCTCCTTGAGCACATGCCAGGGCTCCTCTGAGTTGAGATAGGCGTTGACCTCGGCTGCCGCGTCCATCGCCGCCCGAAGCCCGGCCCGGAGCTCGACCGCTTCGATGTGGCCCGCGGTTGTCTCCAGTGCTTTGTCTATTGACGCGATGAGCGCCTCGTCGGTCGGGCTCAGCGCGCCAGCAGCCGGGACCTTCCCGTCGAAATTTCGATCGCTGAGCGAGAGGACCCGGTTGACCAGGTTGCCCCAGGTGGCGACCAGCTCCTCGTTGATGCGGCGAATGATGTCCTCATCACTGAGGTCGGTGTCGTTCTGCTCGGGGAGGACCGAGGCGATCGCATATCGCAGAGCGTCCGGCTCCAGCCGCTCGGCGTACCACCCGATCGACTGCCCAACCCCGCGGCTGCGGAGGCCTTCTCACTGGCGAAGGTGACGTACTGATTGGCGGGGACGTCGGTGGGGAGATCGAGGCCCCCGTAACCCATGAGCATCGCCGGCCAGATCACCGTGTGGAAGGGGATGTTGTCTTTGCCGACGAAGTAATAGGACTCGGCGTCGGAGTCCTCCCACCACCGCTTCCAAGCTTCGTCATCGTCGCTGAGCACCGCCCATTCCTTGGACGCCGACAGATAGCCGATGACGGCGTCGAACCAGACGTAGATCCGCTTGCCGGGCCCGAGGTCGTCGACCGGGATCTCGACGCCCCACTCGATGTCCCTGGTGATCGCCCTGTCGGGCAATCCTTCGTCGATCATCCCGAGGGCCCAGTTCTTGACGTGCTCTCTCCACCCTTGTCTCCCCTCCAGCCATTCCCGCAGCGGGTCCTGGAATCTGCGAGCAGGAGGAAGAAATGCTCTGTTTCACGACTCTCCGGCGTTGCCCCGGTCAGGCGGCAGCGGGGGGCGATCAGGTCGGCTGGGTCGAGGGTGCGCCCGCAGTTCTCGCACTGGTCACCCCGCGCCTCCGGATAGCCACAGTGGGGGCACGTCCCCTCGACGTATCGGTCGGGCAGGAAGCGTTTGGCCTCGGGGTCGAAGAGCTGGCTGGAAGTCTGTTTGGCCAGATACCCGTTGTCGAGGAGTCTGAGGAACATGTCCTGGGTGACCGAAGGTGGTTCGCCGTGCCGGTCGAGGTGTACAGGTCCCAGGAGATGCCGACCGCCTTCCAGCTCACCAGGAACTCGGCGTGATACCGATCCACGATCACTTGCGGCTCGACCCCTTCGTTGTCCGCTCTCACGGTGATCGGCGTGCCGTGGACGTCGGAACCCGAGACCATCAGCACGTCGTTGCCGGCGAGACGGTGATACCGGGCGAATATGTCGGCCGGCAGATATGCCCCGGCCAGATGGCCGAGATGGCGCGACCCACTCGCATACGGCCACGCCACCGCAACCAGGATCCGCCTGTTCATGAACGGAGGGTAAACCCGACCGGGATCCTGAGGTTCGTGAGGAGCGGGCACGGTCCTGGCCGGATTGGGGCTAAAAGATAAGGTTGGATGGGCCGATAACGTGACGATATGAAGCGTCTCACCTCCCTTGTTGCCGTGTTGGCTTTGGGGCTCGCCGCTTGTGGCGATCCCTCCGGCACCCCAAACACCACGAATCCCGAAGCCGAGACCGTCGAGGCGGTTCTCCTCTCCTACTCCCTGGCTGCCGGAGACGAGCTCAAATACGAGGTCGGCCTCGACCAGCACATCGAGATGACCGCCACTGGCGATGCGGCGATGATGGGCGGCGAGGATGTTCCCGGTGACGCCTCGGTCGATGTCACCGGCACGGCTACGTTCACCCACGTCGTGTCCGAGGGCCCCCAACCGGGGACGTACGAGGTCCATATCACAGGCGAGTTCGCCGATGTGAGCTTCACCGGGACCGTCGACGGCGAATCCATCGACTCGAGCGATATGCCCGAGTTCGCGGCCCTAGAACCGATAGACGTGACCGTGGTGGTCGACGAGCAGGGCAACCTCGTCCATGAGGGCGGCGACATCGACGATCCATTGGGCGGGATCCTCGGCGACCTCGGGGCTTTGGGTAGTGGCGGCAGCCCGGCTCCCGGGCTCGACCCTGGTCAGTTCATCGGCCCCCCGTTGTCCGACGAGGAGGTCACCGTCGGTGACAGCTGGACCAGGGAGATCGAGACACCGGGTCTTGGCGACGACCCGATCGTCACCAATATCACCAGCACGGTCTCTGGAGTCGAGGACCTAGACGGGTCCGAGGTGCTGGTCATCGACAGCAACGCCACCACGTCATTGATCGAGGTCGACCTAGCCGAGTTCTTTGCCGGGATGTTCGGAGAAATGGCGCCAGAGGGTGCCACTCCCGAGGAGTCGGCCGAGCTCGAGGCTTTGATGGATCAGCTCCAATTCCTGATCAGTGTCGACGACACCACCGTCGACAGCAGGACCTGGTTCGATGCCGAAGCCGGCGTGGCCAAGCAGTCGGAGACGACCTCCGGCACGAGCATCTCGATGGATATGAACCTCCCCGACGAGGCGACCGGCGAGATGTCCGGCTTCGTGATGGACATGGCCCTCGATCAGGACGTCACGTACCGTCTGATCAGCGGCCCGACTGCCTGATTGCCGGCCGACTTTGCCCGAGGCCTTGCTCCGGGCTGACCACGTCTTTGGCGTGTTCCCGTGTTAGCTGCCTCGGGCAAACAGACGCCGGTCGGCCGGGGCTGCCGCTCCCGCGCTAGTCCCGCCGTCAGCGGCCACACTGCTTGATTGCCGGCCGACTTTGCCCGAGGCCTCGCTCCGGGCTGACCGCTTCTTTGGCGTGTTCCCGTGTTAGCTGCCTCGGGCAAACAGACGCCGGTCGGCCCGGGCGCCGACCTCGTATGAACCCGCGATACTCACTCCGAACCAGCTCATGCAGTCGTCGATCACCGCGCAGAGGAGATCGTGAAGCAGGCTGTCGGGGTCGGGGATACAGGCCTCGCTGATCCCGGTTACGGCGACATCGACCATGCTCCGGGCCGAGCGATGCCCAAAAGTCTTCGAATCGATTTGCACGCGGCTGATGAAGTCCTGGGCCCAACGCGTGGCGTGGGGAGCATCCAATAGGGCTTGGTCGACGTCATCGAACAGACTCGCGGTGTCGAAGATCGACGATGACTGACCGTCGGGGGAGGTGAGGCCTCTGCGGGCGCCGAGTAGCCCCGCCGCCAGCGCCCGCTGTCGTGGCTCAGACGCAACAGGGAGGGCGACCACTGCACATCGCGCCGCGATCCCGATGGTGACGCGGGGGTCATCCCCGTTGAGCCCAACCACTGACGGGATCAGCGGGACCAGCCGGGATCGCCCGACATCGGAGATGTGATCGTTGACATCTCTGGCGACCTCAGCGAGGAGGGCGTGGGTACATCGGGGACGATCACTCCACCGCTCGCCAGCGAGGAACGAGGCGTACTCCATGAAGCATGCCCCACTGCGGGGGCTCCGGTGTTTCCCCTTCGAGAGCACCGGAACCAGTTCGGGCGTCTCCAGCCGGATCATTGGTCCGAGACTACCGAACGCCTCGTGTTCTGAGGGTCGCCCACGTATGTTGCGGGCCGTTATCAGGACCAAAGGTTCGTTCCCGCGGAAAGGAGTATCGATGACCAATGCGAGAACCACGGCCCGGGAGTTCCACGACGCCGGCGGAGTCGACGACTGGCGGGTCCTCTACTGGGGCGCGTATGCCCACTACCGCATCGGATCGTTCGCGCACGGAGCGAGGTTCGTCGCTGCGATCGCCGATGTCGCCGAGGAGACCGGGCATTATCCGGACGTGGACCTTCGCCCCGAGGGGGTCACGGTCCGGACCTTCTCACGTCAGGACGGGGCCTTGAGCGAGAGCGATATCGCGCTCGCACGGCGTATCTCGGACATGGCTGAGGAGCTCGGGCTCGAGCCTGACCCGTCACAGGTGCAGATGGTGGGCATCGCCGTGGCCCAGGAGGCAGGAGCCGACGTCCGACCGTTCTGGTCCGCCGTCCTCGGATACGAGTATCTGGGAGCCGAAGATGCGATCGACCGACATCGGCGCAATCCACATCTCTCGTTCCATGCGCTCAAGCCATCCAAAGCCGGCCGTGGTCGGTTTCACATCGACGTCGCGGTACCGGCCGATCAGGCTGAGGCGCGAGTCGCGGCTGCCTTGGCGGCGGGCGGCCGGATCGCCGACGACTCGAGGGCGCCCGAGTGGTGGACACTTGCTTCCCCTGAGAACCACGGCGTCGACATCGCGGCCTGGCCCGACTTCGAGGACTACGACGAAGAGTGACCTTTGAGGAACCCTAAGCCCGCCTGCGTCGGCCCGAGGCCGCCATTCGCCATAGGTAGGCGCTGAACCGGGGCATCTTGGCGGCCGTGGCCGGTTGGGGATCGGGGATGCTCGGCGGCTCCTGCTCGATCGCAGCCGCTTCTGGCTCGGGTCCAGGAACACCTTGTACTGCCTCGCGTAACTCGGCGAGACGCTCCCTCAAGAAAATGGCTTCGGTCTCAGCCCGGGCGGCCCGTTCCCTGGCTTCTGCCAACTGCTGTCCCGCTTGGTGGAGGTTTCCCAACTGGAGCAGCATCTTGTCCCAGGCGTCGATTGGGACCAGCATCGTTCCAGGAGGAGGAGGTCTGCACCTCCGGAGGTGAGGCGAGTGGCGCCGGTGTTGCCGGCTCGACCCTGACCTCGTGGTCATGCCCCAACTGTCTTGCACGCGCCTTCACTCCCTCCAGGGAGACCATGCGATGGGTCTCACTCCCCGACTCTTCGAGAGCGGTGGGCACCCGGCCCTTCCGGGCCCAGTTGCGCAATGTCGAGAGCGGGAGCCCGGTGGCGTCGCTGGCTTCCCGGAGGGTGAGCCAATCTGGCGATCCCTGTCTCGCCGGTGCCCGAGCCGGGACGCCCGAGGTGCGGAGCGCCTCGGTCTCCCAGAGAAACGCAGGGTCCCGATTGGCCATTGCCGCATCATAAGAACATCGTTCGGCCGGGACCTTGGCCACGGGCCATCTTCCTAGAGTGGATCTGGTGAGGAGGCCGCACCCAACTCGATGACGTCACCCGCCGGGCCTAGGTCTCCTTCCCAACAGCCTCCCTCGGATCAGGAAGTCCGCTCGCTGGTGGAACGCGTGCTCGATGGAGTGGTTGGCTCTGGCCCCTCTCCCGACCCGGCGCCCGCCGAAGGCACGCATGATGGGTCGTCCCATGCCGACGGCACGGGCGACACGATCGCGATCGGCTCGGACCATGGCGGCTTCCCTCTCAAGGAGCGGATCGGGTTCAGGCTCAAAGAGGCCGGCTACGAGGTGTTGGACTGCGGCACCGACAGCCACGAGGCGGTGGACTACCCGGATTTCGCCCATGCGGTCGCCCGTGAGGTCGCCGCGGGGACGTGTCGATACGGCATCGTGGTCGATGGCGCAGGGATCGGTTCGGCCATGGTGGCGAACAAGGTGCCGGGGATTCGCGCCGCCCTCTGTTACGACATCTCCTCGGCCCGTAACAGTCGGGAGCACAACCACGCCAACGTGCTCACGCTGGGGGCGGGTCTGATCGGGGAGACCCTGGCCTGGCAGATAGTCGAGGAATGGCTGTCCGTCGGCTGGGGCGGGGACCGGCATGCCCGACGGGTTGCCAAAATCGACGAGATAGAGCGGCAATACTCCAGAGCCGAGATGGGACAGCAATCCCGATGAACCGGGAGGCCTTGGTCGAAGTGGTCACCCGGGAGGTGCTGGCGGCCCTCTCCGCCCGCTACGACGTCTGCGACACCGGGGACAAGGTGCGCGAGGTCGTGGCAAACGGCGCGGACCGGGTCGCCTTCCACGGCGAGGCGGCTGAAGTCCCTCTGGACATGGCGCGCTACATCGATCACACGCTGCTGAAGCCGGAGGCGACCGCTTCGGAGGTCGATCAGCTCTGCCAGGAGGCGGAGCAGTACCACTTTGCCTCGGTCTGCATCAACCCCACCTGGGTGAAGCGAGCGGCGGAGAACCTCAGGGGGACATCGGTTCCAGTGTGCACGGTGATCGGGTTCCCTCTCGGCGCGACCACCCCGGAAGTGAAGGCGATGGAAGCCCGTCGGGCGCTTCGCGACGGGGCGCGCGAGGTCGACATGGTGCTCAACATCGGCGCGCTCAAGTCCGGTGACCACGACCTGGTGCTGAAGGACATCGAGAAAGTGGTGGACGCTGCCCACGAGGTCGGGGCGCTGTGCAAGGTCATACTGGAGACCGCGCTGCTCACCGACGAGGAGAAGGTGGTCGCCTCCTCCCTCGCCAAGCAGGCTAAAGCGGATTTCGTGAAGACCTCCACCGGGTTCGGCCCGGGGGGCGCCACCGTCTATGACGTCGCCCTGATGCGAGAGACGGTCGGCCCGGAGATGGGGGTCAAGGCCTCTGGCGGTGTGCGCACGGCCAGCGACGCCGAGGACATGATCGCCGCCGGGGCGACCAGAATCGGGGCCTCGGCCGGGATAATCATCGTCGGAGGGAAGGACGGAGGCAGTGGCGAAAGGTATTGAGCTGAGGTCGTTTGCGTTCCTGGACAGCCTCCAGCCGCAATACGCCGCATTTCTCGGGACGGTCGCTCAAGGCTTTCTCCCTCTGGCCGGCGACGCCTCCCTGTGGATCGAGGTGGCCCCTGGGATCGAGATCAATCGTCTCACCGATGTCGCCCTCAAAGCGACATCGGTCAAGCCCGGTCTCCAGATCATCGAGCGCTATTACGGGGTCCTCGAGCTGCACTCACCGGATCAGGCCGAGACGCGCGCTGCCGGTGAGGCCATCCTCGACGGCATCGAGGCAACTGAGGACGACCGGATCAAGCCACGCATCCTCTCCTCGCAGATCATCCGACGCCTCGACGACCATCATGCCCAGCTGATCAATCGCACCAGGCACGGGCAGATGATCATCCCCGGCCAAACCCTCTACGTCCTCGAATGCGAGCCGGCTGCCTATGCCTCGCTTGCCGCCAACGAGGCTGAGAAGTCGGCGGAGATCAACGTCCTCGAGGTCAGGAGCTTTGGCTCGATGGGCCGTGTCTATCTCGGCGGCGAGGAGCAGGACATCGATGTCGGATGGCAGGCGGCGGTGGGGGCCCTCGAGGGTCTCTCCGGGCGGGACGCCGGGTCGGGTTGAGCCCAACGAATGTAGGACAAGGAAAGGAGGAGCTTCATGGCTGAAGCTCTGGGAATGATCGAGGCACGCAGCTTTGCAGCCATGGTCGAGGCGGCCGACGCCATGGTCAAGGCCGCCAAGGTGGAACTGGTGAGTATGGAGAAGACCGGCGGCGGGTACGTGACCGCGGTCGTCCGCGGCGACGTGGCGGCAGTCAAAGCGGCAGTTGACGCCGGTGTTCGTGGCGCGGAGAAGGTCGGCGAGGTCATCGCCACTCATGTCATCGCCCGCCCCCACGTCAACCTCGACCTGGTCTTGCCACTGGGGCGCCAGGATCAGGCAGGGGAAGACCTCGGTTAGCCACATCCGGCCTCCGAAAGCGCAGGAGACAGTGTCGTGCATCTAGGGCGCGTCGCCGGGACTCTGGTCGCCAGCCGGAAGGACCCCCTCATGGAGGGGATGAAGTTCCTCGTCGTCCGCCAGCTCGACGCCGAGAACTCGGAGACCGGCAGCTATGTGGTCGCGGTCGATGCGGTGGGTGCCGGGGAAGGCGAGGTCGTGTTGTTCGCCTCGGGCAGCTCGGCCCGCCAGACCGAGCTGACTCGTGACCGGCCGGTCGACGCGGTCATCATGGCAATCGTCGACTCGTGGGACGTGGGCGGTGAGGAGCGCTACCACAAGGGCCGGGAGGAGGGCGGCGCTCGATAGGCATGCTGAACGATGCAGAGATCCAGGCCATCATCGAGCGGGTCAAGGGACGCGTGGCCGCCGCCGAGATGTCCGGTCGGGCGGCGCCGACGCTCCGCGCCACCGACGACCTCGCCGTCTCCGAGGTGGAGCTCGTCGATGGGATTCACGCCGACATCGATAAGGCGGTGACAGCGGCCCGCGCCGCCTTCCTCGACTACCGCGAGATGGGCCTCGAGGCGCGCAAGACCATCGTCGATGCGATGCGCGCGGCCATGCTCCGCGAAGGCGAGCGCCTCGGCTACATGGCGGCGGAGGAGACCGGGCTGGGGCGGGGGGAGGACAAGGCGATCAAGAACCGCCTGGTCACCACACGGACACCCGGGCCCGAAGACCTCGAGCCTCAAGTTGTCACCGGCGATGCCGGGATGATGGTCACCGAATACGCCCCGTACGGCGTGATCGGGTCGATCACCCCGACCACCAACCCGACCTCGACGATCATCAACAACTCGATATCCATCGTCTCGGCGGGGAACGCAGTCACCTTCAACGTCCACCCCAACGCTCGTCTGGTCTCGGTGGAGAACGTCCAGTTGCTCAACCGCGCCATCGTCGGGGCCGGCGGCCCGCCCGACCTGGTCACGGCCATCCCCGCGCCCACCCTGGAGTCCGCGAAGGAGCTGATGAATCATCCCGAGGTCCGTGTGCTTCTCGTCACCGGGGGCCCGGGGGTGGTCAAGGAGGCTCTGAAGACGAGCAAGAAGGCGATAACGGCGGGCCCGGGCAACCCACCTGCCGTCGTCGACCAGACCGCAGACATCGAGGCTGCCGGGCGGGCCATCGTCAGGGGAGCCTCATTCGATAACAACGTGATTTGCACGGACGAGAAGACGACGATCGTGGTCGAGAGCGTCGCCGACCGGCTGGTCCAGGCCATGGTCTCCGCCGGCGCTTACCGGCTCAAAGAGCACGAGTTGAAGCGTCTGGAGCGGGTGATCTTCAAGGAGATGGGACCGCCGGAGAAGCCGGGGATGATCAACCCGGAATGGATCGGCAAGGATGCGGCCAAGATCCTCGCCGAGATCGGGGTGAGCACTGATGATGACACCCGTCTCCTCGTGGCCGAGGTGCCCAGAGCGCACAACCTCGTCTGGACCGAGCAGATGATGCCCGTGATGCCTGTGGTGCGGGTGACCAACGTCGACGATGCCATCGACCTTGCGGTCCGCTCCGAGCACGGGTTCCGGCACACAGCCTCGATCCACAGCACCAATGTCGAGACCATCACCCGGATGGCCAGGGCCATGAACTGCAGCATCTTCGTGGCCAACGGCTCCAACTTCAACGGCCTCGGCGAGGGCGGGGAGGGGTTCACCTCCTTCTCGATCGCCAGCCCGACGGGAGAGGGGTTGACCAGGCCCCGGACGTTCTCAAGGGTGCGGCGAGTGACCGTGGTCGGGGCCTTGCGCATTGTCTGAGCGCGACCCGGCCATCGCTCTCTTCGAGTTCAGCTCCATCAGCGCGGGCATCGTCGCCGGGGATGCCATGGTCAAACTCGCCCCGCTGACCGCGATCTACGCCGGCACGGTCCATCCCGGCAAGTACCTGGTGTTGGTTACCGGCGACACCGCAAGTGTCGACGAGGCAGTGCGGGTGGGCTCGGGATCCGAGACTCTTGCCGACATGGTCTTCCTCCCTGACGTGCACCCGTCGGTGGCCGACGCCGTCACCGGCGATTCCCGGCAGGCCCCGGTCGGGAAGGAGGCGCTCGGTGTTGTGGAGACGACCACGGTGGCTGCAGCCATCGACGCCGCCGACGCCGGAGCCAAGGCGGCCGATGTCGAATTGGCCGCGATTCGCCTCGCCGACGGGCTCGGGGGCAAGGGTTATGTGCTGTTCTCTGGAGCAGTGGCCGAGGTAGAGGCGGCTCTGGGCGCCGCCATCGACAGGGCAGACGGGCATGGCACCCTGGTCCGCTCCGATCTCATCGCCCAGCTCCACGGCGAGATGGCCGAGAACCTGCGGAGCGAGCTCCACTTCCTCGATCGGCTGTCCTCGGCATCGGGAGACGGCTGATGCAGTTGGGCCGGGTCCTGGGCAGTGTGGTGGCGACGGAGAAGGCACCCGGGCTGGAAGGGATTCGCTTCCTCATCGTCCAGCCGCTGGACCGGGGGAGCAGACCCGACGGGGGCACCCTGGTCGCGGCGGACGCCGTCTCGATGGCGGGACCTGGTGAGCTTGTCTACTTCGTGGCCTCTCGGGAGGCAGCCGAGGCCTTGCCGGAGCGGTTTGTCCCTGTCGACCACGCCATTGTGGGCATCGTCGACGATGTCCATCTCGAGGAGGAGTGATGAAGGTCGGGCGTGTCGCCGGGACCGTGATCTCCACCATCAACATCCCTCTGCTCGATGACCACCGGCTGTTGTTGTGTGACGTGCACGACGCCGCCGGCGAGCCCTCGGGCTACACCATCGCCATCGATGTGGTGGACGCCGGGGTCGGGGACACCGTCCTCATCCTCGACGAAGGCAGCTCCGCCCGGCAGATCCTCGGTCTCGACCACGGCGCCATCCGCGCCGTCGTCGTGGGCATCGTCGACCAGCTGGTGGTCGATGGGGAGACACGAGAGATCGCCTAGTCGCTCGGTCCCGACTCGATGGCCGGCACCGGTGGTTCCACTTCAGCCTGATCGCGGGCCTGGGCCAGCCACCAGAGGATCAGGGCCAAGAGTCCCCCGATCACGAGGATGGAGACGATGCCGATCCCGATGAGATAGAGGGCCAGGAGGGCAATGGCCACGGCCGCCACCCTCAGGAGGTCGTAATGGGAGGCGATCCATCCGTTGAAACCACCGGTCTCGGCGTTGCCGGGCATCAACCCGCTCACCTTTCCGCCGGTGCTGGTCACCCATTGGGGCCGGCCCATCAGATAGAGCACCACGGCGATGATCGTCGAGATCACCATCACTGCGATAACCCCGTTGCGCAGACCGGAGATGAGGTGCCCGAACAAGGTGCGAGCCGTCTCCCCCGCTATCGGGTCAGCGATCTCGGCGACCAGGGCCGACTCGATTCGATTGACCACCGCGACACCGATCACCGATGCGACCACAACGCCGATCCCGAGCTGGATGCCGGTCCGACGACGCGTCGGCGACACGAGCATGGTGCCGATGATCGCGATGACCGTCAGGATCACGATGCCCCACACCCAGCGGTGGATCCGGTCGGCGGTGGCCTGGGCCGCGGTCAGCCGTTCCTCCGACATCAGTGTGATCTGACCGAAGTCATCGGGCACCCGGTCGCCCAGCGATTCCCGTAGCTGGGCCACTGCCTCATCGACGTTGTCCGAGACCGCGCTGGGCAGATTGACATCTGGAAGCAACTCACGCAGGTCCTGAGCCACCGACTCGAGCACCCTGACGATGAGGGGCAATGTGTTGAGACGGACCTCACCCTCCGCGATGGTGATGTTGGGGGTCTCCTCGATGTCTCCAGCAATCAAGGCCATCGCGCCTTGGTGGGCACGTCTCACCACTTGGGGGATGAGCTCTGCCATCGGCTCGGACTCCATTACCTGATCGACTCGCATCTCGACACGCTCATTGACGGCATCGGCGATGGGGCCGGCCAACGCCTCGAGGGTGGGTCGGTCGATGCGATCGAGGAGTTGCTGGCCCTGCTCTTCGATCCCGAGGAGCCCGAGAAGGGCGGCAGAGAGATAGGCGTCGAGGTTGGCCAGTGGCTCCTGGAGCCGCTGTTCCAGATCCAGAGCGCTGGTGATCTCGTCGGTGAGGTAGTCACCAAGGGACGCTTTGAACTGGGGGTCCTCGATGGCGGGCTCGATGGTGGCCATGAAGGCATCGGTGTTGAACACCGTGCGATGCGCCCATACCGCCACGACCGAGACCATGACCAGGACCGACGACACGACGACGAGCAGGACCGCAATCCACCTTCGTGGGGTGGACCTATCCGTCGTCGTGTCGGTCGTGTTTGTCAAAGGGCGGTCAGACTCCGTCGACTATGTCCCGGCCGTGAGCCGTCAACGCCCAGATGACGAAGATGGCCGAGGCGGCGATGAGCGCCCCCCAGATCGGGTAGTAAGGAAGCCAGGCAAAGGCTGCCACGGCGCTTACCACCGCCAGGATCACTCCGATGGTCCTTGCCCAGACCGCACCGCCGAACAAGGCCACTCCGGCGAGAATCACCACGACTCCGAGGATCAAGTGGATCCAGCCCCAGGTGGTGACGTCGAGCTGGAAGACATATTCCTGACCAACGACATAGAACTGGTCCTCGAGCAGGGCGACCAGGCCGGCAATGGCATGCCAGAAGCCGATCATGATCATCATCAGGGCGGCAAAGGTGGTCCAACCGACCGCCCAGCCACTGGTTTCTCGTGTCGTCATTTAGCTCCTCCTAGCTTTGGTGGGGCCGATTCTGGATGACCCACCCGAAAGCGTATTCGCCCGATGTGGGTGATTGTGGGCATGTCGAAAGATGTAGCATCCCCCCCAGACCGAATCGTTGGCCGTCTTCAAGTGCCAACCAAACTAGAAAGGTGGCGTCGTGCCATTAATGGATCTGTTCTGGAGCATGCTCTGGTTCTTCCTGTTCTTCGCCTGGATCTGGCTGCTCATCACGATCTTCTCCGACATCTTCCGCAGCACTGACCTGAGCGGATGGGGGAAGGCATTCTGGACGATATTCGTCGTGATCCTCCCCTGGCTCGGGGTGCTGATCTATCTGATCGCCCGCGGCGGCTCGATGCAGGAGCGCGCCATGGCCATGGCGGTGCAGCAAGAGAAGGCGCAGCGAGAGTACATCCAGCAGGTCTCGGCCTCCGTCCGGCGGTGCCTCCTCGGCCGATGAGCTCGAAAAGCTGGCCAAGTCTGCAGAGCCAGGGACTCATCACCGCCGAGGAATTCGCCGCCCAGAAGGCGAAGATCCTGGCCTGAGTACTACTGCCTCGATGCCCGGGCCAGCAACGGCCCGGGCATTGTCGCGTCCGAGCCCTCCAGCCGACCTGGTCCAGCGCGAGATTGAGGAGCAGTACGTTGACACCCGGCTCGCCGAGGAAGCCGAGATCCCTGCCGTCGGTGTTCTCCTCGACCAATCGCATGACCTGATCGAAATCGAGACCACGGTTGTCGGCGACCCTCTCCGCCTGGATCCTGGCGTTGGCCAGTGAGATGTGGGGGTCGAGCCCGGAGCCCGAAGAGGTCACGGCGTCAACCGGGACCGGGGCGTTGGCGTCGAGCCCGTTGATCTCCCGATAGGCGCGAACCAGATCATCGACGCCGTTGGTCTCCGACTCGTCGACATCGGCGGTCTCCGGATCGTCCTCGCCGAAGAGGAACGTCTCGTTGGTAGGCCCGAAGTTCGATCCGAAGCTGTAGCCGGGCCCAGGGGCATAACCGGCCGCCGAGGGACGGGGATGGAAGTACTCCGGGGGCGGAGAAAGGCTGACCGATCAAGGCCGACCCCACCAGCTCTCCGTCTACTTCGACACAGCGAACCGTTTGCCTGGTCGCCAAAAGCCCTTGGGCGACGCCCGTGACCAGGGCGGATAGAGCCACCCGGTGATGACGGTGAACACGATCATCATACCAAGGCAGGAAGAAGCTGTCGACGGATCATGACACTCCAATCGCGGTGATGAACAAGTCGACGAGCTTGATCCCGACGAAGGGCGCCGACGATCCCTCCGAGCCCGTAGATGAGCAGATTGCGGCGCAGCATCGACGCGCACCCTGGGCCCGGAACCTCACGCCACGGAGCGAGAGCGGGTATCAGGGCGACGATGATCAGTGCGTTGAAGATGACGGCCGACAGGATCGCCGACCTCGGTGTCGCGAGCTGCATCACGTTGAGGCGGTCGAGCACCGGGAAAACCCCGATGAACATCGCCGGAATGATGGCGAAGTACTTGGCCACGTCGTTGGCCACCGAGAAAGTCGTCAACGCCCCGCGGGTGATCAGCAGTTGCTTGCCGATTTCGACGATCTCGATGAGCTTGGTCGGGTTGGAGTCGAGATCGACCATGTTCCCCGCCTCCTTGGCTGCCTGGGTACCGGTGTTCATTGCCACCCCAACATCGGCCTGCGCTAGGGCGGGCGCGTCGTTGGTCCCGTCCCCGGTCATCGCCACCAAGCGCCCACCGGCCTGCTCGCGGCGAATGAGATCCATCTTGTGCTCGGGAGTGGCCTCGGCCAGGAAGTCGTCGACGCCGGCTTCGGTGGCGATGGCCTGGGCGGTAAGCGGATTGTCACCAGTGATCATCACCGTGCGTATCCCCATGGCGCGCAGTTGGTCGAAGCGGCTTCGCATCCCCTCCTTGACGACGTCTTTGAGGTGGATCACCCCGAGGACGGTGAGCCCGGCATGTTGCCTTCCGCGACCACGAGTGGAGTGCCCGCCGCCCATGGCCACCCCCTCGACAACAGAATCCAACTCCGGATGGCACCTCAGCTCCCTGCTCGCGCACCCAACGTTTCACCGCATCCGCAGCTCCTTTGCGAACAGTCTGGCCGTCGATGTCGATGCCGCTCATGCGGGTCTGCGCGGTGAACGGGATCAGTGTGGCTTGGGCAACGTCCCGCTCCCTGAGCTCGAATCGTTGCTTGGCGAGGACGACGATCGAACGGCCTTCGGGAGTCTCGTCGGCGAGACTGGCCAACTGAGCCGCTGAGGCGAGCCTCTCCTCGGTCACTCCGCCGAGTGGGAGGAATGCGGCAGCCTGGCTGTTGCCCAGTGTGACCGTTCCCGGTCTTGTCGAGGAGGAGGGTCGAGCAGTCGCCGGCCGCCTCCACCGCCCGGCCAGACATGGCGAGCACGTTGTGTTGGACGAGGCGGTCCATCCCGGCGATGCCGATCGCTGATAGCAGAGCACCGATCGTCGTCGGGATGAGGCAAACGAGCAGGGCGACCAGGACGATGACCTCCTGCTCCGCACCGGCGTAGATCGCGAATGGCTGCAGGGTCACCGTTGCCAGCAGGAAGATGATTGTGAGCACGGCGAGGAGCGTGTTCAGGGCGATCTCGTTTGGCGTCTTCTGACGATTGGCTCCTTCGACCAGCGCGATCATCCGGTCGAGGAAGGTCTCGCCGGGTCGGGCGGTGATGCGAACCACGATCTGGTCAGAGAGCACCCGGGTTCCGCCTGTCACCGCCGAGCGGTCGCCACCCGCCTCGCGGATCACTGGCGCCGACTCCCCGGTGATCGCCGACTCGTCCACCGAGGCGATGCCGTCGATGATCTCCCCGTCCGAGGGGATCATTTCCCCGGCAGAGACGATCACGACATCGTCAAGCGTGAGCTGAGACGAGGGCACCTGTTGGATGCCGCCGTCGGGCAGCCGCAGGTTGGCGATGGTCTCGGCCCGGGTCTTGCGCAATGTCGCCGCCTGCGCCTTGCCTCTGCCCTTCCGCCATCGCTTCGGCGAAATTGGCGAACAGGACAGTGAACCAGAGCCAGGCAGCGACCAAGCCGGCGAACAGATTGTCTTCGACTCTCGAATCAGCCAGATCGCGGATGAAGAGGAACGTGGTGAAGATGCTCCCCACGAGGACCACGAACATCACCGGGTTGCGGGCCTGCACCCGGGGGTCCAACTTCCGGAAGCTGTCGATCAGCGCAGGCCGCACGATGGCGGTCTCGAACAGGGGGCGTTTGCCGAACTGGCGTCCGGGAGCCGCTACTTGGGGCGTATGCGTGGTCATTGTTCTCCTAGAGGGAAAGCTGTTCGATGATCGGGCCCAGGGCCAGCGCCGGGAAGAAGGTGAGGCCGCCCACGATGAAGACGACGCCGATCACCAGGCCGACGAACAGCGGGGTATGGGTGGGAAAAGTTCCGGTGGTTGCGGGCATGACCTGTTTTCGGGCCAGGGAGCCAGCAATGCCCAGGATGGGGATCATCAAGAAAAACCGCCCCATGAGCATGGCAACGCCGAGGGTGGTGTCCATCCAGTCGGTCGCTGCGGTGATCCCGGCGAACGCCGAGCCGTTGTTGTTCCCCGCCGAGGTGAACGTATAGAGGATCTCGGTGAAGCCGTGCGGCCCCGGGTTCCATATCGTCACCTCGAGGACCGAAGGCACGAACATCGATGCCGCGGTGAAGGCGAGCACTGCGGTCGGCATGGCGAGGATGTAGAGGGCGACCATTTTCATCTCGGCCGCCTGGATCTTCTTGCCGAGATACTCGGGGGTTCTCCCCACCATCAGCCCGGCGATGAACACCGAGAGGATCGCCATGATCAGGAGACCGCTCAGTCCGACGCCGACTCCCCCAGGGCTGACCTCGCCCAGCATCATGTGCGAGAGCGGTAGTGCTCCTCCCAAGGGGGTAAAGCTGTCGTGCATCGAGTTGACCGAGCCATTGGAGGTGCCGGTGGTGGAGGCGGCCCAAAGACCCGAAGCGGCGGGCCCGAATCGAACCTCCTTGCCCTCGGTGTTCCCGCCTGCCTGATCGGTCGTCGTCGCCTGGGTGGCGCCCAGGGCTTCGAGACGGGGATTGCCATCGACTTCCAGCCGCCATCGCCATGAGCGACACCGCAAACCAGACGATGAACATGATGGCGAACACCGCCCGCCCCTGGCGACGGTCCTTGACCATGTCTCCGAAGGTGAAGGCGAGTGCGAACGGAATGACGAGGATCGTCCACATCTCGATGAAGTTGTTGAACGGGCTCGAATTCTCGAACGGGTGAGCGGAGTTGACGTTGAAGAACCCCCCACCGTTGGTGCCCAGCTGTTTGATCGCGACCTGGCTGGCGACAGGCCCTCCAGGGATCAGCTGCTCGGCTCCTCCCTCGAGGGGCTGGGCGGCGGTGAATCCATCGAAGTTCTGGATGACTCCCTGGCTCACCAGCACCACGGCGACGAGCAGAGACAGCGGCAGAAGGATCCGAACGATGGTCCTGGTCAGGTCCACCCAGAAGTTCCCGAGGGTCGACACCCTGCGCCGGGCCAACCCGCGAATGAAGGCGGCCATCACCGCCATGCCCGCCGCCGCCGAGACGAAGTTCTGCACGGCCAGACCGCTCATCTGGGTGAGGTGGCTCATGGTCGCCTCGCCCCCGTACGACTGCCAGTTGGTGTTGGTCATGAAGCTGACCGCGGTGTTGAAGGAAAGGTGGGGGACGACCGCCGGCATGTCGGTCGGATTCAGAGGCAAGGACCCCTGGAGTCGTTGCAGACGCGTATACGGCGAGAAAAGAGATGATGCTGAAGCCCAAAAGCGAATAGGCGTAGACCGTCCAGCGTCTGCTCGCGGGCGGGATCGACGCGGCACAGCCGGTAGATCAGCCGCTCGATCGGGAGAAAGAATCGGTCGCCAGGCGCCTTCGATTCGTCCCCGTAGACCCGGGCCATGTATCTGCCGAGGGGCATGGCGGTGACCATGAGCACCGCGATGAGCCCCGTGAATTGAAACCAGGCTGCAGCTGACATCAGAACTTCTCTGGGAACAGGAGGGCGGCGACCAGGAAGCCGACCAGAAGCACCGCGATGATGAGCCCGATGACATTGTCGACGATCATGAGGTTGACCCCTCATGAGTCGCATCGGCCTCCTCGGCGGCTCGGACCATTCGGTCCAGACCCCGGACGTAGGCGACACAGAGCCCGAAGAAGGCGAGGGTCCCGAGGATGAATGCAAGATCTGCCATGCGCTCAGGTGTACACCAGAAAGACTCTCGATCGGGAGCGGTCTTGACGGCTTCCTGTCGCTGGTGATTCGATGCTTGACCGGCCCTTAGCGCGTCGGGTCGGCCGATCGCCTGTTCCGGCTTGGGAGTGAGTCCGAAGTCGTCGTCTGACCGGCGCATGAGTCACGCATCAGCGGCTCATACGGAACCGCCGCTTCATCGCTAGGAACGCGTTAGTTCGGTCGTTAAGAGGGCGCCATCGGTCGTAGGTTGAGCGAGATGACGGCTGGGAACCGCCTCGATTCTCTCTCTGCTTCGGATCGACTTGATTCCTCTGGCTGCCGGCATCCTCCTCATCTCGGTGGCGACTTCGATAGCCGCAACGCTCATCCGCAGGTCGAATCGGTCGTCGGGAGCAGACGAAGACCTGGGCACAACCGTCAAATTGACCCTGGTGGTGGCGATGGGGCTGATCGGGGTCGTCTTCCTCTTCCTGGGTCTGTTCGAATGAGCTCGACGAGCTCGCGTCCCTCGAGGCCGACGGTCCTGGAGCTGTGCAGTTCATCGGACGCGCCCTTCTCGGTGCCGTGATCGGGACGGCTGCCGCCTGGGCCTTCGTCCCTGCCGATACGGCTCAGGCCGTGATCGCCATCGCCCTCCCCTTGATCGCGGGGTTGTCGAGCCTGGTATTGGGGCCGCGGAGGTGGGCGCGGTCGCTGCCATCTCCGGCGCGCTCTGGTTCGGATATGCCCACACCGAGCCACACTTCCACGTCGAAATCGCGGCGCGAGCCGACGTCATCCTCACCCTGGCCGTCTTGATCGTTGGGGTCCTGGCCAGTGAGCTGGCCGATGCCCGAAGACGTTTGCGACCCATGAGCGGCGATAGCGTTAAAGGGTGAGCACCGGCAGGTTGAGGGTCTACCTGGGTGCCGCCCCCGGGGTCGGCAAGACCTATGCCATGCTCGAAGAGGGTCATCGCTTGCGGGCGTCAGGCCGGGACGTGGTGATTGCCTACGTCGAGCCCCACGCCCGTTCCGACACCCAAGCCATGATCGGCGATCTCGAGATCGTCCCCCGGCGCCAGATGGAATACCGGGGAGCGAACTTCGAGGAGATGGATCTCGATGGAGTGCTGCTCCGAGCACCCGATGTCGCCCTCGTCGACGAGCTGGCCCACACCAATATCCCTGGTGCTGCCAATCGCAAGCGTTGGCAGGATGTGGAGACCCTCCTCGCCGCAGGCATCGATGTGCTGAGCACGCTCAACATCCAGCATCTCGAATCGCTGAACGACGTGGTCTACGAGATCACCGACATCGTGCAGCGGGAGACGATCCCCGACGACGTCGTGCGCCGAGCCAACGAGATCGAGCTCGTCGACCTCACCCAGGAAGGCATTCGGGAGCGCATGGCCTCGGGCAAGATCTACCCGGCCGAGCGGATCGACGCCGCCCTCGGCAACTATTTCAGACCGGGAAACCTGGGGGCGCTGCGTGAGTTGGCCCTCTCTTGGACCGCCGATCGCGTCGACGAGGCCCTGGCCCGTTACCGAAGCGTCCATGGGATCGAGAGCCAGTGGGAGACCAAGGAGCGAGTCGTCGTGGCCATTGCTGGTGCCGTCGGTGGCGATGACATCGTCCGACGCGCCGCCCGTCTCGCGATGCGCTCCCGCGCCGACTTGATCGGGGTGTTCGTCCGGCCCACCGATGGCCTGACTGATGACACGACCACCGCGCTGGAGGCTCAGGTCGGGCTGTTGCAAAGTCTGGGCGGCCGATATCACGAGGTGATCGGCGACGATGTCGGATCCTCCTTGATCGCCTTCGCCAAGGCGGAGAATGCCACCCAGTTGGTACTCGGTGCTTCCCGACGCTCGAGGTTCCAGGAGATGGTCCAGGGCTCCCCGGTGGCGCGGCGTCGTCCGAAAGGCGGGCGATATCGACATCCATGTCATCTCGTATGAGGGGGCGAGACCCAGACCGGCCCCGCCACCCCTTTCCCGACAGGTGCTCAGCCCGGCGAGGCGCATCTCGGCTTGGGCCGTTGCCCTGCTCGGTCCCCCCTTGATCACATGGTCGCTGTTCAACTGGCTCGATGCGCCCGCTCCACAACGTCCTGCTCGTGTATCTCCTCGCCGCGGTCGCGGCTGGGGTGCTAGGCGGCGCACTGCCCGCGGCGGTTACTGCGGTGTTGGGTTTCTTCTTGGCCAACTGGTACTTCACGCCTCCGATTCGCTCGTTCACGATCAACAGCGCCGACAACCTCTTCTCCCTCTTTGCCTTCCTCTTCGTCTCGTTGGTGGTCGGCCTCCTGGTCGGGAGCTCGAGCCGGCGCGCCGCTGAGGCCCGGCGGGCCAGAGCCCAGGCCGAGGCTCTGGCAGCAACGGCAGCGCCCGGCCACCCGGTGTTCGGGGCGGATGACGTCGGTTTGGTGCGTCGGATCAGGGAGACGTTCGCTCTCGAAGCAGTGAGCGTTCTCCGCCGCGAAGGCGAGACATGGGAGACCCTGGCTTGGGACGGCGCCGTCCACCTCGACACCCCCCAGAAGGGCAGCGAGGTGATCGACCTGACCGAGGGTGCGGTGCTGGTATTGCTCGACGGCAAACTCACCACCGACGATCGTCTCGTGTTGCGAGCGTTCGCGGCCCAGATCGTCCAGGCGATGGAACGAGAGGACCTGGAGCGGGAAGCAGGCTCGGCCGAAGCCATGGTCGAGACCGATCGCCTTCGCACCGCGCTGCTGGGCGCCGTGTCCCATGACCTGAGGACGCCCCTGGCGACGATTAAGGCGTCGGTGACGAGCCTGCTCGAGACCGAGATCGACTGGGCTCCCGAGCAGATCGCGGGCTTCCTCCAGGCGATCCTGGAGGAGACCGAGCGGCTCGACCGTCTGGTGGGACGCCTCCTCGATGCGAGCCGGGTACAGGTGGGGGCCGTTCACGTGTTCTTCCTCCCCGTGGGCCTCGATGAAGTCGTGGCGGGCGCCGTGGCCGGCCTCGGGACCGGGCGGGACCGAGTGATCGTGGACATCCCGGAGACATTGCCGCCGGTTCAGACCGATCCGGCCCTGCTGGAGCGGGTCGTGGCCAACCTGATCGAAAACGCGCTCGTGTGGTCACCGAGCACGGAGCAGGTCCGAGTCACCGCCGGGGAGATCGCCCGCCGGATCGACCTGCGCATCAGCGATCGAGGCCCCGGGATTCCCATCGATTCCCGAGAAACCGTCTTCCAGCCATTTCAACGGCTGGGTGACTCCTCCCGAAGCGAGGGCGTAGGGCTGGGTCTGGCGGTGTCGCGTGGGCCTCCTCGAGGCGATGGGAAACGAGTTGATCATCGAGGACACACCGGGCGGCGGGACCACTATGGTCATCGGCTTCAAGATCGCCGGCCCGATCGAAGTCCCCGCATTGGTGGAGCCTGAGGCTCATCGTGTCAGGTGAGGCGAGGATCCTCCTCGTCGACGACGAGCCGCAGATCCTGCGCGCCTTGGCGATCAACCTCAAGGCGCTGGGGTATCAGATCGAGGCGGCTCAGAGCGGCGAGGAGGCGTTGCAAAAGGCAGCCGGCCATCGCCCGGATGCGGTCATTCTCGACCTCGGGCTGCCCGGCATCGACGGTGTGGAGGTGATACGGGGGCTACGTGGCTGGACCGACGTCCCGATCATCGTTCTCACCGTTCGCGAGGGAGAAGGGGACAAGATCCAGGCATTGGAGGCTGGCGCCGACGACTACGTGACCAAGCCCTTCGGGATGGGCGAGCTGGTGGCGCGTCTGCGGGCAGCCCTGCGCCGCGCCGCGACCGACGATTCGGAGCAGGCCATCGTGGAGACGCCGCATTTCACCATCGATCTGCAGGCGAAGCGCGTGATCGGCGCCGATGCTGCTGAGATCCGCCTCACCCCGACCGAATGGGGGATCGTCGAAGTCCTGGTCCGTAACCAGGGCAAGTTGGTCAGCCAGACCCAGCTGCTGCGCGACGTGTGGGGGCCGCAGTACGGGGAGGAGACCAACTATCTGCGGGTCTTCATGGCTCAAGTGCGGCGAAAGCTCGAGCCCCAGCCAGGAGCGCCCCGATACTTCATCACCGAGCCCGGGATGGGGTACCGGTTCGAGCTTCCGACTTCGCCAGGGAATCCTGTTTGAGATCGCGGACGGCGGGGTAAGCGGGCCAACTTGAAAGTCAAGAACGTCGGGACGGACCCGGAAATCGCTCCCGCCTCCCTCGGCGAGCAATAGCCCCACCCCGCCCGGTCCGTCCCGTCTTCTTGACCCCCGATATCAACGAAACCTTCAGTAGTACTCGAGGTATTCGGTGATCTCCCAATCGGTGGTGTGATGACTGAAACGCGCCCACTCCGCTCGTTTCACCGCCAGGAACCCCTCCACGTAGGCAGGGGAGAAAGCCTCGACGAAGTCCTTGTCCTCTTCGAGAGCGTCGAGCGCCCTGCCCAGGTCGGGGGGGACAGTCACATCAGCGTCGGCCCCGGTGATGCAGTCCTGCGTTTCGGCGGGAGGGCAATCCAACTCATGGGTGACGCCACGCAGGGCGGCGACCAAGGTGGCCGCAGTAGCCACATGCAGGGATGCCGCTCCATCGGCCAGTCGGTGTTCGAGCCTGGTGGCGCTGCCGTCGGCCGGAGGGACGCGCAGTGCCACACCCCGGTGATCGAAGCCCCAGTTGGCATAGAACCCGTTCAACGACCCGGGGCGCAGCCGCTTGTAAGCGTTGACCGTCGGCGCCACCAAAGCAGCCATCGAGACGTGGTCCCCAACGATCCCGGCGATGCATTGGCGGGCGAGCACGCTCAAACCGTCGGGCGCCGATGGATCGGCCAGTGCGTTGTCGCCTTTGTCGTCGAGTAGGGAGAAATTGACGTGGATGCCGCTCCCGCCCCGATCCGTGATCGGCTTTCCCATGAATGTGAGCAGATAGCCGCGCTTCGCAGCCACCTCGCGGGCCATCACCTTGAACAGGAAGGCGTTGTCGACGGCCTGGAGCGCCGGGCCGTAACGGAGGGTGAGCTCGAATTGGCCGTCGTCGTATTCGGAATTGACCGATTCCAGCTCGATGTCCATGCGATGGGCGGTCTGCATGATCTCTTCGATCGTCCCACTGGGGTCGACGGCGGTCCCGGTGCCGTAGACGTAGCTCCCCGGTGTGTGAATTGGTCGCCAGCCTCGGTTCTGATCGGGTTCGAATAGAAACGCCTCGAGCTCGAGGCCAACCATGGGCTCGTAGCCGATGGCGTTCCACTCGCCGACGACGCGTTCCAGGATCGATCGGGGAGCGAGCTCGATTGGCGCACCATCCTTGGTGATCGAGGCAACGGCAACACCGGTGCCCTCCTCCCATCCCGGCCGGATGGTCTCGAGGTCGAATCGGGCCTCGACATCGGGAAAGCTCTCGTGATGGGCGCCGGGAAACGGGATCATCTCCCGGTTGAGCTGCAGCGAGAAAAGGGCAACGCAATGATTCGACCCCTCCGCGGCGCGTGCGGTGGAGAGGTATTTCCCGCGGGCCAGGCCGAGATGGTCGGGCCAGAGGTATCGGACGCGGTCGTAAGGCAGATCGGTCACTGCCCGACAATGTATCAATGAGGGCCTGGATGCGACAGGCCCCAGGTGTCGGGTGGTGCGCTGATAGCCTGCCGCCTCGTGCGGGCTCTCGTTGTCGAACACGATCCTCTGTCCACACCCGAGCGGGTTGGCAGCCACCTGGAGAAGCGCGGCTTCGCCCTCGAGCCTTTCGTCGTGGTCGAGGACATCACCAACCCTGCAGTCACGGCAACCTTCCCCGACGACAGCTTTGACCTCGTCGTGCTGATGGGCTCGCCTTGGTCGGTCTACGAGGACCGGGTCCAGGGCTGGCTCGGCCCTGAGCTCGACTTCATCCGCCGCCATCTCGGCGCGGGCGGGCCGATGCTCGGAATCTGTTTCGGGGCCCAGGCGATGTCGGCAGCGCTGGGCGGGACGGTCAGACATGCAGCGAGACCCGAATACGGCTGGACGAGCGTCACGCCGGTGAACGAGCACATCGCCGAAGCACCGTGGTTCCAGTTTCATCACGATGAGCTGACCGTGCCACCTAATGCATCGGAACTGGCCCGGAACCAGTCGGGAGTCCAGTCATTCGTTGCCGGCCGTGGGCTGGCGGTCCAATTCCATCCCGAGATGACTGCCGACCTGCTCGACTCATGGTGCCGGGTCGAAGGGGGAGCGGACGAGTTGCTGGAGGCGGGCCTCGATCCGGAGGAGATCATCGAGGAGAGCCGGTTGCGTGAGGTCGAGTCCCAGCCCGCTCTGGAGCGGATGCTCGATTGGTTCCTCGACGAGGTCGCCGAGGGCGTTCAGGCGGCCGACGGCGCGGGGTAGACCAGATCGGCCATGACCTCCTCGAAGGGGAGGTCCAACTCGAGCAAATAGAAGGGCGGGTTGGGCTGCCGTCTCCGCCGCCGCAGGTTCCGGAAGAGTTTCTCCCCCCGGAGGGGGGAGTACCGCCGCAGGCGGGGAGGGGGGATTCTTCTCATGGCGCCGACTCCTCCTGTGTGAGTTTCGAATAGCTACTGACAACCATACAGCAAGAGAGTGGTGCATTGCAACTGAAAACTCGCTAGGGTCGTCACATGTCCCGCAAGTCGCTTCAAGCACCTCGAGTGCGCGGTGGCCAACACCGTGGAGATGGTCAACGATTCCTGGACGACCCTGATCCTGCGCGACGCCTTTCTCGGCGTGCGCCGATTCGACGAGTTCGTCAAAGACCTGGGTATCGCCCGGAACGTGTTGACTGATCGGCTCGAACGACTCGTGGCCAATGGGATGTTGGAGACCCGGATCTATCAGGACCGCCCCCCGAGATTCGAGTATCGGCTCACCGAGCAGGGCAAGGACCTCTTCGATGTGCTGATGACTCTGTGGAGTTATGGGGAGCGGTGGAAGCCGCCGTCGCAGAGCGAGCGGCAGCGGGTCATTCACGTCAATTGCGGGAATGAAGCCCAGGCAGTCACCCATTGCGCCAATTGCGGTGAGCGATTGACCCGCCACGACGTCAGGATCGAGCCCACGTTGCCGGTGGTCAGGAGCCGAGTCGACGAGGCGCTGGTCGCCGGGACATGACCGCCTCGACTGACTTCAGGACTTGCCCGCTGTGTGAAGCGACCTGCGGTCTCGAAGTCAGTCACGAGGACGAGAAGATCATTCGGATCCGGGGTGATCGGGAGGATGTGTTCAGCCACGGCTACATCTGTCCCAAGGGCTCTACGCTCGGCAAGCTCGACGAGGACCCGGACCGGCTGCGCACCCCCCTGATCCTGCGCAACGGTGCCCATGAGCCGGCCACCTGGGACGAGGCGTTCGCTGTGATCGAATCACGCCTTGTGCCCATCATCGCCGAGCATGGCAACGGGTCGGTCGGCGTCTACCTGGGGAACCCCAACGTCCATTCGATGTCGGGGACGCTCTACCCGCGGGTGTTCCTCAAGATGCTGGGGACCAAGAGCATCTTCAGTGCGGCGACCGTCGACCAGATGCCAAAGCACGTGTCATCCGGTCTCATGTTCGGCCACCCCGATCTGATCCCGGTGCCCGACCTCGACCGGACGTCCTATCTCCTCATGCTGGGGGCCAACCCTCTCGAGTCGAACGGGAGCCTGGCCACCGCCCCCGATTGGCCCGGCCGCCTTCAGGCGATCAGACAAAGAGGCGGCAAGGTCGTCGTGGTCGACCCGAGAAGGACGAAGACCGCCGACGCGGCAGACGAGCACGTATTCATCCGTCCCGGCGCCGATGCGTTGCTGCTCTTCGCACTGGCCAATGTGCTGTTCGATGAGAGCCTGGTCGATCTCGGTGAGCTGGAGGCCCTTGTCACAGGTGTCGGCGAGGTGGCGGCTGCGGTCGAGCCGTTCGGCCCGGAGGACGTTGCGGAGACGACCGGCATCGACGCCGACCGGATTCGCCGGCTCGCCCGCGAGCTCGCGGCAGCGAAGACGGCCGCGGTGTATGGCCGGATAGGCACGCACACCACCGAGTTCGGGACGATGTCATCGTGGATGGTCGATGTCCTCAACGTCGTCACCGGCAATCTCGACCGGGCGGGTGGGGCGATGTTCTCCCACGCTGCACACGAACAGCCGAGGTCAGCGAGGGGATTCCAGGTCGGCAGATGGCATAGCCGGGTCAAAGGGCTGCCCGAGGTGCGAGGTGAGCTCCCGGTGTCGACCATGGCCGACGAGATCTTGGAACCGGGTCCCGGACAGATTCGCGCGTTGGTCACCATCGCCGGGAACCCGATCCTCTCCACACCTTCCAGCGATCGTCTGGATGCGGCCCTCGCCGGGCTCGACTTCATGGTGTCGCTCGACATCTACCTCAACGAAACATCGCGTCACGCCGATGTCATCCTTCCGGGCGCATCTCCCTTGAGACGCTCTCACTACGACTTTGCGTTCAATCAGCTCTCCGTCCGCAATGTCGCCAACTACTCCCCGCCCCTGTTTCCCCTGCCCTCGGGAACGCCCGATGAATGGCAAGTGCTGCTCCGCCTCGGCGCCATCGCGTCCGGTCAAGGCAGCGATGCCGACCTCGACGGGCTCGACGACGGTGTGTTCGGGATCATGGTCGGCACAGCAGTGGGCGATCCGAAGTCATCGATCTATGGCCGTGACCCCGAGGAGATCTTTGCCGCCACCACCGGCGAGCGGGGCCCGGAGAGGATGCTCGACTTCCTGATCCGAACCGGCCCTTACGGCGATGGCTACGGCGTCGATCCCGACGGTCTCACCCTGACACGATTGGAGGAGGCGACTCACGGGATCGATCTCGGGCCGCTTCATCCCCGCCTGCCCCATGCGCTCTGCACCCCTTCGGGGATGATCGAGCTCTCCCCGGAGCCACTGCTGGCCGACGTGGCCCGGTTGCGGGCGTCGATGACCAGAGAGCCGAATGGCGGCTTTCGCTTGATCGGGCGGAGACACGTGCGCTCCAACAACTCATGGATGCACAACATCGACGTGCTGGTCAAGGGCAAGGAACGCTGCACGCTTCAGATCAATGCCACCGACGCGGTCCTCGAATTGGTGTCAGCCAAGATGGCAAGGTGAAGGTCTCCTCGGCCGCCGGCATGGTCACCGTGCCCGTGGAGATAAGTGAGGACATCATGCCCGGCGTGGTCAGCCTCCCCCACGGCTGGGGCCACGATCTGGAGGGCTCCTCCTTGTCGGTGGCCGCCGAACGCCCCGGAGTCAACACCAACCGCCTCTCCACCGGCGACATGGACCCGATCTCCGGCAACGCCATCCTCAACGGCATCGAGGTCGAGGTGGTCCCCGCCTGACCCTGGGGGCTAGGTTGCCCTGATGGAAACTTGGGACGCCATCACGGCGCGTCGCGCCACCAGGGAGTACGCCACGACACCGCTCTCAGAGTCGGACCTCGAGCGGATCCTGGAGGCGGGGCGTCGGGCTCCGTCCTCCCGCAACGACCAAAGATGGGACTTCATCCTGATTCGTGATCATGGGCAACTGGAGAAGGTCTCTCATGTCTGGCAGGGGGCCGGCCACATCGCCAACGCTGCAGCGGCGATCGGATTGGTGGCCCCATTCAGCGACGACCCCCGTCTCGCCGCATCGATCAACTACGACCTGGGACAGGCAGCCATGTCGATGATGATCGCCGCAGCCGACCTCGGGATTGGGAGCCGGACCGCTTCGGTTCACGACTACGAGCTCGCCTCAGACGTCCTTGGCCTCCCCGACGACCGGCGCCTCACCTGGCTGCTCGGGCTCGGTTACCCGGGCGATCGGCCCCTGAAGCCGATCAAGAACCCGGCCCGTCGCCCCCTTAGCGAGGTTGTCCACCACGATCGATGGTGACGATCATGAGGATGGTGACTCCTGTCAGCCGCTCGATCCCGATCGATGGCCCGCTCGATCTCAAAGCCTCCCTTCGCCCCATACATGGCTGGTTCGCCGACGATGGTTGGTGGCTGACGGCCCGCACCCCGCTCGGACCGGGCTCGCTTCGGATCAGCCGAACCAGGGAGGAGCTCTTTGGTGACGCCTGGGGGGACGGCGGACCTTGGCTGCTGGACCGTCTCGGGGCCGTCGCCGGGCTCGGCGACGACCCGACCGGGTTTCAAACCGATCATCCCTTGGTCGGGGAGCTGCATCGACGGCACCCTGGCTGGCGTTTCGGGCGAACTGATCTGGTCTTCGATGCCCTGGTGCGTGCCATTTGTGGTCAGAAAGTGACCGGAGCACAGGCGATAGCGGCCCTACGGGGCCTGCGGCGCCAGTTCGGTGATCCGGCGCCGGGGCCGCGGGAGTTGCGTCTGCCCCCGGACCCGGAGCGGATGGCACGTGCCCCATACTGGGTCTATCACGGGCTGCACCTGGAGAAGCGACGGGCGGATCTCCTCAAACGGGTGTCGGCGATGGCGGCCCGCATCGACAAGTCGAGATACGAAAGCTCTTCGGAAGCGGCGGCTCAGCTGGTCTCGATCCAGGGGGTGGGGCCTTGGACGGTGTCGAAGACCCTCTCGATTTCGCACGGCGACGCCGACCAGGTCGACGTCGGCGACTTCCATCTCAAGCACATGGTGGTCCATCACCTCACCGGCCGGCCCCGGGGGACAGACGAGGAGATGCTCGAACTGCTCGAGCCGTTCCGTCCTCATCGGGGACGGGTGACCCGGCTGCTTCACACCTTGGGGCACGAGCCGAGCTTTGGTCCCCGGTTGGCCCCGAACGACATCACCCGGATTTGAGTGAGGGTTCCTCGGGCGCCTGCTCCATGGGTCTGAGGAGAATCACCCCGGAGACAGCGACCATGATGAACAGGATGTAGAAGAGGCTGGTCGGAAGGGCCGACGCAGATGAACATCCCGATCCAGCCGATAGCGCGGTTCATAGGCGTCCGGAACTTCGTTGGGCCGTCCATACTCAGCAAGAAGAGCGTGCCGCCGATGGCGCCGGCCAACCCGGCCCCGAGCACGACCAACAACATCCAGCGGGGCTCATAAGTGTTGGATCCTGTGATCGCTTCGAGCAGATTGATGCTGAACATCCAGGCTCCATAGAGCAGGACGACGAGGCCAGTGAGCCTCGCGAAGATGCGCATCACCAGGTCATCCTACGATCCACGCCGATGATCACTTATCGCACCGGTAACGACATCGAACTCGACGAGATGATCGAGGTCTACGTCGACTCGACCCTCGGCGAGCGCCGTCCCGTGGCGGACCGAGCTCGGATGGGCAGGATGCTCCAGGACGCAGATCTCGTGATCACGGCCTGGGACCAGGACCTGATGGTCGGGATCTCGCGGTGTGTCACCGACTGGGTGTACTGCACCTATCTCTCCGACCTTGCGGTTCGAGCGGAATACCAGGGGCAGGGGATCGGGAAGGAGCTCGTCCGCCTCACCAGGGAAGCGACACCGGACGCCTCGGTCATCCTCCTCGCCGCTCCGGCGGCTGTCGACTACTACCCGAAAATCGGGATGACGCGTCACGAGAGCGCCTGGGTCCTCTGGCCGGGGGAGGTTCCCGCCTAATCCCGCTCCAACCAGGCGATGATCAGATCGCCGACGACGGCGGGGTCTTGCATCTCGGCGTGGCGGGCGCCTTCCACCACCTCGACCACAGCCTCGGAACCGCCCTCGGTGAGGGCGTCGGCGAAGTCCGTGGCGAAGCTCAGGTCGAGCAGGGCGTCCTCTTCGCCGTGCATCAGCAGACTGGACAGCCCGGGGTTGTTCGCTGCCTGGTTCAGGGGATTTCCGGCCTGCCAGAGCGCCGGATTCTCGTTGGGCGGCACCCCGAAGAACGGGACGATCAACGGCCCGAGGCGGCTCACGTCGTAAGGCCCGGCCAGACCGATCAGCCGATCCGGGACCACCGGCTCGGTCAGGAGGCAGCCGTCTCCGTAGATACCTCGATCCAACGCGGTCAGTGCTGCGAGATGGGCGCCCGCCGAGTGGCCCATCACCGCGACTGTGCCATCCCCATCGGGATGATCGGCCGCGTGGCGAATGGCGCACGCGACGTCATCGACCGCGGTTGGGTACCCGGCAACACCATTGGAGAGGGTGTACGGGGTGTTGACGGTGAGCCAGCCCTCACTGGTGAGGAATCGTGCGAGGTCGGCCATCAGTTCCGGAGAGCCGCCGACCCAGCCGCCCCCATGCACCAGGACGATGGCCGGGAACGGGCCGTCCCCCTCGGGGACGCCTACCTCGAGTCGAAGGTCGATCGGAGGCGCCGACGTGGTGGGAGACGCGATGGGCTCAGGACTGGTCTGGATCGATGCCGTACTCGTAGAGCTCGAGATCACGGGGGCTCGATCCTCCGAAGCCGAGTCGCATCGCCGCCACGACCAACACGGCCAGGGCCCACGGGATCAGCCGACGAGAGATGCCGCCTCCCGGTCCAGATACCACTCCACGACCGCATCGCCCTCGCCGAGCCGGCCTGCCGGGGTATTCCCCTGGAGGCTGGCCCGCACCGCTGATGCCTTGGCCGCGCCCACCGCGAGGACAATGAGCAACCTGGCTTTCCAGAGCAGGTTGAACGTCGTGGTGAGCCGGTCTTCGCCCATAGCGGGGACGTGGTTGGCGACGAACCATCGACGCTGCTCGTCGAGAGCGGGTGTGCCCGGGAACAGGGAGGCGGTATGCCCGTCCTCGCCCATCCCGAGCATCACCACATCGGGGGGACGGTCGTGGTGGATGGACCGGAGTCGCGCCTCGTAATGAGCGGCGGAGTCCGCCGGCTCGATCAACTCACCCCATATCGGCCGGTGAAAGACGGCGTCGACATGGTCGAACAGTGCGATGGCAGCCATCTGCCCGTTCGACCGCTCGTGATCGTGGGGCACCCACCTCTCGTCCGATAGCCACGCATCGACTCGGTCCCAACCGGTGGCCTGGTCACGCAGCTCTCTGTAGGTGGCCTCAGGTGTGGAGCCACCGGCCAGGCCGAAGGAGAATCGTTGGGTGGTGGTGGATATGAGCTCGCCCACTCTCCGGGACGCTGCCTCAGCGACCCCAGCCGGCGTGTCATGAACCAGCATCTCCATCGGCTCACGGTAACTGCCGTACATTGGCGCCATGGCAGCCAAGACCACCATCACCTGGCCTGATGGCCAGGTGACGGGCCGGCTCACCGGTTCCGGCCCTGACGGGATCCTCCTCGCCCACGGCGCCGGTACCAATCAGGACCATCCTTTCATGACCGGGCTCAGGGAGGGGTTGGCCGGGGCGGGGCACACCGTGATGACGTTCAACTACCCCTACACCGAGCGGGGATCGAAGCGACCCGATCGCACCGAGCGGCTGCTCGAGGCCCATCGAGCTGCCGCGGATCTGCTCGCCGGCAAGGTCGATCGTCTCTTCCTGGCGGGCCGGTCGATGGGAGGGCGCATGGCCACTTATCTGGTAGCCGATGGATATCCGGCTGCCGGGGTCGTCCTCTATGCGTATCCCCTGCACCCGGCAGGCCGTGAAGACCGGCTTCGTGCTGACCATTTCCAGAACGTGCATGTGCCGATGCTCTTCTTCCAGGGCACGCGGGATGCGCTGAGCCGCATGGAGCTGTTCGACACCCACGTCCGTTCCCTACCGAATGCCACGGTCGAACTGCTCGACGGCGCCAGTCATTCGTTCCGCGGTGGAGGCTGGACGGAACAGGCGATGCTCGATCGCCTGGTCACGGGGACGAGCGCCTGGATCGGGGCGGTCTCATCTGGCACAAGCGGCGGGACCGGGCCATAATTGGGGCCTCACCCACCTCATCGAGGAGCCCTTTAGATGTCTTCGCAAGTCACCCTGCGCGCCGAGACGGGCCGGCCCACCGGCTCGCGCGAGTCGCGCCGTCTCCGTAAGACCGGGCGAGTTCCAGCCATTGTCTACGGAAAGACCATCGACCCGATCAATGTCGCGGTCGACGCCCATGATCTGCACATGGCCCTGCACACCGAAGCAGGCGCCAACGCCCTGATCAACCTCGAGATCGAAGGCCAGGACGTGGTCCTGACCATGGCCAGGGTGATCGAGCGCCATCCATTCCGCAACGAGTACCGCCACATCGACTTCGTCACTGTCTCGCTCGACGAGACGGTTCACGCCGAGGTCGTGATCCATTTCTTGGGGACACCCGTCGGCGTCGTCGAAGGCGGGGTGCTGTCACCGAGCAAGACCCATGTCGTCGTGGAGACGCTGGCCACCTCCATTCCCTCCGGCATAGAGCTCGACATCTCCGGGGTGGAGATGGGAGACGCCCTGCGCATCGCCGACCTCCCCGAGCTCGAAGGCGTGGTCTACACCGAAGATCCCGAGACGGTGCTCATGAGCGTCACTGCACCGGCCGCGGAGATCGAAGAAGAGCCCGAGGAGCTCGAAGGTGAGGAGCTCGAGGGTGAGGCCGCCGAGGGCGAGGAGCCGGATGGCCAGGCTGAAGAATCTGCTGCAGGCGAAGCCGGGAGCGAGTCGGGGGAGTAGCCCGGCCAAGGCGGTCATCGGGCTGCGCAACCCCGGGGCCGAATACGAAGGCACCCGCCACAACTCGGGTTACGAGGTGCTGGCGCGCGTTCTGGACCGGGCAGGGGAGGCGCTGGGCCGGGGCCCTTCACGAGTCAGGGCGCAGGTGACCCAGGTCGGGGTGGGTGACGACCGGGTCCTCTATGCGGTGCCCATGACCTACATGAACGAGTCGGGCCGTGCGGTCCGCTCATTGCTCGACTACTTCGGTCTGGTCCCTGAAGCCATCCTCGTCTTGCACGACGACATCGATCTCTCGTTCGGCAGACTCCGGCTCCAGGTGGGCGGGGGCAGCGGGGGCAACAACGGGGTGCGTTCCATCGAGTCAGCGCTGGGGACCAAGGACTTCAACCGTCTCAAGCTCGGTGTTGGTCGCCCGCCAGGTCAGATGGACCCGGCCGACTTCGTGTTGCGCCCGTTCACCAAATCAGAGCGAGCCGAAGTCGCGCTGATGATCGAGGATGCCGCCGATGTCGTCGAGCTCTGGGCCACCGACCCTTCCCGGGCCCAGGAAATGGCTGCCCACAGGGGTCGGGAACAGTCTTCCTGACGGCTCGTTAGCCTCCGGCCACGATGTCCCCGGCCGAAAACCGCGCCCGATTCACCGAGCTGCACAAGGCCGGGTGCTTCATCATCCCCAATGCCTGGGACATCGGATCGGCTCGCATCCTCGGGTCGCTCGGGTTCGTGGCGATCGCCACGACCAGCTCGGGCCATGCCGCGGCCCTGGGCCGGATGGACCAGCAGGTAACCCTCGAGGAATTGCTAGCCCACGTGCGCGCTCTGGTGGATTCGGTCGACCTCCCGGTCAGCGTGGACGCGGAACGATGCTTCGCCGACACTTCCGCCGGGGTCGCCCGGACGGTGGAGGAGATCGCGGCAACCGGTGCAGCCGGCGTCTCCATCGAGGATTACGACCCGCGTAGGGGGATCGACCCGGTCGAGGTCGCCTCGGAGCGGGTGGCTGCCGCTGCCGAAGCGACGAGATCTGCGGGGATGGTTCTCACCGCCCGGGCCGAGAATCACCTCTATGGCGCCGAGGATCTGGACGACACCATCGCCCGGCTCAAGGCATATCGGCAGGCCGGTGCCGACGTCGTGTATGCGCCCGGTCTGGCCGATGTCAGCCAGATCGAAAGGGTGGTCGTCGAGACCGATGCCCCGGTCAACGTGCTGGCTCGCGCCGACGGACCTGCCGTCTCGGCCTTGGCGGAGGCAGGCGTCCGCCGGGTGTCGACGGGTGGCGCGCTCGCATTTGCCGCGTATGGGGCGATGGCCGCTGCCGGCAGGGAATTGTTGACGAAAGGCACCTCCACCTACACCGCCCGGTCGTTGACGATGGACGATCGCCGCGCCGCCTTCGACCGGTAGGAGATCGGATGTCCGAGCTCATCGGCGCCCTCGACCAGGGCACGACCTCGACACGTTTCATGATCTTCGACCACGGGGGAGAGGTCGTCTCGGTCGATCAACAGGAACATCGCCAGATCTTCCCGAGGCCAGGCTGGGTCGAACACGACCCCATTGAGATCTGGTCGACGACGATTGCGGTCATCGAGGGTGCGCTCTCGCGGAAAGGTCTTACCGCTTCCGACCTGATGGCGGTCGGCCTGACCAATCAGCGCGAGACCACTGTGATCTGGGACCGTCGCACCGGCGAGCCGATTCACAACGCCATCGTGTGGCAGGACACTCGCACCGCCGACCTCTGCGCCGAGCTGGCCGGAGAGGCCGGTCCCGACCGATTCCGGGCGAAGACCGGACTGCCGCTCGCCACCTACTTCTCCGGCCCCAAGGCGCGTCATCTCCTCCAGGAGCTCGACTTGGTCGAATCCGCGGAGCGGGGCGAGCTCGCCTTCGGGACGATGGACTCGTGGATCGCATGGAATCTCACCGGTGGCCGGCACATCACCGACGTCACCAACGCCTCGCGCACCCTGCTCATGGATCTGATCACCGGCACCTGGGACGCCGACTTGACGTTGGAGATCGGGGTGCCCACCGCCATCCTCCCCGAGATAGTCCCCTCGATCGGGATCGACCTCCAATGCGTCGGCCCACTGGACGGCGTACCACTTGCTGCCATCCTGGGAGACCAGCAAGCGGCCCTCTTCGGGCAGGCCTGCTTCGACCGAGGCGAGGCCAAGAACACCTACGGCACCGGCAATTTCATGTTGCTCAACACCGGCGAGACCCCGGTCGCCTCGGAGGCCGGCCTGCTGACCACTATCGCCTACCGGCGAGCCGGACAACGCCCGGTGTATGCCCTCGAGGGATCCGTTGCGGTCACCGGCTCACTGGTGCAGTGGCTGCGCGACAACCTGCGACTCGTCGACGACGCCTCAGAGATCGAGGCGCTGGCCCGCTCGGTCGATGACAACGGCGACGTCTACTTCGTACCCGCATTCTCAGGTCTGTTCGCCCCGCACTGGCGCCCGGACGCGCGGGGGGTCATCACCGGTCTCACCCGGTTCGCCAACCGCGGCCACATCGCCCGAGCCGCTCTCGAATCGACCGCCTTCCAGACCCGCGACGTGCTGGACGCCATGGTCACCGATTCCGGGGTCGAGTTGGAGGAGGTTCGCGTCGATGGGGGCATGACCGCCAACGAATTGCTGATGCAGTTCCAGGCCGACATCCTCGGTGTGGACGTTGTCCGGCCAAAGGTGGCGGAGACCACCGCCCTCGGCGCCGCCTATGCCGCCGGCCTTGCCGTCGGGTACTGGTCGAGTCTCGCGGAGATCGAATCCCTTTGGGCCGAGGATGCCCGCTGGTCGCCGGAGATGGGTGCGGGGGACCGGGACCGGCTGCATCACCGCTGGCAGGAGGCGGTGCAGAGATCGTTGGACTGGGTTTGAGCATTTTCGAAGGGTTCAGTCTCGAGAAGATCGATCTCGGCGAGATCGAGGTGCGGGTGCGGATTGGAGGAGCCGGCCCGCCCCTGCTCCTCCTCCATGGGGCGAAGCAGACCCACGTCATGTGGCATCGGGTCGCCCCGGCTCTCGCCGAGCGATTCACGGTCGTCGCCCCCGACCTCCGTGGCTACGGGTTGACCACCAAGCCCCTCTCCACCCCGGACCATTTCAGTTACTCGAAGCGGGTCATGGCGCAGGACCAGATCGAGCTCATGTCAGGTCTGGGTCACGCCCGATTTTCGGTCGCCGGACACGACCGGGGGGGTCGTGTCGCCTACCGATTGGCCCTGGATCATCCGGATGCGATCCGGAGCCTGGCCGTGCTCGACATCATCCCGACCGGAGAGGCATTCGAGCGAGGCGGGCGTGAGTTCGGGCTCGGCTTCTATCACTGGTTCTTCCTGGCCCAACCCGCGCCGTTCCCCGAGACCCTGATCGGGGCAGATCCTGACTGGTATTGGCGGTGGCCGAGCAACGTGGGCTCCATCCAGGGGTACCTCGACGATGAGGCGTTGGACGACTACCTGACGTGTTTTCGGGATCCGGAGACGATTCGTGGCTTGTGCGAGGACTATCGGGCAGGGGCAACGATCGATTACGAGATCGATCTCGCCGACATGAACGCCGGGACCAAGATCCGTTGCCCGGTGCTCATCCTCTGGGCCGAGAAGGGCGAGCTCAACGAGTGGTATGACCCGCTCGATGTATGGCGGAGATGGGCCGACGACGTGCGGGGCAGGGCGCTGGAGTGTGGCCACTATCTCCCCGAGGAGGCACCGCTCGAAACTGCCGATGCCCTGCTCGCCTTCCTCGTCGAGGACGACGCCACCGATAAGATCGGATAGGTAGTCGAGGAGGACCCCCATCTCAACGCCTGACATCCTCGCGCTGTCCAGGATTCTCCTGGTGCCTTTCATCATGGCGTTCACCCGATCCGAGCGGATCGACAATGCGCTCGTCATCGCCGCCACTCTCTTCGCGGTCGCCGCGTTCACCGATTTCCTCGACGGATATCTGGCTCGCAGGACCAGTGGCGGGACCCTGCTCGGGGCGTTTCTCGACACGACCGCTGACAAGATCCTCATCACGGGGACGCTGCTCGCGCTCGTCTCGATCGACCACGTCTCGATCTGGCCGGCCTCGATCATCATCTTCCGCGAGTTCCTGGTGATGGCCCTCCGCGGCGTGGTGGCCACCCAGGGAGGGTTGATCCGCCCTTCCACTTGGGGGAAGATCAAATTCATTACCCAGTTCCTGGCGATCTTCCTCGCCTTCTTCCGGCTCTCTGATCGTTGGGGGCCGTGGTACCTCGACCAGTGGGTGATGCTGATCGCGGTCATCGCCACGGTTGGCTCGGCCTGGGGATACCTCTCCGCGTTCATGCACACGGTCCGCTCGGAGCCGACCCGAACCCGCACGTGAGGGTTGGGGTCACCGGTGGCAGCGGTGTCGTGGGCCGTTCAGTTGTCCGGCACCTCATCGGGGAGGGACACCAGGTCGTGGCCTTGGCCCGATCGGCGATCGCCGCCGCGGGGTTGGAGAGCCTCGGGGCCGATCCGGTGGAAGGCGATGTTCTCGACCCGGCCAGTCTGCGCCATTTCGCCGATGGCGTGGACCGCGTGTTCCATGTCGCCGGGGTCAATGAGATGTGCTCTCGTGACCCCGAATTGATGGATCTGGTCAACATCCAGGGGACCCGAAACGTGATCGAAGCCTGCCGGTCGGCCGGAGTGGGACGGATGATTCACACCTCGTCGGCCGCCGCGATCGGTGAGAGGCGTGGGACCATCGGGCGGGAGAACAGCCCGCATCGGGGAAGCTATCTGTCTCGATATGAGAGGTCGAAGCACCTGTCGGAACAGGTCCTCTTCGAGGAGGCCGGCGATCTCGATGTGGTCGCGGTGAGCCCATCATCGGTGCAGGGACCGGGCCGATCATCGGGTACGGGAAAGCTGATCCTCGACGTCGTCAATGGGCGCGTTCCATTCCTGGTGGAGACGACGGTCTCCATCGTCGACATCGACGATTGCGCCCGGGGACATCTCCTGGCGGCGGACAAGGGAGCGCGAGGAGAGCGCTACATCCTGAACGGCGCCAGTTTCCCGATCAGGGAAGTGATCGATGTGCTCGCATCCAGTACCGGACGCCGCCTGAATCCGAGGTTCCTCCCGGGCTGGGTGGCATCGGCAGGCGCCTCGGTGATCTCGGCCGGGGCGAAGCTGGCCGGTCGACATCCTCCGGTTTGTCGGGAGATGGTCGAAGTGCTGCGGGCCGGGCATACCTATGACGGGAGCCGGGCGACCAGGGAGCTCGGCCTCGATTACACCCCGATCGAAGTCACTATCCACCGCACGGTGGACTGGTTCCAGGAGCAGGGCCTGCTCCGCTGAACCACAGGTACCATCGGCCCCCCGATGGTTGCCCCCCTTGCGCCGCTCCTGTCCGGCTGGCGGTCCGCCCCTTTGCCCGATCTCCATGGCACCTGGTCTGTGGCGCCGGGTGGGCGGGCGTTTGCCGTCGCCGGGTTGGCAGAGCAGATCGGATCATCCTTCCTCGTCGTCGTGCCTGGTGAGCGTGATGCCGAGGAACTGGCCGACGACCTCCTCCTGTTCTCGCCCGACGTCCTCCTCGCCCCGGCCTGGGAGACGCTGCCGTTCGAGCACGTGTCACCCAACATCGCCACCATGGCGCACCGGTCCGAGGCGAGGCACGCCCTGGAACGAAGTGGTCCTGTCATCGTGGTCGCCAGTGTCCGGAGCGCCATCCAGCGACTCAGCCCGTCTCCTCATTCCCCGCTCACTCTCGCTCCGGGCACCGAGACCAGCATCGACGAGCTGTCACGCACGCTCGCCGGTCTCGGCTACAGCCGGACCGATCGTGTCGAGGCGCGCGGCGAGTTCGCAGTCAGGGGCGGGATAGTCGACATCTTCCCGGCCCAGATGGAGAGCCCGGCTCGTCTCGACTTCTGGGGCGACCAACTAGATGAGATAAGGGCGTTCTCGGTAGGGACCCAGCGCTCCGAGGAGACCGTCCCGCTGCTCGTTGCGTTTCCCGCACGAGAGGTGCGGCCCGACCAGCAGATCAGAGATCGGGCCCAGCAGTTGGTGCGATCGGAGCCGTGGAGCGCCTCGACCTGGGATCGGGTCGCCGAAGGCCAGATCTTCCCCGGGATCGAGTCCTGGCTCCCCTGGCTGGCCGACCCACGATCGATGATCGACGCCCTCCCCGCCCGGGCAAACCTCATCCTGGTCGAACCGAGCCGTGCCCTTGATCGGGCTCGTGAGCTGGTCAAAGAGGAGTCGGAGCTCGCTGCCGCCCTCGCCCCGACTTGGGGAGAGCAGGCGCCGGTTGCAGGTGAGCACCCGGCGCTGTTCCTCGACCTGGAGGACAGCCTCGCCGACCGCGCCCATCTGCGTCTTCCCTCCAGCCCTACCGGCCCGGATGATCCCGTTCTCGAGATTCGTGGCTTCGATGCCCGGCCGGGCCAACCGGAGTCGGTCGCCGCCGCGCTGGGGCGATTGCTCAGCGAGCGGATCGACGTCGTTGTCGCGATGGATGGAGAGGCGGCCGCCGATCGTGTCGCATCCGCCCTGGCCGAGCAAGGCCTCGTCCTCGACCGCCTCAGCGCCCTCGAGACACCGAGATCGGGAGTGATCCCGATCGGTATCCACAAGGGGTTTGTGGCGCCGTCCATCGGGGCTGCCGTCTTGGGTGAGCAGGAGGTCGCCGGGCGGCGCCGTGCCCATCGCAGAGTTGGGCGGACGCGGGTGGAGGTAGCTCCCCAGTACCGGGACCTGACCGAGGGTGACTTCGTCGTCCATCACCAGCACGGGATCGGCCGATTCGAAGGGCTGGTCTCGAGAACCATGGCTGGGATCGAGCGTGACTACCTGATCATCGGATACGCCGGAGAGGACCGCCTATACGTGCCGGTCGACCAGCTCGCCGCCGTGCGCCGTTACACCGGCGGTGAGGTGCCTCGTGTCTCACGGATGGGGGGCAAGGACTGGTCGGATCAGAAGACCAAGGTGCGCAAGGCCGTGGCCGCCGTCGCTCAACAGGTAGTGGAGTTGCATCGGCAACGGGCCGCTGCCGCGGGCCACACCTATGACCCGGACACACCGTGGCAGAGAGAGATGGAGGGGTCGTTTCCCTACGAGGAAACTCAAGACCAGATGCAGGCCATCGTCGAGGTCAAGGCCGACATGGAGTCGCCCCAGCCGATGGACCGTCTCATCTTCGGCGATGTCGGATATGGCAAGACCGAAGTGGCGATTCGGGCCGCCTTCAAGGCCGTGCAGGCCGGGAAACAGGTAGCGGTACTCGCCCCAACCACATTGCTCGCTCAGCAGCATCATCAGACGTTCGGGGAGCGTTTCCAGAGCTACCCGGTGAACGTCGAGCCGCTATCCCGTTTCCTGACACCGAAACAACAGAGGTCCGTCGTCGCCGGTCTGGCCAGCGGCGAGGTCGACGTGGTGATCGGGACCCATCGCCTCCTGTCCAACGACATCCATTTCAAGGACCTGGGTCTGCTCGTGGTCGACGAGGAGCAGCGGTTCGGCGTCTCGGCCAAGGACGAGATCAAGCGGCTCAAGGTCGGCGTGGACGTCCTCACGCTCACCGCCACCCCGATCCCGAGAACCCTGGAGATGGCGCTGACCGGGATCCGGGATGTGTCCCACATCCGGACACCGCCTGAGGACCGTCATCCCATCCTCACCTATGTCGGGCCTTATGAGGAGCAGTCGGTGTCGGCAGCGATCCGACGGGAGCTGCTGCGCGAAGGTCAGGTCTTCTATGTGCACAATCGCGTCCAGTCGATCGACCGGGCGGTCGCCCGCCTTCAGGAGCTCGTGCCTGATGCCAGCTATGTGGTGGCCCACGGTCAGATGTCCGAAGGTCAGCTCGAGCAGGTGATGATCGATTTCTGGAACGGCGAATACGACGTGATGGTGGCGACCACGATCATCGAATCCGGGCTCGACCTGCCCAAGGTCAACACCTTGATAGTGGAGCGGGCCGATCTTCTCGGCCTGGCCCAGCTCTATCAGCTCAGGGGCCGGGTGGGAAGGTCGGATCAGCGCGCATATGCCTACCTGTTCCATCCTGCCGACCAGTCGTTGACCGAGGACGCCCATCGGCGGCTCGAGGCGATCGGCGAGGCGACCGACCTCGGCTCAGGGTTCCAGCTGGCTCTGCGCGATCTCGAGATAAGGGGCGCCGGGTCGATCCTCGGAGAGGTGCAGAGCGGGCACATCGCCGCCGTTGGCTTCGATCTCTATGCGGAGCTGGTGGCGGAGGCTGTTTCGGAGCTGGAGGGCCGGGAGCTTGCAGCGCCCCCTCAGCGCGAGGTCCGCATCGACTTGCCTGTGGATGCCCATCTCCCCGAGTCGTACGTCGCCGACCAGGAGCTCAGGTTGGAGGCATACCGTCGGCTGGCCACGACCACCACGGACGCCGAGGTGGACGATGTGGCCGCCGAGTGGCTCGACCGTTTCGGGCCCTTGCCGCCGGAGGCGGAGGCACTGATCTCTCTGGCCCGTCTCCGGGTCGAGGCGCTGCGGGTCGGTCTCGAGGAGCTCGTCCAACTCAGACACGAGGTGAGGATGGGGCCTGTGGACCTGAAGACCTCACAGGAGGTGAGACTCAAGCGGCTCCAGCCCCGTTCGGTCCTCAACGCCCAGGAGGGAGTGCTGTTCATCCCCGCCCCGCGTGACCTGGTCCCGGGTCTGATCGGGTTCCTCCAGGAGATGTGGGAGTGAGGGTTCTGAGTTGTGGGGGTTCTGAGTTCTGAGTCTCACCAGCCCACCACCCACCACCCATGACTCATAACCCATAACCCATAACCCGCTATTACTCTTCTGCTCTCCCCTCTTTCCGAAGGATCCTGCCTTGAAGAAGTACGCATCAATCCTGCTCGTGGTCGCCCTCGCTGTCTCCGCGTGTGGCAGTGGCAGCGGTGTCGCCGCCACCGTCAACGGTGAGGACATCACTGTCGAGGACGTCGAAGCCCTCCTCGTGCCCGCCGAAGGGACCACCATCCCAAAGGAGGAATTCGCCGCAGCACTCGGATTCCTGGTCCAGCAGCAAATCATCGCTGACGCCGCCGAGACGGAGTTCGGGATCACCATCGAGGATTCCGAGATCGCCACCGAAGCCGACGCCCTCGTCGCGGAATCATCCACCGAAGGTCAGACCCGTGAGGATTTTCTCGAGTCACAGCAGATAACCGAGGAGCTCCTTCAAGGGATCGCCTTCAGCCAGCTGCTGGTCGGGGAGATCAGCGAGACCCTGGAGGCCGATGTCGTCGCGCCATCCCAGGAGGAGATCGACACCGTCATGACCGACGCCGAGGCCCTCTATTGCGCTTCGCACATCCTGGTCGCCACCCAGCAGGAGGCGGATGACGTCGCAGCCCGTCTCGGGGCCGGCGAGGACTTCGCCACTCTCGCCGCCGAGGTTTCGACCGACACCGGGAGCGGCGCTCAGGGAGGTGACCTGGGTTGTGCGTCGTCGGACCTGTACGACCCGGCTTTCGCCGAGGCGCTCACCACAGCCGAGGTAGGTGTGCCGACCGCACCGGTCGAGAGCCAGTTCGGGTTCCATGTCATCCTGCTCAGGGATGACGAGATCCCGACCGAGGAAGAGGCCAAGGAGTCCCTCACTGCCGAGGCGGTCAATACGGCAGCAAACACTTGGTTCACCACCCAGTTCGAGGCAGCCGACGTGACGGTCGACGAGACTTACGGCACGTGGCAGGCGACCCCGACCCCACAGGTGGTTCCCCCCACCGAGTGATCACGGTCATCGGTCTAGGCCCCGGCGACTTCGACCGGATTCCGGCCGCCGTCCGCACCGTCCTCCTCGACCCTGGGCTGAGGGTCATCGCCCGCACGATCGAGCACCCTGCCGCAGAGCAGTTGGGCCTGATGAGGGAGATCGAGACCTGCGATGACCTCTACCAGGTCTCCGAGTCTTTCGAAGAGCTCTACCGGGCCATTGCCGACCGGGTCCTCGATGCGGCCGCCCAAGGCACGGTGGTCTATGCAGTCCCGGGCAGCCCGATGGTCGGCGAGCTCACCGTGCGCAGGCTGCTCGAGTCGGGAGTCGAAATCGAAGTGCTTCCCGGCGAGTCGTTCGTCGACGCCATCCTCGCCGAAGTCGGATATGACCCCCTTGACCGTGGCCTGCAGATCATCAACGGCCACGACCTGCCTGATCCCCTGGTCCTGGACAAGCCGACAATCGTCGCCCAGCTCGATCGCCCCGAGATCCTGGCCGACGTTGCGGCTCAGATCTCCCGGGTGCTGCCGGAGGAGGCAACGATCGTTGTGCTGGCGGATCTCGGATCTTCTGATGCGGTCAGGCTCGACACCGCCCCCGATCAGGTCGAGCCTGATCTGGCCGGGTACCGCACCTCGATCTTCATCGACTCGGAGCCGGGAGGTTTGATCGGGGCGGTGCGCACGATGAGGATCTTGCGTGAGGAATGCCCATGGGATCGGGAGCAGACCCACCAGACCCTCATCAAATACCTGGTCGAAGAGACCTACGAGTTGATCGACGCGGTGGGCAAGCTCGACACAGAGAGCCCGGACTGGGTCGGTTATGCCGCAGTGGAGGACGAATTGGGCGACGTGCTCCTCTCTGTCCTTTTCCACGCCGCCATCGCCAGGGAGAACGGCGCCTTCGACATCGACGACGCCGCCGAGGTGATGAGGCAGAAACTGGTGCGGCGCCATCCCCACGTGTTCGGAGATGTCGCGGTCGACTCCGCGGCCGAAGTGAAACGGAACTGGGATCAGATCAAGGACGAGGAGCGGGGTGCCGGCCGGGATTCGAACATGGACGGTGTCCCTCCCGGGCTGCCTGCTGTCCAGCGGGCTTCCAAGATCCAGAATCGGGCTGCCAAGAGCGGCTTCGACTGGTCCGAGGCGTCCGAGGTGCTGCCCAAGATCCGCGAGGAGCTAGACGAGCTGGAGGCGGTCCTCGACGACCCGGTTCAGGCGGAGTCCGAGCTGGGTGACGTGTTGTTCTCCGTGATCAATCTGGCTCGGCACCTTGGTATCGATGGCGAGCTCGCCCTGCGCGGTTCGGCCGACCGCTTCGAAACGAGATTCCGCCACATGGAGGCGGGGGGATCACTGGACGGTTTGACTCTGGACGAGCTCGACCAACGCTGGGAAGAAGCGAAGAACACACTCTGAGGGGTCACCTGCACAGATGAGGGGTGCTGGTAGTTTGGCCCTCCAGCCGAACCGGGGATCCGCCACTCAATGACCCAGCCCAAGATCGAGCGCATCGTCGCCCGCCAGGTACTCGACTCTCGGGGCAATCCAACCGTCGAGGCCGAGGTGTTCGCCTCGGGCGGGTTTGGTCGCGCCGCGGTTCCCTCCGGCGCTTCGACCGGGACTCTCGAGGCCGTCGAGCTGCGCGACGGCGGTGAGCGGTGGGGCGGAAAAGGGGTGACGAGGGCGGTCGGAAACATCATCGAGACCATCGCGCCCGCCCTGGTCGGGATGGATGTCACCCGCCAGGAGCACATCGACCAAACCATGATCGATCTCGACGGGACCCCGACGAAGGGAAAGCTGGGGGCCAACGCGATCCTGGCCGTTTCGCTCGCTGTGGCCAGAGCCGCCTCGGTATGCGTCGGTCTGCCTCTCTACCGGTACCTCGGCGGCCCTTCGTCCCAGGTCCTGCCCATTCCCTGCCTCAACGTCCTCAACGGGGGCGCCCATGCGGCCAACTCGGTGGACATCCAGGAATTCATGGTCGTTCCCGCCGGCCTCCCCACGTACTCCGAGGCCCTCCGCGCCGGGGTCGAGGTCTATCACGCCCTGAAGCGGGTGATCGGCGGCCGAGGCCTCGGCACCAATGTCGGTGACGAGGGCGGTTTTGCTCCCGACCTGCCGACCAATGAGGCCGCCTTGGAGTTGCTCGTAGAGGCGATCGACGTCGCCGGCTACCGGCTCGGCGATGAGATCTCGTTGGCCCTCGACGTGGCTGCCACCGAGTTCCACCGTGAGGGCCAGTATGAGTTCGAGGGTGGCGAGCTCGAGTCTTCCGAGATGGTCGACTATCTCGTCGGCCTGGTCGAGCGCTACCCGCTGGTGTCGATCGAGGACGGCATGGCGGAGGACGACTGGGAGGGATGGACAGAGCTCACCGACCGGATCGGCGACCGAACCCAGTTGGTCGGCGACGACCTGTTTGTCACCAACGAGGAGATCCTGCGCAAAGGCATCGGTGAGGGGGTGGCCAACGCCATCTTGATCAAGGTGAACCAGATCGGGTCGGTCTCCGAGACACTCCACACGATGAGCATGGCCAAGGCCGCCTCTTACGCATCGATGGTGAGCCATCGCTCCGGGGAGACCGAGGACTCTTTCATCTCACATCTCGCTGTGGCAACCAACGCCGGTCAGATCAAGACCGGGGCGCCGGCTCGTGGGGAGCGGACCGCAAAATACAACCAACTGCTCCGGATCGAGGAGTCCTTGGGCAGCGAAGCCCGATTCGCAGGGTGGGATGCTTTCCGGAGGTCGCCTTGACGTTGCTCCGGCGACCCGGTGTCGCCCTCGTCACCCTTCTCTTCTTGTTGCTCGGCGCCGCGTTCATCACCCAGGTCGTGCCCTATCGCCAGATCGTCGACTCGCAACGTCAGGTGACGGCAGCCCAGGAGCGACTCGCCGACCTCGAGGCCGACAATGCGGAGCTCCAGGCCGATGTCGAGGCTCTCAACACCGACGCCGAGGTGGAGAAGCTGGCCCGGGAGAAGCTGGGCTACGTCCGCCCGGGAGAGACCGCCTACGTCGTGCTCGACCCACCCGGCACGGAGGTTTCGGCTGACCCCGCCGACGAGGTGCTGGTGATCGACGACCGGACCTGGGTCGACCAAGTCTGGGATTTTCTGACCGGTGGGGACCTGGAATCGAGCGGATGACGCCCGGTGACGATCGTCAGGTCGTCGAGGTCCAGATCGGGCGCCCTCTTCGCGCCGACTCGACTCCAGTGTCGCGCTGTCATCTCGGGCTGCCCGTCGTGGTCCGTGTCCCCCCGATCCTCGATGACGGGACTCCGTTCCCAACCCTGTACTGGCTGACCTGCCCGCTGGCCGTCGGTCGGATCAGCCGACTCGAGGGAGCGGGGGGCATCCGACGTCTCGAGCAGAAGGCCGAGGTCGATCCCGTGTTCGGGAACCGGCTCTCGGAGGCACACAGCTCCTATGAGGCCGAGCGGACCGCCCTCCTGGCTCCGGGCTCGTCGCCGGCTCCTTCAGGTGGGGTCGGCGGGACGAGGACGGGGATCAAGTGCCTCCACGCCCACTACGCCCACGCGAGAGCAGGGAGTGACAACCCGGTTGGGGAGCTCGTCCAGGACTGGATCGAGCCCTTGGATTGCACGGTGCCCTGCGTTCTCGATGGAGTGACCAACCCGGCCTGGGCCCCCAAGCCGTGAAGGTCGGCGTCGTCGACATCGGGACGAATTCGATGCGTCTGCTCGTAACCGATGGGCTCGAGGAGACTGGCCGATGGGTGGAGGTGACCGGGCTGGGGCGCGGTGTCGATGCGACCGGTGCTCTCTCTCCCGAGGCAATCGAGGGATCTCTCGTCGCACTCGCTCGCTTCGGATCGGAAATGGACGAGGTTGGGGTGGAGCGGAGAGTGGCGATAGCCACCTCGGCTTCCCGAGACGCCGCCAATCGTGAGGCCTTCTTCGACCTCGCCGGATCGGCTCTGGGGGTGAGACCAAGATTGATCACCGGCGAAGAGGAGGCCCGCCTCGCCTACACCGGCGCCACTCATGGGGTGGATCTGGCCGATCCTGTGGTCGTGTCGGACATCGGGGGAGGGAGCACCGAGTTCGTCACCGCGCACACCGAGGTTTCCTACGACATCGGCTCGGTGCGGCTCACCGAACGGGTGATCCCAACCCGGCCGGCCCCACCCGCCGAGATGGAGTCGGCACGTGCCCTCGTTGCCGATCTGTTCTCCAGGATCGACGTGGAAACGGCGACTCTGGTCGGTGTGGCCGGGACGTGGACGAGCCTCGCCGCCATCGCTCAGGACCTGCCGAGCTACTCGAGCGAGATGGTGCACGGCTACCGGATAGGCCGGGAGAGCCTGACTCGCGTCATCGACACACTGGCTGGCCAGAGCATCGACGAGACGGCGGCCGTTCCGGCCCTCGATCCGAAGCGGGCACCGGTGATCCTGGGCGGCGGGTTGGTGGCGGAAGGCGTCATGGACGCCCTCGGGGCGGCAGAGGCCTTCGTATCGGAGCACGACACCCTCGACGCCGTCGCCATGCAGTTACTGGCTATACCCTGAGCGACACCCAGGCCCGGGTGGCGGAATGCAGACGCGAGGGGCTTAAACCCCCTTGAGCCGAATCGGCTCGTGTGGGTTCGAATCCCACCCCGGGCACAGCGATAGGTGCACCGAATGCGAAACCCTGACGTGGATGCTTGGTTCGAAGCGAAGCAGCACCCGATGGAAGATGCGATGCAGGCAGTGCGGACTGTGGCGCTCGAAGCCGATCCTCGAATCGAGGAGTCGATCAAATGGTCGACCCCCACCTATTCCTACAAGGGCAACATCTTCAGCTTCAACCCGGCGAAGAAGTTCGTCAGCCTGCTCTTTCACACCGGGGCCCGGATCCCAGGCGACCATCCGACACTCGAGGGTGACACCGACACAGCACGGGTGATGCGATTCGCCGATGCCGACGATGTCCAACGCCGTTCCGCGGAGCTAACCGAAGTCCTCCAGGGCTGGTGCCGTTGGAAGGACGAAGCCTGACCTGACCCGGCGGTCCGTGGTCGCCCTCGTCGTACGCCCTGATGTGATTCGCGAAAAAGGTCGTGGGACCCGGGCCGGTGGGTGGGGGAGGGGAGAGGAACCGGGCCCGGGCCCCACGAAGCGCGATGGAAGATCTACGTTCCTGTGATTCTCCTTTCCCACATAGATCAACCCCGTACCGAGAAGTGTAACCCTCCAACGGTGCCCTCACCCGAATGCGCCGACTTTTCGCTTTTCTCAATGCAGTAGCGTGCGATCCGTGGCTGAGTACCCCGCCGAATACGAGCTCGATGTAGCACTCCGTGACGGCGGTGGGGCGCGGGTCAGGCCGATCAAGCCCGCCGATGGGTCCCTGCTCGTCGAGTTCTTCGAGCGTCTCGGGCCTGAATCGCGCTATTTCCGCTTCTTCAGGATCAAGGAGACTCTGGAGCCCAAAGAGGTCGAGTTCTTCACCAACGTCGACTACTCCGACCGCATGGCGCTCATCGCCATTCTCGACGGCAAGATGATCGGGCTCGCCAGCTACGACCGTGAGCACGACGAAGAGGGGACAGCGGAGGTGGCGTTCGCCGTTGCCGATGAGCACCAAGGGCGGGGGATCGGGACACAACTCCTCCAGCTGTTGACCAATCACGCCCGCTCACAAGGGGTGCAGCGATTCGAGGCCTTCGTCCTGCCGGAGAACCGGCAGATGATGCGGCTCTTCCGCAACTCCGGCTATGAGCTGACCCGCACCATCGACGAAGGCGTCTTCACCGTCGATTTCCCGGTAGCCGAGAGCGAAGGGATGCTTCAGGCGGAATGGGAGCGGGAGAAGCGCGGCAGTTGCGGCCTCGATCCTGCCCCTGTTCTTCCCCCGCTCGATCGCAGTGATCGGCGCCTCCACCGACCCGGCTTCGATCGGGGGCCGGCTATTCCGCAACATCCTGAACGGCGGTTTCAACGGCCCGCTCTACCCGGTGAACCCGAAGGCCAAGGTGATCGGCTCGGTGCGGGCTTACCCATCGATCGCAGAGGTGCCGGACGACGTCGATCTGGCCTACATCGTCGTCCGGCAGGAGTTCGTCATCGACGTCGCCCGCCAGTGCGCCCACGCCGGCGTCCGGGGGATCGTCGTCATCTCCGCCGGGTTTCTCCGAGACCGGTGAGGAGGGGGCGAAGCTCGAGGCCGAGTTGCTCGCCATTGTGCGTGACTCCGGGATGCGGATGGTCGGCCCCAACTGCATGGGTCTGCTCAACACGGCCCCGTCGGTCCAGCTCAACGGGACCTTCGCCCCGGTCTATCCGCCACCCGGCAATGTCGCCATGTCCAGCCAGTCGGGCGCCCTTGGCATCGCCATCCTCGACTACGCCGACCAGGAACAACATCGGGATCTCCCAGTTCGTCTCGGTCGGCAACAAGGCAGACGTCAGCGGCAACGACCTGATTCTGTCCTGGGAGGACGACCCACAGACGGACGTGATCACTCTCTATCTGGAGTCGTTCGGCAACCCTACGAAGTTCTCGCGGATCGCTCGCCGGATCGGGCGTCGGAAACCGATCATCGCCGTTAAGTCGGGCCGTTCCGAGTCGGGCAGCCGGGCCGCCTCGTCGCACACCGGGGCCCTCGCATCATCGGACGTGGCGGTTCAGGCGCTCTTCCGCCAGGCGGGGGTGATCAGGGTCGACACCATCGAAGAGCTGTTTGCCGCGGCCAACCTCCTTGCCACACAGCCCATCCCTCCCGGAGGGCGGGTAGGGATCGTCACCAACGCCGGCGGGCCCGGGATCCTCGCCGCCGATGCGCTCGAGTCGAATGGCCTGACCCTCCCCGAGTTGTCGCGCTCGCTCCAGGAGCAGATCGGCTCTCGCCTTCCCGTCGAAGCATCGACCAGGAACCCGGTGGACCTGATCGCCTCGGGTGGCCCGGGGGAGTTCGAGCACGCCACGTCGTTGCTGCTCGAGTCCGGTGAGGTCGACGCAGTCATGGTCATCTATGTGCCGGTTTCCCCGGAGGGCGCCCAGGACGTGGCCAACGCGATCACCCGCGCCCAACTCGCCCACGAGGGGGAGGTCACGATGCTCTCCGTGTTCATGCAGACGGGCGAGGCGGCGCATTTCCTGGGCGGCGCGGACGGTGGCAGGGCCGTCCCTACCTATCTCTTTCCTGAGTCGGCCGCCCTGGCTTTGGCGCGGGCCGTGCGGCACGGGGAGTGGCGCCGACGCGATCCGGGGATCGAGGCGCGGCTCGATCCCGGTATCGAGACCGAGATTCGGGGCTTGGTCGATGCAGCGTTGAAGAGAGTCCCCGCCGATGGCGGGTGGCTCGATCCGGACACCGTCGAGTCGATCCTGGGGAAGGCAGGTCTCCGCGTCCCCCGCTCGACCGTGGTCGCGTCGGAAGACGATGCCGTAACGGCCGCGGCTGATCTCGATGGTCCCGCGGTCCTGAAGGTCATCTCGAGCTCCGCTCTGCACAAGTCCGACGTGGGCGGGGTGGCACTGGGAGTCGAGGGTGAGGGGGCGGTGCAGAAGGCCTATCAGCAGGTGACCGGAGCCGTGGATGACGTCGAGGGCGTCCTGGTCCAGGAGTACGTCGCCGGTGGTCATGAGGTGCTGATCGGGATGACCCAAGACCCCAACTTCGGGCCTCTGGTCGTCTTCGGACTTGGGGGGATCTATGTCGAGCTGCTCCAAGACGTGGCATTCCGCATTCATCCACTCACCGACGTCGACGCGGCGGAGATGGTGCGGGAGACCAAAGGGTTCAGGCTCCTCGAGGGGTACCGAAACCAACCTCCCGGTGACGTGACCGCTTTGGAAAGCGCCTTGCTGCGGGTCTCCGGCCTTATCAACGTTGTGCCCGAGCTGCTGGAGATGGACCTCAACCCGGTCAAGGTCCTCGAGCCGGAGCGGGGTGTCGTCGTCGTGGATGCCCGGATGAAGGTCCGCCGGGTCGAGCCGCGGAGTCATCCCCGGATGAGGGACCTGCCCGGAGTCAGACAATGAGGGAGAACAGATGTCGTTCTTGAAGACCGTGGCCGAGGACGACGCGACCGGGGAGGTCGCGGTCAACTATCAGAAGGACATCGAGCGGGTCGGGTATCTGCCCAACTACTCGAGGACCTTCTCACTCCACCCTGCGGCTTACCAGGCTTGGCGGGCGCTCATTGCATCCATCGCCAAACCGATGGACCCGAGACGTTACGAGATCGCGACCGTGGGGGCGGCTCGTCGACTGCGATCGACTTACTGCTCGCTGGCGCATGGTGAGATCCTTGCCGAGGAGCACATGGAGCCGTCCGTTGTGGCCCGCATCGTCCAAGACCCGGATCACCTGCCGCTGGATGAGACCGAGACGCAGATATTCCGCTTTGCGACAAAGGTGGCCGACGACGCCACCGCAGTGACTGAAGGGGACATCGCTGCGTTGCGTTCTGCCGGTCTCAGTGATCGGGACATCCTCGACGTAGCTCTCGCCTCCGCTGCGCGCTGCTTCTTCTCCAAAGTCCTCGACGCCACCGGGACCCTCGCCGATTCGGTATACAACGAGATGGAGCCCGAGCTTCGCGACGCACTCACGGTGGGACGGCCCATCGAGTCCGGCTGAGATTTTCTCGGATTTCTTTCTGATCTGCTGGTCCCCTGGGCCAAATCTGTCACACCCTCTTTGTACGTTGGGAGTCATGGAGAGGGAGTATTCGAGTGATCAGGTCGAGACGGGGATCAGTCAGTTTCTGAGTCTTTCGGCTTCTGCGTTGGCGGCGGCTTGTGAGTGGATCTTGGAGGCGGGTCGGGGTCAACTGTTTCTGGCGGATGGTTCCCCGAACCTGGTCCAGTGGGTGTCGGCTCGGTTCGGTCTACGTCATTCCACTGCCGCTCAGTTGGTCCGGGTGGCCCGGCGCCTCCAGGATCTGCCCTTGCTTCGGGACAGGTTTGCCGAAGGGGCGCTCTCGTTGGATCAGGTGGATTCGATTTCCAAGCTGGCCACTCCCGAGACGGAAGAAGCGGTGATCGCCGAGTGTCTCGGATGGTCCAACGCCACCTTGGATCGGGCCGCCCGGAGAGCCAACCCTCCATCGACTTGTGATGCGGTCGAAGCGTGGCAGGATGCGGTGGTTGTCGATCCAATACACCCTGGACGGGATCAGAGGTCAGTATGAACGCTGATCTGCCCGGGATGGAGATGTCACTGGTCGAATCTGCGATCCGGGAGAGAGCGGACCGGATCCCACCCAACCCTGAATCAGGGATCTTCGATCCGTATCCGCAGCGGATGGCCGATGGTTTGGTCGAACTCGTGCACCACCAACGGAGATGAACATGGTTCCTCTCCGAACCAGATCGTGGTTCACGCCGATCTGGAAGCATTGATAGAGCATTCAGAGACCGGGGTGGCGGAGGTGGAGGGTGGTCCGGTGATCGCCAATGAGACCGCCCGTCGTCTCTCCTGTGATCCGATCGTCGAATGCACCGTCTATGACCACAAGAAAGTGTTGGGGATCGGACGGAGGAGCCGGTTGATCCCGGCCTGGTTACGTCACCAGCTCTGGTTCCGGGATGGTGGCTGTCGCTTCCCCGGTTGTGGGACTAGACATTTCGTTCATGCCCACCACCGTCAACACTGGGCCGATGGAGGCCCTACCGATCTGGACAATCTGATCCTCCTCTGTGGCTACCACCACCGGTTCCTCCACGAACACGGATGGGAGATCGAAGACGATCGCGACCACAAACCTGTGTTCCGTAAACCCGACGGCCACATCTACCCACCGTCCCACCCACCGCTCGACCCACGACTCCGAGAACTGGTCGGGCTCAGAACCTAGGGGGCCACCGCCCCTGTCTTCGCCCGTCAGACCCCACAACTAGCTCTCGGCAGATGGAATTCGTCGAAGTCAGCAAGGATGACGGCGGTGGCGCTGGTCAGGCTGAATCGTCCTCCAGTCAACGCCTTGACCGAGGATTTCGCCCGCGAGTTGAAAGAGGCATTCGCCGACTGCGCCGACCCGGCAGTCCGGTCCGTGGTGGTCACCGGGCACCCCCATTTCGCCGCAGGCGCCGACATCAAGGGCTTTCAGGCCACCTACGACTCCGGTGTCGAGGAGCGGAGCGCTTGGACGCTACAAGAGGCAATAGCCGTCCTCGAGTCCCTGGAGAAGCCGACCATCGCAGCAGTCCACGGTTACGCCCTTGGCGGAGGCCTGGAATTGGCGATGGGGGCGGACTTCCGCTTCCTCGCCGAAGACGCCAAGGTGGGCCAGCCGGAGATCCTGCTGGGTCTGATTCCCGGGGCCGGCGGCACCCAGCGTCTGGCCCGACTCGCCGGCTACCAGCGCGCCAAGGAGATGGTCCTCACCGGGCGTCAGATCGATGCGGCGGAGGCGCTGGAGATCGGGCTCGCCGACCAGGTGTTCCCGCCCGACGAGCTGTTCGATGCTGCCATGGAGGCCGCCCGGGAATGGGCCACGAAGGCCACCCGGGCCGTCGCCGCCGCCAAGACAGCGCTCAACACCGGATTCGGAACGCCGGTCGGTGAGGGGCTGCTGATCGAGCGGGACGCCTTCAACGCCTCCTTTCGGACCGAGGACGCCCGGGAAGGGGTCGCTGCCTTCATCGCCAAACGAGAGGCGGAGTTCAAGGGCCGCTGATCTCCAGCCGTTGCTTCAACCTCTCCAGACTTCCGCGCCAGATCCGTCTGAATATCGGTCGGGCGATGGCCAGACCAACCGGTCCGCCCATCCACCAGGGAAATCGAGAGATCCTCCCACCAGCGCATCTCGGTGCCCGTGCCGCAGCGGCCGAACTTCGAATCGCCCGGAACCGGTCACCGACCCCATGTGCTCGACGACGATCGTCTGTCCCTCCACCCAACCGACCACGTTCATGAAGTCGGTGGCACGAAGCGGCCCAACCCTGGTGGCCACCTCGATCCGCGTCCCGACGCCAGTGGTTTGTTCCGTCAGGAAGCGAACTGTGGCCGCGTCGTCCATCCACTCTGGATGGGACGCGAAATCGGCCAATTCGGCCCACACCCGGTCGATGGGCGCGTCGATCGTCACTGCGAGGTCGATCGGCTTGGCCATTCTGTGAATCGTGACAGCCCTCCCATCCTGCGACAATTGAGGCCGACATGATCTACCTCGACCATGCCGCCACGACCCCGATGCGCCCCGGTGTGTGGGAAGCGATGGGCCGATTCGGCGGCGATGTCTACGGCAATTCCTCGGGCGTCCACGAGGTGTCCCGACGCGCCAAGAACGCCCTCGAGGAGGCGCGGAGCGGGTCGCCGCCGCCATCGGCGCCGGGCCACGGGAGATCGTGTTCACCTCGGGAGGGACCGAGTCCGACAACCTCGCACTCAAGGGAGCCTCGTTGAGCAGCAACCCGCGACGCGGTGTGGTCACCGTCACGACCGAGCACGAGGCTGTCCTGGAGACGACCGATTTCCTGCGCCGACTCGGCGTCCCTACTTCCGTCGTCGGCGTCGATCGGAGAGGAGCGGTCGACCTGCCCAGCCTCCTCGACGCGGTCGATGCCAACACTTCGATCGTGTCCGTGATGTACCTCAACAACGAGACCGGTGTCATCCAGGACATCGCCGGCATCGCCTCCGCCATCGATGAGCACGAGCCCGATGTCCTCCTTCACACCGATGCAGTGCAGGCGTTCTCGTCGGAGCACGTCGACGTCGATCGACTCGGCGTGGACCTCATGACCGCCACCGGGCACAAGTTCGGGGGGCCGAAGGGGGCCGGGTTCCTCTATGTCCGGGAGGGGACAGCGCTCGAGCCTGTCCTCCACGGGGGTGGCCAGGAGTTGGGCCGGCGCTCGGGCACACACGACGTGGCGGGCGCGGTAGGGCTGGCCACCGCGATGGAAGCGGCCGTGGCAGACCGAGCCCGGTTCCGCGGCCAGGTGGGTCAGATCCGGGATGATTTCGAGAAGCGGGTCCTGGCCGCGGTGCCTGACGCGGTCGTGAACACCCCGGAGATGGGCCGCTCCTCTCATCATCTCAATGTGAGGTTCCCCGGCGTTCGCAACGAGACCCTGCTGATGCGGCTCGATCGGGCAGGTGTGGCGGCATCGGCCGGCTCGGCCTGCCAATCAGGGGCATCCGAGGTCTCTCACGTCCTCGAAGGAATGGGGCTGAGCCCGGCCGAGGCACGGGAGAGCGTGCGCTTCAGCTTCGGGTGGAACAGCACCGCAGACGAGGCGATCGAGGCGGCTGCCATCACCGGCGCCCTGATCGAGGAGCTGCGATGAGGGCACTTGTCGCGATGTCCGGTGGCGTCGACTCCTCCGTCGCGGCGGCGCTCATGAAGGCCGATGGCCACGACCTGGTCGGGGTGACGCTCAAGCTTTGGTCGGGACCAAACGGAGAGGCACCGACGGCAGGGTGCTGCACTGTCTCCGACGCCGAGGATGCCCGCCGGGTGGCGGCTCAGCTCGACATCCCCTATTACGTCCTCGACTACACCGAAGAGTTCCGCGAAGGCGTGGTCCACCGCTTCGTCCGCGACTACGGCTCGGGCCGAACCCCCAACCCTTGCATCGAGTGCAATCGCACGGTCAAGTTCGATCGGCTTCTCAACGGCCTCGCCGAGTTCGACTCCGAGATGCTCGTCACGGGGCACCACGCTCGGAATCTGAGCATCGACGGGAGTTGGCGCCTCCATCGCGGAAAGGACCCGGCCAAGGACCAGTCCTATGTCCTCTCGATGCTGACTCAGAGCGAGCTCTCCAGGATCAGGCTCCCGGTCGGAGAGCTGACCAAGACAGGGGTCAGGTCGATCGCGGCCGAGATGGGGCTGCGCACCGCGGCCAAGCCCGAATCGATGGACATCTGCTTCGTCGGACAACGGGACTACCGCGGCTTTCTCCGCGACACCGCCCCAGAGGTCTTCGAGCCTGGCCCCTTGGTGGCGAGCGATGGCACCGAGTTGGGCCACCACGACGGGATCGTCGGATTCACCGTGGGTCAGAGACGAGGGCTGGGAGTCGCCGTCGGTGAGCCGAGGTTCGTGGTGCGGATCGACCCCGGGACCTCGTCGGTCGTGTTGGGGCCGCGCGAGGAGTTGGCGGTGGGGGGTGTCGAGATCCGTCAGCTCACCTGGACGGAGGGTGCGCCCACTGACGGCCGTGTAATGGCGCAATATCGCGCTCACGGCGAGCCAATCGAAGCGACACTCAATGACGATCGGCTGCTGTTCACCGAACCGCAGGAGGCGGTGGCGCCCGGGCAGACAGTCGCCTTCTACGACGACGATCGGGTACTCGGTGGCGCCCTGATCGCCCGGACTTTTCTGTGATGACGGGACGGTAACTTCGGGAAGAGATGCCCGACGACACCATCCAGATCGAAGAGCTGCGCTCGCAGGTCAATGAGCACCTCTACCGATATCACGTGCTCGATGACCCGATCATCTCCGATGCCCAATTCGACGCTCTGATCGCAGACCTGCGCCGCATCGAAGAGGAGCACCCGGAGCTGGTGACTCCGGACAGCCCGACTCAGCGGGTAGGGGCTCCGGTGGGCGACCTGTTTGCTCCGGTGCGGCATCTCCGCCCGATGTTCTCCCTGGATAACGCCGACTCCTCGGAGATGCTCCTGGCGTGGGAGCAACGTATGGAGCGTCAGTTGGGGCGCCCCCCCAAGGGCTACTCGGCCGAGCTCAAGATCGATGGGTTGGCGGTCGTGCTCACCTATCGAAACGGCGTCCTCGACACCGGCGCCACCCGGGGCGACGGCGTCACCGGGGAGGACGTCACCGCCAATCTGCGAACTATCAAATCGGTCCCGTTGCGTTTGCTCGGCAAGGATCATCCGACAGTCCTCGAGGTACGCGGGGAGGTGTACATGCCGGAGAAGGCGTTCGAGGAGCTGAACCGGCGACAAGCCGAAGCGGGGGACAGGATCTTCGCCAATCCGCGCAACGCCGCCGCCGGCTCGGTGCGGCAGAAAGACCCCACGGTGACCGCGTCGCGCAATCTGGCGATCTGGGTCTATCAACTGGGCCTGGTCGAGGGTGGAAGTGGGCCGGGATTCGAGACCCATTCCGACACCATGCAGTATCTGCGCGACGCCGGATTCAGGACCAACCCGGCGAGCGAGCGATTGGAGAGCATCGAAGAGGTCCTCGACTACGTGGAGAGGGCCGAGAAAGGGCGTCACGAGACCGGGTACCAGACCGATGGAGTGGTGATCAAGGTCGACTCCCTGGCCGATCAGGATTCCCTGGGCTTCACCGCCAAGGCGCCGAGATGGGCAATTGCCTACAAGTTCCCCCCCGAAGAGCAGGTGACCCTGCTCAAGGCGATCCAGATCAACATCGGCCGGACCGGCGCCGCCACCCCGTTTGCCGTGCTCGAGCCGGTGTTCGTGGGTGGGGCCACCGTGGGGCTGGCCACGCTGCACAACGCCGATCAGGTGGCCTTGAAGGATGTGCGGGTGGGGGATCAAGTGATCGTCCGCCGCGCCGGTGACGTGATCCCCGAGGTGGTCGGGCCGGTCGTGGCGGCGAGGAAGGGAAGGCTGAAGAAGTGGTCGATGCCTCAGGTCTGCCCCTTCTGCAACAACCCGATCGTCCGGGTGGAGGGAGAGGCGGTCGCCCGTTGCACCGGTGGTTTCGAGTGCCCGTCGCGGGTTAGGGAGTGGCTCTTCCATTTTTCGTCGCGGGGTGGGATGGACATCGAGCACATGGGCTACAAGACCATCGACCTGCTCCTCAACGAGGGGATGATCACCGACCCCGCCGACATCTTCACCTTCGACGTCGGCCAACTGCAGGGCCGAGAGGGATGGGGCGAGATCTCCGTGAACAACCTGCGCCGGGCGATCGAAGCGGCCAAGGACCGCCCCGTGGCCCGGCTCCTCACTGCCCTCGGCATCCGCCACGTCGGTGGCACAGTCGCCCGGACGCTGGTCCGGCACTTCAAGGGGCTCCCCGCCCTGATGGTGGCTAGCGAAGAGCAGATCTCCGAGGTTGAGGGCATCGGCCCGAAGATCGCCAGCGGCGTGGCCGAATGGGCGGCCGATCCGGTGAACCGTGACCTGGTCGAGAAGCTGGGGAAGGCCGGAGTCCGGCTCGAGGACGAGGTGGAGGCAGGTGTCGCCGGCGACTTGCTCGCCGGGGCGACCTTCGTGGTGTCGGGCACCGTGGAGGGTTTCACCAGGGAGGAGGCCCAGGCCGCCATCGAGCAGCGGGGTGGCAAGGCAACGGGTTCCGTTTCGTCCAAGACGACCGCCCTGATCGTCGGCGGTGCCCCCGGCGCCTCCAAGTCGCGCAAGGCCGAAGAGCTGGGGGTGCCGATCATCGACGGTGAAACCTTCAGGAAGGTCTTGGAGAAAGGGCTGTCGGCGCTGCCCGCCTAGGTCATCTGGTCCCGGGCCAGAGTCACCAACTCCTCGAGCGCTTCGAGGTCGACGTCATCAACCCTCTTGAGACTGATCGCGGCATTGCTGACTTTCACCTTGCCCAGACGGCTCGCATGCTGCTTGACAAGAGAGCCGTCCTCGTCGGTGGCATTGATGTAGATGCTGATGTAGTTCTTCTGTGCCGCCGGACCGACGATGAACCACTCGACGTCGTCTGTGCCTGGGCGCCGGTAGGTGATTTCGCCATAACCGATGATGCGCGGTTCGGTTCCTCCCCAGAATGTGCCTTCCCAGAGCACGCGGGAATGACCCGCCATCGCCCCGCTGATGACCGTGTCGAGACGTTCGATATCCCACCGCGTCGGGTCAGGGAGCGTGGCGATGAAGACGTCCAGGGTTGGTTTCAGACTCTTCCATGGGAGAAAACCTAACGATTCGAAGACTGGTGTCGGAATAGTGTCTTGACAGACACCAAATATGGTGTCATAGTGGTGTCATGAATCTCTCACCACACGTGGAAACCCTTCATCGGGAGCTCATGGTCGCCGCCGCAGCCGGTGGTGACGAGGCTCGGGCACTGGCCGAGCGTCTCATCACACCCCTCGACTCGGCAACCCGGCTCGTCCTCCTGGATGCGCTTTCCGATGCCGCCAGCGAGATCACCAGCGAGCTCGCCCCGGGCTCGGTCGAGGTCCGTCTGCGCGGACGGGAGCCGGAGTTCGTGGTGACCCCCCCGCCCACCGAGCAGACGTTCGAGGACGTCGGCGTCCGCAGCATCGAGACCACCGCATCGGGTGAGATCGACGAGAGCGGCGCATCGCGCACCACCCTTCGCCTGCCGGACCACGTCAAGGCCCGGGTCGACGAGGCTGCCGGCCGAGAGGGCGTCTCGGTCAATACCTGGTTGGTTCGCGCGGTGGTTGCTGCTCTGGAGCCGGGTGCTCGTGAGGGCCGTCGGAGCCCATCGATGGGGCAGCAGTACACAGGATGGGTGCAGTAGCCATGCCAGTTTTCGATACTCCCGACCCGATCTCCGCCAGGCTCGATCTCAGCGTGGCCAATGTCAGGATCGTCGCCGGCGACCGCTCCGACACCACTGTCGACGTGCGCCCATCCAACCCGGCGAAGGGATCCGACGTCAAGGCAGCGGAACAGACCGTTGTCGAGTACTCCAATGGCCGACTGTCGGTCAAGATGGCGAAGGACTGGACCAGGTACACCCCCTTCGGGGGCGTTGCTTCAGTCGACATCACTATTGAGCTGCCCACGGGCTCCGACGTTCATGGCGTCTCCGAGATGGGACCGTACGACGTCGACGGTCGGCTCGAGGAGTGCACCATTCGAAGCGGTGCGGGCAGCATTCGCCTGGATCGGACCGGTCCCCTCACCGTCAACACTGGGATGGGCGAAGTCTTCGCTCACCGTGTCGCCGGCGACGCCGACCTCAAGACCGGGTCGGGTCAGGTCCGAGTCAGCGCCGTCGACGGGTCGGCAGTCGTCAAGAACGGGAATGGCGAAACCAGGATCGGCGAGGTCGGCGGCGACCTTCGTGTGAAGGCGGCCAATGGCGACATCGTCGTTGCCAAGGCTCAGACGTCTGTTGTCGCCAAGTCCGCCAATGGCAATGTTCGGATCGGCGATGTCGTCAGTGGGACTGTCGTGATGGAGACGGCAGCCGGCGAGATCGAAGTCGGCATTCACGAAGGCACTGCGGCATTCCTGGACCTGAAGACCCACTACGGGAACGTGCGCAGCTCGCTGCAGGCGTCCGCTGGCTCTGAGCCGACGGGCTCGACTGTGGAAGTCCGCGCCCGCACTTCCTATGGGGACATTCTGGTCAACCGGGCGCCCGCTTAGTCACGCAATTCAGAGAAAGGAGCAATTAGCCATGAACGAATCAAATGCAATCGAGGTCGAGCACCTCGAGAAGGGATACAAGGAAGTACCGGTGCTCGACGACGTCTCGTTCACAGTGAGACGGGGCACCGTATTCGCACTCCTCGGAGCCAACGGGTCGGGCAAGACGACGACCATCAACATCCTGACCACGTTGATCAAGGCCGACGGGGGCACGGCCGACTGTCGCCGGGTACGACGTTGCGACCCAACCGGCGAGGGTCCGGGAGCTGATCAGTGTCACCGGCCAGTCCGCAGCCGTCGACTACATCCTTACCGCCCGGGAGAACCTGGTGCTGATGGGCGACTTGCGTCACGTCGATGATCCCCAACAGGTTGCCTCTTCCTCTGCTCGACAAATTCGACCTCAACGATGCGGCGGACCGTCGTCTGCTCACCTACTCGGGTGGGATGCGGCGTCGGCTGGACATCGCCATGAGCCTGGTGGGCGAGGCGCCCATCATCTTCTTCGACGAGCCGACGACCGGGCTCGACCCACAGAGTCGGAACGACATGTGGCAGACCATCCGGGAGCTGGCCGGGAAGGGGACCACCATCTTCATCACCACCCAATACCTGGAGGAAGCCGACCGTCTCGCCGACGAAATCGCCATCCTTCACGGGGGCAGAGTCGTGGCCGGCGGGACACCGGAAGATTTGAAGGCCATGATGCCGTCCGGGCTGGTCGAACTGGATTTCACCGCCGACGAGGAGTTGGCATCGGCTCGGAAAGCGCTGGGCGATGGGTATGAGCTGAGCCAGGTGGATTCGAAGCTCGTTGTCGCCAGCAGTGGCTCGGTGGCCGACATGGCCGACATGTTCATCAGGCTCGACAACGCCGGTCTGGAGCCAACCGGATTCAATGCGAAGGCACCGACTCTCGACGATGTGTTCTTCAAGATCCTCGGAGAAAACAAGGAGGAAACTCATGCGAACTCTCACTGACACCTGGACGATGGCGAAGCGGAGCCTTCGCCACACGACACGCAGCATGGACACGATCATCACCGTGGTCGTGATGCCGATCGCGTTGATGCTGTTGTTCTTGTATGTGTTCGGCGGGGCCCTCGGGGCGCAGACCTCGGTGGACTATGTCGACTTCGTGACCCCAGGGGTCGTCGTCATGACGGTGATCAGCGGGATCGCCTACGCCGCCTTCCGTCTCAGTATGGACATGCAGAAGGGGATCATCAGCCGCTTTCGGACCATGCCGGTAAAACCTTCGTCGGTGTTGAGCGGCCAGGCGATGTCATCGACGGTGTCCAACGCCCTCTCCTGCGTCCTCGTGCTCGTAGTGGCGTTCATCGTCGGATTTCGTCCGGTGGCCGCCCCTGGCGCCTGGTTGTTGTTCGCCGGCTTGCTGATCCTGTTCATACTGGCCACCACCTGGCTGGCCATGTTCTTCGGCCTGGCCGCCAGGACGGTCGAAGGCGCCGGCGCATTCAGCTACATCCTGTTCCTGCTGATCTTCATCAGCCCGTCGTTCGTGCCGACAGGCTCGATGGCGCCGTGGTTGAGGAGCTTCGCGGAGAATCAGCCGCTGACGCCGATAGTGGAGACGATTCGCTCACTGCTCACCGAGGGAACACCGGGCCCTCGAATTTGGGTGGCCCTGGCCTGGGCGACGGGGATCCTCGTCGTCTCCTACACGCTGGCGCTGGTTGCCTATCGCCGGAGCGAGCCGCCCCTGGCCGTCACGTGACGTCTGGGAAGCACGTCAGGACTCTCACCCGACCCGGAAGGACCATTCGTATTCGCCCGGGTCGGGGAGGCCGCTGATCTTGTCCCAAACCACCCGGACGGTGTGCTCGCCGGGGGCCCATTCGGTGATGGTCGGGTTCTGCGGCGAGGGCGACCACCGGTAGACACCGGTCCCCTCGACGAAGACCACGTCGGTGACCAGCCAATCGTCGATGTAGATGTCGGCCCGGTAGGCCACCGGCAGGTCGACCTCGACACTCGTTTGGGGGGGTACCAGGTCCCCCGGGTTGGGTGAGATCGCCTCGATCTGCTCGGGCACCACTATCTCGTCACCGCTCCGGTTGAAAGCGATCCCAAAGGCGATGGCGGCCACGGCGACGAGGCCGAGCCCGATGTAGAGAAGGCGGTAGGGCATCGGCTCGCACCGTAGCTGTGGGTGGATGCAATTACCCTGCCGCCAGACCGACGAGGGAGCCAGTTGCCCGACCAAGACACCATCCGCGCTGCCTTCGCCGGTGAGATCGAGCCCGCAGCAGCCGCTGACGCGGTGGAGCGAACCATCGCCTCACTCGATCGAGGCGAGGTGAGGGTGGCGGAGAAGGTCGACTCCGACTGGGTTGTGAACCCGTGGGTCAAGGAGGCCATCCTCCTCTACTTCCGGCTCCGCGCCATGGAGACCTTCGAGATCGGGCCGTACGAGTTTCATGACAAGATCCCGCTGAAGACCGGTCTGGCCGAGCAAGGGATCCGGGTGGTGCCACCCGGCACAGTCCGATACGGGGCCTTCTGCGAGCCGGGGGTGATTGTCATGCCGGGGTTCGTGAACATCGGCGCCTACGTGGGCTCTGGCACCATGGTCGACACCTGGGCGACTGTCGGGTCGTGCGCCCAGATCGGTCGGGACGTGCATCTCTCCGGTGGGGTTGGCATTGGCGGCGTGCTGGAGCCGCCCGGAGCGCGTCCGGTGATCATCGAGGATGGGGCCTTCATCGGCAGCCGATCGATCGTTGTCGAGGGGACGGTCGTCGAGGAGAAAGCGGTGTTGGGAGCCAATACCGTGCTCACCGCATCGACCCCGATCATCGACGTGACCGGTCCGGAGCCGGTCGAGCATCGGGGGAGGGTGCCCGCCGGTGCGGTGGTGGTCCCGGGCACCAGGCCCAAGCAATTCCCCAGCGGCAGCTACGACCTCACCTGCGCGTTGATCATTGGGAGACGGACCGCTGCCACCGACGAGAAGACCTCGCTCAACGATTTCCTCCGAGAGTTGGACGTTCAGCTTTGACCGATCTGGTCGAGACTCTGACCTGGCTCGTCGACATCCCGTCGGTCACCGGCGAGGAGGCACCCCTTCGGGACGCTATTGCGACTCGTCTCGACGGTTTGCCGCAGCAGACGATCGGCAATTCCCTTGTGGTGGGAGAGCCCCAGGAGGGGGCGGTTCTGCTGGTCGGGCATCTCGACACCGTGCCGCTTCAGGGCGAGGACGGGGCGAGAGTGGACGGCGATCGGGTGCACGGTCTCGGCTCCACCGACATGAAGGGCGGGCTGGCCGTGATGATCCATCTCGTGGAAGCCCTCGGCCCAGCGCAGGCGGCTGGTGTGTTCTACGCAGGTGAGGAGGGCCCGCTCGACGAAAACCAGCTGGCGATGGTGCTCGAAGACGCCTCCTGGCTCCGGGCCGCGCTCGGCCGCGGTCGTATTGGAGCCAACCGACGGGGCAATCGAGGCGGGGTGCCAGGGGTCGATCAACGCCAATGTGATCTTCATCGGCGAGCCGGCTCATTCGGCTCGGCCCTGGCTCGGGGACAATGCGATCACCAAGGCCGGCCAGTTCCTGACCCGGATGGGAGAGCTGGGACCTGAGCCACACCTGGTCGGCGGTCTGGAGTTCCTCGAGGTCATCTCGGTCACGACGGCCCGTGGCGGCGTCGCTCGGAACGTGATCCCGGGGGAATTCACGATGAATGTCAACTATCGCTTCGCCCCAGATCGCGATCAGGACGAGGCTGTCGCCCGTTTGACCGAGATCTGCGCCGAGGCCGACCGGGTTGACGTGACCGATGTGGCGCCTTCGGGCTCGGTCGACATCGACCATTCCCTGTTCCGCGCCCTCATCGATCGGTCAGGCGCCTCGGTCCGCGGCAAGCAGGGATGGACGGACGTTGCCCAGCTCTCGGCGCTCGGGATCCCTGCGCTGAACTTCGGCCCGGGCGAGCCTGCGCTTGCTCACAAACCGGGTGAGTCGGTCCGAATCTCCGACCTCGGCTGGGTCTACGAGTCCTTGCTGGACGTGCTCCGCTGACGGCCGAGCAGAACCCAGAAGCCCCACCCGAGCAGAGCGGCCCAAACGAGAGCGGGACGGGCGAGGACCAGGACGAGCCCCAGGCCGGCCACGATCAGTGTCGGTAGCGACGGCTTCCGGATGTTGGGCAGCACCAGGGCGACGGCCCCCAAAACGGCCCCGACCCTGATCAGCAACCCTCCCAGGTTGCTGCCGCGGCCCTCGTCGTCGAACAGCAGCATCGCCAGACCCATTCCGATCACCACCAGCCCGACCACCCCCATGACGATGGCGGTGCTCCTGAGCTGGTTCTTTTGGGCCACGCCGTTCATTCTGACGCGAAAACGGGTTCAGGATGGCTCCACGCCGACTCTTAGACTCGGCGCCGATGCCCATAGACATCGATATCGCACATGTCGCCCGTCTGGCCCGCCTTGGTCTGAGCGAAGAGGAGCTCGAGACCTACAAGGCACAGCTCGGCGTGATCCTGGATCACGCCGCCCGGGTCCAGTCATTGGAGGTCGAGCCGGAGGTCGAGGCTGCTCATCCACTTGGCCTCTCCAATGCGCTCCGGGAAGACGAATTGAGACCGTCGCTGGACAGAGCGGAGGTGCTGGCTCAGGCCCCCGAGGCGCTCGACGGCCACTTCGTGGTCCCACCTGCGATGGGGACAGAGTGATCGCGTCGACCATCACCGAGGCAGGCAGGATGCTTCGCGCCGGGGAGACCACTGCGTCCGCCTTGCTCGAGGCTGCTTTGGACACTGCTTCCCGGACCGAGGCCGAGCTGCATGCCTTCTTGACCATCGATGCAGAGGGAGCGAGGGAGGCAGCTGCTCAGGCCGACGCCGATCTCGCCGACGGGATCGATCGTGGCCCGCTGCACGGCATCCCCACTGCCCTCAAGGACAACATGTGCACCCGCGGGGTGGAGACAACGGCCGCATCGCAGATCCTCGCCGGTTACATCCCGCCCTACGACGCCACCGTGGTGTCCAAGCTGCGCGGCGGTGGCGCGGTGATCATCGGCAAGACCAACCTCGACGAGTTCGCCATGGGCTCGTCGACCGAGAACTCGGCCTATGGGACCACGTACAACCCATGGGACCTGAGCCGGGTTCCTGGCGGCTCATCTGGGGGCTCCGCCGCGGCCGTCGCCGCGGGATCGGCTCTCCTCGGGCTCGGCTCCGACACGGGAGGGTCGATCCGCCAACCTGCCTCGTTGTGCGGTGTGGTCGGGATGAAGCCCACCTACGGCACCGTGAGCCGGTACGGGCTGATCGCATTCGCGTCGTCGCTCGACCAGATCGGCCCTTTCACCCGCACCGTGGAGGACTCCGCCCTGACCCTGTCCTCGATCTGGGGATACGACCCTCTCGACTCGACGTCTCATCAGGGCCTGTACCCGGATCCGACCGGCGGCCTCGACCGGGGCGTGGAGGGGATCCGCGTCGGAGTGGTGTCGGAGCTCTCCGGCGAGGGCTACGAGCCGGCAGTGGAAGCGGCCACCGGGGACATCGTGTCGAGGCTCGAGAAAGAGGGGGTGGAGGTGATCGAAGTCTCGCTTCCCACCTTCGACATCGCCCTGTCCGCCTACTACCTGATCGCCCCGGCCGAGGCCTCTTCCAACCTGGCCGCGGTTCGATGGGATCCGTTATGGGTTGAGGGTCGACGGTGCCACCACCGAGGAACTGATGGCGCGAACGAGGGCAGAAGGGTTCGGCCCGGAGGTGACCCGCCGCGTCCTCCTCGGCACCTATTCGCTCTCGGCCGGTTACTACGACGCCTTCTACGGTCAGGCGCAGAGGGTGCGGGCGGCCATCCAGGACGACTTCGCCAAGGCCTACGAACAGGTCGACGTCCTCGTCTCCCCGACGAGCCCGACGGTGGCCTTCAAGGCCGGCGAGCGAACATCGGACCCGCTGGCGATGTATCTCTCGGACATCTGCAACATCCCGGCCAATCTCGCCGGTCACCCCGCCATCTCGGTGCCGATCGGGCTCGATGAGGCCGGGCTGCCCATCGGCTTCCAGGTGATGGCTCCTGCGTTGGGGGAGGAGGTCATGTATCAGGTGGCGGCGGAAGTGGAGCGTCTCGCTGACTTCCGGATCGAGCCCTCGGCGCTCGAGGTGGCCCGATGAGCTGGGAGGCGGTCATCGGGATCGAGGTGCATGTCGAGCTGGCGACGGTCTCGAAGATGTTCTGCGGATGCGCCGTCGACTTCGGCGGGGAGCCCAACACCAGGGTCTGTCCCACCTGTCTCGGTCTCCCGGGTGCTCTCCCCGTCACCAACCGGGTGGCCATCGAGTCGATCATGGCAGTGGGGCTGGCACTCGGGTGCCAGGTGTCGGAGCGCTCGGTGTTCCACCGCAAGAACTACTTCTACGCCGACCTTCCCAAGAACTATCAGATCTCCCAATTCGACGTGCCCGTTTGCCACGACGGCTTTCTCGACATCGAGGTCGAGGGTGTCACCCGGCGCATCGGGATCGAACGCGCCCACATGGAAGAGGACACGGGAAAGTCGACCCATGTCGGCGCCGGCGGGCGCATTCACGCCGCGGAGGGCACCCTCCTCGACTTCAACCGCTCCGGAGTCCCTCTTGTCGAGATCGTGTCCCGGCCTGATCTCCGCAGCGCGGCCGAGTGCCGGGTGTACGCCCAGGAGCTCCGGTCCATCGTCGCCGAGCTCGGTGTGTCCGACGCGAAGCTCGAGGAAGGCTCGATCAGGTTCGATGCCAATGTGTCGGTGAGGCCGGCGGGCGCGGACGTCTACGGGACCAAGGTCGAGGTGAAGAACATGAACTCCTTCCGCTCGTTGGAGCGGGCGGTCGACTATGAGATCGAACGGCAGAGCGCGCTGCTGGACTCGGGGGGGACGGTCATCCAGGAGACCCGGCACTGGGACGAGGAGACAGGCGTCACTCATTCCATGCGGGTCAAGGAGGGATCCTCCGACTATCGCTATTTCACAGAGCCCGACCTGGTGCCCATGGTGATGACACCGGAATGGGTTGCCACAATCAAAGATCGACTGCCCGAGCTGCCTGCCGATCGTCGTGCCCGTTACCTGAGCCAAGGCATCTCCGAGGGCACGGCTGGGATCCTCTCCTCACAGGACCCGACTCTTCGGGCGATCTTCCACGAGGCGGTGCTCTCCGGGGCCTCCCCGAAGTCGGCTGCCAACTGGATCACGGGCGAGGTGGTCGGATGGCTGCGGAAGGCGGAAGTCGATCCGCGTGACGCCGACCTCGACGGGCCTGGTCTCGCCGAGCTGATCGACATGGTGGAGGTCGGAGTGGTCTCCAGCTCCGCGGCAAAGGAGGTGCTGGACGGGGTCCTGTCCGGGGAGGGCCGCCCCCGCCAGGTGGCCGAGCGCCGCGATCTGCTCCAGGTCAGTGATACCGCCGCCCTCGAGGAGGCGGTGGCCGAGGTGCTGTCCGCCCATCCCCGAGCGATCGATGAGTTCCGCAGCGGCGAGGAGAAGGTGCTTGGATTCCTGGTTGGGCAGGTCATGAAGGCCACCCAGGGCAAGGCGGACCCTCGTCGGGTGAACGAGATCCTCAGGGACCGAATGTCCGGCTGAATGGGGAGCGGTTAGCTTCAAGCCGACATGCAGCGGCACACGAAGATCATTGCCACCCTCGGGCCTGCCGTCGCCTCGGAAGCCGGCATCCTGGGCCTGGTCGAAGCAGGCATCGATGTCGCCCGCCTCAACTTCTCTCACGGAGACCACGACTTCCACCGCGCGCTGGCCGAGTGGGTCCGATCGGCGACCAAGCAGACCGGTCGGACCGTCGCGCTGATGCAGGACATCCAGGGGCCGAAATTGCGCGTCGGCGAGTTCGCCGATGGGAAGGTGAACCTCCAGCCCGGCCAGCGGGTCACCCTCGTCCCCGAGGGGACAATGGGAAGCGAGACCGTCATCCCGGTCGGGTACGAGCCCCTGCTCCAAGACGTCGTGCCCGGTGACCGGGTGCAGCTGGCCGACGGGCTGATCCGGTGCGAAGTCGTGGACCGGACCGACGGCGGCCTGGTCGCCGACGTGCGGGTTGGTGGGATTCTCTCCGACCACAAGGGTGTCGCCTTCCCCGATAGCAAGCTGAGCTTGGAGATCGTCACCCACAAGGACGAAGCGGACCTCGCTTTCGGTCGTGAGCTGGGTGTCGACTACGTCGCGGCGTCGTTCGTCCGTAGTGGCGACGACGTGCGGAGCGTCGGCGAGCTGGCCGGTGATGCGCCGCTCGTCGCCAAGGTCGAGCTCGCCCAAGCCTATGAGAACCTCGACGACATCATCGTGCCTTCGTCGGGGGTGATGGTGGCGCGTGGCGATCTCGGTGTGCAGCTCCCGCTGGAGCGGATCCCGCTCATCCAGGACGAGATCCTCAAGAAGACGAACGCGGCGGGGCGTATTTCCATAACCGCGACCGAGATGCTCGAATCGATGACCAAGAGCCCCAGACCCACTCGGGCAGAGGTGACCGATGTGGCCCATGCGGTGATGGCCGGCACCGACGCGGTGATGCTGTCGGGTGAGACGGCCGTGGGGGACTACCCCGTCCAGGCGGTGAGCGCGATGGCCGCGATCTGTGTGGCGGTCGAGGAAGGCACCCTGTCGATGCGGGGCCACCACCCCATCCCCTTCGTCGGTGACGGCAACACACTCGCCTCGGCCGTCTCCCAGGCTGCCACCGAGATAGCGGTGAATCTCGAGGCACAGACCATCGTCGCTTTCACCGAGTCGGGGAACACTGCCCGGCTCATCTCCAAGTACCGGCCGGAGGCGAGGATCGTCGCCTTCACCCCGAATGACTCGACGTTGCGCCAGATGGCGATGTACTGGGGAGTGACGCCGCACCCGTTCGAGCGGCGCAGGTACACCGACGAGGAGCTGGCCTCGGCCGCCGACATCCTGGAGAAGGAAGGGGTGGTCAGCAAGGGCGACCGTGTCGTGATGGTAGCCGGGGTGCCCCCGAACCTCCGGGCCTCGACCAATCTGGTCAAAGTGCACGTGATCGGCGAGGCCTCCCGGGGCCTGCGGTCCTGAAGTACGATCCCGACGCTCATGGGTCAAGCCGTTGTCGTGAATCAGGTGAAAGAGGCCGGCGACGTCCTGATCCTCGATACCGACCGCAGCTTCACCGGTCAGGACGGAATGGTCATGTCACCGAGCAGCCGGGGCACTGCCGTCCCGGGTATTCTCGCCGGGGAGCTCTTCGATCTGGGTCTCGGCATCGACCACGTCTACGTGCTTCAGAACTCCGTCACGATGAGACGCCCAGGAGGTTGGGACGAGGAGAGCAAGGGTGCGGTGACCTCGACAGTCGAGGGTTTCCTGCTGTTCTACCCCGGGCCCTAACGGATCAGGGAGTCGCCGGTGGCGTAGTTGGGGGGGAGGCCGGGACCGTGGTCGCGGGCGGCACCGTGGTCGCCGGCACTGTGGTCGGGGGAAGGGTCGTCGGCGGGACCGTAGTAGTGGTTGGGCAGGCAGTGGTCGTCCCCGGGACCATGCATGGGTGGACTTCGAACACGGCGAACCTCGGGGCGTAGCGAACGGTCCATTCCTGCTCGTCGACGACCTGGTTCTCGTCTCCCGCGAGCAGGATCCGACGGGTCACTGTCACGCTCCAGCCACCCTGCTCCGTCTGGGTCTGGTCCTGCTGGTTGACACCGAACTCCGGGTTCGGCTCATAGCGGGGAGGTGGGGGATCGGTTTGGGCGAAACGGTCAGAGACCATGCCCTTGACGTGGAGCGCAGTCGGCCCGCCCTCGGCGTCGACCCATGCCCGGCTCTGGCCATCGGACTGCTCTCCTTTGAGGGTCCGGCCATCGTTCTCGCCGAAGATCCTGACCGTGATGGAGGTATCGGTGTAGGTGGTGTCGATGAGGATCCCGTTGTCGGTGTTGTTGCGAAACTTGAGGTCGGGGCTTCGCCAGTTGAGGGTGGCCTCGACTCCCTCTGGGTAGCGGGAGAAGTAGTAGGAGTGTGGCTTGTGCTCGACGTCCTCATAGCCACCCCAGAACACCGCGTTGTAGAGAGTCGTCGCGAACTGGCTCACCCCGCCGCCAACCGTGTCCTCCACCTCGCCGGCGATGATCGTCCCCGCAGGGAGATAGCCCTTTTCCACCGTGCGCTCGCCGACGTGGTCATTCAGGGAGAAGGTCTGGCCAGGAGAGACGATCGTCCCGTCGACTGCCTCTGCGATGGTATGGATGTTGACCACCCGGTCCTGGCAGCAGTCGTGGTAGGTGGTGAATTGGGCCACCAGGTGGTTGACATTGAGGCTCTCCAGGTACTCGGTCGTCACCTCGGGCTCCGCCGCCTCGACGAGCGGAAGCTCGCCCTGACGGTTTGCGGTCTTGGCGGCATCGGCGAGCCGAATTGCCGTCTCCTCGGCATCGATCCTGGTCCCGCTGGCGCCGGGGACGATCGAGATGGCATCACCGGAGATCTCGAAAGTCGCGTTCAGGGGCTCGGCTTCGACCTCACCGCGGATCGAGTTGAGGTAACCATCGATGATCGCTGGGTCGAAGGAGTTGAGGATTTGGGGATCGCTCTCGGTCACCGTCTCGGATCTGAACGCCTCGGTCAGTTGGTCGACGGTGAACACCGCTTCGACTTCCTCATGGTCCAGTTGGATCGGCTCGACCAGCATGGCTTCGGCCTCATCGACGGCGAGATCGACGTCTTCATTGGTGAGCACGGGCACGATGGTCGTTGTCGGGATCGACGTGCGCTCCGGCTCCAAGGCGAGAAGGCTTGCCTCGACGATGGCGCGGGCGGCGGGCCGGTCGACACCGGTGCCCACCATCGGGTACACGGGCGTTGGGCGCCCATCGGTCAACACCACTGCTCCCGGCGAGGGAGGCAAGGCGATCACCTCGGCGTCCCAGGTGTCGAAGACCTCTTCGATGGCGACGTCGTCGATCGAGCCGCGGACCGGGACCTGGACAGTGGCGAAAATGTGACTGATCCACCAGCCGAATTGCGAGAAGACGTTCCCGGTCCGACCAACCATCATCGCTTCATCTGCGATGGCCTGCTCGTTGATCTCGAGCCCGGCCTCGGAGGGTTGCATGCTCACGAATTTCCCCTCGATGTTGAACACCGCCGGCCGGCCCAGGTACTCCTCCTCGACGGCGAGCAGAGCACTGAGAGCCTGCTCCTCGTCGAGCCCACCGATGGCGGTGCCCGCCACCTCGACCCGTCCCATCACCTCTCCGCGTGAGGCGAGTCTGGTGAGGCCATAGGCGACGAGCAGCAGCAAGAGAAGACAGGCGACACCCACAACGAGCGCGCCAAGCGGAGTGCGGATTGAGGAGAGTTGCTTTTTCATGGAAAGGCCGCCCCAAAACGACCTTGTGCCCGGCGGGCGATGGTAATGAGCGGCAGGTCCTTATCCGAAAAGTGACAGACCCTCGGTCTACGCTCGGTTGGAGTGACGATCCGATTCCCCGAAATGGTCCGTGGGGACGCCATCAGGGTCTCGGCCTCGACCTATGTGACCTATAAGAAATGCCCGGCGCAGGCCGCGGCGCGCCTTCAGGGGACCTATGGCCCGGACAGCCGCCCGTCCTTCGTCGGGATCCTGGCTCACCGCGTCTTCAGCCGTCACCTGACTTCCGGTCCGATCCCATCCCAGGACTTCGTTCAGGCATGCCGCGAGGAGATCGGAGGATCAGCGCTCAACAACAAGCTCGCGGGGCTCGAGCTGAGGCCGTCGGCGCTGGCTGGTGTGATCGAAGAAGTCCGGGAGCTGTACGAGCGTTTCGTGAAGCTGCCCAAGGAGGGGTTCGAAGGGTCCGAGCACACCATCGAGACCAACGTCGCCGAGGGAGTCGATCTGGTGGGAACCGTGGACGCCGTGTATCGCGAGGATCTGGGGGGATTCCGGCTCGTCGACTGGAAGACCGGCGAGCTGGCGGATCCCGAGGACCAGCTGCTCTTCTATGCGCTCCTCTGGATCGTCGAGCGCGGAGAGTTACCCGCCTATGTGGAAGCCGTATCGGTGCGGACCGGGGAGCGGTATCACACCGTCCCCTCCACCGCCGATGTCGGAAGAGTTGCTGCCGAGGTCGGCGAATTGGTCGATGCGGTTCGCACCGCATGGGTCACCGAGGGCGAGCTCTCCCGAAGGGCCGGTCCGTGGTGCCGGCACTGCCCGCTTCTCGAGGATTGCGCCGAAGGACGGACGGCCGGGGCACTGCTCGGTTGAGCAACGCCCCGGCCCTGCAACCACTCAGCAGCAACGGATCCCGTCGCCGCCACAGCAGTCGCCACTGTCATCGAGAAGGATCATCACAACTCCCTTCTTATCGATGGCCTTCGATACATTGATAATGATCGATATATCGACTAATGTCAATACGAAGATGGAATGCTGCGAACCTCTCTTCGATGGGGTGCTCGAGCTCGAGGGAGCCACCCGTACTGCGTCACTCCTCGCCGCACTCGCCGACCCGGTCCGTCTCCGGATCGTCTCGATGCTGGCGGCCGCTCCCGGAGGAACTGCCTGTGGCTGCGAGCTGGAGGACCCGCTTGGGCTGGCTCAGCCGACGGTGTCTCACCATCTGGGCATCCTTCGCGAGGCGGGACTCGTGGTCGGGGAGCGACGAGGCCGGTGGGTGCACTATCGCGTGGTCCCGGAGCGCCTCGGCGAGATCATCGATGCCTTGAGCCCGGCGGTCCTCGAGTCGGTTTGACTCATTCCCCGAGCATCTCGCGAAGTCGGGTGACCGTGTTCCAGTTGCGGGCGGTGCCGACGACACCGAGGACCTTCTCGAAATAGGCCAGACCCAGCTTGGATCGTCCCGACCCGGCCGGCCCGTAGTGGACGTATATCTCCCGACCCGACACCGAGAACTCGTCTTCGGGCGAGCGCCCATGGTCGAGAGCCGCGATCCGGTTGGTCGACGGGGCAGACTCGAAGAAGATCACATGGACCATCTTCGGATCGATCCCGCGACCAGGGAACGGTTGGTTGGCGACGATGTCGGCCATCTCCTTCCGGGTCCGGACGATCACACGGACTGTCAAGCCCATGCCGTCTCGTATGGCTTTCTCCACCATCTTGCCGACCCGATCGGGACCGCCTGCGGCCGGGGTGACCACCACGTTCCCACTCTGGAGATGCGTCCTGGCTTCGGCGAGACCTTCCCGTGCCAACAACTCCTTCAACTCGGCCATCGGCACTCGAACTCCCCCGACATTGACGCCGCGCAGCAACGCCACCACCGGCTCCGTGCCGTCAGGCATCGAGATCTGACTGGTAATGCACGGCACCCGGCCCACGCGGGCGCGGAGACCTCGATGCTCCCAGTCGCCGCCGAGCGCTGTCGAGATCACTTCCTCCGACTCGCTGGGTTGGGCGCCGACGTCGGTCCTGATCGGGTAGGGCCCTTCGACGATGGTGTTGGTCAGTTCACCCAGTCCTTCGACGGCGACCGTCACGACGTCGCCGGGCTCCACGGGCCTCGACCCGGCCGGGGTGCCCGAGAGGATCAGGTCCCCGGGGAGCAGGGTGATGGTCCGGGCCAAGTCGGCGACGAGATAGGCCATATCCCATTCCATCTCGTCGGTTCTGCCTTCCTGCCGGACCTCTCCGTTCACGGAGGTCGAGATTCGCTTGTCCTTGAAGTCCCAATCGGTTATGAGACCGGGGCCGATCGGGCACAACGTGTCCGATCCCTTGACCCTGAGCATCGACCCCGCGTCGGTGTCGCGGAAATCGTGGAGGCCGAAGTCGTTGGCGATTGTGTACCCGGCTATCCGCTCCTCGGCTTCGGACGGTGAGACGTCCCGGCACCTCTCCCCGATGACGATGGCGATCTCTCCCTCGTAGTTGAGAAACCGGCAGCCTGCGGGCCGCTCCACGGTCCCACCGTGGGAATTGAGCGCGGTCGTGGGTTTGTGGAAATACGTGGGGGCGGCTGGCAGCTTGGTCATGAACTCCTCGACCCGGCTGCGATAGTTGAGATGGACGGCGAGGATCTTGCTCGGCTCCACCGGAGGAAGATGAACCGCATCCTCGACTCGGATCCGCCGGCCATCCTCCGCCACCAGGTCTTCACCCTCCCTGGTGACGCTGGTCGCCACCCCGTCCAGGACGATCCTTCGGTAGTCGGCCATCGAGTCACACGCTAACGATGGCTGCGATCATGTTGGCGATGTCCCTGAGCACGCTCACGTCGGACCCGGCCGAGACCCACGCCGACCTCAGCTCGCACGACACCTTCTTGCGCGGCGTGCCCCACGCCACCTTTGCCCGGATGCGGGCGGAGGAGCCAGTCGCCTGGGTCGAGGAGAGCGACGGCCAGGGATTCTGGGCTTTGACCAAGCACGCCGACATCTCGGCGGTCAGCCGCGATTACGGGCGCTTCACGGCGTCGAGGGGGATCAGGATCGAGCAGATGGCCCCGGACGAGCTGGAGGCGCGTCGCACGATGATGGAGTTCGACCCGCCGGAACACGCCCGTTTGCGCCGACTGGTCCAGCCGGGATTCACTCCGAAGGTCGTGGCGACCTACGAGAGCGCCTTCCGAACCCTGGCCGGCCATGTCCTCGACCGGGTCCTGCCTCTGGGTGAGTTCGACTTCGTCACCGAGATCGCCAGAGAGCTGCCGATCAGACTGCTCTGCCGGCTGCTCGGCGTGCCGGAGTCGGACGCCGGCCGCCTGGTCGCATGGGGAGATCAGATGATCTCCAACGCCGACCCGGAATACACGCCGGTGGTGATCGACAAGATGGACAGCGACGAGTACCGGCTTCTGCCGTTCCGCTCGCCGGCTGCCCTCGAGGTCTTTCGCTATGCCGAGGAAATGGCTCAGGAGCGGCGCAACCAGCCCGCTGACGACATCATCACGGCCCTGCTCACTGCCGAGCCTGACGGCCAGCCTCTCACTGATCTCGAGTTCAAGAACTTCTTCACCCTGATGATGGTTGCCGGCAATGAGACGACCCGTCACACGATCAGTCACGGCTTGATCTATCTCGTCGAACATCCCGCCCAGATGGATGAGCTTCAGCGTGACCGCACCCTCTCCGCATCGGCCACCGAGGAGATCCTCCGGGTGTCCTCCGTGACTATGCACTTCAGACGCACCGCCACAGAAGAGGTGGAGATGCGGGGCCGGATCGTTCGGCCCGGGGATCGGGTCGTGATGTGGTACCCATCGGCAAACCGCGATGACGAAGTCTTCGATCAGCCATTCCAATTCGACATCCGGCGGAGCCCGAACGACCACCTGACCTTCGGGACCGGCCGCCACGTGTGCCTCGGCGCATCTCTGGCCCGACTCGAGGTCCGGGTGGTGTTCGAGGAGCTGCTCGAGCGGATCGCCTCATTCGAGCTCACCGGTGCCCCCGATCGGCTCCGCTCCAACTTCATCAACGGGATAAAGCACCTTCCCGTGCGAGTGACGATGGTTTAGCTCAGAGGTGGGTGAGGAGGAGCCCGATCGCCAGGGTGATGGTGGTCCAGGTGAGGAGGCGGAGGGGTTTCTCCCAGGTCACGAGGAGGGTCTGGCGATCCCAGCTCCGGTCGCCGTCGAAGCTGGTGTCGGCGTCCACCGTCTTTCGCCTCACGAATCGGGCAGGTGTGCTCAGCGCCCGCTGGGCCAGGCTGAGCAAGCAGGCCATCGCCGCCATCACGATGATCGACAGGGTGAGAGTCTCGGTCTGGGCCCAAAACCCCACCAGCAACGGGAAGGCCCCCCAGGCCAGGCCAAAGCCCAGGTCGGAGTGGAGGAAAGGCCATTCGAGGGCGTAGCCGACGGCGAGGACGATCCCAACGATTGCCCACACCACGACCCATGGCGACACCACGACGGCCCCCACCAGGGCGATCCCCATCGAGATCACCATCGCCCCGATCCCGAGCGCCCACAGCGCGCCATCCGGGAGCCGGGTCCCCAGCGGTCGGCTCTTCACCTCGTCGAGGGCGTGGGCGCCGATCCCCAGACCGACGGCGAAAGCAGTCATGGTGCCCCCCAGGATCAACCAGTCCAGCTCCGCCGCGAGCGCGGCCCCGATCGGGACGTAGGAGAGATGCCAGAGCGTGTAGGGAACGTGGAGCAAAGAGACCACGTCGCCGGTCAGCGAGCCGGTCGGCGCATAGAAGGCAGGGCGCTGGTCGCTCAGGGTTTGTGCCCCCACATGACCAGGCCCCCACCCAGGGAAGGACGGGCGAAGCGGACTTTGGTCAGACCGGCGTTCACCCAGATCCGTGCCAAATTCTCCGGAGGGAATCTGTCGGCGAAGTCCTCGATGTTCGGGCCGAGGAATCGGCCGACCTCGTGCCATCCCTCCCCGGCGAAATAGCCGGCAACGGGGAGAAAGAGACGGGTGTAGAGCCACCACAGGGGTCGCCAGATTCCCCGAGGACGCCCGAACTCCACCATCCCGACCCGGCCGCCAGACTTCACGATCCGGCTGATCTCGGCCATGCATCCCCCGACGTCCCCGACGTAGCGAAGGAGATAGCCGAACGTGACGACATCGAAGTGGTCATCGGGAAATGGGAGCCACTCGGCCGAGGCGAGGATCCCCGTAGCCCCCCTTGCGACGGCGGGCCCCAGCATCTGATGGCTCTGGTCGAGGGAGATCACGGTCGCGCCCTCTTCCTGAAGCAGCCGCGTGATCGAGCCGGTGCCCGCCGCGATGTCGAGGGCGGCATCACCCGGCCGGGCGCCCACCTCGCTCACCATGAGGTCTCGCCAACGACTGTCCTGGCCCATGCTGAGTATGCGTGCCCAACGCTCGTATCCGGGAGCCAGCGGGGCAAAGAGACCCCGGGCGAGACGAGGGGGAGAGGCAGTCACCTGTGGGACGGTACCGATCGCATGACGGGGCTTCGAGATCGCGTTCTAAAAGAGAAGAGTGCTGACTCTACAGATAACGCTGCGCACCGATCGTTTGCCACCTGGCCCCAGCGGGTAGTGGACAGTGAACTAGGAGGTAGACGTGCAGACCATTGAAGAAGTCATGACCAGGGATCCTTTGACCGTCGACGAGAGCGCGCCCGTAGGGGAGGCCGCACGCATCATGCGGGATGCCAACATCGGCGATGTCCTGGTGACCCGGCCCGACGGCAGTGTGTGCGGGATCGTGACCGATCGTGACCTGGCACTTGGCGTGCTCGCTGAGGACAAAGACCCGGGCGCGATCGTGCTGCGGGACATCTGCAACCACAGGATCGAGTCGGTTCAGTCGGGGGACCCGGTGGGTCGCGCGGTCAAATTGATGAGCGAGCAGGCCATTCGCCGTCTTCCAGTCATCGATGATGGGAATTTGGTTGGGATCGTGACGCTGGGTGATCTGGCGATGGAGCGTGACCCCCAGTCGGCTCTAGCCAACATCAGCGAAGCCCCGCCGAACAACTAGGTCAGATACCGTTCAGCCGACGAGTGCCTTCTCCAGCATGTCGATGGCGTGATCGAGGTGGTCCCGGGTGGTCCTCCGGTTGAGGATCGCGAAGCGGAGGACGAAGCGGTCGGCGATTGTGGTGGGGGAGAGATGGACTACCCGCTCCCGGTTGATCGTCTCCAGAGCCAGTCGGCCCAGTGCGTCGTCCTCGAAGCGAAAGGCGACGATCGACAGATCGGGCGCCCAGGGCGTCTCCAGCCCCTCGACCACTGCGAGGCGGTCATAGGCGTATTGGGCCAGGTCGAGGCTGGTGTCGAGCGCCTCCCGGAAGGGGGCGACACCATGGAGATGAAGAGGCAGCCACATCTGGAGCGCCCGAAATGGGCGAGTCAGCTCGGGGCCGAGGGCGGCGATGTCCCTGATCCCGGAATGATGGTCTTCCTCCCGCAGGTAGGCGCCACGCCCCTGGTTGGCGTCGATGAGGTGGGCTTCGTCCCTGACCAGGAGGGCTCCTGCGCCGAAGGGAATGGAGAGCCCTTTGTGGGGGTCCACGGAAATCGAGTCGGCCCGCTCGATCCCGGTCAAGGCGGCTCGCCCCCGTTCGGTTAGCTGGAAGAACCCGCCGTAGGCGGCGTCGACATGGAGCCAAAGACCCTCCTCGGCGGCAATACCTGCCAGATCAGGGAGCGGGTCGACGGTGCCGGTGTCGGTGGTCCCCCCTGAGGCGACGATCAGCAATGGGTCGAGCCCGTTTCGGCGGTCCTTTCCAATGGCGGTTTCGAGGGCGCCAGGATCCAGTCTCAGTTCGTCGTCGATGGCAACCGGCCGGATCTGGTCCTTCCTGAAGCCGGCGAGACGGGCTGCCTTCTCGACGGAGTGATGGGTGTGCGGGGTGACGTAGATGACACCCGTGGAGAAGGCATCGCCGAGCAGACTGGTCCGGGCGGCGACGACTGCGGTGAAATTGGCCATCGACCCGCCCGACAAGATCAGACCCGAGGCCGAATCGCCCATACCGAACAGCGAGCCCATCCATCGCACCATCCCGTGCTCGATCGCGCTCATGCCGGGCGCTGCCCCGGAGACTCCCGTGTAACGATTCAGACCCGCGGCGAGGAACTCGGCCAGGGCGCCGGTGTACAGCCCCGCGTTGGGGATGTAGGAGAGATGCCCGCCGGAGGGGTGGAAGACGCCCGACTTACCGGCCTCGTCGACGTCGGTGAGTATCGCCTCCAATGGGCGGCCCTCCTCCGAAGGCGGGGACATCAGCCTCGCCGCCAGCTCCTCGTCGAGGTCGACGCCCGAGGCGGGCATCGCGTCTGCCCCGTCGAACCAGTCCTGGAGGACCGCCAGGATGCTCTCGGCCAGCTCGGCGCGCTGCTGCTGGCCCGGTTCGAGGATTCCCGACATCGGGTTCAAGGTAGCCCGGTGCGCCGGCTTCGCCCACCCCGGCATTCGCCCATATACGATCACGTGATCTATACCTCGCTGATCATCTGATGTCAGGTTTCCTGTTCCCGCGAACTCCCAGTGGCCGGTCTTCGCTCATTCCTTCGCCGCCGTGGCACTACTCGGGGGAGATGATCACCGTCGAGTACCGCACCCATCCGGACCGGGTTGCGGAGCTGCTCCCCGAGGGCGTGGAGCCGGCGGCCGAGGACCCGGGGGCGGTTGCCCTCATCTGGGCCGACTGGCAGAGCTGTGGCGATAAGTTCGAGGAGCTACTCGACCCGGTGCGGGCCCAGTACAAGGAGTGCTTTGCGGTAGTCCGCTGCCAGTGGGGCGGTGAGACCTGGAGTCGATGTGTGTACATATGGGTGGACAAGGACTTCGCCCTCGTGCGGGGTTACCACCAGGGCTACCCCAAGAAGCTCGGGAGCATCTGGATGACGCGGCCGGTGACGGTTGGCAGCGCCGGGCCCCGGCTCGAGAGGGGCGGCCGGTTCGGAGCGACCCTCGCGTCGGGCGACAGGCGCCTGGCCCAGGCAGTGCTGACCCTCGAATCGCCCGGGCTCAGCCCCGGGTTCGTCAATGGGCAGCCGATGCTCCACAATCGGTGGTGGCCTGCGATCGAATCCGACGGCACGGAGTCGCTCGATGAGCTGGTGACCATGCGTGGTCAGGACGGCGAGGTCGGGGAGGTGTGGAGCGGCTCGGCGGAGCTCGAGCTCCTTCCCTCTCCCAGCGACGAGTTGTCCCTCCTCGCCCCCGACGAGATGATCGGCGGGTACTACCACCGGGTAGGTGTCTCATGGAAGGGCGGCACCACGCTGCGCCGCACAATGCCGATGGAGGTCGAAAGCCCATGACAGCGATCCTCGAGGAGCTCAAGGAGCACGGAAAGACCGGTCTCTACATCGGTGGGTCCTGGTCTTCCGGGGCAGGTGAGCTACCGGTCGTCGACCCCGCCACCGAGGACGTCCTGGTCGGGGTGGGTCTTGCGGAGACCAGTGATGCCGAGGACGCCGTCGACGCTGCTGCGGAGGCGCTCGGATCATGGGCTGGCACGGCTCCACGGGAGCGGGCCGAGATCCTGCGACGGACATTCGAAGCGATGAGGGCGCGGGAGGAGGACCTGGCCGAGCTGATCGTCCTCGAGAACGGCAAGGCCTTCTCCGACGCACTTGGTGAGGTGCGCTATGCCGCCGAGTTCTTCAGGTGGTTCTCTGAGGAGGCCTCGCGGGTCGGCGGAGAGGTTCGCCTCGCCCCGGCCGGGGACAAGCGGATCGTCACGGTCAAGCAACCGGTCGGGGTCAGCGTGATGATCACGCCGTGGAACTTCCCGGCGGCGATGGCTACCCGCAAGATCGGCCCGGCCCTGGCTGCGGGCTGCACCGCCATTGTCAAGCCGGCCTCGGACACACCCCTGACCACCCTGGCGGTGACCCATCTGATGGAGGAGGCGGGATTGCCCCCCGGTGTGGTCAATGTGGTCGTGGCCAAGGGCTCATCTGGCGTGATCGAGCACATGCTCCACGACCCCAGGGTGCGAAAGCTCTCGTTCACTGGCTCCACCGAGGTAGGCCAAACCTTGCTCAGGGTCGCCGCCGACCAAGTGCTCAACGTCTCGATGGAGCTCGGAGGCAACGCACCATTCATCGTCTTCGACGACGCCGACCTCGACGCCGCGCTAGAGGGGGCGATGATCGCCAAGATGCGCAATGCCGGAGAGGCCTGCACGGCCGCCAATCGTTTCCTGGTCCACTCGTCGGTTGCGGCTGAGTTCACCTCGATGCTCGCCGGCGCGATGGGAGCGATGAAGCTCGGCCCCGGGATCGATCGGAGCAACCAGGTTGGCCCGATGATCAACGAGCGATCGCGGGACGACATCGCCCGCATGGTTCAGGACGCGGTCGACTCGGGCGCCAATGTGGCACTCGGGGCATCGGTGCCCGATCGGAAGGGATATTTCTACGAGCCCACCGTCCTCTCCGATGTGTCGCCCGGTGCCGACATCCTCGACCTGGAGATCTTCGGCCCGGTGGCCCCCGTGGTCACCTTCGACAGTGACGATGAGGCGATCGCCATGGCCAACAACACCGTGCACGGGCTGGTCGCATACGCCTACACCGGTGACCTGGCCCGGGGTCTTCGCACCGCGGAGGCACTCGAGTCGGGAATGGTCGGTCTGAATCGCGGCCTCGTCTCCGACCCGGCCGCCCCATTCGGTGGGGTGAAGCAGTCCGGAATCGGCCGCGAGGGCAGCCATGAGGGGATCGAGGAGTTCCTCGAGACCAAGTACATCGCCACCAATTGGTGATGTCTAGCTGACGGTGCCCTGACCGATCTGGATCGTCTTGAGGTCGGAATGAAAGTCGAGGGCGTAGTCACCGCCCTCACGCCCGATACCGGATATGCCGATGCCACCGAATGGCGCGGTGAGGTCTCGGACCAGATAGGAATTGACCCAGATTGTCCCTGCCCGGATTCCCTGACTGACCCGGTCCGCTCGCTCCTCGCTGCCGGTGAAGACGATCCCGGAGAGGCCGTAAGCGGTCGAATTGGCGAGCGCGATCGCCTCCTCCTCCTCAGCGAACGTCTGGAAGGTGAGGACGGGCCCGAAGACCTCCCGCTGCACGATCTCCGAGTCGTTCGCGATTGGCTCGATCAGGGTCGGCTCGTACCAGAGACCGTCCTGCTTCCACCTCTCGCCACCCCGCAACACCCTGTCACCGTGCCCTCTGGCCCGCTCTACGAACCCCTCGACCCGGGCTAGATGATCGGGATGTATCAGCGGGCTGATCGTCGTCCTCGGGTCACGACTGTCGCCGAGCACGTGGGCGTCGACATGGGCCCCGAAGAGCGCCAGGAACTCGGTCGAGACGCGCTCCTCGACCAAGAGACGGGTACCGGCAAGACAGGTCTGCCCCGAGTCGTCGTATTGCCCGGCTGCTCGCTTCGCTGCCGCATCGAGGTCGGAGTCGGCGAAGACCAGAAGGGGTCCCTTGCCGCCCAATTCGGCCGTGAACGGGACGATGTTCCGGGCTGCCGATATCCCGATGTGCCGCGCCGTCTCTGGCGACCCCGTGAACGAGATGCGGCGGACGCGGCGGTCCGACACCAGAGCCGCGCCTACCTCCTCGCCCCTTCCCTGTACGACATTGATCACGCCGGGGGGCAGCCCGGCTTCGACGGCGAGGTCGGCGAGCAGGGAAGCCGACAGCGGCGCCCACTCCGCCGCTTTGAGGATGACGGTGTTCCCCGCCGCCAGCGCCGGCGCCAGCTTCCACGTCGAGAGCAGCCAGGGGGCATTCCAGGGCGTGATGATCACCGCCGGACCGGCCGGCATCCGGTTCACCTGGTTGTCCGTTCCCTTGGATGACCAGCGCCGCCCCTGATACTTGCTGGCGAGATCAGCGTAATTTCGGAAGTTCTCAGCACCCCGGCGTATCACACGTGCCTCGAGGCTCTCCAGCAACATCGCCATGTCGACGCACTCGACCCGTGCCAGCATCTCGATGTTGGTGTCGATCAGGTCGGCGAGGCGATGGAGCGGCTCGGCACGCTGCTTCGGGGTCAGGGCGGCCCAGGCCGGGAACGCCTCGGCGGCTGCGGTCACCGCGAGATCTGCGGTGAGCGCGTCCCCCAGGGCGACCTCGGCGAGAAGCCAGTCCCAGTCGAGCGGTGACCGCACTTCGAATGTCACGTCAGAGGGGACGCGCTTGCCTCCGATGAAGTGGTCGGGGGAGACCGCGGTTTCGGATATCTCGACTCTTGTGGACGGCATGGGATCGTTAGCTAGCTCAGGATATGCTGACAGGCCGATGCCGAGACCCCTTCACGACCACGACGACGACGTAGTCCTCGAAGCCGAGCGTGACATCCGCTCCAGGCTGGGGGACCACCCGTTCGATTTCGAGGCGATGTTGGCTGTGTCCAACATCTATCGGGCCGGCAACGCAGTGCGCAACCGCATGGAACGTGAGGTCCTGGCACCAGCCGGTCTGACTTGGGGCGGCTTCACCATCCTCTTCGTGCTCTGGGTCTGGGGCGAACGAGAGACCGCCCAACTCGCCGAGGACTGCGGATTGGCCAAGGGCACCCTGAGTGGGATGCTCTCCACGCTGGAGAAGAGCGGTCTGGTCGAGCGGTCGAGACATGCGGGCGACGGGAGGCGAGTGGTGGTCAGGCTCCTTCCCGATGGCCTCGACAAGATCGAATCGGTGTTTCCCGAGTTCAACCGGTATGAGGCCAAGTTCACCGGGGACCTGGACGACCACGAGCGCCGGGACCTGGCCAGACTCCTTCGCCGGGTCACGGCTACCGCCGACGGGGTGCCCCTGATCGCCGAATGAGGCCACAATCGGTACGATTCGTTAGGCAGCTAACGAGCCGTGCGGAGGTCATGCATATTGGGCACGTTGGGTGAAAGCGATTGGTGAACGCGATGGGTGAACACGATGGGTGAAATTGTCGGCGCCGGACTGATCAGCCACGCCCCAACCATCATGTTCGACGAGGCGACCCGTCGCGAGATCAATGACGGGAAGGAGATCAGCCTGGTCCCCGGGCTGAGAAGGCTTCGCAGTGACGTGTTCGATCGTCTCCAGCCCGACACGATCGTGATCATCGACTCCCACTGGTTCTCCACTGTCGAGCACTTGCTGGCCGCCCAACCCCACAGGCAGGGCGTGTTCACCTCTTCGGAGCTGCCCCGGGGCATGGCGCAGATCCCCTACGACTACACCGGTGACCCCGAATTGGCCAAGCTGGCCGCCAGCCTCGGCGAAGAGCTGGGAACACCCACTCACGCTTCTGAGGACGAACACCTTCCCGTCTACTACGCCACGATCAACCTCCTCCACTATCTGCGAGATGAGGAGAACGTGGTGTCCGTTTCAGTCGTGCAGACCGGCGAGAGCGACGATTTCATGACCATGGGCGAAGCGATCGGTGAAGCCGTCTCGAGACTGGACCGGAGGGCGGTCGTGCTGGCATCGGGCGGGATGAGCCACACCTTTTGGCCTTTGAAGCAGATCTCGAAGCACGAGGCTTCCGACCCGGTCCACATCATCACCCCTGAGGCCAGGGCGGCCGACGAGGAGCGGATCGAAATGATGAAAGCCGGCGATCACGCCCGCATCGTGGACACGATGCAGGACTACTTCGAGCACTCTCCCGAGGGAGCCTTCGGCCATTACTTGATGATGCTCGGCTCCATCGGCGGGCGGGATTGCACTGCTCCGGGGGAGCTCTTCTCCGACTATGAGAACGCCACCGGGACCGGCCAGGTCCATGTTTGGTTCGATCGACCGCCGGGCGGTTGGGTGGGCTGATATCGGAGCGGTTGGGTGGGCTGATATCGGAGCGGTTGGGTGAGCTGACACCGAAATCGGGCCGGGCCGTGCCACAATCCAGGGAGCCGTGACTGAGCCGAAACACGATGACCTCGTAGGCGATCTGGCCTATCTCGCGTCGTCACTCGAGACACTGGCCATCGACGAAATCGCTGAGAATGCCCGTCTGATCTCCAGACGAGACTGGATCATCCGCACCATCCGCGAGTACCTGATCCCGAGGCTGGGCGACCCGGCCGCTCCCCTCGTGGTGGTCTTTGCCGGCCCGACCGGGGCGGGGAAGTCGACTCTCCTCAACTCGGTCACCGGCTCCGAGCACACATTGGCCGGGCCCCTCAGGCCCACCACGAAGGACCCTCTGGTCCTCTCCTCCGAGGCTAGGGCCGACGATTACCGGAGACTCGGTGGCTTGTCCTGTGACGTCGTGACCGGGCGCGCTCCCATCCTGGAGGAGCTCATCCTGGTCGACACGCCGGATATCGATTCGACCTCGGTCGAACACCGGGCGATGGCGGAGACGATGATCGACAACGCCGACATCGTGGTGTACGTCAGCTCGGCACAGCGATACGCCGATCTGGTGCCGTGGGAAGTCCTGCGAAGGGCGCATTCACGGGGTGTCCCGGTGATACATGTGATGAACCGGATTCGGGTCTCATCCCGGGGCGCCCTCGCCGACTATGCGTCGAGGCTGCATTCCGAAAGGCTCGCAAGCGAAGTGGTGGCCATTCAAGAGCATCACATGGCCCCTGGGGGCCAGACCATCCCGGCTCCGGCGGTACAAGAGCTGAGGGACCGCCTGGTCGCCGTGATCGAGGCCCGTCGTGCCGGCGCCGCCGACCTGGTGCGATCAGTCATGGACTCCGCGGTCGATCAAACTCGCCAGGTGATCGAGGAGGCAGCCGGATTGCTCGATCTGCCGCAGGTGGCCCCCGAGGGTGTTGCCGAGCTTCTCAGTGTCGATCTCAACCGACTCGGATCGCGTCGGGAGCCGATGAGTGGCTCGGGGGTCGATCTGCGCTCTCTCGTCGAAGCCAGTTCCATGCGATTCCGGACCAAGCGCGGGATCAGACGCCGCGCCCCAAGCAGTGCCGAGGTCGCCGCCAGTCTGGCCTTGTTCGATGAGTCGCTGATCGCGGCGGTGGACGCCGACATGCGCAGACAACTCCACGCCGGGAATCTGATCCACGGTGAGGATCGCAAGACTCTTCTCGCCGATACCCATCTGGCTACCCGCACCGCGGTAGCCGCATGGCGCAGCGATTTGAGTGAGATGCCGGGCGTGTCCGGCTCCCTCGACCCCTCCCTCGTTTCGCTGATCCTCGGCCGCTCTTGTTTCGAGGAGACCGACTCCGGGATCGAAGACGTCCTCCGGCTCCTGGCGCCGACGATGGAGCTTCCCGCGGCAGTGACCGATGCCAAGGGGATGCTGATCAAGCGCCTAGTTCCCGTCTATGCAAGCGCCGGGTATCGAGTCACATCCACTCTGGCCGGCCCCATTGCCTCGCGGCGATCTATCGACCGGGTCAAGGCCTCCAGATGGGCCGTGATCGCGAGGTCGTCGTTCGCAAATGCATGACGCGCTGGTTGGCCTTCTCGACAAGGTCGACGCGGCCGTTGCCGGGTCGGCGGGCATCCTGGATCCCGTCGAGGTCGAAACGGTGGCGGCTATGGCCCGGGACATCAGGATGAGACTCTCCCATCCGGAGTCGATCGTGGTGGTGGCCCTGGCCGGCGGGACTGGATCGGGCAAATCGAGCTTGCTCAATGCGGTCGCCGGAGAGGAGGCCGCACTCACAGGTGGGATCAGGCCAATGACTGCGACGCCGCTCGCCCTGGTGCCGGCAGATGGGGCCGACGCTCTGGATGGCTACCTCGACGACCTCGGTGTGACCGAACGGGTAGTGCATCATGGCCCGGATTGGCTCTGTCTGGTGGATCTGCCCGACAACGACAGCGTTGAGGTGGCTCATCGACTCCGGGTTGATTCTCTTCTGCCTCGGGTCGACATGGTGGTCTGGGTGACCGATCCCGAAAAGTATCGGGATGCCTCACTGCACACCAGATACATCGCCCCCATGGCCGCCTATCAGGAGCAGTTCCTCTTTGTTCTGAACCAGGTCGACCTGGTCGGCGATACAGATATGGGGCTCATCGTGGCGGACCTCGAACAGGCCCTGCGTGAGGACGGCATCCTCGATCCCAAGGTGATCGCCACCTCCGCCGATCCCGTCGCCGGGCCCCCGTTCGGCATCGACATTCTGCTCGAAGCGCTGAATGAAGGAGTCAGCCGTCGCGGCGCGGTCCACCAGAAGGCCCTCACCGACCTCGCCACCGCCTCCTCTCGACTGGTGCGATCCTCGGCTGAGTCCCGGTCGGTGGACTTCGAGAAGCAGTGGGCCAACGAGGTGGAGTCCGCGGTGGATCTGGCCCGCGCCGGCAGAGCCGCCGGTGGTGGGCACGATCTGGCGGAGTACGTCCACCGACTTGCCGACGAGATCGGGGGGGAAACCGGCGATCGCCTGATGGACCTCGCTCTGGATACTCACGCCGCATTTCTGGAGTGTGTTGTCAGCGCGGAACCGGCCGCGGAGAAGCCGCGTTCGTGGATGGCCCGCATCCGCAGTGATGCCCGCCCTGACCCGGTGTCAGTCTCCGACGACCTGGCAAATGCGGTGGACGTGAGGATCGGGGGGCCGATCCGGGACCTGCTGGTGCAGAGAGGACGCGCCCATGCAGCCATCACGGACCTGGCTCTCGCGCTGGGAGACCTGGAGCGAAGACTCGAATAACTACCCTCGCCCGCGATGCAGGAAGCCGTGGCGAACCCGTGGCTGGCGACCGCGATCGTCGGTGGGATCGGGGTGGTGCTCTATCTGATCCTGGCCGGGGTGGGCGCCCGGTTCGTCCGCCGAGTGGGGGAGCGGACACCCGGCTCGGCATCAAGGGTGGCGACCCTATGGGTGATGGTGCGACGGATATTGCTCGTTGTGATCGTCGTCCTCTTCGGCTTCTTCGCGGTCGACATCTGGGGTTTGAACATGGCCCCCTTCCTGGCGGTCGGCACTGCCATAGCTGCTGCGCTCGGATTCGGCGCCCAGACCCTGATCAGGGACGTCATTGCCGGCTTCTTCATCCTGGCCGAGGATCAATACCGCATCGGTGACACCGTCACCATCGCCGCCACCACCGGGAAAGTGGAGGACATCCAGTTCCGGGTCACCGTGCTTCGCGATGGGGAAGGCAATGTCCACTTCGTGCCCAATGGCCAGATCACGGTCGCCTCCAACCTCACCAGTCTCTACGCATCGCCGGCAATCGACGTCAGGGTGGGCTACCAGGCCGATATCGACCGGGCCATGGAGGTCATGCTCGACGAGTTGACGAAGATGTCGGCGGAGCCCGCATGGTCCGAGCAGATCACCGCCGACCCGCAGATGCTCGGTGTCCAGGACCTGGTGGGGTCGGGGGTGCTGATCCGGGCCCGGCTGACCACGGTGGCAGACCAGCGCTGGTCGGTCCAGCGTGAGGCCCTCCGTCGGATCAAGAATCGGTTCGCCGCCGATGAGATCGAGATCTGATCCTCCCCCTCCCCGCTACGGAGATCAGGGGAGAACCCAGGGTCGCGAGGCGGCCCGGCCACGACTCGCAGGGATCCCGGCGCCCACTCAACGCTCCCACCGTCGACCAGGCCGAGAGACTCGCCGTCTGCCTGGGCGGCCACCGGTGGTCCGGCCTCGACTTCGATCCGCTTCACGTGAGGGACGACATTCATCTCCGGGATCGAGCCGAGGTCGCCGTTGCGAAGCAACGTCATGGCGATGCGGAGGATCCGCCGGCGTCTCAGCCGACTGATCGTGAGCAGGGTCATCGGGTCGGGTGCTTCCGATGAGGCTCGCAGGGGAATTGCCCCAAAGTAGGTGTACACCTCGCGAAACTGGAGCAGAGCGGCGATTGCCATGAGCTCGCTGTCCCCATGCCGCACTCGCACGTGAGGTTTGCGGCTCGGGAAGTCCTTGAGCGCGACACCCAGGGCCGTGCGGGCGTAGTGGAGCGAGCCGAATCGGTACTTGCGATAGGGGTCCTTGTCCGCCTCGAGCACTACGGCCGCGTCGAGACCGAACCCGCAGGCGAATACCGAATGGTGGGTCGTCTCGACCGAGCCGCGGGTCAGCGTCATGCGAGCCGTACCCAGGGTCGAGGGCGGGGTCTCCCCTTCGACGATGAAACGGGCCGCTTTCGCCGGCTTGGAGGGGACACCGAGCAGGCGTGCGATGACGTTGGTGGTCCCGGCGGGGATGATCCCGAGCACTGCGTCGGTGTCGATCAAGCCTTGGGCCACGTGATGGACGATGCCGTCACCACCCATCGCGGCGACGACTCTCGCTCCACTGTCTACGGCCTGTGCTGTTTTCAACTCTGCATCCGCGGGGGTGTCGGGCCAGACCGTCTCAACCTCGGCCACGCGTCTCAACGCCGACATCACCGCCCGATGTGCGCCACCTGTGAACTGGGACGCCGAAGGATTGGCGACGACCACGATGCGGTCCATTGGGGACCGAGCCTACCGATGTACCCTCCCGCACCGTGACAGACGGTGGGCCGAAGTACTCGCTGGTCTCGGGTGAGGGCGATGGCGCCATGCTGGGCCTGGCTGCCGGCGACACGGCCGGCGGTCGGTGGGAGCTGGGCTACAGCGCGATCACCGAGCAGGCCACGGTCATCGCCTACCACCTCATCGTGAACGATTCCTTGGATCTGGGCGCCGTCGTGCGGGCGCTGCGTGAGCTCGACGGGTCCGACGACGAGGAGCCGGTATATCGGGCCGAGAGCCCGCATTTCCGGGCATGGCTCGACCGCGCCGCGGCCGGGCGGCCAGTCCCAGATGAGGAGCCCTCCGTGGATGGTGCGGCACGGGCGATCCCACTCGGGGTGACGCTCCGACGGGACCCGGGCCGGCTACGTGACGAGACATTGGCCCTCGGCAAGCTATTCCACGACGATCCGTCTTCGATCCTCAGCGGTGTCGTGGCGGCCGGGGCGGCGGCTGCCTCCTGCTTCGGCCAGTCCGGGCGGGACCTGATCGCGGGGGTGGTGGAGATCGTCGAGCCCGCGGCGTCTTTGCTCGGCCCCGGGGCGACCGGCGAGACGAAGCCTGAGGACCTCATCCAGAGCATCAGAGCGCTGGCCGGCCAGATCGGGGTGACAGACGGAGAAGAGGCGCTCGCCATGGTGGCCACGGGCGGGGTTCCCGGGCCTTGGGACCAGGTCAGAGCAGGTCTGCTCCTCGCCGCTCCGCTGATCGATCCCCCTCATCTGCCCGTCGGCCAGGCTGCGAAGATCGGAGGAAGCCCGCTGGCTGCAATGGTCGGAGGCATCGTCGGCGCCCGGGTAGGGATACGAGCCTGGCCTTGGGCCTTCGCGAATGACACCTGGTTCGCCGAGATCGGGCGACGGCTTGTCCGCGGCCCTCGCGAGGTCAGGGACCTACCCATTCCCTACGCGGTGGAGCACCACCTCATTTCAGGGGAGCGTCAGGGGTTGTACTGATGACAGGTAGATCGGCTGGGGTCCAGTCGCGCTCCGAGTCATCGACCCGGCGCAATACCCACCAGCCGATCACGATGAAGCCGATCAGGGCGCCCATGGCCAACCGGCGACCCAGTCCGAGGACGTTCACGATCAAGGCCCATGTCAGCGGTCCGAGAATGGTGGCGAAGCGGCCGACGGTGGCATACAACCCGTAGAACTCACCGAGATGCCGGGGTGGGGAGACTCTGGTCATGACCACGCGATCCGCGGTCCAGGTCGCTCCCAATGCAGCTCCTCCAAGCGGCCCGATTGCCCAGGCCAACCCGATCTCACCGGTGACGGCAGCGGCAATCCCCGCTCCGATCGCCACCGTCCAGAGCAGGAGCACCGCGCGGAGAACGCGCATCGGCCCAAACCGCTCCACAAGGCGCCCCGAGATGAGCGCGCCGATGATGGCGGCGGTGATGGCGACGAGGAGCAGCTGGGTCGAGAACTGGCGGTCGAGCTCGAGCTCCTCGATCACGAAGATGGTGAGGAATCCGCCGATCAGGGTGTTGATGGCATCGGTGTAGAGAAAGCGACCAACCAGGAAGCGGACGACTCCGTCGTACTCGGAGGCCAATCGCCAGGAGGCTGCCAGCCTCTTGACGATGCCGGCGAGCCGGGGAAGGGGGGCTTCGTCATGCCCGCCCCGCTCCTGGATGAAGAAGAAAGCAGGCAGGGCGAGTATCAGGAAGGCGATGGCCAAGGCCCGGAACGTGGCGGAGTACGACCAACCGAGGACGTCGAGCGTGACCACGCCGATCCCGACGCCCACGAACGACCCGACATAGCCGACCCCGACCCCGAGCCCCGAGATCCGGCCACGGTTGTCAGGAGTGCTGACGTCTACGAGGAGCGCGTCGTAGACCACGGCACCGACGTTGAACGCCACCAGCGCCAACCCGAGCAGGACGAATGACGAAGGAACCGACCCGGTGGCGATGAGCGCGGTAGCCGCGACACAGGCGATCGTGGTCGCGGCGAGGGTCGGGACCCTGGTTCCCCTGACATCGCTGCGGGCCCCTGCCCACGGGGCGAGGAATATCACGAGTGCCCCGGCAACCGCCTCCACCACGGCGAGGGAGCTGTCGGGCTGGTCGACGGAGGTGAGCCAATTGGGGAAGTAGAGCCCGACAACGCCGAGGGCGAAGATCGTGTTGGCCAGGTCGTAGAGGACCCAAGAGCCGACGGACAGCCGGCCCGGGAGCACCCCGCGACCGGTCATGTCAGAACGTGACGGCGACTGAGATCAGCTCCTCACGCCCGAGCAGCCCGGCAGCGGCCTGAAAGGCCCTGGAGGCCTCGGAAAGGGGGAACTGATGCGAAACGAGATCGTCGATCCGGGGGTCGGTGTCGATCTGACGAGAAGCCCACTGATATCCCACCGTCGAGGCGCCCATCACCCCGCGCACGGTCAGTTGTTTGGCGACCAGCACGTCGCTGATGAAGTGGAATGCCCGGTTGCCTTTGGTGGAGGCGAGGATCACGCGTCCACCGCTTCGCACCAGATCGAGGGCAGTGAACAGGGCCTCGGGATCGTCTGAGGTGACATCGACGACGATGTCGGGCCGGCGCCCGATCGCCTCGGCGATCGCGCCCCCGACGTCCTCCCGCTCGGCGTCGATGGCCAAGTCGGCCCCAAGGCGCTTGGCCAACTCGAGCCGGTCACGGTCGTGGGACAACCCGGTCACCCCAACCCATCCTGCCCCGGCGGCCTTGGCCGCGATGAGACAGGCGAGGCCGCGAGGCCCGGGCCCGAGAATGAGCACGTTCTCCCCGTTCTGGAGGTGGGGCAGCTCCACCGCCCAGGTGTGCCCGGCCGCCAGCGGATGGACGAAGGTCCCGACCTCGGCAGGGACGTCGTCGGTCAGGGGGTGGAGGCGGGCCGCCGGGTCGATGTAGAGGAATTCCGCCAAACCGCCCCATAGACCTGGTGGCTCGATCGAAGGGATGAAGCCGTATGAGTTGGATGGACGACGGCGCACGCAGGTGGCGAGGTTCAGCTTGCAACGGTGACACTCCCCGCAGTGGATCCGGGGCTCGACCACGACCCTGGTCCCGACCGCGTAGGGGATCGATGGCCCACCCCGCGCGATCCTCCCCACCACCTCGTGGCCGGGGATCAGCGGGTAGACCACGTCCTTGGCTTCTCCCTTCCACACCTGCACGTCGGCCCCCGAGATGCCGGTGGCCTCTACGGCGAGCCAGCCTCCGTCGAGATCGTGCTTGGCGGGCAATTCGGTGAGCGAAAAGTGACGAGGCTCAACGAGCATCATTGCCCGCGCGGTCGTGCCATCCATCGACGGCGAGTGTAAACCCGGTTCAGATGGGGCCCATCATCCGGCCAGGAGCCCTCGGATCCGCTCCATTCCCCGCTCGATCTCGGCCTCGCCGGTGGCATAGGAGAGCCTCAGATACCCGGGTGCGCCGAACGACTCCCCGGGAACCAGGGCCACACCGGCTTCCTCGAGGATGACCGTGGCCAGTTCGTCGGTGGAGCCCCACCGGCCGCGCAGGGTTTCACTCACATCGGGAAACACGTAGAAGGCGCCCTGAGGCTCGACGCACCTGATACCGGGGATGTCGCTGACCAAGGTGTACATGAGCTTTCGTCGGTTGTCGAACGACTGGCGCATCTCCTCGACAGTGTCCTGAGGGCCGCGCAGGGCGGCGAGAGCGGCATGCTGCGCCACGTTGTCCACATTGCCGGTGGCGTGAGATTGGTGGCTGTTGGCCGCTTCGACCACGTCCGCCGGCCCCACCATCCACCCCACCCGCCAACCCGTCATCGAATAGGTCTTGGCCACCCCGTTGACGATCAGCCAGTTCTCGAAGCGAGGGGTCACGGCCGCTATCGAAGGAGCGACATCGGTGAAGTAGGTGAGACGCTGGTAGATCTCATCGGCGAGAACCCAGATGTCGTTGGCTTTGGCCCACTCGCCGATGGCCCGGGCCTCCTCTGCGGTGTACACCGCTCCCGTGGGGTTCGAAGGGGACACGAACACCAGCATCCTGGTTCGATCCGTACGCGCCCGCTCGAGACTCTCGACATCGACCTTGAACTCGTCCTCGATCCTGGTCGGCACCGGCACGGTGACCCCGCCGGCCAGATCGATGCCCGCCGGGTAGGTCACCCAATGCGGCGAGGGGAGGAGGACCTCGTCACCCGGGTCGAGCAGGGCGGCGAAGGCCTGGAAAACGGCCTGTTTCGCGCCGTTGGTGACCATGACCTCGGACCAGTCGACCTCCACTCCCGAGTATTGCCCCACGTCAGCGGCAATGGCCTCGCGCAATGGCCTCAGGCCGGCTGATGCCGAGTATTTGTGGTTCTCAGGGTCATGGCAGGCACGAGCAGCCGCGGCGACGACGTGCTCGGGTGTGGCGAAGTCCGGCTCGCCCGCCCCGAAGCTCACGACATCGAGACCCTCGGCGCGCAGCTCGCGGGCCCTGGCGCTGATACCCAGGGTGGCGGAAGGGGGAATCCGGCTGAGCCGGTCGGAGGCGCGTTTCATCGTTCGGTGTGGATCTCCTGAGACGACAGGTAGGTCAGCCGTCCAACCTGTCCTTCACATCGTCTGCGGCGCCCTCCACCGCGTCAGCAGCGTTGCCGGCTGCATCGCCGGCGGCATCAGCCGCTTCGGATGCTTTGTCTCCCACCACATCTGCGGCGTCCGCAACCTTGTCGTGGGCACTGTCGACGACGGAGGCTCCCTCGTCTTCGAGATCCTCCATCTTGGCGGTGGCCTTGTCGGAAGTGTCCTCGGCGAAGTCTTTCGCCTTGTCCATCATTTCGCTGCTCTGGTCAGCAGCTTTGTCAACGAGGTCCGCGCCCTCATCCTCGGCGCTGCCAAACCATCCCTTGATGGTGTCCATCAAACCCATGAGACGTCCCTTCGTGATCGCATCTCGCAATCGTAGGTGACAGGGATGGACGGCGGGCTTACCGCCCTGCCGGGCCTGCTAACCGACGAACGTCGGCTCGGCCGGGTCCCCATCGGCGACCCACATCAGGACGTCGTTGTCTCCAGGATGAAGGTGATCGGGTGGGATCATCACCTGGAACCGGGCTGATCGCCCTTCAGGCTCGAAGACCCGGGTAACAGCTCTGACCACCCCGTCGACCGATGCCACGACTATCTCCTCGCCCGTCGCCTCGTCGCCGAGCATCACGGTGCCGGAGACGAAGACCGGGATGAGGTCCGGGTCCTCCGGGACTGCGTCCAACAAGGCCTGCTGACGGATGGTGAAAGTCGTCTCCTCGTCATCCTCGGCGCTCGCGTCGGGGACAGGCCGGCCCAACCATTCCGTCCATCCTTGGGGGGCGAGCATCCAGGGGTCGCCTCCCTCGAACCACGACTCCTTGGTTGCGGCCGCCTCCAGCTTTTCCTCGCCACCGACGCCGAACGTCACCGGTCCCTCGCGACCCACCATGACCGATTCGGTGCGCTGGGCACGAGCCGGGTCGAGCAGGGAGAGGCCCTCCATCGACCATGGCACGTTGGTTCGGATCACTTCGGCGATGGTGGGCAGCAGGTCCACCGTCTCCGCCCGGACGTCGTCGATCGTGCCGGGTGTGGCGGCGGAGACACTCTCCGGGTATTTCACGAACATGGGGATGGCGGCGATGGTGCCAACCGTTTCGTCGGTGATCAGACGTTGATTCTCCACGCCGGTCCCGATCGTGATGCCGTGATCCGCGACCGCGATCACCAGGGCCTCGTCGTACACGCCCTCTTCCTTGAGTCGGTCGATCACCGAGCCGAGGATGGTGTCGGCGTACTGAGTCTGCAGGATGTGCCGCTGGTAGCCCTGTCCCACCAGCCACCAGTCATCGGTCCAACCCATGCCTTGGGCGCCCGGCGAGCTGCTGGCACCGGTGAGGTGGCCATCGGCCGTCACCTGCCAGGGATGGTGGGGATACAGGAAATGCCCGAAGCGGAGCGCCGGTTCGGGCCCGTCGAAATCAAAGGTGTCGAGGAGACGATCGACCTCCAGCCTTCGGTCGTCGTCGACGTTGGCCAGGAAGCGGTCGATGATGTCGAAATCCGAGCGCTCCCCGGTGGCGAAATTGCCCCAGGTCTGGTCGATTGGGGGGAGGCCCTCAGAGACCTCGCGGGGGGTGGCAAGATGCCCGTACACCACCGACAAATCGACCGCGACCCCACCCCAACGCTGCGTCAACGGCTCGATCCGACGGCTGGAATTGGAGCAGGCGAAGTCCGCGCACAGATTGGTGACTGTCTCCACCGCGGCGATGTCGTAGGCGTCCGAGAGCAGCGTGAAGAGGTTGAGCGGATGATCCGACGAGATGGGGATGCTGCCTTCGTCGGCTCCCACCCCGCTGAGGATGGAGGGAAGGGCTTCCTCGGTCTGCTGTCTGACCCCGACGGCATTGCGATACCACACACCGTCGTCGGCCAGCTCGGCGAATCTGGGGAACAGATCGTCGAGGAGCTCTCCCTGAGAGTCGATCATCGTCGCGATGGGAAACTCGTCGAAGACCAGCAGCACGATCGGCACCGGGTTGCCGACCTCCCCGGTCTCCGGCAGGTCGCCCGAGCGGGCGAGGGCGACGTCGCCGGCCGGAGTCACGAAGAGGAACCATGCCGCGAAGATCGGCACCGTCCATGCCGCATAGACGGTACCGGTGAGGACGATGGGGAAGGTGAGGAACGCCCATGCGAAGAGGACGCCTGAGGCGGCCACCGCACTCCCGAAGAGGGCGGGTGGAGAGTCACTTCCGACCAGGGCGACCCAGGCCGTGGCGACGAACAGTGCGAAGAGCCCTCCGATCACGATGGCGTGTGCGATGCCCGCCGTCCGAGGCCCAATCAATCGGAGCGCAAGGATCGGTATCGATGCAAGCCCAGGCAGGAGCAGCAGCAAGAGGGGGAACACGAGGACGTCGAGGGCTGTGAACCCGCGGGCGACGAAGAACTCCGGGTTCCTTCCCAGGAGATCGAGCAGCGGTTGGGCGAGGGCGAATGCTCCTACCGCCACAAGTGAAAGCGGCACCGTGAACCAGGGCGACGATCCCACCCTTCCCGGATTCATCGCGGCTCGAGCGCGAAAAGGATCCTCGTGCCTGAGGAGAGGCTGTGCTCATCCGAGACGACGAACATCTCGTCGATCAAGGCGCGAAACTCGGTCTCACCTCCACCCGGGTGAAGCTCGTGGGGGAGCTTGTTACCGATGAGCTTGAGCACCATCTCGTCAGACGGCGACACGAATTCGACCAGCAGCGGGCAGCCGAAGCTGCCCAACCAGTGCATGACTTCTCGCGGAGGGATGCTCGCCCCATAGATCAGGTGGTGGATGAGCCCGTACGCGATCAACAGATCGGGACGGGCCCGCTCCGCCAGCGACCCGCGCTCGTGTCCCGCCCATCCCTGGGCGGGGGATGGGTTGGCCAAATCACTGACGACGACTGCGAGCCGGGTCCCGGCGCTACCCCGATACAGCTCTTCGAGCACCGGCTCGTAGCTGTCGACCGCGATCGCCATTGCTCCGGTTTCGGCCGCGATCTTGGAGAAGTGGCCGTCGTTGGCACCAAGGTCCAGGACCCGCTGAGGGCTGAGCCGCTTCAGCGCAGAGCTGAGGAAATCCCCCTTTGCGCTCCGATCTCGGGTGACATGACCGCACTCGACGTAGGTCGACCAGCCTTCCTCGCCTTCGTCCCAGCGGAGGGACTCGACCAGGGATCGCAGCTTCCTCACATTGGCGAGAATGAGGTCCGCGGTGAAGCCAGCCTCGCTCAACTCCTTGCGAACAGATCGATCGGCCATGCGGGACTCCATCCGGGCTTGAAGCCGGACGTGGAGGAGGGCGGAAGTGTTGAACCGCTTCCTGCCGGCGAGGAGCTTCGACATCTGTCCTGGGGTGAGGCCCTCGAGATCGCCGCGCAGCCAAGGCTGGAAGGGGACTCCGACCCAGGCCCGCAACATCAGTGGGAAGAGGAACTGTCGGGTGAACTGGCGGTACCCGATCCAGGGCTCACCCTCCCGGTAAGGCTCGAACGACCCGACGTCGATGAACCGAGGCTTCCCCTCCACGAACTGGACGTTGAAAGGGGTGGCGTCTTTGATGGTGAGGCCGGCCGAAAGCGCCCCTTCGAGCAGATCGAGCTGGAGGAGGGCGGCATCCCTGAGCATCGAGAACGTCCACTCATAGGGGTAGCTGATGAAGTCGAGGCGGGGATGGACGAGTGCGCCGGCACTCCCCTCTGGAGGATCGACCTCGACCGACTCCACCAGGCGGCCACCGTCGACTGCCGAGCGGAAGAAGTCAGTCGCGGCGAGGGCGCGCCATCCTTCGAGCCCTTGCTCGTCGAGGAGGCGCACCACCTTGTCGCCGTCGATGACGACGCGGGAGGCGGGATCGCGAAAAGACCCCGGGTCGGGCGTGCTCACATCGGTCGGTCAGGGCTGGCCGGGCGGATTCGCCCCTTCCACGATGTCATTGTCGTCCGGAGCGACGCCGGATCGACCCTTCCCGGGCCTCTGACGGGCGCGGGATTCAAGTATCCAAGGATCATTCTTCAACTCCTCTGAGGAGCACAGGAAACCCTGTGCCGGGGCCATTGTTGCCTAGATCAGAAGTCAAGCAAACCTCCCGGTCATGTCCGGTTCGCCTCCCTGTGTGCCCGGCGCTCGCTCAGCCCGTGTAGCGGTGTGAGGCCACCACGCGGCCCGATTCGTCGAGAAGCAGGACGAGGTCGCCGGCGTTGTTCCACACCGGGCTGTCGCCGGGCTCCCAACAGGAGTCGGCGCTGGTCACGACGAGCTCTGTGTTCGCCGCGATCACCGTGTCCCGCGGGAGATGGCAACGATGCTCGGAGGATTCGTCCCGGATCGTCCATCCGCCGAGATCGAGTCTCGATTGGGATGTGAGCGAGACCCATTCCTGGTCGAGCACATCCTCATCCGGCCCTGGCGGGTTGAAACCGGCGTCAGAGTCGTCGATCACGACCGGTGGCACCTCACCCGACGACCCGCATGCCGTTGCCGACCACAACCCTCGGCCGTCTCCGGATGCGGTTTTCTCCGCTGCGATCAGGGTCTCCCCGTGAGAATCGCCCTCGTCGGGGGTGGTGGCGATGGCGAATCCTCGGTTCACGAGATCGAGGTTGACCAGCAGGTCGTCGAGCCACACGTATCCGAGGGTTCGGTCGAATTGATCGATCCCGATCACCTCCAGTCCGACCATCTCGCCCTCGATCAGGTTGGATAGATGGTCGCTCGCCTCGTCGTAGAAGCACTCGTCTCGTTCCGGTGCATTGATGCCCATGAGCCGCACCTCGAGCTCTTCGCCGGCGGCTGCCATCACGACGGAGTCGCCGTCGTTCGCAGCGACCACTTCTGCCATCAATGGGCCGTCAGGCGGAGCTGAGACCCCAGACGAACCGGTCGACGTCGGCGACTGGCAGGCACACACGAGCGCCACGCCGCATACCGCCAATGCCAGCCGGCTCATTCGTCCCGGTACTTCCGCAATTCCTCTTTCTCGGCGAGACGGCGTCGGCGACGCTTGCGATAGCTGACGGCGATCAGCTCGGTGAGCAGGATGACGACCCCGATGGTGACCAGCACCACGATCGAGAGGGGGAACTGGCCCTCCATCCAGAGGAAGGTGACCGGCACCGGCTCGGTGTTCTGCACTGCGAACACCACGACCAGGGTTATTCCGAGCAGGAGCAGGATCGCGCCCCAGGCGATGCCGGTGGATTCCTCGCCGCGAGCCATCTCGAGCGGGGGTTGCTCTGCCTCGGCCCAAGGCTCGATGTCGTCGTCGAACGGCTCCGAATGGTCGTCGGTCATGCCCGCGATCCTATGTGACGGCGGCAGGGGCCCGGAGATCCTCCCGCTTGCGCCTACCACTCTCGATGTCGACTGAACGGAAGAGAAGCCCGCCCGCGATGAAAAGAAGGGCGATCGAGAGGATGGCGAGCCGGGCCGAGCCCGTCAGCTGCCGGACGAGGGCAAACATCCATGGGCCCCAGATGGCGCTGAACTTGGAGAACACGGAGTAGAACCCGAAGAACTCAGCGGATTGCTCTTCGGGGATCATCGAACCGTACAGGCTCCGTGACAGGGCCTGGGTTCCCCCGAGGACGAACCCAATCACCACGGCCAGTGCGAGGAAAGGCGCCGCCGCTCCCGTCGGCAGAAAAAAGGCCGCCAGCGACACCGCCGCCCACACCGCGATGCTGCTGAGCAAAGAGCGTTTGGTGCCGACCCGCTCGGCGAGACGGCCGAAACCCATCGCTCCGAAGAAGGCGATGAACTGGACGATGAGGACGCCCACGATCACGATGGTGATCCCCAACTCCAGAGTCTCCGTAGCGTAGATCGCAGCCATCGCGATCGTGGTCTGCACACCGTCGTTGAACAGGATGAAGGCGACGATGAACACGAGCAGGGGCCGGTTGTGGGCCACTTTCCGGGTTGTCGCGATCGTCCGGGAAAAGCCGAGCCGGGTATAGGCCCGCCAATTGGGGTCGGCGCCCCCCGGAAGGGTCTGCGATTCCCCGATCCGGGGCAGGCCCTTGAACGAGAGGAGGGCGAAGACGAGCCACCAGATCCCCACCGATCCGATTGCGATCCTCGTGGCCAGAGCGGTGTCGATTGGGATGACCCCGCCGCTCAGCTGGATGAGGGCGAGGGAGAGTAGGAGGTGGAGGCCGCCCCCCAAATAGCCCCAGGCGAATCCCCTGGAGCTCACCATGTCGATCGTGTCATCGGTGGTCAGGTCGGGGAGGAAGGCGTCGTAGAAGACGTTGCCGCCGACGAATCCGATGTGAGCGAGGAGGAAGAGCCCAAGGGTCAGCACGACGTCACCAGTCGTGGAGAAGAACAGGAGCGCGGTGAAGGTTGCCCCCCAGCTCGCGAAGACGACCAGGAATCGCTTCTTGGACGCCGAGAAGTCGGCGATCGCGCCCAGGATCGGGGTGACGAGGAACATCAGCAACGGCCCCGCGCCGACCACGAGCGCCCAAAGGTCCTGTCCGGTCCAGTTGCGGCCGAATAGGTCGAAACCGCCGTCGCCGACGACTTCAGCCGCGAAATAGGCGGGGAGGACCGCGGCCAGGATGGTGGTGGCGTACGCCGAGTTGGCCCAGTCGTAGGTGATCCAGGCCCGGATGGTCACCGGGTCGTTCTTGTGCTCGCCGGCCACGATTGGCGGAACTTATACCTAGCGTGTCCACCAATGCGCCGGCTTCTCATCCCGGTTATCTGTCTGGTGGCGGCTTGCACCGCCGAGCCCGAGGCCGGGCCAACGACCGACATCGAGCCGGCCCCAACGACATCGACGACCACGGTCGCCACCACCGTCCCTGCGACCTCAGCGACGACCACTAGGGCCACCACCACCACTACCACGCAGCCGGCCACCCCGTCGAGCACCGTGTCGCTCGACGACACGGTGCTCGCCTATCAGCCGGTGGCAGACAAGGGCTTCCCGGTCCAGATGGTCGCCAGGGCGGGTGAGGACCAGTCCTACGTCGTGACCAAGGATGGGCGGATCTGGCTCTACGACGGGACGACCGTGGCGCAGGCGCCCGTGCTGGACATCCTCGAGAGGGTCCGCAACGACGGGGAGCAGGGCCTGCTCTCGATGGCCCTCCACCCAACCGATCCGGCCCGGTTTTACCTCCACTACTCCGATACCGCAGGGGACACCACCGTCTCCGAGTTCACCTTCACCAGCCCGGAGCAAGCGGACCCGGACAGCGAGCGGGTCTTGCTCCAGGTCGACCAGCCCGCGCCCAATCACAACGGCGGGATGATCCAGTTCACTTCGGACGGCACCTTGATTCTCGGCCTGGGTGATGGCGGCGGGGGCGGAGACCGTTTCGGCAACGGCCAGAATCCCGACACCTTGCTGGGCGGGCTCGTCAGCATCGATGTCGACGGATCCGATCCCAATCCGGCCAAATTCGCCATGGGTCTGCGCAATCCCTGGAGGTTCTGGATAGACGGCGAGACGATCTATGTGGCCGATGTCGGGCAGAACACATACGAGGAGATCTCGGTGACCAGCCCGATCGAGCCGGGGCTCAACTACGGATGGCCCGTTCTCGAGGGGCTTCATTGCTTCTCGTCGGCTGACTGCGACGGGACCGGGATGGTGACGCCCGTTGTCGAGATCGAGCACGGTGACGGCGGTTCGTGCTCGATCACCGGTGGCCCCGTCTATCGCGGCTCGGTGCTTCCCCAGCTCACCGGGCACTATTTCTTCTCCGACTACTGCGGCGGGTATCTCAGGAGCCTTCTCTACGCGGATGGCGCCGCCACCGAACTTCGGGACTGGACCGAGCAGGTCGGGGTTCCCGGGCAGGTGACCGGTTTCGGCGTGGACGGAGCCGGTGAGATGTATGTCACCACCCCCAACCAGCTGTTGAAGGTGGTTCCGGGCGGTTGAACCCACCGGGATAGTCTCGCCACATGCCCACGTTGTTCACCCGGATCATCGAAGGGGAGATCCCCGGCACCTTCGTGTGGCGTGATGAAGTCTGTGTCGCCTTTCTGTCGATCAATCCTTTGCGCCGCGGCCACACCCTGGTGGTCCCGAAGCAGGAGATCGACCATTGGATCGACTGCCCGCCCGAGTTGTCCGAGCATCTCTTCGGCGTTGCCCGGGACATCGGGCATGCCCTCCAGAACGTCTTCCACCCGACTCGGGTCGGGCTCATGATCGCCGGTCTCGAAGTGCCCCATCTCCACATCCATCTGGTCCCGATGGATGGTGTCAACGACCTCGATTTCGCCAATGCCGCCCGCTCGGTCGAGCAAGCGGACCTCGAAGATGCCGCGGCGGCGATCCGACACGAGCTCGAGGCGATGGGGCTGTCCGGGGCCGGCGTCTAGGTGGAGGTCGTCTTCGGGGGCATCAGCTCCCTCCTCTACGGGGTTGCCGACTTCCTCGGTGGGGAGGGGGCCAAGCGGGCCCCCGCCGCAGCCATCGTGTTCTGGGCGGGCCTGCTCAGCTTTCCGTTGATTCTGATCGTTGCATTGGTAACCGGAGGCGACGCCGATCCTTCCGACCTCGTGCTGGGGGCAGCGGCTGGGATCGCCGGCGGCTTCGGTCTGGTGTCCTTGTTCGCCGGGCTGAGTCGCGGGAACGCGGCTGCCGTTGCGCCGACTGCTGCAGCGGTGGCCGCCGTCCTTCCGGTGTTGGTGGCCGTCATCGACGGCGAGCGACCCAGCACCCTCGCTTGGATCGGAGTGGCGGTCGCGATTCCCGCGATCGTTCTGAGCTCATGGGTGGCCGGCCCGGGTGAGAAACAGCTGACCGGAGCTGCTGGATATGGCTTGGCCGCCGGGCTCGGGTTTGGCGGCTTCACCGCGATCATCGGGTTCACCGACCCGGAATCGAACCTGCTGCCCCTGATCACATCGCGGGCGTCCACCATGCTCGCCGTGCTGCTGCTCACTGGCGTCGGAGTTTGGAAGTTGGTGGGATTCGGCTCTGTTCCCGGGCACCTGGTCGTGGGGAATGCCATCCTCGATGTCAGCGGCAACGTCGCCTTGCTCCTCGCCATCCGCGCCGGCTCGCTGGCCCTGGCCGCGGTGGCGGCCTCGTTCTACCCGGCCGTAACCGTCCTGCTCGCCCGCCTCGTGAACGCAGAGCACCTCCGCACGAGGCAGATGTTCGGGCTAGGGCTCACCATCTTGGCGATGGCGGCTATCGCCCTCGGCTGAGGCCGATCAGCCCTTCACCACTAGCCAGGTCCCGGTGATAACCAGGGCGATGCCGGCCAGGCGGACGGCGTCGAGGGATCGCCCGTCGCCGAACCATCCAAAGTGCTCGATCAGGGCGCCGAGGATGAGGGTGGAGGCGGTGAAGAGGGTCAGCCCTGCACCGAGCCCCAGATTGGCGACACTGACTCCAAGTGAAGCGACCACGACGAGGCCCATCAGGCCCGCCCCGAAGACCCACCACGGCAACTGCCGCAGCTCAGAGAGTCGGCCCCCCTGGAACACGAGCATGAGGATGGCGATGGCGACCCCGCCCCCGGCATAGGTAACGAAGGTCGAGGCCAGCGTGCCGACCTTCTCCTCCATCGCGCCGAGTGCCTGCGACTGGAGCGCACCGGCAAGGCCACCCATGACGGCGATGAGCACGACAACGATCAGATTCATCCGACCTAAGGATGGTCGGTCTCCGCCCCGACCAGGGGGAATCTGCCTGCTTCCTACGATGGGGCGATAGCCGAGTCACCCGCCCGCGAAAACAACATTCCGCGCTGCCGTGGCCACACTCGTGTTCCTCAAGCTGGTAGTCAACACCGCCTTTCGCTTCGTCTACCCGTTCCTGCCTGCAATCGCCCGAGGGCTGGGGATCGATCTGACCCAGGCGGGGGCGCTGGTCTCGGTCCGCTGGGCCAGCTCGCTGGCGACCCCCGCGGTGATGACGTTCTCGGGCGGCGCTCACCGCAGTCGCAGGCTGCTCGTCGCAGGCCTTGTGTTGTTCGCCGCCGGATCGATCGTGACGGCGGCGACCGGTGTGTTCGTCGGCGCTGTGATCGGGTTCGCCCTGCTCGGGCTGGCCAAGCCGATGGTGGATGTCAGTGCCCAGGTGTATGTCTCCGAACGGGTCGCCTATCAGGAGAGGGCGCGGTACCTGGGTGTGCTCGAGATCGCCTGGGCCGGTGGTCTGCTGATCGGCGCCCCGATCGCAGGCTGGCTGATCGAGAACTGGAGCTGGGAGGCCCCGTTCTGGGCGGTAGGGACGCTGGGCATCCTCGGCATCGGGCTGGCGCTTGGCTTCCTCGAACCGGAGGACGAAACCGTTGCGAGCACGTCGGTCAGGGCGACCGACAGCCCCGGGCGGCAGGTGATGCTCGTCCTGGCCACCATCGTGCTGTTCGGATTCACTCACGAATCGGTTCTGGTGGCCCTGGGCGGATGGCTCGAGGGCAGCTTCGCAATGACCTTGCTCGCCCTGGGCGGGGTTGGGACGCTCATCGGCCTCTCCGAGTTGGCGGGCGAGGGGGCGATGGTCGGCTTCACCGATCGGATCGGCAAGCGCAACTCTCTCGCCATCGGTCTCGGCGTTGGCGGTCTGGCGTTACTCGCGCTGTCGCAGGTGTCTGAGCTGCTCCTCCCGGCGATGATGGCTCTGGTGGTCGCGAGCATCGCAATCGAATTCGGCTTCATCTCGGCGATCCCGTTGGCGACCGAGCTCCGTCCCGGATCGCGGACGAGGGTCCTGTCGCTGTTCATGGTGGCCAATGGGTTAGGCCGCATCGCAGGGGACCTGGTTGGGCCCAGAGTCTTTGCCGCGGGTGGGATGAGGGCGGTCACCCTCATGTCCGCCCTCGCCGCGTTCGCCGCCCTCTTGGTGGTCGTCCTCGGCGTGCACGAGGTCGAGGCCGGATCAGCCGATCAGGAGGAGCCGGCCATCTCCTCATAGCGGATGATCGTGGACTCGAGGTAGGCCATTGCCTCGTCGAACCCCTCCCGGGCCTGATTGGTGGTGTAGGACAGGACCCGGGTCGACCAGAGCCGAAACGCGAGGGACTCCCAAGCGGGCTCGCCCAGCTTGAACCCGTCGAGAAGGAAGCCATGAGTTTCGTGCCAGAGATCGGCGTTCATGTATCCAGGGTCGCGAGGTTCATCGGCGAGCAGGCGGAGTCCCACCTCATCGGGAAGCCCTGCGGCGAGTCGCGATTCGTCAGCGCTGAGCGGGGTGTCGAGGAGCCGGGCGGTGGCCCCGATGTCGTAGGCCACGGTCTGTTTGAGGTCTTCGGGTACGGGTGCCGGAGGATCGGTTCCGTGCCGGGCGTCGCGGGCCGGGCCGGGATGACCGGCCAGAGACGCAACGGCGTCCAGACACTCCACGAGCATGTCCTTCAACTCGGCGAGAGACCCGTACAAGGCGTGTCTCTTTCCGTTAGCGACATGGTGCTCGTATAGGCCCAGATCCATGACCGACGTGGCGTAAGTCAGGACCGTGTCGATGCCCCAGTCCGACCGGCTGCGAACCATCTCCGATTTGGCCAGTGACTCCAGAGCCGCCCGCGTCAGGAGGACCTCACCTCCGAGTGGCTGGTCGAGACGGGGCAGGAACGTCCCTGGGAAGAGACGGGCCAGGGCCGGCCGCGTGATCATCCAGGTGATCATGGCGTCGGTCGAAGCGCGGGGAAAGCGGTGTCTCACCACTCCGAAGCCGCGGTTCGCCGCCGCCTCGGCGCCATCGATCCACGAGCCGTCGAAGTTGGTGATGTCGGCGTCGTAGAAATGGACTCGATCTCGACCCTGCTCTGCGGAGAGAGCCAAGGCCGTGTTCATCGCATCTCCCTTGCCCGACCGGAACTTCCCGATTCGCTCTTGGAGGATGACTTCGACCGGCTTTCCGTGGGAGGTGGCGACCTCACTGGCGCTCAGCCGCACCGCGGCTTCGGTGTCGCCCACCTCGGTAGCCACCGCCCAAACCTCGTCGATCGATGGGTTGGCCGCCGCCGTTGCCAGGTTGGAGAGGACGAGCGAGGGCTCTTCCGACTTGAACGGGAACACCGCCAGGCTCACCGGCCGAGCCTACGTGCGCGCCCATCCTGTCCTACCCCGGGTCTACCCTCGGATCGATGGATGAAATGGTCGGACGCGTCCTCGGCACCGTGGACGCCACCCCCCTCGAGTTCTGGGTCGGGGTAGCCGAAGGGGAGTACCTGGAGCTGGATGATGTGGTCGCCCTCGAGCGAGTGCTGCCCACCGGTGAGCTGGTAAAGATCTTCGGGACGATCAGTCAGGTCAGGGCCCGGCATGAGGGCGCCCGGTTTGACTCCGATGTGTTCCTCATCGAGGACGGGGTGCTGCCGGCCGAGGTCATGGAGGCGGCTCAGGTCACCGTGACCCGGGTGGAGCCCGAGATCTTTGTACCACCGCGCCCCGGCCAACCCGTGCGCAGGGCCCGGGACAAGGAGCGGGACCAGGCCCTCTTCTTCGACCGAATGGACCGTCGCTTCCCGGTCGGGGCGTCCCGAAATGGAGACGCCCTGTATGCCAATCTCGAGTTCATCAATGGGCAGCGGGGTGCCCACGTGAACATCTCTGGGGTCTCGGGGGTCGCGACCAAGACCAGCTATGCGACCTTCCTGCTTCACTCCCTATTCACATCCGGGGTGCTCGAGTCGGCGGTCGTCAACAGCAGGGCCCTGATCTTCAATGTCAAAGGCGAGGATCTGCTTCATCTCGATCGGCCCAACACGAGCCTCGACGAGGATGCCGAGCGTCTCTACCGGGCCCTCGAGCTCCCGGCACAGCCGTTCGGATCGGTGGGGCTCTTCGCCCCGCCCCGCCCCGGCTCCGATCGGGCGGTTGCCGATGTCAGCAGCCGGTCCGACCTCACCTCCTTTTTCTGGACTCTGGCCGAGTTCTGCCACGAGGACCTGATGGTCTTTCTCTTCGCCGACGCCGAGGACGAGCGCGCCCAATACACGATGGTGGTCTTCAACGTCATGGCTCAGCTGAGGCACGTGGAGGCCGCCGATGGGGGCTCGGTTCGCATCGAGGGAGAGACGGTCCGCACCTTCCGTGAGATGGTCGACGTCATCACCCGCAAAGTCCAGGAAGACGAGACGCGTAACGAATGGGCCGGGCCTGCCATCGGTGCCGGCACGGTCAATGCCTTCGTGCGCCGGCTCCAGGGCGCGGTGCGGCACGTCGAGCGCTTGATTCGCGGGGACATCGCCAACCCCGAACGGCACCGCATCGAAGTCCAAGGCCATCAGGTGACGGTGGTCGACCTGCACAATCTCAACGACCGGGCCAAGAGATTCGTCGTCGGGGTCACGGTCCGGAGGGCGTTCGAGGACAAGGAAAGCGCCGGCCAGTCCGACGAGTTGCTCTTCCTCGTCCTCGACGAGCTGAACAAGTACGCACCGAGAGAGGGAGCCAGTCCCATCAAGGAGGTTCTGCTCGACGTCGCCGAGCGAGGGCGGTCTCTGGGCGTGATCCTCATCGGCGCCCAACAGACCGCCTCCGAGGTCGAGCGCCGAATCATCGCCAACTCGTCGATCCGGGTGGTGGGACGGCTCGACTCCGCCGAGGCGTCTCGGGAGGAGTACGGCTTCCTGCCGGCCGCCCAGCGACAGCGCGCCACCATTCTCAAGCCGGGGACGATGCTCCTGGCCCAGCCCGAGATACCGGTCCCGCTGGTGCTCGAGTTCCCTTTCCCGGCCTGGGCCACCCGTGCCTCCGAGGCGGGCGCCGCCGGGAGGGTGATCGAAGGCCCTGCCGACCCGTTCGAAGACCTGTAGGCCGCCTCCGGGCCTCCCCGGATCTGTCCCTGTCCGGACCTACGATCGTGATCGATGACCGAGTCGGTCACGCCGTGAGACTCCTCCACACCTCGGATTGGCACGTGGGGAGGAAGATCCGCGGGCGATCCCGCGCCGATGAGCACCGTGCCGTCCTCTCCGAGATCGTGGGCATCGCCAAGGAGCAACGGGTCGAGGCGACACTGGTAGTTGGCGACTTGTTCGATATCTCCTCCCCCTCGCCCGAAGACGAGTCGATCGTCTACAGGGCCTTGCTCGACCTCGCCGAGGTCGGACCCGTGGTGGTGATTGGTGGGAATCACGACAGCGCGGCCCGGCTCGAGGCGGTGAAGCCCCTTCTCGATCTGGGCCGGATAACGGTGGTGGCCCGGCCCAAGAGACCGGATGACGGCGGTGTGATCGCGATCGAGTCACTCGATCTCAAGATCGCGTGCCTTCCCTTCGTGTCGCAGAGGGGGATCGTCAAGGCAAGCGAGATCATGGACCTCGACCCCGATCAGCACGCACAGAGCTACGAAGAGCGTCTCCGGCGGATCATCGACGGTCTCACCGAGGGCATGGGCCCAGACACGGTCAACGTCCTCGCCGGGCACCTGACCGTGTACGGCGCAGACAGCGGTGGGGGAGAGCGGGAGGCCCACATCTTTGGTTATGCCATTCCTCCCCAGGCTTTTCCCGGGGGTCTCTCCTATGTCGCATTGGGCCATCTCCACCGCCAGCAGAGGATTCCGGCCTCGGCCCCGGTCTGGTACAGCGGTTCGCCACTGCAACTCGACTTCGGGGAGGTCGCCGACCAAAAGGGCGTGCTGGTCGTCGAAGCGGTCCCGGGAAAGCCGGCCCTGGTGGAGGCCGTGACCGTCGAGGGGGGCACCAGCCTCGTCCAACTTCGGGGCACCCTCGAGCAGGTGCTCGCTCGTGCCCCAGAAGTGGAAGGGGCATATGTGAAAGTGTTGCTCGATGAGCCGGCCCGCGCCGGTCTCAACGAGGAGGTGCGTGAGGCAATCCCGGGGGCGGTGGATGTAATCATCACCCAGCCCGAGGACAAAGGCCCGCACGAGCGTGTGGAGCGTCTGGGAAGGTCGCCGGCGGCCTTGCTCGAGGCATATCTCGCCTCCAAAGGGGTCGACGATCCTGCCCTGATCGAGTTGTTCCGCGAGCTCGAGGAGGAGGTCCTCGCCCGGTGAGACCGCAGCGTCTGGTGATGGAGGGGTTCCTCGCCTACCGGCGCCGGACGGAGATCGATTTCACGGATGCAGACCTCTTCGTGCTGTCCGGCCCGACCGGATCGGGCAAATCGAGCGTGATCGACGGGATGACTTTCGCCCTTTATGGCTCCATACCTCGCATCGGCAAGGGGTCGGTGGCTCCGCTGGTGTCTGCTCGGGCGGATCGGGCAAAGGTGGAGTTCCTCTTCACGGTCGGCGAGGAGAGCTACACCGCCGTCCGCCAGGTGGAGAGACAGGGAGCTGGGGCCACCACGACCGAGGCACGACTTCAACGCGGAGAGAGCCAGGAGGTGCTGGCCGGCAATGCGGACGAGGTGACCGCGGCGGTCACCGAGCTGCTCGGGCTCCGATACGAGCATTTCATCAAGGCAGTGGTCCTCCCCCAGGGCGCCTTCGCCGACTTCCTCACCGACCAGCCGAGGGACCGTCAGGCTCTCCTTGGCGCTCTGCTCGACATGGGGCTCTACGAGAAGGTGATGCAGCTCGCCAACGCCAGAGCGAGGATGGCGGAGACCAGGGCACAGTCCATCGGGGAGAGCCTTGCCAAATTGGAAGTCGCCACCCCCGACGAGCTCGACGAGGCAGGGCGACACCTGGAGTCCCTGATCGAGGCGAGGGAGAAGCTGCCTGCCCGTCTCGAGGAGTCCAAACGGCTGACGGATCAGCACACTGTGGCGCTGGCCGCGGTGGCCGCTTGCGGCGAGAGACTCACTCGACTCCAGGCCATCCAGGTTCCCTCCGACCTCGAGACCCTGGAGATCGACCGGGCAGCCGCGGCCGAGCGGCTCGAATCGGCCGAGTCAGGTTGGGCGGAGACTCAGGAGGCCAAGGCCGGGATCGAAGAGGCGATGTTGGGTCATCGCGATCTCGCCCAGCTCGAAGCTCTCAGGGCAGACCTGCGATTGCAGCGAGATCTGGCCGAGCGGAAGGCCGGGCTCGACATCGAGTCCTTGACGGCGGCCGCGGCCGAGATGACCGCCAACCGTGATGAGATGCGACGATCGCTGGACCTGGCGCGGATCGAGCACGCGGCTCATGACATGCGCCGCGGCCTCAGCGAGGGAGACACCTGCCCCGTCTGCCGTTCGGTGGTCGCGGGCATCTTCGGCCAGGACGGAGATCCCGACGTGTCCCTCGACCGGCTGGCCGCGGACCTGCACCAACTCGAAGAAAAGGCCGCTCGTGCCCGCGACGGCCTCATGGAGGCCGAGGGCCAGGCCAAACAAATCGATCGACAGGCCGGGGAGGTCGAGGATCGCTTGAAGGAGGCAGAGGGCCTCGAAGGCGTGGACGAGCAGATCGCGGCGGTGCGGGCACTTGTCGACTCCCGTGAGGCCGCTGAAGCGGAGGAGAAATCGGCGCGAGCGGTGGTCGAGGAGGCCCGGCTCGCGGTCACCGGCATGGGAGTACGGAGCTCCGGCATGCGCGATGCGTTGCTGGTGGCGAGGGATGAGGTCGCCGATGAGAAGCCCCCTCTCCCCGGGGACGATGCGATCGATGCCTGGCGCCGGTTCGCCTCCTGGCTGGCCGGGCAGATCGAAACTCGGGCAACGGAATTGACCGATCTGGAGGAGGCGGAGGAGGTGGCCGGCCGGGTGATGGCGGAATTCGACGACCAACAGCGCACCTGGCTCGAAGGTCTCGGCATTGGATCTACCGCTTCCCCTGACCGCGACCTGGCACTGGCCGAGGAGCGTGGGCGAGCCGAGATCATCGCGATGGAAAAGACCGTTGCGCAAGCGGCTGAGCTGGAGCAGGAGCTTGGCGAAGAGTCGAGGAAGGCGCTTATCGCCGCTTCTCTCGGCACCCATCTCCGGGCCAACAACTTCGAGGCGTGGCTGCTCGAAGAGGCGATGGAGGTCTTGATCGATGGGGCCAACCGTCTCCTCGACGAATTGTCGGGCGGCAGCTATTCCCTGAAGGTCAGGAAGAGCCAGTTCGAAGTGGTGGATCATCGAAACGCACAGCTGACCAGAAGCACCAGATCACTGTCCGGAGGCGAGACTTTCCTGGTCGCCCTGTCCCTCGCTCTGACCATGGCGGACCAGTTGGCGGAGCTGACCGGCATGTCTTCCCGCCTCGAATCGGTCTTCCTCGACGAGGGTTTCGGCTCGCTCGACCAGGAATCCCTCGACGTGGTGGCTTCGGTGCTCGACGAGTTGGTGGGGCGGGGTCGGACCGTCGGCATCGTCACCCATGTGCGTGAGCTGGCGGAGCGCATGCCGGTTCGATTCGAGGTCACGAAATGCCCGGAAACGGCCTCGGTGATGAGGGTGGGGGAATGAGATTCACCGTCGAAGCATGGGATCCCGACTACGGGGCGCCCTCGGAGGCCGATCTCCTCGATGCAACCGAGAACGTCGATCCCTCGGTCGAACTGGCGCCGGAGAACTGGCGGCCGATCCTCCCCGAGGACGACCCGGCTCCCGGACGTCCTCTTCGTCGACGGGGTGCGGCGGGTCGACGCCAATCTGTGGATCGAGCGGGACGGGCGATTCCCTGCCTTCGGTCTCGCTGCCACCTTCGCCGCCGGCGCGGTTCAGGTGTAACAGCTCGGCAGAGGTGGTAGCTGCCGAGGTGCGCCGTGGCCTGTTCACCGGGGCAGACGGGGACCCGGTGGAGACCTCTGTGGGGACCTATCCGCTGTTGAGCACGAAGGGATCCACGCCGGAAGAGCTGTGGCTGGGGATTCAAGAGCGAATGGGAGACCTCGAAGGGGAGGTGGCGGAGCGACACGCCGATGCGGCACTCGTCGTGGTCGACGGCCCACTCTCGCATCGCCGACATGTCGCAGGAGCGGTCGGATACGTCAAAACCCAGCACGTGCAGTATCTCCCCGATGATCTGAGGGCGACACTGGGAAGCCTCCCGGTCGGTTGCAGGACTCCGCTCTTTCTCACGACGACCTCCTGGAGCCGGTTCTCCTGGTATCTCCGGCTGGCCAATGGGACAGGCCCCGCCGGCGGCCTGGTCCGATGCGAGGTGAAAGCCGACATGGCAGTTGCTGCCGCGGCGCGGCGGGCAAATCTGGTCACCGCCTCGTTGCCCCGTTATGCCTCGGCGCGCCACAAGGACCCCCGCGCTCCACAGAACCTCTACCCGATCGGCGGTCTGGAACGCGAGCTGAGGAGGCGGCTGGGCGACAGCGAGCTGGCGATCAGGGCCTTGCGCCGGGCCGCCGCTGCCTGAGATTCAGGCCGCGTCGTCGTCTTCGATACCGTCGTCGGGGATTACGGGGGCGTCGTTCACCGCCGGTGCGGCTACCGTCGTCTCACGTCGTGACGCCAGGATCGCCCCCACGATGACAAGTAGCGAGCCAACGATTGCCACCGGGGAGACGATCTCGTCCCTGAACACCACTCCGAGCACCAAGGCGACCACCGGGATCAGATACGTGATGAAGCTGGCGCGGGTGGGGCCGACACTTCCGGCCAACCCACCCATGATGATGTAGGCGAGCCCGGTGCCGAGCAGGCCGAGCGCGAGCATCGCCGCCAGGGACTCCCAGGCGAAGCTGGAGCGAGCCAGCCCATAAACCCCGTAGGGCGTGAGGAGGATCGCGGCCACCCACAGCATCCGGGCCATGACCGGTATGGATCCATAGCTCTGCTGGAGCGGAGTGACGATATTGGTGGCGAACCCGTAACCAATGCACGCCACCAGCACCAGGGCAACGCCGAGGGCGGCAGTGTCCCCTGCATCGGCGGAAGGCAGAGCGATGGCGATGATCCCGGCGAATCCGACGATCAGGCCCACGATTTGCAGACGCCCGGGCAGCTGGCGGAGAAGGACCGAGGCGATGATCGCAGTGAAGATCGGCACGGCGCCATTGAGCATCCCGGCGACCGCCGAATCGATCCACTGCTGGGCAATCGGGAAGAGGGTGAGCGGGACGATCACCCAGACGAAGGCGAGTAGCACAACCCGAGGACGGTCGGCTTGTCGGATCGGGACCGATCTCGCCCGTGGGAGCGCTGCCATGAAGAGAGCGCCGAAGGCGATACGAAGCCAGGTCACCGCACCGGGGTGAAAAGCATCCAGGCCGACCTCGATGAACAGGAACGAGGCGCCCCAGATGAGGCCGATCGACACGAAACGCGCCCAATCCCGTCCGCTGAATGCTTCGCGATTGGTCCCATGGGATGTGGTCAACAATCGATCGGCCATATATCTAGAACACCGGGTCCCCTGCGACAGTTGCGCTCAATTCAGGAACGTGTGTAGTCGGTCAGATAGTCCGGGACTTCCAGATTCGGCTCCAGGTCGGGTGCTGGCACCGGCTCTTCGTACATGGTCGTCATGGGCACGACGCCCGCCCACACTCCCGTGCCGATGTCGGCCGGATCGTCTTCGGGCGGGCCCGAAGACAGCTTGGCCGACACCAGGTCGATGGGCAGTGCGACGACCGCCGTCTTACGGATCTCGATGTCGGTCGGCGGCCGTATGTCGGCGAGACGACCCGGGATGAGGGCCTCGACCAGGTGATCCAGGGCGTCGCGGTGTGCATCTCCGGCAAGGACGACACCTTGGCCATGTATGACCACCGAGCGGTAGTTCACAGATGACTCGAACCCGCTCCTGGCCACGACCAACCCGTCCACCAGGGTGATTGCGACGCTCAGCGGCGAGCCGTGCCGCACCGCCTTGACGATGCCGGAGGCAGGTGACCCGTGGAGGAGGATGGTGTCGCCATCACGGAAGTAGAGGGTCGGGATCACCACGGGTCGATCGTCGGCGAGATAGGCGACGTGGCAGACGAGCCCTTCGTCGAGGATGGCGTCGATGACGGCGCGGTCATCGACGGCCTTCTCGGCGAGACGTCGGATCCGGGTCGATGGGCTCGTCATCAGGTCTCCGATTTGGCGTCACGGGTCATGAGTCGGAGCACCGCATCCCGAGGATGCATGCCCTCGTAGAGGACCATGCCGACGTGGGCGGCGATCGGCATCTCGATCTGGTGCCTGGCAGCGAGATCGAGGACGGCCCGGGTGGTCTTGATCCCTTCTGCAACCATCTGCATCTCCTCCACGATCGCCTCGAGGCTGTTGCCCTGGGCGAGCCCGAACCCGACCCGATGGTTGCGGCTGTTGGTGGAGATGCATGTGGCGATGAGGTCGCCCATGCCGGCCAGGCCGGCGAACGTCGAAGGGCGGCCGCCCAGCGCGGTTCCAAGCCGGGTGAGCTCGGCGAGCGCTCGGGTGATGAGGGTCGCCCTCGTATTGTCCCCGAACCCGAGCCCGTCCGACATTCCCGCCGCGATCGCCATCACGTTCTTCAACGCACCCCCCAATTCGCAGCCGGGGACATCGTCGTTGGTGTACACCCGGAACGTCGGGCCCATGAACACCTCCTGCAGGGAAACGGCGGGTGCCGAGTCCGGGAAGGCGATGACCGCCGCAGTCGGTTGCCCCGCAACGATCTCCGAAGCGAGGTTGGGACCAGTCATCACCCCGATCCGGGTGGTGTCGTGACCGGGTGACACATCGGCGACCACCTGGGTCATCGTGGCCAGCGTTTCCTGCTCGATTCCCTTGGTCAGGGAGAGGATCGGCACCGAAGCCCCGATGGCCGGAGCGGCCCGGGAGAAGACGTCACGGAAGCCGTGGGAGGGGACCGCCATCACGACCGCGGAGGCGCCCTTTACCGCTTCATCCAAGGCCGTTGTGGCGATCAAGTCGTCGGGCAGCACATGCTCGGGCAGATATCGCGGGTTCCGGTGCTCACCGTTGACGACATCCGCCACCTCCTCGTGGCGCGCCCAGAGGATGGTTGGGGTGGCCCTGACGGCCAGCGCCGCGGCTGTCGTTCCCCACGAGCCGGCACCGATCACTGCGATCCTGTCCATTGGCGGCGACGCTAGTGGGCGGATCTGGACGCTCCCTAACCTGCCGGGCGATGGCCCTTTCCATAGGAATCGTCGGTCTGCCCAACGTCGGCAAGTCCACCCTCTTCAACGCACTCACCAACGCCGGGGTGCTCGCCGCCAACTACCCCTTTGCCACGATCGAGCCAAACACCGGCGTCGTCCCCATCCCCGACCCCCGGCTCGAGGTGCTGGCGGGGATCTTCGACTCGAAGAAGGTGATACCGGCCACCGTCACCTTCGTCGACATCGCCGGCCTGGTCAAAGGCGCCAGCGAGGGCGAGGGCCTGGGCAATCAGTTCCTGGCCAACATCCGGGATGCAAATGCCATCTGTCATGTGGTGAGGGGGTTCAGCTCCCAGAGCGTGGCCCATGTCGACGATGAGCTCGACCCGGTGAAGGACATCGAGACCATCGAGACGGAGCTGGCGATTGCCGACCTCCAGACCATCGACAAGCGGCTCCCCCGGCTCGAGAAAGAATCGACCATCGACCGGGCGCTGGTTCCCCGAGTAGTACTGCTCAGAGACCTCCGGGAGGTGGTGGCATCGGGTCGGGTCCTGAGTCGGGTTCCGGAGATGATGGCGAGGAGTGCGGAATTCTCCGATCTCCATCTGCTGACCGCGAAACCGGTCATCTACGTCTTCAACCTCGACGAGCAGGGTCTTCGTGACGCCACGGCGAGGGAACGACTCGCCGATCTGGTCGCGCCGGCAGAGTCGTTGTTCGTGGATGCCCAGATCGAGGCCGAGATGGGGGAGCTCGACAAGACGGACCGACGAGAGCTTCTCTCATCACTGGGACAGGACGAGCCTGGGCTCAACGCGCTGATCCGCGCTGCCTATCGCACTCTGGGCCTGCAGAGCTTTCTCACTGCCGGCGAGAAGGAGGCCCGCGCCTGGACCATCCGCTCCGGAGCCACCGCCCCGGAGGCGGCCGGCGCGATCCACACCGACTTCCAGCGGGGGTTCATCGCAGCGGAGGTGGCCGGGTTCGAATCGCTGGTCGAGGCCGGCTCGTGGCTGGCGGCCAAGGCGAAGGGTCTGGTTAGGACCGAAGGCAAGTCGTATGTGATGCGCCCCGAAGACGTGGTCGAGTTCCGATTCAATATCTGATTGCTTCCGACTGTGCTCAATTGCTGGCCGACTGTGCTCAATGGCTGGCCGACTTTGCCCTCGGCCACTAGTCAGCCCGAGTCGGGCTGACTATTGCGGTCCAGTCTCAGCCTCGGGCAAACAGACGCCGGTCGGCCAGAGCTTCCGCCGCGCCGCAAGTCATCCCAACAATTAAGATCATCCTGCCATCGACGCCGAATGGGAGAGCCCCGACCGCGGGGCGCCGAAGGGGCAACTCCTCCCCGGAATCTCTCAGGCAATTGGACCATTCGGTCGAGGCATCGCTGAAGGAAACGACAGCGGGGGAGGGCATTGCACCCTGAGGAGATAGATGCCCAACCCAAACGAGCGGTTCGTCGACCGGCACATCGGCCCTGGTCCGGACGACATCGAGAAGATGTTGGCGACCATCGGCTCCGCCTCGCTCGACGATCTCGTCGCGGACACGATCCCGGCCACGATCCTCGATACCGATTTGGACCTGCCCGCCGCCCTGACCGAGGGCGAGACCATCGCGCGGCTTCGCGAGCTCGCCGCGAAGAACACCGTCATGACATCGTTGATCGGGCTGGGCTATCACGACACGATCACCCCGCCGGTCATCCAGCGCAATGTCCTGGAGAACCCTGCTTGGTATACCGCGTACACGCCCTACCAGCCAGAGATCTCGCAGGGCCGGCTCGAGGCGCTACTCAATTTCCAGACGATGGTCTCGGATCTGACGGGTCTCGACGTTGCCAACGCCTCCTTGCTCGATGAGGCGACCGCCGCCGCCGAGGCGATGGCGATGTGCCGGCGCCTCGCCAAAGGCGACCGATCGGTGTTCTTCATCGACGACGACTGTCACGTCGCCACGATCGAAGTGGTGAGGACCCGTGCCGACGCCGCCGGTGTCGAGGTCAGGATGCTCTCGGAGGGATTCGAATCCGGCACCGCGTTCGGCCTCCTCCTCCAGTACCCCGGCTCATCGGGCGAGATACGTGACCATCAATCGCTGGTAGACGAGGCTCAAGCCGATGGCGTCATGGTCGCAGTGGCGACGGATCTTCTGGCACTGACCCTTCTTGCCCCTCCGGGCGAGTGGGGAGCCGACATTGCCGTCGGCTCGGCTCAGCGTTTCGGTGTCCCGCTTGGTTACGGCGGCCCACATCCCGGCTTCATCGCAACTCGGGACGAGCACGTCCGAGCCCTCCCCGGACGTCTGGTCGGGGTCTCCCACGACACGTCCGGACGGGTTGCATACCGGCTCGCCCTGCAGACCCGTGAGCAGCACATCCGCAGGGAGAAGGCCACCTCCAATGTGTGCACTGCTCAGGTCCTTCTCGCAGTCATTGCCGGCTTCTACGGGTGCTGGCACGGTCCCGAGGGTCTCGAAGAGATCGCCAGGGAAACTCATCGGCTGGCCTCATCGGCCGTTGCGTCGCTCACCGCATCCGGTCACGCCGTCGTCAACGACTCCTGGTTCGACACCATCACGGTGAGTGTTCCGGGACGGGCAGAGGAGGTGATCGCAGCCGCTCGGGACCAGGAGATCAATCTCGGCAAGGTCGATGACGACCAGGTGAGGATCGCGTTCGACGAGACGACGACCGACGAGACCGTCGCCAGGGTGATGTCTGCGTTTGGCGCCGAACCGGTCGACGACGAGGAGTTGGGGATACCCGCCGATTTGACCCGGCGCTCGGAGTTCATGACCCATCCGGTGTTCCGTCTCCATCGATCCGAGCATTCGATACTGCGTTATCTCCGTCGGCTCGCCGATCGTGACCTCGCCCTCGACCGAAGCATGATCCCGCTGGGGTCGTGCACCATGAAGTTGAACGCCACCACCGAGATGATCCCGATCACATGGCCCGGGTTCTCCGCCATCCACCCCTATCGCGCCCGAGGATCAGGTGGCCGGTTATCAGGAGCTGATCGATGACCTAGCCGGGTACCTGTGCACCATCACCGGCTACGACGCGGTCTCGCTACAGCCCAATGCGGGCTCGCAAGGCGAGCTGGCCGGGCTCCTCGCCATCCGCGCCTACCACGAGTCGATCTCACAAGCCGAGCGCGACATCTGCCTGATCCCTTCGTCGGCGCACGGGACCAATGCCGCTTCGGCGGTGATGGCAGGCATGAAGGTCGTCGTCGTGGCCACCGACGGGTCGGGCAACGTCGATCTCTCTGATCTCGAGGCCAAGGCCGCGGAGCATTCCGACAAGCTGGCGGCGGCGATGATCACCTATCCCTCGACCCACGGTGTCTTCGAGCAGGAGGTCCGCCGGCTGATCGACATCGTCCATGAGCACGGCGGACAGGTATATGTCGACGGCGCCAACCTGAATGCGATGGTCGGGCTGGCGAAGCCGGCAGGCTTTGGCGCTGATGTCGGCCATCTCAACCTGCACAAGACATTCACCATCCCGCACGGAGGGGGAGGGCCCGGGGTCGGGCCGGTCGGAGTCAAGGCACACTTGGCCCCGTTCCTGCCCAATCATCCGTTGAATGGGAAGGCAGGCCCCGACACCGGAGTCGGTCCCATCTCGGGAGCGCCATTCGGGTCGGCCGGGATCCTGCCCATTCCGTACGCCTACGTGCGCCTGATGGGGGGCGACGGGCTGCAGGCGGCGAGCAAAGTGGCGATTCTGTCGGCGAACTACCTGGCCCGGCGTCTGGACCCGTATTTCCCCGTGCTCTACACCGGGAGCAGCGGTCGCGTGGCGCACGAGTGCATCGTGGATGTGAGGCCGATGACACGCGCCACCGGTGTGACCGCGGAGGACGTCGCCAAGCGTCTCGCCGATTATGGCTTTCACGCTCCGACGCTCTCTTTCCCGGTCGCAGGCACGCTGATGATCGAGCCGACGGAGTCCGAGAGTCTCGAGGAGCTCGACCGTTTCGTCGAGGCGATGATCTCGATTCACGCCGAAGTCGCAAGGGTGGAAGCGGGAGAGTGGAGCAAGGAGGACAACCCGCTCCGAAATGCCCCCCACTCTGCCGAACAAGTCGCCGGCGACGAATGGAGCCACGTCTACTCTCGGGAAACTGCTGCTTTCCCCGTGGAATCGCTGCGAATGGACAAGTATTGGCCCCCGGTGGGCCGCGTCGATGGGCCCGGCGGCGACCGCAATTTGGTTTGTGCCTGCCCGCCGCTCGACGCCTATGCGTGATTCTTGTCTTGACAATCCCCTCCTGGGTGGGATCTTTATGGTTTGCAGGGGCGGGTAGGGACGGAGAGATGACGGTGTAGGGGTGAAGTTCACCGGTCAGGTGAGGGTCCCGGAAGTCGACCATCCCGGGGTTCCAGCAACGATCTTGGTCGATGAGGATCAGACCGAAGTTTTCCTCGAAGGGGAATCGCTAGGTCGTTGGTCCTTGTACGACGTGCGCGCCGAGCGTCTCGTCTCCAGTGCTTTTTCGCTCTCGCTGTCTGGCGAGGAGATCACATTCATCGCCGATGAGCCGGTCGATTTCGCCTACAAGGGCGTTGACCACATGGCGGGGGTCTGGGCCAAGTACAAGTCGATGACCATCCCGCGTCGCGTTGTCGCAGTGGGACGCTCCCGACGAGGCACCGTCCCGTCCCGGATCACCGAGCTTCGCGAGGCGATGTTGCTGAATCTGCAGACCGCCGGGCGGGCGGTCCCGGTCATGGCGCCGATCGAGACCGAGGTGATGGAGCCCTCCGAGCCGTCCCCGTGGACCAAGCGGATCGATGCCTACTCCAGTGTCCCAGAGCCCCTCGCCGAGCCGGAGGTGGTAGCCGCCGCGGAGCCGGAGCAAGCCGGCGAGCCCGAACCGGTCGCCGAGACCGAACCGGTGGTCGAGCCGGAGCCGCAACCGGTTGCCGAGACCGTGTCGGTGGTCGAGCCGGAGCCGGAACCGGTCGACGAGTTGGAAGTCTCCTCGGATCCGCAACTCGAGCCCGTATCGCTCGACACAGTGGACGACGCTCATGACCTCCCTGAGCTCGAGACCCTGGATGCGGGGGACGCCGTAGTCGCCCCGATCGAGGCTCGCTCCGTACCGCTGCGGCCAGGCCCGGGTCTGATCCCGCGCCGGATCGAGCGAGCTCCGGATACTCGAGATGTCGAAGGCCAGGACTGGGAGCTGGCGTGGGAAGAGCCACCCGTGTACGAAGAGACCTATGACGAGTTGCCCCCGGACGCGGACGTCGTCTTGATCGAACATGAGCCGGCACTCGAGCGCCGGGCCCGCCGTTACCGAAGTCGTCGGTGAGGTCGAGGGAGTCGAGGACGTCGATGACGTCGAGGAAGCGGACGAGCCGGTTCCCGAGGAGAGCACCGGGTCGGATCGGCCCGACGAGCAGGCCGAGGAATGGATCACCATCACCACCGACGAGAGCGGCCGACGCGAGCTAGTCATGGATCTGGGTCATCTCGAAGTGGATCGCCAGGAGAGGGATCAGGTCGAGCCGGTCGGTGTGCTCGCGACCGCGGAGCAGCCCACCTCGATCGAGCCCGATCTGGAGCTGCTCTTTGCCGGCGCTCCGGCACCCGAAGGGGAGAAGAGCGGGTTGCTGGGTGCGGTCCGTTCGGCTTTCGCCCGCAACAAGACCGCCCATCAACACGAATTCGTCGAGGCCCCCGGGGGGATTGGCATCGTCCGTCAGATCTGCGCCGACTGCGGGTACATCTCCATCGGCATATCGATGTAATTGCCGGCCGACTTTGCCCTCGGCAACCCTCAGCTGAGAATCAGCTCAGGTTGATCCAGGTCGACCAGCCTCGGGCAAACAGACGCCGGTCGGCCGGGGCTACCGCTCCAACGCCAGGCATATTACACATCAACCAACACCCGTCTTCAGCACCATCACGATCACCGCGACGATCAAGAGGACAGCGGTGATTGCGGTCCAGATCGCGCCTCGTTTCGCCTCGGCGGCCGCACCGGCCTGATCGCCGTTCTCCAGAGCGGCGACCAACCGCTCTCCGCCCGGCCGATGGACGAAGCCACCGATCAACCCGGCAGCGATGACGACCCCCAGCCCTATCGAAACGAATGTGTCGCTCCAGTCATAGACCTCGCTGGTGATCACCAGGCCGATGCCGCTGAGCCCGGTGAGGATCCCGGCACCGTTGAAGTAGCTGGCCCCGGCTTCGGCCGCCACCCGTGCCCAGCCGAGCGCCACGCCCGGAGCCGGGTTTCTTCCCATGCGGGGGCCGACAAAGGCGCTGAGGAACCCACCGCCTATCCAGGCGGCCGCGGAGAGGATATGGATGATGAGTAGGAAGTCGGTCATATCGGAGCCTTCGAAACGTAGCACTGGGCCGGGACGCGCCAGGGGTACCCTCGCCCCGTGACAGCCTCGATCAGGCCGGTGATCCTCTCCGGTGGCGCCGGGACCAGGCTATGGCCGCTCTCCACGAGGGAGAGCCCGAAACAGTTCCTGGAGTTGCTGGGTGAGCCCTTGTTCGAGGCGACCCTCGATCGGCTCGATGGGTTGGCGGGGGTGAGTAAGCCGACGGTGGTGGCCGGCCGCGATCAGCTCGCCGTGGTGGAGAAGGGACTCGCCAACAAGCAGATAGAAGCGACGGCAATCGTCGTGGAGCCGGCCGGGAGGAACACGGCCCCGGCCGTGGTGACGGCAGCCCTCCTCTCTGCCCCCGATGACGTGCTCGTCATCCTGCCTTCAGACCATGTCATCGCTGATCGCGTCGCATTCGCAGAAGCGGTGTCCAGCGCGGTCGAGCATGCACGCGACGGAGCCCTGGTGACTTTCGGCATCGAGCCGACCCGGGCAGAGACGGGATACGGGTACATCAAGAAGGGCGAGCCCGTCGGCGATGGGTTTCGCGTCGAGAGATTCAAGGAGAAGCCGGGTGCCGATGAGGCGAAGGAGCTCGTCGCGGATGGAGGGCATCTGTGGAATTCGGGGATGTTCGTCTTCACCGCCCGGTCGATTCTCGAGGAGACGGCGACGCACGCGCCCGACGTCCTGGAAGGGGTGAAGGCGGCGCTTCCCGTCGATCGGACGGGGAGGATCGAGCTCGGTGAGACCTTCGCCCAGGTCCCATCGATCTCGATCGATCACGCCGTCATGGAGAAAGCAGACAACAACCATCGTCATCCCTCTCGACGCGGGCTGGAGCGATCTCGGCTCCTGGCAGTCGGTTTGGGAGATGAGTGAACGCAACGAGGCCGGAAACATCCTGATCGGCGATGTCGTCGCCATCGGTGTCTCCGACTCCTATGTCCGGTCGGGATCGAGGACCATCGCCATCGCCGGGGTCGAGGGTCTCGTGGTCGTGGAGACGCCGCAGGTCGTGCTCATCGTTCCCAAAGAGAAGTCGCAGACGGTCCGCGACCTCGCCGCCAGGTCGGAGGGCCGACCGGGGGATTGAAGGTCCGTCTCGCCGCTCCATACCATCGCATCACCATGAAACGTGTGGCCCTCCTCACCCTGTCGGGTTTGCTGGCGGCCGCATGTGTTGGCCGTCCGGCGGCCGACGCGTCTGGGGAGGAGATCTACCTCCAGCTGTGCTCGAACTGCCACGGTGATGAGCTCGAAGGGGGGCTTGGCACGCCCCTCGGACCGGGCTCGAATGCCGCCGGCCAGCCAGATGAGTTCATGAGGCTCGCGATAACGGAGGGAAGGGGCCGCATGCCGTCGTTCTCCTCGACACTCACCGATGAGCAAGTGGAACGTCTGATCGAATACATCAGAGAGGCCCAAGCCGGATGAGTGCCGTGCTCGAGGCCCTCGAGCTGTACCCGATCCGGATACCGATGCGGCACCGGTTCCGCCGGGTCGATCATCGCGAAGCAGTCCTCATCAAAGGCCCGGCGGGTTGGGGAGAGTTCTCGCCATTCCCCGATTACCCGGCCCATGTCACCACCCGCTGGCTGGCCTCGGCTCTCGAGGCGGCGTGCAGCAGTCTCCCGGAGCCAGGCCGCACCATGATCCCCATCAATGTGACGGTTCCCGCGGTAACCCCCGAGGTGGCGGCGAGGCTCGTTCTCGAATCGGGTGCGGGGACGGCCAAGGTCAAAGTCGGGGAGCCGGGCCAAACCATGGAGGAGGACGAGGCACGCTTGGCCGCGGTCAGAGCGGCGATAGGGCCGGAGGGCAAGATCCGAATCGATGTGAACGCGGCTTGGGACCTGGAGACGGCGACTACGCGGCTGGCCTCCTATTCCCGCTTCGACCTCGAATACGTCGAACAGCCGGTGAAGACCCTCGAGGAGATGGTCGAGCTGAAGCAGAGAACGGATGTCCTGTTGGCGGCCGATGAGCTCGTCAGACTGAGGCCCGACCCTCTGGAAGTGGCGGCCATGGGCGCCGCCGACATACTGGTCGTCAAGGTCCAGCCTTTGGGCGGCGTGGCTAGAACGCTCGACATCGCCGCGCGTGCCCGCATCCCTGTCGTTGTCTCCTCGGCCCTGGAGACGTCGATCGGCATCTACTCGGGACTTCTGGTCGCCTCTTTGTTGCCCGACCTGCCCTTCGCCTGCGGTCTGGGGACCGTGTCATTGATCGAGGGCGACCCGAGTCGAGCGCCTCTCGTTTCTATGAACGGGGAGCTGGAGGTTCGACGCCCTGAGCCCGATCCGGAGCTCCTGGCCCGTTGGCGGCCGGACCGGGACCGGTCGGCCGAGCTGCTGCGTAAGGTCAGGAACGCGGCCGAGGTCCTCACCTGACGCACCAAACCAGATGACTCAGCCCAACCCCTCCACCGCCCAAGCACGAGCCATCGCCGACGAGCTGCACCGGCATGGTGTCGACTATGTCGTCATCTCGCCGGGATCCCGGTCCGCCGCGCTCGCCATTGCCTTCCAGGGGCACCCGGGTATCACCACCCGGGTCGCTCTCGACGAACGCGCCGCCGCTTTCAATGCCTCTGGGGCGGGCCCGGGCAACCGGGAAACCGACAGTGGCACTGGCGACCTCGGGGACGGCGGTCGCCAACCATCTCCCCGCGGTCGTCGAGGCCGACCTATCACTGGTCCCACTCATTCTGTTGTCGGCCGATCGCCCAGCAGATCTGCTTCATGTCGGTGCCAACCAAACGATCGATCAGGTCGGCATCTTCGGGGCGAGCGTCCGTTGGTCGTGCACCATCCCACCTGCAGAGGTGGGGCTCGACTCGAACGCGTACTGGCGCACCATCGTCTCTCAGGCCATCGCCCGATCATTAGGGCACGGCGCCCGACCGGGCCCCGTCCACGTCAACGTGGCATTTCGCGAGCCGACCATGCCGGTTGGAGACGATGGGCGAAGCCAGGCCGAGCCCTACGGCTTCTCAATCGAAGGCCGTCCGGGGTCGGTTCCGTGGCAGCGACACCAGCGGGCCAGACCGGCCGGCGTCGAGCTGAACCTCGGGGGCTATGGGCTGGTGGTGGCCGGAGAGGGAGATTTCGACCCGATGGAGGTCGCCGCGGCCGCAGGGAGGCTGAGTTGGCCGGTGCTTGGCACAGCCGCCTCGGGTCTCCGGGGCCTCGATGTCGTCACCACCTATCACCACCTGCTGGTCGCCGACGTCCCGGCTCCGCTCCGCCCTGAGGTGGTGGTGACCCTGGGAAGGGTCGGGCCAAGTGACCGCATCGGCGCCCTGACCTCACTGCCCATCCCACAGGTCCAGATCGATCGGTGGGGGGCCTGGAACGATCCACGTCGGCAATCGAGCCATTTGATTCAGGCCGACCCTGCGTTGACTCTCGACAGCATGGCACCGGCGCCAGACGACCGTCTGCTTCGATCCTGGTTGAACGCCGATGCCGCCATGCGGGCGGCTCTCGACGAGCGGCTCACGGCAGAGACATCGCCGACCGGCCCCGGGCTGGCAAGGGCGCTGAGCGACACTGATCATGCCTTGCTGGTTGCGGCTTCATCGATGCCGATCCGGGACGTCGATGCGCATTTGGAGAATCGGGCGAAGGTGATAGCCAACCGCGGCGCCTCTGGCATCGATGGGTTCGTTTCAACCGCGCTCGGTGCCGCCTCTGCGGGATCACGGGTGGTGGCGTTCGGTGGGGATCTCTCCTTCCTCCATGATGCCGCCGGCTGGGTGGTCGACGAACTCGGCAATCTGGTCTTCGTCGTCGTTGACAATGGCGGTGGTGGCCTCTTCGATCTGCTCCCGCAGGCCGAGCATGCCCCCGACTTCGAGCGTCTGTTCGTCGCCCCTCATCGTCTCGATCTGACGGCGGTGGCCGCCGCCTTCGGTCTCGGCGCCTCGGTGATCGATGATCTGGACGACCTGAGATCGAGCGTCGCTGCGCTTCTCGACCGCGGTGGCGCCCATGTGATCGTGGTGCCGGTCGAGCGTGAAGCCGATCTCAAGGCCCGTCGCGGCCTCGACGACACTGCTCGGGCCGTGCGCGCCGGGATCAGTTGAGGCCGAGTGCCCCCAGCATCGGCCGCAATTTGATCTGCGTCTCGTCGAACTCCATCGACGGGTCCGATCCTTCCACGATGCCAGCTCCCGTGAAGAGGGTTGCGGTTCGGTCATCGATCGTCCCGCAGCGCAGGGCGATGGCGAACTCACCGTCACCCATGCGGTCGAACCAACCGACCGGGCCGGCATATCTGCCTCGCTCGTGGTGCTCGAGCTCACGGATCAATTCGACCGCGTTCTTCGTCGGAGTCCCGGCTACCGCCGCGGTCGGGTGGAGCGCGGCGAGGAGGTCTGAGATGCTCGTGCCTGAGTTGACCTCACCGTCAAAGGTGGTCGAGAGATGCTGGATGTCCCCGTAGGTTGCGACTCTTCTCTCCGATCGTTCCAATCGGGCGCAGAAGGGTGCCAGCGCCTGGTCCACGGAATCGGCGGCCAATGAGTGCTCCCTCGTCACCTTCTCCGTGTCGAACGATCCGGCCGAGGTCGGGTCGCCTGGGTCGGCGGAGCCTGCCAGCGAGATGGATCTCACCTTTCTCGACTCGAGTGACACGAGAAGCTCCGGGCTGGATCCGATGAATCCGTCGACGAGGAAGGTGTGCGAACCAGGCTCGGATCGGGCCAGGTTGGACAGCACCAGGTGGGTCGGGACCGAGATCTCGAAGTGTGCCGACAGCCGGCGGGAGAGCACGACCTTCTCCAGTTCGCGATCCCGGATCGCCGTCAGCGCCTGCTGGACCAAGCTGGTCCAGCCGGCCAGGTCGCCGCTGTCGAGATGCCCGCCCGGCAACACGGCATCTGTCTTCGGAGGGGGAAGTCTCTCCGCGTCGCCAACCAGGAAACGAGCTCCATCGCCATCGATCCTCAAGATCACCTCGGGTATGACGACGAGCGAGCCAGGGTCGTTCTCATCGAAGGTGAAGCTCGCCATTGCCAAGGGAGCGGTGGTGGAGGCCAGCCTTCGCATTGCCCGGTCGAAACGGTCGGCGCCAGTGCCGACGTCGATCCTGGATGAGACCCCCCAACCGAGAAGGGCCAGATCTCGGTGGATCCACGCCGAATCGGGTGCCCGGGAGAGACCATCGCGCACCCGGGAATCGAATTCCTCAGACTTCATTCCAACTGCAGGCTAGGACTGGTTCGGTGGCCACGATCCCGGCGAGATCACGGGCGAGATCCCCGAACCTGTCCGGATCTCCGGATGTGGCCAGGATCAACCTCCCCATCCCTGCAGCATCCTTGGCGACTCTCGCCACCTGTCTGGCGACCGCCGGTGCCGGGTCAACGACAGTGAGAGGAGGCCCGGCCACCGCCTCGATCAGCGGCACGAGGAATGGGAAATGGGTGCACCCCAGTACCAGGATGTCGGCGCCAGCCTCCAAGAGCGGCGCCAGGCACATCTCGACCTGTTGTCTCGCCTCCGGTCCCCGGACTTCTCCTCTCTCGACCAGCTCCACCCACTTGGGGCATGCCTGGGTCAGGACCGTTGCCCCCGCTGCGTGACGCTGCATCACAGAGGCGAATAGCTCGCCCTGGAAGGTGGCCGCGGTGGCGACTACTCCGATGACGCCGCTATCGGTGCGCAATGCAGCCGGCTTCACCGCCGGCTCCATCCCGACGAAGGGGGTGTCCGCGTGGGCGGCCCGCAATGAGTGGAGGGCGGCGGCCGACGCGGTGTTGCAGGCGATGGTGATGGTGGTCGCGCCACGATCGAGGAGCCACTGCGATGCCTGGCCCGTCATCTCCGCAACCTCCTCGAGAGTGCGCACGCCATACGGCGCCCGGGCCTGGTCGGCCAGGTAGAGGAGGTCGGCGGTCGGCAGCTCTCGCCGGATCTCGGTCAACACGCTCAGGCCGCCCACGCCCGAGTCGAACACGCCGATCAGTCGAACACACCGATCATCGGTGACATCTCAGCAGGCGGACGCTCTGATTGCCGGCCTACTTCGCCCTTCGGCAACCCTCTCTGGCCCTGGATGGCGACGGTCCCTATTCATCGCACCTCAAGGCGAACAGACGCCGGTCGGCCGGGGCGACCGCTCCAAGGAAGCGCTCTGGGTCCCAATCTGTGAGTAGCGTCGCCGACTTCGAGGAGGTCTGGCGTGGAGATCGAGGGGTCCGTGGCCCTAGTGACCGGTGGCGTGTCCGGGCTTGGCTTCGGGGCGGCCAGTCGCTTCGTCAGAGGCGGTGGCTTTGTGGTGATGCTCGACATCGACGAGGTTGGTGGGGCGGCGGCGGTAAGGGAGCTGGGGGAGCAGGCTCGGTTCATCGCTTGTGACGTCCGCGACGCAGAGAGCGTCCCCCAATCGGTGGCCACGGCTGCCGAGGAGTGGGGCAGGATCGACATCCTGGTCAACGCCGCCGGAGTGGCGCCGGCCCAGCGGTTGATCAACCGGGAGGGGGAGCTCTTCGATCTCGACCTCTTCAAGTTCGTTGTCGGGGTCAATCTGATCGGCATGTTCGACGTGACCCGGAACGTGGCCGCGGTCATGGCCCGAAACCAGCCCGGCCCCGATGGGGAGAGGGGAGTGATCGTCAATGTCGCCTCGATCGCGGCCTTCGAAGGCCAGATCGGCCAGGCCGCGTACTCGGCGTCCAAGGGAGGCATCGTGAGCATGACCCTGCCGCTGGCCCGCGATCTGGCCGGTATCGGGGTGCGTTGTGTGACGGTGGCGCCGGGGATCATGGACACGCCACTCCTGGCAAACGCCCCCCAAGAGCTGAAGGATTCGCTGGCGGCCCTCCACGTCTTCCCTTCGACGGCTGGGGACCCCCGATGATTTCGCCCATCTGGTACAGGCGATCGTGGAGAATCCGCTCCTCAACGGGGAAGTGATCCGTCTCGATGCCGGGGCACGCATGCCACCCCGATGATGGTTGGGTGATCGTTCGGTACCAAGAAAACCACCCCGTTCACAGCGTGTGTTGCGCGCAAGTGGGGTATATGCTCCCCACTTGATGGGTGTGATCCGCCCGTCTGCCCAAAGGAGGGAATCCATATGAAGAAAGGACGACAGAGGAGCGCGCTTGCCGCTCTTCTTGCGTTTGGACTGTTCCTTGCGGCGTGTAGCAGCGGGGAACCAACCGATACCACGGAGGCGGCCGAGGGCTCGACCACTTCCGAGGCAACCACTGAAACGACTGAGCCCGCGACCGATACCACCGAGGCCGCCGCGGCCGGCGGTGGCATCATCACGTCCTACATCGGTGAGCCGGAGTTCCTACAGCCCCCCAACACCAATGAGTCGGAAGGGAACGCGGTGCTCAGTGCCCTGTTCCGTGGTCTGATCGATTACAACCCGGAGACCAGTGAGCCCGAGTTCACCGGTGTGGCCGAGTCGATCACCTCTCCCGACGAGGGTCTCACCTGGGAGATCGTCCTCAATGACGGTTGGACCTTCCATGACGGCACGCCGGTGACGGCGCAGTCGTTCGTCGATTCGTGGAACTACTCGGCATACGGGCCCAATGCGGCTCAGGTGTCGGGTTTCTTCCAGTCGATCGCCGGATTCGAAGACCTCCAATGCGGGACCGTCATGGCGCCCGACCCGGATACCGGCGAGGACGTCGAAACGGCCGATTGCGAGGGCCAGCCCCCTGCCTCGGAGACGATGAGTGGTCTGTCGGTCACCGACGACCTCAACTTCACCGTCACCTTGGCCGAGCCTGAGACGTTCTTCATGACCCGACTCGGATATACCGCGTACTACCCGCTGCCGGAGGCGTTTTTCGCTGACCCGGCCGCATACAACGAGGCGCCGATCGGCAACGGTCCGTTCATGATGGATGGGTCGTGGGAGCACGACATCGAGATCAGGACAGTGGCCAACCCGGACTTCGCAGGTGAGGACGCTGCTCAGATCGAAGGTCTGACCTTCAAGATCTACGCGGAAGTCGATGCCGCGATGAACGACCTGATGGCGGGCAACCTCGACATCGTTGATGCGTTGACCCCGGAGCGGGCGGCCGAAGTGATGGGAGCGATGCCGAACAGTGGTGAGTCGCCGAGCTCGTCGATCAACTACCTGGGCCTCCCCTCGTACGTCCCGGAGTTGCAGAACCCGGATGTGCGGGCCGCATTGTCGATGGCTATCGATCGGCAGACGATCGTGGACAGCCCGATCTTCAACGGAACCCGTCTCCCTGCGTTCAACCTGCAGTCACCGGTCATCCCTGGTTACCAGGAAACGGTCTGTGACAACTGGAACTACGACCCGGAGCAGGCGGCTGCTCTGTGGGAGTCGTCCGGTGGCATCGAAGGCCCGATCACGGTCTGGTTCAACTCTGGCGCCGGTCACGACGCCTGGGTGGAGGCAGTGGTCAACATGTGGGCCGAGACCCTCGGGATCGACCCGACCACGGTGTCGTTCGAGCAGCTCGAGTTCGCCGACTACCTGCCGCTTCTTGACGAGCAGGGGATGACCGGTCCGTTCCGTCTTGCCTGGGGTATGGATTACCCGCACCCGCAGAACTATTGGCAGTTGCTGCTGGACAGCCGTCTCGTGCCCCCGGGGGGCTCGAACACGACGTTCTATTCCAACCCCGAGTTCGACGCCAAGATCGATGAAGCCAATGCACAGGCCGACATCAACGCCGCCATTCCTCTCTATCAGGAGGCGGCAGCGATCGCATGTGCCGACACCCCGTTGATCCCGATGTTCTTCGGGTTGAACCAGTACGCCTGGAGCGACAACGTCGGGGGCGTCTTTGTGGACGCGTTCGGCAACCTGGTCTACACCGACCTGACCGCAGGCGGCTGAGATCGATGGCGGCGGGAACGTCGCCGAAATTGGTGGAGCGGCATCCTCGGGATGCCGCTCCACACTATGGTTCCATTCGGGTGGTGAGGATTGGGGCTTCGCCTTCGGGGCGGAGGAGGCGATTGGGTGAAGACTGACCGATGACGAGTTACATCATCCGGCGAGTCGGGCAATTCGTCCTGGTGTTCTTCGCGGCGACATTCCTCATCTTCTCGATGGTTTTCGCCATCCCCGGTGACCCGATTCGGGCCCTCGCAGGCGAGAAGCCGATGCCCGACTCCCTGAGGCAGACTCTCATCCAGCGCTATCACCTCGACGAGCCTTATCTGGTCCAGTACTGGTCCTACGTGACGGGGGTAATCCAAGGAGACCTGGGCGAGAGCTTCAACCAACGGCCGGTTCTCGACATCATCAAGGAGAGGTTCCCCAGGACCCTTCGCCTCGCCCTCTATGCCTTCGTCATCGAGGTGGTGGTCGGGGTTACCGCCGGCGTCTGGGCCGGGATCCGAAAAGACAAATTCTTGGACTCACTGGTCAAGGTGAGCACGGTCGCGGTCATCTCGATCCCCATCTTCGTGCTCGGGTTCATGGCCCAGATCTTCATCGGGGTGAGATTGGGCTGGCTCCCGGTGACCGCGGGCAACCCGCCCAGTCTCTACGGGTACCTGCTCCCCGCCATCGTGCTCGCCTCGGTGTCGCTCGCCTATGTCGCTCGGCTCACTCGGTCCAGCGTGGTCGAGAATCTCCGGTCCGATTACGTGCGCACCGCCAAGGCCAAGGGGCTCAGCCAGCGCCGGGTCATCGGGGTCCACACCTTCCGCAACTCTCTCATCCCCGTAGTCACCTTCCTCGCCATCGACCTCGGCGCCCTCATGGGCGGGGCGATCATCACCGAAACCATCTTCAACATCCCCGGGATCGGCCAGGCGGTCTACCAGGCCACCCTGGCCCAGGAGGGGGCGGTGGTGGTGGGGATCGTAACCCTGCTGGTGATCATCTACGCAGTGGCCAACCTGGTGGTGGACGTCATGTACGCCGTGCTCGACCCGAGGATCAGGTATGACTGATACCACCGACATCACGCCCACCGAGATCCTGGCGCCCGATGTCACGACGCCGGAGGTGGTTCCGGCTCAGGCGCCCAAACAGGGCAAGCCGGCCAGTCTCTGGAGTGACGCCTGGAAGGAGTTGCGGCGCAAGCCCGGTTTCGTCATCTCGGCGCTGCTCGTCATCCTGATGGTGATCATGGCCGCCTTCCCCACCCTGTTCACCTCGGTCGACCCCCGGGATTGCAGTCTCATCGACGCTCTGCAGACGCCGAGTGCCGAACACCGCTTTGGGACTGATCTCCAGGGTTGTGACTACTACGCCCGCACCATTTGGGGGGCCCGAACCTCGGTCTCCATCGGTCTCGTCGTCACCTTCGTCACCACCCTCATCGCGGTGGCGCTGGGATCCCTTGCCGGGTACAAGGGTGGCTGGCTCGACTCGGTGCTCTCCCGTTTCACCGACATCATGTTCGCCATCCCGCTGATCCTGGCCGGGATCGTCTTACTGAACGCCATGGGGAGCAAGGGTTTCTGGACGGTGTCGGCGGTGCTCATCGTGTTCGGGTGGACCACCATGATGCGGCTGATGCGGTCATCGGTGCTCTCGGTCAAAGAGCTCGACTACATCGACGCGGCCCGTGCCATGGGCGCCAGCGACTGGCGGATCATCACCCGTCACGTCCTCCCCAACGGGATCACCCCGGTCATCGTCTACGCCACCATCACCGTGGGGGTGATCATCTCGGCCGAGGCCTCCCTCTCCTTCCTCAATGTCGGTCTGCAGCTGCCCGCCATCTCTTGGGGGCTGATGATCAATACGGCGCAGAACCGCATCCTCGCATTCCCCCATCTTCTCTTCTTCCCCGGTCTGTTCTTGAGCGTGACCGTCTTCGCCTTCATCCTCATGGGAGACGCTCTCCGCGACGCGTTGGATCCGAAGCTGCGATGACCCAGGTCACCCCGCTGGATACAGCTGTCGATCCCTACGCCGCCGGCACCGGGGTGCTTCTCGACGTCAAGGACCTCGAGGTCGAGTTCCGGATGCGATCGGGCACGGTCAAGGCGGCCAACAAGGTGAGCTATCAGGTCGACAAGGGGGAAAGCCTGGCCATAGTGGGCGAGTCCGGCTCGGGCAAGACCGTGAGCGCGCAGGCGATCATGGGGATCATCGACTCACCGCCCGGGTTCGTCACCGGCGGCGAGATCCTGTTCCGGGGCAAGGACCTGCTCAAGATGCAGGAGAAGGAGCGCCGCCAGATCAGGGGCGACCGGATCTCGATGATCTTCCAGGACGCGCTCACAGCCCTCAACCCTGTCTTCACCGTCGGATGGCAGATCGCTGAGATGTTCCGCAAGCACCGCGGGATGTCCAAGTCGGAGGGTTACAAGCGGGCGGTCGACCTGATGGACAGGGTGAAGATCCCTTCGGCCTCCGAGCGGGTCAACGCCTATCCACACGAGTTCTCCGGAGGCATGCGCCAGCGGGTGATGATCGCAATGGCCCTCGCCCTCGACCCCGACGTTCTCATCGCCGACGAGCCGACCACCGCCCTCGACATGACCGTGCAAGCCCAGATCATGGACCTGCTCGCCGAGTTGCAGCAGCAGACCGGGATGGGGCTGATCCTCATCACCCACGATCTCGGCGTCGTTGCCGAGGTGGCCGACCGGGTCTCGGTCATGTATGCCGCCGAGATCGTCGAGACCGGCGAAATCGGTGACCTCTACAAACGGCCCTATCACCCCTACACCGAGGGATTGATGCGATCCCTGGTCCGCCCCGACCACAAGGGCGGCCGGCTCTCCCCGATCAAGGGCTCACCCCCAGACCTACTCCACATTCCGGCGGGTTGCCCATTCCATCCCCGCTGCGACTACGTCCAGGACATCTGTAGGACCGATGATCCGCCGCTTCGCGAGATCGTGGAGGGTCGGACCTCGGCCTGTCACTTTGCCGAGGATTTCATAGCCGAGGAGTTCGTGGATGCCTGAGCCGATTCTCTCCGTGAATGACCTGGTGAAGCATTACCCGATCCGCGCCGGCGTCTTCCGCCGCCAGGTCGGCTCGATCAAGGCCGTCGACGGGGTCACCTTCGACCTGATGCCCGGGGAGACCCTGGGTCTGGTCGGGGAGTCGGGTTGCGGCAAGTCGACCGTAGCCCGTACCCTGCTCCGGCTCATCGAGCCGACGTCGGGCAGCGCGACCTACAAAGGCACGGACATCTTCTCGCTGGATAAGGGTGATCTACGTGAGTTACGGCGGCACATCCAGATCATCTTCCAGGATCCCTACGCCTCGCTCAACCCGAGGATGACCGTCGGGGACATCGTCGCCGAGCCCTGGTCGATCCACAGCGGGCTGATGCCGAAGGACAAGGTCAGGGACCAGGTCCGACAGCTCCTCGAGCTGGTCGGGCTCAACCCCAACCACATCAACCGCTACCCGCATCAGTTCTCTGGGGGCCAGCGACAGCGGATCGGAGTGGCCCGGGCGTTGGCGCTGAACCCGAGCATCATCATCTGCGACGAGCCGGTGTCCGCCCTCGACGTGTCGGTGCAGGCCCAGGTGGTGAATCTCCTCGAGGACATCCAGGACGAGTTCGATCTCTCCTATATCTTCATCGCTCACGATCTGTCGGTGGTCCGTCACATCTCCGACCGGGTTGCGGTGATGTATCTGGGCAAGATCGTCGAGGAGGGCGTCGAGTCGGATCTGTACGGGAACCCTTCCCACCCCTACACCCAGGCATTGCTCTCCGCGGCGCCGGTGCCCGACCCGACCTTCCAGGCGAAGAAGCGCATCTTGCTCCAGGGTGACGTCCCTTCGGCGGCGAATCCCCCGTCCGGATGCCATTTCCGTACCCGCTGCTGGAAGGCTCAGGAGATCTGCGCCGAGGTCGAGCCTCCCCTGGAACAGCACTTCGACACCCTGGCCGCCTGTCACTTCGCCGCTCCGCGTGAGGTGTTCGCCGAGGCCGATTGATCCACCTAGCACCTATAACTCTCTCAGGCTCTCCGGGTTCTCCAGACCGGAGAGATCGCCGGGCTCATAACCGAGCGCCACTGCCTTGATCACCCGCCGCATGATCTTTGCCGACCTGGTACGGGGTAGGTCGGCCACCCATCGGACGGTCTTGGGCCGGAAAGCCTTGCCCATCGTCCCGGTCACTGAAGCCAGGACCGTGTTGGTCAGTGCATCGTCGGGGTCGACACCGGGAGCCGGGACGACGTATAGGGCGATGGTCTCGCCCTTCACCTCGTCCGGGATTCCGATGGCTGCCGCCATCATGACCTCGGGAAGCGCCACCACCGCCGATTCGATCTCTGCCGGCCCGACCCGTTTGCCGGCGATATTGAGAGTGTCGTCCGATCTCCCGTGGAGGTACCAGAACCCGTCGTCGTCGACCGAGGCCCAGTCGCCGTGGACCCAGACGTCGGGGAATCGGGACCAATAGGTCTCCAGATACCGCTCCGGTTCACCCCAGAACCCCCGGGTCATCCCCGGCCACGAGCCTCTGATCACGAGCTCTCCGACTTCGCCGCGGACGGGTTTGCCGTCCCGGTCGTAGACGTCGGCATCGACCCCAAACGAGGGCCCGCCGAGCGAGGTCGGCTTGAGGCCCTGGAGGAGATTGACGCCGATGATCACGGCACCGATCTCCGTCCCGCCCGAGATGTTCACGATGGGCCGCCGGCTCTCGCCGACCTCTTCGAAGAGCCATTGCCAGGGGCCCGGGTTCCAGGGCTCCCCGGTCGACCCGAACGTGCGAAGCCGCGACAGGTCGTGGCGGAGAGCCTGCTCCGCTCCATGGGGTTGGAGGGCGCGGATGAGGGTGGGTGAGATCCCGAGGAAGGTGACGCCGAGGTCCTCCGCCACCGCCCAGATCCGGTCCGGGCCCGGGATGATCGGGGGCTCCGTCATAGGTGGCCAGGGCGGCCCCATTGGCCAGACCGGCAAGCACCATCCAAGGACCCATGATCCAGCCCATGTCGGTCGCCCACATGACGACGTCGTCCCGGGTGATCTCAGCGTGGAAAGCGCCCTCGGCGGCGATCTTGACAGTCAGCCCCGCCTGTACGTGCACCGCCCCCTTGGGTCGGCCGGTGGTCCCGGAGGTGTAGGCGATGAGGACGGGGTCCTCGGTGCTGGTGAGGGCGGGAGGGGCCGGCTCGGCCGCAGCAACGAGGTCGGGCCACCACACGTCGCGACCATCCCTCATCGGGGTGTCGGCCCGCGCCTCGTAATCGACCACCAGGACCCGGCTGAGACCACCGGCCTTCTCGATCGCCTGGTCGGCAACTTCCTTCATCTCGACCAGCCCTCCCCGCCGCTGGAAGCCGTTGGCGCAGATCATGACCTTCGGCTTGGGATCGATGAGGCGGGTCGCCACTGCCTCTGCGCCATAGCCGGAGAAGACCGGGACGAAGATCGCCCCGATGCGGGCCACGGCGAGGAGCGAGACGACCGCCTCCTCTCCCATCGGGAGAAACACTGCGACGGCATCGCCGCGGGATACGCCCAGGTCCGTCAGCACGGAGGCGAGGCGACCGACCACATCTCTCAGCTCACCGAAGCTCAACTCCCGGGTCTCGCCTGTTTCCTTCTCGCTGCGCAGGGCCGTGCGCCCCGGGTCCTCGTCGGCCCACCGGTCCACACAAGCTCGGCTGAGGTTGAAGGTGCCACCGACGAACCAGGTCGCCCAGGGATGACCCCGGGAGGTGTCGCGCACCGCCCTCCATCTCCGTTCGAAAGGAAGTCCGAGGAAATCGACGACAGCTTCCCAGAACCACTCCGGGTCGGATGCCGCTCGTCTGGCGAAGCTCCTCCAGGGCCAGAGATCTGGTGGGCCCTCATGAATGCAGCGGTGTTGGAAGCCTTGACCCGCTCCGGGGTGGCCCGCCATGCCATCGTCATTCTGGGGGACGACCCCCAGACCCCCGCTTTTCGAATGGTCTCATCGCCCTCCTCCTGGGTGACGTCGGAGGCTAGATCGCTGCCGATACAGGGGCAGGACCACCTCTAACCTCATCGTCGATGAACAAGAGCCAGGAGCGAACGGACAACCGCCTCTTTACGAGGAGGACGCTGGTCGTGGCCGGGGTACTGCTGCTCACTGCGCTTGCGTTATACCTCCTGTTCCGTCTTCGCAGCCTGCTCTTCATGGTCTTCGTCGCGCTGTTCATCGCCGTGGCGCTAGAGCCTCCGGTCCACTTTCTCGAGAAGCGGGGCTGGAGGAGAGGGCTTGCCACCGGTCTCGTGTTCCTGGTGGTCTTCCTCCTGATCGTGGCGTTTGTCGCGCTGCTCGTCCCTCTGTTCGTCAACCAGGTCAACGAGCTGATCGACCAGCTCCCTGGATACATCGAATCCGTCGCCCAGCAATTGAACGACTGGTTCAACCTCGACTTATCCACGGAATCTCTGCAGCAGGAGGCGGCCAAGCTGCCCGACATCATCGCCGGCTCCGGTGGGACCATCCTGGGAGGGGTGGTCAGCGTCACGACCGGCATCTTCAGCTTCCTCTTCTTCGCCACGACGGTCGCCCTGTTCTCCTTCTACATGGTGGCCGAGCTGCCCAAGCTGCAGCGGACCGTTCTCTCGACGATGAACCAGGAGCGCCAACGTGACGCTCTGCACATATGGGACGTGGCGGTGGAGAAGATGGGTTTGTACATCTACTCCAGGCTGATCCTCGCGCTACTCAGTGGCCTACTCACCGCAGGTTTCCTCACCCTCCTCGGAGTTCCCTTTGCGGTTTCATTGGGGATCTGGGTCGGTGTGCTCAGCCAATTCATCCCGGTGGTAGGCACTTATCTCGCCGCCATCCTGCCTGCCGTAGTCGCCCTCTCCTCCGGTGGTCTGGGCACGATGCTTTGGGTGATCGTCTACTTCCTGGCCTATCAACAGATCGAGAACTACCTGATCGCACCCAGGATCACCCAGAAGACCATGGAGATCCACCCGGCCGTGTCGATCGGGGCCATCATCATCGGCTCGGCGCTCCTCGGTCCGATCGGGGTGATCCTGGCCCTTCCCATGACCGGGATCGTCCAGGCGCTCATCTCCGAGACCAGAAATGAACACGCCGTCGTGCTCGACACCGACGATCAAGTCGAGAAGGCGACGTGAGGGCAACAGCCCGTGTCCGAGGGGCCGTCTTCCTGGCCGTCGTTGCGGTGGCATGCACTGGTGACGCCGAGCCCACCACGACCACGGCTGCGGCGCCGACCACCCGACCGACTCAAACCACGACGACTGCGGCTCCGACGACGACGACCTTGGGCGAATGCCGCGACACCTTCTGTGTGAGGTACAACATCAGACAGGAGGCGACTTGGGCCGACGGCGCCCCGGTGACCGCCCAGGACTTCGTTTTCACCTACGAGACGATCGCCAACCCCGAACTGGACATCATCACCCGGGAGGGGTACCACCTGATCACCGGCTACGAGGTGGTCGATGAGAAGACGGTCGTGTTCGCCTTCGACGAGATATACGCGCCGTGGCAAACGCTGTTCAGTGCGATCCTCCCGTCCCACATCCTCGAGGGCGAGGACTTCAACACCGTCTGGGACGATGCCATCACGATGGGCTCGGGTCCGTTCACCTTCGTGGAGTGGGTGCCCGACGAGCGCATCACCCTGGCGCGGAACCCCAACTACTGGGGAGAGGCATCAGGCGACGTGCAGACACTGAACGTCCTGTTCCTGGGCGATGAGGAGGAGCAAGTCGACGCCCTGGGAGACGGGGAGATCGACATGTTCTATCCCCAGCCCTACGTCTCCCTGATCGAGGAGGTCGACAACATCGATCGAGTCGAATGGGTGACCGGGCCGGGCCCGGTCTGGGAATACTTCGGTTTCAACCAGGACGACCCGAGGCTGCAAGGCCTGTTTGTCCGCCAGGCGATCGCCCAGGGCATCAACCGGGATGCCATTGCCGAGGCTGTGGTCCGCCCCATAACCGCCGAGACTGAGCTCCTGGGCAACTCGATCTGGCTCACGGGTAGCGCCAACTACGTCGACCATTTCAACGGCCTCTTTCCGTACGACCCGGTCGTGGCCGAGTCGCTCCTGTCAGGCAACGGGTGCATCAAGGGCGAAGACGGCATCTACTCATGCGGCGGGGAGCGTCTCTCATTCTCATGGACGACGACCTCCGGAAGCGAGGCTCGGGATCTGCAGTTCGAGCTAGCCCGGGCCGATCTCGCCGTGATCGGGATCGAATTGACTCCTGACTTCGGGCCGACCTCCGAGCTCCTGCAGACGGAGAATCTGCAGGGGGGCGCCGATGTTTGGCAGGTCACCAACCTGGCCTGGGTCGCCTCACCCGACCCGGCATGGGGGAACTCGCGCTTCTATTGCCAGGGAAACGCGCTGAATGGATTCGGCGACCTGAACTTCTTCCGGTATTGCGACGAGGAGGTCGATGCCTTGATCCGGACCACCAACTTGATCGTCGACCCGGCTGAGCGCGCTGCCACTTACAACCAGGCCGACGAGTTGTGGCTCGCCGCCGTGCCCATGATCCCGATGTACCAGAGACCGACTCTTCTCGCCTGGGACGCTGTGATCCAGGGGCCTGGTGACAACCCGTCCAAGATCGGGCCATTTTGGAACATCGGCGACTGGAGCGGGAAGGAGGAGGTCAACTTCGGCGCAAGGGCCCAGCCCGAGTCGATGAATGTCCTCGAGACCGACGGCAACGAGGTCGAGAGTCTGCTCATCGCCAACGCGATCCTGCAGGGGGCGTTCACCATCACTCCGGACTTCGAGTACGTGCCACAACTGGTGGAGAGCGCAGAGCCAATAGTGCCCGAAGGCTGACCCAGGACCATGGCGGGGCCCCTTCAGGGATTGAGGGTCGTCGAGATCGCCGCTCTCGGCCCGGCCCCGTTTTGCGGGATGCTTCTCGCCGACCTCGGCGCTGACGTGGTCCGGGTGGATCGTGCCGATGCCGCCATTGACAGGCACACCAGCTCGACCGAACACGATCTCCATCTTCGAGGGAAGAGCTCGATCGCCGTCGACCTCAAGCACCAGGACGGGGCCGAGGTGCTCCTCCACCTCGTTCAGACAGCAGACGCCCTCATCGAAGGCTTTCGCCCGGGGGTCGTGGAGCGTCTCGGCGTAGGCCCCGCGCAGTGTCTGGCCCGGAACCCGGCTTTGGTTTACGGGAGGATGACCGGATGGGGCCAGGAGGGGCCATTGTCGGACAGGGCGGGACATGACATCGACTACATCGCCCTGTCCGGCGTGCTCCACGCGATCGGACCTGTGGAGAGACCGACGCCCCCGCTCAATCTGGTGGGTGATTTCGGCGGAGGAGGCATGCTCCTTGCCCTCGGCGTCCTCGCCGGCGTCCTCCATGCTCGCGAGACGGGGGAGGGACAGGTTGTGGATGCTGCAATGGTCGACGGATCAGCACTCCTCATGACGGCGGTGCACGGGCACATCGCCGAGGGCTGGTGGACCCTCGCCCGCGAGTCGAATCTCCTCGACGGGGGTGCCCCGTTCTATACGGTCTACGAGACCGCCGACGGCGGCCATGTGGCCGTCGGCGCCCTCGAGCCGCAGTTCTATGCCGTCCTGCTCGAGGGCTTGGGGGTCGATCGGGAAACTCTGCCCGGCCAGCTCGACCGGCAGGGATGGCCCGCCATCAGGGCCGTGTTGGCCGCCAGATTCGCCGAGCGGACCCGCGACGAGTGGGCCGAGCACTTTGCCGGCATCGATGCTTGCGTCGCCCCCGTGCTCGATGCCGGCGAGGCTCCGCGCCATCCTCACAATCGAGCCCGGGGCGTGTTCATCGAGGTGGAAGGGGTGACACAGCCCGCACCCGTGCCCAGATTCTCCGCCACTTCGGCGGTGCCCCCGACCGGGCCCGCCTACCCCGGCCAGCACACTGATCAGGTGCTGGAAGCGCTCGGCTATAGCCAAAGCGAGACAAGTATGCTCCGCCGCGTCGGAGCAGTGGCCTGATCGCGGAGGAAGAATGACCCAGGAAGCCGTTTTGGCGGAGCGAGCGGCGATCGACGCCGAAGTGGAGGGCAAGACGATCGTTCATTCCCTCGATAGGAATGCGGAACGGCACGGCGACCAACCCGCCATCCACTACAAGGAAGGTGACTGGAAGAGCCTGACTTGGAAGGAATACCGCCAGGCAGTGCACGAGGCCGCGGCTGGATTCCAGGCCCTGGGCGTCGGTGAGGGCGAATTCGTCGCCATCATGGCCGGCAACCGTCCCGAGCACGTGATCGCCGATTACGCCGCGATCCACTCCGGGGCCACCGCGGTGACCATCTACTCCACCCTCACCGGCCCCCAGATCCAATACATCGCGGACAACTGCAAGGCCACCGTTGCCGTGCTCGAGGATCTCGAGTTCATGAAGCGGTGGGAGGAGATCCGGACAGAGCTGCCCAACCTCCGTTACGTAGTCCTGATGTCGGGTGCCGAGAACTACGACACCGCCGAGTGGGTGCTGAGCTGGGACGACCTTCTGATCAGGGGCAAGAAGCGCCTCGCCGAGGACCCTGACGCAGTGAAGCGGGTGGCGGAGGCGATCACTCCCGACACGCTGGCCACCCTCATCTACACCTCGGGCACCACGGGAACGCCGAAGGGTGTGATGATCAGCCACCGCAATGTGGTGTGGACCGCCGAGTGCCTGCGGCGGGCAGCCAATATCGACCTGGGCCCCCGGATGGTGTCCTATCTTCCCTTGGCTCACATCGCCGAGCGTCTCGCCACCCACTATCTGGCGACCTATCTCGGCGGGCAGGTGTGGTTCTGTCCCAACCTGGCCAGTGTCCTCGAGTACATCCAGGAGGCCCGGCCCACTCTGTTCGTCGGGGTGCCTCGCGTTTACGAGAAGTTCCACTCCAGGCTGAGCGCTCGCTTCGCCGAGGCGCACGGGGTGAAGAAGACGCTGCTCGATCGCGCCCTCGACGCCAACAGGAAGCGGGTGCTTGCAGAGCAGGAAGGGCAGTCGGGCCCGATGATGGCGGGGATGCTGGACTCGATCGTCCTCTCCAAGGTGCGCGAGCAGCTGGGCATGGACCAGGTGGAGCTCGCCATCACCGCCGCCGCCCCGATCAATTCCGACTTGATCCTCTTCTTCCAGACGCTCGGCATACCGCTGTTCGAGCTCTATGGCATGTCGGAGACGACCGGGCCGGCCACGACCAACCTCCCCAATGCCTTCCGCCTGGGATCCGTCGGCAAGGCTCTCCCCGGCGTGGAAGTGGAGCTGGCCGAAGACGATGAGCTGTTGATGAGGGGTGGGGTGATCACGGAGGGCTACTACAAGCTCCCCACCGATACCGCCGAGGCCTTCGACGCGGACGGCTGGCTTCATTCCGGCGATCTGGCCCGGATCGACGACGATGGCTTTGTCTGGATCGTCGGCAGGAAGAAGGAGATCATCATCACGGCCGGCGGCAAGAACATCGCCCCGGCCAAGCTGGAGACGATCCTGGGCAACCATCCCCTCATCTCCAAGGCGTGCATGGTCGGCGACGGCCGCAAGTTCCTCACGATGATCGTCGCACTCGATCACGAAGAGGCGCCGGCTTGGGCCGAGTCCAACGGCCTGGCGTACGAAGACCTGGGGACTTTCTCCCGTCTTCCCGAAGTGGCAGCCGAGATCGAGCGCGCCATGGATGAGGCGAATGGGACCGTGTCCTCTGTGGAGCAGGTGAAGAAGTGGATCGTCGTTCCCGACGAGTGGACCCCGGATTCCGGCGAGGTGACCCCCTCGCTGAAGCTCAAGCGCAAAGTCGTGCTCGACAAGTATTCCGACCAAATCGAGAGCCTCTACGTAGGAGTCTGAGACCCGGCCCCGGGCGGATATGCGACGAGACCTGTTCGAAGCGGATCACGAGCTATTCCGCTCCACCGTCCGTGAGTTCGTCGAACGCGAGGTGGCCCCCAACGTCGCCAAATGGGAGGCCGAGGGCAAGGTCGACAAGGACATGTTCCGCAAGGCGGGCCAGGCGGGTCTCCTCGGCATGGCGGCGCCCGAAGATCACGGTGGAGGCGGGATAGCCGACTTCCGGTTCAACATGGTGATCTGCGAGGAGCTGATGCGCGCCGACGCCATGGCTTCGGGCATGTGCATCACCCTGCACAACGATGTTTGCCTGCCCTACTTCATTCATCTCAGCAATGAGGAGCAGAGCCGGAGGTGGATGCCCGGGCTGGTGTCCGGAGACCTGATGGCGGCGATCGCCATGACCGAGCCCGGCGCGGGCTCGGATCTGGCCGGGATCAAGACCACCGCCATCCGCGATGGGGATGTCTATGTGGTCAACGGCTCCAAGACCTTCATCACCAACGGGATCAACTCCGATCTGGTGATAGTTGCCCTGAAGACCAACCCCGATGAGAGGCACAGCGGGATGAGCTTGCTGGTCGTCGAGGACGGGATGAAAGGCTTCAGCCGGGGGCGGAACCTGGAGAAGATCGGGCTTCACGCCCAGGACACCGCGGAGCTGTTCTTCGACGACGTGAGGGTGCCGGTGTCCAATCGGCTTGGCGAGGAGGGTCTGGGGTTCGTCTATCTCGTGGAGAACCTCCCCCAGGAGCGGCTCAGTCTCGCCATCGGTTCGATTGCCCACGCTCGGGCGGCGTTCGGGTGGACCCTCGATTACGTCAAAGAGCGGCAGGCGTTCGGCCAGCCGATCGGGAGCTTCCAGACGGTGAAGCATCTCATGGCCGAGATGAGCACCGAGCTCGACATCGCCCAGACCTACGTCGATCGCCAGGTGATGGCGCTGAACCGAGGTGAGTTGAGCGCCGAGGAGGCGGCCAAGGCCAAGTGGTGGGTGACCGAGCTGGAGAAGCGGGTTGTCGATGGGTGTCTCCAGCTGTTCGGGGGATGGGGCTACATGGAGGAATACCCGATCGCCCGCGCCTATCGGGACACGCGGGTGCAGACCATCTATGGGGGCACGACCGAGATCATGAAGGAGATCATCGGGCGGTCCCTGGGTCTCTGAGCCAGGAAACGACCGGAGGGAGAAATCAAATGGCCGAGCCGATCACGTTCGACGGGCGTGTCGCCGTGGTAACCGGGGCCGGCGGCGGCCTGGGACGGGAGTACGCGCTCGAGTTGGGACGGCGCGGCGCGATGGTCGTGGTCAACGACCTCGGTGGCGCCGTCGACGGGAGCGGCTCATCGCAGACTGCGGCAGATCTGGTCGTTAACCAGATCAAAGAGGCGGGTGGCGAGGCGGTGGCGAGCTATGACTCCGTGGCTACTCGGGAGGGCGGCTCCGGGATCATTGAGATGGCGCTCGACACATATGGCGCGGTGGACGTAGTGATCAACAACGCTGGGATCCTCAGGGACAAATCCTTCGCCAACATGACCCTCGACGAGGTCGAGGCCGTCCTCGACGTGCATCTCAAGGGCGCCTTTTTCGTGTCGCACCCGGCGTTCAAAGCGATGAAGGAGAGGGGCTACGGGCGATTCGTGCACACGTCTTCTGCCTCGGGCCTCTTCGGCAATTTCGGGCAGGCGAACTATGGGGCGGCCAAGGCGGGCCTTGTCGGCCTGTCGAACGTTCTCGCCATCGAAGGGGCCAAGTACAACATCAAGTCGAACGCAGTGGCGCCCACCGCTCGCACCCGGATGACCGAGGAGATTCTGGGGCCGTTCGTCGACATGTTCGATCCGGAGCAGGTGATGCCGATGGTGGTGTACCTCTGCTCGGAGCAGAGCCAGATCACCCACGAGATCCTCACTGTGGGCGGTGGCAGGTACGGCCGAGTCTTCATCGGGACGAACACCGGATGGTTCGCCGGCCAGGGTGTCGTGCCATCGGTCGAGGACGTGGCCGACCATCTCGATGAGGTCCGCGACATCTCCGAGTACGTCGTCCCGGGCGACATCAACGAAGAGCTGATGATCCTGGCCCGACTGGCCGGCGGCTGATGCCGATCGACCTGGAGAAGGCAGTCGGCGCCGAGCTCGTTGGCACGAGCTTCAGCTGGACCGAGGACGACATCGTCCTCTATCACCTCGGGGTCGGTGCCGGGAGTCCGCCGACTGATCCGAACGAGCTGCGTTACGCATATGAAGGCGATCTCCAGGTCCTCCCCACATACGCCACGATCCCCCAGTTCCCGATCATGATGAGCATGGGCTTCGCTCCCGGGTTCGAGATAAACCCGGCCATGATCCTCCATGGTGAGCACGAGATCGTGCTCCACGAGCCGATCCCGACGTCCGGAACTGTCAACCAAACCGGCCGGGTGACCGAGATACTGGACAAAGGGAAGGGGGCTCTCGCGGTCATGGAGATCGAGTCGACGCTGGAGAAGACGGGCCGGCCATTGTTCACCAATCGCGCTTCGATCTTCATAAGGGGCGAGGGCGGGTTCGGTGGCCAGAGTGGCCCGGCCACGGTCGATGTGGTGCCGGATCGCGCCCCCGACCACGTTTTCGAGTCGTCCACACTTCCCCAGCAGGCGTTGCTGTACCGGATGGTGTCAGGCGACAAGAACCCGCTGCACGCCGATCCCGGATTCGCTGCGTTCGCAGGGTTCGATCGGCCGATCCTGCACGGGTTGTGCACCTACGGCATCGTCTGCAAGGTGGTGGTCGATCACGCCCTGGGGGCCGACGCGGGCGCGGTAGCCTCGTTGGCCGCCCGATTCTCCGGAGTGGTGTATCCAGGCGAAACCCTGGTGAGCTCGATCTGGGAGGAAGGCGACGCCGTCGTAGTCACGTCTGACGTCAAAGAGCGGGGGGTCACCGTGCTGACGAACGGCGTCGTCACCCGCAGAACCTAGAACGGATATCCGTGCTCAGGCCTGGATGTCAACCGGCGTACCGATGCTCACCATGCGATGCAGACGTGCGATCACCTCGTTGGGGACCCTGACACATCCCATCGACGCCGCCTGTCCGATCGACGATGGGCTGTTCGTTCCGTGGATGCCGATGATCCCGTCCCCGCCGTTGTATTCGGTGATCGTCTCGGATCGGGCGGACAAACCAAGGGCGTGCGGTCCCCATGAGCTGTTCGGGTCGGCCATGGTGACGCTGTCGGTCACGAAGAAGCTTCCGGTTGGGGTTGGGTTGCTCGTGGTGCCGACCCCGACCGGGGTGGCCAGGATCGGTGCGTTCCCGACCAGATAGGTGAGGGTCCGATCGGAGAGATCGACCACGACCCGTCCCTTGACGGTGAACACCATCATGTTGTCGGTTTGAACCCATCCCTCGGATCCGTTGGGGCGCCCGGGGAGCATGACTTTGGCCCAGCCGCCTCTTGGCCCGTCGAGCACCGTGAGCACGGTGGTCGTCCCGAGGATCGTGTTCGGCTCCAGGGTGCGGAACGGCTCAGAGCCGCGCGCTTCGGCATAGACGGGGACCTGGTCCCTTGCCCCGAGGACCAGCGAGGTGCCCGCCGGCAGGGATTCCACGTCGAGCACCTCCGCCTCGGTGCTGGTGGTGATCGGGCTGGTCGTTGTGGTCGTCGGCGGCTGAGTGGGAGTCGGCATGCTGACGTCCGGAGCAGCGGTGGTGACGACTCGGGGAATCTCGGACAGGGCCCCGCTGCTCGGAGCAGGCCACGCCGAAGAGGCAGAGAACCACGATGAGGGCAACGCGGCGCATCAGGAGATGGTATCGGCAGTCGCGGGAAGAACTGTGCTTGATTGGGTTAGCCTCCCCGTCCGATGCCGAGGGTGTTCGTCAGCGACTTCATCCCGGGGGACATCCTCCAGCCCCTGAGGGGTCTTGCCGAGGTGGAGGTATGGAACCCGACCGGTGGGGGCCCGCGAAGACGCGCACCACTCACCTCGGGTGCCAAGAGAGACACTGCTGGATGCACTTTCCGGATGTGACGGTTGGTTGTCGATGCTCTCGGATTCGATCGACGTCGAGCTGCTCGACTCGGCGTCGCGGTTGAGGGTGATCTCCCAGATGTCGGTCGGGGTCGACAACATCGATGTGGAGGCCTGCCGGGCCCATGGGGTGACTGTCGGTCACACCCCCGACGTCCTCACAGAGACGACGGCGGACACCGCCTTTGCGCTCATGGCCGCTGCGGTGAGGCGCCTTCCCGAGGGCGAGGCGATCGTCAAGGACGGAAAATGGGGGCCCTGGGACCCGTGGCACTTCCTGAGCAGTGACCTGCACGGCGCCACCCTCGGGATCGTGGGGATGGGCCGCATCGGCGAGGCAGTCGCACGGCGAGCCCGAGGCTTCGACATGGAGGTCATCTATGCCTCCAGGAGCCCGCGACAGGTCCCGGACGCAACACAGGTCGATCTCGCTGAGTTGCTGCAGAGATCGGACATCGTCGTGATCGCCGTGCCGCTCGACGATCAGACACGGGGTCTGATCGGCCGGGCCGAGTTGGGGATGATGAAGCAGACCGGGTATCTGGTGAACATCGCCCGCGGGCCGATCGTCGACACCGATGCCTTGGTGGGGGCGCTGGCAGGCGGATCGATCGGCGGGGTGGCGCTCGACGTCACCGACCCGGAGCCTCTGCCCCCGGATCATCCGCTTCTCGGGTTCCCCAATTGCCTGGTGGTGCCTCATGTCGGGAGCGCGACCGTCCCGGCTCGCCGGGCGATGGCCGGACTCGCCGTGGCCAACTTGGTGGCATATCTGCGGTCAGAGCCAATGCCGGCATGGTTACCAGGGAGCGCCCCCCAGACCCTCACCGATTACCGTGCCCCGGGTTCCCCCTCTGAAGAGACTGAGGACTGACCATGTTCGAGTTGCCACCCGCCAGGTCGATCGAGGTCAACCCGAGCCAGGAACGCTTGCGCGAGCTGACCTTGGAGCGGATGCCGAGGGTCACCATCACCGAGTTCGGAAACCTCAACTATCAGGCCGAGGTCACCGCCCGGCTGAAGAACTCGACCTTCTTCGTCGCCGACGATGAGATCCATCAGAACCGGATCTCTCAGGGCGGAGGCAGAGGAATGGGCGCGGCGACAGGACGCACACATCGCGGACCAGGACATGCTGCTCATCGAAGGACGGGTCGGGCCCGATCCTGTCTCCAGCACTCCGAGCCGCCTGATGATCGAGGCCGGGCAGGCCAACATCGCCGGCATGCAGAGCCAACTCTTCTTCCCGGCCGCGTCGGGCGGCGCACCGCAATTCACGGTTATCTACACCCCGACGCTCCCGGCCCCGGGGAAGCCCGACGACCGGCTCATCATCGTCGATCTCGAGACCTGGGTGACCCGGGTCCTCGGATCGGACTACTTCGGGGAATCGAAGATGGGGAGTCTGCGGATGTGGGGCAAGCTCGGCTACGACCTCGGTGGTCTGGCACTCCACGCCGGTCTCAAGACGTTCCCGCCCGAGTCGACTCGTTCGGGGCACGAGGAGTCCATGCTGATAATCGGGCTATCGGGGACAGGCAAGACCACAACCACCTTTCGACAACAGGCCGGTTCGCTGCCGGTGCAAGACGACTTCGTTGCCCTCATGCCGGGTGGCGTCATCCGCACCACGGAGAACGGTTGCTTCGCCAAGACGTTCGGGCTCGACCCCGACGACGAGCCCACTATCTATGGGGGCACCACCAGGCCCGACGCCTGGTTGGAGAACGTGTCCGTCTCAGCCGATGGCAAGGTGGACTTCTTCGACACCAACTACACAGCCAACGGTCGAAGCACCTTCCCGCTGGCCAACATCAGACACCGGGACCCGGGGGGTGTGCCCCCGGCTCGCTATCTGCTGATGCTCAATCGGTCGGATCACGTCATACCCGGCGTTGCCCGGCTCCGTCGTGATCAGATCCCGGCCTTCTTCATGCTCGGGGAGACCAAGGGAACCTCCGCCGGTGGGGCGGCAGAGGCGGGGAAGAGCTTGCGGGTGCCCGGCACGAACCCGTTCTTCTTCGATGATGACGCGCTTCAGGGCAATCGTCTGCTGGAACTGCTGGAAACCGTCCCCGATCTCGAGGCCTTTGTCCTCAGCACCGGGCGGATTGGGGGAGAGGGCGATGGCTCGAAGAAGGTTCGGATCCAGGACTCGTCTGCGATCGTGGAGGGGATCGTGGAGGGCACGATCGAGTGGAGCGCCGACCCTGACTTTGGTTACGACGTCGCCACGTCCGTTCCGGGAGTCGAGGATGCCGAGTTGCTTCAGCCGGTCAAGCTCTACCAGCGCCTGGGACGAGCGGCTGAGTACGAAGAGACAGTGCGGCGGTTGCGAAAAGAGCGGGCAGAGTATCTCGCCGCATACACCGCGCTCGACGCGGCGGTTGCGGCCGGTCTCTGATCTGACATAGGGCTAGCCGGGAAACACGACCAGAAGGCAGCCCGAATCGATCCTGACGTCGGCGATAGGCGCCCGGAGCACGTTGCTCACGCCCCAAGTCGAGCCCGGCTCGAAGGTCGCCCCATGAAGCTCCCACTGCAATCCGGTGGTCGTGATACCGGTGGCGGCCCCACCCACCGGGATCAGGCTTACGGTTGTCCCGACATCGCCATGCAGCGTGCGTCGGCGTCTCACCACGTGGGCCCGGCCCCGCGACGAGACCCAGTCGAGCTCCTCGATGGGAGACCATCGTTCGGAGCAGAGGAGTCCAACGATCGCCACTTCGTGATCGAGCCGACCCCCAGCGCCGCCGATCACCACCAGCCGCAAAGGATCCTCGCGCATGGCCAGCTCCAAGGCGAGATCGAGATCCGTCTGATCCTTGTCGACTGGATGGCGCTCGACGATGACGTGCTCTGGGAGGGGTGCGGAGGAGATCGAGTCCATGTCGCCGACCAACACGTCGACCCGAAACCCGAGATGGACCGCGGTGTCGTAACCACTGTCGGCGGCCACCACCAAGTCCGCCGTGGGGATCTCGTCAGCCAGATCGACCTGGGGGAGAGCGCCACCGGCGAAGATCAGGATGGTTTCCATAATGACAAAATCGTCTTACGCGCGCTTTCGCGGGTAAGGACTAACCTTCAAGTTGAGGTTGAGGATCGTCGCGCCCGGGATCATTGGTGAAACCACGAGGTGGGGTCCCCGGTCACTCGACGACGACCTCGATGGTCTGTTTGGCGACACGCAGCGAAGCTTCGACCTCCGTCCGATCGGGCCCTCGGGCGAAGACGAACCCCAGGTACCGGTCGCCCTCCGGTGGCGGCTCGACCCGAGTGCCGGGAGTGGTCGTTATGTCTATCGCAGATATGTGTTCCGATGCCCGCACCTGGTCCAGGCCTTCGATGCCGGCGAATGTCCCGGCCCGTGAGATCGGGATCATCAGCACGCCGCTAGCAGTCTGCTCTCGACGCAGCTCCGGCTTCTCCATGCCCATGGCGTTGCGAAGGATCAGGGTTTCCAGCGTCGTGCCGAGGAGCCCGAAATTGAGGCTGCGCGAGCAGAGGCCCCCGATCGATCTGGCTGCCACCTCGATCACCCGCACCATCTCCCCGTGCACCATCATCTCGACGTGGACCGGCCCGTGGGTGATGCCGATGGCGCCGAGCGCGGCAGCGGCGATCCGCCGGCACTCGGTCTGCGGCTCGAGCGTCGAGGCGGCTTGGCGTGATCAGGATCGTCTCCGGGAAGAACGGCCCATCGACGGCGTCGGGCTTGTCGAAGATGGCAAGGGTGGTCAGCTCTCCATCACGCATCAGTCCCTCGAGGGCCACCTCCTCGCCCCTCATCAACTCCTCGATCAACAACTCGGCGCTGTCGCCGACGATCGACCGAGCCCTCGCTACGGCCGGCTCCAGATTCGCCGGGGTGGTCCACCCTGATGACCCCCTGACTCGCGGCGCGGTCGACTGGCTTGACCACGAGCGGGTAGCCGACCACTGCGGCGGCCTCGAGGCCGCCATCGTCGGGGGGTATCCGGGCGAATCGGGGTTGGGGGACTTCACCCGCCCGAAGCAGCTCCCGTTGTCGACCCTTGTCTCGTGTGGCGGAGGCAGCCGCCGGATCGTTGGCCCTGAGACCGAGTTTCTGGCCGGCGATGGCTGCGGCGACCACCCCGCCGTCGTCGGCGGCCACCACGCCATCGATTGGAGTGCCGTCGCCGATGCCGACTATCGCTTCCGCGGCCACGTATGGGTCCGAGCAGTCGACCTGCAGATATCGGTCGCCCATGTCGAATGGAGGCGGATTTTCCGAAGCCACGATGAGGTCGACACCGAGCCCTTCGGCAGCGCGGACGAAATCTGCGGCCCGGTAGGTGGTGCTGGGGAGTAGGACGACAGCTGTGGGCATGGGCTTGAGTCGGGGGACCCGTTACCATCATTACAGATGTCAGCAGACACCGTTCTCAGCGTCGCTCCGGATGCCCTGGACATGATCATCCAGCTCCGGGACCAGGAGCCGGGCGAGGGTGAGTTCGCCCTTTCCATCGAAGTGACCGGCTTCCGTGGCCCCCAGTTCACCTACGAGCTTGCCTTCGTCGCACTCGCCGACAAGAAGGAGGGCTGGGTCGAGGAGCGACACGGCGATCTCGCGTTGATCTTCCCGGGAGACGACCAGGAGAAACTGGAAGGGGCCGCGCTCGAGCTCACCGACCAGGGTCTCTCGATGAGCAACCCCAACAGCCCCGCTCCGCCACCGATGTCGGCGCCGGCGGGCGATATGTCGGGTCCCCTCGTCGATCAGGTGCAACAGGTGATCAAGGAGCAGGTCAATCCGGCGATTGCCGCCCATGGAGGGGGCGCAGAGCTGGTGTCCGTGGACGGGACGATCGCCTACCTCCGTCTCTTCGGTGGTTGCCAGGGCTGTGGTCTCGCCCAGGTCACTCTCAAGCAGGGGATCGAGCGGATCCTGCTCGAGTCGATACCAACTCTCACCCAAGTCGTCGATGTCACCGATCATGCGTCCGGGGAAGACCCCTACTACCAGAGCCAGAAGAAGTAGGCGGCGCCGGTGAGCGGGCCGGTTCAGCCCGTCGATGCCACGGTTCAACAGGGCCCGCTGTCCCGTATCGACGTCCGGGAAGGTCGCTCCACCATCGTGGGGGGCGTGCCGATCAGCCGGGTGCTGCCGACCAAGGGAAGGCGGACGGTCGGACCTTGGTGCTTCGTCGACCTGATACTCCCACCCGATTTCGACGACCCCCATCCTCTGGAGGTCGGACCGCATCCCCACATCGGCCTGGCCACCGTGACCTGGCTGCTGGAGGGTGAGGCGCTTCACACCGACAGCCTTGGGAGCGAACAGCCGATCAGACCGGGGCAACTGAATCTGATGTCGGCCGGAAACGGGATCGCTCATGCCGAGCTCGGCACCACTTCTGGCATCCACGGCGTGCAGATGTGGCTTGCCCAACCCGAAGCGACCCGCCACGGCCCCTCTCGCTTCGAGCACATCCCCGATCTGCCGGTGGCCAATCTGGCTGGCGGCGACGCGAAAGTGATGGTCGGGGAGCTGGATGGGCAACGATCGCCTGCGGCGGTCGACCACGCCACCGTCGGTCTCGACGTCACCATGCGCGGTGGCCGGGTCGAGATCCCAGCCGACCCCGCTTTCGAGTACGCCGTGATCCCGATCGACCACAAGCTCAAGGTGGAGGATGCGATCGTCGAGTCCGGATGGCTGGCGCTGGTGCCTGCCGGGGCCGAATCACTCCCCATCGAATCGGCCACCGAGCAAGCGCGGTTCCTGGTGCTTGGCGGAGAGCCGATGGGGGAGCCTATCGAGATGTGGTGGAATTTCGTCGCCAGGACCAAGGACGAGATCACGGAGGCGTGGCGGGCCTGGCAGATGCGCGATCTCGACCGGTTCGGGCCGGTGTCCTCGAAGCTGACCCGCATCGATGCCCCTGCTCCGCCCTGGCTCCCGGCGGGCTGAGGACCTCTGGCGCCAGATGGGGTTCACCAGGGAGCAACTCGCCGCATTCGAGGGCAGCACGGTCGACGATCTGGTCGGCCCCCATGTCCGTCTCCTATTCGTCGGGATCAACCCCGGGCTGTGGACCGCGGCCACCAACACCCACTTCTGTCATCCGTCCAACCGGTTCTATCCGGCACTGCGCGTCGCCGGCCTGATCGATTGGACTTTCGAGACCTCGGTCGGGATGACCCCCGAAGACAGGGCGCGTCTGGAGAGGAGTGGGATCGGGATCACCAACCTGGTGGCACGAGCGACGGCTCGCGCGTCCGAGCTGGGCTCAGCGGAGCTGCGGGAAGGAGTTGCCCGGGTCGAGCGGGTCGTGTCCGAGGTGAGACCGGCAGTCGTCGCAATCGCGGGCCTCACCGCCTATCGCACCGCTTTCCAGCGCCCGGCGGCGGCGCTGGGCCTGCAACCCGAGACGGTGGGCCCCGCCCGTTTGTGGGTTGTTCCCAATCCGAGCGGGTTGAATGCGCACGAGACCATCGACTCTCTGGCTACCTGGTACCGGAATGCCGCCGAGGACGCTGGTTTGGCGTGAGTGAGCCGAGCCCTCGCCAGGTTCTCTACGCCCTGATCGCCGGAGGATTCCTCCTTGTGGTGGCCGTCCTCGTCTTCGGGGCCGCCGTTGCCGGTCTCGTCCCCGTCTGGTGGAGCATCCTCATGGCAGCAGCGGCTGTGACGACTTCGGTTTGGTCGGCACTCCACTGGCGGAGGACCGCAGCGGTGCTCATCGCCTCCATCGGGTTGCTGGTTATCTGGGCGGCCGGAACCCTCATCCTGGCCATTTAGAAGCCCCCCGAACCTGCCGATCACCAGTCTGTAGACAAACCCGACCTCGTTTAGGATGACCCTTTGTGACAAGCGAAGCAACAGTTTCGGAGCGCTCGACGACCGAGACGATCAGGAGAATCGGCCCTTCCCTCGTGGTGGCGTCGGCCCTGGGCTCGACCCTGGGAATTGTCGTCGCGCAGTTCGTCGATGACCTCGGAGACGGCATCCTCGCCCTGATCCTGGGGGGCAATCCGGTTCTCTTCAACAACAGGGTGGATCTCGGCGGCGCACCCGATCTGGCCTGGGCCGGCGGGTTCCTGCTCTGTCTGATCGTCGGATTCCTGGCCCTATTCTCCTATCCGACGGCGCGGGGCCATGGAGTCGCCCGTCTGACCCTTCTTTGGATGGTCCTTCATCTGCTGCGCCAAGCCTTCTTCCAGGCAGTCATGGTGCCCTTCTCTCCCGATAGTCATCTCGCCCTGGCCTATGAGTCGCTTGAAGCGCCGGCCGGACTGGAGTACGTCATTGCCGCCGGCGGGGCGATCGGCCTGTTGCTCGTGGCCCTCTCTGCGGCGGCCGCCTTCCTGGCCTTCACTCCCCACCACAAGATGATCTCCACGGGGAGCAAGCGAATGTCGTTCACATTCTGGATCGCCCTGATCCCGGCGATAGCCGCGGTGTTCCTCGCGATCCCCTTCTTCGTGCCGGATGCCGGCAGCGGGGTCGTTCCCGCCCTTCCCCTGACTGCGGTGATCTTCCTGGCCACGATCGCCGCCGCCAACGGGACCACGACTGTTTACGGCCCGGAGGACCATCGTGAGACGCCTTGGCCTTGGGGCCTGGCCGCGACGCTGTTCGTGATCCTGCTCGTCGAGCAGTTGGTTCTCCGAGGCGGAGTGTCTGTCAACCCCATGCTCTGGGGTTGACAGCCCAAACCGCGCACGTCATCACAATCAGCGATGGCGTCAGCGCGGGGGTGAGGGAGGATCGCTCCGGTGAGGCTTTGGCCCAGATGCTCGCCGAATCCGGTTACGAGGTCGGTCGCACGGTCGTGCCCGACGAGGAAAGAGCGATCGTCTCGGCTATCCAAACTGCTGCCGAAGGTTCCAGGCTGATCGTCACCACCGGGGGCACCGGTTTTGGGCCTAGGGACGTGACGCCGGAGGCAACTGCTCTGGTCCTCGATCGGGAGGCACCGGGGCTCACTCATGTGATGATGGCAAAAGGCCTCGAGTCCACGCCTATGGCCGCCCTTTCCCGAGCCAAGGCCGGGTCGGTTGGGTCGACTCTCGTCGTCAACTTGCCGGGCTCGACCAACGGATCTGTGGAGGGCCTCCAGGCGATCATGGATCTCATTCCTCACGCCCTCGATTTGCTGGTGGGCGACACCGAGCATCGTTAGGGATACCCGGCCGGCGGTCACTACCGTGCAGGCCGCTTCACGCTCCGGAGGACCATGAAGATCGAACACGAATTCACTGTGGCCCGGGCGCCTGACGTCGTGTGGGATTTCTTCCAGGACGTTCCATCGGTGGTCCAGTGCCTGCCTGGGGCCGAATTGCTCGGCCAGTCAGACGACGGCTCGTACGACGGCAAGCTCTCGGTGAAGCTCGGCCCGATGACCGCTGCCTTCGAAGGTAGGGCCAGCGTCACTCCCGATCCCGCCACCAGAACCGCGGTCATGGAGGGAAAGGGCGTCGACAAGAGCGGCGGGTCGCGTGGCCAGGTCAAGGTCAGCTATCGGATCGTTCCCGAAGGCTCGGGCTCCAAGGTGGGAGTGGACGCCGACGTGACGCTGTCCGGTCCCGTGGCGCAGTTCGGGCGCACCGGCCTCGTCAATGAGATGTCGAAGCGGCTCATTGGGGAGTTTGTCCAGTGTCTCGAGGCCAAGCTCGGAGCCGACACACCGTCCGAGGCGACCACGATCAAAGCGGGTGAGGTTCGGGGCGTCTCTTTGTTCTTCGCATCACTCTGGAGCTGGTTCACCGGTTTGTTCGGTAGGGGAGAGAGACAGTCATGAAGCGGATTGTCCTCGGCGTCCTCGGCCTGCTGATGATTGCTGGTTGCGGGGGAGGCGATGGAGGCGACACCGTCTCCGGCCAGGATGTGGCGGTCGAGATGTTCGACAACAGGTACCAGTACACCGAGATCAGCGTCCCGGTGGGTGGCACGGTCAACTTTGTCGGGGCCGGGCGCAATCCCCACAACGCGGTGGCGGCCGACGGCTCTTGGTCGACTGAGGACGTTGCCGGCAGCCTCGAGCAACACGAGGGCGAGGAGGCGATTCTCACCTTCGATGAGCCCGGCGAATATGCCTTCTTCTGCACTTTCCATGGCAACGCCGAGGGAGACGGGATGGCGGGCACGCTGATCGTGGGCGCTCCCGCCTGATGAGGAAGGGCTGGCTCCTGCTGATCGCGGGAACGGCCCTGGTAATGACTGCCTGCGCCGGCCCGCCGGAGGGCGAGCCGTCACCTGCGGCGATCGGCGACCCCGCCACCAATGCTCCCAGCGAGTGGTCGGGCGAGACCCGTCTCGTGCCCCAGGACTACCCGACGATCCAGGCCGCGGTCGACGCCGCCGACCCTGGCGATCTGGTCCTGATTGACCGTGGCACGTATCGGGAACAAGTCGAAGTCACCACGCCAGGTTTGACCCTGCGCGGCGTCGATCGCAACGAGGTGGTGATCGATGGTGAGTTCCAGAGGCCGAACGGCGTGAGTGTGCTCTTCGCCGACGGAGTTGCGGTGGAGAACATGACCGCCATCAACAACACCTCGAACGGATTTTTCTGGAGCGGGGTGCGGGGATATCGGGGCTCATTTCTGACCGCGGTCAACAACGAGGTGTACGGCATCTATGCGTTCGATTCCAGCGACGGCCTGTTCGAGCACTCCTATGCCTCAGGATCCCCGGACGCCGGCTTCTACATCGGCCAGTGCGACCCGTGCCAGGCCACGATCACCGATTCGATCTCGGAGTGGAACGGTCTGGGGTATTCGGGCACCAACGCCTCGTCCGACCTGTTCATCGTCAATTCCATCTTCCGTCACAACGTCGCCGGCGTTGCCCCCAACACGCTCGACGGCGAGCTCCTGCCCCCATTCCACGACGTCACCATCGTGGGCAATCTGGTCCACGACAACGGGAATGTCGACGCACCGGCGCTCGCCTTCGAGTGGGCGGCGCAGGGAAATGGAATTCTCCTTGCCGGAGGGGGCGATTCCCTTGTGGCACGGAACCGCGTCTTCAACCACCCGCAGAGCGGCATTGCCATCTTCCCCATGCTCGACAAGAACTTCTACATGTCCTTTGACCATCAGGTCGTGGAAAACCTGGTCGAGGGCTCGGGGCTGGCCGATCTGACCTTGGGCGGGCCGGCGACATCCGGCAATTGCTTCGAGGACAACGAGTTCTCGACCAGCCTCCCAGCGGCAATCGAGATCAAGCAGCCGTGTGACGGGCTCCGGCTCCCCGCACTGTTCGAGATCGGTTCGACCACCGCTCAACTGGGCCGTCTCTTCGAGAGTGGCCTCGATCTCCAGCCCGAGGTCGACGTCTCCTCGCTGCCCCATCCGGGGCCACAGCCGAACATGCCGGATGCCGTCGAGGCCCCGGTCACGCCCGCGGTCGACGTCTTTGCCGATTCCCAACCCGACATCGAGTCGATTGGCGTCCCCGAGATGCCGCCTGATTTGGAAGTCACACAGCAGAAAGGAATCAACATCATGGGTGTGAGCTTCGCCTCGGCCGCCGGGGTGTTCTTCGGGCTCTATGCCTACGTCCTCCCCCTCGTGCTCTACACGTCATGGGTGGTCCTGGCCCTGTTGGACCTCTCCCGTCGAGAGGACCTGGGACGGGGCCGGACGATCGCGTGGATGGCAGCGATCCTGATCATCCCTTTCCTCGGCGTGGTCGCCTACTTCATCTTCGGCAAGACCACGATCCCGGCATGGCAACGTTGGGTTTTCATGGCCGGCGGGCTGCTGGTCTATCTCCTGTTCCTTGGTCTCGGGATGGTCGTCGGCGGGATCGTCTGACTTGGAGGACGGTCTCTCCCGCCGCGAGCTCCTCAAGAAGGCCGGTCTCGGCGGTGCGGTCTTCCTGGGTGGATCGGTCCTGGGGCACACCGTTCAGCACCAGGCCTACGCCGCCGAAGCGGACTACTCCAACCCCGGGCTGGTCGGTCATTCCACGTTGCATGCTGGGGGAGCGACGTCTCTCTACGGCGACATCTATTCGCCGCCACCGGGCTTGGGGCCAGACGCCATGACATCGCAGACTTTCCCGCCGCCCCGCGACGGTCTCCCCCCCGGGTCGGTCCGAGAGGTCGAGATCGCGGTCGAGGAGCGTCTGATCGAGGTCGGTTCAGGTGCCTTGGTCGAGGCGTGGACCTACAACGGCACAGTCCCGGCGCCGATCCTGCGGGCGTCGGAGGGAGACGTCATTCGTGTCCACCTCGTGAACCGCACCGGAAACCCCCACAACATCCATTTCCACGGGTCGCACCGCCCCGAGCAGGATGGCTGGGAACCCGTGCCTCCGGGCGGGGAGTTCACCTACGAGATCACGGCCGGTCCCGCCGGCCTCCATCCTTATCACTGTCACACTGCCCCACTGTCCGAGCACATCGCCCGGGGTCTCTACGGGATGCTGATCGTCGATCCACCCGGTGACCGATCGCCGGCGACCGAGGTTGCGCTGATCCTCTCCGGGTTCACGAATGACCAGATCGGAACCAATGGGGTGGTGGCCTGGAACGGCGTGGCCGGCTTCTATCACAATCATCCGATCAAAGTGCCGGTCGGCGAGCCGGTGCGGGTGTTCCTGGTCAACATGCTCGAACACGAGCCGCTCGCCTCCTTCCACCTCCACTCCGAGACCTTCGATGTGTATCCGGCCGGGATCGGGGCACAACCCGCGTCCCGAGACGACACCATCGCACTGGCGATGGGACAGCGGGCGATGCTCGAGTTCACCCTGCCCACCGTTGGGCGATACATGTTCCACCCCCACCAGCATTGGCTGGCGGAGCGGGGGGCGATGGGCTGGTTCGCCGCCGTCTGAGGCAGATGGGTCTATCGACCCGTGATACCAGCCTCCAGCCGTGCCGATTCTTAAGGTGACATGAACCTGTTGGTTCGAGCCAAGAGGCTCGGACCGGAGATGGGCCGGGTGCGATATGAACTATCCACTGCTCTATCTGGAGCATCTCAGCCAGCGTGACTTCGAGTTGCTGGCCCAAACTGCCGGGACCGGTGACGCCGTCCTGAAGCAACGGATGCTCGAGCGACCCGAGGCCATCGATGAGTTGCTCGCCTCTCGTCGGCTCTTCGAGATGATCTTCGATCCGTCACGGGAGCTGGCCGACCCGGGGGCCTCGTCGTTCCTCTCCTTCGCCGCTTTGGTCAATCGGTCGGCGAGCGATCTGCATGATGCGACTTATGTCCCCGAATGGTCCGGCCCGGGCAAGCGTCTCCCTGTCTTCGATGTCGATTGCCTTCGCCAGTTCCTCGATGACGGAGCTCGCCGCTTCTTCCTGATCGAGTTCCTGAACTCCTTTACGACCGTGGCGAGCGGCACCTTTGTCGTTCAGACCCGCGAGGGCCTTCGCCAGCGGCGTTTCAGCGAGCTCGATCCCGTCGCTCTTGCCGAGATGGTCGAGCTCCTCCCCCCTGCCGAGCGCCCCGGTGGTTACCGGCGGCTAGGTGACGTCGCCTTGTTCCTGAGCGGCGTCCTACCCGACCACACCGCAAGTCATCCTTACACGGCGTCCCAGCGGGAGTGGTTGGCTCGGTCGGCGGTGCTCGGCCCAACCGAGGCCCTGGCCGAAGACCAGGCGCTTCATTTCATGGAGGTCGCCGGCGCGGCCTGGTATCGCCGATCGGTAGAGGAGGCCAATGGTGCATTCGCCACCGGCCCGACCTTCCTCCGTACTCTCGCCGACCGCTTCACCGAGGCCCGTCGCATACTCAATTACCTGGCCGACCGCTACCTCTTCCGCCACGAGCTCGGCCTGGTCGGCGACGCGGGCTGATATTCCCCAATCCAGGGGCGATGGACAGGCTTCAATGCCTGGATGCGATTGCCCGCTGGCCTCTCCATACGCCCGCTCGCTCCGGGCGATGAGTCTGCGGTGGCCCAGGTCATGGCGGCCGGGCCAGTTGCACGACATCGGGGAGGTGGCGATCGAGGAGGCCGACATCGTCAGCGATTGGCAGCGGCCCAGCTACGACGTCGCGGCCAACACCATCGGTGTATTCGACGCTGAGCGGCTGGTGGGCTACGCCGAGCTCTCCGGAGAAGATCGAGGCGACGCCGCCGTCGACCCCGAGTACCGGGGCGCGGGGATCGGCACCTATTTGGCGAATTGGATGCAGGACAATGCTCGTGATCGCGGTCTGACTGTGATCGGCATGCCAGTGCCACAAGGATCACCCGGCGATTTGTTCCTGGAACGGTTGGGCTATCGAGTTCGGTGGACCAGCTGGGTGCTGGCGCTTCCCGAAGGCGGGAAGATCGAGGACCGGCCTTTGCCGTCCGGCCACATGATCAGGTCGGCGGTCGACGAGGACCATTGGGCCATCTGGACCCTCATCGAGGATGCCTTCTTGGAGTGGTCGGTCCGTGACCGGCAGAGCTTCGAGGACTTCTCGGCCCAGGTGATGGGGCGTCCCGGCTTCGAGCCCTGGCATCTGCGAGTGGCAACCGACGAGACTGGCTCGGTCGTTGGTGCCGCGTTCGTTGTCGTCGCCGACTCCGCCGCGTTCATCGAGAAATTGGCGGTTCGGAAGGATCGCCGCCATCTCGGGCTGGGACAGGCGCTCCTCGCCGATTCCTTTGCCCAGGCACGGTCCCACGGCGCAACGAAGTCCGAGCTCTCCACCGACTCGCGCACCGGGGCGCTCAGTCTGTACGAGAAGGTGGGGATGGAAGTCACCTCGGTGTGGGTCAACCGTGCCATCGATCTATGACCGGGCCGAGTGGTGCTTGGCGCGTCAACAACCCTCCGATACTTTGACCCCGGAATCGACTTCGAGGAGGAAGCGATGATCTTCGATTTCTTTGGCGAGTTGAACTGGCTCGCCATCGCGGTGGCGACTGTCGCCTGGTTCGCATTCAGCGCCGTCTGGTACTCGGTGCCACCGCTGAGCAAGGCGTGGCAGAGGGCTTCCAAAGTCGATATGACCACCGAGGGCCCACCTCTCGCCCTCCTCTTCATCCCTACCCTGATCGGGTATTTCGTCACCACGGTGGTGATCGCGTTGATCGCAAAGGGGATCGGTGCCACCGAGGTAGCTGACGGGATCGCACTGGGGGTCGCGCTCGGGGTTGGCTTCGGGGCAGTCGGCGCCCTGGTCAGCCAGGTCTACGAGCAGAAGGGCTCGACGTACTGGCTGATCAACGGGCTCAACGCAGTCATTGCCTATGTGATCGTCGCCTTGATCGTGACTGTCTGGGACTGAATCTCAGCCCAAATCGATCTCCTCGATCGTGCCGGCTCTGATGTGGAAGCCCGGACCTCGCTGGTGGCTGCGACCAGATAGAGCCAATCCGGCTCGAGTGCGCTCTGGACGTCGATCATCGAAGGCGTGGCGGGCCCGGACGGGTGAGAGTGAAAGGTCCCGGCGATCTCCCACCCCATCGATTCGGCATGCCTGATTGCCTGGAAATGCTCGTCGGGGTCGATGGTGTAGGAGACGGGCGAGGGTGTCGGCGTTGCTCAGGGGATAGGCGAACCTGATCTGGCCCCCTTCATCGACCGCCAGAAGCCCGCAGCACTCGTCGGGGGCGCATTGGTCGGCATGAGCCAGGATGGCCACGCGGACCTGGTCAGGAAGCCGGGGCACGTGCCACGTTGCCGGCCGGACGACAGGCCTGGTCGTACTCGACGATCATCGGCGGCTGGTCCGGGTCGGCGCAGGCCGGGCAATCCGGGTCCCGGCTTATGTTCACGGTGCTGAAGTCCTCCTCGAGTGCGTCATAGATGAGGAGCCTTCCGGTGAGCGGCTCGCCGAGATCGAGCAGGAGCTTGATCGCCTCCATTGCCTCGATCGACCCGATGATGCCCGGCAACACGCCGAGGACCCCCGCCTCGGCGCACGATGGGGCGAGCTCGGGTGGGGGAGGCTCGGGGAAGAGGCACCGATAGCACGGGCCTACGTAGGGATCGAAGACCGACACCTGGCCCTCGAATCGGAAGATCGACCCATGCACCACCGGGACGCGAAGATGAAGGGAAGCGTCGTTGACGAGATATCGGGTGGGGAAGTTGTCCCCTCCGTCGAGCACCACGTCGTAGCCGTTCATGATGCTGAGAGCGTTCTCCGCGCCCAGCCGCTGATTGTGGGTCACCACCTTTACGTCGGGGTTGAGCGCGGAGAGTGCCTCGCGGGCGGACTCGGTCTTGGCCATCCCCACCCGGTCCAGGTTGTGCAGCACCTGACGCTGGAGGTTGGTCCTGTCGACGACGTCGTAATCGACGATTCCGATCGTCCCCACACCGGCGGCGGCGAGGTACAGGGCGGCCGGGGAGCCGAGCCCTCCGGCGCCGATCAACAGGACACTGGAGTCGAGGAGACGGGTCTGGCCCGCTTCCCCCACCTCTTCGAGTATCAAGTGTCGTGAGTAGCGATCACGCTGCTCGGCGGTGAGCCCTTCGCCGGCGCCCCATGCCCGCCCCTCGAGCCTTCCAGCGCTCGAATCCGCCGGCGAGGGAGTAGACCTCCTCATAGCCCATCTCTTGCAGGGTGACCGCAGCGAGGGCCGACCGGGCACCGCTGGCGCAATAGACCACCACAGGGCATCGAGCGATCCGGCGCCACGCCTTTGATGTCTCGCTCCAGGACGCCGCGCGGGACCAACCGGGCCCCTGCGATGGTGCCTTGTTCCTGCTCGCCGGTTTCCCGGACGTCCACCAGGACGACCTCTCCCAGTCTGGGTTCCAGAGCCTCCGGGGTCATCTCCGCTGCCAGTGCCCTGGCCCGGGAGACGAGATCGCGATACGAGGTCATCAGCGGGAGACTGCGGGGTCCGGGGCCTCGGGATCGATCTGATAGCGGTCGAAGGCATCGCGGACGGCTGTCTCCGGGACCGCTCCCTGCCCTGCAAGGGTGACGAGGGTGGTGGCCACGATGTGGCGGGTATCCACCTCGAAGTATCGGCGCAGGGCCTTTCGGGCATCGGAGCGGCCGAACCCGTCGGTGCCAAGTGTGACGAACGGCCCGGGCACCCAGCGCGATACCTGGTCGGGCACTGCCTTCATGTAGTCGGTCACTGCCACGATCGGCCCGTCCGACGTCGGAGAGGAGTCGGGTCACCATCGGGACCCTCTGCTCATCGTTCGGGTGCAAGAGGTTCCATCTCGTCACCGAGAGAGCCTCCTCGCGGAGACGTTTGTAGGACGTCGCCGACCAGAGCTCGGCGCTCACGTCGTAATGCTCGGCAAGCTCCTCTGCTGCCTCTCGGGCGGCGAGATTCGCCGACCCCGAGAACAGGATGGCCACTTTCGGCCCGGTGGCGTCCTTTCCGTCGGCCCATTTGTAGAGGCCGTCGACGACACCCTGTGCCGCTCCTTCCGGTCGCGGAGGCTGCGGGTAGTTCTCGTTGTAGAGAGTGAGGTAGTAGAAGACGTCTTCGGGCTCCGGCCCATACATCCGCTCCAGCCCGTGCTCGACGATGGTGCCCACCTCGTAGGCAAAAGCCGGGTCGTACGCCTGACAAACCGGCACCGAGCTCGCCAGTAGGAGGCTGTGCCCATCTTGGTGCTGAAGACCTTCCCCTTCCAGGGTGGTGCGTCCGGCGGTGGCCCCGAGGAGGAACCCGCGCGCCCGAGAATCCGCCGCCGACCAGATCAGGTCGCCCACCCGCTGGAAGCCGAACATCGAGTAGAAGATGAAGAACGGGACCATGGGCACGCCGCGGGTTGCATATGAGGTTCCGGCCGCGATCCAGGAGGCCGTCGACCCGGCTTCGGTGATGCCCTCTTCGAGGATCTGCCCGTCCTGGCCCTCGGTGTAGGAGAGGATCATCGAGGCGTCGACGGGCTCGTAGAGCTGGCCTTTGGAGGCGTAGATCTTGAGCTCTCTGAACAGGGAGTCCATCCCGAACGTCCGCGCCTCGTCGGGGACGATGGGGACCACGTGTTTTCCGAAGCCATCCGACCGGGCGAGGCCACGGAGGAGACGGGTGAAGGCCGTTGTGGTGGAGGCTTCGATCTTGCCCGAACCTGCGTAGACCTCGGCGAACGTTTCCGTGACGGGGAGCTGGAGTGTGTTCTCGGGCACGACCCGGCTAGGGATGAACCCTCCGAGCTCCTGTCGTCTGGCGTGGAGGTACTCGTGTTCGGGCGTGCCAGGAGCTGGGCGGAAGTATGGGGGCACGCTCTCGCCGGCCAGAGCCTCCTCGGGGATCTCCTCTTGGAGACTCAGGCGGTCCCGCAACCCCATCAGCTGCTGGTTGGTCATCTCTTTGATCTGATGAGTGGCATTGCGGCCCTCGACATCCGGCCCCAGCGTCCAACCTTTGATCGTCTTGGCCAGGATCACGGTCGGCTTTCCGTTGTCGAGCTCGGTGGCGACCTTGTAGGCGGCGTACACCTTCTTGTAATCGAGACCGCCTCGGCGCAACGCCCACACCTCGTCGTCGCTCATGTCGGCGACCATCTCCTTGGTGCGCGGGTCCTTCCCGAAGAAATGCTCACGCACGTAGGCGCCGTTCTCGGTCTTGTACCTCTGGTACTCCCCGTCGACGGTCGTGTTCATGACGTTGATCAGGGCGCCTTCGTGATCCCGGGCGAGGAGGTCGTCCCACCCGGACCCCCAGATCACTTTGATCACGTTCCATCCGGCGCCGCGAAAGACCGACTCGAGCTCGGTGATGATTTGCCCGTTGCCGCGTACCGGGCCGTCGAGACGCTGCAGGTTGCAGTTGACCACCCAGGTCAGGTTGTCCAGACCTTCGCGGGTGGCGAGGGAGATGGCGCCCAGAGTCTCGGGCTCGTCGACCTCCCCGTCGCCGATGAAACACCAGATCCTCGATTTCGAGGTGTCGTCCAGACCCCGGTTGTGCAGGTACTTGTTGAATCGGGCGTGGTAGATCGAGTTGATTGGGCCAATGCCCATCGAGACCGTCGGGAATTCCCAGAAGTCGGGCATGAGCCGGGGGTGGGGATAGGAGGAGAGCCCGTCGCCGTCGATCTCGAAACGGAAATTGTCGAGGTGCTTCTCGTCGAACCTCCCCTCGAGATAGGCGCGGGCGTAGATGCCCGGAGCGGCATGACCCTGCACATATACGTGGTCGCCGCCGCCGTCGGCACCCTTTCCCTTGAAGAAATGGTTGAAGCCGACCTCATACAAGGTGGCCGAGGAGGCGAAGGTGGAGAGGTGCCCTCCGATCCCCTTGGACCGATGATTGGCCTTGATCACCATCACGGCCGCGTTCCAGCGGATGAACCGTCGGATCCGACGCTCGATGTGGCTATCTCCCGGGAAGGCGGCCTCTTCGTCCGGTGGGATCGTGTTGATGTAGGGGGTGGTGATGGCCCCGGCGATGCCGACGTTGTTCTCGTGGGCGCGCTCCAACAGCTTGGCGACGAGATATTTGGCCCGGTCGGGCCCCTGCTCGTTGACGACGGCATCGAGCGAGTCGAGCCACTCCTGGGTCTCCACCGGATCGGAGTCGGGCATCTGATGGACGTATTCGTCGCCGAGGGTCCGGCTCAGATCGCCTGTCATTGGCCCAAGCCTAGTTTGCGGCGGTTTCTCTCTCCCAGGAACGGAGCGACCTTGGGGGGAGTGCCCTGCAGGTGCGAGGGAGGTGATTCGCCCTCCGGAATCAGTGTGTTCCTCGGTCCGGGAAAGCCAGCCGCGGACCACGTCGATGAAACGGTGGGCGGCGTCCATTTGCGGAGTGTGGCCGGTGTCATCGAGATGGACCAGGTCCCAGTCCGGTCGCAGCGCGCAGAGCCACTCGACCGCGGTTGGGGAGACGATGTGGTCGGCCATCCCCTGCACCACCAGCGTCGGTGCCTCGATCGACAGCACCATGGCCAGGTACTCCGGGCGCCGTGAGTACAGACGTGCGATCGATGTGGCCGTCCTCGCCGTGGCGTATTCCGCCCAGGGAAGGCGTTTGCGGATCCGGGCCATCTCCCGGGATTCCTCGATGAGGCTCAACGGAACCCGGCCCGGTTTGTGGGTGATCATGGTCAGGCTCTTCCGGACCAGCGCCTCGGGGCTGTTGGTTCGGATGAAGCGGCGGCCGTAGGCCTCGCCGATGCGAGGCGTTGCCTGGATGGCGAGCCGGATCGCCGTTGGCCAGTCGAGACGGGGGTCAGGGACCACCGGAGGGGTGGCGGGAGACACCAGGATCAGCCGGTCGACGAGGTCGGGCCGATGGGCGGCGATCATCTCGGCGAGCAACCCGCCGGTCGAGTTCCCGATCAGGGTGAACGGGCTCTCCAGGTTCTCTAGATAACCGATGACCGAATCGCGATGCGTGGCGAGCCGGAAGTCAGAGCGGGGAGGAGTCAGCCCGAATCCGGGGAGGTCGATGGCCCGCACCTGGGCGATGGCGGCGAGCGCTGGGGCGACCGCGTTCCAGTTCGTGGTTGATCCGCCCAGACCGTGGATCAGGATCAGGGTGGGCCCGGATCCGCCGAAGTCGACCTCGTGCATCGGACCCTGCGGCGTGTTGACGTAGTGACCCATCGATCCAAGGGTACCGGTGGTCATCCTTACACTGACCCGATGCGTCTCCTCCTCGTCTCCACCTACGAGCTGGGGCGTCAGCCGGTTCATGTCGCCTCGCCGGCCGCAGCCCTGACCGCGGCCGGGGTCGATGTGATCACCTTCGATCTCGCGGTGGAGGCCTGGCGCGGCTCGATCCTGGACGACGTTGACGCAGTTGCCTTCTCGGTTCCAATGCACACCGCGATGCGTCTGGCGATGCCGCTCGCCATGGACCTCAGGGCCCGACGGCCCGGGCTCCCCGTTGCCCTCTACGGTCTCTATGCCGGGATCGGGGAGGACGAGCGCGACATCTCACGCTTCGATGGGGAGTATGAATCCGATCTCGTGGCCTGGGCGCTGGGCATCGACGGTGGGAGAAAGCGAAGCCTCGATGTCGGCGCCCGGTTCCACCGGCCCCGACGATCGACTCTGCCCGGGCACGACAACTACGCCAGGCTGGAATGGATGGGGGAGGCTCGGCTCGCCGCGGCGGTCGAGGCATCGCACGGTTGCCGGCACCGCTGCCGCCACTGCCCGATCCCGGTCGTGTACGACGGCAGGATGCGGGTCGTGGGTGCCGAGGCAGTCCTGGCCGACATCGACCAACTCGCCGCCGATGGGATCGAGCATGTCACTTTCGGTGATCCCGACTTCCTCAATGCGCCGCGATACTCGCTCGACCTGCTCGAAGCGGCCCATGCCGCCCATCCCCGACTGACCTTCGATGTCACGGTGAAAGTGGAGCACATCCTCGCCCACCGCTCCATCTGGCCGCAGATGGCATCGCTCGGAGTCCTCTTCGTCGTCAGCGCCTTCGAGAGCACGGACGATCGGACCCTGGAGATTCTCGACAAGAACCACACCGTGGCCGACATGTCCGAGGCGGTCGCAGTGATCAGATCCTGCGGCATCCACGTCCGGCCTACCTGGCTCCCCTTCTTCCCGTGGACGAAGCCGGGGCAGGTGGCGGACATCGTCGGATTCCTCGACAGCCATCGATTGTGGGCGGCGACCGACCCGGTCCAGCTCGCGATCAAGCTCCTCGTGCCGCGAGGATCACTCCTGGAGAACCACCCGGCGATGGTGCCCTATCTGGCGAGCTATCAAGCCGAATCGCTGACCTGGTCCTGGGATTTCGAGGATCCACTCACCGTGCAGTTGCACCACGAGCTCGACACCATTGCCGCCGAGGCCTCGGATTGCGGCGACGAAGCGATCGAGACATTGGCGCGGATGCGGGCGAGGGTTGGTGTGATCGCCAAAGTCGACCTTGCACCGATGCCCTCGTCCCTGCCCGCCCCCCGCCTCAGCGAGAGCTGGTTCTGTTGCGCCGAGCCCACGGCCGGCCAGGCGGCCGCGGTCGGTCTGAGCCTCGGTAGGGTGCCGCTGACGTCGAGCTAGAGGGAGCGGATGACGACGGTGCTGGCGGCGGAAGGGCTCGTCAAGAGCTTCGGTGACCTCGTCGCGGTCAAGGGGGTCAGCTTCGAAATCGCTGAGGGCGAGACCTTCGGCCTGCTCGGCCCGAACGGAGCCGGCAAGACCACGGCGATCTCGATGGTGGCCGGCTTGTTGGAGCCTGACAGCGGCACAGTCCATGTCGCCGGCACCCCGATTCGGACCAATTCCACGGCCGGGAGATCAAACATCGGCCTCGTTCCCCAGGAATTGGCGATATACCCCGATCTCACCGCGGCCGAGAACCTCCGGTTCTTCGGGCGGCTCTACGACATGTCCGGCGATGACCTCGACAAACGAGTCGACGAGGTGCTCGAGGTGATCGGGCTCGTCGATCGCCAGGATGATCTGACCAAGGAGTTCTCGGGAGGCATGCAGCGCCGACTGAACATCGGCATCGGCCTGCTCCACCGCCCCGGTCTCCTCATCCTGGACGAGCCCACCGTCGGCGTCGACCCTCAGTCCCGCAACGCGATTCTCGAGTCGGTCGAGGACCTATCGGGCCAGGGAATCGCGGTCCTCTACACGACCCACTACATGGAAGAGGCGGAGCGGCTCTGCGACCGTGTGGCGATCATCGACGAAGGAGTGGTCCAGGCCGAGGGCACACGTCGTGAGCTGGTCTCGCTGGTGGGCGAGAAAGACCGCATCCGCGTGACCATGACCGGGGATGTGGCCGAGGTGGCCCGCGTCGCCTCCGAGCTGCCTTCGGTCCACGAGGCCAGCCCGGCCGACTCGGGAGTAGACGTGCTCGCCGTCGACGCCTCGACCCTCCTCCCCGAGCTGCTCTCCAGGGTGTCGGCTACCGGCGCCAACGTGACCGGTGTGGCCGTGTTCGAGCCGAATCTCGAGGCGGTGTTCCTCCACCTCACCGGCAAGGCGCTGCGCGACTGACCATGGGCGCGGCGACCCGTATCGCGGGCAAGGACCTCAAACTCCGTGTCCGCGATCGCTCGGTGTTCATCCTCGGGATCATCACGCCGCTGGCCCTCGCCTACATCTTCCACCTGGTGTTCGGCAACACTTTCGACGCCTCCTCGCTGGATCTCGATGTGGGGCTGGTCGACCTGGACCGCACCCAGGTCTCGGAAGGCTTCGGCCAGATACTCGGCGGCCTCGATGATGAAGGAGTAATCGTCCTCACGGACTTCGAAGATGCCGCCAGCGCAGACGAGGCGCTGGACGAGGGTGCCATCGGCTCGTATATCCGGCTCGACGAAGGTCTGAGCGATGCGGTGGTTCAGGCGACGCCGTTCACGGTCGTGGTTGTCGGGGACGTCGACAACCCCACCTCGACCCAGGTGGCAAGCTCGATCGCCTCCGAGTTCGGGTCGGCCATACAGCGGGCCCAGCTCTCGGTGACGACTTCCATCTCTCTCGTGGACGGCCCACACCCACCCGAGGCTGCAGCGTGGGGACAGGAAGCGGCGCAGAGACCGGCCGCGTTCGCCTTCGCCGACATCTCGGCCGAGAGCCGTCAACTCGACGCCAACACCTTCTTCGCCGCCGGCATGGCTGTGTTCTTTCTCTTCTTCACCGTCCAGTTCGGTGTAGTCGGCATCCTCGAAGAGAAGCAAGGGGGCACGCTGGCCCGTCTGCTGGCAGCACCGATCGGGCGCACCAGCGTCGTAGCCGGAAAGGCGATCCTCTCGTTCTCTCTCGGTGTCATCTCGATGACCGTCCTGATGGTCGCCACGCACTTCCTCATGGACGCACAATGGGGCCCGACTCTCGGTGCTGCCATCCTCGTCGTCACTGGTGTCCTCGCCGCCACTGCGATCATGGGCCTCATCGCCGCCACCGCTACCACGCCCGATGGCGCGGGCAACCTCGGCGCGATCGTCGCCGTGATCCTTGGGATGCTGGGCGGGACCTTCTTTCCGATCGGGCAGGGCAACGACTTCCTCGCCAGGCTCTCCTACCTGACGCCACATGCCTGGTTCATGCGTGGGTTGTCGGAGATCTCGGGTGGGGCCGAGTGGACGGCCGCACTTCCCGCGGCCGCGGCCCTGATGCTCTTCGCCCTGGTGTTCGGCTCGGTGGCATGGGTCCTTCTGCAGCGAAGGCTTGCGCCATGAGGAAGATCTTCGCCATCGCGGCTTCGAACGTGCGCCGGATGCTGCGGGAACGCTCCAATATCTTCTTCGTGTTCATCTTCCCCATCGCGCTCATCCTCTTGATCGGAGCCCAGTTCGGCGGTGACATCGACCCTGCGGTTGGCGTGCACCGGGGAGACCTGGACCCACTGGCGGTCGCCATCACCGAGGAGATCCAGGCAGATGAATCGTTGGCCGTGACCGTCTTCGAATCGGAGGAAGTACTGACCAATGCGGTGGAGAGGGGCACGGTCCAGGCAGGTGCGTTCATCCCCGCAGGCGTCAGTGAGATGGCGGAGAGCGGCACCCCAGTCGAGATCGGGTTCGTCGCCCGGCCAGATGGGGCCGGCCCCCAGCTGCAATCGGTGGTCTCTGCCGCCGTGGCCGAGGTGATGACTCCGGTCGGGGCGGCTCAATTCGCCGCCGAGAAGACGGAGGCTCCTTTCGACCAGGCCCTGGCAGCCGCGATGTCTGGGGCCGACACCGCGCCCGGCCTCGAGGTCGAGACGGCGGCCGTGGGCGAAGCGTTGTTCCCATCCACGCTGGGCAGGTTCGATCTCGGCGCCGCCCAACAGCTGGTGCTCTTCACCTTCCTCACCGCCCTCGCCGGGTCGGCAGCGCTCATCCTCAGCCGGAAGCTGGGCGTGTCCCGTCGCATGCTCTCCACCCCGACCTCGGCCGGGACCATCGTCGGCGGTGAAGGCGCTGGTCGTTGGTCGGTGGCCATGGTGCAGGGCCTGTACATCGTGATCGTCACCTACTTCCTCTTCCGGGTCGACTGGGGGGATCCCTGGGGGGCGCTTCTCATCCTGGTGGCCTTCTCCGCGGTCGGGGCCGGAGCGGGGATGCTGATGGGCGCCACCTTCAGCAACGACCAACAGGCGGGTGGGATCGGCGTCGTGCTCAGCCTCGGGCTGGCCGCACTCGGAGGGTGCATGCTGCCCATCGAGTTGTTCTCCCCGGCGATGACCCGGGTAGCGCACCTGACCCCGCACGCCTGGGCGCTGGACGGCTTCGCCGAGCTCGTTCGTCGTAACGGGACAGTGGCCGACATACTCCCCGAGTTGGGTGTGCTGACGGTGTACGCCGCGATCCTGCTGACGTTGGCGGCTTGGCGTCTCCGGGTCGTCCTGACCCGACCCTGATGTTTGAATGAGCATCGGTGGCTGATCAGAACATCAATCCTGTCGGCTGTCTCGGGCGGGTTCTCACCATCCTCGGCGCCCTCTGGCTCGGCTTCATCGTGTTGGCTGGGATCGGCGTGCTCTCCGACGTCGGAATCAGCGAGGGCTTCTTCGCCGGTGCGTTTGGCAGCGCCATCCCGGGTGTTCTGCTCCTGTGGGCCGGTCGCGCCCTGCGTCGCCGGGCCCGAACCATGGAGACTGAAATCGAGCCGGTGGCCTCGGCCACGGTGCCCGGCCCCGCCGAGAAGCGGGTGCCGACCATGCGGATCGGATCGTCACATGCGGAAACGTCCCCGGCGCCAAGTTCGCCGCCACCACCGGTCAGACCTGCGCCGAAACCGGTCGCGTCTCGGACGGAGGCTCCAGCTGAGGAACCAGTCGACCTCCCTCCACCATTGGTACCCCCCGAGCCGAAGACATCGCGCCAGCTGATCGAGGAGGCACGCAAGAGGTGGGGGTCCGGAGGCAGGACCTGATTGCCCGGCTACAAGCCGGCCGCGGCCAATTTCCTTGCGTTGCGGACCTCGGCGGCGAAGGCAGCGCGACGGGCTCGGACGTCCTCGCCCTCCTCGATTAGTCCCCGATTGGCGGCGAGGGCGAGCGCCGATTTGAAGAGGACCTGGCTGGCGCTCTCGCCCGAGATCAACCTCTGCTCGATCCGGTACATCCGAGCCCTGGCCAGACACGCCTTGAGGAAGGATTTCTCGTCGAACTTCCCCTTCAGCGACTCCAGCTCATCGCCCACTATCTGATAGGCGTCGAGGAAGGGGAGCACTGCCCAATAGGCAACCGGATTCCCCAGTTTCTCCTCGACTTCGCCCGCTCCGGTGGCGGCCAGCACCTGCTCCCATCCGGGGACGTCGAGTCCGATGTCCTTGTACACATCGGCGAGGAACTTCTCCTTTTCCGGGAAGAAGAACTCGAACTTGAGCAGATCGCGATAGGAGAGGAGGGCGTCCCTGATCTTGACCGGGTCTCCCTCACCTATCTCCACGACCGACCCGATCGCCATCTCGGCCAGGGCACGATTGACGAAGAAGTGGACGATCACGTTGCGGTAGTAGGAGATTCGGATCATCTGGTCCTCGTCCAGCCAGAACACTCTCCGTCCCAGGGCCTCATGACTGCTCACGTTGTCGTGCTCGGCGAGCCAGTCGAGGATGGCCGCCACCCGAGCCGGGTCGCGTAGATCTGCGTCCTCAGTGGTCGGGAGTTGGCGCGCCCTGGCGAATTCGATCAGGCGGGTTGTCTCCTCGGCCAGTTGGTCCGCCGATTTGGCCGTGCCGCGCGCCGCCAGCAGGGCGACGCTCACCAACGCCGTAGGTGTGATCGGGGTGACCTGGCCGATGCGGTACATGACCTCGAAGGCGAGCTTCTGCAGTCCCACTGAGACCTCGTCCTCCTCGTCCGACTTCTCGACCATGCTTCTTGCCGATACCGGCTCGCCGAACCGGATGTGAATGTCGCCGTATCGCCGACGCAGAGAACGGACCGCCCTCAGCATCCAGCCGAGGGACTCCTTCTCCTTGTCCTTCCCCTGTGCCTCCCGGGCGTAGTCGGGGACGTCCTGGATCTGGTCGTATGCGATCGACACCGGGACCAGTTGGAGATCCTCCGCTTTGCCCCGGTGCATCGAGTCGACGACGTAGCTGAGCAGGCCGAGACGCGGCGGCATCAGCTTTCCCGAGCGCGATCTTCCCCCCTCCATGTACCACTCGAGGGGAAATCTCTTTTCAACGAGGTAGTCGAGATAGGCGCGGAGGACCATCCTGTAGAGCGGGTTGTCCTTGAAGGAGCGCCGGATGAAGAAGACGCCGGTGCGGCGGACCAGAGGACCCACCGGGAAGAAGTTGAGATTGATCCCCCCAGCGGTGTGGTTTGGCGGGAAGTCGTTCTCCCAGAGCATGAATTGGAGACTGAGACGATCGAGGTTCGACCGATGGGCGGGGAGGAAGACGATCGGATTCCCATCGCCGAGGGCCGCCAGACGCCGCACGTCGTCCTCTGAGTACTTGATGTCCCCATAACCCTGGCTGTACAGCTTGTGAATCGCGTTCGCGATCAGATCGATGACATAGGGCGAGTGGGTGGCGGCGATCTCTCGGAGGTAGGCCTCGGCCTTCTCCCGCGCCAACGCGGCAGGCATGGCGTTCTCGGCACCTACGGCGTCGACGGCGTCGAGGAACTCCCGGCGGGAGAGAATTGCCTCGGGAATGAAACGAGGGATCTTGTAGCGGTTGCCCACCAGCCGGCGCTCGGCACGGTCGAGGACGAGCCACGCTCTCCGCGTGACATAGCTGGAAAACGGATCGACCTGGCCCGAGGCCTGATGATCCTCTGCCAGAGCAGAGGCGTGCTCCCCGGCCGCGGCGACGAGGCGGATTCTCCCCGGGCTGGCCATCCGGATCCATCTGCCTCGCAGGCCTTTCGGATCGCGGGCGTCGCCGGGCCGGAACACGTCCCACCAGCTCGCCGCACGGCGACCCTTCTTGACAGGAGCAAGCCACAACACGCGAAGGGGGATGAGGAACGGGTCATCGTCGGCAGTGAGGGCAGCCAACAGCCCCTCCCTGTCACCGCCCTTCCCTCGCCGCGATGAGGTGATCCTCACCGTCTCGGCGTCGGCCTCCGTCTCCTGGCGAACCCACCGGGTGAGCATCGCGGCCTCGTAATCGGAGGCGGCGTCGAGCAGATAGACGGTTCGCGAGCCGGACGGTCCTGTCAGCAATGCGGGGGGATCAGCCGATTTCCTCGCCACAGCGCCACTCTATTGGGCTGCCACAATCCTCTCCTGTGCGGATCGTGGTGCAACGCGTCAACCGGGCTTCGGTCGCGGTCGACGGCGACGTGGTCGGTTCGATCGAGTCCGGATTCCTGCTCCTCGTCGGCATCGAGCCCTCGGACACCGACGAGGACGTCGCTTGCGCCATCGACAAGGTGGCAAACCTCAGAGTCTTTCCTGACGGCGAGGGCAAGATGAACCGATCGCTGATCGAGACCGGTGGCTCGGCTCTTCTAGTGAGCCAATTCACCCTGCTCGCCGATATCCGCCGGGGCCGGCGCCCTTCCTTCACCGGCGCGGCCCCGCCTGATCGGGCCGAGCCGATGTTGGAGCGGTTCGTCGAGGGGTTGCGCGGTGCCGGTGTTCCCACTGAGACAGGCGTATTCGGCGCATCGATGGATGTCGAGTTGGTCAACTCCGGGCCGGTGACCCTGGTCCTGGAGGTCAGCGGGGGGCGGGTGATATGAGACGGCCGCGCGCGTCTCGCCAGTGACGTGGCCCGATGATGAGCCCGATGCCGATAACCATCACCAGCAGGGAAGTTGGATCTGACAGACCCCATGGATTGTCGGCACCGACCCGGATCCAGAAGAGGGCGCCGGCGAACAGCACTGCCAAAGTGGACAGGGCCCCGACTCCCGTCGACCTGGTCAGAGCGGTGATGAGCGTCAGGGTGACCACGACCAGCGGGAATGCGGCAGGCCAGAGACCCAGGACCACACCACCACTGATGCCCAGGCCCTTTCCACCCTCGAACCGATACCACAGGTTGTAGACGTTCCCGGTCACGGCGCCGAGCCCCGCCGCAAGAGCAGCGGTTTCGCCGCCAATGATCAGACCCGCCACCACCGCGGCCAGCCCTTTGGCGATCTCGGTGATGAGGACGAGGAGGGCGAGGGTGTATCCGCCCAGACGCCGGGCATTGTTGGCTCCGGGGTTACCCGAACCGTCGCGGCGGAGATCGACACCCCAGAGCCATCCCAGCCACGTCGCGGTGGGCACCGACCCGATCAGATAGCCGGTCGTGGCGGCCACCAGGATCATCGAGCGCTCACCTCACGTCTTCCCGTCGGACAGAAGCGGAGGTAATCGCAGTTGTGGCACCACTCCCCGGGCACCGGATCGAACCGATCGGCCTCGATCGCCCCGGTGAGGTCCTCCAGATGGTGTGCGGCGTCCCGTCTCCATGCCTCGTCGGCGTGCTCGGTATGGACGTCGAGCCCGCCCCCGAGGTAGACGAAAGTGACGTCGATTCGCTCCGGTGGCGCTATCCCGAAGTCGACCTCGGTGGCGGCGAGCGCATACGCCTCGAGCTGGACCATCCGGGCGGAGTCGTCTCGTCGCCGCCCACTCTTGAAATCCACGATCTCCCAGCCCTGGTCTCGCTCGTACACGGCGTCGATCCTGCCCCGTACCTCATATCCACTCTCGGTGGTCAGGCTGAACGGGGCCTCGACGAGCGCGGCCGGCTCTGTCCCATACGGCGACTCGAGAAAGGCTTTGAACCCACCGCCGCCGACGGCTTCGTCCATCGCGTCGTAGATCCCCGGCTCGAGATCCTCGAAGGGGACCTGTCCTCGCTGATGGAGCTCGATCCGACGATGCAACTCGGTCCCAGCGATGGCGGCGAGGTTGCGGCGGCGGGGGAGCGGGTCTATCTCGGACCAGTAGAACCGTTTCGGGCACTGGGCATAGGTGACCAAGCCGGAGACTGACACTGCGCGCGCCTTTTCGGGCTCCAAGACAATCGCTCCGGCCGCGTCGAGGTCGAATAGGGTCTGCCGCATCGCCTCGACCGTGTCCTGGTACGCGTCGGCGACCCCGAGCCCCTGTGCCACTTCCAGCAGGGCCGTTTCGTCTTCGACGGCCTCCCGCAGGGCGCCGTCCCACCCCTCGGCGAATAGCGGGTCCGGCGATGGTCCGGTCGGAGTGAAACGGAGGAGGGACGGCCGCTCGGGCTCGTCGGCGTGACCCTCGTTCCGGGTGCCCGGGTGCTGCTCCACCATCTCGAACAGCTCCGACGGCTTCTTGGCCTTGACGTGCGGCTCGGGCAGCCCATACCAATAGGCGCCGGTCATGATCAGCATCGACCGGGCCCTCGTCGCCGCGACATACGCCACCCGCCATTCCTGCAGGGCGTTCTGCTCCCGGAAGAAGTCCATTCGCTCCTTTTCGTCCGCCGGCATCCCGGTCAGAGCGTTGTCGATCCGATGCTCAGGGGGGAGGAACTGGGCGAACCGGACCGGGTCGGGAAAGGCGCCACCTTTCACGGGGAATCCCCCATCGGTGATGGCCGGGATGGCGACGACATCCCACTCGAGGCCCTTGGCCCGGTGGACTGTGACCAATGTCACTGCGTCCTCTCCGGACAGGTGGGCGGAGTCGAGTTCCTCCGCTGGTTCGTCTTCCATCGCGTCGAGGTAGTCGAGGAAGGCCGAAAGCGATGGGCGCCCTTTGAGCGGGCTCCACTCCTCGGCGAGGTCGAGCAGTCGATACAGATTGAGTCGCGCCGTGGTTCGCTGGTTCGCCGGGAGAGCCTCGACGTCCTGCCAGGCGCGAGTCCGATCGAGGATGAGACGGCAGACCTCGACGAGGCTGGCGCCCTGGCTCTCGCTGAGTATCTCGCGATAGATGTCGAGGAAGTGCTCGAATGCGGCTCTTGCCTCCGATCGGAGGCCTTCTATCTGATCGACCTGGTCTATGGCTTCGAGAAGTGTCACCCCGAGGACGGAATCCGCGTCCTCGTCTTGGGCGCGTGTCCCACCCAGCCATCGGGTGAGGGGGGCGATGTCGGCATAGCCGAGGCGGTACCTGCTTCCGAAAAGGATCTGCACCAGAGAGGCTGATTGCTCAGGACGATCGAGGACGGTCAGCCAGGCGCGCAGGTCGGCGACCTCGGGGACGGAGAGCAGGCCACCGAGATTGGCGACCTCGACCGGGATGTCATTGCGCGCCATCGAGTCGACCACCAGGGCGAAGTCCCGGTTCTTCCTGAACAAGACGGCCATCTCGGACCACGGTGTCCCCGCTTGGTGAAGAGCCTCGAATCGCCGGGCGATCCAGTCGGCCTCGGCCACGGCGTCGGTGGCCCAATGGGTCACCACAACGCCCTTCGCGTCGGGGTCGTGCGACACGAGGTCCTCCGCCGCAGGATTGGCTTTGCGTCGGATCTCGTTGGCCACCTCGAGTATCTGCGGCGCCGACCGCCGGTTCAAGGTGAGAGCTCCTTGTTTGGCTGTGCCGCCTCCAGGTGCCGGGAAGTGGGTGGGGAACAGCTCGAAGTTCTCGGACGAGGCGCCCCGCCACTCATAGATGGTCTGGTCCTCGTCACCCACCGCGATCACCGAGAATCCCGGGTCCAGGCCGGTCGGAGCGAAGATCGTGGTCAGTAGCACCCTCTGCGCCGGGTTGGTGTCCTGGTACTCGTCGAGGATCACGACCTGGTACCTGTTCCGGATCTCGTCGGCGAGCTCGGGGTGCCGGGTCAGGAGGCTGGTGGACAGCGTCACCAGATCGGAGTAGTCGACCACTCCGAGGCGCCGCTTGTCCCCGTCGTATTTGCGGAGCGTCTCCAACATCTCGGCCCGCGCTGCCCAGATCTCGTCAGTCGGGTCGACGTGTGCCAGGAGGTCGCCCGGTGTGAGGAGATGATCGCCCATCCGGTCACTCAGAGTTCGGATCTTGTCGAGCCCGTGCACATTGGTGATGTCGAGGTGGGCATAGGTGGTGTGGTGATAGGTCTCGGTCAGGATCTGGCGAGAGTAGGTGGGGGTGATGATCCGGATTCGGGTGTCGACCTCGGCCAGGGCGCCGAACTCGGCCAGGATCTGGGCGGCGAAGCCGTGATATGTGTGGACCTCTGCTTGGCGCCCCTCCTCGACAGCCGGGCCGAGGAATGTCTTGATCCGGTCGGCCAGCTCCGAGGCGGCCTTGTTGGTGAAAGTGATCCCGAGAATTCGCTCAGGATCGATGCCGTGCTTCTGCACCAAGTTGGCTATGACCAGGGCGACGGTGGTCGTCTTCCCGGTGCCCGCCCCGGCCCGGATACGGATCGTGTCTTGGCCAAGGTCGAGGATGGCCTGCTGTTCGGCCGAGGGCTGGAAAGCGCTCATGGCAGATAGGCGCCCTTTCCCTCAGCCCAGGCCGGGCAGGACAGCTTGAAAGCGCATCGATTGCAGTACTCGTTGACCTTGGGCTCCCAACGTTCCTCGCTGACGGCGATGGTCACCTCTTCCATGGTCTGGAGGACTTCGGGGAGCGCGTCCATGTCGAACTCGCGTCTGGTGACCGACTTGCTGTCTTTGCGGGGAAACCACATCTCGGCGGCCACGACCGGCTCGCCGGTCTCCGCGGTCACTGCCGCGGCGTAGAAGCCGAGCTGCACAGAGGTTTTGGCCTCCGGCAGGGTCGGCGGGTTCTTGGTCGTCTTGTAGTCGACCACTTTCAGGCCATCCGGCCCGCGTTCGAGTCGATCGATGTAGCCGACCCACCGGATGCCCCCGATCTCGGTGGAGACCCCCTTCTCGACCTCGACCGGCACTCCGGCGCTGGGCCAGTTTTCGTACAGTCGGGTCACGGCATCTCGGGCCTGGGCCAGCCAGGCGGCGTCGAGCTGGGGCGAGCCGAAGTTCGCCTTCGCCCACACCCGGTCGAGGTGTCGCATCGCGTCGGCCAGGTCGGCGTGAATCTTCCCCGTTCCGACGATCTCCCCCTCCGCGGCCTCGAGTGCCTCATGCACCAGGCTCCCCAGCTCGGCGTACGGGGACGATGTGTCGCTCAGTCGGAGACGGCGCTCGAGGGCGTAACGGCGGGGACAGGTGGTGTAGGAGTCGGCCTGACTCGGGGAGAGGCGCAGGTCCGGTTCGAGGATGGGCTTTTCCGGTCCGGGAGCGGGGACACCGGCGAACGCCATCGGGTTCCACCAAGGGATCGGGGGCCGCGCCAGCAGTTGGGCGGCGGCCAGGCGCTCGAACGCCCCTGCCTCCGGGTCGAGCAGGATCCGTCTCAGCCCGACCTCCGCCTCGGTCAGCGACACGGGCGGGCCCTCTGTCTCCTGGGGTGTGCCGGGACTCGTGCCTGGCTCGGCCGCGGCCGTCAGGAATCGGGAGGGGCGATGCTCACCCTGGTCGACACCCGCCGAGGTTGCGGTCCACACGACCTTGGACTTTGCCCTGGTCATCGCGGTATAGGCGAGCCGCATCTCCTCCTGGATCTGGAACAGATGCTGCGCTTCGGGGTCGGTCGTCCGTTCCGGGGAGAGCAGCTCGGGTCGAAGCATCCGTCGTCCCCGTCGGAGATCGGGGAATACACCCTCGACGGCGTTTGCGATGTAGACGACATCGAATTCGAGGCCTTTGGCCTGATGAAGCGTGGTCAGAGTGACCTGTTGCTCTTTGGCGCGATAAGGAAGGAGCGGAGTCGACTCGATCCCGTCCTCGTCGGTCAGCTCGAACACCCGGTCCAGGGTCACGGTCAGATCTCGCTCCGCCTGACGCTCCAACACCTGGGAGAAAGAGGTGAAAGCGAGCCGCCAGGTCTTCCGTTCCGGGTCGAGGACCACACGATCGAGCTCGTCGAGCCGCGTCCAGAGCTCCCAGAATCCATCGGCGGCCGTCATGGACGTGGCCCATGCCGGTTCGGCCAGGAGCGAGGCCAACCCGGTGTGCTCGGGCAACTCCGTTGCCAGGACTTCGGGCCAGGGACCACCGGTGCGGCGACGCGTGCGAAGTATCTCCCGCTCCTTCCCCAATCCGACATCGACGAGTGGGCCGAGCAGCAGCCTCCGCATCGCACGATCGGCGTCCGCGGCTTCCCCCGGCGAGATCGACGGGGTGAGGCCGCCGAGCTTGGCCACCATCACGAGATCCTGGATCAGCCGGACCGCCGGATGCTCTCCGAGACGTGCTTGGGGGGAGTCGTGGGGGACGTTTCTCCGGGAGAGGGCCCGGCTCAACTCGTTGAGCATCTCCCGCTTAGATCGAACGAGGACCGCGATCGAGGACGGTTTGCGTCTCTCGACTCTGATTTGGTGCTCGATGTCGCGGGCGATCCAGTCCGCCTCCGCAGTCTCTTGATCGAACACATAAGTCTCGACACGTCCCGAATGGGCGGCGGGCTCGACCGGTCCGGCCGCCCCGGGGAGGTCTCCCGAGGAGACGATTCGGAGGGCCGAATCGAGGATCTGCGGCGGGACCCGGAGACTTTGTCCGAGGACGATCCTCCGCGCTTCCGGGTGCTGTTCGGAGAAGGCGGAGATGTTCCTCACCTCCGCCCCCCGGAAGGAGTAGATCGATTGATAGGGGTCACCTGCCACCGTGAGATTGCCGTGAGGCAAGGCCAGCAACCGGGCGATCTCGGCCTGCACCGGCGACGTGTCCTGATATTCGTCCACCAGCACGTAGCGGAACTGCTCGGCCAGGGCCTGCCCTTCGGGGCGGCCGAGCAGGTCGACCGCCGAGACGAGAAGAGTCGCGTAATCGGTGCGGCCTGTCTCCTCGAGTCTCTGCCGATAGCGTCGGAACAGGCCAGGGATCCCCCTCCAGTCAGCACGGGCAGCGGCTCTCGCCTCCAGATCTTCGGGGGAGAGCAGGCGCTCCGAGCAGCGCATCAGAAAATCGGCGACCTCATTGGCAAATGCCGGTGTTGCCAGGATGCCCCGATACAGGACCGGCCATCCCTCGGGGTCCTCGAGTCTGAGCAACTCGCCGACCACACCGATCTGTTCCGGCGTGGTGAGTGGGATCGGCCGATCTGTCTCCGAGCCTGCCTCGATGAGACGAAGCGCCAGCGAATGAAAGGTCGAGGCGCCGATCGGCATCCCGCCACCTCCGAGCGCGACGCCGATCCTGCGCTTGATGTCGCCCGCGGCGCGGCGCGAGAAGGTGAGGAAGGCGACCTGGTCTCTTCGGGCTTTGCCCGATTCGATGAGATGGCAGACCCGCCGGACCAGGAAGTCGGTCTTACCCGTGCCGGGCCCCGCAACCAGGATTTGTAGCCCGTCAGTCTCGGCGAGTACGGGCTCCCATTCCCCCGGCTCGAGCCGGGTCTCGGTCATAGCCACGTGGGGGATCGTAGGTTTCAGGCCGCCTCGGGGAGACAGGTGATGAACTCCACCAGCTCGGCTTCGATCCCATGCTCGGCGAGATAGCGGACAGGATCTGCGAACGGGTCGGCGTCGGGCTCGATGATCGGCTGGAATGTCTCGAAGTTGCTCATGGGAGAGAAGCTATCGGGGGGGTGTGACAGATTTCCCCCGACGCATAGGATGAGCGTTCGTGCGCGCAGTTGAACGGAGGTCGGCGTGACCACGCCGGTTGGCAACGAATTCGACTCACCGATGTACAAGGAGGCGGCTGGCCAGTTCGACCGGGTGGCCCGGCTCATGGGTCTGGACGACAATGTCGCCGACCGACTTCGGGTCCCGCAGAAGTCGACCATGGTCAGCTTCCCCTTCCGCCGCGACACCTATTCGGAGGTCGAGACACTCTTTGGCTACAGGGTGCAACACCTGACCACCATGGGCCCGACCAAGGGTGGAGTCCGGTTCGCCTCAGACGTCGACCTGGGAGAGGTTGCCGCCCTGGCCATGTTGATGACATGGAAATGCTCGATCGTGGGCCTTCCCTTTGGCGGTGCCAAGGGAGGGGTGCGTGTCGACCCGATGGGGCTGTCCCGGGCCGAGCTGCAGCGGGTGACCCGCCGATTCACCATGGAGATCATCAATGTGATCGGCCCCGAGATGGATATCCCCGCGCCCGACCTTGGGACCAATGAGCAGGTGATGGCCTGGATGATGGACACCTACTCCCAGCACGTGGGGCACTCGGTCCCGGCCGTGGTCACGGGCAAGCCACCGGCCCTAGGTGGCAGCATCGCCCGGCGCGAGGCGACCGGTCGCGGCCTGATGTTCCTACTGCCGCAGGCCGCGGCGGTGCGAGAGATAGACCCGAACCAACTGACGGTGGCCATTCATGGCTTCGGCAACGTGGGCCGGTATGCGGCCATCGCCGGTCATCAGATGGGGGTCAAGGTGGCTGCAGTCTCCGATATCTCCGGCGCCCTCTATGACCCGGAAGGGCTCGAGGTAGAGGCGGTCGCCAAATGGGTCGATGACAACCGCTTTCTCGAAGGCTTTCCGGACGCCGATTTCATCGACGGCGACAAGATCTTCTCGCTCCCAGTCGACATCCTCGTGCCGGCCGCCGTCCAGAACGTCATCCGCGGTGACAACGCCGGCGACATCCAGGCCAAGATCATCGTCGAAGGTGCCAACGGTCCGACCACGTTGGAGGCGGATGACATCCTTCGGGAGAAGGGGATTCTGGTCATACCCGACATTCTGGCCAACGCCGGCGGGGTCACGGTCTCCTATTTCGAGTGGGTCCAAGACGTCCAGAAGTACTTCTGGACCGAGAACGAGGTGGTTGCCCGGCTCAGGGAGATCATGACCCGCGCCTTCAGCGACGTGCACAACATCGCCCTCAACGAAGACGTGGACTTGAGGACGGCCGCGCTCATCAAGGGGATCCGGAAGGTCGCCGACGCCAAGCTGGTGCGAGGGATCTTCCCCTAGGAGGCCTTGGCCTCTGCCCCGGCGAAGGCGGGACAGATCTCCTGGTACGAGCACCAATTGCACAGCGTGCCGGGACGGGTTGGGAAGGTCCGGGTTGCCAGCGCCCGATCGATCGCGTTCCAGAGGGCACGCAGCTGTGAGTCCATCGCGTCCAGTTGGCGATCGTCGATCTCGAGCTTGTACAACGTCGGCCCGCTCAGATAGAGGAGGCGAAGCTCCTTGGGTGTCTCACCGGTGCGGCGGCGAATGAGAAGGGCGTAGATCTTCAGCGCAAAGAACGCGGGCAGGGCGAATCGCTCCGGCGGCGCCTTACCGGTCTTGTAATCGGTGATGACCAGTCGACCGTCGTCGTCTCGATCCATCCGGTCGAGAATCCCCCGGATGGTGATCCCGTCGAGATCCTCGAGCATGTCGAGCTCGCGATCGACCGGGTCGAAACCGGTGGGATCCTCGATGCTGAAGTAGTTGGTGAGCAGGGACAGCGACTCGACTCCCCACTTGCGCTCCTCGTCGGTGTCGCCGAACAGGTCTTCGAACTCGTCGGTTCCGCGCAGCTCGGTCCAGGCCTGACGGAACAGGTCGTAGAGGAGCTCGGGCGACCGCTCGGCGGAGGGGTGGTCGAAGAGACGCTGCAGGGCGAGATGGGCGGTCGTGCCCCGGGCCTGGTACACGGAAGTCGGCTCGCTGAGACGGTCGATGGCTCGGAACTTGAAGAGTTGCGGGCACGTCTTGAAATCCCCTGCCCGGCTCGGGGAGAGGGTTTCCAATGGCGCCAATTCCAGTTCGACGGTCACGACGCCGAGTGTAAGACCGGGGTGTGACAGGAACGGGTAGCCCGATCAGGTGGGTCGTCGCCATAGCCAGATCTCGGCCGCGATGACGTGCAGGGTCCACGACAGCCAGAAGGCGACGCCGAAGGAAGTGACTTCGTCGAGGAGGCCGAATCCCTGGAAGAGCCCAATCCAGAGCCGGATCGTCCCCACCCCGAGACCGATAGCGAAGGCCCTGATCATCCAGCGTCGATGACGCACGGTGTCACCGGCGCGGATGAAGCGGTAGGCGAGCACCAGGGCCGTCACGAACCAGATCCCGAACACCACCGAGGCGCTGGCCTCGAGGAAGCCGCCGAATGAGAAGAAGAAGCCAAAGACGACGCCGAAGACACCGGAGACGATCCCGGTTGGCACCAGGATGCGACCCGTCTTCCGATGCAGGACCAGATGGCGATTTCGGAACCGACGAGAGATCTGAAATGGGGAGATAACCAAATAGACGACGCCGGGGATGATGTGGACATAGGCGAGAATGGGGTTCTGGGCATAGCGGCGATCGAACTCGCCTTCGTCGGGGATCACGCCGGAGGCGATGTTCTGGCTGTCGGCGCTCATTCGAAGCGCGGCGAACACGAGCACGACCGCAATCAGGAAAAAGACAACTGCCCACGCCGTCGGCACGTTCCTCCGGGCCGTTGTCATGGGCGGAGGCTAAACGCGAAAAGAACGTCTAGGCCGCGAAAACAAGCCTCAGGTATGGCTTGACGGCTGGGGGACGTTTTTCGTACCTTCCCGTCTACCGGAACGGGTTCGCCCGGGTCGGGGAAGGAGAGGTTTCGACCCCTCCGGATCGCCACCTGACTGGGGGCCCGCTTTCCCGGTCGAGTGGCACTGAGAGCCCCGAGAGGGCTTCGGCTTCGGCCAAAGCTTTCTCGGGGTTTCTCGCGTACATGGTCAGTCAGCCACTACCCGGAGTATCGCCATCGAATAGGGGCGCGCCGTGACGTCGTAGATGCCGGGCTCGAGGACCTCGCGATCGGGCGCTGTCGAGAAGTGATCGTCCGAATCGAGCCGCAGGACGGACCCGAACCACCCGACCGTGACGCCTTGGCTCGGCGTCAGTGGGACAGCATTTTCTCGCCCAGGTATGAGCGAGGATTTCTTTCCGGGATTCGGTCGCTCGAGCGCAGATTTGTCACACCCCCCTCGTAAGTTGTCGGGTATGGAGTTGGGGAGTTACTCCGAGGATCAGTTGGATCAGTTGTTGGTCCGGGCCGAATCTGAGATTGGGTCTTGGCGGGCGGTGGAGATGGCGGTGGTGGTCGAGAAGCGTCGCCGCAAGTCGCATTTTCAGGATGGCTACCGCTCGATCGTGGATTGGACCGCGGCTCGGGCGGATGTGTCGCATGAGACGGCCCGTTCGATCTGTTGGACCGCGTCTCGTCTGGGAGATACTCCTGAGATGGCGAGGGAACTGGCGACTGGTGAGATCTCCTTTGATCGGGCTCAACTGTTAGCCCGGTTACCGGAAGAGCATCGTTCCGGTCATGAATGCTATGACATTTCTCATTTGCGGCGTCTGGTGGCGCATCACAAGCGGATCACCCGGAAGCGTGAACGCAAGATCGGGAACGGTTTTCTGCATTTCGGGTCGTCTGATGAGCTAGCTACCTCATTTTGGGGTGAGCTTCCCGGGTTGGACGCCCGGGTCTTGGAGAAGGCAGTCGATCAGAAGGCCGATGAGATCATCCCAGGCGATCAACGACTCGCCGTTGCAGAACGTCGAGCTCTGGCGTTGGCCGCGATCTGTCAGGACAGTCTCTATCAGACCGGATCCTCAGAGTCTGCTCCCACCGATGTAACGGTGATCGTAGATGCCGAGTCTGCCGCCGAGTCCGGTGGGGAGAACGGAGTCGGTGTCCTGGCCGGACCTCGCCTCGGTCCCGGCGCCCTGGAAGAGATCCTGTGTAACGGGAGGGTCGACCTGATCGGAGTCACCCCTGAGGGCATACCTTTGGATCTAGGCCATAGATCCCGGACCGTGAACCGGAAACTTCGACGACATGTCTTGCACCGGGATGGTGGCTGCGTCGTGGAAGGCTGCTCGTCTCGTTACCGGCTCCAAGTCCATCATGTCATCCCCTGGTCCCAGGGCGGCAAGACCGATGCGGACAATCTGATCACCCTCTGTTGGTTCCACCACCACGTCTCGGTGCATCGTGAAGGACTCCAGATCCACCGGATCGGAACCAGCCGGGTCCGATTGAAACGACCCCGATAGGGGTGTCCTTCCCCCGCCCCGATATACCCCGCCCATCCCGACCGAAGTCCTCAGCCACCTCGCGAAAAAGAATCAGCGCCTGGAGTTGCCAGCCATGTGGCGAAGGTCTACCTTCCCACGCACGCCGACGGGGAAACCCGGCGGCGGCGGTCGGAGACCGGACGGGGATCTTTCGGGATCGTCGAGCGGTCACCGAGCGGCGGGTCTCACGACTCGCAAGATCTTCCCGGAGACGGGGAGATGCGATCTTCGGATCGCAATCCTGCCGACGGCTTCGGCCATCGGCAAGAACTCCAACCGGAGTTGGGTCCCCGGCCCGACACCGGCTGGGCGAGAGTCCCGAGAGGGTTGAGACTTCGGTCAAGGCTCCCTCGGGACTTTCTCGTTTGGTGGGGCATCGACTATTGGGGCATAAGCTTCCCATGTGCTTGGCGAGACCCGTTATGCGACACGGGGGGACATCCACATCGCCTATCAGGTCACAGGCCACGGGCCTCTTGATCTCGTGCTGGTGTCGGTGTGGTTCAGTCATCTCGAGGCCCGCTGGGAGATACCGGGATTTGCCCGCCTGCTGGATCGGCTGGGGGCGTTCAGCCGGGTGATCTCATTCGACAAATACGGCATCGGGCTTTCCGACCCTGCTCCTCCCGGGGCGCCACCTCCGATCGAGGACTGGATGGACGATGTGCGCGCGGTCATGGACGCGGTCGGAATCGAGCAAGCTGTCCTCATGGGAGCGGCCGACGGCGGGATGATGGCGGCGTTGTTCGCGGCCACCCATCCACAGCGGGTGTCTTCTCTGATCCTGGCCAACTCCAGTGCCCGGCTCTCAGAGGCGCCCGACTATCCGTACGGGCTCCCCGAGAGCACCCTAGAGGCGCTCATCGACATGACCGAGCAGGCCTGGGGTGGGCCAAACCTCATGCTCGCCACCAACCCGAGCCTGGCAGAAGATCCTGAAGGTCAACAGGCCTGGGCTCGATACCTTCGCCTCGCCGCCAGTCCCGCCACCGCGGGTGACGTGCTCCGCGCCCTGTTTCAGGTCGATGTCCGAGCTGCCCTGCCGGCGATCCAGGCTCCCACTCTGGTCCTTCATCGTCGCGACAACCCCCTCGTCTCACAGGAGAGTGGTCGTTACCTGGCTGACAACATCAAAGACGCTCATTGGGTCGAGCTTCCCGGGGCTGATTACGGCCTCGGCCTCGGCGATGTCGACGGTCTGGTCGACGAGGTAGAGGAGTTCCTCACCGGTGCGCGGGGTGGCGCTGATCCGGATCGCAGACTGGCAACAGTGCTGTTCACCGACATCGTGGGGTCTACCGAGCGGGCGTCCGCCCTAGGCGACAAGCGATGGGGAGAGTTGTTGGAGATGCACAACCGCGTCAGTGATCGACAGCTTTCCCGTTATCAGGGTCGTCTCGTGAAGACCACGGGGGACGGGGTGGTGGCGACGTTCGACGGCCCGGCCCGCGCCATCCGCTCGGCACTGGCGATTCGAGACGCGGTTCGAGGGTTGGGTATGGAGATCCGTGCCGGGTTGCACACCGGCGAGATCGAAACCGTCGGAGATGACATCGGTGGTTTCGGCGTTCATGTCGCGGCCCGGGTCATGGGATTGGCGCCGCCCGGGTCGGTCATGGTCTCACGCACGGTCAAGGATCTGGCCGGAGGGTCGGGCTTCGTGTTCGAGGATGCGGGAACCCACGAATTGAAGGGCATCGAAGATTCGTGGCAGCTCTATCTGGTGGACGGATAGCCACGTAATCCCGCCCTCCGCGGGCTTCACCCCCAGCACCCGATCGGTAGCCTGCGCTCATGGCATACCCGGAGAAATTGCTCAGCCCTGGCGAGAAGATCAAGGCCGAGTTTCGACCCCACTGGTCGGGGATCGTCAAGGAAGCGGTTCTCTCGATCCTTGCCCTCGTGCTGATCGTCCTCGTTGCACTGCAGGGCTTCAGCTGGGGCTGGTGGGCAATAGGCGGCCTGATCCTCGTCTGGCTCGTCCTGGTGGCGAGGGGCTTCACCCGGTGGGCGACCACTCTGCACGTGATCACCACCGAGCGCCTGATCCATCGCCTGGGGCTTCTCTCCAAGCAGGGCAAGGAGCTCCCGCTCGAGGTGATCAACGACGTCGCTTTCAACCAGTCGGCTTGGGAGCGGATCTTCGGGACCGGAGACCTGCTGATCGAGTCAGCGGGCACCCACGGCCAAACCAAGTACACCGATATCCCCGACCCCGAGGCGATCCAGTCTCTGATCTACCAGGCGCGGGAGGACCGCCAGCACGCCCTCCAAGTGGGAGGTCGAGCACCCGCCGAGAGTGCTGCATCGCAACTCGCCACCCTCTCTCGGCTCCACGACGAAGGAAAACTCAGCGATGCTGAGTTCGAGGCAGAGAAGCAGAAACTCCTCGGAGGCGCGTAGTGGCACACATGCAGGACTTCCCGCTCAATCTCTCCACGCTCTACGACCGTGCTGTCTGGCTCTATCCGGATCAAGAGATCGTCTCGGTCGAGGCGGATCGGTCGTTGGCTCGTACCACCTACGGCGAGACGGATACTCGAGTCCGGCGTCTCGCCACCGCCCTCCACGGCCTCGGTCTGACCCAGGGCGACCCGGTGGGCACCTTCGCCTGGAACAACCGCCGCCATCATGAGCTCTACTGGGCCACTGCCAACACCGGCCTCGTCTGCCACACGATCAACATCCGGCTCTTCGCCGACCAGATTGCCTACATCGTGAATCACGCCGGCGATCGGGTGCTCTTCGTCGATCCCGACCTGGCTCCGCTTTTGGGCCCGATCACACCCGAGCTGAAGACGGTCGAGACCTTTGTGGTGATGGGGGACTCGGCCTCCGATGCCATTCCCGGCTCCATCGCCTACGAGGACCTGATCGGGGACGCCGAGCCACATGGTCCCTGGCCTCAACTCGACGAGCGGTCCCCGATGATGTTCTGCTACTCGTCGGGTACCACCGGCAACCCGAAGGGGGTGGCCTACACCCAGCGGTCGACCTATCTGCACACCATCTCCAACCTGGCCAACTTCTCGATGCTCCCCAGCGACAATGTCCTGCCCGTGGTCCCTATGTTTCATGCGGCGGCGTGGGGCTACCCGTTCATGGCAGTCACCCAGGGAGCCAAGCTGACCTATCCGGGGCCGGACCTGACCCCCCAGGGCCTCGTCCCGCTCCTGGAGAAGGAGAAGGTGACCTTCAGCGCCGGCGTCCCCACGGTGTGGCTCGGCATCAAGCAATATCTCGAGGCGAACCCCGAGACAGATCTGTCCTCGATCCGAGCATTCCTCTGCGGGGGCTCCGCGGTTCCGAGAGCGATGATCGAGTGGTACTGGGCCAACCGGGGGATCAGGGTCGTCCAGGGCTGGGGCATGACCGAGACCAATCCGGTCGCGTCCACCAGCCTGCTCAAGCCCGAGATGGAGGACTGGGACCTCGAGCGCCAGCTCGACTTTCTCGAGACGGCCGGGGTTCCGATCGCCGGGCTCCAGGTCAAGATCGTCGACGAGATCGGCGAGGAGCTGCCCCACGACGGGGAGGCCTTCGGCGAGCTGCTGATACGGGGCCCATGGATCGCCGCCGAGTACTACAAGGACACCCGGTCCGCCCAATCGTTCGAGGACGGATGGCTACGAACCGGGGATGTCTGCAAGATCACCCCGGAGGGCTACATCAAGATCACCGACCGGGCCAAGGACGTGATCAAATCGGGTGGGGAGTGGATCTCGTCTATCGATCTGGAGAACGCGCTCATGGCGCACCCCGATGTCACCGAGGCCACGGTGGTGGGGCTGAAGCACGTGAAATGGCAAGAGCGCCCGGTTGCATTCGTGGTCCGTCGCGAGGGGACGGAGGTCTCCGAGGCGGATCTGCTCGCGTTCCTCGAGGAGCGGGTGGCTAAGTGGTGGCTTCCCGACAAGATTCTGTTCATCGAGCAGATACCCAAGACCGGCACCGGGAAGTTCGACAAGAAGGTGGTCCGTAACGAATACGCCGACCTCCTCATGGAGGACCGCTGATACCAAGCGGTGGTCCCGTGTTCGACTCGCCGCCATATTCGACCTCATCGTCTCAGTCGCGGTCTTGGTGCTGGTGGGGTTCTACGCACCCGCCGGTGGCCCCAATCCCTCGTCGCTGTTTCAAGGGCTCGCCTTGATGGCCGTGTTCGCGGCACCTGCCATTGCCACTCTCATGGCGCCGCAACGCGTCCTGGCATTGGGTGGCGCCATGTTGGTCGCCGCGGCGGCCCTTATGCCCGGTGGGAATCTGCTCGGTCTATTCATGTTGGTGCCGGGTGTCCTGCTCGTGCATCGCCGGGGCCACCTTTCGGCCCGCTCGGGAGACCCCGATCTGGATGCGGTTGATCGGAAACGCGGCGGCGCTCGTGCTCGCGGTCTATCTGGCCATCAGTCCAGGAATGATCTCCCGGCTGATCGCGATGGGCCTCGCGGTTGTTATCGCGGTAGCGAACTCGAGGGGGCCCGGGACCTAGGACCTCGATGAGCTGACCAGCGGTGAGACTTTGACTCAGGGGTCAGCCAGAAGCGGTTCATAGTTGGAGCGATAGATCCGATTTCCCGCCAGTCGGAGGGAGAGATTGCGAATGGGCGCGGGGAGAGACCTGATCCTGTCTCTGCGGTGGGTCTGTTCTCGGACCCACCGGATGCGAGGCAGTCGCCGTGCTCACATATGTTCCCAACGCTTCCTGCACCGATGCCTGATCGGCGAGGCATTCTGCGAGTACAACGGCGTCTTCGAAAGCCATGGCCGCTCCCTGCGCCATGTTCGGTGAGGCGGCATGTGCCTGCGTCACCCACGAGGACAACCCGGCCGTTCACCCAGTCGTTCGTGACCACTTCTTCGATGGCGCCGAAGTAGACGGCGCTCTTCGTGGCTGCCCGAATCAGGTCGGTGGCCGGGTCGGCGAAATCGCCGAACACTTCTTCGAGACGGCCCGGTTCCCCTCGGGTCGGGTCGTGCCATCTGGCTCGACAGGTCGAGATAGCAGTAGATGCGACTTCCGCCGAGCGGGATCGCCAGCAATGTCCTGGCGCCTCCCAGCATGACGGTCCAGTTGCTGAGATCCTCGACACCTTCGACGATGTACCGCCAGCCGACCTGACCTACGGGACTCGGGTAGGCGTCGCCAAACACCAGTGTCGGCGGATCGAGGAGTTGATGCCATCAGCCCCTACCAACAAGTCGAACTCGCCACTCCTTCCGTCGGTGAACCCGACCCTCACCGTGTCCCCATCGCGGGTCGATCGTCGTGACCTCCACACCCAGATGAAGTCGACGCCGGCCGCCGCGTCGCGGATCGCGCGGTGCAGGTCGGCTCGCGTGATCGCCAGGCACGGCCCGGTGCCACCCCAAACCTGCTGCAAGTCGACGTCGGCCAGATTCGCGCCCGGTGTGGTCCCTGAAGACCTGATGTCCGATTGATCTGGAAGCTGCGATCGTGCACCATGCTGCCGAGGCCCAATGCGTCCAAGGCTCGATGTGCATTGCCCGGTAGATACATGCCGGCGCCGACGTCCGCCCAGTGGTCGGCCTTTTCGACGATCTCGACGTGCGAGCCGGCGCGAGTCAACGCGATGGCCGACGCTAAGCCCGGCCAGTCCGCCGCCGACAACAAGAACCCGCTTGGGCGTCACGGGCGCGCCTCGACCGGGGCGGGCGGGCCTTGAGCCGAGACAGATTCACCGATCAGGTTCGCCACCCGCGCTGCGTCGCGCCCGACTCCATGCACCTCGGCAGAGGAGACCGAAAACAGGCCCTTTAGGCCCACGAAAAAGAGCCCAGGAACTTCCGCGACCACACCTCGATCGTGTTTGACACGACCATCTTGAAAGACGGGAAGGTCGATCCATGAGAAACCGGGGTCAAAGCCGGTGCACCAGATGACGTTGGCCGGATGTAGCGCACGTCCATCCTCGAGCACCGGCCAGCCGTCCTCGACTCCCATGACCCGCGGCGCACGCTCGATCCCAGCATCGACCAGGTCCTTGGGCTTGGTCCTCACCAGTGGCTGCCCTGAGTCAATCATCTTCGGAAGTGCTCGCCGCCCAATCGGTGTGCTCATGGTGAGAACACGATGGAAGAGGAATCGCAGCACCACCGGGATCAGCAACCGTCCGACCTGGCTTTCCAGCCGAAAGGGGACATGACCGGTGTCTGGCCCGGAGAGCAATACCTCATGTCGGGGAGCCAATTCCATCGCAATCTCGGCCCCGGAATTGCCTGCGCCGATCATCAAAACGAGGCCATCTCGAAGCTGGGAAGGGTTCCGGTAATCCGCGCTATGGATCTGGATGATCTCGGATCTCAGGTCCGTGCCGAATCCGGGCACCTTTGGCTTCTGCCAGCTGGACATTGCCACCACGACGTTGTCCGTCTCGAACCGTGAGTCATCGGTCTCGACGACGAAGAAGCCGCTCGGTCTCGACAGTCTCCTCACTGTTTGCCCGCTCCTCACCGGGAGCCCGAAGTCGGAAGCGTATTCCTCGAGGTAGTCGGCCATCTCGTCCTTGGTCGGGAATGAGTGCTCCGGAGCCGGGAAGGGCTTTCCGTCCAGTCCGTCATACCGGGCCGGAGTGAACAGGCGGAGCGAGTCCCACCGGCTCCGCCAGGCGCCACCGATTTGCTCCTCGGCGTCGAGAATGACGAACGGGACCCCAAGGTGCTGCAGGTGATATCCGACCGACAACCCGGCCTGGCCACCACCGATGACCACGGCCCGGATTCGCTCGTTTCTTGTGTCCATCATCTTCTCCCTCCGTTGCCTGTCGCATGAAGGTGGCGGTCAGCACCCAGGCCGACACCAGGCACCCCGGCACGAACCCGAGCTGATCCGTGACCACGGCATAGGCGATCCACACCGGCTGCACCGCTGCTCCCAAGAGCCACCCCCAGCGCCGGCCCTGGCCTGCGAACCAGAGGGCGAGCACCTGCAGCCCGGTCAACAGCCACGGCCACCAGGTCGGTGCGCCCAAGCTGGTCGTGCTCGTTGTCGAGGTTGCGAACAGTCCGACCGAGAGGCAGACGCTGAGTGCGCCGGCTGTGATCAGCTGTTTGCCGGCCTCTCGACCTCCATCACGATGCACGCTCGACATGCATCGACCATATGGCAGGAGCGATCACGGCGAAATCGGGAGTTCTCCCCATGCCACGAGGCCATGTTCGCTGGCGTAAAGGGTGGCGGCCGCCCGAGTGGAGACACCGATCTTCCGGTACACGTTCTGGATGTGCCGATCTGCGGTCTTGGCGGAGATGTCGAGGACCCGGGCGACTTGCTTGGTCTGCAGCCCCCGCGCCAGCAGCCCGATCACCTGTACCTCGCGCTCGGAGAGCCCGGCCGGACGCTCGACCTGCGGTGACCGTTGACCGGCAGCGCGCAATACCGCGGCGACCATCCCCCCGTCCTGGCGACCTGCCGCGGATTCCTCGCCGAGCAGGACAGCTGCCTCGGCCGGCGAGATCGGCGGGCGATGGTCACGTGGCTCCGTCATCGCATGGAAAGCGTCGGCTGCGGCAAGCAGCCGGGACGCCGGCTCCAGAGACGTGGCGTTGAGGCCGCGGTGATACCCGGACCCATCCACCCTTTCATGGTGTCGGCAGGCGACGGCCGCCACCGGGGCCAGAAGAGGTGATCGGTCGAAGACCCGCTCCGTGTGATAGGCGTGGAGCCGCACCTGTTCCCACTCGTCAGCTGTGAGGGAGCTTTTCTTCTGCCAGATCCGGGGATGGATCGCGACCCGGCCGATGTCGTGGATCAGACCGGCCCGCTGAACGCTGGTGATCTCGTCCGGCGACATTCCGAGATCGGCCGCCGCCTCACCGGCCAATTGGGCAACACCAGACGAGTGTCCCGCAAATGAAGGAGAGACCAGGTCGGCGAAGTCGCCCAGGGCGCCGAGAGCGCGGTCCACCCCGCCCGGGTCCAGCGTGAAGTGAGGCCCTGGTTCCGCAACCAGAACCGAGTCCCACACCGTGGGAGTCTCCTCCCCTGACGAAAGGATCTCCGAGGCATTGTGATAGAGAACCTCGGCCACATCGGGATCAAAGGCATGGCCGGCACGATCCCTGATCGTCCGCACCGCGTGTTCGTTCCCGGCGATCAGGGCTTGATAAGCGGCATCCCTGGCCACGGACACGATTCTCAGCGCCATCGGGATCTCATCGCCGGCTTTTCGGCCCAGGACGCCCTTGCCGTCCCACCGCTCGGTGAGGTAGGCGAAGAGCGCGTTGATCTCATCGGGGAGACCAAGCCGCTCCGACAACATCATCGCGACCTCGCACAAAGCGGCGAAATGGGAGCGCCGAAACATCGCTGCTTTGGGAAGGCGAGCGGCGATCTCGAGACCGCTGCTCAGGACGCCCGAGTCCGGGTCGGGCAGCGCTCGGATCACTCCGCCAAGACTCTCGACAGTCGACCCGAACTGCCGAGGCGTCATCTGCTCGGACAAGCTCCCGCCGAAGATCGCGAGATGGAGATCGGAATCAGTGGTGCAGCCTGAGTACATGAGAAGGCTGACGTAGAACGCTTCCTTGGCGGTCTGCGGGTCGACGGCCAAGCGCTCTGCCAGCCGGCAGGTGACGAGGGTGGCGTGGAGCCCGTGTTCGAAGGGGAAACCCATGCCGAGATCGGTCGCCAGACAGGCAGCCGCAATCACCTCGGCCGCTCTAACCCGCTCCGTGTCCGGGACAGGCGATTCAGCCACAGGTCAAGCCTAGGGACGGCGAGTGAGCCGGCCCTTGGACACTCAGACCTCGATCAGCTCACCCGTCGTCAGGTCGAGAACGAACTCCTTGTCGCTCTTCGAATCGGAGATGAACTGAGCGAGAGTGGCCCCTGGTTGACGAACCACCCACCAGGCGAAATCACCCGATCCAGACTCGACGAAGGCCGTCTTCGCCGCCCGAACCGCCTCGACCGCGCCGATCTCGTCCGGGTAGGTCCCGATCACCCGCTGATCGGGCTCCTCCCGCCCATCGATGTCTGTGAACTCCACCGCCTCGAACATATGCCAGCCTCCTCGCGATGATTGTATAGACCGCGGCGGGCCATTTGTCTTGGGTCCCTAAGCTCATTTTGTTGAGCGATTTCCACACCACTTGGGGCTACATCGCGGCCGGTATCAGTGGTGTGGTCGGGTTGTGGGGTGTCTTGATCCGAAGGAGCGATCCCCCGCCCAAGGCGTTCTACTACGGGGTCGGGCTGGCGATCTCCGCCCTCCTCCTTCAGATCCTGATTGGGGTCATCGTCGCCAACGGTGGAAACGACCCCGGCAACCAGCATGTGTTCTACGGTGTGGTCATCGCGGTGACCTTCTCATTCGCCTACATCTATCGGGCCCAGTTCCGCAAGCGCCCCGCCTTCTACTACGGGCTGCTGCTTCTCTTCACGATGGGACTCGCCATCCGCGGGATCCTCTCTTTCGGCGGCAATTTCTAGGGACGATTTCGAGGGAGATGTCGATGCTGCTCGAGAACAAGAAACTCCTCATCACAGGTGTCCTCACCGATGACTCGATCGCGTGGCACGTGGCCCGAATCGCCCAGGAGGAAGGGGCCGAGATCGTCGCCACCGGGTTTGGGCGCGGGCTGCGCCTGACCGAGCGGTCGGTGCAACGCCTCCCCAACCCGTGCCCGGTGGTGGAGCTCGACATCAACGATCCGGATCAGGTGGCCTCACTCGTCTCCGATCTCAGCGACCGATGGGGCACCGTCGACGGCGCACTCCATGCCATCGCGTTCGCCCCGGAGGACGCGTTGGGTGGCAATTTCCTCAACACCCCTCCCGAGTCCGCCCAGACCGCCTTCATGACTTCTGCCTTCTCTTACAAGACCCTGGCCGTGGCCCTGCTCCCACTGATGAAGAACGGGGGAGCGCTGGTGACCCTCGACTTCGACAACTCGCAGGCTTGGCCGGCCTACGACTGGATGGGAGTGGCCAAGTCCGCCCTGCAGAGTGTCACGAGGTATCTGGCCCGTGACCTCGGGCCCCACGGCGTCAGGGTCAACGCCGTTTCGGCGGGGCCATTGAGCACGGTCGCAGCCAAGTCGATTCCCGGATTCGATGCCTTCGACCGGGTTTGGAAGGAGCGCGCCCCCCTCTCTTGGGACGGGTCGAACCCCGACCCGGTGGCGCGAATGGTGTGTGTCCTCCTCAGTGATTGGGCGCCGATGACCTCCGGCGAGGTGGTTCATGTCGACGGCGGGTTCCACGCCATCGCAACCGGGGCCGCCCCCGGGTCCTAGCGGCTCTGCGCCGGCTGAAGGGCCGGGGCCAACGGCAGTTCGACCACGAAGGTGGCCCCACCGCCCTCTGTCGCCTCGACCCGCACCGCCCCATACATCACCTCGGCGAGACTCTTGACGATGGAGAGGCCGAGACCGGTCCCACCCTTCGAGCGAGTGTCGGACTGGTCGATCTGGGTGAAGCGCTCGAACACCCGGTCCTTCTCGTCGTCCGGGATGCCGGGGCCGTGGTCCACGACCGCGATGACCGCCTTGTTGGGCCGCTCCCAGGCGTACAGCTCGACCGGGCTGCCTGCCGCATACTTGGCTGCGTTCTCGACCAGGTTGATCAGGATCCGGGTCAGGTGATCGCGGTCTGCCGAGACGGTGAGATCCTCGGGCTCGATGGTGAAGGTCGGCTCGATCGAGACGACCCGATTGACTTCCTCGAAGGCCAGCTTGAGGGGAACAGGCTCGAGATGGACGGGGATGGCGCCGCGGTCGATCCGGGACACCACCAGAAGGTCGTCGATGAGACGCTGGAGTCGGCCCGCCTGGCGGCGCGCGGTGCTGAGCAACTGCTGCGCCGTGGCCTGGGTCGGGGCGAGCTCGGGTCGGTTGACCGTGTCGAGCGACCCGATGATCGAGGTGAGCGGTGTGCGCAACTCGTGGCTGACGGTCGACACGAAGTCGGTCTTCATCTGAGCCACCTCTTCGAGCCGTCTCGTCATCTCCGCCTGGGCCTCGTACCTACCGATCTGGGATAAGACCAGTCCCGCCGGCGCCGCCAGTGAGCCGAGTTGGTCGAGTTGCTCCTCGTTGAAACTGCCCACGTAAGGATCGCCGACGATGATGGCGCCGACCCGGAGGTTCTCCACCTTCAGCGGTGCCACCAGGGCTTGTCGAAGGCCCAGCTCCTTGAGCAGGACATGGGCGTCGGTGTCCTGATCGATGTCCCTGACGAAGAAGGGCCGGCCCGAGCGGTACACCTGGGCGACGATGGCCGGCGAGGCGACGTCGAGGACGATCGGATCCGCCTCGAGCGGGTACCCATTCACCCAGATGGGGCTCATCACCTCGAGCCGGTGACGCTCGGGGTTGTAGAGGAGGACGACCCCGACCTGGGCGTCCAGGTACTTGCAGATCGTGCCGACCAGATGGGGGACGATCTCGGCGAGGGACTCGGCGCGAGCAAGAGTGGCACTGACCTCATAGAGCCGTTCGAAGTCGAGTCGTTGCTGGTCGATCTGACCTTCACGAGAAGCCGACCTGACCGCCTCCCGCTCGAATTCCATCCCGACCAAAGCCGTGGCCGCCGAGACCACCATGACGGTGAGGACCGGCGCCACCACTTCTTCGATGGCATCGGCGGTCCCCACGCTGAAGGAGATGAACGAGATGGCCAGCCCGATCAACACGGTCATGAAAGCATGGGCCCACCAGGTCAGGAGGAGCCCGGACACCGCGGCGATGCCGTAGAGAATGGGGGTTGCGGTGGCGGTCAGAGCGTCGATCAGGGCGAAAGCGGTGATACCGAGGATGAGCCCGGTGAGCCAGGCCACCGCGATCCAGGGGGCATATCGAGTCGCCATCGGCCGGTCCCACCGGGTGGCAGTGGAGACGATGAGCATCCCGGCCAAACCCGCCATGGGTATCCAGAAGCCGGGTTGATTGAAGACTTGCTGTCGAACCGCCTGAGCGCCGATGATGATCAGGATCACCCAGGCCACGGCGGAGGCGCGTCGAAGCAATGAGGCCCGAAATCGGGCCATCGCCTCGTGTGTCGTGGGTGTTATCCCGTCCATGTCACTGAATGGAAGCCTTCCGACTGTATTCTCGGCATTTCCGAACGAGGACTAGATACGTGGCTTTGCGCGCCCTCGCCGACGGCGCATTGTTCGCAGAGGCATATGGCACCGGCACTCCCCGAGTGCTGGCACTTCACGGCTGGGGACGCCGCGGCAACGATTTTGCCCGGTCCCTGGCCGATTTCGATGCTCTTGCCGTCGATCTGCCCGGTTTCGGCGCCACGCCACCCCCGGCAGAGGTGCTGGGGGCGGAAGGCTATGCGGCGTTGGTGTCTCCGGTTCTCGACCTTTTCGACCAGCCACCGGTGATCCTGGGCCACTCCTTTGGGGGTCGGATAGCGGTCTGTCTCGCTGCCGCCCATCCCGACCGCGTAGGTCCCGTGGTCCTGACCGGCGCACCATTGGTCCGTCTCGGGCCCGGCCGCAAACCACCATTGGGTTATCGCGTCATTCGCGGGCTCAACAAGGTGCGGCTGGTCTCCGACGATCGGATGGAGCAAATCAGACGCACCCGGGGCTCGACCGATTACCGGGCTGCCAGCGGGGTGATGCGGGACATCCTGGTCAAGGTCGTCAACGAGGACTACGAGCCCCAGTTGCGCCAGCTCCGCTCTAGAGCGGTGCTCCTCTGGGGCGAGAACGACTATGAAGTGCCGGTGGAGGTGGCGAAGAGGGCGATGCAGATCATCCGCCAGGGAGGTGGTCCTGCCGAGCTCGAGGTCCTCCCCGGTGTTGGTCATCTAGTCCCGATCCAGGCTCCCGATGCGATCGCCCGGGTCCTCGCCGAGGAGCTACGCAGATGATCTGGGCGCTTGTCGCCGCTTGTCTGGTCGCAACGATCCCAGCCGGGCTCCGCTGGCTACGGGTGGCGCAGCGGGAGCATTACCTGCCCGGAGCCGTGGCCACCTTCGCCGGAAGGTGGTGGACCAGCGGGCCGGCCAACAACGCCCTCCTCGCCATGATGGTGGTCGGGCTGGTCGGGTCGTGGTGGAGCGTCTGGTGGGCATTTCTCGTCCCCGCCGCACAAATCGGGCCGGTGGGGATGCCGATCCGCGGCCGGACCTCGCCCCTGGCCTGGACATCGAGGCTGCGCCGCACCGCGATCGTCTCGGCCGTGCTGGTGGTCGCTCTCTACTCGGCCGGGGCCGTCGTCGAATCGGGGTTCTTCGTCGCCCTTGGCCTCTTCCTACTGCCGGCACTCATGGATATCGCCCTCCTCGTCCTCAGCCCGATCGAGCGCCGTATGGGCAAGAGGTGGGTAGATCAAGCGGCCGGGCGGCTCCGGGCCTCGGGGGCGAAGGTGGTGGCGATCACCGGGTCCTACGGCAAGACGACCACCAAGCAGTACACCGCCCATCTGCTCGCCGATTCGTTCCGCACGCTGGCGAGCCCGGCGTCATTCAACAATCGGATGGGCCTGGCCCGGGCCATCAACGAGCACCTCGTGCCCGGCACCGAGGTGTTTGTCGCCGAGATGGGCACGTACGGGCCCGGGGAGATCGCGGAGTTGACCGAATGGATGCCTCCCGATGTGGCGGCCATGGTCGCGATCGGGCCGGTCCATCTCGAGCGGTTCGGGACCCTGGAGCGGATCGTGGCCGCCAAAGCCGAGATCCTCGATCGGGCCCGGGTCGGGGTCATCGCGGTGGACCATCCCCTCCTCGCCCGCCTTGCCTCCGATCGGGAAGAGGAGATGGATGTGTTGACGGTGTCCGGCGAGGGAGCCGAGGCGCGGGTCATTATCAGGGACGGGGTGATCCTGATCGATGGGGTCGAGTTGGCCAACACACCGCCTGATGTGTTCGGGGTGAACCTGGCTGTGGCAATCGGGATCGCGATTGCGCTTGGTATCGATCCGGCCGATCTGGTGCCCAGGCTGGACGGGCTTCCCCGCCCAGAGCACCGACAGACAGTCTCCACCTCCGAGCGGGGGTTCAGCGTCATCGATGACACCTTCAATTCCAATCCCAGCGGGGCCAAGCTCGCCCTGGAGCGGCTCGAGCGCGTTGCTGACGGAGGACGCAAGGTCGTTGTCACACCCGGGATGGTTGAGCTCGGGGGGGATCAGTTCGAGCAAAACGCCGCGTTCGCCGCGGACTCGGCGTCTGTGGCCGACGACCTCCTGATCGTTGGACGCACCAACCGCGGGGCGCTCCTCGAAGGTTCCGCCAAGGGCGGGGCCTCAGTTACCGTCGTCACGTCTCGCGAGGAGGCGGTGGATTGGGTTCGGCGGAACCTCGGCCCCGGCGATGCAGTCCTCTATGAGAACGATCTTCCCGACCACTATCCCTGAGGAGTCTGAATGGTGAAGCCGGCGGTGATCTTCGGCGGGCCCTCCGACGAGCACGACATCTCGATACTCACCGGGCTCCAGGTCACCCGCGCCCTGGGCGACGTCCACGCGGTCTATTGGTCGAAGACGGGGGACTGGTTCGGGGTCGACCCCGATCTGGAGGCAGCCGAGTTTGCCGATGGCGTCCCGCGCAAGTCGAGGGAGTTGTCGTTTGTTGCCGCGCCCGGTCGTGGTCTGATCCAGAAGAACCGGCCCCTCGACGTGGATTCGGTTCTCATCGCCTGTCACGGCGGGCCGGGCGAGGACGGGACTCTCCAGGGTCTTCTCGATCTGGTGGGGCTTCGATACAGCGGTCCCGGCCAGGCCGCGTCCGCCCTGGGCATGGACAAACTGGCGTTTGGTGCAGCGATGGCGGCGGCCGGCCTCCCCACGCTGCCACGAATGATGGTGGTCACCGGTGAGGAGAAGGCACCCTCCTTCGAGGGGCCATTCATCGTCAAGCCCCGCTTCGGTGGATCGTCGATCGGGATCGAGATCGCCGAAGACTGGGCCACCGTCCTCGCACTGAAGACACGCTCGTCGTACTTCGACCAGGGCGCCGTCGTGGAGCCTTTTCTCACTGGAAGCCGAGACCTGCAGGTGGCGGTGCGCACCTATCCCAAGTGGGAGCAGTCGGCGATCGAGGCGCCGGCTCGGGCGAGCGACGGGATCTACTCCTATGACCAGAAGTACCTCGCCTGGGGTGGCGAGGTGAGCGGGGGTAGGGAGCTCCCGGCCAGGTTGGAGCCCGGCATCGATGACGAGATCAGGCGTCTCTCGATGCGAGTGACCGAAGTGGCGGGCCTGAGGGGCATCGCCCGGATCGATTATCTGGAGAAGGAGGGCGAGATCGTGGTGAACGAAGTCAACACGATCCCGGGATCGATGGGCGCCTACCTCTGGATCGACCCCCCGATCGGACGGGAGCGGTTGTTCCGTGACATGCTGGAAGAGGCGCGCAGCGGTCCGGTCAGGATGTTCTCGGTAGCGGGCAGCGATGGGACGGCGCTGCGAAGCGCGGGCACCATCGCCTCAAAACTCGGCTAACCAGAAAGGACCGGCGGCGCCGGTCCTTTCTCAGTCGGCTCTTCTCCGGATCAGAGGTGCACCACCGGGCAGGTGAGAGTGCGGGTGATCCCGTCGATCGCCTGGATCTTGGCTACGACCAGTTTCCCCAGAGAGTCGACGTCGTCGCTCGTGGCTTTCACGATCACGTCGTAGGGGCCGGTCACGTCGTCGGCGGAATCGACGCCGGGGATGTCACGCACTTCCTCTGCGACGAGGGCGGCCTTGCCGACCTCGGTCTGGATCAGGACATAGGCCTGGACCAACTGAGCCTCCTTAGGGTCTCGGGTCGGCGTGACCCTAGTTGAAGAGGTTCTAGGTGGTGAGTGGTAGGTGGTAGTTGTCCCTTTCGCCTCGCATCGCGTGACTCGTAGACGTATGGAGGAAGCGTGCAGGACTTCACCAAGCTGCGGGTATGGGCTTCGAGCGTCGAGTTGGCAGAACACTCTATCGAATCACCACCAGCTTTCCCGCCATCGAGCGGTACGGGTTGAGTTCGCAGATGCGGGCGGCGGCCTGTCTCGGTGAGCTCGAATATCGCCGAAGGAGCTGGACGACGGGCGGTGCTGACACGGCTCGTTTCCTTCAGATCGCGATTGGCTCGGCCTGTGAGGTCGACAGTCAAGCGCGGGTTGCTCAAAGGCTTGGGATGCTTCCAGAGGCCGGCGGTCTGTTGGCGGAGGTGGACAGTCTTCGACGACAGCTGATCAGACTCAAGGAAAGGGTCGAACGAGAGGTGCTGACCTAGAACCTACGACCACTCGACCTAGTAACCCTCTTGGCCGACTCCTACAGAGGCGACGAAGACGCTGCCGTCCTCCTCCACGGTCTCGAACACGAGACGCTGGCCCTGGCGCAGGGTGCGGAAAATGGATCCCTTCAGGGAGCCAGGGCGTAGATAGACCTCGGATCGGTCGTCGTCACGGACGATGATTCCGGCGCCGGTCACAGGGTCGTAGGTCTTGACCACCCCCTGTGGCATGTTCAGGCCTTCTCGATCTTGCCAGCGCGGATGCAGGAAGTGCACACCCGGGCCCGGCGGGTGTTGGAGCCGTGGCGGACCCGCACCTTCTGGATGTTGGGCAGCCAGCGACGGTTGTTTCGCTTGTGGGAGAAGCTGACGGTCTTGCCGTAGCTTGGCTCCTTGCCGCAGATCTCGCAGCGATAAGACATCTCGAAGACTCCTGGGATGGTCTGGAAGGGTAGACGGGCCGGTGCCCGCTTCGACCGACGGGAAGGATAGCTGTGATCCGGGTCAAGTCACAGTCCGCCTGTACCGTTTGCGCCGTGGAGATCGTCCACATCCGAGGGCTGACATGGCGACGCTGAGTCGGCTCGCTTCTGTGCCTGTGATCGAGGTCAAGGGCATCGGCAAAGAGAAGATCAAGGCGCTGCACGGTGGCGGAATCCAGACGGTTGCCGACCTGCTCCACCACCTCCCGCGAACGTATGTGGACCGGTCCGACCGGCCTGAGCTCAGCCGGGTCCCGCTGGGCACGGAGGTCACGGTGATCGGCGAGGTGAAGTCGATAGCCACGCGCCGGCCCCGGGCGAAATTCTCGATCACCGAGGCGCGGATTGCGGATGCCACGGCCACCCTCAAGGTCGTGTGGTTCAACCAACCATTCCGGGAAAGACAGCTGACACCGGGAACTGAGGCGGCGTTCTCCGGGACCGTCGAGTCGTACCGGGGGAGTCTCCAGATGGCCAATCCGGTGGTGGCCCCGCTCAACAGCGATCGAGAGTCTCTCTACACCGGCCGCATCGTTCCGATCTATCCGCAGATCGGGAAGATGAAGCCGTTCGAGCTGATCGAGTCGATCAGCAACGCCCTGATGCGGGCACAGCCGATCACAGATCCCCTCCCCGATGTCCTCTTGGCGGAGCGTGGCCTGATGTCACGCGATGCCGCCTATGCCGACATCCATTTCCCCGATTCGCTCGAAAACGTGGCTCCGGCTCGCGACCGACTGGTGTACGACGAGTTGCTCCGCCTGGAGGTGGCGCTCGCACTGCGAAAGCGCCGGCAGACGGAGGAGGCCACTGGGTTTGCCCATCGCCCGACGGGCGAGCTGACCGGGACCTTTCTCGATGGCCTCCCCTACGAGTTGACCGGGGCACAGCGACGGGTCATCGGTGAGATCGTCGATGATCTGAAAGAGAGCCACCCGATGCACCGGCTCTTGCATGGTGAGGTCGGGTCGGGGAAGACAGTGGTCGCCGTCGTCACGCTGCTCCAAGGGGTCGAGGGTGGGTGGCAGGGGGCGATCATGGCCCCGACGGAGGTCCTCGCCGACCAGCATTTCCTGGGGGTCACCAGCCTTCTAGCCCAAGCCGGGCTGTCCCCGGAGCCATTTGCCACCCCCAGCGAGCTCGGGATGGCCAGCTTGTTTGGCTCGGATGGCCCCGCCGTTCACATCGGGATCCTGACGGGGTCCACCGCGGCGGCCAACTACCGGTCCGACATCAGCAGGGCAGAACTGCTCGAGGACGTGGCTTCAGGGCAGGTGGACATCCTGGTCGGGACCCACGCCCTCATCCAGGAAGGGGTCCATTTCGCCAAGCTTGGCGTCGCGGTCGTGGACGAACAGCATCGTTTTGGTGTCGCCCAGCGTGTTCTTCTTCGCGAGAAGGCCGACGTCATCGAGCCAGATCTCCTGATCATGACCGCGACCCCGATCCCCCGGACGCTCTCGATGACGCTCTACGGCGATCTCGACATCTCGGGTCTCGACGAGATGCCTCCGGGCCGCACTCCGGTCAAGACCAGCATCCTGAGCCGCGCCGAAGAGGGGCGCGCCTGGGCGAAGATCGAAAAGGAGGTCGCGGCCGGCAGGCAGGCGTTCGTGGTCTGTCCGCTGGTAGAGGACAGCCCGAAGATCGAGGCCGCCTCGGCTACGGCAGAGCACAAGCGCTTGTCCGCGTTGCTCCCCGGTTTGCGGGTGGGGCTGATCCACGGACAGCTCCGGCCCGCCGACAAGGAAGCCGCTATGTCGGCGTTCCGCGCCGGCGAAACCGATGTCCTGGTCTCGACCACCGTCATCGAAGTGGGTATCGACGTGCCCAATGCCACCGTCATGGTGATCGAAGACGCCGACCGGTTCGGGCTTAGCCAGCTTCACCAACTCCGGGGCCGGGTCGGGCGAGGGCGTCATGCCGGGCTCTGCGTCCTCATCTCCGATCCCACGACCGATGATGCAACTCAGCGCCTCTCCGCGATGGCCGCTACCACGGATGGCTTCGAGCTAGCCAACGAGGACTTGAGGATCCGAGGGCAGGGGACGGTATTTGGTGATCGGCAGTCCGGCATGGCCGACCTGCAGCTCGCCGACCTCTTCCGCGACTTCGACCTCCTGGTGGCCGCCCGGCGGGACGCGTTCGCCATCGTGGCCGACGATCCCGGGTTGAGCCGGCATCCCGAGCTGGCCGAAGAGGTACGGGCGTTCCTCGGTGAATCGGTCGAGTGGCTGTTCAAGAGCTGAGCATGCGCATCATCAGCGGCAAGGCGAAGGGGAAGCGGATCAACGCTCCCGACACGCCGGCCACCAGGCCGGTCACCGATCGGGTGCGAGAAGCGGTCTTCTCGATGATCGGGGCTTGGGTGGAGGATGCGTCGGTGCTGGATCTGTATGCAGGCTCTGGGTCTTTCGGCCTCGAAGCACTTTCTCGTGGGGCGGCCAGCGCCACTTTCGTCGAGAACGGGAACCGGGCCCTGGAGGCATTGCGGGCCAACATCCAGACGGTGGCCCTGGGCGGCACACTGGTCACATCGAAAGTCGCCGACTTCATCGAGCGATCGACCGGGCGGTTCGACCTGGTATTCATCGATCCCCCTTGGGACATGGCCTCACCATCGTTGAGTAGGGACTTGACGGCCCTCAACAGGTTGCTGGCGGCTCCGGCCGAGATCGTCCTCTCCCGGCGTCACACCGACCAGGTCCCGATCGCCCCGCCGGAGTGGCGTGTTGCCACCGATAGGCGCTACGGGGATACCAGAATCCTCAGGTACGAAAAGGAAGCTGTAGCCGAATGACCACCGCACTATGCCCCGGGAGCTTCGACCCGCCGACCAACGGGCACGTGGATGTCATCGAACGCGCCATCGGGGTCTTCGACCGGGTGGTGGTCGCCGTAATCGACAACCCCTCGAAGGAGTCGCTGTTCACCGTTAGCGAGCGGGTGGCCATGCTCGAGGAGCTGTTCGAAGGTCGGGTCGAGATCGGGTCTTTCTCCGGCCTCTTGGTCGAATATGCCGCCGACGTGGGCGCGGACGTGGTCGTCAAGGGTCTGCGCACCGTGGACGACTACGAGTACGAGGTGCAGATGTCCCAGATGAACCGCCATCTAACCGGTATGGAGACCGTTTTCATGGCCACCAAGTCGGACTGGAGCTTCATCTCTTCGTCACTGGTCAAGGAAGTGGCCAAACTGGGCGGTTCTATCGGCGGTCTGGTACCAAGTGCCGTCGAGAAAGCGGTTCAGGAGCGTCTGACATGACCGACGAGCAGGAAGCGCCGGTTGCCGAGGCCATCGCGCCGATCGAGCACGAGCAGCGGGCGGAGCTGAGCGATCTCCAGGACACGGTCGACGACCTCATCGTTTACCTGCACGAGGCGAAGAACGTCCCGCTGTCGGGCAACGCGATGGTCGATCGGGAGCAGTTCCTGGGGATGTTGGAGAAGATCAGGGCCGATCTACCGGACGAGCTGCGGGCGGCACGGTGGATGGTCCGGGAACGCGAGGCGTTCATCTCGCGGACCAACGAGAAGGCGCGGGAGATCGTGGATCGCGCCCGCGGGGAGGCGGACGAGCTGGTCTCGGACTCGAACATCATGGCCGAGGCCGTGGAAGAGGCGAACATCCTGGTCCGGAGAGCGGAGGGAGAGGCCCGTCGCCTTCGACTCGAGACCGAGGATGAGATCGAGCGGAAGTTGCAGCGCGTGGAGCTGATCCTCAACCAGGTCCTCGACCAGATCCAGGATGCGCGGGACGAGTTGCACGAGGCCCGGCCCAAGCCGCCGGAAGTCCCGCTCTGAAGTGAGCCAGGACCTGCTGGTGCCTGTCGGCGATCTGGTTGGATCGCCGGGCAAAGAGCGCCCCTTCTCCGGCACGATGCCCGTCAGCCTCGACTTTGGCGACGCCAGGGTTGAAGGGCTCGGTTCGGTCTCGGGCCGGGTGGTGGGCTTGCTCGATGCGGTGAGAGCCGAGTTCAACGTCTCGGCGACGGCTCATTTCACCTGCACCCGCTGTCTCACCGAGTGGGATGCCAGCGTCGCCGTCGATGCCGAGCGTTACCTCCGTCAGATGCCCGACGAGGACGGATACGCAATCATTTCCGACGACGTCGACCTGTCCGGGCCCGCCCGCGACGAGCTCGCCCTGGCCCTCCCGGCGACCCCATTGTGCCGGGAGAGCTGTTTGGGACTTTGCCCAACCTGTGGAACCGACTTGAATAGTGACCCTTGCGGCGGCCATGGGGATGATCCCGATTCACCCTTCGCCACGCTGAGAGATCTGTTCGAATCCTGACCCAAGGAGAGCACCAATGGCGGTGCCCAAGAAGAAAATGTCGCGCTCTCGGACCAGACAGCGCAAGGCTGCCTGGAAGGTCTCCCGCCCGAGCACCGTTGCCTGCGAGCAATGCGGAAAGCCCAAGCTGCCCCATCGCGCCTGTCGTGAGTGCGGCACCTACGGCGGCCGCGAGGTAATCGAGGCTTCCTGAGCCTTGGCCCGGATCGCCCTCGACGCCATGGGGGGCGACAACGCCCCATCCGAGACCGTAGCCGGAGCGGTTGACGCTGCCGGGCGCGGCGTCGACGTGGTCCTCGTCGGCCACCCGGAGATCCTCGAAGCCGAGCTCGCCAAGCACGAAGCCCGTCTTCCCATTGTCGATGCCTTCGAAGTGATCGGGATGGGGGACGACCCCGCCCGCGCCCTCCGTGAGAAGCCGGGCGCCTCGATCAATGTGGCGGCCAAGCTGGTCCACGAGGGCAACGCGGAAGGGATGGTCTCGGCAGGCTCCACCGGCGCGGCGATGGCCGCGGCAGCAATCCACATCGGCAGGCTGGTGCGAGGGGTGCGTCCGTCGATCGCCTCGATCTTCCCCACGCCCGGCAGCCCGACCCTGGTCCTCGATTGCGGGGCGAACCCGGACGTAGACGCCGAGCAGCTCGTCCAGTTCGCCATCATGGGATCGGTGGCCGCCGAGATCCTGCTTGGGGTCGAGGAACCCAGAGTCGGCCTGCTCAACATCGGCGAGGAGAGAGGCAAGGGGCGTGACCTCGAGAAAGCCGCGCACGACCTGCTGGAGCAGGCGCCGATCAGATTCGTGGGCAATCTCGAGGGCCGGGACGTGGCCGACGACAAATCGGATGTGATCGTCACCGACGGTTTCACCGGCAACATCTTCCTCAAGACAATGGAGGGCGCTGCCCAGATCATGGTGAGGTATTCGTTGGAGGCCGTTTCGGCACTCGACCCCGAGGTGCAGAAGTCGGTCCTACCCGCCCTCGGTGAAGTCAGACGCCGCCTCGACTACGAGACCTATGGAGGCGCTCAGCTGCTCGGGGTGAAAGGCGTCGTGATCATCGCTCACGGGAGGTCGAGCCGGGTGGCGATAGCCAACGCACTCGAGATGGCGGCAGAAGGCGCCAAGCAGGATCTTCCCGGCCGCCTGGCGAGCCGCCTCGCCTCCTGATGGCGATCGAGGAGCTGCTCGGCTACAGCTTCACCGACCCGGACCTGCTGGCCCTTGCCCTGACTCATCGCTCGGTGAGCAGCGAGGACGGGTCGCGCCGTGACAACGAGCGGATGGAGTTCCTCGGTGACGCCGTCCTCCAACTGGCGGTGACCGGCTATCTGTACGACACGTTCCCCGATCTCCCGGAGGGGAACCTGGCCAAGGTGAGGGCGGGAGTGGTCAGCCGCCCGATGCTCGCCGACGTTGCCCGCAGCATCCGACTGAGCGACCACATCAAGTTGACGATGGCCGAGGAGCGCACCGGGGGCCGGGAAAAGGACTCGATCATGGCCGACGCCCTCGAGGCCGTGATCGGGGCGGTGTACCTCGATGCCGGGCTCGAGACGGCCAAGCAGCTGGTGCTGCGGCTCTGGGGTGATCGCATCGACGAGAGGGCCCAGCGTCCGGGGCTCCGGGATTACAAGACGCGTCTGCAGGAAGTGCTGGCCAAGGACGGCCGCCGTCCCGAGTACCTGACCGAGGGGTCAGGCCCCGACCACGAGCGCACCTTCGTCGCCAGAGTCGAGGTGGACGGGACGGTGCTGGGGGAGGGCATGGGCAGGTCCAAGAAGGAAGCGGAGCAGGGGGCGGCGGAGCGAGCGCTGGGGAGGCTCATAGAAGGTTCGAGGTGAGCAGGGGCTCCTTGCGCGACCTCAAGTCGAGGTACCAGAGCGTTGCCATGACGGCGATGGCAGCCACGACGAAACCCTGGGCCACGACGAGCACCACGAATCCGAGACCAGCGCCCAGGCCGACTCCTCCGGTGCCGACGATCGGGATCGCCACGAGTTGCACCAGTTGTGCGGCGATCGACCCGAACAGCCCCACCAGCAGAAGGAACCCGACCGTTGGCCACCATCGACCCTTCACCAAGTGGAAACTCCGACGCAGAGCTTCCATCGGGCCGACGTTCTCCAGGGCGACGACAGCTGACAACATAGAGAAACACCCGGCGAGCCACACTCCGGGGATGATCAGGGCAAAGAGCCCGGCGACGATGGCCAGAAAGGCGAGGAAGCCGGCGACGACGAGCACCAGCATCCTCGCCAAGGCCCTGGAGACGGCCGGTCTTGCCCCGATTGGCTCGCCGGCTATCTCGGAGGCCACGATCCGGTGCACCGCCAGATTGACGAACCCACCAGCAAGGAGCTGGAAGACCAGCGCGACGAGCCCGGCCTGGAGGAGGACGAGGCCCGTTTCGAGCAACTCTGAATCGGTCATCCCCTCCAGTGCCTGGGGGTCGCCGACGACCAGTTGGATCGTCTCGTCAGCGCCCGTCAAGGCGAAGGTTGCGATGGTGGCGGCACCGAGGAGCAGATACGCCCAGAAGGCGGGGGCGAGGATGCTCCTCCAGACCTTGGCCAGCACAGCCATCCCCTGGCTGAGGATGTCACCGAAGGGGCGTGGGGTTATCTCCATGGGCCGGGGTACGGTAACCAGCCGCCGACGTGGAGCCTGGTGTGCCTGAGCTGCCTGAAGTCGAATTGACCCGGCGCCATCTCGACGAGGCGCTGGCCGGTCGTAGGCTCAGCCACGTCCGCACTACCCACGCCAGGACCGCCAGACACAACGCCGGTGGGCCGGTGGAGGTCGACGAGCGTCTCGATGGGCGGGTGGTGTTAGGAGTCGGCCGGAAGGGGAAATTCCTGGCCGCGCCCTTGGACGACGGCCAGACCATGGTCGCCCATCTGGGGATGTCAGGTCGTTTCACCGTCGGCGATCCAACCGACGAGGAGCCGGCCCATACCCATTTCCGGGCCGATCTGGACGACGGACGGGTGGTCCGATTCATCGACCCCCGCACCTTCGGCTTCGTAGCGGTCGTTTCGGGAGAGGAAATGGCTGGCTCCGGTCTGTCCCGGGTCGGCCCCGACGCGTGGGACACAACGCCTTCCGTCGAGGATCTGGCCGATGCCCTCGCCAAGAGGACGGCGCCGATAAAAGCGTTGCTGCTCGACCAGGTCATCGTCTCGGGTCTCGGCAATATCTACGCCGATGAGGCCCTGCACGTCGCCGGCATTCATCCCTTGCGTCCCGGTGGCGAGCTGTCGGAGGCGGAGATCGGTGCGTTGTTGGCCGCCGTTCGATTGGTATTGGGCGGGGCAATCGCCAACGGCGGGACGAGTCTCGACGATCTGACCTATCTGCTCCCGGACGGGCGCGCCGGGGAGAACCTGGAAAAGCTCCGCGTCTACGGCAGGACCGATCTTCCCTGTCCCAGTTGCGGGACACCCGTCCAGCGCATCATGATCAGGGCGCGGTCCACGCATTTTTGCCCGATCTGCCAGCCGGACCCATCTCGATGACGAAGGCGGTCCACGCCTTCGTCTCAGGCCGGGTGCAACAGGTGGGTTACCGACAGGCTTGCCGTCAGGTCGCGCGGTCGCTCGGTCTGGTGGGGTGGGTCAGGAACGTCGCCGACACCAGAGTGGAGGTGTTCGTCCAGGGTGATGCGGACGGAGTCGACCGGGTCGTCGCCTGGTTGTGGGCGGGCCCGGCGATGGCCGTGGTGACAGGTGTCGAATCCGATGTCGTCGCCTCCGACATGACCCTTCGCGACTTCTTCATCCACGCCAACCCGATGAAGAGCGTCTGAGCGCCGACCCGCTGTTAGCCTGGCTTCGGTAATCACAGTCGTGTCATTTGCCAGGTGTTTGCTGTGTATTTGAAGTCTTTGAAGCTCGTCGGTTTCAAGTCGTTCGCTGACCGCACCAGACTCGAGTTCCGGCCCGGTGTCACCGTGGTCGTCGGCCCCAATGGCTCGGGCAAGTCGAATCTCGTCGACGCCCTCTCCTGGGTGATGGGCACACAGTCGCCCAAGACCTTGCGCACCGGGAAGATGGAGGACGTGGTCTTCGCCGGCACCGCCACCCGCCCCTCGCTCAACCGGGCCGAGGCGACCTTGGTCATCGACAACGCGGAGCGTGTGCTCCCTCTCGACCTCGATGAAGTGGCATTGACCCGTCGTCTCTACCGGGACGGGTCGTCCGATTACGAGATCAACGGCGTTGGGTGCCGTCTGCTCGATGTGCAGGAACTGCTCAGCGACTCGGGTGTGGGCAGGCATCAGCACGTGATCATCGGCCAGGGCCAGGTGGACGACGTCCTCAACGCCACGCCGGAGGATCACCGGGCGGTGATCGAGGAGGCGGCCGGGATTCTCAAGCATCGCCGCCGGATGGAGAAGGCGGAGCGCCGTCTGGAACGGACGGACGAGGACGTCCTCCGGTTACAAGATCTCATCGGTGAGATCGAGCGGCAACTCCGCCCCCTGCGACGTCAGGCTCGGGCGGCAGAGCGGTACGACGGTCTGAAGACCGAGGTCCGGGATCTGCGTCTCTATCTCGCCGGTGTCGCCCTCGACGACTACGACACTGAGACCGCGTCCAGTGAAGTCAGCCTCGAGCGCTTGACCGGGGAGATCGCCGCCGACGAGTCCCACCTCGGCGTGCTCGCTGCGACCGTGGAGGATCTGACCCGTCGCGCATCGTCGGTGGGGATCGACCTCGACCGCGACACCAGTGCCGCGGCACGGCTAGAGACCACGGTCGAGAGGCTGCGACGACTCGGCGCAGTCGCCCAGGAGAGAAGTCGTGCCGTCAGCGGCCGGCGTCAAGCCGGGATGGAGCGGCGGTCCGACCTCGATGGCGAGCTCACCGACATCGCACAGGAGTTGAAAGACATCTCTGCGGCCGAGGCGGAGGCCATCTCGGCCGCGGCCGCCATGGAGTCGCGTTTCCGCCGATTGGAAGATGAAGAGAGGGCTCTCAGCACCCAGAACGCGCTGTCGCCAGAAGGTGCCCTCGCCGCAGCCAGGGGCGAGCTCTCCGTCCTCGAGGCGGCGGGTCTTCGTGACACTCGTGAAGTCGAGGCGGTCGAGCGCCGGCTCGACGTCGTCGATTCGCAGTTGCGGGACGAGTCGGGTGAGATCGCACGGATCAACGACGAGGTCCGGGCTCTCGACGAGGATGTCTCGGGCCTTCAGGGCGAGTACCAGAAGACGAGTCGGCGCCGCGAGTTGGATCAGAAGGTCTGGGCCGAGGCAGAGGAGGTGCTCACCGAGGCAAGGCTGGTCTTGGCCGCCGGAGAGGCCAGGGTCGATGCGCTCGAGGCGGCGCTGGCCGGCCGTTTCGACCAGGGTGCCCAGCGAGTGGTCGAAGTAGCGGAGGGCTCGATGGGAACACTCGTTTCCCGTCTCGACATCCCAGCCGGGTTGGAGAAGGCGGTGGACGCCGCACTGGGCCGGTGGGCGAGCTCTGTCGCCTTCCGAAACGTCGAGCTGCTCAGGTCGGCTGTCGAGACCGTCAAGTCCTCAGGCGGGGGCGGCACATCGGTCGTTTCAGCCGTGGATCGCGGGTCGGCGCCGGCTTCGGAGGTCGCCGCGGCATCTGGAGTCGATGCACTCGTCGACATGCTCGGGCCTCAGGCTGATCTGGGGCTGGCCCGGCATCTGGTCGGCGATGTGCTGCTGGTCGAGGGGTGGTCGGCCGCCTTGGCTCTCATCGCACGGCACCCGGCGATGCGGGCGGTCACGCCTGAGGGCGACCTGGTGTCTATCGACGGGGTTCAGATCGCCCAGCCCGACGGCGCCGGGCCGGCCATGCTGGAGACAGCCCTGGTAGCGGTCGAACAGGGGGGCACGGCGCTCTCCCGGGCGATCTCGATCCACACGGCCGCCAAGCGAGATTTCGAGAAGAGCCGCGAGCTGGAGAGGGCGGCGCTCGAGCGGCTCGAATCGGCCGAGGTGGGGTTGGCTGGACGCGCCGAGGCGATGGCACGTCTCCAGAAGTCGGTCGACGCCCTGGAAGGAGAGCGGGACCGTCTCCGGGATCGGCTCTCTTCGTTGCGCGAGGGCCACACCGATCGCGCCCGCCAGATCACCGAGCTGACCGAGCGTCTCGAGGCCCTCGAAGGCGAGGAAGCCGAGAGGATGCGGGTCTGGGTGGACCTGGAGAACCGGCGCATCGAGATTGCCGCCGATCGGGAGCTGGCGAGGTCGGAGTGGCAGGACGCTGCGGCTGTTCAGGGGGGCATCTCCGAGCGCCGGCGGCTGCTCGAGGAGCGTCTCGCCCGGATCGAGTCCGAGCTGACCCGCGCCGGCGGTGAGGAGCCGGAGCCGGTTGCGGTGGAGCGACTGGACCTGGTCGACTCCTTCGCTCGCAGGGCAGTCGACATCCTCCAGGGAAGGCTGGCGACCCTGAGAGAGCGGCAGGCGGGTCTTCGCGCTGACAACGAGGCCATCGTCACCGAGCTCTCCCGCGCCCGTGCGGGCATGGAGGAGAAGCGCAACGCGGTGTCGGCTGCCAGACAGACGGTTGGCTCTTTGCAGGTGCGTCTCACCGAGCTCCGTCTCACCAGGGAAAGCGTCATCGAAAGCGTGCGTCGGGACGCGGACGCCGAGGCCGAGGCGGCACATGGCGCGCCGAGACCTGACTACGCAGACGATGCCGACCTTCCAGCCCTCCTCGAGGAGAAGGCGGCGCAGCTTCGCCGGCTCGGCCCGATCAATCCCCTCGCCGCCACCGAGTTCGCCGATCTCGACGAACGCCATACATTTCTCGCCGAGCAGCTCGCCGATGTCGAATCGTCACGGTCCGAGTTGCGCAAGGTGATCAGGGCGCTCGAGGAGGAGATCGATCAGAGGTTCCAGGAGGCCTTCATCGAGGTGGCCGACGCCTACCAGCGCTATTTCGCGGTCCTCTTCCCCGGCGGACGTGGCCGCATCCGACTCACCGATCCCGAAGATCCCCTTTCCGGCGTGATCATCGAGGCACAGCCCCTCGGCAAGAAGGTCAGCCAGCTCACTCTGCTCTCTGGCGGCGAGCGCAGTCTGGCCGCTCTCGCCTTCCTCTTCTCCATCTTCGAGGCGCGCCCAAGCCCGTTCTATGTACTCGACGAGGTGGAGGCCGCTCTGGACGACGCCAATCTCCGCCGATTTCTGCGGATAGTGGACGAGTTCCGGCAGCGCGCCCAATTGCTCATCGTGACCCATCAACAGCAAACCATGGAGGCCGCCGACGTCCTCTACGGGGTCACCATGGAGCCGGGTGGGTCCTCACAGGTGGTCCGAAAGGACATGACTTCGGTCGGCCTCGATCTCGCCGCTAGTTAGCTTGGAGCGGCAATGGATGTGAGCCCGTGGGTGCTGATCGGGATCGTCGTCGCCATCATCCTGATCATGGGGCTCGTAGTCGTTGGTCGCCGGCGCCGAACTGATACGGAAGCCACCAAGCCCCTTGGCGCAAATCGAGCCTCCCGCATAGGGCGCAGCGCCTCCGCTCTTGGGGCATCGCTGCGCCGCGCTTGGGGGGGAGGGCTAGACGAGGAGACCTGGAGCGAATTGGAGGAGGCGTTGCTGAGCGCCGACGTGGGGCTCGAGGCGACCACATCGGTCGTTGCCGGGGTCAAGGCGGCCGCCCCGGAAACCCCGGACGATGCCCGCCGGGCGCTTTCGTCCCGACTCCGGGCCGAGCTCGGTCAGAAGGACCGAGACCTCCATCTGGACGGCGAACCAGCCGTGATCCTCGTAGTTGGGGTGAACGGCACGGGGAAGACGACGACCATCGCCAAGCTGGCGGCCAGGCTCAAGGGCGACGGTCATGACGTCGTCCTCGCTGCGGGCGACACGTTTCGGGCGGCCGCGGGCGCGCAGTTGGAGACCTGGGCTGATCGACTGGGTGTGCAGGTCGTCTCCGGTCAGGAGGGTGGTGATCCCGCCGCGGTGGCATTCGATGCCATCGGGTCAGCTCGGGCGAAAGGGATGGACGTGGTCATCGTGGACACGGCCGGGCGTCTTCACGCCAAGAAGAACTTGATGGCCGAGTTGAGCAAGATCCACCGCGTCTCGTCGGGGGATCGGGGCGAGGTGGACGAGGTGTTGCTCGTGTTGGACGCCACCGGTGGTCAGAACGGCGTCACGCAAGTGCGCGAGTTCGCCGCGGCGGTGCCGATCAGTGGGATCGTGCTCACCAAGCTCGATGGCACGGCGAAGGGCGGGATCGTGATCGCGATCGAGCGCCAGCTCGGGGTCCCGATAAAGTTCGTCGGGCTGGGCGAGGGGATCGACGATCTCGTGCCTTTCGACCCGGATACCTTTATCGCCGATCTCCTGGAGCAGTCGTGAACCGTGAAGAGCTGGTGTCGGCAGCGCGTGCTGCGGCCAAGAACGCCTATTCGCCGTATTCGGAGTTCAGCGTCGGCGCAGTGGTCGTCACCGAGCGACGGCGAGCTCTTCACCGGCGCCAACATCGAGAACGCCGCGTACCCCTCGTCGAACTGCGCCGAAGCCACCGCGATCCACACTGCAGTGGCTGCCGGGGCTCGCAAGATCGACGTCGTCGCCGTGTCCTGCATCGACGCCACCGATGTCCGGGGGGCCTATCCCTGTGGGCGCTGCCGCCAGATCATGGCCGAGTTCGGGGTCGAGAAGGTGATCGTGGCCGCGGGTGAAGGCTCCGAGATCCGCGAGCACACTCTCGACGATCTCTTGCCGTATCGCTTCACCCTCTGAGACGATCGGCCGAAGCCGGCCAGTTCGCCCGATTCTCCTTGCGAACCACGAAGCGCAGGCCTGACCAGGTGTCATCGACCGCGATCACCTTGTTGTCGACCATCCCCAACGGGAGGAACAGGTCGCGCAGAGTCTGTTCGGTGAGGTCGGTATCCACTCCGGAGCTCTTCTTGGGCCAGAACAACCAGATCGCCCCGTCCGGGGGCAGGAAAGTGACCGCGGCCTGAAAACCGCGCTCGGCTTCGTCCGACCGGTCGGCGAAAACGATGAAGATGTCGGCCGGGAAGTCCCCGTGGTGCACCTGGACATCGGGCGGGAGATCACCGAGCGCGAGTTCGTAATAGTTGGGCATGTTGAGGATGCCGACCGTCTTTCCCTCCCCAATGCCCAGCTTCTGAGCCAGAGGCTTACCGCTGTAGCCCGCCATCAGCCGGTTGGGATCATGTCCCGATGCTCGACCCTTCCGTCGGCGTGGATGGCGAACCTGCCCTCGGTGCGGGCGTGGACCGGGTCCCGTCGCGACCACGGCCAGCCTCCGAACTGGGTGCGGTGATAGTCATCGACGGCTTGCCGGAGTTCCTCGGCGGAGTTCATCACGAACGGCCCCAGTTGGAACACCGGGGCTCCGATCGGCTGACCTTGGAGGAGAAGGAATGCGGCGGGGGCGCCGTGGTTCTCCAGGACGGTCTCCGCGTCGGGCCGAAGCCGGGCCCCCATCTTGGCGCCGAATCGCGCCGGGCCGATTCGAACGTCGTCACCCTGGACGCAGTGGAGCATTCGATTCACTCCCGGGGCGCCGACGGCATTTGCCAGCGGGCTCCTGGCTCGAGCCGGATGTGCCAGATGGCGAGATGGGAGTCCGCTCTCGACGCCCATGAGTCCGGTGGGGGAGAGGGGGGCCGGTGACCGTCTATCGATCCGGCCATGACCTCGACCTCGACCCCGGGTGAGGGTGTGATGACGGGTATGTCTTCCCCCCACAGCATCCCGAAATAGGCCGGGACCATCTTCGACACGGGGGGCAGATTGAGCCAGATCTGGAACAGCTCCATCGTGTTGGGGCGGTCGGGATCGATCAGGGGGAACATCTCGGCGTGCATGATCCCGCTGCCTGTAGTCAGCCACTGCACGTCGCCCTGCCCGTACCTGGCGGTGGCGCCGAGGGAGTCGGAATGGTCGACGTAGCCGCGCCGGACCACTGTGACGGTCTCGAACCCGCGATGCGGGTGTTGGGGGAAGCCGGGCACCACATCGCCGTGATACATGCTCCACCCGTCCAGATAGGAGAAGTCGACACCGATCTCGCGGCCCTCGAGCGAGACGGCCGGCCCGAGCTGGTCGTTTCCTGCCGGATAGGCATCGACATGGTGGACGGTGAAGATGAACGGGTCGAGCCCGGGCCAGGGAAAACCGAGTTCGACCAGCTCGAGGACGGATTGGGTTGAGATCAGGGCTCCCTTCGCGTGCTCTCAATGCTACGACGGTCGCCGGGTCACCGACCAACACCGAAGCCGGGCGTCTACCGGTTCTCGAGCGCTTCGATCAACTTGGGGAGGACCTTGTGCACGTCGCCCACCACACCGAGGTCGGCGATCGAGAAGATGGGGGCGTCGGCGTCCTTGTTGATGGCGATGATGGTCTTGGAGTCCTTCATCCCGACCAGGTGTTGCATCGCCCCCGATATCCCACAGGCGATGTAGACGTCGGGTTTGACCGTCTTGCCGGTCTGGCCGACCTGCTTGGCATAGGGCACCCAGCCGGCATCGACGATGGCCCGGGTGGCGCCGGTAGCCGCCTTGAGCTGCTTGCCCAGCTTCTCCACCAACTCGTAGGCCTCTGGCGAGCCGAGACCCCGCCCTCCGGAGACGACGATCGACGCCTCCCCGAGCTGGGGGCCCTCCCGCTCTTCGACATGTGATTCTGCGATCTTCGCCTCAGAGGCCCCGGTCTCGGGTAGCTCCAGCTTCTCGATCTCGGGGGCGCCTCCGCCAACAGCCTCGGCCACGAACGACTTGGGTCGGGCGAGGACGATGTAGGGGCCCTGGGATGCGCTGGCGGTGGCGATCTGGGTACCGCCCAGGATCTCATGGTCGGTCTCCACCCCGCCTGCGGTGAGCCGGACATCGCTGGCGTTGGACAGGACGCCGACACCCAGCCGCGCGGCGAGACGGCCGGCGATGTCGCGGTCGTTGTAGGCCTGGCCCAACAGGATCAGATCGGGGTTGTCAGAGGCGACACGCCCCGCGAGGGCGGCAGCCACGGGGCCGGATGGGAGGCGATCACCGCTGTCGATGTGGAGCACTCTCTTCGCCCCGTGCTCACCGAGCGTGGAGAAGATCGTTTCGGAGCCGGCGCCGAGGAACAAGGCGGTGACGTCACCCAACTCCCGAGCCTTGGCCAGCAGCTCCAGCCCGAGCGTCGTGGCCCTATCGACCTCCTGCTCGACGAAAACCCAGACGGCAGCCACTCAGATCACCTTCCTCTCGGCGAGCAGGGTGACGATCGCTGTGTGTGCCTCGCCGTCGTCTTCGATCTTCTGACCGCCGGATCGCTCTGGGGCATCGACGATGGAGAGGACGAGTTGCTCCGGGGCACGCTCGGCGCCTAGGTCCCCCATCGACAACGTCTCGATCGGCTTCTTCTTGGCATCCATGATCCCTTTGAAAGTCGGGTAGCGAGGCTCGACCACACCCGCGGTGACCGACACGACTGCGGGAAGACCGGAGGTGACGACGTCGTACCCCGCCACCGTCTGACGATGGATCGTGATAGTCCCGTCTCCGCTCTCGACATGGGTCGCGTAGGTCAGGGAGGGGATGCCGAGGATCTCGGCAAGCATCTGCGGCACGACTCCGGAGTACCCGTCGGTCGACTCGGTTCCGGCGATGACGAGGTCGAACTCGGTCTTCCCGATCGCCGCCGCCAGCACCCGAGCCGTGGTCAGCGCATCCGACCCTCGCAGCGAGCTGTCCTCGATCAGGATTGCCTCGTCGGCCCCCATCGCCAGGGCCTGACGGATTCCCTGACCGCTGCCGGACGGGCCCATGCTGACCACGGTGACCGTCCCCTCGCTCGCCTGTGACAGCTGGAGGCCCATCTCGACCCCGTACCGGTCGGTGTCGTCGAGGATCTGCTCCTCAGGACGGATCAGCCAGTTGTTGCCCTCCTCGAGACGGTATGGGGTGGCCGGGTCGGGGATCTGCTTGACACAGACAATGACCTTCATGCGCGGACCTTCATTCGCGCTCTACTCCTTGCTGGCTCGGTGCCGGGGCGATGGTAACGAGCGTCCACTCTCTTGAGTAAACGCTCAAATTCACTCGATTCGCTCGAGCACAAGGGGTCCGGGCCCGGTGGCATCGTCCTCGATGGTCCAAGCCGAGGCCAGCGCTGGTTGCTGTGACTCCCAGCGGCTCTGGTCGTTGTATCGGACTCTGGCCAGCGGTTGTCCCGACTCGACACGATCGCCCACCTTGGCCTCGAGGGTGATCCCGACCCCGGGATCGATCGCGTCTTCCTTGCGCTCTCGGCCGGCCCCGAGACGGGTGGCCACGATCCCGACGGTGAGCGCATCACATCTCGCCACGACCCCATCTATGGGCGCGGTGATGACAGCCTCGCGAGCGCAGACGGGGAGCAGGCTCGGGTTCTCGATGACGGCCGGGTCACCACCTTGGGCTATTGCGACATCGATCAGCTTCTCCAGGGCTTTGCCCGAGTCGATGGCATCGGTCAGGGCCTCCCTACCTCCGCTGATCCCGGCGAGCTCCATCATGACCTCGCCAAGAGCGAGAGTGAGCTCGACGACGTCTTCGGGGCCTTCGCCGTGGAGGACGTCGATCGACTCCTTCATCTCGTTGGCGTTCCCAACTTCCCGACCCAGGGGCTGCTCCATGCTGGTGATGAGGGCGATGGTCCTGACGTCGTGTCGGCTGCCGATGTCCACCATTGTCTGGGCCAGCTGCCGGGATTCGTCGATGTCCTGCATGAATGCGCCGGAGCCGGTCTTTACATCGAGAACAAGACCGTCGAGACCCTCCGCCAGCTTCTTGGACATGATCGAGGAGGAGATGAGGGGCAACGAGGGGACCGTCCCGGTCGCGTCACGAAGGGCGTAGAGCTTGCGGTCGGCCGGCACCAGTGTCTCGGTCTGGCCGGCCAACACCACTCCGTGGGCCTCGAGGACCTGGCAGAAGCGGTCGGGCTCGAGTCGAGTGGTGAATCCGGGAACCGTCTCCAGCTTGTCGAGAGTGCCGCCGGTGTGACCGAGGCCTCGGCCTGACATCATCGGCACCACCACTCCGACGGAGGCAACGAGGGGAGCGAGAGGGATCGAGATCTTGTCTCCGACCCCGCCGGTCGAGTGCTTGTCGACCTTGGCGGCGGTGATGTTGCTCAGATCGAGGACCTCGCCGGAATGGAGCATCGCAGTGGTCCAGGCGCCGAGCTCGGCCGCGTTCAGCCCGTTGAGGAAGATGGCCATTGCCATCGCCGCCATCTGGTATTCGGTGACCTCATCGTCGGTGTAGGCGCCAATCAGCCATTCGATCGCGTCCGGTCCCAACTCCCCGCCATCCCTCTTGATCTCGATCAGCTCGACCGCGGTGAAAGCCATCTGCGGGACGTTATCGGGTGGCGGCTAGCCGGCTGCGGGACTTTTGGGTGCGAGACCCCGAAGCGTCGTCTCCAGGGCCTGTCGGAAGATGTCCTCCCCTGCATCCTTGGAGTCGATCAGCCATCCCGACAATGGCCTTCGGGTGGCGTGAGTGAGCTCGAGGCTCACCGCCCCGTGGGCGGCGGTCCACAGGGTATAGGCGGCCACTAGGGGGCTCTCTGCCTCGATCATCCCTTGGTCCCTGGCTTGCCTCACCGCCTCGAACACGAGCTCGAAGGTCGACTCCAGCACCTGGGATCGAAGCTGGGCCGGGGGCTCGAAGCCCACCAAGCGCTCGAACATCAACGAGTAGAGGGCGGGATTGGCCACCGCGAAGCGGCGGTAGGCGAGACCGAGCTCGACGATCCGGCGAATCGGGTCGCCCCGATGCTCGACGGTGGACATGGCCAGCGTCAGCCGCTCGAACCCGGCGAGGTACACGGCGTTGAGCAGGCCCACCTTGTCGCCGAACCTCGAATAGACGCACATCGTGGACACATGCGCCGCCGACGCCACCCGACGCAGGACCAAGGACTCGGTCCCCTGATCGGCGAGGAGACGTATCGCCGCCTCGATGAGCTCGGTCCTCACCGTGTCTCGTTCTCTGGTCGGCGTGGTCATTCTGTGGTCATCTGCGGTTGCCATTTCTGATAACGCGCAGTATAACAGTCGTTATCACGAGCGAAGAAACCATTGGGTCGTAGGACGAATCTCGGGCTGGCCGTGCTCCTGGTGACTGCTGTGGTCTCTGGCCTGGCCAGCCAGGCGATCGGCATCGATTGGCCCCTCGACACCGCAGTGATCCATGGCGCGGTGGCCCTGGGCATCGTCCTCCTCGCCCCTTGGAAGACGTCGATCGTCCGGCGGGGTCTCAAGAAGCGGCGGCCGGGGCGAGTGTTCTCACTCGTCCTGCTCTCGGTGGTACTCATCACCCTCGCCACCGGTCTCCTCCATGCCCACGGAGAGATCACGCGCATCGGGCCGCTGACCGTCATGCAGATCCATGTCGGGGGAGCGATCCTGGCCCTGGGTCTGGCAATCGACCACTTCCGGAGGCATCCGGTCACGCCCCGCCATTTCGACGTAGATCGGCGGGCATTCATCCGAACCTCGGCGCTCACCGCGGCCGCCGCCGGGATCTGGCTCGCCTGGGAGGGGGTGCTTCAGGCGGTGGAAGCTCCAGGGAGCGAGCGGCGGTTCACCGGGATGCACGAGCGCGGGTCGAACGACCCGAGTGCCCTCCCGACGACTTCCTGGCTCGACGATCGTGTTCCGACGATCGCCGTCGACGCTTGGTCAGTCGACATCGGCGGCCGCACGACCACGCTTGCCGGGCTCGAGGCGCTGCCCCAAGACGTGTTCGCCGCCATCCTCGACTGCACCGGAGGGTGGTACTCGGAGCAGGAATGGAGCGGGGTCCGTCTGGACCGGCTCATCGACGCAGAGGACAGTCGAAGCTTTGTTGCCTGGTCGGCGACCGGATACGCACGGAGATTCCCGATCGCCGACCTGGAGAGCACATGGCTGGTCACCCGGCTCGGGGGTGAGCCGTTGAGCCCAGGCCACGGGTTCCCGGCCCGGATCGTCGCTCCAGCCCGCCGGGGTTTCTGGTGGGTGAAGTGGGTGACCAGGATCGAGCCCTCGCCGATCCCGTGGTGGGTTCAGTCCCCCTTCCCGGTCACCTGACCGCGATCAGCCTCGCTCCACCGGGACATTCACCAGAGAGCCGTACTCGGTCCACGACCCGTCATAGTTCTTGACATCCTCGTGACCGAGGAGCTCGGTCAGCGCGAACCACGTGTGTGAGGATCGCTCGCCGATTCGGCAATAGGCGATGATCTCGCCTCCGCTCACACCGGCGCCCTCGTAGAGCTCTCTCAGCTCCTCAGCCGACTTGAAGGTGCCGTCCTCGTTGGCGGCCTTGCCCCAGGGGATGTTCTTCGCCCCGGGCACGTGACCCGCCACATACGGCTGCTCCTGAGGTAGATGGTCGGGTGCGATCTTCTCGCCGCTGAATTCCTCGGGGGAGCGGACATCGATCAGTGTGGCCTGCCCCTGTGCGTCCAGGACGTGGTCACGGAAGGCACGGATCTCAGGACGATCCGGGCCGGTGATCGTGAACTGGGTCGGGGTGATCGAGGGCTGGTCGGATTCGAGAGGCAACGAGTCGATCTGCCACTTCTTACGTCCTCCGTCCAGCAGCTTCACGTTGTCGAAGCCGCGGTATTTGAGCAGCCAATATGCGTAAGCCGCAAACCAGTTGTTGTTGCCGCCATAGAGGATCACGGTGGTGTCAGGCCCCACGCCGGCTGCGGAGAGCAACTTGTCGAAGCCCTCGCGGTCCAGGTAGTCGCGCCGGATCGGGTGATGGAGGTCGTCGGACCAGCTCCAGGCGATCGCGCCGGGGATGTGGTCCTTGTCGTAGACAGTGGCGTCCTCGTCCACTTCGATGACCCGGACATTGGGGTCGCTCAGATTGGCCTTGAGCCATTCGGTGGTGACGAGGGCTTCGGGATTTGCGTAGGTCATGTGATCACTGCTCCTTTGGGTTCGATCGACAGGCACGACGCCGAAGGGGTCCGCTCTCGGGTAGTGGCGTCGTTAGGAGCGCTGACGATGTGTCAGGTCTGCGCTCGGGGTAGCCACCCGAGAGCTGTCACAGAGACACGCGCACATCGTCATACGAGACACATCGGGACGTTATGCCAGGGCTCGGGGGAAGTCAATGTGGCGCCGGCTCGATGAGACCCTCGAGCTCGGGCAACCCAAGAGCGAGATTGACGTTCTGGATCGCCTGCACCGCCGCTCCCTTGAGGAGGTTGTCCTCGGCGGCGATCACCACGGCGTTGAGCCCGTCGTCGCTGGTCTCGAACCCACCGATGAGGATTCCTGGCCGCCCCGCCCCATCGCGAAGCTCCGGGATCTCCTCCGTGATCTCGATCAGGGGCTCGTCGCCATATGCGGCCGCGAACCTGGCCGTCAGCTGGTCGGCGCCGATGGCATCGGCCAGTGGGACGTGGGCGGTGACGAGAAGCCCGCGGAACGCAGGGTGGACATGGGGTATCAACCGCACCGGGATCCCGAGGTGACGGACCGTCTCCCGCTCGTGGTTGTGCCCGACCAGCTTGTAGGGCATCAGATTGTCCTTGATACGGTCCGGGTCGTTGCGCGGCCCCGGGGTCGTGCCCGCGCCGGAGTACCCGGAGACCCCGAACACTGCGGGCACACCGGAGATCGCATCGAGCAGGGGAGCGAGAGCAATCTGGGCGGCTGTGGCGTAGCACCCGGGGTTGGCTACCCGCCTCGCGCCTTGCAACTTCTCCCGGAACAGCTCAGGCAAGCCATACGCCCACCCATCATCGAATCGGTGATCGGCGGAGACGTCGACGATGACCGTGTCCTCGGCTACGGACGAGACATAGGGTTCTCCAGCCTCGTCGGGCAGGGCGAGGATCACGGCCGCGACGTCCCGTTCGGCGAGGTCCGCGGGGCCGATGGGCTCGTAAACGACGTGCGGTGAACCTGGCACCTCCTCACCAGCCAGCTCCCGGGAGCCGGCGAACGACAATTCGAGCGAAGGATGCCCCTCGATCAGACGGACCAGCTCCGCGCCGGCGTGGCCCCGCGCCCCCACCACCCCGATCGTGTGGCGATCAGCCATCGCCGTCATCGATGAACGAGGGCGGGAGCGCAGCGATCGTCTCGACCCGTGGGGCGATCCGGGTGAAATCCGTCTCGCCTTTCCAGAAGACGGTCCATGGTCCCCGCTTCACCGAGCCGTCGGCCTCGTCCGCGTAGAACGCGTTGAACCGGTTCTCGGTGCGGGAGCGCCAGTAGAGCACCGGGTGGTCGGTGACCAAGGAGGCCCAGACCGTCCTCGCCAGGCCTTCGCCGCGTGCGTCCTCGAGGATCGCGAATTTGTCCAGGTAGGAGAAGTCGTCGACTCGGGTCACGATGGCGCCGGCACGCAGGCTGTCGGAGAGATAGGCGCTGTCGAAGTCGAGCCGTTGCCACCAGTCATCTCTCAGGGGCCGGCCGAAAGCCTCCTCGACCATCTTGACCACCTGAGCCTCGTCGAGTGCGTCCCGATTCGCGTGCCGGTTGATCAGCTCGCCCTTTCGCACCATCGTGCCCGATCCACCGTGGGTGAACAGCTCTTTGACCAGGCCCGACGGCGTGGTGATCGAAACCGAGGTCGAGAGCGGCGTGTCATCGAGGAGACGCTTGATCTCGGCGAGCTTGAGCCTCATCCCGGAGTGGACCCAGTCTTGGGCCATGAGATGGTCGTAGTCGGAGGCGAGGTTGATCGACTCGATCGGCTTGCCCGCATCATCGAGCAGGCCGCCGACGTCGACGAGGAAGATGATCTTGAGAGGCTGCACCGCATGGACCAGGGCCCTCGTCGCCGAGTCGGCGTTCATGTTCACGATCTGGCCACCGGGGGCGATGCCGAGACAGGTCAGGATGGGTATCGCTCCCGAGTCGACGATCGACCTGATCAGGGCGATGTGCACCTCGGTGGGCTCCCCGACCAGCCCGTACTTCTCCCGATCGACGTAGTCGGCCTCGAATGCGCCGGCAGTCAGCCCGTGGGCGGCCACCCCTTGTTCCCTGATCGCTTCGACCAGCAGGATGTTCTGCTCGATGAACGTGTCCCGGGCTGCGTCGAGGACCACGGGGTCGGTCACCCTGAGCCCGTCGAGCCGACGGCTCTCGATTCCGCGGTCGTCCAGGGCCTGGTCGAGCTGATGTCCGCCGCCATGGATCACGATCGGCGTGAGCCCGACGGTGTGGAGGAAGGCGAGAGCGGCTGCGGTCTCTTCGAGATGCTCGGCGAGGATGGCCCCACCGATCTTGATCACTGCAAATCGGGAGCGGTCGACCTCGGAGAAACGCTGCAGATAGGAGCGGATCTCCCTGCCATCGCTCATGTTGGACAGGAGATGGACGATCGTCTGGCGGACGTCGCGGTTGGGCGCCCCCGGGATCCGATCCTCGCTCATTGGCCGACCAGGGTGGTCATTATCGCCTTCTGGACGTGGAGGCGGTTCTCGGCTTCGTCGTAGGCGATGCAGGTCGGGCCGTCGAAGACCTCGTCGGTCATGATCACGTTGCGCCGCATCGGGAGACAGTGGCTGACGACTGCGTCGCTGGTCATGCCCATCTTCCGGGAATCGACGATGAAGTCCTGGTACTGATCCCGAATCGGCTTCTCCTCGTCCCACCGGCCGAAATATGGGATGGCCCCCCAGCTCTTGGCGTACACCACATCGGCGCGGTCATAGCCGGTCTCGATGTCGTGAGTGACTGTGACACTCCCTCCGTTGGCGCCGGCGTCCCGGGTGGCGATGCTCATGTACCTGTCATCGAGGAGGAAGTCCTCGGTTGGGCAGAGCAGGGTCACGTTCATGCCGAACTTGGCCGCGATGAGCAGGGCCGAATTGGCCACAGCCGTGTTGAGCGGCTTGGGGTGATAGCTCCAGGTGAGCAGATATCGCTTCCCATCGAGCGGGCCGAGGCGCTCCTGGAGTGCCATGACATGAGCCAGCTCCTGACAGGGATGGGTGATGGTCTCCATGTTGATGACAGGGACTTCGGCATGAGTAGCGAAGGCCTGGAGGATGGTGTCCTTGCGGTCCTCTTCCCAGTTCTCGAACTTGGGGAACGCCCTGATCCCGATCAGGTCGCAGTAGCGGGAGAGGACCTTGGCTGCCTCTTTGACATGCTCTTCGGCGTCATCGAGCATCACCGCTCCTTCCTCGAACTCGAGCGGCCACATTCCTCCGGAAGGGGAGAGGACTACAGCATGCCCGCCGAGTTGCCGTGCCCCCACATCGAATGAGGTCCTGGTGCGAAGCGAGTTGTTGAGGAAGAGCAGGGCAATCGTCTTCCCGTCGAGGGCTTTGCCGAATGGAGAGGCTTTGAGCCGGCGACCCTCGTCCACCATCGACTGGAGCTCGGGTCGGGTCCAATCGAAGGTGTTGAGGAAGTGCCGCATGGGCGCAGTCTGATTGAGCAGAACGCCAAATCCAAGAGGGTGAAGAAACATGGGCGCGCCTTGCCTTGGAGCGGCAGCTGCCTTGATTGCCGGCCGACTTCGCCCCTTCGGCAACCTCACGCTCGTAGAAGGGGGTTCCAGATTTGTCCTACCTCAGACCTCAGGGCGAACAGACGCCGGTCGGCCGGGGCTGCCGCCGAAAGGCAAGTTCGTGATCACATACTGACGGGATATCCCTGCTCCACCCAGGCGGTGATGCCGCCGATGATGCTGTGAGCATCCCGATATCCGAGCGAGTTGATGTAGAGCACCCCGGGGAGGGAGATGTTGCCCCGGGCACACACGGTCAACACGGGAGTGTCGAGGTCGGCCGGGAGCTGATCCTGACTGTCGGGAAGCTCGAGGAGAGGGATGTTGACCGCCCCCGGGATATGGCCCTGGGCGAACTCCTCGGCTGATCGGACGTCGACCACGAAGGGCGTCTCGGCTTCCCACCGATCGTGGGCAGTCTCGACCTCCACCGTGAGATGGGGGTTGTGCCGGGTGTGCTCGATGATGGCGTCGAACAGCTCTTCGCGGCGGCTCTTGAGACGAGGCAGGGTGGCCGGGGCAAGTCCCGGGATGTGTTTGGCCATCGACGAGGCGTATTTGAAGGCGTTGTCGGGGAACATCACCACAACCCGCATGCCTGGCTCATCGGGAATGGTCCTCAGCGCACCGGCCAATGCCATCCCCGAGCTCGGGCCGGCGGGGATGCTCTCCTCCCGGTTGAGCCGGAGGGTCAGGGCATAAGCCTCCTCGTTGCCGATCTCCACCATCCCGTCGTACTCGTCGGGGAGGAAGAACTCGGTCTGCTGTAGCTGGCGCATGCTGCGCACTCCGGGGATGTCGTGCCCCTCACCCGGGTGGACCCCGATCACCTGGATCCCGGGGCTCTGCTCCTTGAGGAACCGCCCGGTGCCGGTGATCGTGCCGCAGGTGCCCATCCCGGCGACGAAATGGGTCACGGTCCCCTCGGTCTGCCGCCATATCTCCGGACCGGTCGTCCGATAGTGGGCGTCGGGGTTGGACGGGTTCCGGTACTGGTTGAGCATGAGGAAGTCGGGCTTCTCGGCGATCTCTGTCGCTCTGGCGATGGCGCCCTCCGGCGCCCAAGGGGCGGGGCAGAGATCGTCTTCCAGCTCTTCGACCGTGGCCCCGAAGAAGCGCAACATGGTTCTCTTCTCCACGGGGATGGCGCTGGAGAGCGGCGTGGTCAGGTCGTAGCCGAGGAGGTTGCCGATCATGGCCAGACCGAGCCCGGTGTTGCCCGAGGTGGGCTCGACCAGGTCCTCATCGGTCAGGGTGCCCTGCTCTCGGGCCTGCTCCACCATATTGGAGGCGATTCGGTCCTTGACCGACCCGAACGGGTTGTACCACTCCAGCTTTGCGAACACATCGGTGTGCTCGAACGGGACTACGTGGTTCAGCCTGACCAGGGGGGTCGGGTTCTCGGCGTTCGAGAGCAGCCCCAGCATCGAGTCATAGATGCGGCGTGTGTGATCGTTCAATTGCGCTCGCCTGTTGCCCAACTCAAGGATAGGAGTGGCGGGGGTATTCCCCCGTGGGTCATTCGCCCAGGGAGAACTCCACCTCGAGATTGACCCAGACAGAGGAAGTTCCGCCCTGGATCGGTGTGGCGGACTTCTCCATTCCCGTGTCGGCCGCCATCATCCTCGGCAAAGGGAGCGCGGGTCCCTTGACCGTCTCGGTGATGGATGTGGCCGCCCCGAGCGCCTGGCCGGCGAGTCGGGCCAGCTGCTCCGCCTTGGATGTGGCGTCTTTCCAGGCTGCTTCGCGTGCCGCCGCCTGGAGCGCCTCATCGTCCTCGATGGCGAATCGCAGCCCGTTGACCCGGGCGTGGTCGCCTCCGGCCGAGGCCACCGCATCGACGATCTCACCCGCTCGCGCGACATCGCGCACCTTGGCCCGGAGTGTGTTTCCCACCCGATATCCGACCAGGCGTTGCCGGTTCTCCGAGTAGTCGTACTCGGGTTGGATGCTGTAGTCGGCGGTCCGCATGTCGGCATCGGCGACACCGGCTGAGGCCAGCGCCGCCACTAGCGCCTGCCCACGCTCCGAGGCGGTGGAGGCGGCCTCAACCACGGTGTCGGCGAGCACCGACACCCCAACGTCTACTTCCACAACATCGGGAGCGCCCGTTGCTTCACCGGCGCCCGCCACCGTGATTCCCATGATCTGAGCCTATTCCCTCAGCCAGAAAGCCCGAACTGGACCTGCAGGCTGATGGTCACTGCCGACGTTCCCGGCTCGATCGGGGTCATGGCCCGGTCGGCAGCCGCCTCCTCGGCGTAGGGGATAGGAATCGGAGGCATGCTCACGGTCTCTGTGATCGAGGTGGCCTCACCCAGGGTCTGCCCCGATAGCTCGGCGAGCTGAGTCGCCTTGGCCAGCGCGTCGTTCCAGGCAGCCTCTCGGGCGGCGGTCACCAACTCATCGTTGTCCTCGATGCTGAAGGAGAGCCCGTTCACCACGACATCGTCGCCACCAGCCGCGCTGGCGGCGTCCAGGACCGCGCCGGTGGTGTCGAGATCTCTGATCTTCGCCTTGACCGTATTGGTGACTCGATATCCGACCAGTCGCTCCTGGTTGCCCGAGTAGTCGTATTCGGGATAGATCGAGTAGTCGGTGGTGGTGATGTCCTCTTCGGCGACCCCGTTCGAGGTCAGAGCTTCTATCAGCGCCTGAGCCTTCTCCGCGGCCGTCGTGGCGGCCTCGTCGACCGTCTCACCCAGCACCGAGACACCAAGCGCGACTTCCACGGTGTCCGGGGTGCCGGTCACTTCACCCATCCCGGACACCGAAATGCCCGTCGTTGCCTCCCCCGATGTGCTCACCGTTATCTCCTGTGGGCTCGACCCCGCTGCCGAGCCACAGGCGGCGAGGAGGATGGCCAGGCCGCCCAACAATGCGATGCTGTACCGACGTTTGCTCATGCTCATGCCGGTTGGACGAACCTCCGTGCTCAACGGTTCCTGGTGCCGGCCACCTTTCCATCGACTATCAATATGCCCTCCGACCTGAGCAGGTCAGCCTGCTTTTCCTTGCCTGGGGTTCGGATCAGACCACCGGCACCCACTACCCGCCACCAAGGGACCTCGCCGTCACAGTTGCGGAGAACAGTGCCCACCGCCCGGGCGGCGCCGGGAAACCCTGCCTGGTCGGCAACCTCCCCGTAGGTCACCACCTCACCTGGTTCCAAGGAGGTGATGACGGAGAGGACAGCGTCCTCAAAATCAGTCACAGCGTTCCGAACAGACGGTCTCCCATGTCGCCGAGACCGGGTGCTATGTAGAAACTGGGGTTGAGCTCGCGGTCGAGCGCGGCGGCCACGATCCGGACGTCGGGATGATTCGCTTCGATTACGGCCTGACCCTCAGGGGCAGTGACGACACAGACCGCCGTGATGTCCTTGGCACCGTTTTCCTTGACCTTGTCTATTGCCCAGGACAGCGACCCTCCCGTGGCGAGCATCGGCTCCAGGATCAACACTCGGGCGGAGGAGAGCTGGGGGAACTTGTTGTAATACTCGATCGGCTCCGCGGTCTCTTCGTTCCTCTGCACACCGGCGAAGCCGATGGCGGCGTCGGGGACCAGCGTCAGCACGGATTGGAGGAGGCCCAGCCCGGCCCGGAGAACCGCCACGGCCACCACAGGTCGCCGCAGCTGCCGCCCACTTGTCTTCTCCAGGGGAGTCTCGATCTCGACATCCACGGTCGTCATGTCCGAGAGCGCTTCGGCAACCAGCAGGTATCCCAATCGCTCAGCGATCTGGCGGAACTCAGGCGGCTCGGTGTCCTTGCTGCGGAGGATGGAGAGGAGGTCGGCGGCGAGGGGGTGGTCGAGGATGGTTACCGGCATCGTGCCAGCCTATTTGTTGGATCAGGGCGGTTGAGGCCTGTTCATTGCCGGCCGACTTCGGCCTCGGCGTACAGCAACCGCTCCCACTGCCCCACAGGCGTTTCCGCTAGCCGTGCCGAGGCCGAACAGACGCCGGTCGGCCGGGGCTTCCGCCTCAACCCCCCTTGTCCGTATCCATCAACCCGTATTGCGCATTCCGGCCGCGATCCCGTTGATGGTGAGGAGCAGGGCGCGATCGAGGTCGTCGCCCGATTCGCCTCCGCGGCTTCGGGCCAACAGGGACACCTGGAGATAGCTGATCGGGTCGAGATAGACGTCTCGGACACCGAGTGTCCTCTTGAGGAGGGGGAGGTCCCCAAGCAGGTCGGGCTCCCCCCGCAACGCCAGAATCTCCTCGGTGGCCAGGTCATATTCGGCCCGGATCAGGTCGAGGAGACTTCTGTGCTCCTCCGAGACGAGGCTGCCCACATAACGGGCCGCGATGTCGAGGTCGGTCTTGGCCAGCGTCATCTCCACGTTGGAGAGAAAGGTCTGGAAAAAGCCCCATTCCCGAGCCATCTCGTCGAGGACATCGCCATAGCCCGCCTTTCGGGCGGCCCGGATGCCGCTGCCCACCCCGAACCAGCCGGGGACTATCTGACGGGTCTGGGTCCAACCGAACACCCAAGGAATGGCGCGCAGGTCCTCGATCCCTCCCACGCCGCCGGGACGGCGGGAAGGGCGGCTCCCGAGGTTGAGCCGTCCCAACTCCTCGACGGGGGTCGAGGTGAGGAAGTAGGGCACCATGCTCGGGTGCTGGACGAACTCACGGTATGAGGAGAAGGCTTCGGCGGAGAAGAAGTCCATGGCTTCGGTCCAACGATCCAGTGTTTCCTTGGCCTTCCTGGACCTCCGATGTAGCAGGGATGACTCCAACACGGAGGCGAGGGCCAGCTCCAGGTTGCGGGCGGCGATGGCGGGGTGGCCGTACTTCTCGGAGATCACCTCGCCCTGCTCGGTGACCTTCAGATCACCGTCGACGGTGCCGTACGGCTGGGCAAGGATTGCGGCGTGGGTCGGGCCGCCACCCCGCCCGATGGTCCCGCCACGCCCGTGAAACAGCCGGAGATGGACGCCGTGTCGCTCGGCGACGGACCGCATCGCCCGTTGAGCCTTGTAGATCTCCCACTGTGACGTAGTGATCCCCCCTTCCTTGTTCGAGTCGGAGTACCCCAGGACCACCTCTTGGGTGTTGCCCCGGATCTCGAGGATGCTGCGATATCTCGAATCACCGAACAGACGGTCCAGGATCGGGCCGGCACTGCGCAGATCCTCGATCGTTTCAACGAGTGGGACCAACCCGATTCGGGCGATGCCGCGGTGAAGATCGATGAGACCCGCCTCACGGGCGAGCACGGCCGCCTCGAGCACGTCGTCGACGTCCTCCGTCATCGAGATGATGTAGGACTCGATGACCTGATGGCCATAGAGATCTTGCGCTTCCCGGACGGCATCGAAAGTCCCCAGGGTGAGATCGGCTTCGGGGCTCAATGTCGTGGTGAGACCGCTGAGCGGTCGGGTGCCATCCAGCTCGGCCGAGAGCAGATCCGACCGCTGGTCGGGGGTCATCGCCCGGTAGTCCACTCCGACCAGGGAGAACAGCTCGGCAACCGCCTCCTCGTGCTTGGCGGCGTGCTCACGGACATCGAGAGTCGCCATTTGGAATCCGAATGTCTCCACGGCTCGACGCATCCGGGCCACGGCGCCGTGCGCGATCAGCTCGCCTCTCGAATGGGCGAGGGATTCGGCCATGAGATCGAGATCGACGAGCAGCTCCTCGGGATGGGCGTAGTCCCGTCCCATCACGTAGGGGAGACCTTGCTGCAGCCGCCGATTGGTGTTCACCAAGCGGGCGCGGATATAGGAGCATTTGAGCCGGTACGGCTCCGCCGCCGTGCGGCGGCTCTCCCGCTGCCAAATCTCGGGAAGCCATTCCCGGTCTGCCTCGAGCGACGCCCTCAGCTCGTCACTGATCGGCGCCAGCCGTTCCGACACCGACAACTCCTCCGCCAGCTCTTCGATCAGGCCGATCAGATGGCGGATGCCTCGATCGTGGTGGAGGCGGAGAGTCTCCAGGGTCGTCTCGGGAGTCACGCCGGGGTTCCCGTCCCGGTCGCCCCCGACCCAGGATCCGAATCGGATCGGGATGTTCGCTACGACCCCGAGTCTCACCAGCTCCATCGACACCCTCTCGCTGAGGGCCGGCATGACCTTCGTCGCGATTTGAACCAAGTAATACAGCGCCGAACGAGCCTCTTCAACGGGGTTCGGCTTCTCCAGCCTCAGCTCGTCCGTCTGCCAGATCTGATCGATCAACTCCGCCGTGCGACGGTCGATGAGCGCCAATTCGGCGTCGGGAGCGGTCAGCCGCCTCCCGATCAGCTCCGCCAGTTGAACTGTCTTGCTCAGGATCGAGCGTCGAGCGGCCTCGGTGGGATGGGCCGTGAACACCGGTCGCATCTCGAGGCGGCCGAGGACTTCGGCAAGCACGTCGGGCTCGACTCCCGCCTCGAGCACCCGATCGACGGTGGCGGCGAGCCCTAGCTCGTCGACGCCAAGCTGGTCGATGCGGTGCACCTGCTCGGCCACGTTGGCCAGATAGAAGTAGGTGGTGAACGCCCTCACTAGAGGGATCACATCGTCGGTCACCAAGTCGGCGAGCCGGTTGTCGAGCTCGGCGGCGGCCTCGCTGCTCCCGCCTCTGCGGGAGGATTTCCCCAGCGCCCTCACCTCTTCGACGAGATCGAGCAACTCGGGGCCGTGCTGGCGAATCAGGGCGTCGCCGAGCTGGTTGCCGAGTCGTCTGATGTCGGCCCGAAGCGCCTCGTCGGAGTTGGCGGTCACTCGGATAGGGTATTCAGGACGCCGAACGGCTTCGGCGTCTCAGGCGTCTTCAGGTCTTTGCTTGTGCACCCTGCCCTCGGTCCCGTGCAGGGAGAGACCAGTTCCCTGCCCATACCGGATCATGGTCATCTCGGCGAGAATGGAGACGGCCACCTCCTGCGGGCTTTCAGCCCCGATATCGAGCCCGACCGGGCCCCGCACCCGGGCGATGTCGTCGTCGGCGAAACCCATCTCGCGCAGTCTGCCCACGCGCAGGTCCTGAGTGCGGCGGCTCCCCATGCAACCGATGTATCGGACCGGGCTTTTCAATGCTGCCTCCAGAACCGGGTCTTCGTGGGGTTGGGCATGGGAGAGGATCACGACCCAGGTTCGACGGTCGAGGGAGACCTGCCCGATCATCTTCTCCGGCCATCCGACCAGGATCCGAGCGTTGGGAAACCGCTCCTGCGTTGCGAATGCGCCGCGTGAGTCGATGACTGTGACCCGATAGCCCATTTGGGAGCCGAAGCTGGCCAGTGCCTGCCCGATATGAACGGCTCCGACGATGAGCATCTCCTGGGGTGGGGCCAGGGACTCGATGAACACGGTGTGGGGCGGGTACTCCATCGCCCGGTGCTGCTCGTGATCCATCAGCACCAGCGCATCGGCCGCGAGATCCGAGGCGACATCCGAAGGCAGCGCACCGGCCACCGCTGCCCCGGTCGAGTCGAGCACCACCTTCGTCCCTAGCTCTGGCCCATCGACGAAGGTGACCAGCGATCCGTATTCCTCACGGTCGAGGATTCCTCGCACTGCCTCGAGCGGGCTCACCATGGCTCGATGAAGACGTCGATCGTCCCTCCGCAAGCCATGCCGACCTCGAAGGCATCGTCGTCGGCGATGCCGTAGGTCACCGTCTTCGGCTTGCCCGTCTCGATCACCTCTTGGGCATGGAGGAACACATCGTTTTCCACACAGCCGCCGCTAACCGAGCCCTCCATGTCTCCTGCGTCCGATACGAGGAACTTGGACCCCTCCGGCCGGGGAGCGCTGCCATAGACCCTGATCACGGTGGCCACAGCCACCTTCTTGCCCTCGGACGCCCAGCGGTTGCGGACTTCGATCTGGTTTCTCATCACCTGGCTCCGGCTACGGAATCGAGCACTCTCACCACCCCGCGGAAGTCGCTGACGCTAGCCGCCGGCAACAGCTGATCGACGTGGGGCATCACTGCCTGCATTCCCCGCGTCAGCGGCTCATAGGTGGCCCGGGCGGCCAGAGGGTTGAGCCAGATGACCTGATGGACCGATCGCGAAAGCCTTGCCATCTCGGACGAGAGGATCTCCGGGTCGCCGCAGTCCCAGCCGTCGGACAGGATCATGACCACCGGGCCGCCCCGGGCGAGCCTCCGGCTCCAGAGCCGGTTCCACTCGGCCAAGGCTTCGCCGATCTGAGTTCCCCCCGACCAGTCGGTGACCTTGTCGGCGACTCGGGCAAGGGCGGTCTTGGTGTCTCTCCGACGCAGGTCCTCGGTGATTCGACTGAGCCGGGTGGAGAACGTGAAGACCTCGACCGCTCTGAGCCGACGCTGGGCGGCATGGGCGAAGACCAGGAAGATGTCGGCGTACTTCTCCATCGAGCCCGACACGTCGGCGATGATGATCAGCGGTCGTTCCCGTCTCCGACGCTGTTTCCAGCTCATCGCCATCATGTCCCCGGTCGGACCCACCGCTTCCCGCAGCGTGCGGCGCAGATCGGGTCGGGAGCCCTCTCCTCGCGACCAGCGCCGGGTCTTGAAGTCCGTCGGATGCCACATCATGGTCATGACCAGGCGCCGCGCTTCCTGGAGATCCTCATCGTCGAGATCGGCGAAGTCGCGGGTCGAGACCTTCTCCACGGCCGACGCGCCTGTCTGTTCACTGACCCCGACCGTGGATCTCCCGGCATCCCCCAGAAGCGCGATCGTCGGGCTCCCCGCGCCGGGAACATCCTGATCCCGGTCCTCGAGGGGCGGCGGGAGGAGACGACCGAAAAACCGCTCGAATTCCTGGTCGAAGACCGGGATCTGCCCCGGATCGGTGATTGTCAGCGACCTCAGCGATGCCTGCGCCTGTGAGCGGCGGGTCAGGTCGACCAGAGAGAGGGCACGGGCCATGTCTGCGGTCTGATCCGCGGTGACGGTGAGGCCACGGCCCCGGAGGGCGGCCGAGAACGAGCTCAGCTGGTCGATGAGCCCGGCCCTGCTCATCCCACCAGGCTGTCCACCCCGGCGGCCCGGACCATGTCGATGTCGTCCTTGTATTTGAGGACCACCCCGATCGTGCTGTCGATCGTTGAGGAGGTCAGCTCGCCTGCCTGGAGGAGGCGAAGCGATTCGGCCCAATCGAGAGTCTCGGCGACCCCCGGCGGCTTGAACAACTCCATCTCCCGCAAACGGCTCATCGCCTCGGCCAGCGACCCAGCCAGCTCTGGCTCCAGCTCCGGGACTTTGCGGGTGATGATCTCGGACTCCCGGGCTGGGGTCGGGTAGTCGATCCAGTGATAGACGCAGCGGCGCTTCAGGGCGTCGTGGATCTCCCTCGTCCGGTTGGACGTGAGCACCACGATCGGCCGCTCCTCCGCCTTGATGGTCCCGATCTCGGGGATCGTGATCTGGAAGTCGGACAGCAGCTCGAGGAGAAATGCCTCGAACTCCTCGTCGGCGCGGTCCAGCTCATCGATGAGCAATACGGGTCGATGACCATCCTTGCTCGCCTCGATGGCCTGGAGCAGTGGGCGGGCAATGAGGTATTCACGGCTCATGATGTCCTCCGGCGTGGCGGACGCGCCTTCGCCGCGGGCTTCGAGGAGGCGGATCGCCATCATCTGGCGGGCGTAGTCCCATTCGTACAACGCCTGTCCGACATCGAGCCCCTCGTAGCACTGGAGGCGGATCAGGTCGGATCCAGCAATGGCGGCAAGGACTTTGGCGACTTCGGTCTTGCCGACGCCTGCCTCTCCTTCGAGGAAGAGGGGTCGGCCCAACTGCACAGCGAGATGGATGGCGACGATGAGGCTCTCGTCGGCGAAATAGTCGAGGTCGTCGAGCCGCTTCTCGAGCTCGCCGATGGTCCCGGGGATCACCTGGTGAGCCTAACCGTGACGTCCTCGCCGACCACCGGGATGGGGGCGCCCCACACTTAGAATCGGCCCGTGTACGGCGTCGCCCTGACCATTCTTGCCTGTCTTCGCTCTGATACCCGCGCCGATGTGGCATGGGTCGTCGAAGCCCGGGGATTGCCGGTCCCGGACTGGTCCGACGCGGTCGTGTTCACGCCCGGCGGCGGCCGAATCGGGTCGATTGCGGGCGGTGCGCTCGACGGGCAGCTGGCTGACCAGGCTGGGCGGTGGTCCTCCGGCAGATTGATCGACATCGAAGTGAGCGAGATCGACGCCCTGATCGCCGGCGTGGCCACGGCTGGCTCTGCCCGGTGCCTCCTTCTTCCGGCCGAGAGCCTTCCCCCCGAGCTCTGGGACCTGGCCAGTGCCCGAGAGCCGATCTGTCTCGTATGCACGGTGAAGGGCGACGAAGTGGTTGGGATCAGCCTCCACACCGCGGAAACCGTTGCCGACGCCGGAGAAACCGCCGAGCGGCTGTTCGCCTCGGGGAACAGCGGGTCGGCGATCGACGGAGATCAAGTCGTCTCGATGTTTCGCGCGGTGCCGCAATTGGTCGTGGTAGGGGATACCGATGTCGCCGGCACGCTTGTGGAGCTGGCTTCGCGGATCGGCTGGAACAGCCGGGTCGCAGCCGACGCCTCCTCGGCAACCGGCTTGATCGCCACGCTCTCCCGCCAGGACAAGGTGGTGGTGACCGCCCACGATCTGGAACTGGCCGGGGCTGCCTTGATTTCTGCCCTGGAGAGCGAGGTCGGTTACATCGGGGCTTTGGGGGCGCGGCGAATGCAGGAGAACCGCGCCGACTGGCTTGCCTACCGCGGAGTCACCGATCTCACCCGCATCCATGGTCCGGCAGGGCTCGATATCGGCGCAGTGACACCGGCCGAGATCGCAGTGTCGATCCTGGCCGAGGCGATTGCCGAGAACGCCGCCGCCACAGCCGATTCCCCCGGCTAGCCGTGGAGTACCCGACGCGTCCCGAGTACACTCGGATGTCCAAGAGCGCAGGCAAGATCTTTCCTGGGAGCAATCGATGACGGCCCAAGACGAGACTACGGCGGAGGTCCTGAAGTCGATCTGGATCAGCAGTCACGACCACGACCCGCTCGACGAGGACTGCAGCCCCACCAAGGTCTGCCGCAACATGAAAGACGTGACTTTCGACGGCTATGCCGAACCTGGCACCGATCTGGGCGCCGCATGGCGGGCCAAGCTGGCCCGGGAGGGGAAATTGTCCACCTCCGGGAGTGTCCGCGACTTGATTCTGGGTCAGGGCGAGTAGCCCTGGGCGAAGCGAAAGTCTCCCCCCGACACGGGGTCACGCCGTGAGCGAACTTCCAGCTCCTTCACCTCCCGGAAGCGTCGACGAGGTCATCTCACGCCTCGGCGACGGCCGCTATCTGGCCGACCGCGGTCTTGCCACAGCCGTGTACGTGGCGTTGACCCTGGGGCGCCCGCTCCTCCTCGAAGGCGAAGTCGGTGTAGGGAAGACCGAAGTCGCCAAAGTCCTCGCATCGGTCCTTGAGCGACGTCTGATCCGACTGCAGTGCTACGAGGGCATCGACACCAACCAGGCACTCTACGAATGGGACTACGCCCGCCAGATGCTCCAGATCAGGGCATTGTCAGAACGCGATCTCGCCGATGAAGACCACGTCGACAAGCTGTTCGGCCCCAAGTTCCTGCTCGAGCGCCCGCTGCTGACGGCGGTTCGTGAAGGCGACCGGGCGGTGCTGCTCATCGACGAGGTCGACCGGGCCGACGACGAATTCGAGGCGTTCCTGCTCGAGCTTCTCTCGGATTACCAGATCACGATTCCCGAGATCGGCACGATCGCCGCCGTGGCCCCGCCGCTGGTGATCCTCACCTCCAATCGGACCCGTGAGCTCCACGACGCCCTCAAGAGACGGTGTCTGTATCACTGGGTGGGCTACCCGAGCGCGGAGCGCGAGCTGGAGATCATCATGGTCCGGGCCCCGGGCGCGACCCGGGCTCTTGCCGAAAAGGTCGTGGCCGCGGTCGGACGTCTCCGTCAACTCGATCTGGCCAAACCGCCGGGCGTCGCCGAGACCCTGGATTGGGTCGCCACGTTGAACGTGCTCGACGCTTCCGACCTCGACGCCGGAACGGTGCAGGACACCCTGGGCGCCGTGGTCAAGGAACGCGACGACCTCGAAACGGTGCTCGACCACCTCGAGGAGCTCGTCGCCGATGGCTGACGAGATCGTCGCATTCGACGAGGTCCTTTCGGCCGATAGGTCGTCATTCATCGGGATGCTGGTCGGGTTCGGAGAGGAGCTTCGCCTTGCCGGGCTGGCGGTTGGCTCAGGGGATCTGCTCACCTACTGCGCGGCAATGGCCCTGCTCGACCCTGCTGATGTGGTCGACCTCTATTGGGCGGGCCGAACCTCCCTGATCACCCGGCGCGAGCACATCCCGGTGTACGACCGGGTCTTCCACACCTACTTCCTCGACTACCCGGTAGACGTGCCAGAACAGGCAAGGGCCGTCCTGAAGCGGTCGCTCATCGAGAACCAATCCGTGATCGAGGTTCCGGCCGCCGAGCCGGCCCAGCCGGGCAAGGAGGAAGAGGCCCGAATGGGGTTGATGGCCTCCGACATCGAGATCTGGCGCAACAAGGCGTTCGCCGTCTGCACCGACGAAGAGCTCGCTGCCCTGCGCCGGATCATGAACGAGGTCAAGGTGATCCCGCCCCGACGAAGATCACGGCGCTCGGTGCCGGCTCGATCCGGGAGCAAGCCCGATCTCCGGCGCACCGTTCGCACCACGATGCGCACCCATGGCGAGCCGGCAGAGCTGTTCTGGCGGGAACGACGGCTCAAGATGCGGCCCTTGGTCCTCATCCTCGACGTGTCGGGCTCGATGGCCGAGTACTCGCGCAACCTCCTCCAGTTCGCCTATTCGACGAGGCGAGCCGCCACCAAAGTCGAGGTGTTCTGCTTCGGCACCAGGCTCACCCGCATTACCCGTGCCCTGGAGCGGCGACGACCCGACGACGCTCTCGACCAGGCCGCCAAGTCGGTCTTCGACTGGGAGGGCGGGACCCGCATCGGCCAGGCCATCGATACCTTCGTCCGCCAGTGGGGTCGTAGAGGGATGAGCCGGGGGGCGATCGTGGTGATCTGCTCGGACGGGCTCGACCGCGGTGATCCCGCGCTGTTGGCCGCGGCGATGGAGCGGCTGTCCCGCCTGTGCCACAAGGTCGTTTGGATGAACCCCCACAAGGGCAACAACCCCGAATTCGAGCCCAGCACCCTCGGCATGATGGTGGCCGCCCCCTATGTCGACCTCCTGTTGTCTGGGCATGACCTTGCCAGTCTCGAGGAGCTGGCCCGACTCCTGCCCGAGCTGCGATGAGGTGGAGCGTCTCGCTGATGGCCGAGGGCGATCGGATCATCGAGCTCGACGAGGTGGTGGAGCTAGCCGACGCGGTGGCCGCCAGCAATGGCATCGCCACCGGGATGGGCACGGCCGGTTACGGGGCGCAGATCGTGGTCGAGGCAGATACCAGTGAGGAAGCGGTGGAATTGGCTGTGTCGCTTTTCACCGAGGCCGCTGCCACGGCGGGCCTGCCCGTCTGGCCGATCGTCGATGTGGAGACGATCGCCGAGGCCGAGGAGGCTTTCTACGGCCTGGACGACATAGGCCTTGCCGAATGATCAGGCTCGGCTCTTTGGCGGGGTATCCCTTCGAAGGGCCGAGGGTCCTCGCCGGCTGGACTGCCCCGGCGCGGGCGGGGTTGTTCGCGGTGATGTATCGGCCCGATGGCTCTGCGGGCAAGGAGGAGTATGGAGTGATCTATGTGGGGCACTCCGATGACTTGTCCACCGAGCGGCTCCCCTTCGAGCACTCGGCTGCCCCCTGTTGGCTGAAGCGGGTCGGCGGTAAGAGATTCGACCTCCACGTTGCCGTCTACGAAGTCCCAGGTGGCACCCGTGGTCATCGGGAGCAGATCGCCCGGGAGTTGATCGCCATCTATCACCCCGGGTGCAACGGGGATCAATACGACCAGGCGTGGGAAGAGCACTGGATCGGGGAATACGAGACCCCGGGCACCACCGGCCCTCTTACCACCGGGCGTCAGCCCGACTGAGAGGAGGTCAGGCAGACACCGGGGTGGCTCAGGTCAAGAAGGCAACACCAACGATGGCCCCGATGATCGCCAAGGACTGGGTCAGCATCCAGTTCGTCATGGTCTTACGAAGAGAATCGATTTCGGCGGAGATCTCCAAGCGCAACTCAGCCTTGAGTACCTGAAGGTCTCGCTTGGTGGCGACTTCGTCCAGATCGCGGAGGGGTATGGCGCTCATCAGGGTCTCGGCTCGTTCGGGTCCGAGCAGTTCGACGAGCCCACTGTACAGATCGCTTCGATCCGCCTCCGAGATGGCCACAAGCCGAACCTGCCGGAAAGGATCGGGTGAGTCAAGAGAGGCGGCTGGGATGATCGATGGCCTTGGCCACAGTCAACACGGAGCGGCGGAATGCAGTCGGGTCGGGCTTTGGCCCGGCCCGACTTCAAGTTTCGGCCGCCTCGGTCAGCGGGGCATGCGCCCTTTGGACCGGGCCATCTGGCATGTACCCGATCGCGTCGTGCAGACGAGAGCGACGGCGTCCCGATGCAGGTACCGCCGGACTTCGCTCGGGCACGGTTTCGGGGTCGTAGGTGGCACCGACCACGATCTTCTCGGCCATCCCGTAGAGCAGGGGAAGGGCTCCGGCGATGACACCACCGGTGCGATTGACGTGCTCGAGATTGCCATCGATCGAAGCCGCGTTGGCATTGATCTTGGCGACCAACTCGTTGCACTCCTCGAGATTGGTGGCGACCCGAGTGAGCTGGCCACCCACGATCCAGAGGTAGATCGCCAGACCCGCGATGAGCAGGACGATGTCGACGACGGTGAAGATGACCAGGCTGTTCATGAGCGCACCTTTCCCAGCACCCGACCGAGGAACAGATGGTGCTCCAGACCTTCGGCGAGGACCAGGTCGACTCCGGCGGCGGTGGTGTTCAGCAACTCGGCGTCAGCGGTGTTGGCCTCGGCCTGGGTCAGGGTGGCCTTGATGTTCTTGACTCTCTTGTCGATTCGGTGCACAAGCAGCACGAGGATGGTGAGCAAGAGCGCCACGGCGATCACGACGGCGAGCCCGGCCCAGTTGGCGATCTGCCACAGGGTCTCCTGGTTCTCGGTGAGGGCAAAGACCACGGTCAACCTCCCAACCTCTGCCGGCCCCGCTTCAGACCTTCGATCACGTTGATCGCCATGGTGTTGGTGGTGGCGAGGTCGGCCAACGCCGCAGTGTTCTGCACCGACTTCTGGAGACTCTCGTCGATCAGCTGGGCCTCGTTCCCGATCTTGCGGGCGAGGACCAGGATCGGCACCACCAGCGCGACCACCACCAGGACGATGACGATTCCGATGATGTAACCGACCAGCCAGCCGGTGTTTCCCTCGAACAGCTCGCTCATATCGACTCGCAGAAGTCGCTGACCGGCTTCAGGCTGGCGTTGACCGAGCCCACCACCGCAGGAACGGTGCTGGTCTTGTCGGCGACGACGCCAACGCCTCCGGTGAGGGCGCGGAGTGTTCCCAGGGTGGCGCTGAGGTGGCCGATGACCCGGATCAACCCGAGAGCGGCCGCGGCGATGATGAGCGTCGCGAGCACCAGGGTCACGATTGCTGCTGCAGGCATATGCCTCCTCCTCTCCTAACCCAACAACTTCGCCACTGAGCCGGCATAGCGCACCGCACCGGTGGACACGTCTTCGATGGTCTGATCGGTCACCGCCAGCAGTTGCGGAACCCTGTCGACCTCACCGATCAAGGCGACGCCACCCCCGAGAATCTCGTCCGATGCTGCTCTGATCCGCTCCAACGCCGCCAGCACTCGGTTGAGGAGGGCCACCAGCACGGGCACCACCACTAGGAGGAGCACCACATTTCCTATCCACCACCAAGTCATCGATGCCTCCTCAAATCCTGTTCGGCTCGTAGGGGAGAAAGAACCTGCGCCCGACCCGCTTCAGCGCCATCCATGCCGCTGCGATGGCGATACCGAAGCCACCCGCAGATTTTGCCTGCTGGATCTGGTCGGGGGAGACACCGCGGTCGTAGGCATCGATCCGGGTCTGCATGTTGGTGGCGAAGTCCCGCATCATCACCGCGCTGACGTCGCTGATCATGCCCCTTCCGTATTGCGCTGCGGCGCCAGAGAGTTGCAGGTCCTGCTCCACCTCGACCCTGGTCCCGGTGGCGGTCGGCACCAGGCGGGCGGTGAGCCCCAGTGCAGCCTGCCCCCGCCCTTTCTCGTCGGATCCGGATGCATCGACGACGATGGTTCGGTTGGCGTGGTCGCGCTCCGTGACCGCGGCTTGCCCGGCGAACTGCATCTGGACCGGCCCGAGGCGGATCCCGACGTTGCCCGCGTAGTGATCGGGGCCGATCTCGTCCGTGAGCGAAGCCCCCGGGAGGCACGCGGCCACCTGCGGGATGTCCTGGCAGAACTCCCACACCTTGTCCACGTCGACCGGTACCTCGAAGTCGTGTTTGATCAGCATGTCATCCTCTGACTGTCAGGTAGGCGGTGGGGTCTTTCTCGAACGCTGTCCGGCAGCCCGGGCAGCAGAAGTAGTACGTCTGTCCCTCGTACACGAAGGGGCGGCTGGTCTCGTCGGCGGGCACGGTCATCCCGCAGACCAGGTCGAGGGCGGTGTCCGCCGTGGAGTGATCGTGGCTCTGGTGGCCATGGTGCTGATCGACGGGAGCCTCGTCCATCTCCACTCGTGGCTCGGGGTCGAGGGCGCCTTTGGCCCTGAGCTCGACCAGCTCGGCCAGGACTGATACCGCTATCTCGGGATGTGACGTGTGGCCGAGGTCGATGCCGACCGGAACCCGCACTTGGTCCAGGAGCTCCTGGGGTACGCCGCGATCGGCGAGGTATCCGAGGACCGCCTCACCCCGCTTGCGTGAGGCGACCAGCCCGACGAAGGCGGGCTGGGCCGTAACTGCCTGCTCCACCGCCTCCTCGTCACCGTGCCCCTGGGTGGCGACGATCACGACGGATCTGTTGCCGACGTGGGCTGACTTGAAGTCGGGGACATCGACCAGGTCGGCCCGCCATCCGACCCCCGCTGCCAGCTCCGCCAGAGTTGCCGCCATTGGCGACCGGCCGAGCACGACCAGGTGCGGGCTGGGGAGCACCGGTTCGACGTACAACTGGAGGGCGCCCTCGGACTGGCACGACATCTGGACGAAGGTCATTCCGTCAGGGATCTCACCGAATTGGTCCGGGTTGCCCAGGAGGATGAGCCGTGGGACGCGGTCCTCCATGGCCCGCTGTGCCTCCCGTATCACCACCGGCTCGGCACATGCACCTCCGATCCAGCCGTGCATCTGGCCCTCGGAAGTGATGATGGCCCTCGCACCCTGATGCCCCGAGGAGGGCGCCTGGCGCCAGACCACGGTGGCAAGGGCGAACTCGACTCCCTGACGGGCGAGATCGCTCGCCATCTCGATCATCCTCCACCCGTCGGCGGGCTGAGCGGTCATGTCTCGTCGGTCCTCACCGGCGGCGCTCCGCTCACGTCCTGCCCCGTCTGCAGCGCCTGATAGACCCGGTCGGGAAAGACCGGCATGTCGATGTTGCGCACCCCGGTGCCCTTCAGGGCGTCCATCACCGCGTTGACGAACGCGGCGGGACCGCCGACGGCGGCGCACTCGCCGATTCCCTTGGCGCCGATCGGGTGGTGGGGACATGGGGTGACCACCTCGTGGAGCTCGAACCCCGGGGTCTCCCAGGCAGTGGGGAGCAGGTAGTCGGTGAAGTTGGAGCCGATGCAGTTGCCCTGGGCATCGAAGGTGATGAACTGCATGTTGGCCATGGCATAGGCCTCGGTGAGACCGCCCATGATCTGGCCCTCGACGATCATGGGGTTGATCCGGACCCCGCAGTCGTCGACGGCGACCAGACGCAACACGTCCCAGACCCCCGTCTCGGGATCCACCTCCACAGTCACGATGTAGCAGGCGAAGGGCCAGGTGAGGTTGGGCGGGTCGTAATACGCCACGTTCTCCAACCCGGGCTCCATCCCGTCGGGCATGTTGGAATACGCCGCCATGGCACATTCCTGGATTGTCACCCCGCGGTCGGGCTGGCTGCGAACGTAGAAGCGCCCTAACTCCCACTCGACGTCCTCCTCGGATATCTCGAGGAGGTGCGCTGCGATCTTGCGGGCCTTGGCCCGGATCTTGCGCGACACCATGGCGACGGCTGCTCCCGCCACCGGTGTGCTCCGCGAGGCATAGGTGCCCATCCCGAACGGGGCGGTGTCGGTGTCGCCCTCCTCGACGAGGATGTCCTCGGCGGGGAGACCGAGCTCGTGGGCGACGATCTGGGCCCAGGTTGTCTCGTGACCTTGGCCCTGGGTCTTGGCCCCCGTGCGCAGGAGAGCTTTGCCGGTCATATGGATCTTCAACTCGGCTGAGTCGAACATCTTGATGCCCAGGATGTCGTACTCACGGCTGTTGCCTGCCCCGAGTGGCTCGGTCATCGTGGAGATCCCGATCCCGAGCAGCCGGCCCCGCTTCGCAGCCTCTTCCTTCTGTTTGAGGAAGTCCTGGTAGCCGATTGCCTCCAGACCGACGTCCAGGCACTTGCCGTACTGGCCCGAGTCGGTGAGGAAGCCCCAAGGGGTCCGATGGGGGAAGTCGTCGTCGCGCACGAAGTTGATGCGACGGAACTCGGCCTGGTCCATACCCAGGTCGTCTGCAGCCGCCTGCACCATCCGCTCCTGGAAGAACATCGCCTCGGTCACCCGGAACGAGCACCGGTAGGCGACCCCGCCCGGCGCTTTGTTGGTGTAGACCCCGCGTGCCTGGAGATGGGCGTTGGGGATGTCGTAACAGGCGAACGCCGAGTGCATCAGCCCGATCTTGAACTTCGACGGCTGGGCATCGGAGAAGAAGGCTCCGTGGTCTGCCATGGCCTTCATCCGCACTCCGAGGATCCGGCCGTCCTTGCGCAACGCGAGCTCGCCGTGGAGATAGATGTCACGGGCGAATCCGGTCGAGATCAGGTTGCCCGTCCGGTCCTCGATCCACTTAACCGGGCGCTCGAGGAGGATCGACGCCAATATCGACGCCACGTACCCCGGGTACACCGGCACCTTGTTTCCGAATCCGCCGCCGATATCGGGGGCGACGATCCGGATCATCTGCTCGGGCAGCTCGGCGACCAGGGCCACAGCAGCCCGGATGATGTGCGGCGCCTGGGTCGTCATGTAGACCGTGAGCTTCGACGTCGACCGGTTGAAGTCGGCGATCGACCCGCAACACTCGATCGGCGCCGGATGTGACCTCGGGTAGTGGAGGTCCATCTTCGAGATGACATCGGCCTGGTCGAAGGCCCGGTCGGTGCCTTCCTTGTCGCCCACCTCCCAGTCGTAGACGACGTTGCTCGACTGGTTTTCCTTGTCGTCACGTATCAGCGGCGCCCCCTCGGCGAGAGATTGAGTGGGGTTGACGATCACCGGGAGCGGTTCGTAGTCCACCACGATCGCCTCACAGGCGTCCTTGGCGATGTAGGGGTCGTCGGCGATGACGCAAGCGACTTCCTGGCCCTGGAATCGGACCTTGTCGGTGGCCAGCACCGCCTGGGTGTCGTACGACAATGTCGGCATCCAGGCCAGGTTGCGGGCTGCCATCGTCTCGCCGGTCAGGACGAGTCGGACGCCCGGCATGGCCCAGGCCTTGGAGGCGTCGATCGACTTGATCCGGGCGTGAGCCAAGGGGCTGCGCAGGATCTCCATGTGCAGCATCCCGGGCAGCACGATGTCGTCGACGTAGTTGCCCTTGCCACGGATGAACCGGTTGTCCTCGACACGGCGCCTGCTCGCGCCCATCCCGCCGATCTTGATCTCGTCGACCGCCGTCATCCCTGATCCTCCAGCTTCCGGGCCGCCCACATGACCGCCTTGACGATGTTCTGATACCCGGTGCAGCGGCACAGATTGCCGCTCAACGCCCAGCGGATCTCGTCCTCGGTCGGGTTCGGGTTCTCCTCGAGCAGGGCTTTGGACGCCATCATCATGCCCGGTGTGCAGAAGCCGCACTGGAGCCCGTGCTCCTCTTTGAACCCCTCCTGGATGGCGTGCAACTCGCTGGGACCCGCCAGCCCTTCGACCGTCATCACCTCGTGCCCGTCTGCCTGGACGGCAAACATGGTGCAGCTCTTGACCGGCGTCCCGTCGACCAAGACCGTGCATGCCCCGCAGTTGGAGGTGTCGCACCCGGTGTGTGTCCCGGTGAGATGGAACCCCTGACGGAGGAGATGGGCTAGAAGGAGCCGGGGCTCGACCACGGCGGTCCGGCGCTCACCGTTGACCGTCACCGTGATCTGCCTGGTCGGAGTCTCCTCCGCTGCTCCGGGGCTGACCTCCTGGAACAAGCTGGTCATCAGGCCGCCTCCTCTTCCGATCGAATCAACCCCGTAAGGATCCTGTGGGTGAAGACGCTCACCAGATGTCGCTTGTAGGTGGCGCTGCCCCTGTGATCGGTGCGGGGCTGGGCCGCTTGGGCCGCCAGCGCCGCCGCCTCGCCGATGGCCTCTGCGTTGAGCGGGCCGCCGACTAACAAAAGGGCGGCATCGTCTGCGGAGATGGTGGAGCCACCCACACCGGTCAGGCCGATGCCCGCTCGGGTGATCTCGTCCCCGGTTCGATCGATGGACACGGCAACGCCGACTGTGGCGAAATCACCAACGCGGCGCTCCAGCTTGAGGTAACCGCCGTCCGGCACACCCTTCGGAGCCGGGGCGATCGCCTCGACTACCAGCTCGTCGTAGGCGAGGGTGTTCTGGAACGGGCCGTGCACCAGGTCCTTGACCGCGATCGTGCGTCGGCCGCCGGGCCCTTGGGCAACCACCAGACCGTCCAGTGAGACCATCACCGAGGCCCAGTCACCTTGGGGGTCGGCGTGACAGAGCGAGCCGACCAGAGTCCCCCGATTCCTCACGATCGGGTCCGCCACCAGCGGCGCTGCGGCTGCCATGGTTGGCTGGCGGGAGGCGAGCAGGGCGGAACGCTCCAGGTCGGCGTGACGGCACAGCGCCCCTACGTGTATCGATCCATCGGCATCGATCCGGTGAAAGTCCAATCCGGGGATCTCGTTGATGTCGACCAACATCTCAGGCGAGGCGAACCGGAGCTTGATCATCGGGACCAGGCTCTGGCCGCCGGCCAGGACCTTGGCATCGCCTCCTCCGTCGGCCAGGAGGGCCATGGCCTCCTCGACCGACCTCGGAGCCTCGTAGCGGAATCGAGAGGGGTAGATGTCTGCCTCCTTGTTGCTTCAGGCCTGCGGCCCGAGTTCGTCCTGAGGCTCGGGCTCGGGTTGGGACGATTGCGGGTCGGGCACGGCGACCGGGAGGGATTCGGCCGCCGGGTCTGGCCTGGGCTGCTGATGAGGGGGCCAGGGGCCCTGGACCGGCTGACCTGCCACCTTGAGGTACTCGATGATCTCCGGCCACGCCCAGATGGTGGGGCTCTGGCCCTCCTTGGGGGCATTCTCGATCAACTCGTACAGCCGGGGGTTGCCGCGACTGTGACCGGATGTCTCGACTGCCAAAGGTCACCTCCCAGTCTCATGGGCCAGCCAGGGCGCGAGCCACGGCCAGACCTCCCATTGCACAAAGGATTCCGGTCGACGCCGGAATCCTGCCCGGTCGGAACCTTACGCATTCGACGACTCCCGCGTCGGCCTTCCCGCCCATTACGTCGTGAGCTCGGTCCTCGGTTCGAGCAAGCCCACCCCGCGTCGACACTGATAGGTCCCGACCTACGATCCGGGTGTCATGAGCAATGCGATCTCGATCTCCGGTCTGGTGAAGAATTTCGGGCATGTTCGGGCCCTCGATGGGCTCGACCTCGAGGTGGCCACCGGTGAGGTACATGGCTTCCTCGGCCCCAATGGAGCGGGAAAGACGACGGCGATCAGATCCTGCTGGGGCTGATCCGTCGTGACGCCGGCACCGCCACGCTCCTCGGAGGGGACCCGTGGGATCAGGCCACGGAGCTGCATCGTCGGCTGGCATATGTCCCCGGCGATGTGATGCTCTGGCCCAATCTCACCGGGGGCGAGGTGATCGATCTCCTCGGTCGGCTTCGTGGAGGGCTCGACCAGTCCAAGAAAGAGCAGCTCCTGGAGCGTTTCGACCTCGATCCCACCAAGAAGGGGCGCACCTACTCCAAGGGGAACAGGCAGAAGGTGGCGCTCGTCGCCGCCCTGTCTTCGGATGTCGAGCTTCTGATCCTGGATGAGCCCACCGCAGGGCTCGACCCTCTCATGGAGGCCCAATTCCGCAATTGCATCGAGGAGGACCGTGCCACCGGTCGGACGGTGCTGCTGGCCAGTCACATCCTGGCCGAAGTCGAAGCACTCTGCGATCGGGTGAGCATCGTGCGCAAGGGCAAGCACGGTCGAGAGCGGGACTCTCTCCGAAATGCGCCATCTGACCCGGACGACGATCAGCGCCGAGTTGACCTCCGATCCTGCCCCCGTAGTCCTCGTTGTCGGGAGTACACGACGTGCGACTCCACGACCACAAGATCGAGTTCGAAGTCGATTCCGACCGGCTCGACGAAGTGGTCCGGACGCTGGCTCCTCTTGGCGTCCGCAGCCTGGTCAGTCACCCCCCGACATTGGAGGAGCTGTTCCTGCGGCACTACGAGGACGACGAGACGGCGCCATGAGCACCCTTGCCGGCACTGGGAAGCTGATCCGCCTCATCCTCCGCAGGGAGCGGGTCCGTCTCAGCATTTGGGTGGTCGTCCTTGCAATCGGTCCCGATCATCACGGCGAATGCCTTCCTCGATCTCTACCCGGACGAGGCGTCGCGCCAGGCTCTGGCGGCAACAGTCATCTCGAGCCCGGCCCTCACGTCGATGCTCGGCCCCCTGTACGACTCGAGCATCGGTGGCCTGGTCGCTTGGCGGGCGGGGGTGCTAGGCGCCGTGTTCGTCGCTCTGATGGCGGTCCTCACAGTTATCAGGCACACCCGCGAAGAGGAGGAGACCGGGAGGCGGGAGCTGCTCGGCGCCACGGTGGTGGGGCGTCACGCCCAGCTGGCGGCCGCAGTGACGGTGACTATCGCGGCCGGGATCCTCGTCGCCGCCCTCCTCATCGGCCGGGCTCACGGGTCTCGGTCTTCCTCTCGGCGGCTCATTGGCGTTCGGGCTCGGGTTCGCTGGCGTCGCCGCAACATTCGCTGGTGTCGGCGCTGTCGCTGCCCAGCTCACCGAGGCGGCGTCCTCGGCGCGCGGGCTCGCGGTGACGATCGTGGGGCTGATGTACCTGCTCCGGGTCGCCGGAGATGCTGGCGGCGATGGCATCGAGTGGCTGTCTTGGCTCTCCCCAATCGGTTGGTTCAGCCGACTCCGCCCATACGCCGAGGAGCAGTGGTGGGTACTTGTCCTCTGGCTCGGGTTGGCCGCTGTTCTCGTCGCCGCCGCCGTGGCGATCGCGGCGCGACGCGATGTTGCCGCGGGGGCACTGCCTTCGCGTCCAGGGCCCGCCCAGGCTGGCCCGGGTCTGAGCAGCCCGCTCGGTCTGGCCTGGCGGCTCCACCGCGGGTCGGTTGCCGGATGGACAATGGGGGTGGCGGTGCTTGGCGTGGTCTACGGGACCGCCGGGGACAGCATCGGTGACATGATCGAGGGCAACCCCCAGCTCGCCGAGATACTCGAGCAGATCGGCGGGGCCCAAGGTCTCACCGACACCTACTTCGCGACGGTGGTGGGCATCATCGCCATCGTCATCTCGGCGTATGCGATACGTGCGGTGCTTCGCCTCGATGTGGAAGAGGAAGCCCACCGGGCCGAATCGTTCTAGCCACGGCCACCCCTCGGCACCGTTTTGCCTGGAGTCATCTCGTCTTCGGATTGGTCGTTCCGGTCATCATGCTGGCCGTCAGCGGGGCGATGGCCGGGGCGGCGTATGACGCAATCGTCGGCGAGGTCGGATCCCAGGTACCCCGCGTACTTGGCGCGGCCATGGCGCAGCTCCCCGCGGTTTGGGTGCTCACCGGGACCACAATGGCCATCTACGGGCTCGCCCCGAGACGGGTCGGATTCAGCTGGGGTGTCTTGGTCGCTTGCGTCCTGCTCGGCCAGTTCGGTCAGATCCTGCAATTGCCTCAGATGGAGTCTCAACCTCTCCCCGTTCACTCACATCCCGGTAGTGCCCTCAGACGATGTCGAGATCCTGCCCTTCGCCGTCTTGCTCCTGGTGGCCGGTGCTCTGGTCTTCGCCGGCTCTGAGTCGGCTTCCGCCGACGAGACATTGGGTGATGAGTGGTGGGTCTTGAGTTGTGGGTTGTGAGTCACCGCCAGTTACATACTCCTAACTCACCACCCACCACCCAGAACTCACCACCGGATGTTTGACAGCCTTACCCACCGATTCGAAGACGTCTTCGCCTCCCTGAGAGGCAAGGGACGTCTCTCCGAGAACGACATCGAGGCCGCCCTGCGTGAGGTTCGTCTTGCCCTGCTCGAGGCAGACGTGAACGTGAAAGTGGTGAAGGATTTCCTCGTTCGGGTGAAGGAGAGGGCTCTGGGCGAGGACGTCTCCAAGTCCCTCACCCCGGGCCAACAAGTGATCAAGATCGTCCACGAGGAGCTGGTGACGACTCTCGGCTCGGAGGTGGTGCCTCTCAAGAAGGCCGCCCCGCCGCTCACCATTCTCATGGTGGGGCTCCAGGGCTCGGGCAAGACCACGACGGCAGGAAAGCTGGCGCTGCTCCTCAGGAAGCAAGGCAAGAAGCCCCTGCTGGTCGCTGCCGACCTGCAACGACCGGCCGCGATCGACCAGCTCGAGACCCTCGGTCGCCGTATCGATGTCCCGGTGTTCACCGACCGCAAGGGCAAGCCGGCACGCCTCGTCAAGGCTGCGATGAAGGAAGCGCCCCGCACCGGGCGGGACGTGGTCATCGTCGACACCGCAGGACGGCTCCAGATCGACCAGCAGCTGATGAGTGAGCTGGATGACGTGCGGAAGGCCTCCGACCCCGACGAGATTCTCCTGGTAGTCGACGCGATGACCGGCCAGGACGCGGTCAACGTCGCCACCGGCTTCCAGGAGCGAATCGGCTTGACCGGTGTGGTCCTGTCCAAGCTCGACGGTGATGCCCGCGGCGGGGCTGCGATCTCGGTCCGTGAGGTGACCGGCGCGCCGGTCAAATTCGCCGGCATGGGTGAGGGCCTGGACGATCTCGAGGCCTTCTACCCCGATCGCATGGCCTCCCGGATCCTGGGCATGGGCGATGTGATGGGCCTGATCGAAAAGGCCGAGGCCACTTTCGACGAGGCGGAGGCGGAGAAGGCTGCAAAGAAGCTGCAGAAGGGCGAGTTCACTCTGGACGACTTCCTCTCTCAGTTCCAGGCGATGAAGCGGATGGGGCCTCTAAAGGACATACTTGCTATGATCCCGGGCTCCGGTTCGCTCATGCGCGAGGTGGACGTCGACGACCGCGACCTGCGTCGCGTCGAGGCGATCATCCAGTCCATGACTCCAGAGGAGCGCCGGAACCCAAAGCTCATCGGCGGGAGCCGTAAGCGCCGAATCGCGTCCGGCTCGGGCACCAGGCCCCAGGACGTGAATCGGCTGCTCAAGCAGTTCGTCGATGCGCAGAAGATGATGAAGATGCTGGCCGGAGGCAAGGGCGCTCCCTCATTGCAGGGTCTCTTCCCGGCGCAGCGAACCAAGAGGTGAATCGATGGCCGTGAAGATGAGGTTGATGCGGATGGGGAAGAAGAAGACCCCTTCGTACCGTGTCGTGGTGGTCGACGGCCGGGCGCCGCGCGATGGCCGCTACATCGAGCAGATCGGGCGCTACGACCCCCAGCAGGACCCGTCACTGGTCGAGATCGACAACGAGAAGGCCGCATCCTGGCTCTCCAAGGGGGCCCAGCCCACCGAGGCGGTCGAGAAGCTCCTCAACATCTCCGGCGCGATGAACACGATGAAGGTCCGCACCGGCCAGATCCACACCGTCGGTGAAAAGCCCGCTGCAGCCGAGACAGCTGTTACCACCGAGCCGGCCGCTACAGAGGCAGAGCCTGCCCCGCAGCCCGTTGTGGAGGAGCCCGTCGTGGAGGAGCCCGCCGTGGACGAGATCGCTGCCGACACCACCGGCGAGGAGGAGTGACAGTGGCCAAGGGAGACATCGTCGAGCGGGTAGTCACCTATGTCGTGAAGAGCATCGTCGAGGAGCCTGACGAGGTCTCGGTCACCATGGTCGAGCAGGGCCCCGACGAGGTCGTGGCCGAGGTCCGCACCGCCAAAGGCGACATGGGTCGAGTCATCGGGCGCAGGGGCCGTGTTGCCAAGGCGATCCGAGCTGCTGCCGGGGCCGCCGGTGACGAAGAGGGCATCAACGCTGGCGTCGAATTCCTCGACTGAACCGCAACGGTTCGCCATAGGGCGACTGGGGCGGCCCCACGGCCTGGACGGCTTCCTCGGTGTCTATGTCGACGAGGAAGACGTGGTGAGCCTCCAACCAGGCGCAATTGTCTACCTCGAGGACCGACCCCACGTGGTGAGGGCGATTCGGCCGGCCGACCGGGGATTCCAGATCTCATTCGAAGGTATAGCCGATCGGGAGGCGGCCGAGACGATCAGGGGGTGCGAAGTCCTTGTCGCGGAGCGTCGGACGCTCGGCGAGGGTGAGTTCTGGCCCCACGATCTGATCGGCCTCTCGGTCGTGGATGAGGTGGGGCAGATGATCGGCGTCGTCGACGAGGTAATCATCGGTCCGGGCCAGGACCGACTGGTCGTGACTCGACCCGATGGCATCGGGTATGAGGTCCCATTCGTCGACGAGCTGGTGCCTGTGGTCGACCTCGCGGAGGGACGGATCGTGATCGCACCCATCCCGGGACTGGTCGGGCCCGAGTGACCAATCGGCGGGTCGCACTAGATTTGAGTGCGCAGTCAAAATCTCCCGGGAGACAGCCATGTCCGAAGCCGTGATCGTTGCTACTGCCCGATCTCCGATCGGAAGGGCCTACAAGGGCTCTCTGATCGACATCCGCGCCGATGACCTGGCGGGGTTCGCCATCGATGCACTCATGTCGAAAGTGCCAGAGGTGGACCGCGGTTCGGTGGCGGACGTCGTGGTCGGATGTGCATTGACTCACCACGAGCAGGGGTTCAACCTGGCCCGACCCGCCTCGCTTCTCGGCGGGATGCCGGAGAGTGTGCCGGCCACCACCGTCAACCGCTTCTGCGCATCCTCGCTGCAGACGATCCGGATGGCGTTCCATGCCATCCACCACGGCGAAGGCGACACGTACGTGGCAGCCGGGGTGGATTCGGTCACGCGCACCTACGGGAAGGCCTTCGACAGCGACGATCTGAACCCCCGCTTCACCGACACCGGCAGGGACGACTTCATCGACAACGTCTACATCCCGATGGGGAACACGGCCGAGAACGTTGCGGAGAGGTACGGGATCACCCGGGAGCGGATGGACGAGTTCGCCAAGCGCTCTCAGGACCTCGCGGTAGAAGCACAGAAGAACGGGTTCTTCGATTGGGAGATCACCCCGATCGAGGTGCCGGACGGGCGCTCGATATCGATCGATGACGGGCCACGGCCCAACACCACACTCGAGAAGCTGGCAGAGCTGCCCCCCGTCTTCAAACCCGATGGCACGGTGACTGCCGGCAACTCGTGCCCGCTCAACGACGGGGCCGCGGCGGTGCTGGTCATGTCGTCTGAACGGGCAACCGAGCTGGGATTGGAGCCCCTCGCCCGGATCCTCGCCTCTTCGGTGGTTGGTCTCGAGCCCGAGTACATGGGTATGGGCCCGGTCGGGGCGGTGAGGGCGGTGCTCGATCAGGCCGGCATGAGCCTGACCGACATCGACCTGATCGAGATGAACGAGGCCTTCGCGGCCCAGGTCCTGGCCAGTGCCGACCAGTTGGGGATCGACATGGACCGGCTCAACGTGCACGGTGGTGCGATCGCCCTCGGTCACCCCTTCGGCATGACCGGTGCCCGCATCATGGGCACCCTCATCAATGGCTTGCGCACCACAAACAAGACGATCGGCCTCGAGACCATGTGTGTTGGCGGCGGTCAGGGGATGGCGATGATCGTGGAACGCCTCAGCTAGCCGGCGTCTTCGCTCCCACTCGACTCGCCACGGGCCCAGGCCGTGACCTCGCGCACCCGGTCGTGACCACTGTTGACCGCCACCATGAGGAAATCGCCCGCCGCGAAGACCGTATCCGGCGTGGGAATGGCTGCCTTGTGATCTCGGATCATCGTCGTGATCAGCATTCCATCAGGTGGCGGGTTGCTGGCGAGCCTGGTGCCGACGAGGGCGAGATCCTCGGTCACCTCGATCTCGATGAGATCGACGTCGACATCTTCCAGTTCCACCGCTTCCGCGATCGACTGCCAGGCGGGCCTGTCGACCACCAGGTCGAGGCGCTTGGCCAAGGGCGCAACCGTGGTCCCCTGCAGAAGAGCGGACACGACTACCACGAAGAACACGAGATTGAAGATCGTTTCGCCGGAAGCGACTCCCGCGGTCGCAGGGAACGTGGCAAGGACGATGGGCAGTGCACCACGCAGGCCGGCCCAGGAGAGAAACGTCATCTCCTTCCATGACAGCCTGAAAGGCAGCATGGCCAGGACCACCGACAGCGGTCTGCCCACCAAGAGCAAGATGGCTGTCACCGCCAACGCCGGGATGGCGACACCGGGCAGCTCGGCCGGGAAGACGAGCAGCCCGAGCAGGAGAAAGAGGGCGATGTCGGCGCCATTGGCGAGACTGGCGTGAAAGCTTCGCACCACCCGTCGGTGACGGGGAGCGAGCGCCCCGATCATCAGCCCGCAGATGTAGACGGCCAGAAAACCCGAGGTCGATAAGTACGACGCGACCGCGAAGGTGAGCCCGGCGATGGCCAGGGCCAGTAGCGGATAGAGGCCCGAGGACCTGAGACGGAGCCGTAGCAGTCTGGAGCCGATCCAGCCCCCGAGCAGGCCGACAGCGATGCCCCCGAACAACTGCCTGGCTCCGAACACCACCCAGTCCTCGATCCCGGGATTCGATCTGGTCACCTCGATGAGACCGATGGTGAGGAGGATTGCGAAGGGGTCGTTGACCCCCGACTCGATTTCGAGGATGCCGGCCAGCCGCCTCGGGATTGGTGTTCGACGCACGACGTCGAAGACGACCGCAGCGTCCGTGGAGGCAACCACTGCCCCGATGATCAGGGCGGTCTCCCACCCGGTGTCGAACAGGAGCTGCACCCCCACCGCGACGACTGCCGCACTGACCAGCACACCGACGTTGGCGAGGACGAAGCCTGGAACGCCTGACTCCCGCAGAACGGACGGCTTGGTGGTTAGGCCACCCTCGAAGAGAATGATCATCAGGGCGATGACGCTGATGTCCCTGACCATCGCCATATCGCTCACCTCGACCAGCCCGAGGACATCACTTCCGAAGACCATGCCGATGCCGAGAGAGAGCAGTGCTGCGGGCACCCGCAGACGTTCGGACGCACCCACGATGATGATGCCGATGACCATGAGCCCGGCCGCGACGAGGAGGACGCTCTCAACCGGCAAATGATCCAGCGTCACGGTGTCGGTGCTTGGTCGATGGACATGTCAACTCTCCGGCTGAGGCGGGGGAATCGCCCGGGAGGCGAGGATATCCGCCAATCACGCCGCGCTTCGGTTTGCTCCCGGACTTTCGGCCCTATCCGCTTGCCTGACCTGCGGGTGATGATCAGATCGGAGGTGATCTGATGATCGAAGACACCGTTCTTACAGCAATCCCCAGGCCGATCGACGTCGGTCCTGAGCACGAGGCGTTGCGGGCATTCCACGTCGATGGGACCTGGGAGGGTGTGATCAACGCCGGTGGCATGGGGCCGGGCACACCCCGGCAGACGGCATTGGGCAGTGCGGCGCACACCTGGATCCAGGATGGCCGATGGGTGGTGGGGGAGTACGCCCAAGACCAATACCTCGAAGATGGTTCCTTTGTCCTCAGGTGGGAGCTTCATTGGGTCTGCGGCTGGGATCCAGCGGCTGCGGAGTATCGGGCGACCATCGCCGACAACTACGGGCGAGCCGCCCTCCTCAGTGGGTGGATCGAGGGTGATCGGATGGTCTTCGAGTCGATGGGTGACTCCTTTCCGAGGATCAGGCTGACCTGGGACCTCTCGGATCCCTCCATCGTCCTCTGGCGCAATGAGATGACATTTGACGACGAGGACTGGGTCCTCGTCGAGGAGTACCGGATCACGCCGTCGGCGTAATCGACCCTCGCCGGCCCGTCCACCGGCGATCCCTAGCCTTGCCGGGTGCAGATCAACGTCGTCACGATGTTCCCCGGCTTCTTCGAGGGCCCGCTGGGCGTCTCGATCGTGGCCAGGGGCATCGAGGCGGGGATCCTCGAAGTGATCCTCATCGACCTGCGTGAGCACGGGCTGGGCCGTCACCGACAGCTCGACGACGCCCCGTTCGGTGGGGGGCCCGGCATGGTGATGATGGTTGAGCCTCTGGCGGCCGCCCTCGAGCCGCTCGAGAAGACTCATCGGATCCTGTTCACGCCTGCGGGGCGCCCCCTGACCCAGGCGACCCTCGACCGCTGGGCGGGGTTGCCCGAGATCACCCTCGTCTGCGGACGTTTCGAGGGCGTCGATCAGCGTGTGGTGGAGCACTTCATCGAGGAGGAGACGTCAGTCGGAGACTTCGTCCTCGCCGGCGGAGAGGTGGCTGCGGCGCTTGCGATCGAAGGGATTGCCCGGTTGCTCCCAGGTGTGGTGGGCAACCCAGGCTCGACCGAGACAGAGTCGTTCCGCGACGGCCTGCTCGAGGAACCGGTGTACACCCGGCCTGCGGATTTCCGGGGATGGGAGGTCCCTGAGGTCCTCCTCTCCGGGAACCATGCACTGATCGCGGAGTGGAGGCAGGGCCAGCGTCTGAACCGCACCTCCGAGCGTCGACCCGACCTGCTCCCGGATGGCGAGACTTCGGAGACCTGATACAATTCCGCCCGGTCCGGGCTAGCGAGTTTCGCCCGGCTCCTCGAGGAGCCCTCCATGAACGATCTTCACGTAGTTGAGAGCGCGCACGTCCGCGACGATATCCCGGATTTCCGGGCCGGTGACAGTGTCAAAGTGCATGTCCGGGTGGTCGAGGGCGGCCGAGAGCGCGTCCAGATCTTCGAAGGTCTCGTCATCGCTCGAAATGGTGCAGGCGCACGGGCCTCGTTCACGGTCCGCAAGCTGAGTTTCGGGGTCGGCGTCGAACGGGTCTTCCCGGTCCATGCCCCGATCATCTCCCGCATCGAAGTCGTCCGCAAGGGCGACGTCCGCCGTTCCAAGCTCTACTACCTCCGCGATCGGGTCGGGAAGTCGGCCCGTATCAAGGAGCTGCGCGACTGATCTCCCACCACACGGATCCGATCGACGAGGAGGCCGTCCCCGAGACGCCACCGCGTCGGCGCTCGTTCCTGGCCGAGCTGCCTGGATTGCTCCTGACCGCACTGGTCATCGCGGTTGTGATCAAGACGTTCCTGGTCCAGCCCTTCTGGATCCCATCCGAATCGATGCTGCCCACGATCGAGGTCAACGACCGGGTCATGGTCAACAAGCTCGCCTATCAGTGGGGCGAGCCTGAGCGTGGCGACGTCGTCGTGTTCAGGGATCCCCGTGAGGAGGAGATCGAGGAATCGATCCCGGAAGCGGTCATCCGCTCGGTCCTGGAGGCGGTCGGGATCCGCACCCGGGGGCACGAGGACCTGATCAAACGAGTGATTGGCCTTCCCGGTGAGACGGTCGAGGTGCGCAACAACCAGGTCGTGGTCGACGGGACGCCGATCGAGGAGCCCTATCTGCCTGAGGTATTCATGCCCGACGAGCCGCCGATCACCCTCGGCGCCGACGAGGTCTTCGTCATGGGCGACAACCGCGATGCCTCGTTCGACAGCCGAAGATTTGGGCCGATCCCGCTCCAGGACCTCATCGGGAACGCCTTCGTCACCATTTGGCCGATCTCCCACATCGGCTCTCTCTGAAAACCACAAGGTTTGTCAACCGTTAAGTGACGGTCCATAGATATGATCGGGTACGGCCGCCCGTGTGAATGAGGAGAGCATGGAAGAGGACCTGGAGCGTTACGAATCCGAGGTAGAGCTCAAGATCTACAAGGAGTACCACGACGTCCTCCCGATGTTCAGGTATGTGGTGGAGACCGAGCGCCGTTTCTATCTGGCGAACGAGGTCAACCTCGAGGTCCGTGAGGCCAACGGCTCGGTCTTCTTCGAGGTGGAGATGAAGGACGCATGGGTTTGGGACATGTTCCGACCGGCCCGATTTCTCGAGCACGTGAAGGTGCTGACTTTTCGCGACGTGAACGTCGAAGAGTTGGAGAAGCAAGAGATCTCGATCTGACCGATCGGGCAAAGGTGGGCGAGGCCGGCGAGCGTCTTGCCGCCGGTTTCCTCACCGATCACGGACTCACCGTCGTCGCCCACAATGTCGTGGTGGGACGGGGTGAGATCGACCTCCTGGCCTTCGATGGGGACGCGAGGGTCGCTGTCGAGGTGCGAGCCATCAGTGGTGATGGAGACCCGATCGAGGCGATACACCCGGGCAAACGACGTCAGGTGACGCGTCTGGCCGGAGCCGTGGGGGCAACACGCGTCGACTTCGTTGGTGTCCGTATCGGGATGGAAGACGTCGTGGTCCACTGGGTGCCGGGCTGTGGTTGACTGCCGCCCCATGGCGACTGACATCCCCACAGCGTGAACCTCTCCGATCCCGCCATCGCGGTCGAAGGCTTGGTCAAGCGATACAAGAGAACCACCGCACTGGACGGTCTCGACTGTGTCATGCCCACAGGCGCCATCACCGGGTTGCTCGGGCCCAATGGGGCGGGCAAGACCACCCTGTTCCGTTCATTGCTTGGCCTGACTCGAGCCAATTCGGGGCGAATCCGGGTCCTCGATCAGGACGTTCCATCCGGTCTTGTCGAAGTCACCAAGAAGATCGGGGCGATCATCGAGGAACCCGGGCTGATCAGGGCGCTGACCGGGCGGGTCAATCTCCGGGTTGCGGCGGACCAGCTCGGTTTCGGGCACAACCGAATCGAGGAGCTGCTCGAGTTCGTCGGGCTGCAGGCTGATGCGGGGAGGAAGATCGACGAGTACTCGAAGGGGATGCGGCAGCGTCTGGCCCTTGCCGGCGCCCTGATCGGCGACCCCCAGCTGCTGTTGCTCGACGAGCCCCTCGACGGTCTCGACCCGGCCGGCCAGATGGCTTTTCGGGCCCGCCTTCGGGACATCGCCGACAGCGGCCGCACCGTGGTCGTGTCGAGCCACGACCTGGCCGACATCGAGGCCCTGGCCGATTACGTGGTAGTCCTGAATCACGGGAAGCTGGTCACCCAGGGCCCCCTCGAAGAGATGCTCTCGGGAGGCTCCACCCGGGTGGTCACCGTCAACTCTGAGCAGGCAAGGGCCGTCCTCACTGCGGCTGGTCTCGAGGTGCATGCCGACGGAGGCGCCCTGATAGTCGATGAGAGCGACGGAAGCCGGGTCGTCGAAATGCTGGCCGGTGCGGGCATCTATCCCAGTGAGGTGCGCCCGGCGCGTTCCACCCTGGAATCCGTTTTCCTGGGGATGACCGGTGAGGGGGAGGGATGAGCCTCCTTCACGCCGAGTACCTGAAGCTGAGTCGTCGGAGTCTCTACTACACGATGGTCATCATCTTGGCCGCACTGGTCGGGTTGCTCGCCTTCTTCCTGCTTGATCTTCGCCCAGATTGCACCCGAGTTAGCCGAAGACGTGCCGCTGCTGAGGAAACCCGTCGCCTACGTCTTCGGCGCCCAGCAAGTGGCCGGGCAGACCTGGTTCCCGTTGATCCTGGCGGTCGTCATGCTGGGGAGTGAGTTCGGGAGCACGGTGTGGGCGACAGCGTTGACCAGGGATCCGCGTCGGGTCAGCCAGATCTCGGCCCGCTTTTTCGTTCTCGCCCTCGCCTCTCTGCTGGCGATCGCCGCCGGCATCGCCGGTTGGGCGATCGTCACCGCGATCGCTGTGCCTGGAGAAGGTGGTCCCGGTGTCGAGCTGAATGGCTGGGTTTGGTGTGGAAGGTCGGCCTGATCGAGCTGGCCTGGACCGCGATCGGGCTCGGAGCGGTTGCGATGCTTCGGTCGGTCGGACCCGCCATCGGCGCTGCGCTTGCCCTCTATTTCATCGACCCGATCCTCGGGCTGTGGGGTCCATGGGAGAATGTCTCGCTCTCGGCGGCCACTACAGCCTTGTTCCAGCTCGATGTGGCAGGCGGGTTCGGGGCCCTGATGCCAGGTGCCGACCTATCGCTGCCCCACGCGGTCGCCATCGTCCTGGGATGGACCGTGCTCGGGCTGTTTCTGACGTGGTGGGGTCTTCGCCGGCGCGACGCCTGATCGAAGCTCACCAAGCCGTGAGCAGCTCCTCGATGGCGGAGAGGACGGGAGCCGGCCGCGTGAAGATGCTGAGGTGGTCGCCTTCGAACTGGAGGCGAGCCCAGCGACGCTTCCCGGCTTCGTTAAATTCGTCGTCATATGCGGCACTCAGCCGGAGATAGGCGCATCTTCGATCTGACCAACCGGCGGGGACGGGGACGGCTTCGTCGTAGAAGGACCGGGGCAAATCGGCATGTCACTCGACAAGCGTGAGCGGTCCTCCGGATCGGGCAGCAGCTCGGCAACCGTCTCGTCGGGCCACCATTCGATCCACCGCCGGAGCATCTCGGTCGACGACTTGATCGTCGAGCAGGCGGGTGAGCGATGGCGGTGTCCGGTGTGCACCCTCCGTGGGCGGCACGACGGCATCGATGAAGACGAGTGCCTCCGCTCCAAGCCGATGGGTGATGGCGGGGAGAAACGCACCGGCGCCTGAATGGCCGATCACGACGACCTCCGAACCGAGATCTCGCCCGGCGGTGACCGCGGCTTCGACGAAGGCCTCCCAAAGGGTGGCGGGGCGTTGCTGGCCTGGGTCAGGTCCGGGATCGCGATCGCATGACCGCCTCAGAGGCCAACGACGCAAGAGGACCCAGCAGGACGGTCCGAGCAGAGGGCTGTGGACCAGCAGGAAGGCATGACCTGTCACTTTGGCGCGGCCTGAGCGCCAAAGCGACGACGCATCTCCTTGTGCCAGCAGCCGTGATGCCAGTGACGTCGCAGATCAGGCTCATCATCGGGCACGACGACAAGATGGAATATGCCGGGCGGGATGGTCATCTCGCACCCAGGGCAGATGTAGTCCTTGCGCGCCGCGTAGGGCTGGACGGAGGCGACCGTCACCCCGAGAAGATCGCCCATGCCACGACCGCGAAGATCGCCACGAAAGCGATCACCATCGCCACGATGTCGGCAACGTCTTTCTCGTGATCGCGGAATGGGTTGAACCCCATGCGTGAACGGTAACCCCGCGCCGGGATGTCTACCGTCATCGTCCGTGACCTGGTTGCACATATCGGACCGCGGGCAGGTGCGTTGGCTGACGATCGACCGCCCGGATCGAAAGAACGCCATTCCATTCGATGGTTGGGAGGAGATGCGGTCCGCTTTGGACGAGTTCGAGGGCTCGGACCAGAGAGTGTTGGTAGTGACCGGAGCCGGGGGGGAGTTCTGCGCCGGCGCCGATCTTGATCCGTCTCGCGTTGATTGGCTCCGGTCGGTCGAAGACCGGCATGCTCGGATGAAGGTGGTCGGCGCCACCGCGATGGCCCTCCATCGCCTGACCAAACCGACCATCGCCGCGGTCGACGGTGTCGCGGTCGGGGCGGGCATGAACCTGGCAATTGGCTGCGACGTGGTGGTGGCCACCGAGCGGGCCCGGTTCTCCGAGATCTTTGCGAAGCGGGGTCTGACGGTGGATTTCGGCGGGTCGTGGCTCCTGCCCCGGATCGTCGGGTTGCAACGTGCCAAGGAGTTGGCGCTGTCCGGGCGGATCGTCGAGGCCGAAGAGGCGCTTCGGATCGGGTTGGTTATGGAGGTTGTGGGGGTGGACGAGCTCGAAGGCCGGGTGAGTGAGATCGCCGAGGGCCTCCTCGCCGGGGCGCCGATGGCACAGATGTTCGTCAAACAGACGATGAACGCCAGCTTTCAGATCGGTCTGGCCGATGCTCTTTCCTGGGAAGGGGAGGCACAATCGGTGGCGCTCGGCACCGAGGATGCGGCCGAAGGACTTGCGGCCTTTCTCGAGAAGCGGGATCCCGACTGGAAGGGCCGGTAGCGGCTGGGTCCCAGAGAATGTTTCTCGGATTTCTTTTCTGATTGGCTGGTTTCCGGACCAAATTTGTCACACCCTCTTCGTATGTTGGGGACATGGAGAGGGAGAGTTTCACCAATGATCAGGTGGATGGGGTGTTGTCTCATCTGTTCTCTGGTCTGTCCGTTTTCTGCGCCGAGATCTGTGACTGGTTGATCGACGCTGACCTCAGCCAACAGTTCCTCGCAGATGGGGCTCGCGACCTTCCCCAGTGGGTTTCTGCTCGGTTCGGTCTTCGTCATTCCACTGCCGCCCAGTTGGTTCGGGTGGCTCGTCGTCTCCAGGATCTGCCCCTGTTGCGGGAGAGGTTCGCCGAAGGGGCGCTTTCGTTGGATCAGGTGGATGCGATCTCGAAGCTGGCCACTCCCGAGACCGAGGAGGCGGTGATCGCCGAATGTCTCGGATTGTCCAATCCGGCTTTGGATAGGGCCGCCCGACGAGCCAACCCTCCTAGCACCGAAGATGCGCTTGGTTCGTGGCGGGATCGGTGGCTCTCGATCCAATACACCCTGGACGGGATCAGAGGCAGTCTCCACGCCGATCTCCCCGGTCCTGATTTGTCTCTGGTGGAATCGGCGATCCGGGAGAAAGCCGACCGGATCCCACCCAACCCTGAATCAGGGATGTTCGATCCGTATCCGCAACGACTGGCCGACGGTCTGATCGAACTGTGTGCCACTACCGGTGATGAGAACATCTTCATCTCCAACCCAGCTGGTGGTCCACGCCGATCTGGATCGCTCCTTCGAGAACTCCGAGACCACCGGGGTGGCCGAGATCGAGGGTGGTCCGGTGATCGCCAATGAGACCGCCCGCCGTCTCTCCTGTGATGCATTGGTCGAATGCACGGTCTATCACCACCAAAGGTGTTGGGGATCGGTCGTCGTTCCCGGTTGATCCCGGCCTGGTTACGTCACCAGCTCTGGTATCGGGATGGAGGCTGCCAATTCCCCGGTTGTGGCACCAGAAACTTCGTTCACGCCCATCACATCAGACATTGGGCGGATGGGGGACCGACCGATCTGGACAATCTGATCCTGTTGTGTGGCTATCACCACCGGTTCTTACATGAACACGGATGGCGGATCGAAAACGACCCCGACCACAAACCCGTGTTCCGCAAACCCGACGGACAGATCTATCCGCCCAACCGACCCGGGCTCGACCCCCGACTCCGAGAACTCGTCGGACTAGAACCTAGGGGCAGCCGCCCCGGCCCCCACTCCTAGACCTCTCCAATGTCCTCGTTCCACAGCTCAGGCCGAGCTTCGATGAATCCGCTCATCATGTCGACGCATCGTTGATCGTCGACGACGACCACTTCCACCCCGTGGTCCCGGAGTAGGTCCTCTGCGCCGAGGAAGGTGCGGTTCTCCCCGATGACCACCTTCGGAATTTCGTAGAGCAGGATCGCCCCGGTGCACATGTGACAGGGGGAGAGGGTGGTGTAGATCACCGATCGCCGGTACTCGGAGGCGACGAGTCGGCCGGCGTTCTCCAGGGCATCCATCTCACCGTGGAGGATCGGGCTCCCCTTCTGCACCCGCCGGTTGTGACCCCGCCCCATGATCTGATCGTCGAGTACGAGGACCGACCCGATCGGGATCCCACCTTCCGCCAGACCCAGGCCGGCCTCGTCGATGGCGGCGTCGAGAAACGGGTCGGGCACGTGGAGATGGTACGTGCCCGACCCGTTATCGCTCAGCCTTCGGTATGGGCCTGGACGAACCGTGCGGTGTTGATTCTGAAGAGCTCCAGGATCTCCGGGTTCACGTCCGACTCGCTCCACATTGTCATCGCGTCCGCCGGATGGTTGGCCGTGACCCAGATGGAGAATGGCTCGAACACCAGCTGCAACCAACGATTGGCGAATGAGTCGTCCTTGTCGACGATCGCAGTGATCCCTCCGTCGCCGAACCCCATAAGGTACGTGCCCGGCACCGGATCCTGACCGAGTGCGTCGGACCAGTCGTTACTTCCAGCAACCGTGCACTCCACATTCCCCTGGTCGGTCTCGATGCACTCATCAAGGGCCCATTCGAAGCCGACAGCCTCGTACCACTCGAATTGGCCCTCGAGAGTCTGTGCTCGACCGTATGTATTGGCCTCCCCAGATTCGGCTGCGGTCGGATCCAGGTACGACGTCGCAGTCTCCCGATCACCATCGGCCACCGCCACCCAGAAGGCGGTCGCCTTGTCTACTGGGGTAGCCACGATCTGCGGCCCGCGACTCGTCATGAACATTCCGATGGCGACTGCGATCACCACTGCGGCCAGTGCCGGGACCAGCCACCTGGGGCGCCGCGGCGCAGTTTCGTGCTCTTCTGTCGTCTTCAACTCCGTCATGCCCCTGCTCCTCTCGGATCGGTCTTCGAGGTGTCCGGGATCCAGAGGCTCGACCGGGTCGAGCAGATCAAGGGACGGCACCGGGTTCGCTTTGGCGAACATGGCGACGACCTGGTCTTCAGTGATCACGAGTCACCTCCTTTCCGAGCAGCGGGGGGTTTGCGATCTCCAGTCAGCTTGCGGTATTCGTCGGCCAGGTTCTGACGGGCGCGGTAGGCGCGTTGCTTGACCGCCGTGACCTCGATGCCCAGCACCGCTGCCACGTCGGCGTGTGACAACTCCTCCCAGAGGGTTAGACGGAGGATCTCCTTGTCGATCGGTCGCAGACGTGCGGAAGCGGCCAGCACTGCCCGGTACTCCTCACTCCTGACCAGGAGCACCTCGGGCCCTAGCGCCTCCACATGCGCCAGTCCACGGAGCTTCTCGACCAGCCGCCGGCTCCGGGCCCGGTGCCGCCACTGATGGGACAACACCTTGTAGGCGACTCCGTAGAGCCAGGGGAGTGCGGCTTCACCTTTGGGGACCTGGTCGATCCTGCGCCAGGCGACCAGAAATGTGTCGGCCATCGCGTCAGCTACTTGCGACCCGTCCGTTCGGCGGGCGCAATATGCCTGGATCGACTTGCCGAAACGGCGATATATGTCGGCGAATCGCGCCTCGTCCTCGGTCATTGATTGCCCGAGGTCCCGTGCCGGTCCTCATCACCGATCCTTGTGCCCGGTATCGCCCGCCCGGTAACACGATCTTTTCAGGTGACCGTGGCTTCGTAGCGGGCACTGAGGAGATCGAGCAACCGGGGGGTTGCCGGCGGGTCCCGCGTTCCCGGGAGCGTGGGACTTGCCAATTCGCCTCGAAGCTACTGGGCGGGGAGTGGCTGACCGGTGGCGAAGGCGTTCAACACTTCGGTCGCCGCCGGTTCGGCATCGGACCAGATAGGACACACCGCCCTCTTCTGCACCGACGACGGGGAGGGTCATCGATTCGGTGACGCCGGCTGAGCGCATCGCCCACCCGGTTCCGGCGAGATCGAAGAGGGTGAGGCCGGAGTCGGCGGTCAAATGCGAACCAACCGCGGTAACCACCAAGGGGCTCCGGGCCATACCAGAGGGCGACGATGCCTCAGCCATGATCTTGGTCAGCACCTCGCGCTGTCGGGCGGCACGGGCGATATCGCCGCCTCCCTGGCCAACCCATTCACCGTCGCGGAACTCCTCGTAACTGCGTGAGCGGGCATAGGCGAGGGCTGTGGCGCCGTCGACGGTTTGCACCCCGGGCTCGAGGACCAAACCCGACTTGTTGTCCCGCGCCGGGTAGGGAATGTCGAGCTCGATGCCGCCGAGTGCGTCGACGATCCCGGCAAATCCGCCGAATTCCACCTCGAGGTAGTGGTTCGGTCTGATCCCGGTGGCATTGGCGACGGTGTCTACGAGGAGGTCCGGGCCGCCGAACGCATATGCAGCGTTGACCTTGTTGACGCCCTGCCCAGGAATCTCGACCCTCAGGTCGCGGGGAATGGAGAGCAGCTGTCGGCGACCGTCGACTACCTGCGCCAGGATGATGACGTCCGCCCGTGCGCCGGCGAAGTCACCGAAGTTCCCCTGGTTCAGATCGTCGGGCAGATTCTCCCGACTGTCGCTGCCAACGATCAGGTACACCCCGTCGCCTGCAGCCAGAGAGGGCATCGGGCCCGCATCCTCCATTTGAAAGTCGGCCAGGAAAGTCAGCCCCACCAGGGTGGCGGCCGCCAGCACCAGCAGGACGAGGATCCGGATGGTCCAACGCTGCCCGGAGCTGTACCGACGACGACGCGTCGGCGCCGCGGGACGAGGTGCAGTCTGGGTCGTGGGGTTGTGGCTCATGACGATCAGCACGAAGGTGCCGACAAGACGGTAAACCTGACCTAACCGCTAGTCGCGTCAACGACACCCCAACCCCCTTCTAACTGGCGCCCCCGTTCCGTACGTTCGGGCCATGTACGCCGCGGCCACCTCTGTGGCGCTTGTCGGAGGCGATGCGCGCCCGGTCCGGGTCGAGGCCCACGTCGGGCGGCAGAGTGAGGCGTTCAAGCTGTCCGGGCTACCCGACACCGCAGTCCGGGAGGCCAAGGATCGGGTGCGCGCCGCCGTTGCATCCGCGGGGATCCGGTTTCCCAATCGAACCGTCACAGTCAACCTCGCCCCGGCGGATCTGCCCAAAGGCGGGACCGACTACGACCTCCCGATCGCACTGGGGATCCTGGCGGCCAGCAAGGAGATCCCGGATCTGAGACGGGCCGTGGTGGTGGGCGAGCTCGCCCTCGATGGAACGGTCAGGGCGGGGGTGAACGCCTTCGGCGCAGGTGTGCTGAGCGCGAGGCAACACGTTCCCTGTCTCGTCGCCACAACCGTCGCAGGCGAAGCGGCTTCCATTCCTGGCGCAACCGCATACGGCGTGGCCAGCCTGGCCGATGCCGTTGACCTTCTCCGCGGTGGTTTGGAGAACGTGGAACCGGCCACGCCCGGCAACCTCGAGGTCGCAGGACAGGCCCCCGATCTGTCCGATATCAGGGGCCAGCCGATGGCGAGACGGGCATTGGAGGTGGCGGCCGCCGGAGGACATCACCTGCTCATGCATGGACCTCCCGGGTCGGGCAAGACCATGCTCGCCCGGCGAATCGTCGGCATCCTCCCGCCCCTCGAGATCCCGGAAGCGGTGGAGACAGCCATGCTCTGGTCGGCTGCGGGGCGCCGACGCGGGCTAGATGTCACACCGCCGTTTCGGGCACCGCACCACACCGCCTCGAAGGCCGCCCTGGTCGGTGGGGGCTCCGGCAACCCGGTACCGGGTGAGGCGTCCTTGGCTCATCGAGGTGTGTTATTCATGGATGAGCTGGCCGAGTTCCCACGAAGTCATCTCGACACACTCCGCCAACCGTTGGAAGAGGGCTTCGTCTCGGTGGCACGACGCGGGTCATCACTGGATTTCCCGGCCTCCTTTCAGTTGCTGGCCGCGACCAACCCCTGCCCCTGTGGGTTTCACGGTGATGGGCGACGGCCTTGCGACTGCCGCCCCGCCATCCTTGGCCGGTACCGGTCACGGATCTCCGGACCGTTGCTGGACAGATTCGATCTGATCGTGCGGGTGGGGAGAGTCGAGGCCGCCGAGTACTCAGGCCCGGAAGGTGAGTCGAGTGCGATGGTCGCGGCGCGGGTGGCGCGAGCGCGAACCGCCCAGCGAGAACGTGGGCAGATCAACAGGCATCTGACCCCCTCCACCGACGTCTCGGAATCGGATGCAGCTCGGCGATTGGTCGCGACGGCGGTGGGCAATGCCGTCCTCACTGCCCGTGGCGGCGATCGGGTGAGACGGGTGGCGCGGACCATCGCCGATCTCGCCGAAGCCGGGCAGGTGTCGGAGGAGCACATGGCGGAGGCGATCGGGCTCCGTGGCGAGTGGCGGGATGAATGACCCTCGGCTGATCGCTCCCAATCACCAGGAGTACCCGGTCGGCCTACTCGACCTCGAAGACCCGCCGCCCTTGTACATCCTCGGCGAGACCGCTCCGGCGCCGGCGGTGGCAGTGGTCGGCACCCGGAAATGCACCCGCTATGGGCTGAATCTGGCCGAGGCCTTCGGCCATGCCCTGTCCGAGTCGGGGTGGACGACCGTGAGCGGGCTGGCCAGAGGCATCGACGCCGCCGCCCACAGGGGCACGCTGAGAGGACAGGGGCAGGCTGTGGCGGTGCTCGGTTCCGGGGTCGACGTCATCTACCCGCTGGAGAACGAGGGTCTGTATCGATCGATCCTTGGGGGTCGTGGCGCGGTCATGTCGGAGTACCCGCCAGGGACCCGGCCGGAACGATGGCGGTTTCCCGCCCGCAACCGTCTCATTGCCGGGATCGCCTCGGCGGTCGTGGTCGTAGAGGCTGGGGAAAAGGGTGGGGCGCTGATCACGGCCAGGCTGGCGGCAGAAATCGGTCGACCGGTCCTCGTCGTCCCTGGCGACGTCGACCGACCCGCCTCGGTCGGGTGCAACCGGCTCATCCGCGACGGGGCGCATCCGGTGTTGGGAGTCCATGACCTCTTGGCCGAGCTGGAGCTGTTCCTGGGGAAGCCGCCTCGTAGACCTCGGGGAGGGGAAGGAGCCATCCCTATGACCGGGTTGGCCATTGATGATTTGCCCGAGATCTGGGGCTGCACTCCGGGAGAGGCTTTGGCTCGTCTCGCTCGCATGGAGGTGGCAGGGGAAGCGCGTCGGGTCGGGGACCTGGTGCTTCCTGCCGGGTGGTGACAGGCCAACGGGATCATCCCCAATAGCATCTCGGGGGTGAGAATTCCGACGATGCCAGATTGGGCGGCCGTGTCCGTTGCCGCCTTTCTCGATCGCCAGCGGGATCAAAGAGAGCTTTCCCCGCACACGATCGAGGCCTACCGTCGAGATCTCGCCCAGTTCTTCGCATACTGCGCCGATGAGGGCGTCGCCTCCATCGACTTGGTTCGCCGTCAACACGCCCGGCGTTACCTGGCATTTCTCTCCTCCGCCGGCTACTCGAAGCGGTCCATGACCCGCAAGGCCTCGGCGGTTCGGGCCTTTTACAACGATGCCGGTCGCCGCGGCTCGGCCACGGTCAACCCATTCGAGGGTGTCTCCCGTCCGAGGCTGGACAAACCGCTACCTCACGCCCTTCCTACCAGGACATTGATCCACGCCATCGAGACCATCGACCCCACTACGCCGGTGGGTCTTCGGGACCGGGCGCTGATCGACACTCTCTATTCGACCGGTTTGCGAATCTCCGAATTGGCGTCACTCACCATCGACGACGTCGGAGGCGACATGATCACGGTGGTTGGCAAGGGCAGGAAGACCCGGCGTGTTCCCATCGGCCGCCCGGCTCAGGACTCGGTGCGCCGATATGTGAGCCAGGGGCGGCCGCAGCTGGCCAGGCCCGAGGCCGGAAGTGCGTTGTGGGTCGGAGTGCGAGGCAGCCGACTGGGAACTCGTGGGATCCGCAGCGTGGTCAGCAGGCGGGTCGCCACCTTTCCCCACGCCCTCAGGCACAGCTTTGCCACCCACCTGCTGGAGGGGGGCGCAGACCTCCGATCGGTCCAGGATCTGCTGGGACACACCGACCTGGCCACCACCCAGATCTACACTGCCGTGACCCGTCAGCATCTGAGAGGAACGTATGACCGAAGCCACCCGAGGGCCTGAGACCAATCAGGTCGATGCCCTGTGGGAGCGCTTCAAGGCATCGGCCGATGCCGACGCACGGGAGCGTTTGATCCTCCACTACTCGCCGCTGGTGAAATACGTAGCGGGCCGGGTCGGTGCCGGGCTGCCCCGGTCGGTCGATCAGAACGACCTGGCCAGTTACGGGCTGTTCGGCTTGATCGATGCCATCGACAAGTTCGAGGTCGAACGCGGGTTCAAATTCGAGACTTACGCCATCAACCGGATCAAGGGCGCAATCCTCGACGAGCTGCGTGCACTCGACTGGGTGCCGCGCTCGGTGCGCTCGCGGGCACGTCTCATCGAGACGGCGGTCGCCGAGATGGAGCACAGTCTCCAGCGAGCACCAACAGACCAGGAGCTCGCCGACAACCTCGATATGGGCATCGGGGACCTGCAGAGCGCCCTCGCCGAGATCGGCCGCTCCGGCATCGCTGCATTGGACGAGTTCGTCGGCAACGACACCTCGACCTCGGTTGGAGACATGCTGGCCGACCCCACCGGTGTCTCCCCGGAGACTGCCTTCCAGGCCGAGGAGACCCGTCACGGCCTCGTCGACGCCATCAACCGTCTTCCCCAGCGGGAGCGGCTCGTGGTGACCCTCTACTACTACGAGGGGATGACCCTGGCCGAGATCGGGGATGTGCTCGGGGTCACCGAGTCGAGGGTCTGCCAGATCCACGCCAAGACGATGATGTCGCTGCGCAATCGGCTCGGCGAGCCGTCCTGGGGCTGAGCGGTCCACGTCTCTGCGTTTTACGTTCCAAGCCCTAAGCCCGTACCATTTCCCCATCACGCACGCTTGTTGACCCTCACTGGTCGGGCGCGTCCCGGAAGAGGGTCATCCGAGGAATCGGGTTGGCACCAGCCGGCAAGCGGAGGAACAACCAGAAAGGAGCAGCTTTGGCTGTCTCGATGAAGCAACTCTTGGAGGCCGGTGTCCATTTCGGGCATCAGACCCGGCGATGGAACCCAAAGATGCGCCCCTTCATCTATGGGGAGCGCAACGGGATCCACATCATCGATCTGCGGCAGACGGTCGACCAGACTGCGGCCGCGGGTGAATACGTGAAGAACCTGACGTCTGATGGGGGCGTCGTCCTTTTTGTCGGCACGAAGAAGCAGGCCCAGGCAGCCGTTGCCGAACACGCGACCCGCTCGGGGATGCCGTACGTCAACTACCGCTGGCTGGGCGGGATGCTCACCAACTTCCAGACGATCCAGAAGCGGATCTTCTACATGCGCGAGCTGCGGCGACTCGAGGCCAGCGGTGAGATCAACGCCCTTCCCAAGAAGGAGCGGCTCAAGCTGCGACGCGAGCTGGCCAAGCTCGAGCAGAACCTCGGCGGAGTCGTCGATCTGCAGAAGACACCGGACGCAGTGTTCGTGATCGACGTGAACACCGAGGCGACCGCCGTGACCGAGGCCGCCCGTCTCGGAATGCCGGTAATCGCACTGGTGGACTCGAACAGCGACCCGGATCGGGTCGACTACGTCATAGCCGGGAATGACGATGCGATCCGGGCGGCCGATCTCATCGCCGGGGCCATCGCCGATGCGGCCCTCGAGGGACGGCGGATGGCTGGTGCCAAGGCCTCGAAAGGTGACAGCGACTCCGGTGACGATGACGGCGGGGAGATCTCCTTCGAGGAGACACCAGCTGACTTCGAGCAGGAGCCTTCCCCGGTGCCGGCCGCTCCTGAGGCGACTGATCCCGTGCCAGCCACCGAGACAACCGAGGCTAAGCCGGACAATGGCTGAGTTCACCGCCAAGGAGATCCAGAAGCTGCGCCAGGACGCAGGCGTTGGGATGATGGATGCCAAGAGTGCGCTCACCGATGCCGGAGGCGACCTGGAGAAGGCATTCGAACTGCTCCGCGAGCGCGGTCAGGCCAAGACGGCAAAGCGGAGCGACCGTGAGGCCAACGAGGGCACCATCGGCAGCTATATCCACATCCAGAACGATCGCCCTGTGATGGGTGTGCTCGTGGAGCTGGCGTGCGAGACGGATTTCGTAGCCAAGAGCGACGAATTCCGGCAGACGGCGAACGACATCGCCATGCATATCAGCTGGGGTCGCCCCACCTGGGTCACCAGGGATGAGGTCGACAGCGACGCGCTGGCCAAGGAGCGTGAGCTCATTTCGCGCCAGGCGCTGGCGGAGGGCAAACCCGAGAACGTGATCGAGCGGATCGTCGACGGCAAGATCGACTCCTGGTACGCCGAGAACGTGCTCTACGACCAGAAATACGTCAACGTGGAGAAGTTCGACGGCACTGTGGGCGACATGGTCGGCAATCTCGCGTCCAAGATGGGCGAGAACATCTCGGTCCGCAGGGTGTCCCGCATCGCCGTCGGCGAGTAGGAGGCGAATTGTCCAATCCCCCCGTGAGAAGAGTCATCCTCAAGCTTTCGGGCGAGGCCTTCGCCGATTCGAGTGTCGGATATGGCATCGACCCGCTGACAGTGGTCCGTGTCGCCGAGGAGATCGCAGAGGCCCATTCCGACGACATCCAGATCGCCGTCGTGGTCGGAGGGGGCAACATCTTCCGTGGGGTGTCCCAGGCCGCGAAAGGAATGGATGCGGCCTCAGCCGACTACATGGGGATGCTGGCCACCGTCATCAATGCCCTTGCCCTGCGTGATGCGTTGGAGAAGGCGGGTGTGCCGACCCGGGTACAGAGCGCGATCACCATGCAGGAGCTGGCAGAGCCCTATATCCGGCTCCGGGCCATCCGTCATCTGGAAAAAGGGCGAGTGGTCATCTTCGCCGCCGGGACGGGGAACCCGTTCTTCACGACCGACACCACCGCCGCGCTGCGGGCGGTCGAGCTCGGGGCCGATGCCCTGCTCAAGGCGAGCAAAGTGGACGGGATATATGAGGCCGACCCGGCCACCCATTCGGACGCCAAGCGTCTCGATGAGCTGTCGTACATGGACTTCATCTCCAACGAGCTCAGGGTCATGGACACCACCGCCGTTACGATGAGCAAAGAGCACGGTGTGCCGATTGTCGTGTTCGATATGACCACGCCTGGCAACATCGTCAAGGCAGTCAGCGGTGAGAAGATCGGCACCGTGATCCACTGAGGAGGAACAGTGATCAGCGACCTCTTGACGGAGGCCGAGCACAAGATGGAGCAAGCCACCGACCACGTGGCCTCCGAGTTCACCACGGTCCGCACCGGTCGGGCCAACCCTCAGCTGCTTCAGCGGATAACAGTCGATTACTACGGCACGCCGACCCCTCTGCAGCAACTGGCTTCGATCTCTGTCCCTGAGCCCCGGATGCTCGTTGTCCAGCCATTCGACAAATCCACCGTCAATGACATAGACCGGGCACTCCAGACCTCAGATCTCAGCCTCAACCCCTCGAACGATGGCAATGTGATTCGAATCTCGTTTCCCCCGCTCACCGAGGAACGGCGGAAGGACCTGATCAAAGTGGTGCGCAACATGGCCGAAGAGGGCCGGGTGGCCGTTCGCAACGTTCGCCGCCATTCCAAGGGCGACATGGAGGCAATGCACGGCGAGATCTCCGACGACGACATCCGTCGCGGCGAGGACGAGCTGCAGAAGCTCACCGACCGGTACATCGAGAAGATCGACCGTCTCCTCACCCACAAAGAAGAAGAGCTCATCGAGGTCTGATTTGGACGAGCTAACCCCGGAAGAAGAGAAAAAGGCCGGCCGTCTATGGGCCGAGTCGGACGATGAGGAGGGCGCCGAGGTCTTCACTCTCCCTCCGCTCCTAGGCGAAGACGAGCCCTCCGACGACGGGATCGGCGAGACCCCAGAAAACGGCGCCGACGGTGCGGAGGCCGGTTCTGGCTACGAAGCGATGAGCCTCCCGCAGGATCTCGATGACTTCGAGATGAACCAATACACCGGGTCGACCACCCAGGAGTATCAGGGGCTCGCCGAAGAAGTCAGCCGGGCTGCCGGGGAGGAATGGGAACAGCAAGCGGTCGCAGCCACGGTGCCTGGTGTTGACAGCGGTTTGGTCGGATTCGAAGACGTCACCGGCTCCCGGGGCGATACCGAAGAGGATCTGGAGGCCGGCGAGCAGGCCGCCACCAGCGATTTGGCCATGAGAGCGGGCTCGGCTGTGGTGATCTTCGGCCTGTTCCTGGGGAGCCTCCTTCTCGGCGGCTGGTGGTTTGCCGCGTTTGTGATCCTCTTGATGGTGGTGTCAGCCGGCGAGCTGTACGCAACGGCGCGTTCCGAGGAAGTCCGCCCGCTCGCCCTGTTCGGCTTGCTCGGTGTGCTCTTCATGGGGCTCGGAGCTCAGCTCACCGGCGCCGCGGCCATTGCGGGCTGGGCCGCCGCATTCACCGTCCTCACTTTGCTGTTCCTGACCCTCTCACCGCGCCGTCAGCCCTTGGAGGACGGCGCCATCACGATCGCCGGGATGGCCTGGGTCGGTTTGCTCTCGTTCGCGATCCTCATCGCTCAAGGGCCGCATCCTGTTGCCTACATCCTCTTCGTCGTCTTTTTGGTAGTGGCCAACGACACCGGGGCCTACTTCGTCGGACGATCATTCGGCCGGCATCCGCTGTCTCCTTCGATATCTCCGCACAAGACGGTGGAGGGTTTGGCTGGCGGCTTCCTCGCCGGCCTGGTGGTGGCCTCGATCCTCGCCACTTTCCCCGCGTGGGAGACGATCGGGATCGCCAAGGCTCTGGTGGCGGGCGCGGTAGTGGGGCTGGTCGCACCGCTCGGTGATGCTGTCGAGTCGATGGTCAAGCGATCTCTCGGGGTCAAGGACATGGGCTCGGTGCTACCGGGTCACGGCGGCCTTCTGGATCGGATCGACGGCTTCCTGTTCGCCGCCCCTGCGATCTATTTCCTGTTCCGCGGGTTCGGTTTGTTGTGACCCAGGGGGTGGTCGTACTCGGGGCGACCGGGTCCATCGGCTCCCAGACAATCGAGGTGGCCAACGCTCTCGGTATGGAGATCGTTGCCCTCGCGGCGAGGATCCCCCTCGGTCAAGTTGGCGGAGCTGGCCACCGCCCACCCGAACGCACGAGTGCTGGTCGCCGGCGGGTCCTCGGACGAGCGCGAGGAGTTCGAGTCCGTCGTGCGGCGCCCCGTCGAGTTCGGATCTGAATCGGTCATCGATGGAGCGCGAATACCCGGCGCCATCGTGGTCAACGGGATCGTCGGTGCGGCCGGGCTGAGGGCGACCATTGCCGGTTTGGAGAGCGGCAACCGCGTCGCACTGGCCAACAAGGAGAGTCTCGTCGCCGGGGGACCTGTGGTGAAGCGGACCCTGGCCGATCACGGGGGCGAGTTGATCCCGGTGGACAGCGAGCACTCGGCACTTCTCCAGTGTCTCGCCGGCGAGGATCCGCAAGCGGTGTCCCGTTTGATCCTCACCGCCTCCGGGGGGCCATTCCGGGGCCGATCCGCCGACTCACTCGCCGACGTGACACCGGATCAGGCGCTGGCCCACCCGACCTGGGACATGGGCCCCCGTATCACCGTCGATTCGGCCACTCTCTTCAACAAGGGGCTCGAGGTCATCGAGGCCCACTATCTCTTCGACGTGGATTTCGACCGGATCAGTGTCCTCATCCATCCCCAGTCCATCCTCCACTCGGCCGTCGAGTTCGCCGATGGGTCGTGGAAGGGCCATCTCGGGCACCCCGACATGCGGATCCCCATCCAATATGCATTGACGTTCCCGGATCGAGCTCCGTCCCCGGTGCGTCCGTTCGATCTGGCCGGCCTCGATCTCACCTTCGAGAAGCCTGACCCCGTGGCGTTCCCAGCTCTCGATCTGGCCTTCGAGGCGGGTCGGACGGGGGGTTCGGCGCCGGCGGTGCTGAACGCTGCCGACGAGATAGCGGTGGCCGCTTTCCTCCAGGGACGATTGGGTTTCCAGGGCATCGCCGATGTAGTGGAAAGAAGCCTCGCTGCCGTGACCTGGCGGGATCTTTCCACCGTGGACGACGTGATCGAAGTCGATTCTGAGGCACGTGCCATCGCGGCCGGATTCGTCTCCCGGGCATGTTGCTAACAGCCGTCGCCGGGTAGCGTGTCGTCATGCTCGGAGGCATAGCTGCGGCCGCAGCCATCATTCTCTTCGTCACTGCTCACGAGGCCGGTCACTTCTTCGCGGCCAAGGCCACCGGGATGAAGGTGACCGAGTTCTTCTTCGGATTCGGGCCGAGAATCCTCTCGTGGCGGCGAGGCGAGACCGAATACGGGATCAAGGCCCTTCCATTGGGCGGTTACGTCCGGATCATCGGCATGAACCCGCTCGAGGAAACCTCGCCTGCCGACGTCGGTCGGACCTATCGGGAGAAGAAATTCTGGGAGAAGAGCGTCGTCGTGCTGGCCGGGGTCGCGATGAACTTCTTGATCGCGTTTCTCCTGTTCTACGGGATCGTCCTGGCCAATGGCGTCTCCGAACCACAGCCGGTCATCGATCGGGTGGAGCCCACTGTCTCGGCCGAGGACGACACTCCCACTCCTGCGGTGGTCGCCGGGCTGCAGCAGGGTGACGTCATCATGTCCATCGGCGATCACCCCGTCGACGCCTGGTCTGATGTGCCCGAAGCGCTGGCGGTGGTTGGTGAGGGCCCGACCAATGTCGTGATCAACCGCGATGGACGCCTCATCGATGTCGAGGTCGTGCTGGTGGAGCGAGAGGGCGGCACCGGCTTTCTGGGCGTCCGCCCATTGATCGAGACACACGACCCCGGGATCATCGGGGCGGTGGGAGTGGCCGGCAGTCAGGTTTGGCAGGGGATCGGGTTCACGTTCCAGGCGATCGGGGACATGGTCAAGCCTTCGAGTCTGGCCCAGTACCTCGGCGTTTTGGGTGGGGACACCGACGTCGACGAGGAGATTCGCCCGGTCAGCCCGATCGGGATCGTCAATATCGGGACCCAGACCGAGTCGGCGGCCGCCTTCCTCGGCATCCTGGCGTTCGTCAACGTGATCCTCGCCACGATCAACCTCCTCCCCCTCTATCCGCTCGACGGGGGTCACTTCGCGGTCGCCGCCTATGAGAAGGTCACCGGGCGGGAGGCCAACGTGCGCAAACTCGCCCCGGTGGCGGCGGCGGTCATCGGTCTCTTCGCCTTCCTCGGCTTCGTGGCGATCGTCCTCGACATCGTCAACCCGATAAGCCTGTAGTGGGGCTTCCGCCGCGTCTTAGGCTTACGTCGTGACGATCACACGCCGCAAGACCCGGCAACTCCATGTCGGAAACGTCGCCGTTGGCGGTGATGCGCCCATCTCGGTGCAGTCGATGACCACGACCAAGACCGCCGATGTCGATGGCACTCTCGCCCAGGTCTATGCACTGGCGGGTGCCGGCGCCGACATTGTCCGCATCACCTGCAATGAGGTCGAGGCGGCTCAGGGCCTGGCCGAGATCGTCCCCCGGTCCCCGGTCCCGATCATCGCCGACATCCACTACCAATACCGGCTCGCCCTGGCCGCCCTCGAGGCGGGGGTCCAGGGGCTCCGGCTCAATCCGGGCAACATCCGCAAGGAGGACCAGATCAAAGCGGTCGCCCTCGAGGCCAAGGACCGGGGTGTGCCGATCCGGGTCGGGGTCAACGCCGGCTCGCTGGACAAGGACCTTCTCGAAAAGTACGGGAGCCCGGTGCCCCAGGCCCTGGTGGACTCTGCGCTGGTCGAGATCCGCTATCTGCAGGACGTCGGATTCGAGGACATCAAGATCTCGGTGAAACACTCCAACGTTCCCTCCATGATCGAGTCCTACCGGCTGTTGTCGGAGACCGTGGACTACCCGCTGCATCTCGGCGTCACCGAGGCAGGGCCGCCTCCTGCGGGCTTGATCAAGTCGGTGGCCGGAATCGCCACACTGCTCAACGAGGGGATCGGCGACACGATTCGCTTCTCCCTGACCGCCGATCCGGTCGAAGAGGCCAAGGCCGGGCGCCAGCTCCTCGAGAACCTCGGTCTTCGGGAACGCAAGGGCCTCGATCTGATCGCCTGCCCGTCGTGTGGCCGGGCGGAGGTCGACGTGATCGACGTTGCCACCCGTGCCCAGGCCGCTCTCGAGGCGGAGAACCTGCCGATCCAGGTCGCAGTGATGGGCTGTGTCGTCAATGGTCCCGGCGAAGCGCGTGAGGCGGACATCGGTATCGCCGCCGGCCGGGGGAGAGGTCATTTGTTCATCAAGGGCCAGGTGGTCCGGGTGGTTCCCGAGTCGGAAATGGTCGAAGCCCTGCTCGACGAGGCGCGCAAGCTGGTCGAGGAAGGCGTGGAGAGCAGACTCGCCCATGCCGAGGCCAATGCGGCCGAGCTCGCCGCCGCTACCCGCGATGAGCTGATCCAGATTCAGGGCGATGCCAACCGGTCCAAAGACCGCCGCGCCCGCGTCGCCGAGGTCGCCCAGTCCGATTGAGCGGTGACTACCGTCGCCGCTCTCCGGCACCCGGTGAATGAGTGACCATGCGGTGGTCTGACGCCTTCATCCCAACCCTTCGCGATGCCCCGGCCGACGCCGAGGCGGTCAGTCACGTCCTCCTCGTCCGCGGCGGCTTCATCCGCCAGCTGGCTGCAGGTTCCTACACGATCCTGCCGCTCGGGATGCGGGTGCGACTGAAGGTGGCCGGCATCATCCGGGAGGAGATGAATGCGATCGGTGGGCAGGAGATGATGCCCCCGACCCTCCACCCCGCCGAGATCTGGCGGAAGTCGGGTCGTTACGAGCTGATGGGAGAAAACCTGTTCAAGCTCATGGATCGCAAGGACGCCGAGCTGGTGCTGGGCATGACCGAGGAGGAGATCTTCGCCCTGACCGCGATGGAGCTCTTCTCCTATCGGGACCTTCCCCAGATCTGGTATCAGATGCACACCAAGTTCCGTGACGAGGCCCGGCCGAAGTCGGGTCTGCTCCGAGTGCGCGAGTTCACGATGAAGGACTCCTACACCCTCGACATCGACCGGGCCGGGCTCGATGTCGGCTTTGAAAAGCACCGACAGGCTTACCAGCGGATCTTTGCCCGGATGGGCCTTGACTCGGTCGGGGTGGAAGCCTCCTCGGGGGCGATGGGTGGCTCCGAGTCGGTCGAATTCATGGTCCGGAGCGACGCCGGCGAAGACTGGATCGTGACGTGTGGCAATTGCGACTACCGGGCGAACGTGGAGCGGGCCGCCTCTGCGGTCGCGACGATCGACGACGGCGAGTCGACGGCTTTGGACCGCTTCCCGACGCCCGGGCTTCGAACCATCAAGACTTTGGCCGAGGCTCATCCGGAAACGGCCTCCCCGGAGCGCCAGATCAAGACATTGGTCTACGTCCTGGATGGCGAGCAGGTGCTGGTCTTGCTTCGGGGCGATCACGACCTTCAGGAGCAAAAGCTGCTCGATGCGACCGCCTCGGTCGAGGCTCGGGCCGCCACCCCCGAAGAGATCAGGGCTCTGCTCGGCGCCGACCCTGGGAGCCTTGGCGGCGTTGGGGTGGGTGGCGTGAGGATCATCGCCGACAAGGCTTTGCAGGGCAGGTTCAACTTGGTGACGGGGGCCAACGAGGATGACTGGCACCACTCCGGTGTCGACATGGGGCGTGATGTCGCAGTCGATTTGTGGGCCGATCTCAGGGCGGTGTCATCGGGGGAGCCATGTCCGGTTTGTGGCAACCCGCTGGATCTCTGGAAGGGCATCGAAGTCGGCCACATCTTCAAGTTGGGGACCAAGTACTCGGAGACCTTCGGCGTATACGTCCAGGACGAGAAGGGCGACAGCCATCCAATCATCATGGGCTCCTATGGCATTGGGGTAGAGCGGGGGATGGCGGCGGTGGTAGAGACCTCACACGACGACAAAGGCATCATCTGGCCCGTGTCGGTCGCCCCCTATGAGGTGGTGATCACCGTGGTCAGGGCGGATGACGAGGCCACCTTGGCAGCGGCCGAGACCTTGAGCGCCGAGTTGGAGGCTGCCGGTATCGAGGTCCTCCTCGATGACCGCGAGGAGCGTCCCGGCGTCAAATTCGCCGATGCCGAGCTGATCGGGGTCCCCTACCGGGTAACGGTAGGCCCACGGGGGGTGGAGCAGGGCGTCGTCGAGATGACCACCCGCCGCGACCTGAGCACGGACGAGGTATCGATCGGCGAGGTCGGAGGCCGGCTCATCGATCTGGTGCTGGCACAGCGCCTCGGGGTCTGAACCACCCCGGCCACGCAAGGTGGTGTGGCGGCTTATAATGCGAATGGACAACAGGACGCTTTGAACCAGGTGGGCGCCTTTGGCACCCGCCTGTATTTTTGTTCGTTCTGGGCGTTGTCTGAGGTTGTTTGTTTGGCATGACGGAGCCAGGAGCAGGGATTTTGACGACGGTTTCCGACATCTGGACGGTGGTGGAGCCCTACCTCGCCGCCGAAAGACTGGAGCTCGACGATGTCGAGATGCTCGGCCGCGGCCCGGCAACCCTGTTGCGGGTGGTGGTGGATGGAGAAGACGTGAACATCGACCGCCTGGCCGACGTCTCCCGTGGCCTCTCCCGATTGCTCGACAACGAGACCGAGCTCGATGAGGCATACCGGCTCGAGGTGACCTCGCCCGGTCTGGAGAGAAATCTCCGCCGACCGGCCCACTTTGCCAAGTCGGTCGGACGTGAAGTCGTGGTCAAAGTCGAGGAAGGTGACCACAAGGCCACGATCAAAGGGGTGCTGGCTGACGCCGGTGACGAGGCCTTCACGATCGAGGTCGATGATGAGCGCCGGGTCGTGGATTACGAGGACGTGCTCACCGCCAAGACGGTTTTCAGGTGGGAGAAGGCCCCCAAGCCGGGCCACTGAAGGAGAATCATGAAGCTCGACACGATGATGGAGGCGATCGAGGTCCTCGCCCGAGAACGGGGCGTGGCCATCGACACCATCCTCGACGCGTTCGCCAATGCCCTGGTGGCCGCATACAAGCGGAGCCCGGGTGCGGCCGAGGAAGCGAGAGTCACCATTGATCCCGATTCCGGCGAGGTCATCGTCTATGCCCAGGAGCTAGATGAGGATGGAAACGTCGTGTCCGAATGGGAGGACACCCCCGAAGGCGAGGCGTTCGGCCGGATCGCGGCGCAGTCGTTCAAGCAGGTGATGCAGCACAAGCTGCGCGAGGCGAAGCGAGAGCATGTTTTCGAGATGTACGAAGGTCGTGAGGGCGACCTGGTGACGGGTCTCGTCCAGCAGGTCGACTACCGGTCCGTGATCCTCGATCTCGGGGACGCCGAGGCGATCCTTCCCGGGTCCGAGCGGATCCCGTTCGAGCGCCTGGAACGGGGGAATCGGGTCAAGGCTCTCATCCTCGAAGTGCGCAACGAGGCCAAGGGAGCACAGATCGTCGTGTCCCGGAGCCATCCGGACCTCGTCCGACGGCTGCTCGAGCTCGAAGTACCGGAGCTCACCGACGGCACGGTCGAGATCGTGAACATTGCCCGCGAACCGGGTCATCGCACCAAGATCGCCGTCATCTCCAACGATTCCAACGTGGATCCGAAGGGTGCATGCGTCGGGGCCCGAGGGTCCCGCGTTCGCCAGGTGGTCAACGAGCTTCGCGGGGAGAAGGTGGATGTGGTCCAGTGGCGCGACGACATCGGGCAGTTCATCGCCGAGGCACTGGGACCGGCCAAGGTCAAGGAAGTCCACATCGACGAGGAGACCAAGACCGCCGACGTGGTTGTGTCGGAGCACCAGCTGTCGCTGGCCATCGGCAAGGAGGGCCAGAATGCCCGTCTCGCCGCCCGTCTCTCCGGGTACAAGGTCGACATCCGCTCCGACATGGAGGGGGTCGAGGTCGAGGCACCCCCGGAGGAGGCAGCACCGGTTGAAGTCGAAGCAGCCCCGGAGGAGGCACCAGTCGAGGTCTGGAGCCGGAACTGAGCAAGCCGCGGCCGCCGCAGAGGTCGCCGATGCCGCCGTGCCAGATGAGGCGACATCCGATGATGAGGACGCGGTGGTTGTCGCCACCGGTGACGACGAGAGCGAATAGGGGTTTGAGGACTTGAGGGTTTACGAACTTGCCCGGGACCTGGGGGTTGACTCGAAAGAGCTGCTCACGCAAGCTCAGGACCTGGGTATCGAAGTCAAGACTGCCTCATCCGGGCTCGACGACGAGTCTGCTGAGCTGCTCCGTCTCGCCGTGGCCGGCGACCAGCCTGAGGTGGTCGAGGTCGAGCCGGAAGCAGAGGCCGAGGAGGCACTACCCGAGCCCGAGCCGGAACCGGAGGCCGAGCTCGATATCGTTTCGCTTCCGGCCGGGGCTTCAGTCGCCCAATTTGCCGAAGCCCTCGGGGTTCCGGCAAAGGACGTGGTTGCCCAGCTGCTGACTCGCGGTCAGCCGGTTGGAGTTGGCCAGACCTTCCCGCCCGAGCTGGTCGAGGAGGTAGCGGAGTCCTTCGGTTTCATCGTCGACGTCGAGGCGCCGCCGCCACCACCGGCAGTTGCCGAGCGCCCCGTGTTCGAGGACGCCGACTCGGAGCTGGCTCCGCGCCCACCCGTGGTCACCGTCATGGGCCATGTCGATCATGGGAAGACCACGCTCCTCGACTCCATTCGCAAGACGAGCGTCGTCGAAGGGGAGCAGGGTGGGATCACCCAGCACATCGGCGCCTATCAGGTCGATGTGAACGGGCATCCCATCACATTCATCGACACCCCGGGCCACGAGGCATTCACATCTCTACGCGCCCGAGGCGCCAACATCACCGACATCGTCATCCTGGTCGTGGCGGCCAACGACGGGGTGATGCCCCAGACCGTCGAGGCCATCTCCCATGCCAAGGCGGCAGATGTCAAGATGATCGTCGCGGTCAACAAGGTCGATCTGCCCGGGGCCGACCCGTTGCGAGTTCGGACGGAGCTGACCGAGCACGACGTCCTCACCGAGGAGCTCGGCGGTGACGTCCCGAGCGTCGAGTTGTCCGCTCTCACGGGTGCAGGTGTCGACGAGCTGCTCGAGGTTGTCGACCTGATTGCCCAACTCGAGGAATACAAGGCAAACCCGACCAGTGAGGCATCAGGCGTGGTGGTCGAGGCGCAGGTGGAGAAGGGCAAGGGGGCGGTCGCTTCCGTGATCATCCAGCGAGGCACGCTGCGGACGGGTGACCCCTTCGTGGCCGGAGCCGTCTCGGGCCGCGCCCGTGCCCTCATGGACGAGAACGGCGAACAGGTCAAACAAGTCGGTCCTTCGACGCCGGTGCAAATCATGGGCTGGGACGAGGTCCCGTCGGCCGGCGACTTCTTCACCGTCGTCGAAAGCGATCGTGAGGCGCGCCGCATCGCCTCGGAGCGCGAGGAGGAGCTCAAATCGGTGACACAGGCGATGCCCTCGGCTCGTGATCGCCTCCAATCACTCCTCGAGCAGCTGCGGACCGAGGACGCAACTCTGAACGTCATCATCAAGGCGGATGCCCATGGGTCGCTCGAGGCCCTGCGCGACTCGATCTCGAAGATCGAACGCGAAGGAGGGAAGATCCAGGTCCTACACGGAGCGGTTGGCGGGATCAACGAGAACGATGTGACCCTCGCTGAGGTGACCGACTCGGTGATCGTCGGCTTCAACGTGCGTCCCGAGCCGAAAGCGCGCAAGGCGGCCGAGGAGGCCGGCGTGGAGATCCGTACCTACGGCATCATCTACGAGCTTCTAGACGACATCGAGAAGCTCCTGGTTGGCCAGCTCGCACCCGAGGAGCAGGAGCAGGTGCTGGGCACTGCCGAGGTCCGAGCGGTGTTCAAGGTGCCGCGGATCGGGACAGTGGCGGGCTGCTACGTGATCGAAGGTGTCGTCCAGCGAGCCGCGCGAGCTCGGCTCATCCGCGACGGTGTGGTGATCCATGATGGCGTCATCTCCTCTCTCAAGCGGTTCAAGGACGATGTGCGAGAAGTCGCCTCGGGATTCGAGTGCGGCATCGGCCTGGAGAACTACAACGACATCAAGGAAGGCGACAGCATCGAGGCCTACCTGATTCTCGAGGTGGCCAGAACTTGATAAACGCCGCCTGATGCGGGCCGCGGCCCTGAGGGTCGAGCTCCACCTGCCGGCCTGCCAGTCGCTCAAGGAGAAGAGGGCCTTGCTCCGGCCGTTGAGTGGAAGGGATGCGACGGCTCGGCTCCTTCAGCGTCGCCGAGGTGGCGTATCACGACAAATGGCAACGGGCCGCGGTCGGGATCGCAATTGCCGCCCCGGATGGCGAGAGCCTCGCCATGCAGGTCTCGAAGCTGCGTCGCTACCTTGATAGCCAACTGGAGGTCGAAGTCCTCGACGTGCGCATGAGCGAGTTGGAGGAGCCGGAATGAGAGATACCAGTCCTCGAATGCTCAAGGTCAACTCCACTCTGCGCGAAGTCCTGGCCGAGGAGATCGAGCGCATGAGCGACTCCCGTCTCGAGATGGTCTCGATCACCAGTGTCGAGACCAGTCCCAACCTCAGGCATGCCGTGGTCTACATCGACCTCCTCGGCGCCGATTCCAGCGAGGCTTTGACTGCGCTGGAACACGCCGCGCATCGTTTGCAGTCGGTCATCGCCCGAGAGGTGAGAATGAAGTACACCCCCGTCCTCGAGTTCGCGGTGGACCCCGGAGTTAGCGGAGGGGAGCGAATCGATGCCATCCTCCGTGCTCTGCACGAGGAGGAATGAAGGCGGGATGATCGAACACCAACTTATCGAGAAGGCGGCTGCCGCCATCCTCGGCAGCGAGCGACTGGCGTTGGCCTGTCATGTGGGGCCGGACGGCGACGCCCTGGGCTCGATGATCGGCTTCGGGCTCGCCGCGCGTGATGCAGGCAAAGAAGTCGTGGCGTCCTTTGGCTCGCCCTTCATCGTGCCGGCCAATCTCTCCTTCCTCCCTGCTGATCTATTGATCGACCCAGATGACTTCCCGGTGACGCCCGAGACCATGGTGGTGTTCGACGCCGGTTCGCCGGACCGCCTGGCTGAGCTTGGCTCGCCGGCGGGGGATGCCGGGACGTTGGTCGTGATCGACCATCACGTCACCAACGAGGGATTCGGCGACATCTCGCTGGTCGACTCGGAGGCGGCAGCCACTGCGGTGATCGTGGTGGACGTGCTCGACGTTCTCGAGTGGCCATTGACCCCGACGATCGCCACCTGCCTCCTCACTGCGGTAGTCACCGACACCGGGCGGTTCCAGTACGCCAATACCACACCCTCAACTCTCGAATTGGCCGGTCGACTGGTCGAGTCGGGGGCCAGGCCTGATCAGATCAGCCAAAAGGTCTATGAGGAGGCCCCTTTTGGGTATCTCAAGGTGGCCGGCGCCGCCCTGGCCCGGGCGACTCTCGATCTCGATCTCGGGATCGTCTCCACGATCGTCAGCCAGCAGGATCTGGACGAAGCGGGCGTTGGCTGGGGCGACATCGACAACCTGATCAACACCTTGCGACTCGCCGAAGAGGCGGATGTGGCGGTGCTGGCCAAAGTGAATGCAGATGAAGACGTGAAGCTGAGCCTTCGCTCCCGCGGTGCCACCGACGTCGGCGCTCTCGCCGCCGAGCTCGGGGGCGGTGGCCATCGTCTGGCCTCGGGCTTCACCTACCAAGGCGACGCGGAGAAAGCGATCGACGAGGTTCGTGCCCGGGTCGGAGCCCACAGATGACACGTGGGTTCCTCGTCGTCGACAAGCCCAGGGGGATGACCTCGAACGCAGTCGTCTCCAGGGTGAAGCGCGCCACGGGTATCAAAAAGGTGGGCCACGCCGGGACACTCGATCCTCTGGCCACCGGTGTGGTGGTCGTGGCCGTCGGTCCGGTGACTCGGCTCATCCGGTTCATCCAGGAGCAACCGAAGGAATATCTGGCCACCGCCCAGTTCGGTGTGTCCACCGACACCCTCGACTCCGACGGAGCGGTCCTGACCCGGGAGCCAATGGATTTCTCCGAAGAGGAGCTGGAAGCTGTCGCCAGTCGTTTTGTGGGCACCGTGCTCCAAGTTCCCCCGATGGTCTCCGCGCTGAAGCATCAGGGCCGGCGTCTCTATGAGCTCGCCCGTGAAGGCGAGGTGGTCGAGCGCGAGGCCAGACCGGTCCAAATCCACGAATTGGAGATCGCGACGGTCGGCACCGGCCCTTACCCCGAGGTCGAGTTCCGGGTCGTCTGCGGGAAGGGGACCTACGTCCGATCCTTGGCCGACGATCTGGCGGCCGCACTGGGAGGATCGGCACATCTCACAGCCCTTCGCCGGACCCGCACTGGTTCACTCGATGTCGACACCTACGGTGTGGGGGTCGACGACCTGCCCCACTGGGAATCCCATTTTCTCACCCCCTCCGAGGCTCTGGGCGACCTGCCGGCGGTCACGGTGAGCGACGAGACGGCGCGCGGTGTGTGCCACGGGATGCGGTTCGTCGGTGGGGAGATGGTCGATGCTCCCGACGAGACGGTGATCCGGGTGCTCGACCAAACCGGTGACCTGATCGCGGTCTATCGGCGGGAGGGCGATCAGGCGAGACCCGAAGTGGTGCTCGCCTCGTGAAGATCCTCCGAGGCGCCTTGGACCGCTGGGAGGGCCTGGCATCGCCCAACGCCGTCACCGTAGGGGTCTTTGACGGTGTGCATGCGGGGCACCGGGTGATCCTGGATCGCTTGCAGTCGAGCCCTTATCCCTCGACGGTGTTGACCTTCGATCCCCATCCGGCAGAGGTGCTCTCACCCGGGACCAACCCGCGCCTCATCACCACGATCGACGAGCGGATCGCCCTGCTGGAGACAACCGGGACGGATGCAGTGGGGGTCCTCGACCTCGCCGAGATCCGCTACTTAGAGCCCGAGGAGTTCGTGTCCCGGGTACTGGTGGGCAAGCTCGGTGTCGGCTATCTGGTCGTCGGCGCCGATTTCCAGTTCGGGCGTGACCGGGCCGGGGACACTCGATTCCTGATCGAAGCGGGGTCACGCCACGGGTTCGAGGTCGAGGTGGTCGAGTTGGTGAATGCCGGCGGTGTCGTCTCGTCGAGCCGGATTCGCAGCCTCATCGAGCATGGGGAGGTGGCACCAGCTGCCGACCTACTCGGTTCTCGCTACCGACTCTCCAACGTCGTGGTGCCCGGCGATCACCGGGGCAGGGACCTGGGATTTCCCACCGCCAACCTCAAGCCACCGGACCGCAAGGTCGTCCCCGGGCACGGGGTCTACTCGGCGTGGGCTCGTCTCACCGGCGAGACCTTGGCCGCCGCGGTGAACGTCGGGATCAGACCCACCTTCGGCGGTTCGGAGCTGCTGATCGAGGCGTACATCCTCGACTTCGACCAGGAGATATACGGGACGGAGCTGACTCTCGAATTTGTCGAGAAACTGCGTCCTGAGCTCGAGTTCGCCAGTGTCGACTCGCTGGTCGACGCCATCAAGGAGGACGTCGCTCGGGTGCGACGCTCTCTCGAGACCGCTCCCGCGTCGACCTAGGCGGGAGAGGTTCAGATGACGAGCACGGACGGTCGCTGGCCCATCGATCCTGGGAGACCAGTCGTGGTCAAGGCCGGGTCGTCGAGTCTGGTGCGTCCGAGCGGCGAGCTCGACCCTGACGGCCTGGAGCAGGCGGTAGATCATGTGGCCCGGATGTGGGACCTGGGTTATCCGACCCTCCTCGTCTCCTCGGGGGCTGTAGCTGCCGGCGTGCCCGCCCTCGGGCTCACCGGCCGGCCCCGGGATGTGCCCGGTCTCCAGGCCGCGGCCGCTGTGGGCCAGGGACTCCTCATGGAGCGTTATGCCGCTCTGTTCAAAGCACGGCAGATGTTGGTCGGCCAGGTTCTCCTCACCAAAGACGTTCTCGCCAACCGCGCTCAGTACCTCAACGCCCGGAATGCGCTGGAGCGCATGCTGACGCTCGGAGTGGTCCCGATCATCAACGAGAACGACACCGTCGTCGTCGACGAGTTTCGGCTCGGGGGCAACGATGAGCTGGCGGCCATCGTCTCCCATCTCGTGTCGGCCGGGATCCTGGTCATTCTGACCGACACCGGGGGCATCTACTCTGGGGACCCGCGGACCATGGACGACGTGGAGTTGCTGTCGGCGGTCAATTCCGCCGACGAGTCCCTCGACCAGGTCTCCTCCGGGACGTCGGGCCCCTTCGGGTCTGGCGGGGCCGTCACCAAGGTGATCGCGGCGAGGATGGCTGCCTGGTCGGGCATCCCGACAGTGATAGCTGCCGCCCGGGAGCCCGGGGTGGTGACACAAGCGGTCGCCGGTGAGGCGGTGGGGACCTGGGTCACGCCCCACGAGTCGCGTCTTTCCGCCCGCAAGCTGTGGATCGCCTTCGGCTTGCCCGCCGAAGGGGCCCTGGCCGTGGACGCGGGTGCAGCCACCGCATTGCTGGACGGCGGAAGGTCCCTACTCGCCGTTGGGATCACCTCGGTCGTGGGCGACTTCGAAGCGTCATCGGCGGTCGAGGTCACTCGCCCCGACGGTGTCGTGATCGGAAAAGGCCTGGTGACGATGACCTCTGAAGAGGTGCGCAATTCGATCGGACGCCACAGCTCCGAGGTCGGGGGTGTGGTGGTCCACCGTGACGATCTAGTTGTTCTCGCCACAGGCTCGACGGTCGATAGGCTGGAGCGATGATCGAGGAGATCGGGCGCCGGGCGCGACAGGCCTCTTTCGAGTTGCGTCAATCGACTGGCGCGGCGAGGGCGGATGCCCTGATCCGGATGGCCGGGGGGCTCGAGACGGCCGCCCCCGAGGTCCTGAAGGCGAACGAGGCCGACATGGCCCAGGCCGTCGACGAGAGGATCACCGGGGCCCTGATCGATCGCCTGCGCCTCGATGATCGACGCATTTCCGCCATGGCGTCGGGTCTACGCACCGTGGCCTCCCTGCCTGATCCTGTAGGCCGTGAGACCGGCGGGTGGTCCTTGTACAACGGGGTGCGGCTCCACCGGGTACGGGTCCCCCTCGGTGTAGTCGCCGTGATCTACGAGGCACGACCCAATGTCACCGCCGATGCCGCCGGCCTCTGCATCCGCTCTGGCAACGCAGTCATCCTCCGCGGCTCCTCATATGCCCTTCGGTCCAACATGGCCATCTCCGATGCCCTGCGCGACTCGCTTGCCGAGGCAGGTCTCCCCGCTGATGGCGTGCAACTCCTGGAAGACACCAGCAGAGACGGGGCCAAGGCGTTGATGCAGGCCACCGAGTGGGTGGACTTGCTCGTGCCCCGGGGCGGCCCGGGTCTGATCGCCGCGGTGGAGTCCGACGCCACGGTGCCCACGGTCATCGACGGGGCCGGCAACTGCCACGTCTACGTCGACGCCTCCGCAGATCTGGAGAAGGCGATGGGCATCGTGCTGAATGCCAAGGTGCAACGCCCGGGGGTTTGCAATGCCGCCGAGACCCTTCTCGTCCACGAGTCCGTGGCCGAGAAGTTCCTGGGCGAGGCGGCCCGGGCCTTGATGACGGAAGGCGTGGAGCTCAGGGGTGACGAACGCTCACGCGAGCTGGTACCGGAGATGGGTCAGGCCGGCGACGACGACTGGTCCACCGAGTATCTCGATCTGATCATGGCGGTGCGGGTGGTCCCCGATCTCGCCACGGCCATTGACCATGTGAGGCGATACGGCACCGGTCACACCGAGGCGATCGTCACTGATGACCGGGTTGCCGCCGATCGATTCGTCGCCGCGATCGACACCGCCGTGGTGGCGGTGAACGCCTCCACCAGGTTCACCGACGGTGAGGAGTTCGGGTTCGGCGCCGAGATCGGGAACTCGACCCAGAAGCTGCACGTCCGTGGCCCGATGGGTCTCGAGTCCCTCACCTCCGAGCGTTATGTCCTCTACGGTGACGGCCAGGTGCGGTGAAAGGGAACAACGCGGGCGCCCGCGTGGTTGTGGGTAGGGAAGGGTGGGCTGGTAGAGTTCTTGCGATCCCACCGGATCAATCCAGGTTTCACGCGTAATGATGAAGACAACCCCTGAAATCGTCGCCGAGTACGGCACCCATGAGAGCGACACCGGCTCCCCCGAAGTGCAGGTGGCCCTCCTCAGCGAGCGAATCAACCATTTGACCGAGCATCTCCGTGAGCACAAGCACGACCATCACAGTCGGCGCGGGCTCCTCATGATGGTCGGCAAGCGACGTCGCCTCCTCGACTACCTCCGGCGCGAGGACGTGGAGCGATACAGAAGCCTCATCGCCAAGCTGGGGCTGCGTCGCTGACACTGCCTTTGCGGGAACGGTTACCGTTCCTGCGAGATGGCCCGAACCGGACGGTTGGGGCCGACAACACACTGAGCCTTGCCGGTTGTCAGTGGCGATGTCTCGGGTCACTGAGACATGACTACTGCCAACGGGTGCGGCTCCCATACACAAGGAGCACTTAGTGCCCGAAATCTCCGTAACGGGGACCATCGGCGGCAAAGAGTTCGTGCTGAGCACCGGCAAACTTGCCGGTCAGGCCGACGGAGCCGTGGTCGCCCGACTCGGCGGTACCGAAATGCTGGTCACCGCCACCGCTAACAAGACGATGCGAGAGGGCATCGATTTCTTCCCTCTCACCGTCGACTTCGAAGAGCGGATGTACGCCGCCGGGAAGATCCCCGGGTCGTTCTTCCGCCGTGAGGGTCGTCCTTCCGAGCAGGCCATTCTGACCTGCCGGCTGATCGACCGCCCCCTCCGCCCCTCCTTCTCCGATGGCTTTCGCTGTGAGACCCAGGTGGTCGTCACCAGTCTCGCCGTCGATCAGGAGAACCCGTTCGACATCGTGGCGCTCAATGGCGCCTCGGCTGCTTTGAGCGTGAGCACCATCCCATTCGAAGGCCCGATCGGTGGGGTCAGGGTCGCGTTGAAGAAGGGCGAGTGGATTCCCTTCCCGACCCATGAGGACCTGGAGGAGTCGGTGTTCGAGCTGACAGTCGCAGGTCGTCGCAACTCCGAGGGCGGGATCGACATCATGATGGTCGAGGCCGGTTCCACACCCAACGGTCTGCGGCTGATCGCCGAAGGCGACACTCCGTCCGACGAGGCAACCGTTGCCCGCGGGCTCGACGAGTCGAAGACCTATATCGGCGAGGCGATCGACCTCCAGAACGAGCTGGTCTCCCAGATCGAGAAGCCCGAGGTCGACTGGCCCACCGCCCTCGATTACAGCGACGAGATCTACAACAAGGTGAAGGAAGCTGCCGCTCCGAAGTTGGAGACGGTGATCACCATCGCCGATAAGAAGGAGCGCAACCTCGCCGCGGATACAGCTGAGGCCGAGTCGATCTCCGCTCTCGGTCTCGCCGACGACGACGAGGAGGGGCGCGCCCAGGGCAAGCGGGCTTTCAAGTCCGTTCTCAAGGACATGATGCGGCGTCGGGTTGTCGAGGACGGGATCCGGCTCGATGGTCGGGGCGCCACCGACCTCAGGCCGATCAGCGCCGAGGTAGGTGTCGTGGGTCGGACCCACGGCTCCGGTCTCTTCCAGAGGGGTGAGACCCAGGTGCTCAACCTGACCACCCTCGGGATGCTCAAGATGGAGCAAATGCTGGACACCCTCGCCCTCGAGGACTCCAAGCGGTATATGCACCACTACAACTTCCCGCCGTTCTCGACTGGTGAGGCCGGGTTCATGCGTGGGCCCAAGCGCCGTGAGATCGGACACGGGGCGCTGGCCGAGAAGGCAGTGCTCCCGGTGGTCCCCACCGAAGAAGAGTTCCCGTACGCCCTTCGACTCGTTTCCGAGGTCCTGTCCTCCAATGGGTCGACATCGATGGCGTCGGTGTGCGCATCTTCGTTGTCGCTGATGGACGCCGGTGTGCCGATATCGGCGCCCGTCGCCGGCATTGCGATGGGACTCATCTATCGCGAGGGCAAGTACGTCACCCTGACCGACATCCTCGGAGCCGAGGATGCTCTCGGTGATATGGACTTCAAGGTGGCCGGGACCAGGGACGTGATCACAGCTCTCCAGCTCGACACCAAGATCGAGGGCCTGCCTTCGGACATGCTGGCAACCGCGCTGGATCAGGCCAAGGACGCCCGACTCTTCATCCTCGACAAGATGGCCGAGGCAATCTCAGCGCCACGCGCCGAGATGAATGAGTTCGCTCCTCGCATCGAGTCGGTCGAGATCCCCAAGGACAAGATCGGTGAGGTCATCGGTCCCAAGGGCGCGGTCATCCGAGAGCTCGAAGAGGTGACCGGAGCGGCGATCGAGATCGAAGAGGCCGATGGCAAGGGCATCGTCAGGATCGCCTCCAACGACAGCTTGGCTCTGGCGGCCGCGAAGGAGAGGGTGATGCAGATTGCCTTCCCGCCCGAGGTCGAGCTGGGCACCGAGTATGACGGCAAGGTGGTCAACATCACCAAGTTCGGCGCATTCGTCAACATCCTGCCGGGCCGCGACGGCCTTCTCCACATCTCCCGTCTCGACGGGTCGAAGCGGGTCGAGCGGGTGGAGGACTATCTGAGCGACGGCCAAGAGCTGAAGGTGAGGGTGCGCGAGATCGATCGGGGCAAAGTCAGCTTGGAGCTGGTCGAGGCCCTGGAGGGCGCGACCCTGCCCGAGCCGGAGGCCCCCCGCCAGGACGGTGGCGATCGTCGTCGTGACAACGGCGGCGGCGACCGTGGCGGTCGGGGACGCGATCGTGGTGATCGTGGCGGGCGTGATCGCGACCGTGGACGGGATCGTGACCGTGCCCCCAGCGCCTCAGAGGCGCCCAAGGTGGCCGAGCCCGAGTCCGGGTCAGACCGCCGGCGCGCGGCTCAGAGCTTCGACGAGGTGTTCGAGGAGATCAGCGAGCACTGATCCTCACTCGATTCCAAGGAAAAGGGACGGGCAACGGCCCGTCCCTTTTCTATTGATCGGCCGAATCTCGCCATAGACTCTTGCTCACCAAGGTTGGCAAGGGGAGGCTGGAATTGGCGGTTGCGACGCGCGGCACCGTGCAGATGCGCGGGGAATCGGGCCCGGGTGTCGAGGTGGAGGTGCTGGCCGAAGGGTCACGCCTCAGCCTCGTGCACCACGAGGAGCTGATCGGGGAGTGGGACGTAGGTGCGATAGGCATCCAGTCGCTCTACGACGGTTTCGCCATCCGGGCCGAGGGCGAGGAATTCGTGCTCAAGACCGCCGACGACGTCGGGCTGGCGCGCGAGATCGGCCTCGTCGCCGTCTCCCCGCGTATGGGCCGCAAGGTGGCGGCCGCCCAGAATTCCGACCGGCCCCTGGCGGAGGGTGACCGGCCGGTGGTGGTCAGGTCCAATGTCGGCGCGCTCACCCTTGCCCTCGGCGGAGCGATGGCCCTGGCCGGGGGTTTCCTGCTGCGGGACGACCCTGCCCTGTCCTCGGCAGGGAGGACCGCCGCCGGAGGGCTGGGGGCGGAGGGCAACTTCTGGTTTGCCTTCGTGCTCGGCGGTGTCCTCCTGATGGGAGCCGCCTTCGCCATGGCTCGAAGAGTGAAGTGGTCGCGGGTCGCCGCGATCGTCGCCGTGATCGCCCTCGTGATCGTGTTCGGGCTCGCAGCCCAGAACGCAACGCCTGACGCCGACCATCTGCTCGCCTACGGCTTCATTGCCGGAGGATTGGTGGTCGGGGTTGCGGTGGTCTTCACAGGCTCATTCGGGGAATCGGGCTAGCCGACTTCCGCCGGTAGCTTCCGGTTCGTGCCGGAACTGCCCGACATCGTGGTCTATCTCGAGGCGTTGGAGCGACGGGTCCTGGGAGAGGAGGTGCGTGATGTCAGGATCGCCTCCCCGTCGGTATTGCGCACCTACGACCCTCCCTACGACGCACCGGTGGGCCACAACGTCGAGACGCTGCAACGGGTGGGAAAAAGGATCGTCTTCGGGATCGAAGGGGACCTGTTTCTCGTCATCCATCTGATGGTGGCCGGCCGTCTTCGCTGGGAGCCCCCCAGGAAACCAATCCCGAAGAAGGTGGGTTTGGCCGCGATCGACTTCGACCCCGGAACACTGATTCTCACCGAGCAGGGCACACACAAACGGGCCGGGATCTGGCTGAGCCGTGGATTCGAAGGCGTCGAGGAGCTCGACCGGGGCGGGGTGGAGCCGCTGGAGGCCAGCGTCGATGAGTTCGGCGCCGCCTTGAAGAGGGAGAACCGGACGCTGAAGCGAGCCCTGACCGATCCACGGATCTTCTCCGGGATCGGTAACTCCTATTCGGATGAGATCCTGTGGGCGGCCCGGATGTCTCCGGTGAAGCGGACCTCGCAATTGACAGACGTCGAGGTGAGGGATCTTCGTGAGGCTGTGGTGACTTCCCTCAACGAATGGACGGGCCGTCTTCGGGAAGAGGTTGGGGAGGATTGGCCGACCAAGGTGACCGCCTTTCGTGACGACATGGCGGTGCACGGGAAATACGGCCGGCCCTGCCCCCGCTGCGGTTCCAAGGTGCAGCGCATCGTCCACGCCTCCAACGAGACCAATTACTGCGCCACCTGTCAGACAGGGGGCAAGCTCCTCGCCGACCGCTCTCTCTCCCGGCTCCTCAAGGACGATTGGCCCAAGACGATCGAGGAGTTGGAGTAGCTCGCGGCGCTCGCCGTTTTAGGTCTCAGGTCTTACGTATTTCCAGTTGCCATCGAACGTATGTTCGATAGGATAAGGGCTTGGATCTCGCAGAAATTGCCATCCCTCTCGTCGATCTTTCCGATAGCGATGAGAGGTTTCTCCATCTTCGTGCCGGTCATGTCACCGAGTTGGTCGGCATTCCCGGCACCGGGCTCACCCGCCTCGGTCTGAGGCTGCTGGCGGCGCCTTCGCAGACGATGCCGGTGGTAGCTCTCGATACCAGGGGTTGGATCTCGCCGGCGGCGGCCTGGGAGACCGGTGTCGTACCGGAGAATCTCGTCGTCGTCCGCTGTGACGACCCCGGGGTATGGCCCAAGGTCGCTGCCGCCCTGCTCGAAGGGGTGCGAGCCATCTATGCCGAGGTGCCGGTGGGGGCAAGGGAGCAGGACCTTCGCCGGCTCGCTGCCCTGGCGAGGGCGAGAAAAGTGGCGGTGGCGATGCGACCCATGGGCAGAGGGCTGCCCACCGGTGTGGCTCATCTCCGGCTCAGGGCCCTCGGGGTCACCTGGGAGGGGGCGGATCATGGCCATGGCCGGTTGGGGAGACGGCGTCTCGTCCTGGAGGCATCGGGAAAGGGCGCCTCGGGGATGATCCGGCGATTCGAGGTGGAGGATGAAGGTACGGACGTTGTGCGTGTGGTTCCCGATGTGGTCGTTGGGGAGGCCAGACGCGCCGTCGGATGAACCAGTCCTGATCGTCGGCGATCGGGTCACCGGGGCCACAGACGAGGTGCTGGCGGCGGGGGTGAGCCTGGGCATGCCGAGACGGGAGGCCGAGGCGCTTGCTCCTTTTGCCACCGTCCTGACCCGTGACCCGGGGGAGGAGTCGCGGCGTTTCGAGCCAGTGGTCGAGTTGATCGAGGACCTGATCCCACGGGTCGAGGTGGTGGCGCCCGGTCTGGTCTTCGTCCCGGTCGCCGGGGCGGTGCGTTTCTACGGGGGGGAAGAGATGCTGGCCCAGCATGTGGCCGGGGGGTTGGACAGGTTGGTGGGCGCGGACCGGGGTGGGCAGGCGCTGGCCGGCATCGCCGACGGGCCGTTCGCAGCGCGTTGGGCTGCGGCAAGCGCCGAGGTAGGCCGTCCCTTGGTGGTGTTGGACACCATCGATTTCCTCTCCAGGCTCGACCTGGCCGCCCTCCGAGAGGGTCTCGATGCAGAAGAGCTGATCGACACCTTCCGCTGGCTCGGGGTGTCCACATTGGGCGACCTGGCCCGGCTCCCCCGCGATGTCCTGGCCACTCGTTTCGGGAACCCTGGACTCCTCGCCCATCGGCTTGCCACGGGAGAGGACCGTTTCGTCGACCCGCGTGAGATCCCTCCCGACCTGGCGGTGGATGCCAGTTTCGAAGAGCCCTTGGAGACTCTCGATGCGGTGGCTTTCGCCTCCCGCGCCCTGTCGGAGAGACTGCTCCGGGTTCTGAGAGTGTCGGGAGTGGCGCCGCATCGGGTCTCGATCCTGGCCGAGGATGCCGTCGGCGGGCCCAGGGAGCGGATCTGGCGGTCGGCAGACCCCTTCACCGAGAAGGCACTGTCCGATCGAGTGTGGTGGCAGTTGCGAGCGTGGATCGAGTCGGGCGGCATCCCCGGCGGGATTTCCCGGTTGCGGATTGCCCCCGCCGATCTGTCGGATGAGGGGAGACAGCTCGGTCTGCTCCAGGACGAAGCCTCGAGGATCGAGGCGGAGCGCGCCCTTGCCCGGGCACAAGCCCTGCTCGGTCCCGACGGTGTCCTCCAGGGACGAGCCCAGGGTGGGCGGACGCCCCACGAGCGGGTGGCCTGGTCCCGCTGGGGGGAGCCGACCTCCGATCAGGAAAGGGATCACTCCGCTCCCTGGCCGGGAGCCACCCCCTCACCCAGCCCGGCGCTGGTCCCACCCGATCCCGAGCCTTTGGAGGTGGAGTGGGACGGTGGCATGCCGTCCCGGGTCCGGTTGGGGACACGTTGGGAGCCTGTTCTCACCTGGAGCGGCCCCTGGCGGCTCAGCGGCCGCTGGTGGGCGGGGGAGGAGGACGCCGATCGCTACCAGCTGGTCACCTCGGTGGGTGCCTTCCTCTGTGTGGTGACCGAAGGGCGAGCCTTTCTCGCCGGGGTGTACGACTGATGAGCCTCTTGTCTCACCCGGATGTGATGACTCTCGACCCTAAGAGGCCGCGGTGGTCTCGGTCGGGGTGTCGGCAGCCCCGGTCGTTGGAACAGGCTCGGGACTCGTGGTTCCGACCTCTTCCTCGGTTGTCTCCGTCGTCACGGTGGTGTCATCCGTGTCGCCGTCGCCCAAATAGATGACGGCGATGATTACCAGCACTATCACCGCGCCGAGGAGGATCCACCAACCTGGCGAGGTCGACCTGGGAGCCGGGGCCGGCTCGATCGGCGGGGGTGTGTCCGGTGTCGTCATGCGATGCCTCCTCGAGGGGGAAGCACTCAATCTACGGCGAGACGGGTACGGTCAAGGGGCATTCCACATGAGCCCACTCGATGTCTCGGAGTCGATCCCGATCTCGTCCGACGCCGAGTTCGATGCCTGGCTGAGTGAGCACGGGGAGAGCGACCAGGTGGTCGTGGTCTCGATCTACAAGAAGTCGTCAGGTAGACAGACCGTGACCCTGGACGCACTCCAGGAAACCGCGATATGTCACGGATGGATCGACAATCTCGGCCAGCGGATCGACGATGAGCGTTGGGCGATTCGCTTCACCCCGCGGCGACCTGGTTCCAATTGGTCGGCCAAGAATCGCGGCGTCGTCCGCAAGTTGATCGAAGAGGGACGGATGACACCGGCGGGGATAGCGGTGCTCCCTGACGATCTCGAGGGGTAGTTTCCGGCCGGCCCATCGAAGGAGGAGACAATGGCCGTCAAGAGCCCCAAGATGTACATCGACGGGAAATGGGTCGATTCCTCGAGCGGGGAGACGTTCGAGGACCTCAACCCCTACACCGGCGAGGTCTACGCCAACGTGCCGGCCGGCAACGCTGATGACGCCAAGAGTGCCATCGATGCAGCCAAGGCCGCCTTCCCGGAATGGGCAGCCACCCCTCCCGCTGCCAAGCGTCAGATCTTCCTGAAGGCGGCAGATGTGATGGAGAGCCGACAGGACGACCTGGTCAGAGCGATGATGGAGGAAGTCGGGGGGACCATCGGCATCTCGATGTTCCAGATGGGATTCGTGCCCGGTCTGTTCCGGATGGCGGCCTCGGCCGCCTACGACGTGAAGGGCGAGATCATCCCGGCCGACCACGCCAATTCCTTCTTCATGGCCCTTCGGCAGCCCGCTGGCGTCGTCGCCTGCTTTGCCCCGTTCAACGTTCCCTACATTCTGGGAAGCCGGTCGTTCACCCTGCCCATCGCTTACGGGAACACCGCCGTCTTGAAGCCATCCGAAGAGGCGCCGCTCACTGGTGGCCTGCTCCTCGCCGAGATATTCGAAGAGGCCGGGCTCCCGCCCGGCGTGCTCAATGTCATCACCACCACCCGCGACGGCGCTGAGCCGGTCGGCGAAGAGATGATCTCCAACCCGGCAGTTCGACGGATCTCATTCACCGGGTCGACCGAAGTCGGCCGGATCATCGGGGAGAAGGCCGGTCGTCATCTCAAGCGAGCCGTGCTCGAGCTCGGTGGCAAGGACCCTCTGATCATTCTCGGTGATGCCGATGTCGACTACGCGGTCGATGCCGCCGCCTGGGGTGCCTTTCTCCACCAGGGCGAGATCTGCATGTCGACCGAGCGGATCATCGTCGAGAAGAGCATCGCCGAGGAGTTCACCGCGAAGCTCAAGGAGCGGGCGGAGTCGATCCCAATGGGCGATCCGACCAATCCGGCCACTGCAATCGGCCCATTGATCAACCGGAGAGCCGTGGACAAGGTCCACGCTCACGTCGAGGAGGCCGTGGCCGGAGGAGCCGATCTGGTCACCGGCGGCAAGTACGACGACCTCGTCTATCACCCGACGATCGTCACGGGCGTCCAGCCTGACATGAGGCTGTTCCGGGAGCAGACGTTCGGGCCGGTGGCGCCGATCGTCGTGGTGAGTGACCAGGAGGAGGCCCTCGCCGTGGCCAACGACTCGGAATACGGCTTGTCGGCGGGCATCCTCACCAGCGATTTCACTCAGGCGCTCGACATGGCGCTTCGGCTCGAGACCGGGATGGTCCACATCGGGGACCAGACGGTGAACGACGAGCCTCAGGCGCCCTTCGGCGGAATGAAGGGGAGCGGTTACGGGCGATTCGGGGGACAGGCCGCCCTCGACGAATTCACCGAGCTTCGCTGGATCAACGTGCAGCGGGTCCCACGCACCTTCCCATGAGCAGAGCCGGATAGAAGCGCCGGTACCGTCCCCGGGTGCTGGACAACCAGTCGTTCCGCCAGGGCATTCGCGATTCGGCGCTGATCGTCATCGCCGTCGCCTTCTTCGGCGTCGCCTACGGGGTGCTTGCCCTCGGTGTCGGGTTCTCACCCTGGCTCACCACTTTCTCATCGATCGTGATCGTCTCGGGGGCAGCTCAATTCGCCATGATCGGGCTGCTGGCGGCAGGCCCCGTGCCGGTCTTGTTGGCAGCAGTCGGTCTCGGTCTGCGCCATCTCCCGATGTCGGCCGCGCTGGCCGGGATGATTGGCCCCCAATCACTGGGAACCCGCCTGAGATTGTCGTTCATCCTCGTCGATGAGACGTTCGGGTTGACTGTCCGAGCGGACAACGCAGGTGTCGAGGACCTGGTCGCCTACAAGACTGCTGCCGACGTGATGCTCTACGGCTCGTTCGTCGGGGGGACGATCGCCGGGGCTTGGTTCGGGGGGGCGATCGACCCCGAAGCGGTGGGGATCGGCGTGCTCTTCCCGCTGTTGTTCCTCGGCCTGGCTGCCCCGATGATCCACAACCGGCGGGATTGGATCGTCGCCGGCTCGGCGGTGGCGGCGTCGGTCGTCGCCACCGTACTTTTGCCGCCCGCATGGCAGGTGACGGTGGCGGCCATCGCGGCGTCGGCAGTCGGGATGGTCATCGGTGAGTGACCTTGCCCTTGTGGTGGCTGTCGCCGTGATCACCTATGCCACCAGGCTCTCGTTCATGCTGCGCCCTCGCCCGGTCCCGGAAGGGCGTCTCGGGCGTTTTCTCGAAGTGTTCCCACTGGCCCTGTTCCTGGCCATCGCCTCGACCGGCCTGGCGGCTCCGGGAGGGACACCGGCGGTATCCCCCGCCCTGGCGGCGGCGCTGGGTGGCATCCTTGGCGCGATCTTCTTCCGTAGAAATCTCTGGGGAGTGCTCGGTGTGGGGGCGGCGTTCTTCTACTTGGCGAGGGCGATGGTCGGATAAGGCATGCACAAACAAAGGAGCAGAGAATGGGCAAGGTCGTCTATGGAATGAATGTGTCACTCGACGGCTATATCGAGGATTCCAGTGGGAGCATCGAGTTCACAGGGCCGCCTGCAGACGACGTGCACCGGCACTGGAATGAACAGACCCAGGCTGCAGCCGGGTTTCTGTACGGGCGCCGGCTCTTCGAGGTGATGGACGAGTATTGGACGGCGGCTTCGATGCAGGACGACCTACCCGCCGTCGAGGCGGAATTCGCACGTGCCTATGTCGACACACCGCGTTTCGTGTTCTCCGACACGCTGGAGAGTGTCCCCTCCACTGTCGAGCTGGTTCGCAGTGAGGACGCGGTTGCGGTCGTCAGCCGTCTCAAGGCTGAGACCGAAGGCCCCCTCGCTCTGGGCGGGGCCGGTCTGGCGACTTCGCTGCTCGACCTCATCGACGAGTTCCGGCTGGTCGTCATGCCTCTGGTGGTCGGCTCGGGGAAACCGTTCTTCCCGGCCGGGAGCGAGCTCCCACTCCGTCTGGTCGACCAGCACGTGTTCGATTCGGGGGCCGTGTACCTCAGTTATGTGAGGAGGTAGTCACCCGTCGCAAGGTCGTTACCCTGCCGCCCCATGCGTATCGGAATCCTGACCGGGGGCGGTGACGTTCCGGGACTCAATGCCTGTATCAAGGCCGTGGTCAATCGGGTTGCGGAAGAGGGCCACCAGGTCGTCGGCATCCGCCGCGGGTGGGGCGGGCTGGCCAATTTCAACCCCGACGACCGGGAGTCCACCGGCGACCTGCTGATCCCGCTCGATCCCGGAGTGGTCCGGACGATCGATCGCACCGGTGGGACCTTCCTCCACACCTCGCGGACCAACCCGGGCAAAGTGAGTCCAGAGGATGTGCCGGCTTTCCTCGGCGACAGATCCGGAGAGGAGGGGCATGTCGATATCACCCCTCATGTGCTGCGGGTCCTCGAAGACCAGAAGATCGATGTGCTCATCCCGATCGGTGGTGACGACACGCTTTCCTACGGCCTGCGTCTCCACGAGGAAGGGGTCCCTGTCATCGCCATCCCGAAGACCATGGACAACGACGTGCACGGCACCGACTACTGCATCGGATTCTCCACGGCGGTGACTCGAGGGGTGCAGTTCATCCACAGTCTCCGCACGGCCGCAGGCTCGCATGAACGGATCGCGGTGGTCGAGCTTTTTGGAAGGTACAGCGGTGAGACCTCGCTCGTCACCGCCTATCTGTCGGGCGTGGATCGGGCGGTCATCTCCGAAGTGCCGTTCGACATCGACCGGCTCGCCGGCTTCCTCACGTCCGATCGGGCCTCAAATCCGTCCCACTACGCCATGATGACGATTTCAGAGGGCGCCCGGCTCCATGAGGGAGACATGATGCTGGCCGGGGAGGAGGACGCTTACGGGCACCGCAAGCTGGGTGGGATCGGGGCTCTCACCGGTGAGTTGCTCAAGGAGCGGACCGGCGAGCCGGTGCTCTACCAGCAGGTCGCCTATCTGATGCGCTCCGGGGCCCCGGATTCGTTGGACTTGATGGTGGCCACCAACTACGCGGTGATGGCCGCGGACCTGGCTGTCGAGGACAGCCACGGAGGCCGAATGGTGGCCCTGCGGGGCGGCACCTACACCCACGTCCCCATCGGTGTCACCAAGGAGGGCGTGAAGCGGGTCGATGTCGACGAGCTCTACGACCTCGACACCTATCTGCCCAAAGTTCGCCACGTCCTGGGCAAGCCGATGTTCCTCTACTGAGGGGGTGAGGCTCGTCTAGCGCGTCACGTGGCTGGCCGACGCGGCAACAGCCTTCTTGTCCTTCTTCGCCTGGCGCTTTTCCTTCAAGTCCTTGGCCGGCACCTTCTTGGTGCTCTTGCCGCCCTTGTCTTTGTTAGCCACTTCGGGCCTCTCTGTTGGGCGAATGGAATCCGGTTCTCGTCCAGTGTGTCACGTTTCGAGAGCGAGCCGATGCTCCGCTCACTTGCCGACTGCCCCGCCCATCGCCTCGACCCGCCCTGCGATCACCTCTTGCACCTGGTCGCGCAGGTCTCCCGTGTCGGAGCTGGTCATCCCTTCGGTTTCCACCGGCTTGTCGAGCACGATTCTTATCAAGCCACCTCGGACGATCGGCGTCCCCGGTCGCCACGCCTCGTAGGAGCCATGGATCGACAGCGGGAGCACCGGCAACCCGGAGCCGATCGCCATGGTGAAGGCGCCTTTCTTGAACCGCTTCATCACCCCGTTGCGCGGCCGGGTGCCCTCGGCATAGATGATCAGGCTCCGCCCATTCTCGATCAGCTCCCGGGACTGGCGATTTACCTCGCTGTGGATTGCCCCTCTCGCCTCCCGGTCGACCTCGATGATCCCCACCATCCTCATCCCCTGGGCGAGCACCGGCACCTTGAACAGCTCCTTCTTGGCGAGGAAGCGGATAGGCAGGGGGACGGCGAGGAGACAGGCCATGATGTCGAGAGTGGACAGATGGTTGGCCACGACGACGTAGGACCGATTGGGATCGATGTTGTCATCCCCTTCGATCTCGAGCCTCGTCCCCGAGGCAATCAGCCATACCCGGCTCCATCCCCTGATGATCTGATCGATGAACGGCGAGCTTTCGTTGAACAGGACGGTGATGGCGATCAACGCGACGGCCACGATGGTCGCCGTCACCCCGGCCACCACGGTGATGATCGTCCTCGGAATGTCGATCAGGAGACGCATCGTCTGAGAGTACCGATCGGCCACTTAGCCTGACCGGTCATGGACAAGGTCTCGCTTCGCGCGGAAATGCGATCCCTGGGGCCGTTGCCAGCGGGTGTGAGCGACCGAATCACTGCAAGCCTGTTCGATTGGCTTTCTCCACGTCTCCCCGGGACGGCCTCGGCCTTCCTCCCCATGGAAGGAGAGGTGGATCTCCGCCCCCTGTTCGAACGGCTCCCGGGCTGGCGCTGGGTCCTACCCCGGGTCGAGGACGATCGGTCGGTCACCTTCCGCGACCTGGCAGTTCCTCGAGAGATACATCCCTTCGGGATGGAGCAGCCCACCGATTCCGGGCCCGTGATTCCGATACGGGAGATCGATGTGCTCCTGGTGCCGGGTCTCGCATTCGACGTTCGTGGGGGTCGCCTCGGCAATGGCGCCGGCCACTACGACCGAATTCTGTCCTCCGCCCGGGGCGACGCAGTCAGCATCGGGATCGCGCCTGCGGTCCGGCTGGTTTCAGATGTCCCGGTCGAGCGACATGATGTCCTCGTCGGCTGGCTGGCGACCGAGGAGGGGGTCATCAGCCGTGCTCCCAGGCGGTGAGCCGGTCGATCGATAGGAAGATGGCGGGCCCGGTCGGCGGCGAGTTGCGGTACTGGCGATACTTCGCCTTCAGACGTGACCTCGCCTCCCACCAGAGGTCGCCGTCCTTCTCGATGGTGACCTCGCCGTCGGCCCGAACCCACCACAGCTGCTTCCAGTCTTCGTCGTAGTGATCCACCAGCATCGAGGCGATGGGGAGAGTCTCCACGTTCTGTAGCCGCTGCAGGTTGCGGGTGGTCTTCGGCTTCTCATCGATCATGTGGACGACGTTGAAGCCGATCACGGCGAATGTGACCACCACGAGATGGGGTCGGCCGTCCGGGGTGATCGAGGCGAAATGCCCGACCTGAGCCGAACCCAGGCGTTCCAGAGCCTCAGCGCGATTCATGGTCCTCGATCAGAGGCTCGATGGTTCGCCAGGCCGTATCCGCCCACCGCTCGTGGCCGGCGGCGCTGACGTGGAACATATCTGGCGACCACAGACCACGGTCCGAATACCAGATAGCCGGGTCCTCCGTCCGGTGGTCGACCACGTGTGAGCCGTAACGATCTGCCACCTGTCGGTGGACACGATCGAATCGGGCAGACCGTCGGGTGATCAGATTGCGGAGGGGTGGCTTGAGACGGGGGATGGTGCCTACATCGGCCACTCCGCTCTGAATGACGAGCGCGCCTGTCTCCGTCAAAGCCGCGATGAGCTCGTCGAGCCTTGTCTCGAATTGTCTGATTCCAACGCCGTGGATGACGTCGTTGGCCCCCACCGAGACGAGAAACATGTCGGGCTCGAAGGCGATCGCGGGCTCGAGCTGGTCACGAAGCAGGTCGTCGGCACGTGACCCGGTCACCGCGAAGGAGCGCAACGTGACGCGCCGGCTTTGCCCCATCGTCTGACAGATGAGGTTGACCCAGATCTCGTGGGGCCCGGCCACGCCGGGTGCGTGCACCGAGGAGTCGCCGAGGACAGCCACCCGGAATGGGGGGTGGGCGGGGTCACCGAAGACCCCGGAAGGATCGAACTCTGTCTGCCGGGGGGCGGGGTGGAGGACGGCATAGAGCGCCTCGGCGCCAAGGATGACTGCGCCGGCAGTCACTCCACGAATCAGTAGACGGGGGACCATCCCTCGATTTTGGCAGGGATTCGGCTCAGACGTTGCTGGCGTCTTGAATCCGGGCTTTGAGCCCGAACCGGCCTTTGGCCTCGGTGAGGTCGACGACCGCCCCGACGGCGTTCGAGAAGGCCGAGGGGTCCTCGGGGAAGAACTCGAACGTGTCGCCTTCGATCTCGAAGGCAAACCGGTAAACCGATGTCCGATGGATCTCGAGGGTGCCCATCGGCCATGAGCCCAGGTGGCGCTTGCCGGCTACAACCCGGAATCGACCCTCTGCGATCTCGATCGTGACCGCGGTCGGCTCCAATTTGACTGCTTTCAACCGCCCCGTGAAGTACATCCGGGCATCAATGTACTCGTTTGCAGTGCCGTGGAACAAGGGGGAGAACGCCCAATTCCTGGGTACAGTTTGCACTAGTCCAAGGGAAGGATGAATGACGGAGGGCTCGGCAGACAGGCCCAACCTGTCCAACAAGGTCCGTTTCGTGACCGCCACCACCTTGTTCGATGGCCACGACGCCTCGATCAACATTTTCCGCCGCATCCTCCAGGCCTCGGGCGCCGAAGTGATTCACCTGGGCCACAACCGGACCGGGCTCGACATCGTCGAGACCGCGATCGAGGAGGACGCCCACGCCATCGCCGTCACCTCCTATCAGGGTGGCCACATGGAGTTCTACCGTTATCTGCGCGACCTGCTGCTGGAGCGCGATGCGGGGCACATCCGGCTGTTCGGTGGGGGCGGGGGCACCATCCTCCCCGCCGAGGGAGAGGAGCTGGGCCAATACGGGATAACCCGGATCTACTCGCCAGACGATGGGCGCGAATTGGGCCTGCAGGGGATGGTGGCCGACATGCTGACCCGGTCCGATTTCGCCACCGGGGAGCTGGGTGAGGATTTCGACCTCGACGACCTGGATGCGGACAACACCTGGATGGTGGCGACGCTGATCTCGGCTTCGGAGAACTTTCCCGACAAGTACCAGGACGTCTTCGAGCAGGTCGAGCGGCGCGCCGCCGCCTCCTCCGCACCGGTGGTGGGGATCACAGGCACCGGAGGGTCGGGGAAATCGAGCCTCGTCGACGAGCTGTTGCGGAGATTCCTGCTCGACTTCGAGGAGTTGAAGGTTGCCGTTGTGTCGGTCGACCCCTCCAAGCGTCGCTCCGGAGGCGCCCTGCTCGGGGATCGGATCCGGTTGAACTCCCTGCCCCACCCGCGTGCCTACATGCGCTCACTAGCGACCCGCCAGGCCAACCTCGCCTTATCGCCCCACATCCAACGCGCCATCGAGGTGATCAAGGCCGCAGGGTTCGACCTGGTGATTCTGGAGACCTCGGGCATCGGCCAGTCGGACACCGAGATCGTCGACTACGCAGACCTGTCCATCTACGTGATGACTCCCGAATACGGGGCGGCCACCCAGTTGGAGAAGATCGACATGCTCGATTTCGCCGACCTGGTCGCGATCAACAAGGCAGACAAGGAAGGGGCTCGGGACGCGCTGCGGGACGTCCGGAAGCAATACAAGCGGAACCGTCTCGCCTTCACCGCCAATGACGAGGACCTTCCGGTGCACCTGACTGTTGCGTCCGATTTCAACGATCCGGGCACCAATCGCTTCTATCGGGCATTCGTGGCCGAGCTGGCCGCCCACGGCTTGGTCCTCGAATCGAAACTGGACCTTCCCCTCAGCGATTCCGCCAAACAGCATGTTGTGCCCCCGGAGAGGACCCGGTACCTCGCCGAGATAGTGGAGGCCAACCGGGGGTACGACACCTGGGCAAGGGAGCAGTCGAAGACCGCCGACCTGCTCTATCGACTGGAGGGGGCAAGGGAGCGAGGCGCCGATGTGGACCAACTGGTCGGCGAGGCGGAGCAGGGCATCGATCCCGAGAATCGCCGTGCTCTCGACCGCTGGGAGGCGCTTCTCGCCGAGTATTCCGGGACCGAGTTCATCTATCACGTCAGGGGCCGGGAGATCAGGGTCCCGTTGCATGAGGAGACCCTTAGTCATACCCGTGTGCCCAAGGTTGCCCTGCCCCGATACCGGTCGTGGGGAGATCGGCTGCAATGGCTTCTCCAGGAGAATGTCCCCGGCGAGTTCCCATACACCGCCGGGGTCTTCGCTTTCAAGCGGATGGAAGAGGACCCGGCCCGGATGTTCGCCGGAGAAGGCCCTCCGGAGCAGACCAACCGGCGATTCCACTACCTGGCCGCAGGTATGCCGGCGAAGCGGCTCTCCACCGCGTTCGACTCGGTGACCCTCTACGGGGAGGACCCCCACGAGCGGCCCGACATCTATGGCAAAGTGGGCAATTCCGGAGTTTCCATCGCCTCTTTGGATGACGCCAAGAAGCTGTACTCGGGCTTCGACCTTTCCGACCCTGCCACCTCGGTGTCGATGACCATCAACGGCCCGGCCCCGATCATCCTGGCCTTTTTCATGAACGCCGCCATCGACCAGGCCTGTGAGCGGCACATCGACCAGACCGATCTCTGGGAGGAGGTGGAGACTCGAATCGACGAGATCTACCGCGGACGCCCACGCCCCGCCTATGCGGGGGACCTCCCCGAGAGCCACGATGGGCTCGGTCTCCGGCTCCTCGGCGTCACCGGAGACCAGGTGCTCCCTCCCGACGTATACGACCGGATCAGGACCGAGACGGTCGCCCGGGTGCGGGGGACGGTGCAAGCGGACATCCTGAAGGAGGATCAGGCCCAGAACACCTGCATCTTCTCCACCGAGTTCGCCTTGGGCATGATGGGGGACATCCAGCAGTGGTTCGTCGACAACGACGTCCGCAACTTCTATTCAGTGTCGATCAGCGGATATCACATGGCTGAGGCCGGGGCCAACCCGATCACCCAGCTGGCCTTCACCCTGGCCAATGGGTTCACCTATGTGGAGAACTACCTGGCCCGGGGCATGGACATCGACGACTTCGCCCCAAATCTCTCCTTCTTCTTCTCCAACGGCATCGACGCCGAATATGCCGTCATCGGGCGGGTGGCACGTCGCATCTGGGCCAAGGCGATCAAGCATCGTTACCGAGGCAACGAGCGGTCCCAGAAGCTCAAGTACCACGTGCAGACCTCCGGGCGCTCTCTCCATGCCCAGGAGATCTCATTCAACGACATCAGGACCACGCTGCAGGCCCTCTATGCCATCTACGACAACACCAACAGCCTCCACACCAACGCCTACGACGAGGCGATCACCACTCCGACCGAGGAGTCGGTGCGCCGAGCCCTGGCCATCCAGCTCATCATCAATCAGGAGCTAGGGCTGGCCAAGAACCAAAACCCATTGCAGGGCAGCTTCATCATCGAGGAGCTGACCGATCTGGTCGAGGAGGCTGTGCTGGTCGAGTTCGACCGGATCAACAGCCGCGGGGGAGTGCTCGGCGCCATGGAACGGCAATACCAGCGCACCAAGATCCAGGAGGAGTCGCTGTACTACGAGCAGCAGAAGGAGGCCGGCACCTACCCGGTGGTCGGGGTCAACACGTTCATCTCCAAGGAAGGCTCACCTTTCGTCATCCCCACGGCGTTGATCAGGTCGACCGACAAGGACAAGGATCGCCAGATCGCAAATGTGCGCGCCTTTCAGGAACGGAACCGTGACGTCGGGGCAAAGGCGCTCGAGGAGCTGCAGAAGACGGCGATATCGGGTGGCAACATCTTCGCCCAGCTGATGGAGACCGCCAAGGTGGCCTCATTGGGGCAGATGAGCAAGGCTCTCTACGCAGTCGGCGGGCAGTACCGGCGCAACATGTGACAACTGCTCAAATCGAGCAGTTTCGGAGAAGCATGCGTCGCCGCGCCCGCATAGGGTCAACGATATGAGTGTTTCAATCAGCCACGTGCACATCCTCGTCGACGATCCTGATGCCGCCCTCGCCTTCTACCGCGACACGCTCGGCCTCGAGGTGACGAACGAGGTCGCCAACGAAGGGTTCCGGTGGATAACCCTCGCCACCAAGAGCCAACCCGAGATCCAGATCGTCCTATCCCAGCCGCACGCCGGCCGCTCCCAGGAGGATGGGGATGCCATCGCAGCCCTGCTCGCCAAGGGGGAGCTGGGGCCGGTGTTCTTCCGCACCGAGGACCTCGCGGAGACCTTCGAGAAGGTGGCCGCCGCGCCAGGGGTGGAGGTGCTCTCGGAACCGGCCGACCAGTTCTGGGGCGCCCGCGACGCCGCCGTGCGCGACCCGGCGGGCAACATGCTTCGAATCGAGCAGGGCTAGAACCCGGCATCGAAACAGCTGCCCTTTCGGGCAGCCGTCGTCGTCAATTACGGTGAGGACCATGCACGTCGCCGACAGCCACGCGTTCATCCGGGTGACCGGTGCGCGGGAGAACAACCTCAAGGACGTCAGTGTCGAGATCCCCAAGCGCCGTTTGACGGTGTTCACCGGGGTCTCGGGATCCGGGAAGAGCTCCCTCGTCTTCGAAACGATCGCCGCCGAATCGCAGCGGATGATCAACGAGACGTATAGCGCCTTCGTGCAGGGCTTGATGCCGACCATGGCTCGGCCCGAGGTCGACGTCCTGGACGGCCTGACGACGGCGATCATCGTCGACCAGGAGCGGATGGGCGCGAACGTTCGCTCGACCATCGGCACTGCCACCGACGTCAATGCGATGCTGCGACTTCTGTTCAGTCGGCTCGGCGAGCCACACATCGGCCCTCCGCCCGCGTATTCCTTCAACATCCCCACCCGGAAGGCGAGCGGGGCGATGACCGTCGACAAGGGCAAAGGGGAGCGGGTCGTGGTGCGAAACGTCGTTTACCACGGCGGGATGTGCCCGCGCTGCGAAGGCATGGGCTCGGTCAATGACATCGACCTCAGCCAGCTCTATGACGACTCCAAGTCGCTCGCCGAGGGGGCGATCACGGTTCCTGGCTACAAGGCGGACGGCTGGTCGGTGCGGATCTTCATCGAGTCGGGATTCCTCGACCCGGACAAGCCAGTCAGCAAATACACCAAGAAGGAGCTCAACGACTTCCTCCACAAGGAGCCGGTGAAGGTCAAGGTCAACGGCATCAATCTGACCTACGAGGGCCTGGTCCCCCAGATCCAGAAGTCATTCCTGTCCAAGGACATCGACACTCTCCAGCCGCACATCCGAGCGTTCGTGGAGCGAGCTGTGACCTTTACCGCATGCCCGGACTGTGGCGGAACCCGACTCAACGAGGCGGCCCGTACCTCGAAGATCGCGGGCATCAGCATCGCTGACGCCTGCGCCATGCAGATCAGCGACCTCGCCGATTGGGTGCGTGGCCTCGACGAGCCGTCATTCGCGCCCCTGTTGGCTGCGTTGCAGCAGAGCCTCGACTCATTCGTCGAGATCGGCCTCGGCTACCTCTCCCTCGATCGACCGTCGGGCACCCTGTCAGGCGGCGAGGCACAGCGCACCAAGATGATCCGCCACCTCGGATCGGCGCTGACCGACATCACCTATGTCTTCGACGAGCCGACGATCGGTCTCCATCCCCACGACATCCAGCGGATGAACGATTTGCTCCTCCAACTTCGCGACAAGGGCAACACGGTGCTTGTGGTCGAGCACGATCCGGAGACCATCGAGATCGCCGACCACGTCATCGATCTCGGCCCCGGGGCCGGGACCGGGGGTGGCGAGGTCGTGTTCGAAGGCACGGTGGCCGAGCTGCGATCGAGTGGAACTCTGAGTGGCAAGCATCTCGACGACCAGGCGTCTCTCAAATCAACGGTGCGCACCGCCTCCGGCAAGCTGGAGATCCGAGGTGCCAACGCCCACAACCTGCAGGACGTCGACGTCGACATCCCGCTCGGCGTGCTGGTTGTCGTCACCGGCGTCGCCGGCTCCGGGAAGAGCTCTCTCCTCCATGACTCCCTCCCACAGGGGTCGGATGTCGTCTCGGTGGACCAGACCCCGATCCGCGGGTCGCGAAGGAGCAATCCCGCCACGTACACCGGGATGCTCGACTCGATCCGCAAGGCATTCGCCAAGGCCAACGGGGTGAAACCGGCGCTGTTCAGCGCCAACTCCGAGGGCGCGTGCCCCAACTGCAACGGCGCCGGTGTCATCTACACCGAATTGGGGTTCATGGACACGGTCGCCACCACCTGCGAGGTGTGCGAGGGCAAGCGGTTCCAGGCCGAGGTGCTCGAGTACGGGCTGGGCGGTCGGGATATCAGCGAGGTACTGGCCATGTCGGTCGTCGAGGCCGAGGACTTCTTCGCCGAGGGTGATGCCCGGGTCCCTGCGGCCCACGCCATCCTGGAACGGATGTCCGCGGTGGGACTCGGGTACCTCAGCATCGGACAACCGCTGACGACGCTCTCAGGTGGCGAGCGCCAACGGCTCAAGCTGGCGATCCACATGGCGGAAAAGGGCGGGATCTACGTGCTCGACGAGCCCACCAACGGGTTGCATCTAGCCGATGTCGACCACCTTCTTGGTCTTCTCGATCAGCTCGTCGACTCAGGGAAGTCGGTCATCGTCATCGAGCACCACCTGGCAGTCATGGCGCACGCCGACTGGATCATCGACCTTGGGCCCGGAGCCGGGCACGACGGCGGTCGGGTGGTATTCGAGGGCATACCGGCAGATCTGATCGCGGACGGCTCGACCCTCACCGGCCAGCACCTCGCCAAGTACGTGCAGTCGGCCTAGTCATTCTCCTGGATCCGCTCTGCCTGCCTTGAGGGAGAGACACAAAGGTAGGCTGGCCCGATGAGCGTTGACCTGGGGGAGCTGCGTTTGTTGCGTCAGGCCAGGGACCGAATGGACCGCGAGTACGCAGAGCCGCTCGATGTCCCGGCGCTCGCCGGGACGGCCGCGATGTCCCCGGCGCATTTCAGCCGCCGGTTTCGCGCGGCCTACTCGGAGACGCCCTACGCCTATCTCATGACTCGTCGCATCGAACGGGCGAAGATGCTGTTTCGCAACACCGACCTCAGCGTGACCGAGGTCTGCATGGCGGTGGGCTGCACCAGCCTTGGCTCCTTCTCAGCCAAGTTCACCGAGTTGGTGGGGGAGGCGCCGAGCGCATACCGCGCCCGCAGCCACGACGAGCTGCGGATGGTGCCCGGCTGCCAGACGATGGTGTTGACCCGGCCGCGCAAGAGCGAACGTCGGGATCAGAACGAAGCGAGCAGTTATGGAGACGCAGGTTTCGGCGCATCCACGTAGCGTCGCTGTCATGAGCGTTTCCCCGAGCACCACATCGCCACAGACGATCGGTTGGTCTGAGTTCGCCAAGCATGAGCCGGACCTGGCACGGTTCGGCGCAGAAAGACTGACCTCAGCACCGGCCTACCTTGCGACGACCCGCCAGTCGGGTGCGCCTCGGGTCCATCCGGTGACGCCGATCTTCGCCGGCGACGGCCTATTCCTGTTCATGGAGCCGACTTCACCCAAGCGGCGAGACCTGCTCGATCGGCAATGGTTCGCCATGCACAACGGCGTTCCGGACAATGAGGGCACCGGTGGCGAGTTCTGGGCCAGTGGCATTGGCCTTGCGGTAGACGATCCAGACATGTGGGCCCTCGTGGCCGACGCGGCGGGCTACGAGCCGCCCGACCGCTACGTGCTTTTCGAGTTCCAGCTGAGTGAAGCCCGCTGTAACGGCTACGGCGACGTGACCTTGCCCGCCACGCGGAGATGGTCGGTCGACCGCTAGGCGTATGTCGGGGTCTCGGTCCTGCGCTGCCGACCTGGTCTGATCACATGGGTAGCGGTGCCTGGTGCAGGCCGAAGGGCGAGCCCTGGTCATCCTTGCACAGCTTGAACCGGCCGAATGTGGCGACCGATTCGTCGTCCCCATCCACGCTGATGTCGTCCACCGAGCCACCCAGTTCCTGGACCCTCTGGATTGCGGCGTCTATGTCGTCCACCCTGAAGAAGACATACGGGGACGCACCGGGGTCGTCGCCGTGAATACCGGCGCCGACGTTGGGCCCCGAGATAACCAGCCCCTGGTCCCCGGGGCCGGTCTCGAACTTCCAGCCGAACAGACCTTGATAGAACGAGCGGGCAGTTTCCACGTCTTCCACACCGAGTTCGACGAAGGCAAGCTCACCCGCCACAAAACGCTCCTTTCGAGGGGACAACGATCCTATCTTTCGATACGATACGGTATAGTTTCGTAACTACCCCCCCGGAGTGCCATGGACGCCGAGACGATTCACCGCAGACGTTGGGCGACACTGCTCGTTCTCTCGTTGAGCCTGGTGGTGATCGGGCTCGACAACACGATCCTCAACGTGGCCCTGCCCACCCTGGTCCGTGAGCTGGGGGCGACGGCCAGCGAACTGCAATGGATCGTCGACTCATACATCTTGGTCTTCGCCGGCCTTCTCCTCACCATGGGCGCCCTGGGCGATCGATTCGGGCGCAAGCTGGCCCTGACCGTCGGGCTGTTGGTCTTCGGGATGAGCTCGGTCGTGGCCGCCTTATCCGACTCGTCTGCCACCCTCATCGGTGCCCGAGCCTTGATGGGCGTCGGCGGCGCGTTGATCATGCCCGCGACGCTGTCCATCGTCACCAATGTCTTCGAGGGTCGGGAGCGTGGCAGGGCGATTGGCGTATGGGCGGCCGTGGCGGGTCTGGGCATCATTCTCGGCCCGGTGATCGGTGGATGGCTCCTCGAGCACTTCTGGTGGGGCTCGATCTTCTTGATCAACGTCGGGGTGGTCGTCGTCGCCGTGGTGGCGGGCGCCTTCCTCGTGCCCGAGTCGAAGGACCCCGATGCCACACCGCTGGACCCGCTCGGCGCGGTCCTCTCCATCGCCGGCCTGGTGGCGCTCGTCTACGCCATCATCGAAGCCCCCTCCCGGGGATGGACCGATGGGGTCGTCCTCGCTGCGTTTGGCATCGCCGCGGTCATGTTGTCCGCGTTCCTCTGGTGGGAGGCTCATACCGAGCACCCAATGCTCCGTCTCAGTTTCTTCGAGGACCCGAGGTTCAGCGCCGCCAGCGTGGCCATCACCTTGGTGTTCTTCGCCATGTTCGGGACGGTCTTCCTCAACACCCAGTATCTCCAGTTCGTCCTGGGGTATACCCCGCTCGAGGCGGGGTTCAGAGTGATGCCCGTCGCGACGATGATCGTGGCCGCACCCCTATCCGCCCGTCTCACCGAGCGCTTTGGGACAAAGGCGGTGGTGGCCTCCGGGCTCACCATCGTGGCAGTCGCCCTCTCCCTTCTGGCCACGATCACGATCGACACCGGATACGGTCGGGTGGCGGTGGCCCTGGCCATCCTCGGCGCCGGGATGGGCACCGCGATGGCGCCGGCAACCGATTCGATCATGGGATCGCTCCCGCTGGCCAAGGCCGGCGTCGGGTCGGCGATGAACGACACCACCAGGCAGATCGGCGGGGCTCTGGGCGTGGCCATCCTCGGGAGTGTGCTGGCGTCCTCGTACGGAGCCGCAATGCAGCCGGTCGTGTCCTCGCTACCGGGCGCGGCGGCGGACGTCGCCGCCGACTCGATCGGTGGTGCCGCGGCCGTGGCCTCTCAGATCGGCGAAGCTGGGGCGGGTTTGATCGAGGCTGCCTCGGCGGCATTCATCGATGGGATGAACGCGGCGGTTTGGGTGGCGGTCGGTGTAGCACTGCTCGGCGCAGTCGTGACCTGGGCATATCTCCCGGCCCGGCCATTGGTCGCAACAGGGCATGAGGAGGAATCAACCGGGCCGTCTCGTCTGGCCACCGGTGTGGAAGAGATGTCGTGACCACCAGCACCCGCAGTATCGGCAGACCTCGGGATGCCTCTGTCTCGGTTGCGGTGACCGAGGCCGTGATCGGTCTCTTGTGTGAGTCGGGAGTATCCGGTCTCAGCATGGATGCGGTCGCGGCGAGGGCGGGAGTGAGCAAGGCGAGCATCTACCGGCGCTGGGGCTCCAAGGAGGAGATGTTGGTCGACGTGATCGCCAACATCGCGCCGGGGGGCGAGGCGCCGCACACAGGTCATCTGAGAGATGACTTGCTCGAGCTGCTCGATCGTCTGCAGGTCTTTCTCACCGAGATCGAGGCGGGCCAGATCTTCCCCCGGATGGCGGCCGAGATCCACGCCGGCACCGATCTCGGCCGGCGCTACGCCGAGAAGGTGATCTTGCCCCGACGTGAGATGTTGAGCGGGATGCTGACTGCGGCAAGAGATCGTGGGGAGTTGAGAGACGACCTCGATATCGATGTCGCGGTCGACATGCTCACAGGCCCGGTCATCCTCCGCATGCTGTTGGGCCGTTTCGGCCCCACAAACCCTTCATGGGCGGAGAAGCTGGTCGACGGGCTGCTTCAAGGGTGGACTCCGCGCTCGAGACTGGGTCAGGAGTCGATCCGGACCATCGCCGCCCGAGCATGAGCTTCGAGACCCTCGAGACGGGCGAGAAGAACGGTGTCCTCCACCAGCTCGGCGGGATCGTCGAGACGGGACCATGTCGGAGTCTTGAGAAAGGTCATGACGGAGAGACCGGACTGGAATCGGGCACCGCCCGCAGTGGGGAGCACGTGGTTAGGCCCTACTCCGTAATCGGCGAATGCCTCGGCACTCTGTCCGCCGAGGAACACCGATCCGTAGGACGTGAGCTTTCCCAACAGGTCCGCGGGTTGTTCGACGTGCAGGGCGAGATGCTCTGGCGCAACCCGTTCGGCGGCGGACACGGCTTCATCCAACGAGCCGACCACGAGGGAGAAGCCATTGGTCAGCGCCTGTCGGGCGACCGACGAGGTGGGGAGGTCGGATAGCTGGAGCTCGATCTGGTGATCCACCTCATTGGCCAGCCGAAGACTCGTCGTCACCAGGAGAGGGAGGGCATCGATGTCGTGCTCAGCCTGGGCGAGCAAATCGGCGGCGACCAACGCGGGGTCGGCCCGTTCGTCGGCGACGACCAGGATCTCACTGGGGCCGGCGAGGCCATCTATCCCGACCTCACCAAACAGCGCCCTCTTTGCGGCTGTCACATACTTGTTTCCTGGGCCCACGATGAGATCGCAGGGGGGAGACAGGACGCCAAAGGCGAGGGCGGCGATGGCCTGGGCGCCACCGATCGCCAGCAGGCCGTCTGCTCCGGCGACGGCGGCGGCGGCAAGGGTGACCCCAGTCGGGCGTGGCGAGGCGACCCAGACCGTCTTCACTCCAGCGACCCATGCCGGTATCACGGTCATCAGCACCGAAGAAGGGAGGGGATAGCGCCCTCCCGGTGCGTAGGCGCCCACCGATGTAATCGGAACCCAGCGATGCCCCGCTCGTCCTCCGGTCACCTCGACATCGACATCGACCAGCGCCTCTCGCTGTGCCTCGGCAAAGTGCTGGATCCGCGACGCCACTCTCTCCAGTGCCTGGAGCTCGTCGGGCCCGATCCGATCGAGCGACTGCTCCAGGTCTCTCCGGTCGTAGATGATCCGATCACCCGGGGCCAGGTCACCGAAATGCTCGGAGAATCGGCGAATCGCAGGTTCGCCGACCGCTCGCACCTCCTCGAGGATCTCGCCCGTGAGGGCCCCCGTGTCGAGATCGGAAGGGCGTCGAACGACCGCGGGCAGGACTTCGATTCGTGGCAGCGATCTCATCGGCTCTCCTTGGCGGTCATCGCCCTTCTAGTCACCAGGCGTTCCCGCCGGTCGAGTTCACGCGCCAGGTCGTCGATGCCGATACCAGCCGCAACCGAGCGAACCAGGAGGAAGTAGAGGAGATCGGCCCCCTCATGGACCACCTGCTCCCGGTCCTCCGCGTCCGCCAACTCGTCGGCTTCTTCCCGGAGCTTGGCGGCGAGCAGGGCCGGGTCGGCGAGGAGCTTGCGGGTGTTCGATCCCGGGTCAGCGGACTGTGCAACAGCTTCGAGTCGTCTCTGCAGTCGTCCAACACCGCTTTCCTCCCCCCAGCAACTCCGGTTGCCGGTGTGGCAGAAGCCGGGATCGGCCTGCCGGACGGTGAATCTGAGGCTGTCCCGGTCGCAATCGAGATCGATGGCGACGAGCTTCTGGGTGGCGCCCGACGTCTCCCCTTTGACCCAGATACCGCGTGACCGGCTGTGGTAGATGCCCCGCCTTTCCTCCAGGGCCCGACCCAGGCTCTCCGAACTCGAATAGACCAGCCCCAGAGCAGTCCCCAGCTCGTCGACAACCACTGTCGGCCACAGACCGTCGGGGCGATCGGAGGTCAACATCGCGGCCAGCGCGTCGGCGATGTTCATTCGACCGGTATAGAGAGCCATGCCCACCTGCGCGTCGGCGCCCAATCGATCGAGCGCGGCAACCTCCACAGGGGTGGTGATGCCTCCTGCGATGGTGACTTTCGCCGGCGCCGCAGCCTCGATGACAGTCGCAGCTCGATCGATGTCGGTCCCCGCCAGTTGCCCCTCCCGTTCCACAAAAGTGACCAGGAACCCGCCGCAGAGGCTTCTCAGCTGCCGGACCCGCTCCAGGACTCCAGTCCCTGTTCCCTGTCGCCAGCCATGAGTCAGCACCTCGCCATCGCGGGAGTCAAGGGCGACGATGACCCGGTTGGGTGGAAGCTGGGCCAGGAGCTCGGGCGTAGCTGCAGTCCCGATGACGATCTTCTCGGCGCCGAGGTCAAGCCATCCCCTGGCGGTCGCGATATCCCTGATCCCGCCTCCCACCCGGACGCGGTCCGTTCGGCACATCTCTGCGATCAGCTCCGCGTTGTCGCCCTCTCCGCGCGCAGCGTCGATGTCGACCACCGCGACCTCGCCCACCAGGCCGAATTGCTCCAGGATTGGACGAGGGTCTCCGGCTTCCACGGCGAGTGTCTCACCACCCACCAGTTGCACGGCCTGTCCGCCAGAGATGTCGATCGAAGGGATGATCATGGTCGCACCACGATCTCGGCAGCCGCCAGCGCTGCCTTGAGGACGCCGACGGTCGTGTCGCCATCGTGCAGGATCGAGGCGACGAGCGCGGCCGAAGCCCCCGCTTGGATGGCCTCTACCAGATGACGCGGCTCGTTTGCACCTCCCGATGCGATGACCGGGACCGTCACCGCCTCTGCCACGGCCGAGGTCAAGTCGAGCTCGTATCCGAGACGAGTCCCGTCGCGATCCCAGCTTGTGAGCAGGATCTCACCGGCTCCCATCGCTGTGGCCTTTCGACACCATTCCACTACATCGATCCCGGTGCGGGTCCTGCCACTCTCCACCACCACCTCCCAGCCTGTTGCCGACGCTGCGGCGTCGACGGCAAGCACGGTGCACTGTGTCCCAAAGCGCTCGGCGATCTCGCCAATGAGGGCGGGACGCGCCACCGCCGCTGTGTTCACCCCGATCTTGTCGGCACCTGCCTCGAGGAGCCGGCCGGCGTCGTCGACTCGGCGAACACCTCCCCCAACGGTGAGCGGGATGGAGAGAACCGCCCGGACATCCCGAACGGTGTCGAAGGCATGACCCCTGCCCTCGGGGGTGGCCGAGACATCGAGGAGGACGATCTCGTCACCACCTTGCTTCTCATAGAGGGTGGCGCAAACGGCTGGGTCGCCGGCGTCGCGCAGACCCTGGAACCGGATGCCTTTGACCACCCGCCCGTCCTTGATGTCGAGACACGGGATGACGCGGGATGCGAGGCTCATGCCGCCGCCTTCACTGTCTCCAGCCAGCGCCCAAGAAGGCGCGCTCCCCAACGCCCAGAGAGCTCGGGATGGAACTGGCAGGCGAGCACATCGCCCTTTTCAAGCGCGGCGACGAAGTTGCCCCCGTAGTCGGTGGTGGCAGCGTTCCATCCCGCCGGCACCCGATTTAGGCGGTAGCTGTTGGCGAAATAGGCCCAGCCCGGCTCGAGAAACCGCATGTCCGCGCCGGGATCGACCTGGTTCCATCCCAATTGAGGCACCCTGACATCGCCACCGAACCGGGTCACGGTCGCATCGAGTATCGCGAGCCCATCTGCTTCAGGGCTTTCTTCGCTGTCACGGCAAAGGAGTTGCATGCCGACGCAGACCAAAAGGGTCGGTCGCCCTTCTTCGATCCGCCTCCGAAGTGCAGGGGCGAGGCCAATGTCGTCGACCCGCGACATGGCCGCACCAAAGGCGCCAACCCCGGGCAGGATCACCCCCGCGCTGTTGTGGACATCGTCAGCTGTTTGCGCCTCGCTGACGGTTGCGTCGAGCCGGATCAAGGCGGCTGTCACCGACGCGGTGTTGGCGGTGCCGGTGGGCACGATCCTCACGTCGGTCAAGTGAGGGTTCCTTTGGTGCTGGGTACGCCGCCGCCGTCGACGCTCACCGCTGATCGGAGTGCCACGGCGAGGGCCTTGAATGCCGATTCAGCCTTGTGGTGGTCGTTCTCGCCTCGGATCAGGTCGAGATGCAGAGCCATTCGCCCCTCGATGGCGAACGAGCTGAGGAAATGGATGAGGTTCTCGGTGGCCACCCCGCCGATCGTGTCGCGGGAGAAGGAGATGGAGACCTCCGGCCAAGGGCGGCCGGACAGGTCGACCACGGCTCGGCTCAGCGACTCATCGAGGGGGACGTATGCATATCCAAACCGGGTGATGCCTGCGCGATCTCCCAACGCCTGATCGAACGCTCGTCCCAGGACGATGGCACAATCCTCGACGGTGTGGTGGTCGTCGACTTCGATGTCACCGCTCGCCATCAGGGTCAGGTCGAAACGACCATGCCGGGCGACCGCCCCGAGCATGTGATCTAGAAACCCCAATCCGGTCTTGATCTCGGAGATCCCCGTCCCATCGAGATCCAGCGCACCGGTGATGGTGACCTCGCTGGTCTCCCTGTTGAACTCGGTCCGTCGTGTCATGGCAGCATCTCCTCCAGGTCGATCGTCTTCTCGAGTATTCGGGCGGCCGGGCTGAGTCTCTCCCTCGCCCGCACCGGGTCGTCGCCGGGGGCGATCACCGCGATGGGCACCACGCCCGCGGCGCGGGCCGCCGCCAGGTCGTCGGGGGTGTCGCCCAGCATCCAGGCCCTGGTCACCCCCATGATCTCCAGCGCTTGCCGTACCGGCGCCGGGTCTGGCTTGAGCGGGGCATCGTTTCTGGTGACCAGGGCGGTGATCTCTTCCATCAGGTCGAACCGTGCCAGGAACTCCTCCGCATCGGAGCGGGGGCGCCCGGTTACGACCGCAAGCGGCCGAATTGCCGCCCAGCGACGCCAGGTCTCGACGTCGACCAAGGATGTCTCCGCCAGCTTGAGCCCGGGCGACGATGCAGTGCCCTGATACATGGCTTCGAATCGCTCCATGACGGATTGGATCGGGGCATCCACGCCGTGCTCGAGGCAGAGACGTCGGGTCAGCTCCCAATCGTCGTTGCTGTGGCCACTCGCTTTGGCCGTCTCGATATCGGCGGGCTCGATCTCGACACCGAAGGAGGCCGCCGTGGCCACGATGGAGAGGACCTGCGAGCTGCTCACATCTGCGATGACACCATCGAGATCGAAGATGAGCCCTTCGGGGGCGAGAATCGACCCGAGAGTGCGAAGCAACCGTTCGAAATCGTCGGTGTCGCCCGGGACGGTGATCCTCACTGTCGACTCGAGCCCGGCTCGGCTGGCGAAGCGACGCAGCCCGATGCCAAGCGAAGCCGCCGCCGACACCACCCAGGCGGGCTCGTCGAACTCGGCGAGCACGAAGTTGGCTTGAGAGGGAAGCGGTCGGGCGCCGAGACTGGTCAAAGCGCCGGTGAGCTCGACTCGCTCCCGGCGTACCTCATCGACGAATGCCGTCAGCTCTGTTGCAGGCTGGTCGAGCCTGGTCTCAGCCAAGGCGGCGGAAAGGGCCGAGACCGGGTAGGGGCTGCCGTACGCGCCGATCGCCGCAACCAGGTCGGGCGACCCGAGCAGATACCCCACCCTCAGCCCGGCCAGTCCGTAGGCCTTGGAGAGGGTGCGAGTGACCACGACGTTGGGCATCTCCAGCAGGGCCGGGGTGGGATCGGAGTCGGCGAACTCGACGTAGGCGGCGTCTACGACGAGGAATGGCGCCTCCCCGGCCAACTTGAGGAGATCCACCTCAGAGGCCACCCCGCCGGTCGGGTTGTTGGGGGAGACGATGAAAACGGCCTCGGTGGCTTGGGTGATCGCAGCCAGGACATCGCCGACCGGGAACGGCCCGGTCCACCAGTGAACCTCCACGAGGTTGGCGGCGCGCTGCTCGGCATAGCGTGGGATCATCTCGAAGCTGGGGTAGGTGCCCACCACTTCACCGCCCTCACTCACCCGTGCCATGAAGCAACGTGAAAGGGCATCGTCTCCACCGGCGGTCACCAGGATGCGATCCTGAGAGACGCCGTTTCGATCGGCCAGCCGTGCTCGGAGAGAGGATGTGTCCGGATAGCGACCGACCAATCTTCGAGGGTCATCGATGGCTGCGATGAGCTCCTCAGCCCGGCTTCGACCTTCGTTCCTCGACAGGTCGAGGTCGATCGGCTGATCGAATCCCTGTGGGACGTATGTGGTGGGCCGGCTCACGGGACGATCTGCTCCAGTCTCGACACCGCGATATCGGTCGCCCCCAACTGCCGAAGACGGGGAATCAGTCGCGGGAGATCGCTTCGTGGCACCGCGGCCTTGACTGCCATTCCGGCGCCACCGTGGAGTGGGGCAACCGTGGGCTGTCTCATCGCCGGCAATGCGTCGATCACGGCGTCGAGGTCTGCCAGGGAGACATTCAGCTCGATCATGGCCCTTTTCCTCGCGTCGAGAACCGACCTCAGGCTCAGCACCAGGCCATCGATCGCCTCCTTCTTCGCAGGATCGGCCACCGCTCCCTGACTCGCATAGAGCCGGGTCGATGAGGCCATCAGCTCGTCGACGACAGTCAGGCCGTTGGCGGCCAGGGTCTCGCCAGTAGCCGTGTTGTCGACGATGACATCGGCGTCCTCCGGCGGGAAGACTTCGGTCGCCCCGTAGGAGCGAACAAAGATGGCGTCGAGCCCGCGATCGGCGATCCAGGATCGAGCGATGCGCTCGTATTCGCTGGCGACCACCAGCTTCCTGTCCGGGAGACCACCCTCCTCGAGCAGGCCCTCCGCGGCTGCGGCAACGATCCGCACCGGGTCGAGCCCCGTATCGAGGAGCTCGACGAGATCGGCCCGCTGCTCGGCCACCCAGTCGGCTCCGGCGAACCCGATGTCGCGTGTACCGGCGGCCAGCATTTCGACGATGTTCTGCGGTTTGAGGAGCTTCACCTCGAAGCCGGGTTCCGACAGGACCGGCCGATAACCCCGCTGGCCGACGTGGAGCTCGATGCCTGCGGCGGCCAGCAGATTGAAGACACCTGTCTCCATGCGCCCTTTGGGGACGGCCAGGTGGATCGTCGGCTGGGTGCTCATCTCGGGTTTCCTTCCCGCCGTGGCGGCCGGGACTTCGCCCTCGTGAAAGAGAAACGCCGACCGCTTGGGTCGGCGTCTGCGTTGGTGGCTTCTCGGCCTCAGCCCATCGTCATCCGACCCATGAAGGGTGATGGTGATGATGGGCGTGGGCGAAAAGCCGGTTCATGTCGGATACGAGCATACGCACACTTCACTCTCTCGTCCACACTCCGACTGCAGTTGGCTGCATTGTCTCGGACACCACTCCGACCCAACCCTGCACGATCCGATCGCTGTCGGTCTCGTCACGAAGGCCGATGGCGAAGCCGGCAGCAACTAGCTCGGCGTTGTAATGCGAGCGATGGAAGAATCGGTCGACCCGGTTCTGGACGCGGCGCCGGAGGGGGTTGAAAACTGCGGCCACGGCGAGAGTCGACGCCGCCACGGGAAGAGCATCGTCACCGGGCAGGACATTCCCCAGGATGAGTACGACCCCGGCGAAGACGAGGGCGAGGACCCCGACGACGATCGCATAGACCACCGTGCGGCTGATCAACCGGTCGATGTCATAGAGGTGATGCCGGTGCATGGACAGCCCGATGGCGATCGGTATGACTGCCCACACCAGTTGGATGTCGAAGTCGTCCCAAACGAACAGAAGGGCATAGGCGGTAGCAGCCACGACGCCAGCCGCCATCATCCATTTCAGTTGCAGTCGCTCGCTCCCGACCGCGTTTCGATAGCGGAGCACAACCGAGACGGCTGAAGCCACGATGCACGAGACGAGGATCACCACCAGGGCGAAACCAGGTGCGCCTTGATCGAACGACTCCAGTGCTTCGATGCCCAGCGGATTGACATACACCGTTTCCTGGACCACACCCGGAAGGAAGAAACCGGTGAGGGTGAGGAGGGCCATGGTCCCACCGAGCAGCCAGGCGACGGGCCTCCACCGGGGCGAGGGGAGGCGCCCGTCGGGGAACAACAAGAGAAGGAAGCCGATCAGACCCACTCCGGGCACCCACAGCGGGTAGGCCAGTGCGGCCATGAGGTCAGGTCGGCTCAAGGAGCCGGGATGTGCGGTTTGGTAGGCGAGGATTGCATCGAGGAAGATCCAGATCGACCACACACCGCTGAATCCGAGGCAGATCCATGCGATCCGGTTTCCCGGTCGATGGGAGGCAATGATCACTCCCACCACGGTGAACAAGGAGATCCAAAGGGAGTAGCCAAGCGCGTCTGCCCATCCCCACGGTCCCGCATTGCCGAATATGAGCAACGAGCCGAGATAGAAGCACGCAATCAGAACGGCCGCGCCGATCGCCAGCCGTAGATGCCAGACCGCACTGGGTACCGGCTCGTTCACGTGACGAACCTAACGCGACAGGCGTTCCGGGAGCGTTACGACTGTCTTGGGCCGTGCGGATTCGTTCTCCTCTGCCGTTACCCTTCACGCCCCGATGACCAGGAACATCCCCGAGAAGCCAGCCCTCGAAGGCCTCGAGGCGAAGTGGATGGAGCGATGGGATATCGAGGGGACCTATCGATTCGACCGCTCCAAGGAGCGCTCGGAGATCTTCTCCATCGACACACCGCCTCCGACCGTCTCCGGCTCGCTTCACATGGGATCGGTCTTCGGATACGTCCAGACCGACGCCCATGCCCGGTACCGGCGGATGAAGGGGAACGAGGTCTTCTACCCCATGGGCTGGGACGACAACGGGCTGCCCACGGAGCGCCGGGTGCAGAACTACTACGGGGTGCGATGTGATCCGACCCTGCCCTACGACCCGGATTTCACCCCGCCCGACGAGCCTGCAGGATCTCCGATTTCGATCAGCCGACGAAATTTCGTCGAGTTGTGCCACGGTCTCACCGCCGAGGACGAGAAGGTCTTCGAGGACCTGTGGAGGATCCTGGGCTTGTCCGTCGACTGGACGCAGAGCTACGCCACCATCGACACACACAGCCAGCGCATCAGCCAGCTCGCATTCCTTCGCAACCTCGCACGTGGGGAGGCCTACACCCAGGAGGCGCCAGTCCTCTGGGACGTCGACTTCAAATCGGCCATCGCGGAAGCCGAGCTAGAGGACCGGGACCGTCCCGCTGCCTACTACCGGGTCGGCTTCCGAAAAGGTGATGGCTCCCCCCTATTCATCGAGACGACACGGCCGGAGCTGATCGCGGCCTGTGTCGCCCTGGTTGCTCATCCCGATGACCAGCGGTACCAACCACTGCTCGGTAGCACGGTCCGGTCCCCTCTTTTCGAAGTCGAGCTCCCCGTTCTCGCACATCACCTGGCCGAGCCGGACAAGGGCAGCGGCATCGCGATGATCTGCACCTGGGGCGACACGACGGATGTCACCTGGTGGCGGGAGCTCGACCTCCCCACCAGGGCGTTGATCCAGCAGTCAGGGCGCCTGCGCGAGGAAGTGCCCGACTGGATCGAGTCGGAGCCGGGTCGGCAGGCATATCGGCAGATCGGCGGGCTATATCCCAACCAGGCACAAAAGCGGATGGCGGAACTGCTCGAGGAGTCGGCCGACCTCGACGGCGAGCCGCGTCAGATCACTCATCCCGTCAAGTTCTACGAGAACGGTGATCGGCCTCTCGAGATCGTGTCCAGCCGCCAGTGGTACATCCGAAACGGTGGCAGGGACACGGAGCCGCGGTCCAACTTCCTGAAACGGGGCGACGAGCTGCGCTGGATCCCAGACTTCATGAAGGTCCGCTACGAGCATTGGGTCAACGGCCTGACCGGCGATTGGCTGATCTCGAGACAGCGTTTCTTCGGAGTAGCGGTCCCGGTCTGGTATCCAGTTGAAGCCGATGGGGTGGTCGATCATGAGCACCCGATCCTCCCCGACGAGGGCGCGTTGCCCGTGGACCCAACTTCAGCCGTGGCACCCGGCTATGAAGAGGCGCAGCGGGGCCAGCCCGGAGGCTTTGTCGGGGATCCTGACATCATGGACACTTGGGCCACTTCGTCGCTGACTCCTCAGATCGCCGGGCATTGGGAGGACGATCCCGATCTGTTCGCGAGGGTGTTCCCGATGGATCTGAGACCGCAGGGCCCCGAGATCATCCGCACCTGGTTGTTCTCGACGGTCGTTCGCTCCCACTACGAGCACGATGTGCTGCCCTGGGCCACGACCACGATCAATGGCTGGGTGCTCGACCCGGACCGCAAGAAGATGTCCAAGTCGAAGGGCAATGTGATCACCCCGCACGCCCTGATCGAGGAGCACGGGGCCGAAGCCGTCCGCTATTGGGCCTGCAATGGGCGGCCGGGGACCGACACCGCGGTCGATCACGGGGTGATGAAGATCGGCCGGCGACTCGCCACCAAGATCCTCAACGCCTCCCGCTTCGCCCTCGGCTTCGCCGAAGACGTCGACTCTTCGGCCATAACCGAGCCACTGGACCGGTCCATGCTCGCCGCCTTGTCGGAGGTGGTTTCTCAGGCGACGAGCACCTTCGACCAGTTCGACTACGCCCGCGCCCTCGAAGTCATCGAGCGCTCCTTCTGGACCTGGACCGACGACTATCTCGAACTGGTGAAGGGTCGGGCGTACGAAGGCGGCCCCGCAGCGGCATCGGGCCATGCCGCCCTTCAGCTGGCACTGAGTGTCTATCTCCGGCTCTTCGCCCCATTTCTCCCCTTCGTGACCGAGGAAGTCTGGTCCTGGTGGAGGGAGGGGTCGGTGCATCGAGCGTACCTGGCCCCGGATCGAAGAGATCGAAGCTGTCGCCGGCGACCCGACGGTGCTGGCGTTGACCGCAGAGGTCCTCTCGGCCGTCCGCAAGGCCAAGTCCGATGCCCAGGTGTCGATGCGGGCAGAGGTGAGCCTGTTGTCGGTCTCGGCGCCGGCGGACCGGCTCGATCTTGGTCCGACAGGCCGAAGCCGATCTCAAGGCAGCGGCGCGGGCCTCTGATGTGCAGTACTCGGAGGGTGACTTCTCGGTCGAGTCGGTGCTGAGCGGAAGTTGACCGAAGCCTTTCTCTGGGGTCTGCTGGCAGCGAGCTCGCTGCTGATCGGCGCCCTCATCGCAGTCGCCCGACCGCCCCATCGGCGGTTTCTGGGTCTGATCATGGCTTTTGGGGCGGGCGTTTTGCTCAGCGCAGTCTCGTTCGAGCTGATTGCAGAGGCGACCGAAGTGGGGGTGGTGCCGGGGCGGTGGTAACGGGGATCTTCGCCGGCGCGGCCGCATTCACCATCGGCGACATCCTCATCGGGCGTTTCCAAAGACGTCACCGACAAGGGACGGCCATGCCTTCGGCCGAGGAAGGCTCTGGCCTGTCCATCCTCCTCGGAGCCCTACTCGATGGTGTGCCGGAAACGGCGGTACTCGGCCTCACCCTGCTCCAGACCGGTGAGGTGGGGGTGGCGATGCTGGTCGCGGTCTTCATCTCCAACCTACCGGAAGGTGTCGCCGCCACGACGACCCTCATCGAGGGCGGTTGGAAACGCTCGGTCGTGCTCGAGATCTGGGCTGCGGTGGTCCTCGCCTGTGGCCTCGCCGCAGCGGCCGGTTACGTCCTGCTCGACGGAGCCTCAACCGGGACCATCTCGTTCGTCTTCGCCTTTTCCGGTGGCGCGGTCTTGACGATGCTCGCAACCTCGTTGATCCCCGAGGCGTACGAGCACGCCGGGCGTGCGGTGGGTGTGGTGACCGTCTTCGGTTTCATCCTCGCCTACGGCGTCCACCTCATGGAGGGATGAGCTCTCAGCCCTTGTAGCCGGAGGCTCGGGCGGCCTGGCCTTGCTTGGTGGCTTTCTGCTTGGCGGATTCCCGGCTCTTCTTCGCCCCGGCTTGGTAGTGGTACTTCTTTCCTGAATCGCCCCATTGGTAGTAGGCGCCCTTGCTGTCCTTGCCACGATGCACTGGCATGTCACCTCCGATTCGAAACGGAGTTACCCGTGCTCGACGGATGGGAAACGGGTCAGCGCCTGAATACGAGCCGGCCGTCCTGTTGTTCGCTGCGCAGCCTTCCCGTCAACTGGAGATGCTCGAGATGCGAAACGGTCTCGAGGAAGGCCAAACGGGCCTCTAGTGGGGTCAGATTGGGTCGAAATGACTTCAACATCACCTCCCAGGCGGTGGCATCCCGCGCCCGGACCATCTCGGCCATGTCGAGAAGACGCCGATCGTGATGGAGGAGGATCTGTCTGGCACGCTCGTCACCACGATCGATCAGAGTGCCATGTGCCGGGTAGGTGATGCCTGGGTTCATTCCGAGAATCTTCTGAAGAGAGGCCAGGTAGTTGCCCAGGGGATCGCCTAGACCCTCGTCCCACATGATGACCGGGGAGATCCGGGGGAGGACGTGGTCGCCGGAGAACAAGACTCCGGTCCTCGAGTCGCGGAGGCAGATGTGGGCCGGCTCGTGCCCGGGGGTGTGGATCACCTCGAGCCAGCGGCCGTCGCCGATGTCGATTCGCTCACCGTCGGCAACGGTGTGATCGGGAGGGTCGATGAGCGGCATGTACGCAGGACGGGTGGCCAGGTCACCGGACACTGTTTCCAGCATGCGATGTGGGACGCCATGGGTGCGCCCGATGCGGAGCAATCGATCGACGTAGCCGGGGGTGTCGTTGTATCGGTCGACCAGCTCGGCAGCGCGCTCGTGCATCACGAATCGGCACCCGAGCTCCCTGACCAGACGGGCCGACATGCCGACGTGGTCGAGATGGAGGTGGGACACGACCAAGGTGTGCACCGCAGATTCGTCGAGGCCGAGCTGGGCGAAGCCATCCCGGATCGCCTCGCGACCTGACTCCCAATCGGTTCCGCAATCGAGGAGGAGAATCCCCCCCTCGGCTTCGATGGCGTAGGTGTTGACCCAGGCCGGGCTCTTGAAGGGGAGCGGCGCTGGTACGAGGTGGACCCCGTTTCCCAACGACTCGGGCTCGGGGATGGATGCGCTCATTCCGGCGTCTTGGAGCAGAGCCCCCGCCAACTCCGCGAGGTCATTTGCCGACTAGAGGCCAATGCAGTGCTGTCCTCAGATCCCCAATATCGGCGACGTCCGCCGGATCGTCGATGTAGGACTCCCACGGCCCCGGCCCGTCGTCGTGCCCCTCGGCATGGATCCAGTCGTGGAATCGGTCATAGGCGACGCCGAGCGTGTCGTAACTCCCAAGATGGATGACGATCGCCGTCAGCCCACCTGGCAACTCTGAGGCCTCCATCGGGAGGTCCTCGCCTTCCTCGACCGCGGAGAGGTCCGGTGGGGACCCGCCAACCGGAATCCCGATCTCGACGTCGGCATGGGTCGGGCCGAACTCGTGATATCTCCCGTACGGCGGTCCGCCTCCTGAGACAACGGCGTGGATCCGCGGGAGCTGAGCCGCGAACAAGGCACCGAGGTCGAGCTGATCCATGGGGAGCCGGGCCCGCACCGCCACGGTCGGCTGCGGCTCGAGCGTCACGATCGCATGATCGGTGAGAACCGGGTCATCCATGCTCGACAGGGTCCTTGATCCCGAAGGTGATATCGAGGGTCACGCTGAACTGGGTGGGCACACCCGAATCATCCACCTTGCCCCCGACCTCGACGATTTTGAAGTTCTGTATGTCCGAGATGGTTGCAGCGGCTCGCGCCAGGACGGTTCGCACCGCGTCTTCGATCGAGTCGGCCGCCTGCCCCGACAGTCGGATGGTCTTGGTGATGGATGACACTGCGCTTCCTCCTCGGTGGCACGCTACCCGGGTGGTACGGTCGCGGACGTGGATCGATCGCGTGGTGGCCCGCCGGAAAAAGCGCGATGGTGACTCCTCGGGGACAGCGCCGGACGCTGCCCGAGCTGAGTGAGGAGTTGTTCCTCGATATCGGTGACAAGGCCACGAAACGGTGGCGGTTCGCCATCCTCCTGCTTCTGGCTGCGTTGATCGCCACGGCCGGGCTGCTGGCCGACTCCACGGCGACCGTCATCGGGGCAATGATCGTTGCCCCCCTGGGTGTTCCGATCATCGGGACGGCTCTTGGGATCGTCACCTCTGAACTCAGGAGAATGTCCTCATCATTGGTGACCGTGTTGTTGGGGGCCGCCGGCGTCGTCGTGATCGGATGGCTCCTGGCGGCTCTGCTCCCCGACATCGTGCCGGAACCATGCGCAACAGCCAGGTGTCGAGTCGGACCTCGCCGAACCCCATCGACCTCGTCGCAGCAGTGGCCACCGGCTTCGCCGGCGCGCTCGGTCTTGCCCGCAAGGACGTGTCGGATGTCATGCCCGGAGTTGCCATCGCCATCTCGTTGGTCCCTCCACCTGTGGTGGTTGGGATCACTCTTCAAGCGGGGGATCTCGACGGAGCCTTTGGGGCATTCCAACTCTTCGCCTCGAACATGATGGCGATGATCGTGGCCGGATCGATCCTCTTCACGGCCTACGGCTACGCCAAGGAATCACACGAGTCCCCACAATTCCGACGATCTTTGACATACGGAGTGGTCGCCGCCGCCACGGTCCTGATCGCCATCCCGCTCACCGTCACCACCATCGACACCGTGGACCGACCTCGATCGCAGATCGAGCCAATGAGGTCGCCGACAGCTGGGCACAGGGCACCAACGCCGGAGTGATCGCAGTCGGGTTCCATGGCGACGATCTCGAGTTCGTCGTCGAGGACCTAGACGAGCTACCTGCGGGCGACCTCACCGTTGCTTTGGTCGAGGCGGTCCCGAGTGGCACACCGGTTGTCATCAATCGTGTCGGCGGCGAACGACTCGCTCTCGGCCCGGCGCCCTAGAAGTCAGGTGCCTCGCTCCACCCAGGGGCCGAGCCCGTAGATCCGCTCCACCGCGACGTGGATGACAAAGCCTTCGGGCATGTTCCGATTCGGGAACACCGCGCCAGGGCCGATGTACGCCTCGGCGAGACGGTCCATGACCGGCATCGCCCCGCCGTCAGTGATGCGGGCGGTGCCCTTGGCCACGAGATAGGGATGAAGGCCCTCCCCGTGGTGCTCGTTGGCCTGGAACGAGATCGAGATTCGTGGATCACGCCTCAGCGACTCGAGTTTGTGTTGATCGAAGAAGCTGGACCAGACCAGTTCGTCACCTTCGACACCGACCCAAGCCAGAGTGATGTGTGCCGAGCCATCCTCGTTCAGAGTGGCAACGTGCCCCAGAGGGCCGGTGGCGAGAAAGTCCCGAACGGCCTGGGTGATCGTCGCCATCTGCCAATCCTATGTCCAGCTGATTGGTCGAGGGCCCGGTTACCGTCGACGCCATGCGGCGGGGCTTGGTTGTCCTCCTGTTTCTGGTGGTGGGGTGCGTCTCGGCGTCCTCGGGCGCCACGTCGCCATCCACGGCCCAGCTGACCACGACCACGATCGCAACCACGACGACGACCGCTCCGACGACGACCACGACCATCGCCACCACCACGACCACCAGCCCTTACGCCCGCCCGACGTGGCTCGGCACCAGACTTCTCCCGCTCCGGCCCGATGAGTTCGGCGAGGTTCAGCCGACGCCTCCCGAGATGCAGGACCGGCAGTTCGAGACGCTGGACTTGTTGCCGCCACCACCCGACGATCAGTTCCACTCGACGATCAGCCCAATCCCCGCCGATGTGGTGGCCCGCGCCAGTTGGGTTCCGGAGTGCCCGGTCACTTTGGATGAATTGTCTTATCTGACCATGAGCCATTTCGGTTTCGACCAGCGATTCCATACCGGGGAGATGATCGTGAACGCCGCCGTGGCCGAGCAGGTAGTGGAGATCTTCCGGAGGCTGCACGAAGACCGGTTCCCGATCGAGCAGATGCGGGTGATCACCAAAGAGGAGATTGACGCCCATCCCACCGGGGACTGGAACGACACGACAAGCTTCGTGTGCCGACCGGCGGTCAATTCGACCTCCTGGTCCCAGCACGCCTACGGCACCGGGATCGACATCAACCCGTTCCACAACCCGTATGTCAAGGGCGACCTGGTCTTACCCGAGCTGGCCTCGGCATATGTCGATCGCGATGACGTGCGGCTTGGGATGATCGTGCCCGGCGATGTCGCCACCCAGGGTTTCGCCGAGATCGGCTGGGGCTGGGGTGGCCATTGGAGCTCGCTCAAGGACTGGATGCACTTCTCGCTGAGCGGCAGCTGAAATGGGTCGGAAGGCCCCCCTCACCGGCACCTCCTAGCGGCGGCACCCTTCATACCGTTCATGGCGGGGGAGGGGAGACCTCTTGCGCGACGGGACTATGTCCACGCGCGCGTCTGCAAGCCAAGAACGAAAGCTAGATAAGTCATGCAATCACAAGGAAAACGTCGTGTGCTCGCCGCACTCGCGGGTGCTGCGACGCTGGTCGCCCTCGCCGTCCCGGCGATGGCCGCCGCCGACGACACCGTCATCTACGACTCGCAGCCAGGTCCATTGCCCGCAAACGTGATCAGCTGGGGATTCGAGGCCACTCAGACCTCCGAGATCGGCGACCACATCAGATTCGATGGCGGTTCCCAGCAGGTCCAATCAGCAACCGTGGTCATGTCCAGCTGGGCATGCCTGGAGGGTGGTTGGAATACTGGCGACTGCTCCACCCCCTTGGGCCAGACCTTCACCCATGACATCACCTTGAATCTGTATGAGGTGAACACCGACGACCCAACTCACGTGGACGATCACATCGAGTCATTCGAAATTGAGGACGCCGTGATCCCATACCGTCCTTCGGCTGATCCGGCCTGTGGCAACGGTAGGTGGATGAGTCCCGAGGGCTGTAAGAACGGCATGGCTTTCGAGATCGAGTTCGACTTGGAGGGCCTGACCCTTCCCGAAGAGATCGTATTTGGAATCGAGTACGACACCACCCACTACGGGAACGATCCGATCGAGGGAGATACTTTCGGTCCATACGACTCTCTGAATGTGGGCTTGACCACTGTGGCGCCGACTATCGGGGAGGACGTTGACCCCAACGGGTTCTTCCTCGACTCGCCCAGCGGAGACCCTCAGGGCTTCCGGTTCCAGTCAGCTACCGATTTGCTCGAAGAGGTGGGTACCACGGTCGCGATACGGTTCAACACAGTCGACACGACCCCGACCACACCTCCCACCACACCACCGACTACGCCTCCGACCACACCTCCGACCACACCTCCGACCACACCTCCCACCAACCCGCCGGCGCCTGTGCTCGACGCAGATCAGGTTGGTCTGGTCGATCCCGCCACCGGGATGTGGAGCTTGCGGGAAGGATCAGGTGCTGTGAGCAGTTTCCTGTACGGGAATCCCGGCGACCGTCCCTTCGCGGGCGATTGGGACTGTGATGGAGACGACACCCCCGGCCTCTACCGCCAGTCAGACGGGTTCGTCTACCTGCGCAACTCGAACACCCAGGGCATGGCCGACGTCAGGTACTTCTTCGGCAATCCGGGGGACCTGCCCTTGGCGGGCGACTTCGACGGCGACGGATGTGACACCGTGTCCATCTATCGACCCGGCGAGGCCCGGATCTACGTGATCAACAAGATGGGCGCCGCCGATGGCGGTCTCGGAGAAGCCGAGTACTCGTACATCTTCGGCAACCCCGGCGACAAGCCCTTCGTAAGTGATTTCGACGGTGACGGAGTGGACACCATCGGGCTTGCATCGCGAGCCGACCGGGTTCGTCTACTTCCGCCAGTCGAACACTCAGGGGATCGCGGATTCTCAGTTCTTCTTCGGGAATCCCGATGATCGTCTGGTTGCGGGCGACTGGGGCATCGTCGACGGGGTCGACACGCCCGCAGTGTTCCGTCCCTCCGACGCCGCCTTCTATTTCCGATACAGCAACACCCAAGGCATTGCCGACGGGTCGTTCGCCTTCGGGGACACCGACCACCTCCCGGTGGCCGGTAAGTGGATCAACTAGTCGACGATCATCGATCGTGACCTGCAGGGGGAGGACATCGTCCTCCCCCTACTGCTTTGTGGGCACAGCGCACCGGTGACGCCGGTCAGGCCGAGCAAATCGGTCAACCCACGGCCGCTACGGCCGCATCTCGGGTGGGGAAGTCCTCGAGTCGAGCAATGCGATCGTCGGCAATAGTGATCAATTGAAACCACTCCCAGTCCCAGGCCGGCTGGCGCAAGGAGGCGATCGCGCTGTCGCCGAGAATCTCCAGACCGAGCAACTCGACGTCGGGGTTGACCCCCTTGAACGACCGCATGAGCTCGATGATCTCGTCGGGCCCTGCGCAGTCGATGGGTGGATCTGGGGCGGCGTAGGTCGCATCGTCTGTCAACAGTGAGCGCGCTCTCTCCCAGTCGGCATAGCGAAGAGCGGCGTCCCAGGCCATCACAGTGGATCGGGCGTCCATGAGCGGAACATAGTCCCGAGTCGTCACCCGGCCCGATGCTCAGTCCATGCAGAAGGTCTGGACGAGGGCAACCACTCCGCTGACGCCGCGCAGCTTCGAAAGCGCGGAGGGCGGCCTCGGCATCGGCCTCATTCTCCAGATAGACACTGATGGTGTAGACGCCGGATGCCGGCAAACCAAGGGCCTCCGATGCGCCAAAGTCACAGTCGGTGGCGCCGGTCGTGTAGCCGGCCTGTTCTGCTTCATTGGCTGCCTCGGTCAGCACCGGATCGTCGAAGTTCTCGGAGCCGGCGAGGACCACTGCCCAGGCATCGCCCCCGTGCTCCAAAGATGTCCGCTCTGCCGGGAAGGCTGGCAGGGCCGAAGTAGTGGGTTGGAGGGGTGCCGTGGTGACTGTGGTGGCGACGGTTGTAGTGGACGACGCTGTGGTTGGTGACGTGCTGGTCGTCGGGGAAGTGGAAGTGGCGAAGGTGGTGGCGGCCTCGGGCTCGGTGCCGCACACGGCGAAGACGAGCATCACGGTCAGGCCGATCATCAGTCGTCTCATCTGACTCACTCTTTGGATCTAGCTCCTCACTCCCAGTCGAACATATGTTCGATATAGTTGCGACGGTGAGCGGGTACGCCGAACTGCATTGTCACACGAATTTCTCTTTTCTAGACGGCGCCTCCCATCCCGAGGATCTGGTGGAGCGGGCCATCGATCTCGGTTACGAGGCACTGGCGGTCACCGATCATGACGGGTTCTACGGGGTATCGCGGTTCTGGCAGGCAGCCAAGGAGACCGGTCTCCCCGCTATATACGGGGTCGAGATCGGTCTCGAGACGGGCCCATCGGGCCCTATCGACCCGGTGCAAGCCGCCCAGGAATGGGACGAGCATCGTCATGCCCGGGCCAAAGGTGGCCAGGGGAGGTTGCGACGGGGGCGCAGTGTGCGCTCGCACGGGGCCAAACCGACCAACCTCCCCGAAACCGATCATCTGGTCCTGCTGGCCGGGTCTCCCGATGGATACCGGAGTCTGTCCAATCTGGTGACGAGAGCGCAGATGCGGGGGGAGAAAGGCCACCCGATCTACACCTGGGACGACCTGGCTGCCGCCGCCGCCGACCAAGACCTCCATGTCCTCACCGGATGCCACGCCGGCGCCGTACCCAAGGCGGCGGCCAGGGGAGATCTGATGGGCGCAATCCGTGACGCCTCCAGACTGCGTGAGCTGTTCGGCACCAGGCTCCATCTCGAGCTTTGGCATCACCGCATGCCCGAGGATGATCCCCGCAACGATCTCCTGTGGGAAGTGGCCCAGAAGCTATCCCTCTCGGTGGTAGCCACCAATCAGGTCCACTATCACGACCCGAAGGATGCCGACCTGTCCGAGGTCCTGGCCGCTATCGGAGGCCGCCGCACCCTTGCCGTCGCCGACGGTTTCCGCCCCGCTACCGACGAACGGTATCTGAAACACCCGGCCGAGATGGCTCGTCGATTCGCCCGCTATCCGGGGGCAGTGGCAAGAAGCGCCGAGTTGGGCCGGCGTCTCGCTTTCGACCTGGGGCTGATGGCGCCCAATCTGCCCGATTACCCGATGCCGGGTCACTTCAGAGACGAGATGGAGTATCTGCGTCATCTCACCTGGGAGGGGGCACGCGACGTATATCCGGGGAGCGAGGATGGGATCGATCCAGGAGCCCGGCGCCGGCTGGAGCACGAGCTCGGCATCATCGAAGCGCTCGGATTTCCTGGCTACTTCCTGGTGGTGAAGGACCTCATGGACTTCGCCCGCACCCAGGACATCTATTGCCAGATCCGTGGTTCCGGGGCCGACTCTGCGGTGTGCCGCTGCCTCGGGCTGACCCGGGTCGACCCGATCCGGCTCCATCTCCCCTTCGAGCGATTCCTATCCGAGGAGAGAGGGAGGCCACCGGACATCGACATCGACTTCGAGGCCGACCGGCGAGAGGAGGTGATCCAGTACTGCTACCGGACCTACGGGCGGGAGCGGGCGGCGATGGTGGCCAATGTGATCACCTACCGGGCCAAGTCGGTGCTGCGTGACGTGGCCAAGACCTTTGGCTTCACCCAGGCCCAGGTCGATGGGCTCTCCAAGTACGTGGACACCCGAGATCCTGCCCAGATCCGGCTCGACTCACCCCTCCCTGAAGGGATGACCGCTGAGATGATCTACGACATCTGCTGGCGGCTCGATGGCTTCCCCCGGCACCTCGGGATCCATTCCGGGGGAATGGTGATCGCCGATCGGCCTCTCTGGCAGGTGGTGCCCCTGGAGTGGGGCCGTCTCGAGGGCCGCACCGTCCTCCAATGGGACAAGGACGACTCGGCGGCAGTGGGGATCGTCAAGTTCGATCTGCTCGGGTTGGGGATGCTCAATGCCCTCCACCTTGCCCACGACCTGATCGAGGACACCCACGGCATCGACGTCGACCTTGCCGCCATCCCACAAGAGCAGGCCATTTATCGCTCGATCACTCGCTCCGACACCGTGGGGCTATTCCAGATCGAGTCCCGGGCCCAGATGGCGACCCTGCCCAAGATGAAACCGAAGACCTTCTACGACCTGGCGATAGAGGTCGCGCTGATCCGCCCCGGGCCGATCCAGGGGCAATCGGTCCATCCCTATCTACGACGGCGCAACGGCGAGGAGCCTGTCGTTTACCCACATCCCTCTACGGAGGTGATCCTCGAGAAGACCCTGGGCGTTCCCGTCTTCCAGGAACAGCTCATGGAGCTGTCCCGGATCTGTGCCGGATTCGATGGGGGACAGGCGGACCGGCTCCGGCAGGCGATGACCCACAAGCGCTCGGAGCAGGCGATGGGCCGGCTTCGTGAGGACCTGTACGTAGGGATGGCGGGCAACGGGATCACCGGCGCCGCCGCCGACGAGATCTGGGAGAAGCTGCAGGGCTTTGCCGCTTTCGGATTCCCTGAGAGCCACTCGGTGAGCTTCGCCTACATCGTCTACATGTCGGCCTGGCTTCGCTTCCACTACCCGGCCGAGTATCTGGCCGGGTTGCTCAACGCCCAACCGATGGGCTTCTACAACCCCAACTCGCTGGTCCAGGACGCCCAACGGCATGGCGTGGTGGTGATGGCTCCCGATGTCAACGTCTCGTGGCACGACTGCACTATCGAGTCGATCGAAGCCAATCCCGAGGAGGTGGTGACCTATCTGGGGGAGAGCTGGCGGCGGGGGAGAGGGTTGATCGACGATCCGATCCGGCCCCCGGTCGGGGTGCGGATGGGATTGCGGTACGTGCGAAACATGGGGGAGAAGGAAGTGACCCGGGTCGAAGCTGCCCGGATCCTGGGCGGGGAGTTCATCTCGGGAGAGGATCTGGCAGCCAGGACCGGGCTCGGTGTGGAGGCGCTGGAGGGGCTGGCCGCCTCCGGCGCCCTGGAGTCGATTGGTCTCGGCCGGCGGGAGGGGATGTGGGCGGCGGGCGCTCTCGCCGAGATCGACCCCGAGCGTCTGGCGCTGTCACCGGGGGTGGAGGCGCCGTCTCTGCCGATGATGGCCCCCGAGGAGAAGCATCGGGCCGACCTGTGGTCGACCGGTGTCTCCAACCGCCACCCCATGAGCTTCGTCCGTGACCAGCTGGATGGATGTCTGACCGCCGCCGAGGCGCTGGCGATGGAGAGGAATGGGTCGCGGATCAAGGTTGCAGGAGTGGTCACTCATCGTCAGCGCCCGGGCACTGCCAAGGGCGTCTATTTCCTCAACCTCGAGGACGAGACCGGATTGCTCAACATCATCGTGCTCCCCGATGTCTGGGCCAGGCATCGTCTCGTGGTGCGGAAGAGCCCGGCGCTGGTCATCCACGGCCGGCTCGAGTACCACGACGGGGTGACCAACATCGTCGCCCGCGACTTCGAGCCGATCGGGGTGCAGACCGTGCAGTCACGGGACTTCCGTTAGACGGGGCTCATCGTGGAGCAACCCGGAGCTGTTCCCATCATTGGGAGGCGGGTAGGTGGTCTTCATGTTGAAGGCGGTGGGCGATGGCCCACTCCGGCGGAGACGTGCCAGCCGGTCGGCCGCCTCCTCCAGAGCGGGGACCTGGCCCTCCTCGATCCACCACAGGACAGTTGTCGGTTGGGAGATCTTCTCGAACCACTCCAACCTCCGTCTCAGATACATGCCGTGACCGGACCGGGTTGTGAAAAGACGCAGGGACTCGTAGTCGGTCCAGACGGTCAGATTCAAGATGAAACGATCGTCGTCTTCGTGTCCCGGGAACCGTTGCTCTATGGCTCCCGGCCCTTCGTCATCTTTCAGGCGCCAGATGAATCCGGGGCTCGACTCACCGAGGAGGTTGATGGCGGGGAGAGCTCGGATGAACTCGGCGACAGTAGGCGAGTCTGGATGGTCGATCAGACGGCCGACGTTCAGCTGGGCCAAGTGCATCGGAGGAGGCTACTTGTGGGCTCGGTATTTGGTGGATGGCCTTTCTGTGTGCCGGGTGGAGGGAAGGTGGTGGTGTTGCGCGATGGTGTGCGTGAGGTTGTTTGGGGTAAAGAGGGGTGTATATCAGTCGGGTTATATAACTGGTTTGCTATTATCAAGGCATGATCACTTTCGAGGTCCTGGCCGATCCCAACCGGCGTCGGATCATGGAACTCCTCCGGGATGGCGAGCGTCCTGTGGGTGAGCTCGTTGACCACTTGCGCATATCCCAACCAGGTGTCTCCAAACATCTGAGATTGCTCCGGACGGCGGGTTTGGTCGCGGTGAGACCCGATGCTCAACGTCGCATGTATCGGGTGCGCTTCGAGCCTTTGATCGAGCTCGACACCTGGTTGGAGCCCTATCGACGGGTCTGGACGGAGCGACTTGATGCCGCCGACAGCCATCTCGACGACACGGAGGTCATTTGAGAACGATTCGGCTGGCGATTTTGTGAGCGAAGAGGATCGACGCCGATGGGACCAGCGGCATGCCCAGGCGGGTCCCCCGCCACGTGACCCCGCCCCGCCGTCTGTGTTCGAGCCGGTCGAGGCCTTGTTTCCGGTCGAGGGCCGGGCCCTGGAGATCGCGTGTGGGCGTGGGGAGACGGGGGTGTGGCTGGCCGGCCGAGGATGGAGGTTCTCGGTGTCGATGTCTCTCCGGTCGCGCTCGACCTGGCCAGTGAGCTGGCGTTGCGCAGCGGCGTCGCAGACCGGTGCCAGTTCGAAGTGTGGGACCTCGACGACGGCCTGCCACCGGGGCCGCCGATAGATCTCATCGTTTGTCACATGTACCGCGAGCCCAGGCTCGATCGGCTCATGGTCGACCGGCTGAGGTCGGGTGGTCTTCTGGCCATCGCCAGCCTCAGTGAAGTAGGTGGCGAGCCTGGACGGTTCCGCGCTCGGCCTGGCGAGCTACGAGAGCGTTTGGTGAGCTCGAGATCCTTGCTGAGAGTGAGGGGAATGGTGTGGCGTGGTTGCTGGGACGCAAATTGAGTTGATCGAGATTTCTTGTCACAGGTGGGTTGTACGTTGGGATCATGGAGTTGGGGAGTTACTCCGAGGATCAGCTTGGATCACTGATTGCTGGTGGGGAGTGCCAGGTCGCCACGATCCGTCTGGTTCAGATGGCGGCGGTCGCCGAGAAGCGGCGCCGTAAGTCGTATCTTCAGGACGGCTACAGGTCGATCGTGGATTGGACTGCGGCTCGGGCGGACGTCTCTCATGAGAGCGCTAGGGCCCTGTGTTGGACGGCGACCCGTCTCCGGGAGGCTCCCGAAGTGGCCGAACAGCTAGCGGCCGGTGACGTCTCCTTTGACCGCGCCCAACTGTTGGCCCGACTCCCCGAAGAGGCTCGGGACGGTCATCAGGGTCACGACATCGCCGGTCTTCGTCGCCTTGTCGCTTATCACAGACGTTTGACCCGGAAACGAGAACGCAAGACCGGGAACGGGTATCTGCATTTGACCGCGTCTGACGATCTGATGGTTCCAGTCTGGGGTGCCTTCCCCGGGTTGGATGCTCGGATCGTGGAGAAGGCGCTGGATCAGCGGGCGGATGAGATCATCCCCGCCGATCAGAAGCTGGCGGTGGCGGAACGACGGGCCCTCGCCTTCGTCGCCATTTGTCACGACGATCTCTATCAGGGCGGTGAGGAATCGAGTCGCGGCTCCGACCGATGTGGCGGTGATCGTCGAAGCCGACGCAGCACTCGAATCCAACGCGGAGAAGGGTGTCGGTGTGCTTGCGGGGCCCAGGATCGGACCCGGCACGCTTGAAGAGATCATCTGCAATGGGAATGTCGACCTGATCGGGATCACCGAGACCGGCAAACCGCTCGATCTGGGTCGACGTTCCCGCACTGTCAACCGGAAGCTGCGACGCCACGTCTTACATCGTGACGGTGGCTGCACCGTGGAGGGCTGCCCGTTCAGCTATCGGCTCGAGGTTCATCATGTGATTCCCTGGTCACAAGGCGGAAAGACCGATGCGGACAATCTGATCACCCTGTGTTGGTTCCACCATCACGTCTCGGTGCATCGGGAAAACCTCCAGATCATCCGGATCGGGACCAGTCGGGTCCGATTGAAACGACCCCGATAGGGGCGTACTTCCCCCGCCCCGATATCCCCGTATCCGTCTATTTAGTCGCCTTCAAGAACTCGTTGACCACTCGCTTCGGGGCACGGTCGAGCCAGGCCTCGATGATCAGCTCCTCGAGCTCGGGCACTTCGATCTCTCCGAGAAGGATGAGAACCGTGGGATAGCCGTCGAAATGCGGCGTGGTGAAGAACACGTCGGGGTCGTCGGACAGGATCGCTTCCTTGATTCCGAGGTCGGCCACCCACACCGCCAAGATGTCACCCTGCGGGGCGACATCCCCCAGCGCCTCGTAATCGGCACGTCGCAGTGGCCGCTCCCAAGCGAGCAGCTTCTCCTTCACTCGCCATTGCACCACTCCCTGCGAGGTCCGTTCCGACGTCTCCGGGAGTTCGAGTGCGATGCGGCGAACGTCCTCCCACGTGGCCATCGCCAAACCGTAGACCAAGACATCGGCGTAGCTTGACGACGGTCAGAAAGGAGCAGACATGGCACGCGATCTGACGGTGACCCTGGAGAATCGACCCGGCGCTCTGGCGGATATGGGTGACGCACTGGGTCGGTCCGGCGTCAACATCAACGGTATTTCCGGCGCGGCGGAGTCCGCTGGGGAGGTGCACATTCTCGTCGACGACGGTGAGGCGGCCAAGACGGCTCTGTCCGAGGCCGGCATCCAGGTCAAAGGCGAGGCAGACGTGGTGACGATCGGCTTCGAGGATCGCCCGGGTGAACTGGGCGAGATCAGTCGGCGAATAGCCGACGCCGGCGTCAACATCGAGGTGGTCTACATCTCCTGCGACGGGCGACTGGTGGTGGCGACGAGCGACAACGCCGCAGTCGAAGGCTCTGCATAGACCGTCTGGCTTCCGGGTACGTGTCGGCGTGTAGCTTCGAGCCGATACGACCAAGGAGACATGATGAGCGAGAACGAGACCACTCCCGGGAGCCTGAACGACGACGACATTCGCACGGTCACTCAGGTGCCTAGCGCCACGACGAGGGACACCGACAGCACGGATCCCGATTCGGACGGTGTCGACTCGACCGATTCCGACGGCGTTGATTCGACCGATTCCGACGGCGTTGATTCCACGGACTCGGATGGGGTGGATTCCACCGACAGCGACACCCAGGACAGCTGACCTGTAGTCAAGAGTCGCTTCAACCGATTCTGCATGGAAGCGCTGACCAGGTGCGTCGGGCCCCCTCGCCTGTTCGAGGAGGAATATTGGGGGCAACGGCCCTTGCACCGTCCGGCAGAGGGAGACGAAGGCTTTGCCGACCTCCTTTCCCTAGACGACGTCGATCACATCGTGTCGTCGGCAGGTCTACGTCTTCCTGCCTTCAGATTGGTCAAAGCCGGCAAGACCCTCCCTGCATCCGGGTACACCAAGACCACCCGCACCGGGACCGAGGCCGCCACCGGAGTGATGGACGCGCGGGCGGTGTTCCAGGAATTCGGCCACGGCGCCACCATCGTCTTCCAGGGCATGCATCGTTACTGGGAACCGCTTGCGCTCTTCTGCCGGGAACTCGAACAAGGATTGGGGCATCCGGTCCAGGCCAATGCCTACGTGACCCCGCCCGGCTCTCAGGGCTTCGACGCCCATGAGGACGAGCACGATGTGTTCGTCCTTCAGTCCCACGGCACCAAGAGATGGCAGATCCACGAGCGCCACGACCTGCCACCGACACGCCCGGCGCTCATCGACTCACCCCTCGGCCCGGGCGAAGTTCTGTACATCCCGGCAGGGTTTCCCCATTCCGCCAGCACACAGGAGCAGGCGTCGGTGCACATCACGGTGGGGATCCTCAGCATGACCTGGCGCACAGCCCTCGGCGAAGCGGTGAAGTTGGCCGAGGCCGATCAGCTGGCAAGTGAGCCCCTCCCTCTGCGTTTTGGCGAGCTGCCCGACGATCTCGCCAAAAACTCGTCGAAGAGCGACTCGGAGAGCTCGGCGCCCTCATCGGCAAGGCGGATGCTGGGCAGGTTGCAGAGAAGCTTCGTCGCAGATTCCTGACAACCCGTCAGCCGGTGCTCCGGGGTCAGATCCATCGGTTGTTGACCCTCGACCAGATCGAGGACGGTTCGACCGTGCGAAAGCGCGCCGGTGCGTTCTGTGTGCTGGAACCCGTCGGTGCCGAATTGTCGGTGCTGCTCGGTGACCGGGAGCTCACGATGCCGGTGTGGCTCGAGCCGGCGATGCAGCGAATCATCGAACGTGACCGCCTGACGGTGGCCGAGCTGGGGGACTACCTCGACAGGCCCGGTCGGATGGTGCTGGTGCGACGTCTCATCGTGGAAGGGCTGCTCGAGGTCGTCGAGTGATCCCGGGCCGTCCGCGGTGCTCGGCCGAGTCCCTCGATCGAGCCGAGCCTCTCACTGCCACCGCCTCGCTGGTGAACGCTTGGATTCTGATCGAACAACCCGGGGCCTGGGGCCCCGATGCCATCGCAGAGAGCGGGTTTCCTGTTGAAGGCGCCGCCGAGTTCGTGCGTAGGGCAGAAGGATCAGGCATACGGGTCCTTCTGATTCGAAGGCGGGACAGAGAGGATGGCCGCCGCACCGTTTTCCTGGCCTATTCGGGTGGTGCGGCTCAATCGCCCATGCTCGTCTCCGGAACGGTCGGCGACCCGATCGAGTTGATCGACCTCGATCTCGAGAGCCTGGTTCGGGGTGAGCCCCAAGGCTTTGGCCGCCCCGTCGACCAGCCGATCTACTTGGTCTGCACCCATGGAAGACACGACATCTGTTGCGCCGATCACGGGCGACCGCTCTACCGCGTAATGTCCGATCATCTACCCGATCGGACCTGGGAGGTCTCTCACATCGGTGGGGATCGCTTCGCCGGGAACTTGCTCGTTCTTCCGCGAGGGGACTACTTCGGGAGGCTCGAGACCCACGATGCCGCATCCCTTGTCGACAATTACGAAGCCGGCATGCTCGACCTCGACCATCATCGGGGAAGGAGCGCCTACCCCCGTCTTGTCCAAGCCGCCGAGCATTTTCTTCGCATATCGCGATCGCTGGCGAGTTTCGAAGACCTGGAGCTGGTCGAGTACCGACGTATCGATCACGACCATGCGGAAGTGGCCTTCCGCGATGCCGATGAAATCCCCCACCGTCTGCTCGTCGCGGCACGATCCCTTCCCGGTCAGGATTTCCTCACCTGTCGGGCGGAGGAACCGGGACACTCGGTGGCTTACGAGCTTGTCTCGCTTACGACGGGATGATTCAGTCGCTCAGTCTCTCGTTGAGGTAGCTCCAGTCGCGTGCGAAACGATATGAGTGCCGGGCCGGCGGCCCGGGGGCCTGGGTCTCCAGCCAGCGAACCGTGGTGTCGGTGGCGTTGTTGAAGGCGTGCACCGCACCGACTCCGGCGAAGGCGACGTCGCCCGCCTTCAGGAGATACTCGACCCCATCGAACCAGGCCTCCACCTCGCCGTCGAGAATCAAGTAGGTCTCCTCGAGTGGGTGATCGTGGTGGCCGGGGCCACCTCGGGGGTCGTACTGAACCATGAACATGGTGGAGAGTTGGGCACCGAGATCGGTGTCCGACATCATCTTCACCGTGATCCCGGTGTAGACCAGGAGGGCGGTGCGCATGCTGGCCGACACCGCCAGGAGGTCCTGGCTCTGTTGCGCGGGATCCATGTTCTCCGGTTCGATATGCCCGAAGGAACGCGTCCTCGGGTCACGCGGGTCGACCGGTATCGGCTTTCGTTCCGGCGGTGCCGGTACGAAATAGGTGTCGTCGTCGAACCAGGGCCGGGGCTGTGGGGTCATCAGGTCGGCCCAGCTCGCCTCCTGACCCGACTCGTTCCGCCAAGCATGGGGCATCCCGATCGGGATGATCCCGTAGTCACCGGGCGTCAGAGCGACCGCGGCCTCGGCTGTCTCCAGGATCACCGAGCCGTCCATTAGGTAGAACGACTCCTCGAAGGAATGGACATGGGCGTCGATGCGTCCACCGGCGGCCAGTCGGCTGACCCCGAAACCGGTGTGCACCGCCCCGGGCGTGGTGTGATCGACCATCGACCATCTGCTCAGCCCAGAGGATCGGTCCTCGAACCCAAAGGGCGCTTCATACCGCGGTTCGTCGCCGCGCAGGACCAGATGCCTGGTGACCGGGTTCACGGCTGGGGAAGATAGCGGCAAAACTTCAAGAACTGGCCTACAAACTCGGGACCGGCTCTAGGCTGGAGAGATCAAACGGATCGCTTCGTCCGGCACCCGGCAAATGCTGGCGGCGAGCTTCTTCGTTCATGCTCGCAGCATGCTCCGGCGCGGAGTCGAATGGCGTCGTCACTTTCACCGACGATGAACGGCTGAGCAAATTCGAGATCCCCGAGTCGTGGCATGTCTACGAGCTCCACGAGCTCTCCGAACTGGAGGACATGCCGTTCGACGAGCAAGTCCAGGGTTTCAGTTTCCCGGCCATCAGCAGTGTCGGGTTCGACGGGGGACCGGTACGCGACGTCTCCAATCTGGCGGCAGCTCTCCCCGAGGCCGATTATCCGATCGGGTCGATGTCGGTCCGACAGGTCGGTGAGGTGGAGAAAGACCTGCTGTCTCGAGCCATGCTCACCCAGTCTGTCCTCCCCTACTACGGGCTCTCCAACAGCGAGGAGATCACCAAGGAGGACTTCAGCTTCGGAAATGGCTTCGACGGGGTGAGAGTGCTCGTCGCCTTCCAGGACGAGGCAGCCACCGGACAAGGCGTCGCTTATCTGATCTCCGTGTCGAACGAAGACGACACTCGTATGTACTCAATGATCGCCGGTTGCAACCGGGAGTGTTTCATCGCCAATCAAGACACCATCGAGGGAGTGGTCGACTCATGGCTCGTAAACAAGAAGGGCTGAACACCCGGCAGCGGGACATAAGGGCCACGAGGCGCCGGGCCGACACGTGGGACCGGATCAAGATCCTCGTACTCCTCGCGGTGATCATCGGCGCCATCATCGCCAGCAGCGAGGACGTCGGCTTCATCAGCTTCTGGGAGGCCGCCGCGCTTTTCTTCACGACCACGGCCGGGATGGCGCTGGGAATCCTCTTCCTGCTCGAGCTGACCCGGCAGATCCATTACTGGCTATCCGAGCGGTCAGCCGCCTACAACTCGTTCTGGCAGGACAGCTTCTTCGGCGGGATCGAGCGCTGGACCCACGCCCACATGAAGCCGTGGACCCGGTTCCGGGTGGGTCGCTTCATCCGCAGGGTGATCTACATCTTCGTGGCCGCCCTCCTCATCGACTATTTCGTGCCCGAGGTGAACGGTCCTCTAGAGGCACTGGTCGCGGCGCCTCGGCTCTTCGCCCAGGCCTTCCCGTTCATCCTCCAGCTGTCCTTTGGCTTCCTCTTCGTGGCGATCCAATTCATCGGCATCTTCTGGTTGTTGTCCCGGGGCGGTACCGATGTGATCCTCCCCGAAGAGGTCACCACCCGGTTCGACGATGTCTGGGGCCAAGACCACGTCCTCGATCTGATCAGAGAGAACATCGCTTTCCTCGAGAAACCGGACGAGATCGAGGAGAAGGGTGGCTACATCCCTGGCGGGATCCTCCTCTGGGGTCCTCCCGGAACCGGAAAGACCCTGCTTGCTCAGGCTGTTGCCGGGGAGACCGGGCGGCCCTACGTCTTCGTCGAGCCCGGTGCCTTCGTCAACATGTTCATGGGTATCGGCCTGCTCAAGGTCAAGGGCCTCTATCGAAAGCTGCGCAAGCTCAGTCTTCGCCATGGCGGGGTGATCGTCTTCTTCGACGAAGCCGATTCGCTGGGGTCCAGAGGGCAGATGGGGTCCCCGACCGGCCAGCTCGGAGCAGCGGCGATGTCTTACGGGGGCTTCTCTTGCAACGGGTTCAACTACTTGACCCCGCAGACTCAGGACATGCTGACCAACCACTGGGCCGGCGAGGAGGCTTCGGCCGTCGCAGAGCCAACACCCGGGTTCTTCGACCGCATCATCATGGGTGGGATGGGGGGCGGTGGGGGCATGGGAGTGCTCCAGGCGCTGCTCACCGAAATGAACGGGCTGGCAAAGCCACGCGGGATCACCAACAAGTTTCGCAAGCTGCTCGGGTTTCGGGCAAAGCCACCTCCCAAGTACCGCCTCCTCCACATCATGGCGACCAACATGCCGAATGCCCTGGACGAGGCGATGCTCCGACCCGGGCGCATCGACCGAATCTACAAGATGGGGTATCCGTCCAAGGAAGGGCGCAAGCAGACCATTGTCGGATATCTGAACAAGGTGGAGCACCACCTCACCGAGGACGAGATCGAACGTCTCGCCACAGTGACCCCGATGTACTCCGGGGCCAAGATCAAGGACATGGTCAACGAGGCACTCATCATCGCCGTCCGCGATGATCGTGAGGCCATCGAATGGAAGGACATCTGGAAGGCGAAATCGCTCAAAGAGCTCGGACCTCCCGAGGACGTCGATTACATCCAGCGGGAACGTCACGCGGTGGCGATCCACGAGGCCTGCCACGCCGTGACCGCCCATCTACTCGGCGCCCATCGGCGAATCGACATGGTTTCGATCGAGAAGCGGGCCTCCACCCTGGGCATGGTCAAGTCGATGGGGCAAGAGGAGCGGTTCACCCAGTGGCGATCGGAGATGGAAACCGACATCATGGTCTCCCTCGCTTCGCTCGCCGGTGAGCGCATGTTCTTCGCCGGCGACAACAGCTCCGGAGTGTCGGGCGATCTTTCATCGGCATCCACCGTGGCCGCCCTCATGGAAGGCTCGTTCGGGATGGGCAAGGGCCTCGCTTCGGCGATGAACACCAGGGAGTCGGGCATGGGCGGGCAGGCCAGCCCGGTGTCGATCACCCTCCGTGAGCAACGGGATGAGATCGAGGCCAACCTCGACATTCTCTACGAGCGGGTCAATGAACTGCTCGAGGCGAACCAGGACAAGATCCTCGAGCTAGCCGCGGTTCTGGAGGAGAAGAAGACGATTTCCGGCGACGAGGTAGCCGAGATCATGGGTAGTGACCCCGGCTCACAGACCATGCGTGAGCCGTCTGGCTGGCAGGCGGTCTCCGACGAGGTGGCAGGGGAGCGTCGAGCGCGTGGCGCTCGAGCGTTCGGGTCGTGAGGTGGCATCCACCAACAGCAACCCTCACACGGTGGAAGGGGACGAGAGCTAGGTCCCCCAGCCCGTCTCTCCGACCCGACCGATGCTGCAGTTCTCCGCGAGGACCTGGAGATCGCCGGTCCTGGTCAGGTCTTCGAGGACGAGCGACTGACTGTCGATCGATAGGACGGACTGGCCGTCGCCCACCGGGAAGAGGGGCAAACCATTGACCGCGGTCTCCAAGGTGATCTCCTCCGTATCCCCACTCGCCAGGGTTAGAAGGGTGGCGACATCGGTCTCGGTCCTGAACAGCACCGATTCCTTGTCCATCCATCCGACCGGGGTGCCCAAGGGAGTGAGGTCCTCGAGCCCTCGTGGACTGCCATCACCGTCCCAGATGTCGATGCCGGTTATCTCCGAGCCCCCCTCGTTCACACCGACGATCACGATCGCCTCGCCTCCAGGTGACCCGAAGGCGGTGATGGGGATCCCGAAACCCTCGACAACCGGCTGGGCCCATCTGGTCTCGGTGGAGAACGGGTCGAACCTGGCGACACCAACGGCGACCCGCTCGGGATCGTCCGGCACCTCCTGGGTGACGACCAGGACGAGGTCGGGGCCCGCGGACCCGATCACCCGAATCGGCTCCCACCCCTCGAACCCGTCGTAGGGGATCTCCTCGCCGGTCTGCAGATCGGTGATCACTTCTTCCTCGATCCCGTACAAGCCCGAAGTCGTGGCGACCCAGTTGAGCTCGTCAGGCACCTCCACGTCGGTCCGCTCCCAGACATTGGCGCCCGCGTCGAACAGATAGATGGTGCTGGCTATGGATATGGGCCTGGTGTAAGGCCCGGGCTCCACTTCGGTGTCGACTTCGGACGCCTCGACCGACTGGTATTGGGTGCGGATCATCACGCCGATGCGGGGCTCACCGCCGTCGTCTCCCAGCGTGATCGTCTGCAGGGTTTCCTCGTCGCCCCGCACCACCTCCATCTCCACCATTTCACCGGCATCCTTCTCTCCAAGAGCAGCCAGGAGGGCTGCGGAATCCGGCGTCGGTTGATCGTCGAAGGAGACGATCACGTCACCGACGATCAACAGGCCGTCCGCAGCGGAATCCGGGGTGACCTCCTGCACGAGCACTCCCTCGGGCTCGCCTACGAGGAAGCTGCACTGGGCCGGCGGATCGAGCGCTTCGTCCAAATCGGGCAGAGCCTCACGCTCCGGCGGGGTCGAGGCACAGGAGAGCACCAAGAGGCTGGTGACGATCAGCAGGGGAAACCGCCTTTTCACTGCCCAAATCGTACCGTTTGGCCGGGGGCTTTCTCAGGGTGCCCGCCAGGCACAGGGTCAGATCTCGAGCATGCCTGGATCGGGGGGCACGTCCACGGCGTAGACCTGAAGGACGTCGAGTGGGATGACCTCCAATGCCTTCTCGTGGGTAGAGGCCAGGACCACCGGGGCCGCCGCCCCATCATGATGGGACCGCAGCCAGTTCATGGCTGTGACGCACCATCGGTCGCCAGGGACGAGACCGGGGAAGTAGTACTCCGGCATCGGGGTGCTCAGGTCATTGCCGATGCTCCGCTGGTGCTCGAGGAACTCCTGTGTCACCACCGCGCAGACCGTGTGGCTCCCGATGTCCTCCATCCCTGTGTTGCAGTCGCCATCCCGGTAGAAGCCGGTGACCGGATCGGTGCCGCATGGGTCGAGCGCGCTGCCGAGGACATTGATTTCGCTCATCCTGGATTGATGACGGTCAGCCCCGGCAGGCGAAGGTGTCCCATCCACCCTCGTTGTACACCGCCCACGCGGCTGCAGCGGTCGAAGCCTCGGGGTCGGTGGGCTCAGCACCGGGAAAACCGGCATTCTCAGCCCGTTGCTCCCAGTACCGGGGCAGGTGTTGGAAGAGCCCGACGGCGCCGGTTCGGAGATTGGTCGACGTCGGGTTGAACCGCGATTCGCACCAGGCGACCCGGACCGCCTTGTTGACGTCTTCGGCGGCGAAGTACTCGGCGACGAGGGCCCGCACCTGGACCTGAGAGAGCCATCCCGACTCGCCGGTGTCGATGGTCCCGCTCGACTGTTGGGTGCTGGCCTCTTCGGATGCCCCTGACACGGTGGTCGCGGTCGTCGCCGCATCATCTGCATCGGCGGCGGCCTCTGTGGCGAGAAGGGAGAAATTGAAACCGGCTTGAGCGCCGGTGCTGTGACCGAGACCGGGTTCGGTCGCGTCGAAATCAGGCTCGGCTTGAGTACTGCCCGAAGTACCAAACGCCGCAAAGCCGGCTACCGCCAGGAGTGCGACTGCCGCCCATCCAGCGATAAACGAGAGGCGTCTCAAACGCATATTTTGATTTGACTCCGCTGTGGCCTCAGGCCCGCGCTCTACGCGAAAAGACCACAGCCCGGCGGAGACCCTACCGACCTGTGGATAACCTAGGCAACTCGGATTGGTTCAGCGCCGTGCTTTCCCCAGCTCGGCCACGACCAGTGGCCAATGCTCTCTCTTGGGGTCGAGGATGGAGAAATGCCCCATCCCGGGGATCACTTCGACCCGCGCCACTGCGGACAAGCGGGTCGAGTGGGAGACCGGGACTACCTCGTCCTCCGCACCGTGGACGAGAAGACACTTGCCGGCGACCGGAGTCACGGTTGGGGAGGCGCCGGAATCGAGGAGATCCTGGGCATCGGAAGCGCCGACCCCCACTGATGAGGCCATTTCGGCCAGATCGGTTATCGCGGCGAGGCCAACCATGAGACCGATCTCCGATGTCCGGTGGCCGGCAGCCCACAGACCAAGATGACCACCAGCCGAATGCCCGATTGCCGTGACCGCCAGGCCCGCGCTGTCGTCACGCCGGTATATGAAGTCGATCGCCGCCAAGACGTCGTGAGCCGACCCGGGCCACGGCCCTTGCCGGCCGCGGCGATACTCGATGTTCCAGGTCAGATAGCCGCGCTCGGTCAGGTCGACTGCCAGTGTCTCGGTGGTGTCCCGCTCGTACTCCTGCCGCCAGAGCCCTCCGTGGATGACGGCCACTACGCCCAAAGCATCTCCGGTGGGGACCCGGACATCCCCGACGTTGTCCGGATGAGGCCCGTAGCGCACGGTCTGGAAAGGCATCGCGGCGCGGTTGCGGAGATGACGGAGGGCGTCCTGGTACCCCCCGATGCCCCGCCCGAAGATGGTGCGGACGCAGCTCGCCCCCACCATCGACTCGGCTCGCCACGACTCCCGCTGTTTGATGTTGGAGATATGCACCTCGACCGCTGGGATCCCGACCGACGAGATCGCATCCCCGATCGAGCGAGAGGTATGTGTCAATGCGCCCGGGTTGATCACGAGCCCGTCGGCCCCGTCGGCCTGTTGGATGGCTTCGACGATCTCCCCCTCATGGTTGGAGTGGGCGAACACGGTCTCGATGCCCAATGCTTCACCCCAGCCTTCGATCAGCGATTCCAGGCGGTCGAGCGTCGTGTCCCCATAGACCTCGGGCTCCCGTCTGCCGAGCAGATTCAGGTTCGGGCCGTTGAGAACGAGGACACGCATCAGGCCACCGCGGGCAGATGATCGGAAATCAGGCCACGCGCCTCATCGAGCACCGACGCGGGCAAAGCCCCGGGGACGAGCTCGAATCTCCTGGCCATGCTCGCGATGATGGCATCCGACACCTTCGAATTGTCGAGCCCGGGGGCTCGATCTGCCAGGGCACCCGTGGTGCGGGGATCCCAATCGAGTTGGAGCGCCCGATAGACCGGGATCAGGACATCACGGATCCGCTCACCATCGTCGACGACCACCACACCGCCGACGTGAGCCGCTCCCCGGACCAGACGTTGGCCGACTCCCATCACCTTGACCCGTCCACCAACATTGACCGACCACTGACCCGGGCAGTATTCACCTGGCAGCTGCCCGACTCGTGCGTCGATCCCGAGGCTGTCGAACGCCTCCACCATGGCATTCGCCACAGTTTCGAACCGCGCCGTGATCCCGGCCCTCGGCTCCGCCTCGGCCACGGTCCAGGCGAAGGCCAGTGTCTGCTCGTGGAACACCGCGGCCCTGCCGCCGGCGAGACGTTCGATGGCGCCGAAGCCGTTGGCCCGGGCCGCGCTGACCGCCTGTGGATAACCAGGCTGGACTCGATCGATCGCGCCAAAGGCCACCACCGGCTGAGGCACATGGAGCCGGAGCACTCCTCCGATTTCCCCGCGGGCGACAGCGCGAAGGGTGGCGTGGTTCACGGCGACGTCTAGCGCGGGGTGCTCGTCGAATGCATCGTTGACCAACGTGAATCGGATCACAACCAGGAGGATAAGGAACCCGGTGTTACCGTCAGCGGCACCATCCTGCGGCCGGGAACCGTCCAACCGGCTGCCTCGTTGAAAAGCAGAGCCCCCGTCCCTGGCAAAGTGGGACAGGCGATTTGGAGGGAATTTGCGTATCCGTGGCCGCGCTACGGCGCTCATGGCGGTGGTCTTCGTCTTGACCGCCTGCGGTGACGCGCCGTTTGCGTCACTGGGCCAGCGCAGTTCTGGTTGGATCGGTGAGCCCACCGTCGTGACTACCTCCACCGTGGCCACGACCGTCCCCGTCGTCATCGACTCAGGGGTCCTGAAATGGTTCAACGACGAGCTCGTCAGCACGGCACTCGACGACCCCGAGGCTCTCAAGGTTGCGATCTTCGCCCGACGTGGCGGCGATTTGTTCATACAGGCGAGCCGGGCAGAGATCGCCGCTCTTCTCCCCAACATCGAGTTCCCTGCGTCCACCCCCTATCTGTCCGAGTACGTGACCTCGCAGCTCGTTTTCGACGAGAGAGGGAACCTCGCCCACGATCCAGTGGCCGCCTTCGGGATCTGGTCATCGGAGCCCTACACGAGATCTCGCTCCGTGGCGCAGATGATCATCATGAGTGTCTCGGCGGACCCGGAGACCGCAGCCGACGTGGCCTCTCCAGGCGCGGACAACAGCTGCGCCCGATTCGACGAGCGGACGACCGAGGTATGCGCCGTCACCACTGTCGGGGGTCGGCCGGTGTGGTCTCTGGAGGCGTCAAACGGGACGACGCTGGTCTGGTTCGACACCGAATACCGATACGAGTTGTTCGGACGCTCCTATGTGACCCAGGCCGCTCTCGAAGCGATGGCCGCCGACCTCGTGCCGCTCTCGGAGCTAGGCACTACCCCCGGATAACCTTCGAATCCGAGCCGGAGGCTGCGCATTTACCATTCCGGTGGCTGGTGGAGCTACCTGCAATATGACGAAGAGCGTGATCGACCCGACATAGACCGGGCCCTCCTCCGTCGTGTCTGGTCGTACGGTCGGCCGTATCTGTGGGGCTTGATCGGGATCCTGGTCACGATCCTCGTGATCTCCGGCCTCGGGGTGGTGCCGCCGATCATCATGGGGTTGCTGATCGATGAGGCGATACCCAGCGGTGACATCAGACAACTGACGCTGCTCGGCCTCGGCATGATCATCGTCCCGCTCGTGAGCGCGCTGGTGGGCGTGGTCCAGCGCTGGTGGTCGTCGAATGTCGGTGAGGGGATCATCTTCGACCTCCGCCGGGAGCTCTACGAGCACCTGCAGCGCATGTCATTGCGCTTCTTCACCGCCACCAAGACCGGGGAGCTGATGAGCCGGCTCAACAGCGACGTCGAGGGAGCCCAGTCCGCCATCACAGGCACCTTCGTCTCCATCGTCTCCAATGTGGTCTCCGTCGTGTTCATCTTGTTCACGATGGTCGCGATCGACTGGCGGTTGACCATCCTCGCCGTGGCCGCCCTGCCCCTGTTCGTGATCCCTGCCCGCCGGGTGGCAAGAGTCCTGAAGCGTGTCACCCAGGACCTGATGGAGCACGAGGCAACGATGTCCGGCATCCTCCAGGAGACGTTCAACGTCAGCGGGGCAATGCTGGTCCGCCTGTTTGGCCGCTGGGACCAGGAGGCGCGGAGGTTCAGTGACCAGGCCGCCCTCGTCCGGGACTCCTCGGTGAAACGATCCATGGTGGGCCGGGGTTTCTTCGCCGCGCTGGGCCTGGTCTCAGCGGTAGGCACGGCGGCTGTCTTCTGGGTGGGTGGCCTCCTCGTCATCCGCCAGGAACTCGAGATCGGCGAGATCGTCACGTTCGCTGCCCTGCTCACCCAGTTCTATGGCCCACTCTCGGCGATCACCAACTCCAGGGTCGAGTTCGCCACCTCGCTGGTCTCGTTCGAGCGGGTGTTCGAGGTGCTCGACCTCGAGACCGACATCCCTGATCCGGTGAGCCCGGAAGGATTGGCCCCTGTGACTGGAAAAGTGGAATTCGCCGACGTCTCCTTCCGCTACCAGGGAGACGGGCCGGAGGGCCTCGCCGCGGTGAGACGCTGGAGGCGGGCCGCACCAGAACAGATCGCCCCAAGCCGGGCCGGCGCCCGGGAATGGGCCTTGCACCAAGTCGACTTCGTGGCCGAGCCGGGGACGTTGACTGCCCTGGTTGGTCCGTCCGGTGCAGGGAAGACCACCATCTCCTATCTCATCCCGCGGTTGTATGACGTGACCGCGGGCTCGGTTCTCGTCGACGGGCACGACGTGAGGAATGTCGCACTGAAGGACCTGGCGGCCGCGGTCGGAGTGGTCACCCAGGAGACGTATCTCTTCCACGACACCATCGCCGCCAACTTGCGCTACGCCCGTCCAGACGCCACCCAGTCTGAGATCGAGGAGGCGGCCCAGGCGGCCAACATCCACGAGATGATCTCCAAGCTGGCCGACGGCTATGAGACGATCGTGGGGGAGAGGGGCTACCGGCTATCCGGTGGCGAGAAGCAGAGGATCGCCATCGCACGAGTCCTGCTCGAGGACCCGAAGATCCTGATCCTGGACGAGGCCACCTCACACCTGGATTCGAGATCGGAGGCACTCATCCAAGAGGCCTTGGAGACGGCCATGGAGGGCCGGACCTCGATTGTGATCGCCCATCGCCTCTCCACCGTCCGCGCCGCCGACCAGATCCTCGTCATCGATGAGGGAGCGATCGTCGAGCGAGGGAATCATTCGTCACTGGTCGCGGCCGATGGGCTCTATGCCGCCTTGTACCAGACCCAGTTCGTCACGGCCGCCTCGGCCTGACGTCTCGCGGCGTCACGCTCCGCGGGTCAGGTTCTCGATCAGCAACTGATGGTCGGTGGCCAGCAGCAGGACCTCGCCATCGTGCGATAGCCACAGACGAGACCCGACCTCGAGCCACACGTTCTTGGGCAGAGCGTCGAGGTGTTTCCGCTTCTTCGCATTGGGTGGGGCATAGGCCAGCACACTGGAGGTGGGCCCGCCCAGTGCGTCGAGATGGCCGATCAAGTCGAAGCTGCCGAACAGATAGGCCATGGCCTCGGCATGATCCACCGGGCCGCTGTCGGAGAACCAATCGACCTCGCCACAGTCGGCGCACGCGCTGACGGCAACCCTCCCCACCCACACTGGTTTGTGCTCACACCACGGTGAAACTCTCATAGAGGAGAAGCTACGAGACGGGTGTGACAGAAAAACGGAGCTAGATCTCCAGAGCTGGCATCTCCGATGTGTCCTCGAATCGAGTGCCGGGGACCAAGAGCACAGGGAGATGAGATTTGTCCATGACCCTCGCCGAAACGCTGCCCCAGGCCTCTTCGGTGAAGAGACGTCTGGTCGCCCCCATCATGACCAAATCGGCTCCGACTTCGTCCGCCGTGTTGATGATCGCTTCGGCCGGGTCGTCCCCTTCGACGAAGCGGACGTCGGTCTCCAGCCCGGTCGCGTGTAGTGCTGCGACGATCGGCTCCACCGCCTTCTGGCCCCTCTCCTCCAGGTAGCGCGCCGCCTTGGCCTCGGCGTCGGAAGATTCCAGCGGCGAGTCGTCGAGAAAGGACCGTCTCACGTCGTCGTCGAGCGCCTCCAGGAAGGAGCGCGGGACCTTGACAACGGTCATCACGGTGACACCCCCTTCATCTGAGTGAAGACGCCGGCACAAGTCGGCCACGGGACCCGATGGAAGGACCCCGGTCGTGGCGATCAGGATGCGCACCCTGCTGAGATTAGGGTGTCGACACCACTTTTGCCGATGCGAGTCACGTGGATCCTGAACTCATCAACAAGGTCACCTGGAAGATCCCGAACGCCCTGGCCCTGATCGGCTCGGCCGACGGGGAGGAATGGAACGGGATGACGGCCTCGTGGGTGACCCAGGTGTCGATGGAGCCCGTGCTGATCGGCGTCGGCGTCGACAACAAAGCCCTCACCCACCGCCTGATCACCAACGGCGGGTCTTTCACCGTGAATCTGTGGCCGGCCGAGGACACCAGGGTCTTCGTCAAGTTCTCCAAGCCCGCATCTCAGGAGGACGGCACTCTCAACGGGCGCCCTGCCCGGGCCGGCAAGACCGGTGCGCCGATCTTCGACGAGGCGCTGGCCTGGATGGACTGCGAGGTCCGTCAAGCAATCGACTTCGGGACCCACACCTTCTTCGTCGGCGAGGTGGTCGACGCCGGTGTCAACGAGGACGAACAGCGGGCAGCTGCAGTCTCGGACACCCGGATGAAATACGGCGGAGTGCGAAGAGGCGGCCACTGAATCATGGAAGTCTCTGTCGAGGGGAAGATCGTGTTGGTCACGGGCGCCAGCCGTGGAATCGGGCAGGCGACAGCACTCGAGTTCGCCCGGAGCGGGGCGAATGGGATCACCATCACCTCGCGGAAGCCGGAGAACATCGAGTCCGCCGCGAACGAGCTCATCGAATCGGGTGTCGATCCCGGGCGGCTTCTCGCCCTGCCGGCCCGGGCTGACTCGGAGGAATCCGCCGACGAGGCTGTGGCGGCAACTATGGATCGCTTCGGCGCGTGCGACATTCTGATCAACAATGCCGGGACGAACCCTTCCGCCGGTCTGTTGATGGAGGTCGACCTGGGGGCCCTCGACAAGACCTGGGCGGTCAACTTGAGGGCGCCACTGCTCTGGGTCAGAGCCGCCTACCGGGCGCACATGGAGAAGAACGGCGGCTCCGTCGTCAACGTCGCATCGGTAGGAGGATTGCGCCCCAGCCCGATCACTGGCGCCTACAACGTGTCCAAGGCAGGGTTGGTGCACATGACCCGCCAACTCGCCCTGGAATTGGCCCCGACGATCCGGGTCAATGCGGTCGCCCCGGCCGTGGTCAAGACCCGGCTCTCCGAGATGCTGTGGCAGGACGAAGAGGCGGCAGCGCGGATGCACCCTCTGGGGCGGCTGGGCACACCCGAGGACATCGCCCGCGCCATCGTCTTCCTCGCCTCCGATTCGGCCGACTGGATGACCGGAATCACCCTCCCGGTCGACGGAGGGATGGCCGAAGCGTCCTCATCGGGCATAGCCTGAATCAACAAAGCGGAGACACGATCTGACTCACCCATCCCCCGACCCCGATCTGGCCCTCCGTTATCTGGAGGGCGTACTCGACGATGGCCTCCTTGTTCTCTCCATGCCCGGGCGCTCCGCGATGCCGGGCGGGGTCGCACCGTCACCTACAGCCGCAAGGTCTTCATCCCGCTGACGACGCTGTGCCGCGACCGGTGCACGTATTGCACTTTCGCCAAGCCCCCAGGAGCGGGGGGCATGTATCTGGAGCCGGATGAGGTCCTGACTATCACAAAGGCGGGCGACGAGGCCGGGTGCACGGAGGCGCTGTTCACCCTGGGGGACCGTCCCGAAGAGAGATGGCCGCAAGCAGCCGCCTTCTTAGATGGCCGTGGTCTCGACACCACGATCGACTACGTCGCCGAGATGTCGGCGCTGGTCCGAGCCGAGACCTCCTTGTTCCCTCACGCCAACCCGGGGCTGCTCGACGATGCCGACATGGACCTCCTCCGGCCGACCAATCCCTCGATGGGGATGATGCTGGAGAACATCTCGCCACGGTTGATGGAGCCCGGGATGCCCCATCACGGCACGCATTCGAAGGACCCGGCTCGGCGGGTGGAGACGATCGAAGCAGCGGGCCGGATGAGGGTGCCCTTCACCACCGGGATCCTGGTCGGGATCGGCGAGACGAGATCCGAGGTCGTTGCCTCTCTCTTCGCACTGAGAGACCTCTCGCGGCGAACGGGGGCGATCCAGGAAGTGATCATCCAGAATTTCCGAGCCAAGGCGGACACTCCGATGCGTCACTCGGCCGAGCCCGTACCCCGATGGTTCGCCCGTGTCGTCGCCATCGCCCGTTGGATCCTGGGCCCAGAGGCCAATGTCCAGGTCCCGCCGAATCTCACCGAGTATTTCGAGATCTATCTCGACGCCGGGATCAACGACTGGGGAGGTGTCTCACCTCTCACCATCGACTGGGTGAACCCGGAGGCACCGTGGCCTCATCTCGATGAGCTCAGGGCGCGGACAGAGAGGGCCGGATTCGAGCTTCGGGCCCGGTTGCCGGTGTATCCCGAGTACATCGACGAGGATTGGATAGACAGCGGCCTATACCCCGATGTGGCGGCGGCCTGCGACAACGACGGCCTGGCGCTGATCCCGGAGACATCAGGAGCGAGATGACGATCACTTTTCTCAGAGTTCGCCCGGCCGAGCTGCTGGTTGAGCCAACCGCCACGAGCCGACGGCGCGAGGGCACGACGACGGTCGAGATGTCGTCGCCGTCCGCTGCCGAGCTGGCTGCCGGCCACAAGTCCGGTGTGTTGGTGGTCGCGGAGTCGGTCTCCGATGTCACGCCGGCAGCGTGGGTGGTCAACCCCGATGATGCCCTCGCTCTGTCCGAACGGGGAGTGCCGGGCTGGCGGATCACCGTGGTCGCCGAAACCCCCAAGGAAGCGACCCTCGACGCAGTGGCCAGGTCGCGGGCCGGCTTCGTGCGCTCTACCCGCTCCGAGATTGCCGAGGTCGCGGCCGTAGCGAGCTTGCCGGGTCTCGAGACATCCGTCTCTGTGTTCGCAGACGATGTCCCCCAGGCGATTCGAGCGGTCGATCAGGGCGCGACCGATCTCCTCCTGCGCGACTGGGACGTGGAGCGCATCGGCGAGCTGAGGACCGCGTTGGGCCTGAACCTGCTGGTGGAGCGGACCGCCTTCCCCCCGGGAATCGAGATCGACGAAGCGCGGGCGGTCCTGCCCGCCGACGTTTTCACGGCGTGGCTCGGCCAGGTGGATGGTTCAGGGGCGGCCCGCCCCCGCCACGAGTGGGCCCCGGGCAAGGACATGGAGCCCCCGGTCCCCGACAGCCGCTTCTCCGCCGAATGGATGGACACCGCCTGGGTCGGTGGGACGGCCGGCCCCTATCCCTCCTCAGCCGGCGAGCTTGCGCCGATCCTGGATCGGGCGCTCGATGGCATGCCTCCGTCCAAGACCGAAGTGGAATCGCTGTTTCGGGCCAGGGGTGACCAGGTCGACGCCGTTGCCCACACCGCCGACATCCTGCGGAAGCGATCGGTGGGAGACACCGTCACCTATGTGGTCAACCGAAACATCAACTACACGAATCTCTGCTATTTCAGGTGCGGTTTCTGTGCCTTCTCCAAGGGACCACGCAGTCTCAACCTCCGCGGCGAGCCCTATCTCATGGGTCTGGACGAGATAGTGGAGCGAGCGGTCGAGGCCTGGGCCAGGGGCGCCACGGAAGTGACCCTCCAGGGTGGCATCCATCCCGATTTCACCGGCAACTTCTATGTGGATGTCGTCAATGCGATCAAGTCGGAGCTTCCCGAGATGCATATCCACGGCTTCACCCCGCTCGAGGTCTGGCAGGGCGCCGAGACCCTGGGGATCCCGGTTCGCCGCTTCCTCGAGGAGCTGAAGGCGGCCGGACTGGGCACCCTCCCGGGGACCGCGGCCGAGATACTCGATGACGAGGTGCGTGCACATCTCTGCCCCGACAAGATCCGGACGGCGCAGTGGGCCGAGGTGATGATCACGGCCCATGAGCTGGGGCTCCGTGCCACCTCGACCATCATGTTCGGCCACATCGACCACCCGCGATCGTGGGCCAACCATCTCGAAGTGATCCGGGAGATCCAGCGCCGAACCGGCGGATTCACCGAGATGGTCCCTTTGCCCTTCGTCCACATGGGCTCGCCGATCTTCCTGAGAGGGAGGTCCAGACCCGGTCCGACCTGGGATGAGGTGGTGCTCATCCACGCTGTTTCCCGCATCGCTCTCGACGGGCTCGTCCCCAACATCCAGGCGTCATGGGTCAAGCTCGGTCTGGACGGTGGCCGCCGGCTGCTCGATGCCGGCTGCAACGACCTCGGCGGGACTCTGATGGGGGAGATCATCACTCGTTCGGCCGGTGCCGAGCACGGTCAGGAAGTGACGCCTCAGGAGTTTCGGGAGACCATCGAGGCCGCCGGCCGGCGACCGGCGCTGCGATCTACGACGTACGAGATCTTGGAGTCTCAGCCCCGGTAGGTGAGACCTCTCGGGGCGGCGGCGAAGCCCCACTCGGCGAGCGCTGGGGCGATGGGCGAGGCCGGGGCCGGTCGCCCGTTGACCGTGTTGACGGTGGTGCGGCGATGCCGGGCTGCGATCTCGGATAGGCCACGGCCCAGATTGCCGTAGTTCGAGATCTCGTCGACAAGCACAGTGAGATGACGACGGCCACGGTCCAGATACCCGAGCAACTGGCCCTCCCACAGGAACACATATGCCCCCGCGTCACGGGCGAGCCTGCCTTCCTCCACCTCGGGCCAGGGGAGGGCAGCACCATAGGGGTTGGCCGGGTCGGTGGCGGCGAGGACGGTCAATTGGCGCGCTGGTTCTTGGCGCAGCCGGTCGACGGCGCCGGGTAGTGCGAATTGTGATCCGCCGAGACCCTCGACGAAGTACCCACGGCGTACCCGGCCCGTCTCCTCGAGATGGGAGAACACCGGATAGAGAGCACTGAAGCCTCCTGGATACGCCTCGGCGGCCACCGCGCTCCGAGTGACTACTCCGTGCCTGTCCAGGAGCAGATGAGCCCACGCGGCGTGACGCTCGGTGTCGCTGACCTCCCCGGTGATCAGCTGCGCGGTGAGTGACCATCGGCCTCCCGCATGAGCGGGGAATTGCGAGGAAATACCCGGCCGGCCACTGCGCCTGGTGCTTCGTTGCTGGATGAAGGCGCGGACCGGCGCCAAGGTGTCATTGGTGACATGCCCGGACCAAACCAGGTCCCACAGATGATCGAGCATTGCCCCCGGGTCGCCACCACCGGCACCGACGTATATGTCGCGGAAGAAGCTCGCCCCCCGCGTCTCGAGGAAGTGATGGATCGAGACGGCCTCCGGCGCGCCGGGCATCTCCCCCGGGCCCCTCCACAACAACCCCAGGCTCGATCTGGGATATAGGGCGAGCTTGCCATCCCCCGGGCCCAGCGAGTCATGGCCCACCCACACCAGGTCACCGTCGAGAAGGAGACGGTCGAGATGAGTCGCCGGGTCGGCTGCCCTCGACGCGAGCACGTCGCGCTCGAGCACCGACGCCGGCACGACGGTGCCGGTCAATCGCGAGACCGCATCGGTTAGAGCCGTCGAGCTAGACGGTGGGTCGTCCCGCACCCCCTGCCAGGCGACAATGAAGGCAGCGAGCGATGCTGGGGATACCGGCTCGATCTCGCGGCGCAAGACCGACAGCGACCTTCTCTTGAGCCTCCGCAGCACCTCGCGGTCGATCCACTCGCGGCCCTGGCCGCCGGGTCGAAACGCCCCCACATCCACCCGTCCCACCGCCTCCAACTGGCGAAGAATGGTCTCGACGATGCCGGGGGGCACGGCGAGCGCATCCGCAGCCTCGTTGGCGGTGAAAGGGCCATGGGTTCGGGCATATCGGCCCACCACGTCGCCCAACGGATCATCGACCGGCTCGAGAAACACATGCGGGACTCCCGGTGGCGGCTGAACGCCCAGTGCGTCACGGAGCCTGGCGACATCTTCGACTGCCGCCCACCGGACGACCCCGCCATGGGTCACCTCGACGACTCGACGCTGGGCCTGCAGTTCCTCGAGTGAGGCTCGGGTGTCGAGGCCATCGGAACGCACCTCGATGTCCTGTACGGTAAGCGGCCCGAGATCTCGGAGCATGTCGTGGACGCCGTCGGAGGTCCTCGCCCTTCTTCGCTCGGTCAGATGCTGCAGCTCGAGCTCGACTGCGGCGACGACTTCGGGATCTATCAGCTCGCGCAGCTCGCCTTCGCCGAGAAGCTCCCGCAACAGGTCTCGGTCGAGGGTCATCGCAGCCGCTCTTCGCTCGGCCAGCGGGGCGTCGGCTTCGTAGAGATAGGCGGCAATGAACGAGAACAAGAGCGAGGAGGCGAATGGGCTGGGCGACTCCAGATCGACCGATGCCACCCTGATGCGGCGGGCTCGTATGTCGGTGAGAACCTCGATCAGCCCGGGAAGATCGAAGTCGTCCTGGAGGATCTCGCGATACACCTCGAGCATGATCGGGAACGAGCCGAACTGCTTCGCCACCCCCAACAGATCCGCCGATCGACGGCGCTGCAACCAGAGCGGCGTTCGCTCCCCGGGTCGACGCCGGGGGAGGAGCAGCGAGCGGCCCGCGGCCTCCCGGAAGCGAGCCGCGAACAGGGCAGTGTCGCCAAGGTGCTCGAGCAGGAGGCCTTCGACGTCGTCGGGATCGAGGAGTAAGTCGGTGGATTCGGGTGGGCTGTCCGAATCGGGGAAGCGGAAGGCGATGCCGTCGTCGGACCAGATGACATCGACGTCGGCCCCGTATCTCTCCCGGAACCGATGACGTAGCGCCATTGCCCACGGCGCATGGACCCGAGCGCCCAACGGAGAGAGCAGGACCAATCGCCAATCGCCAATCTCGTCGCGGAACCGCTCCACCACGATGGTCTGATCGGTGGGAAGGACTCCGGTGGCCTCACGCTCCTCGGTGAGATACCCGATGAGGTTCCTCGCAGCCAGGTCGTCGAGATTGAACCTCGATCTGAGGCCGATCTCGGCTTCGTCGGCGTCGAGTCGCCCCATCTCCCGCACGAATCCCCCGACCGCCTTGCCCGTCTCCAGAGAACGGCCCAGCGTGTCGCCGTGCCAGAACGGCATCCTCGCCGCGCCTTCGGCCGGGGCGGGCACCACCTCCACCCGATCGTGGGTGATCTGGGTGATTCGCCAGGCAGTGCTGCCGAGAAGGAACACATCGCCTTCCCGGGATTCGTAGACCATCTCCTCGTCGAGCTCACCCACCCGGCTCCCGTCCGGGAGGGTCACTCGATAGAGGCCACGATCGGGGATCGTGCCGGCGTTGGCAACGGCCAGCTGAAGTGAGCCCGGGCGTGCCGTGATTTCTCCGCTGGCTCGGTCCCAATTGATCCGGGGCCTCAGCTCGGCGAATAGGTCAGACGGATAGCGGCCGGCCAACATGTCGAGTGTCTCGTCGAACACCGTCCGGCTGAGTGCCGAGAAGGGAGCCGCCCTGGTCACCATCTCGTAGAGGTCGTCTGCGCTGGTCGCCCCGGCGACGACCCGCGCCACCAATTGCTGGGACAGCACGTCGAGGGGGTTGGCCGGGATCCTGGTCGTCTCGACTTTCCGCTGCAGCATCTGATCGGCGACAACGGCCGCGACCAGGAGATCGCCCCGGTACTTGGGATAGATGCGCGCCTTGGACACCGCGCCCACCTGATGACCCGCACGGCCCACTCTCTGCAGCCCCGAGGCGACCGATGTTGGTGCCTCGACCTGGAGGACGAGGTCCACCGCCCCCATGTCGATGCCGAGCTCCAGCGAAGAAGTTGCGACGACGGCCTTGAGCTCGCCTCGCTTGAGTGCCTCCTCGGTGAGGATCCGCTGTTCGCGGGCGACCGAGCCGTGGTGCGCACGAGCGAGCTCCTCGCCGGCCAAGTTGTTGATCTCGGAGCAAATACGCTCGGCCAGCCGCCTCGAATTGGCGAACACGATCGTGCTCCGATGAGTCTGGATCTGCTCCAAGAGCTTGGGATACACGGCCGGCCAGATCGATCTAGTCGATCGTTGATCTGGGTCGAGGGGATCGGGCTCGCCGGGCTCGTTCATGTCCTCTACCGGGACAACGATCTGGATGTCCAGGTCGCGCTCGTGGGGGACATCGATCAGCGTGACGGGTCTCGGCTCCCAGACCCCGTCCTCGGAGAGCGTGCCGCCGCCGAGGAACCGTCCGATGGTCTCGAGCGGGCGCTGGGTGGCAGAGAGGCCGATCCGTTGCGGCGGGGCATCGGTGATCTCCTCCAGACGCTCGAGAGACAGGGCCAGGTGGGCTCCGCGCTTGCTGCCGGCAACGGCGTGGACCTCGTCGACGATGACCCATCGGACGCTCCGCAACACCTCGCGGGCCGCCGAGGTGAGGATCAGATACAGAGACTCAGGCGTGGTTATCAGGATGTCGGGCGGGTTGCGGCGCATCCGCTGCCGCTGATCAGGCGGCGTGTCGCCAGTGCGGATGAATGTGTCGACTGTGGGGAGATTCGGCCCGCCGATGCGGCTGGAGGCATGCCGGATGCCTGCCAGGGGCGCCCTGAGGTTGCGCTCGACGTCGTGTGCCAGCGCCTTGAGCGGGGAGATGTAGAGGACCCTGCACCGGCTTGCCTTCTCCGGCTGGGGCTCGGTCAGGAGACGGTCGAGTGTCCAGAGGAAGGCGGCCAGAGTCTTGCCGGAGCCGGTGGGGGCATGGATCAGGGTGTGTTTGCCATCGGCGATGGCAGGCCACCCGAGTGCCTGTGCCTGGGTCGGCTCGGCGAAAGAAGCCTCGAACCAGGTGCGGGTGGCAGCGGTGAAAGCGCCCAACGGGTCCACACCGGGAAGGTATCAGAGGTCTACGACAACAATTGTCCGAATCTCCGCCTCAGGCAGAGCCATAGCGATAGGCGTTCTCGAGGAGATCGCCGAGCCAGTCGCTCCGGGCATCGGCGAGGGTCCGAAGCACGATCTGGTGATTCCAGCGGCTCTTGCCGACCTGGGCCACCTCACGGACATGATGGCTGCCGAGGTCGTGATCCAGCGCCAGCATCAGATGGGGGACCCCATTCGGGTTCTTCTTCGTGACGTTGTAGAGCCAGAACCAGGCGAACTTGCGCACACGCCCGAAACTGATCTGAGAGGCGACCGTCAGATCGCTTGGCCCCAGCCCTTCGATCCGATCAGCGACGATGCGGAAGACGGCCAGCGAGTCCGGCTTGTCCTCGAAATAGCGCTCGACTTCTGCGGTGGTCAGACACCCACCATACGACGCCGTTCCCGGCGCCCGGAGCTCACGCGCTCAACTCGAGGGGCAGCCGGTTGACTGCGGCCAGCTCGAGGAAGAGATCGACCACGTGAGGGTCGAACTGGGTCCCGGCATGCTTCCGGATCTCGGTCACCGCGAATTCGACGGGGAGCGCACGCTGATACGCCCTCGTCGAGGTCATTGCGTCGAAGGCGTCGGCGACGAGGATGATCCGGCTCAAGATCGGGATCTCCTCGCCGGTGAGGCCGAAGGGGTATCCGAACCCGTCGTACCGCTCGTGGTGGTAGAGGATCGCTTCGGCCACCTTCGGGTCCAGGCGGTTGCGGGTCATGGCGAAGCCGAGCTCGGGGTGACGGTTCATCAGCTCGCGCTCACTGGGGTCGAGGGGGCCCGGCTTGCCGAGGATGCCCGGATCGAGGTGGATCTTGCCCACGTCGTGGAGCACGCCGGCCAAGGCCAGCCGGTCGAGCTCTATCTCGCCGAGGCCGATGCCGATGCCGAGGTTCACGGCCAGATCGGAGACCCGGTGCACGTGCCCGTGCAGGTCCTCGATCACGTCCTCCATGACCTCGATCAATATGTCTCTAGGAAGTTCCCGCATTTCGAAATCACCCGAGGGGGAAGTCTGCTTGGAGGCCGCAGCCTGGGGTATGGGCCGTATGGACTATATGCCGGCGCCAATGTGGACTAGCGCCATGACTTTGAGCGCCAACCCCCGTTTGGCTAACTTTCCGGGCAAGCGAAAGACGCGCTCATCAAGAGCGGTGGAGGGACAGGCCCTGCGAAACCGCGGCAACCGACACGAACGGTGCCAATGCCTGAACGATGAGTGGCCGAGGACGGCTATCCGTCACGGTGCTCGGAAGAGCGCGTAGAGACAGGAGAAACCGTCATGAGAGATCGAGACTTCGGGTTCGACACCCGTCAGATACACGCCGGGCAGCGGCCAGATCCCGAGACCGGGGCCAGGGCGATGCCCATATACGCCACCACCTCCTTCGTCTTCGAGGATGCTCAACAGGCGGCCGACCTCTTCGCGCTGCAGAACTTCGGGAACATCTACACCCGCATCGGCAACCCGACGACCGCGGCCTTCGAGGAGCGGATGGCCTCCCTGGAAGGCGGATTGGGGGCGCTGGCGACCTCGTCTGGCCAGGCGGCGCAGTTGATCTCGATTTTCACGCTGTGCAATGCCGGTGATGAGATCGTGGCCTCGCGGTCCCTGTACGGGGGCACCTTCACCCAATTCGACGTGACGTTGCGTCGGATGGGGATCAATGTCACCTTTGTCGACATCTCCGATCACGGGGCGGTGAAAGAGGCGATCACGCCCAAGACCAAGGCGCTCTACGGGGAGACCATCGGCAACCCCGCCGCCGACATCCTCGACATCAGGGCGATTGCCGACATCGCTCACGACCACGGTGTGCCACTCATCGTCGACAACACCTTCGCCACACCATATCTGTGCCGACCCATCGAGCACGGGGCCGACATCGTGGTGCATTCCGCCACCAAGTTCATCGGTGGTCATGGTGTCGCCATTGCCGGTGTCATCGTGGAATCGGGTCTGTTTCCCTTCGACAACGGCAACTTCCCCGGTATCACCGACCCGTCCCCCGCATATCACGACCTCATGTTCTGGGAGAACTTCAGGGAGTACGCCTATCTGATGAAGGCGCGGGTGGAGAGCCTCCGTGACATTGGCGCCGCCATCTCGCCGTTCAACTCGTTCTTGCTCCTGCTCGGTCTGGAGACGCTCTCGCTTCGCATGGCGAGGCACACGGAGAACGCCAGACGAGTCGCCGAGTTCCTGTCCGAGCATCCCGGGGTGGCCTGGGTGCGTTATCCCATCTTCGCCAACAACCCCTGGACCGAGCTGGCTTCGAAGTACGTGCCCGATGGCCCCGGTGCGGTGTTCACCTTCGGGGTGAAGGGCGGGTTCGATGCGGCGGCCGAGTTCATCGCCCGGGTCGAGCTGGCTTCCCACCTGGCCAATGTGGGCGATGCCAAGACCCTGGTGATCCACCCGGCCAGCACCACCCACCAGCAGGTCCCGGTCGAGGAGCGGCGAGCCGCCGGTGTCGGCGACGAGATGATCCGGATCTCAGTGGGTCTCGAGGACATCGAGGACATCCTCTGGGATCTGGGCCAGGCCCTCGAGGGGGGTCCGGAATGACCACGGTTCTGCACGAAGCCAGTCCCGTCGAGCGGCTCCAGATCATCCAGTCGGCGAAGAGCGTGGCCCTCGTCGGGGTGTCGGCCAACATCCTCCGCTCGTCGAACTTCGTCGCCACCTATCTGGTCAGGACCGACCTCGACATGTACCCGGTCAACCCGATGTACGACGAGATCCTCGGCCTGAAGAGTTACCCGTCCCTCGCAGACCTCCCCGTCGTCCCGGACATAGTCGACGTGTTCCGACGTCACGACGAGTTGCCCAACGTCGTCGACGAGGCGATCGCGATCGGAGCCAAGGTTGTCTGGTTCCAGTTGGGCCTGCGTCACGACGAAGCGGCGGCCAAGGCTTCAGCGGCCGGGCTTCAGGTGGTGCAGGACCGGTGTCTGAAGATCGAACATGCCCGATTCTCTGGAAAACTCCATCTGGCCGGGTTCAACACCGGAGTCATCTCATCGCGGAGGCGGCGGCCGCTCTGAGCTCAGACCAGCCCGAGGTCCCGGGCGGTCTTCACAAATGTGGCTACCCGGGCCATGTCCAACGGCGAAGTGGCCGCCCCATCTGCCTTGAGGGATGACCCGACGATGACAGTGTCGGCCACCTCGGCGATTGGGCCCAGATTCTCGATTGCCGCCCCCGATCCGATCACCAGTCTGGTGTCCTTCGGGATCGCCGACCGCACCACACCCGCCTCGTCGAGGTCGGGCTCCATGCCCGTCCCGGCGCCGGATACGATCACGGCGTCGGCGAGGCCACGAACGACAGTGTCCTCTGCGGCCTGGCGAATGTCGAGACCCTGCGGGGGGGTGGCGTGCTTCACCATCACGTCGGCCCAGATCTCGACCTGGGGCGCGAGATGAGCGCGCCGGCGGGCTAGCTCGTCGGCCCGGCCGATGATCGGGCCCTGGTCGGTGTACATGACTCCGGTGAGCACGTTCACCCGTATGAACGCGGCATCGGTCACCGCGGCGATCGCCAGGGCAGACACAGCGTCGTTGCGGAGCACATTCACGCCGATGGGAAGCCCGGTGGCATCCCGGACGGCTTGCACCGCCAAGGTCATGGCGGCGATCGTCTCCGGATCCGAGTTGTCTGCCCGGAACGGAACGTCGCCAAAGTTCTCAACGAGGAGGGCGGGGAAACCGGCGCCGGCGAGGGCAACCGCTTCGTCGGACGAGGTCTCGATGACCTCCTGTATCGAGCCCTTGAAACCCGGTGAGCCGGGAAGAGGGAGAAGATGGATCATCCCCACGAGGCGGGGGAGAGGGCTCACAGGTAGGCCCTGGCCACCTGCATCGCTTTCTCGGCGTATTCGCCGGACACTTTGAGGTTGGTCTTCTGAGGCTTGATCCGGCGCACTGCGATCCGGGCCCACTCCGAAGCGGAGCCCTTGATCAGCTGGTCGGTGTCCTCGGGACCGTAGACCCACTTGGCATAACCGGGGCCGATGACCTCGACCCGGACCGGCTCATAATCCTCGGCGGCATGTTTGAAGGCATGGGGGAGCGTCTTCCAACCCAGCCAGCAGACGTGACGGATCCGAGCAGTGTCCTCCACCTCTATGCCGAGGGTGGCGTAGATGTCGAGACCGTGCATCCAGGTCTCCATGAGGCGGAACGTGGCGAAGGTGCGTGCGCTCATGTCACCATCGATCCACTCGATCCTCGACTCGGGCTCCATGTGGGAGAGCGGTTCTACCACCTTGGCCCGGCCGCCCCGCCACCACTCGATCACGTCCTGGGGCCGCATCCCTCGGCCCCTCTTGATCGCCTCGGCACGCAACGGGCCCAGCTTGGGAGCGTTCTGCCACCGCTTGAGCATGTTGCCCCCGGCGATGGTGTCGGCGGCGAGCTCCTCGTAGTCGGCGAGATGGGCAATGGTGTCACGAACCGTCCACGGCTTGGAGGGGGTGACCATGTCCCAGATCTTGATCGGGATCCTCTGCAGGGACTGATCGAGGAACTGTTGCTCGGCTACCAGGTCCGAAAGGATGTCGCGCACATCCCAATGTTAGCCCCGGGTTGGGATATATACCCAGGCGAAACCGGCCGTTACCAGGGTCTTTCGGCTTGCTCCTCGGTCATCGGCTCGGGCAAACGGGAGGGTTTGGGGGCCACGACAAGGTCGTTGAGGGTGTCGATCATCATCCGCAACCGGCCGAAATGACGCCGATCGAACACGAAGGCGATCCGGTGCAGCTCGAGCGCGTCGGCGTCTTCGGTCTCTGCCGGGCTCGCCCCGACTTTCTCGATCCGTCCGCTGACGACGATGTCGGAGAACTCCTCGTTGAGCCTCTCGATGGTCGCCTCGGACGGCTCTTCGTTGAGCCGGAGGATCAGTTTCCCCCCTGAATAGCGCGAGGAGTGGTAGTTGCCATAGAAGTGCCAGATGTGCTCGGCCGCCGCCCGGACGTCCGTGGTGTAGAGAAACAGCGCGAGATCCGATTCGCTGATCAGCCCTCGAGCAAGCTGCTGGTCCTTGATGAACTCGATCATCGCGCTCCAGTAGCCGGTCCCCTCGGCCTCGAGCAAGACCACAGGGTGGAGATCACTCTTGCCGGTCTGGACCAGGGTCAAGAGCTCGAAGGTCTCGTCGAAGGTGCCCCATCCTCCCGGCAGGAGGACGAAGGCGTGGGCCTCCTTGACGAAGCCGAGCTTGCGGGTGAAGAAGTATTTGAAGTTCACCGTTCGCTCGGGGGCGATGTGCTCCGGCGTCTCGTCCTCGAAGGGGAGGCGGATGTTCACCCCGTAGGCGTGGTCCATGCCGGCGCCGCGGCTGCCGGCCTCCATGATCCCCGGCCCCGCCCCGGTGATGATGCCCCATCCGCTGTTGGCCATCATCGAGGCGAACTCCTCGGTGAGGGCGTAGTTGGGATCACCCTCTTTGATGCGTGCCGAGCCGTAGATGGTCACCTTCGGCTCCTTGTGACGGGCGAAGACGAGATTGGAGTAACGCATCTCCTTCAGCGCGGTGTTGATCAGCTTGAGATCCGCCCGGGAGGCGCCGTCCCTGCCCAGCTTGATGGCGGTGACCATCATCTCGGCGATCAACTCGAAGTGCTCGGTCGTGGTGGCCGCCGCCACCAACTCCGCTAGCTTCTCGTTCAACTCCGCGTTACCCAGGTCGTAGGGCATGACTGAGACGGTACTCAGGTGCCGGCACCCGGATTTTCGGTTCTAGAACGGCTTGACCGTCGGGCCCTTCCGTACCACCGCGTTCCAAACGGTTTCGTAGTGGTCGCGGTCGAAGAGGTCGACATGAGGGAGAACGTATTCTTCCCACGCCGTTCTCAGGGGATCGGTGCGATCGGCGTGCACCACCAGCCCAGTGGGGATCCGGTCGAGCACGGAGCGAAGCGATAGCGGCGTCTCCACCCTCACTCCCGAATCCTGCGCCTCGAAGGATGCGTTGACCTCGACGGCCAGACGGGCGATCGCCGTCACGTACTCCTCCTTCAAATGGGGATACCTCCTGGTGAGCATGCTCTCCACCTGGTCACCGCCGGGGAAGTTCTTCTCCCAGATGACCCAGCGGTCGGCGAAGGCCTTGTTCAGGGATTGGGTGCCGGCGTAGTCACGGAGGTCGGTCGGGTTCATGGTCCCGAAGATCCGGACATCCGGCCGCAGCCTGACCGTCTCGCCGGTTGGGAGGTCGAGGGCGGAGTACCGGTCGAGCAGGCCGTGCAGGGCGAAAAGCGTCTCGGCGCCGGCGGCGTTGAGCTCGGACAGGTTGAGCAATGCCGGTCCCCGCAAGGCGCGGGTGATGTCGCCATCCTCCCACCGACTCTCGGTGCCTCCCTTACCGTCGCCATGGAGCCGGGTCGACCCGATAAGGGTGACGTCACGCACCTCACCGGTGAGAGGGATCCGGAAATAGGGGAGGCCCATGGCGGCGGCGAATTGCTCGATGTCGTGGTCCTTGCCCGTCCCCATGTGGCCTCGCACCGCGACGTGGAGCGGGATCAGCCCTTCGGCGCCCGAGGCCCGGGCATGCTCCAATTGGGCGAACCGGTAGAGCATTCCCAGGTCGACATAGTGGGGATCTGGCTCGGGGATCTTGCGAAGCCTGAGCTCGTGATCTGCTGCGTCGTCGGCTAGCTCGATTTTCTGGAGAGTGATTGGTGCCCCTTCTCCCGAAGGGTCTTCGAAGGTCACTTTGTCAGGCAACAGCAGTCTCCTGGTAGGTCTTGATCTCAGATGCCCTGAGCCACCACGTGTCCATCCCCCAAAGGGCCAGACTGCGGCGCAGGGCGTTGCGAGTCCCATCGATCATCGCTTGGGCCAGGTCCTCGGGTTGAGAGACGACCTCATGGCGGCGATAGGCCTCGTCCACTGTGTGGTCGCCGATCCCGATCCCGATCACCGTGGTGCCACCGGCCTCGATGGCTGCGACCGACTTGGCCAGGGCTTCGAGTGATCCCCGGGTCATGCCATCGGCCAGAACCATCAGCACCCGGACCTGGGCCCCCAAGCGGGCCATGCGCTCGGCGGCGTGGATGAGGTTGAACTCGTCCACATTGGCCGCTTTTTCGAAGAGGGACACCGGGGGGGCGGTCTTCGGATCTCGTCGGGCGAGCGTGGCCGCCTTCTTCGGCTCTGCGGCTGTGTAGAAGAGACCGGCCAGGGTGGGCTCGGAATCGCGCCAGCGGCGCTCGAAGGGCTTGACGACGTAGTGGTTGACCGTCGAGGTGAGACGATCGGCGGCCGTTCCCTGCGTGCGGCGCAGACCGGCGGTGGCGGCCGATCGCTTGCGCCGATAGCTGTCCTCGGTGTCGCCGGGTCCGGCGGCGAAACCCCGATTGAACAGGGCAACCTCGAAATCGATCTGGAGCTCGTCACAAAGCCGCGCCATGGTCCAGGCGCCGAGCATGGCGGCTGGCATCGCCCAGGAGCTGCCCCCCTTCCCCGGGCTGAGCATCGACGCCGAGGCATCGACGAGGAGCGAGACCGCATAGGTCCGGCGGGTTCGAGCCGCCCGTCGCTCATAGAGCCGCTGATAGAGCCCGGCTCCGATGAAGAGAGCAGCATGGGGAGAGACGTCTCCTTGGTCGAATCCGGAGCGGAGCCCACGCCGCTGGTTGGCGGCGAACAGAGGGAACAGCTCGCCGGACACACGGCGCTGGGCCAGGCCCCAACGTTGCGCGGTCCGGCTCAGCGCCTCCGCCCCTTCGCCCGAGAAGCGCGCGAATGAATTGGGGATCGGGCCCACCACCAGCTTGCCGCCCTGACCGGTCGGCAGAAACACATCGGGGGCCTGGCTGACCCTCAACAGCTGGTCGGTCGACTCCTCGTCAGCGATATCAGAGGCGCCCTTCCGGTCGGACACGCCCGAGCGAGCCTCACTGGATCGCCTGGTGTCCTGATATGAGTCGGCGTCGGTGAGGATCGGCGAGGTCATCCGCACGTTGTCGACGCCATCTCGTGCCTTCTCGGCGTCGGACTGGGCCGCTATCTGCTGCTTGGCATGCGTGGCATTGCCCTGGACCTCTGTGATCAGCCCGTGGCTCCGGGCGATCGCCTCCAACTCCAGGGCCAGCTGCGCCACCTCCCACGGGTCATCCGAGTCAGCGGCCAGCTCACAGTGATGGCTGGCGTCATCGATCGCCGAGGTTGCCCGGGACTCGAACCGCTTCTCCAGGACGTCCTTCTCCACGTAACCGCCGGTGAGCAAGAAACAGCCGAGCACGAACTGGCTCAACGCGCCGGAGCGGGAGATCGCCTGGCCTAGGGACGACATATAGAGATCGGCGAGAACCGAGCGGGCACCGGGGTATGCGGCGAGACCCTGTGCCTCCTGTCGGGCGTCCTCGAGCGAGAAGAAGAGGACTTCGGCCACCGGCTTGTTGGTTCGCTCCAGAGCCGTGAGGAGGTCCAGCTTTGCCTCCGGTGCGACCACCTCGCCCTCGATCGGCCAACCCTCCGGGAGCTCTCTCACCTCGTCGAGATTGGTCGACACCAGGTGCATTACCTCGTGGAGGGCCGAGGCGATGGCTACCTCGTCCGGCGTCACCGGGGCGTTGCGGTGGTACGCGGCCTGAAAGATTCGGGGGTCGCACACCACCTCGTCGGATGAGGCTGCCGCCTCGGAGCCAAGCCGCACGCGCAGGTTTGGGTTGTTCGCCAGGCTTCTGGCAAACCGGGTGACCGCTGGGGCGACCCGCTGATAACGGCTCACGACCGCCTCGATCGCCTGGTCCTCCGGGCCGATCAGGTCGGTGAGAAACGTCTGGTCGCGTCCGCGCATAGCCAGTCATTGTCTCACAGGTGTCAACACCGCCTTTGGCCTGGGTGTATGGGCTGCAGGCCCATACACTCCCGACGTGCACTACGACCTGACCACCCTCCCCAACGGGCTTCGCGTCATCACCGAGCCCATGCCCTCTCTCCGCTCCGTGGCCCTCGGCTGCTGGGTCGACACCGGCACCCGTGACGAGCTGCCGAATGAGCACGGCGCCTCCCACTTCCTCGAGCACCTCTTGTTCAAGGGATCCGAGAAGCTGTCGGCCCGCCAGGTGTCGGAGATCTTCGACGCCATCGGGGCAGAGTCCAATGCCTTCACCTCCAAAGAGAGCACCTGTTACTGGGTTCGCCTCCTCGACCAGGACCTGGGGACCGGCTTCGATGTCCTCTCGGAGATGCTCCAGCAACCCGCGTTCCGGCAGAACGAGATCGACGCCGAGCGCCAGGTCGTCATCGAAGAGATAAACATGAACGACGACGACCCAGACGACGTCGCGTTCGAGAACTTCACGATGGCAGTCTTCGTCGATCACCCATTGGAGGCGCCCGTGCTGGGCACCCGGGAATCGATCCGCGCCATGTCCCGTGACGACATCCACGGCTATTGGAAGCGTCGCTACGGCGCCGGGTCGATGGTGGTGGCCGCGGCCGGATCGGTCGAGCACGACAACGTGGTCGAGATGGTGGCGGAGCGCTTCGGAGACTGGTCCGGCGAGGCGGTCGAGCACGAGCATGGCGAAGCGGCGCCTTGGCCGACGGTCAAAATCACCCGCCGGGAGACAGAGCAGGCCCACATCATCATCGGTGGCAAGGGCCTCACCCGCAGCGACGAGAAGAGGTGGGCCTTCGAGGTGCTCAATCATGTGATGGGCTCTGGGATGTCCTCCCGTCTCTTCCGGGAGATCCGAGAAGAGCGCGGTCTCGCCTACGCGGTCTACGGGTTCAAGATGGCCTACGCCGACGCCGGAGCCTGGGGTGTCTACATCGGCACGACACCTAACCAGACCGAGACGGCGATGAACGTCATTCGCGAGGAGCTGGCCAAGGTCGTGGCCGAGGGGATCACCGACGAGGAGCTGGAGAGGGCCAAGGGCTCGATGAGGGGCGGTCTCGCCCTGGCAATGGAAGACCCCAACAGCCGGATGGTCAGGCTGGGTCGCGACGAGCTGGCGGGGATGCCCCACCTATCCGTCGACGAGCGGCTGGCGAAGTTGGAGGCGGTCAGTCTCGAGCAAGTTCAGTCGATCGCGGGCGAGATGTACGCCGGTCAGCGCATGATCGGAGCGGTCGGGCCCTATGACGAGGGTGAGTTGGACGCCTACCTGGCGGTCTGACTAGCGGTCGAGCTCGAACTGGATGGATCTAGGTTTCTCGCCAAGATCGATCACACCGGCCGAGCCGTCGGCAGGTCGCTCTAAGACCAGCGCCCCGCCCAACTCGTTCTCGCCGATGGTGACCGGCCAACCTTCGACCCGGTACGAGCCGACGGTCCCGGATAGCGAGGTCCACAGGACGGTCTCGCTTCCCTGCAGGATTTGAACCATTGCATCGGCGCCGTCGACCGGCCTCAGATCCGAGCCGGGCCCGTTCGCCTGGAAGACGGCGGTAGCACCAAGGGAAGCGGCCGTCAGCAGAAAGACGGCGGCGACGATCCCCAAGTTGCGAATCCGAGTCACCCCCAACATTGAAACCGAAGGTACGGGCCGGCCCAGTCTTTTCACACGTTCAATTCGACGAACTGCGAAAGGACTAGTCCATAGGCCAGGAAGAAGACGAGCAGGGCCACCAGGGGACCCCAGGGCTGGATCCCCCGGTTCGTGGCCAGCCTGGCCACAGCGAAGCCAAGCACGACCCACAAGATCACGTCGAGGGGCCAGGCGACGATCACCGAGTCGCTGAAGATCCCGATCAGGGCAGACACCGGGCCTCCGGCGTAGAGCAGAGTGAGCCCGAGCGTCTCACAGATGCCCTCACACACATCGCCGTTGATCAACGTGAGCCCGATGGCGAAAAAGACGATTCCGAACGCAAGGAGGAAGATCGTGGACAAGGCGGCGTCCCGACAACCGATGCCATCAGATTTGCTTGCCACGTGATCGGCGATGGTAAGCCCACTAACAACTCGCCCCGCCGGTTAACTTTCCCTCGACACCGAACGGAGCCCCATTGGAGTTGCGAGACATCCTGCTGGTTCTGCACATCGCCGCGGCCGGGACGTGGCTCGGCGCCAACATGGTCCAGGCGGTGGCGCCATCGATGTCGGCCAAGCAGGGACCCGCCGCAGCCGCTGGCTGGTTCCGGGTGGCGGCGGGGTTGTCGACACGTCTCTACATGCCGGCTGCCATCGTCCTCCTGGCCACCGGGATATGGATGGTCCTCCTCGTCGATGCCTACGGATTTGGCACGGCTTTCGTGGCCATCGGCTTCGCGATGATCATCGTCGGAACCCTGCTCGGCATCTTCGTCTTCGAGCGCGGATCGGTGCGGGCAGCCGATGCGATCGATGCCGGGGATGAGATGGTGGCGAAAGCGTCGAGAGGGCGACTGGCCGGGTTCGGGATCCTTGACACGGTCCTCCTCCTGTTCACTATCACGGCAATGGTGCTCCGCCTCGGAGCCTGACCGGAGGGAGCGACGGTGACCCGCGCCGCCCTCGCCCTTCTCCTCGCGTTATTCCTGATCGGTGCGTGCACCGGAGCCGATGGCGGGGATGGCGGCGAAGAAGAAGGGGCCGCCCCGACAACCATCCCGGGTTTGCAGATGCTGGGGAAGGTGACCGACGGAGGCGGCAACCCGGTGCCCCGTGCCACGGTGACGGCAGGGGGCAACATCGCCACCACCGCGCCCGATGGTTGGTTCGACTTATTAACCGATCCCGGTCCGCTTCAGGTCGACAAACCGGCGTGGGTTGGGACCGAGGCGGAATGGGACGGCTCCCCGGCCTTCACCGAACTGGCTATAGAGCCGAGGCGGATTCGCGCCTTGAGGGCGGGAGCCGATGCCGCCGGCAACGACGAGAAATTCGCGGCGATACTGGCGCTGGCCGACGAGACCGCGGTCAATGGGCTCGTGCTCGACACCAAACAGGAGGGCGGAAAGGTCTTCTACGAGACCGAGGTGACGGATGCACACGAATCCGGCGCCGTGGTCAATGTCTACGACCCGACGGAGCGGTTGGCCCAGATGAAAGAGCACGGCCTGTACGCCATCACCCGCATCGTGACATTCGAAGACTCCTACCGGGCTGCTTTCCGACCAGAGGAGTCCTATGACGGGAAGTGGATCAACCCGACCAAGCCAGAATCATGGGAGTACCCACTGGCCTTGGCCGAGGAGGCCTGTCGGCTCGGGTTCGACGAGATCCAGTTCGACTACGTGCGCTTCCCATCGGAGGAGGCAGCACAGTTGAGCGGTCAGCTGGAGATGACCGAGGACGAGAGGATCGCTCATATCGAGGGGTTTCTCGCCGCGGCGAGGGAGAGGGTCCACGCGCAGGGCTGTGCGGTGAGCGCCGACGTGTTCGCAATCGTCGTGTCGGCTTCCAACGATCAAGGGATCGGCCAACGCCCCGAGGAGCTGACCCGTCACCTCGACGCGTTCAGCCCGATGGTCTACCCGAGTCACTACTCGCCAGGTTGGCTCGGCTTCGACGACCCCAACGAGCATCCCTACGACGTCACCACTGACGCGATCCAGGACGCTCAGGAGCGAATCGAGCCCGGTGTCGTGCTCCGACCATGGCTCCAGTCGTTCTGGTGGACCAACGATCAGGTCAGGACGTCGATTCAGGCTGCCGAGGATCTCGGTGTCGGTTGGATCCTGTGGAACGCGGCCAGCAATTTCGACCGTGCCGCAATCCCCACCGATGCCGAGCTCGCCGGCTCCTGATCACTCGCTGCGACCGGTCCTGACGTCGGGGGCGCCCATCCGTGCAGCATCGGCGGTGTGGTCATCGGGTTGGGCCTGGGAATGTCGCTCCGCCTCGACTCGGGCTCGATAATGGTCGATCTCGCGGGCGCCATCCGAGGCCTCCCATCCAAGAGTGGGCCCGATGATCGCACTTGCTTCCTCGGCCGCCCGCAACCCGCGGTCTTTGGTTTCGATCGAGATCCTCGTACGCCGGGTGAGGACGTCGTCGAGGTGGAGGGCGCCCTCTTCCAGGGCGGCGAACGCGACCTCGGCACGGAGATAGGGGGCGTCGTCGACGAGGGGTTCTCCCAATGAGGGGTCGGCTTGGATGAGGGCGGCGACCTTGCCGATCTCCGATCCGTATCGCTTGAGCAGCCTCATCGGGTCGGGAAGCTCGATCCGGCCCGGGTCGCTCACCAGCTCGTCCCAGCCGAGGGCTCCGATCAGGGGAATCTGATCGGTCCGTGATGGCTGAATACCTACCCCGAGGTCGCTCACCGCGGCGTCGACGGCGTCGCGCGCCATGACCCGGTAGGTCGTGTATTTGCCCCCGGCCACACTGATGAGCCCGGTGTCGGAGACGATCACCGCGTGCTCGCGGCTGAGTCGGCTGGTGTCGTCGGATTCGCCGGTGAGCAGAGGTCGGAGCCCGGCGTACACCCCGACTATGTCCTCGGGGCGGAGCGGGTCGGCGAGGACGGTGTTCACCCATCTCAGCAAGTAGTCGATGTCACTGCGGCAGGCCGCGGGATGCGCCCGGCGCAGTTCCCAAGGGGTGTCGGTTGTCCCCAGGATCCAATGGCTCCCCCAAGGGACGACGAACAACACGCTCTTCTCGGTCCGCAGGATCAGACCCGTTTCAGAGCGAATGCGATCGCGGGGGACGACGATGTGGATTCCCTTCGATGCCTTCACGTCGAGACCGCTGTCTCCGGCCATGGCCTGGATGTCGTCGCTCCACACGCCGGTCGCGTTGATGACCCGACGGCCTTCGATCCGGAAGTCGCGGCCACCTTCGAGATCGCGAGCTTCGACCCCGGCCGCCCGGCCATCGTCCAGGATCAAGGCCCGGGCGCGGACACTGCTCGAGAGCATGGCGCCGTGCGCCGCTGCGGTCCTGGCGAGCATCAACGTGTGCCGTGCGTCGTCGACAACGGCGTCCCAGTATCTGACCGCTCCAACCAAGGCGGTCCCGGCGAGCGCCGGAGCCATCTCGAGGGCGCTCTTCCGGCTCAAATGGGAGTGGCGGGGGAGCGGGCTATCGGCGGCCGAGGCCATCATGTCGTAGAGCAGGACCCCGGCCCCGACATAGAAGCGTTCCCAGAATCTGTGTTGCAACGGATAGAGGAAGGACACGGGGCTCGCGAGGTGAGGACAGAGTCGGTTGAGCATCAGGTTCCGCTCCGTCAACGCCTCCTTCACGAGGGTGAAATTCCGATGCTCCAGATAGCGCAGCCCGCCATGGAAGAGCTTGCTCGATCGGCTGGACGTGCCCGAGGAGTAGTCGCGTTGCTCGACGAGAGCGACCGACAGACCGCGCGACGCGGCATCGAGCGCTACCCCGCACCCGGTGACCCCGCCGCCGATGACCACCACGTCGAATTGCTCCGTGCCCATGCGGCGAAGATGGTCCCGCCGTTGGGCCCGATTGAGACTGGAGGGGCTTTGTTCCTGGATACGTACCATCGTCTTGGTGAGTGGTGTGTTGAAGGTTGGCATACAGCTTCCCGAAGTCGAGCGTGAGGTGGCCTGGGGAGAGGTTCGTGAGATCGCACTCGCCGCCGAAGAGACCGGTTTCGACTCGATCTGGGTGGGTGACCATCTCCTCTTCCGAGATCGGGTCACGGGTGTCCGCGGCCCGCTCGAGGCGTGGTCGATGCTCGCCGCTCTCGGTGAGGCGACCGAACGGGCACTGATCGGTCCGCTGGTTGCGGCCACCTCGTTCCACAACCCGGCCATGATCGCCAAGAAGGCTGCGGCGGTGGACGACATCAGCGGGGGTCGCCTCGTTCTCGGTCTAGGAGCAGGGTGGAACGAGGCCGAATACTCGGCCTTCGGCTTCCCATTCGACCAGCGTGTCTCCAGGTTCGAGGAGGCGTTCACGATCATCCGAACTCTGATCCGCGAGGGCGCGATCGACCATGCTGGGCGGTTCTACACCCATCGGGAGATGGAGCTATTGCCCCGGGCCCGGGCAGACATGCCGCTGCTGATCGGCTCCAATGGCCCCCGGATGCTCCGGATCGCCGCCCCTCATGTCGACATGTGGAACAGTTGGTACACCGGGTTCGACAACCGGCCCGAGGGCATCGTCGCGCTTCGGGAGAAGGTCGATGACGCCTGCCGCCAGGTTGGCCGGGATCCAGGCGAGATCGAGCGCACCGCGGCGGTATTGGTTCAATTGGAGCGAGGATCGGGGCGTATCGCAGGCAGCACAGTCCGTCCCGATGTCACACCGATCACCGGCTCCCACGAGGAAATGGCCGATTCACTGACCCGGTTTGGACAGACCGGCATCACCCATCTCCAGGTCGTTCTCGACCCGATCGACGCCCGGGCGGTCACCGAATTGGGCGAGGTGCTTCGATTACTTCGGTGAGTAGGTTGGGCTTCGATGAAGCCTGAGGGATACACATCGGTCGCCCCGTATCTCATCGTCGAGGACGCCTCTGGTCTGATCGAATTCCTGACAACCGTCTTCGATGCAGTCGAATTGCGCCGTTTCCCCGCTGAGGGCGGGCGGCTGATGCACGCGGAAGTCATGATCGACGACTCCGTGGTGATGTTGGCCGACAGCACCGAGGGTTGGCAGCCGACGCCGGCCCACGTCCACGTCTACGTGGCCGATGTGGACGAGACCTACCGGCGCGCCCTGGAGGCGGGGGCTACTTCAGTCCAGGAGCCCGTGCAGAAAGACGACGAGGACAAGAGGGGCGGGGTCATCGGACCCGGGAACGTGACCTGGTGGATTGCCACCCGGGTGGGTTGAACACGGAAGGACGGTACCTTGGCGAATCTGCGCATCACCCGACTCGGTCATGGCGGGGTCCTCTACCGGTCGCCGGGGGACGTCTGGATCTGGATCGATCGCTGGTCCGGGGCGCCCAACTTCGCCGCGGCATACCGGACGCCGGAGCAGGTTGATGTGGTGGCTCCCACTCATTGTCATTTCGATCACGTCGGGGACGACTGCGCCGACCTGGTGGAGCTGGCCGGTTTCGGTGGGGCGACGACCATCGGGTCGCATGAGATGAGCATCTGGCTCGGCGCTCAGGGGATCGAGTCGATCGGGATGAACATTGGCGGCACCGTCGAGGTGGCAGGGATCAAATTCAGCATGGTCCACGCCGACCACAGCGGTGGGGCCACACTCGGGACCGGGAGCGACCAGGTGACCCGGGACCTCGGATGCTGGGGCTGGGTGATCGAGTTCGAGGACGGGACAGTCGTCTATCAGTCCGGCGATACCGATCTCTTTGGTGACATGCGTCTCATCGGCGAGCGGTACATCCCGACGATTGGGGTCTTGCCCATCGGTGGGCACTACACCATGGGCCCCCGCGACGCCGGGAGGGCGGCGGACCTCGTCGGGGTGACCATGGTCATACCTATTCACTACGCCACTTTCCCGATCCTGGTCGGGACCCCCGACGAGCTGCGCGGGAATACCTCGGCGGAGGTGGTGACGCTCGAGCCAGGTGAGACCTGGGGAGAGTGACTTCTAACTCCCCACTGTCGACTCGGCGGGGATCGGCCTGCGGACCGATCTGAGAGTCAGAACCACGAAGAAGAGCACGATCGGGATCACCGCCATCGTGGCCGAGCCCGACGTATTGGCGTGGTAGCTGACGATCAGACCGATGATCACCGAGAGGACCCCGATCCCGGCGGCCGTCGCCATCATCGTCGGCACTCGTTTGACCAATAGCGCCGAGGTTGCGGGGGGTCCGACGAGCAGCCCGAACACGAGCAGCGTCCCCACCGTTTGAAACGACCCGACGATCGAGATAGTGATCAAGGTGAGCAGGCCGATGTGTGCCAACCCGGGTCGCAGCCCGAATAGGTGCGCCTTCTGCTCATTGAACGAGAGCACCAGGAAATGGCGGTAGTAGAGGGGAGTGGCAACGAGGACGATGACGGCGACCACGGCGAGGGCGATGAGGTCTTGAGTGGTGACGCCGAGAACATCGCCGAAGAGGATCGAGGTGAGGTTGCCGGCGAATGACTCTGTTCTCGAGATGAGGATCACTCCGAGACCGAGCATCCCTACGAAAAGGAGGCCGATCCCGGTGTCCTCGGAGAATCGGGTCTGGCGGTGGACCAGATTGATTCCACCGATCATCACCACTGCAGCCAGCATCGCCCCGATGAGGACGTTGAAGTCGAAGATGAGGGCTATGGCTATCCCGGGCACGACGCCGTGGACCAGAGCGTCGCCGAGAAATGTCATGCCCCTGATGACCACCCAGGTGCCGACCACCGCCAAGGCCACGGCAGCGAGGGTGCCGGCGAGGAGTGCCCTCTGCTGGAACGCCAGCTCGAACGGCTCGGTCAACCAGTCCACGATTCGAAGCTACCGGCTCATCCGAGGGCCTCGGCGATCCGCCGCGCGTTGTTCAGCAGCATCTGCGAGAGGGTTTCCGCCCCCGATCCGGGACCGCCCAGAGATTCAGTGAAGAGCTGGACCACCTCGACGTCCTCACCGACCTCGCCGGCAACCGCTTCGGCCAGGGCGACCGGCTCGCTGGTCTCGGCGAAGATCACCCTGGTGCCCGATTGCTCCATGACCGCGACCAGGTCGGCCAGCTGCGCCGAGGACGGCTCGGCGAGTGTGGCCCCGCCCGGGATGACCACCCCGAGGATCTCGAAGCCGTAGCGATCGGCGAAGTACCCGAAAGCCTGATGGTTGGTGACCATCTCGCGTCTTTCCTCATGGACCGACGAGAGGGCATCCTCGACTTCTTGGTTGGTTGTCTCCATCTGGGCGACGTATTGGTCCGCCCGCTCCATCCACATACCGTCGTGAACCGCCGATAACGCTTCGGCGATCTCTTGTGCGGCGAGGCCGACTCGAGCCGGGTCCATCCAGAAATGGGGATCGAGCCCGTCGCCATCCGGGAAAGGGATTGGGTCCATCACTGGAGCAAGCTCGATGACCTGGACCCCATCCTCTGCGGCCGAGGCGAGGACATCCTGGAGCCCTGCCTCCAGGCCGAGGCCGTTGGCCACCACCAGGTTGGCTGTGGCGATGAGACTCGCTTGCTGTGATGACGGAGCGAAATCGTGGGCGTCCGCTCCGATCGGAATCAACACCTCGACCTCCCCTTCCTCGCCCACCACGTTCTCGGCTATGTCGCCGAGTATCGATGTGGTGGCGACGACCGACAGCATGCTGGCGGGGTCGTCTGATTCCCGGTCGCAGGCAGCGGTGGCGAATACCAAGGAAAGCGACAGGACGGCAATCCACCTCGGGTGGGACCGGATGCTCATTTTTCCTGCTCGGAAGTCATGACTATAATGAGAATCATTCTCGGTTAGCCTAGGAGCGACGACGTGGCAATGGCAATAAAGGATCGCCAGATCGAGGAGAGGCTCGCCGAGGCCGGTGTCCGCTATACGCCGGGGAGACGCCGCGTCGTGGCCGCTCTGGAGCGGGTGGGCGGCCCCCGATCGGCCGCTGAGCTCCATGGCGAGATGAGGGGCAAGGTCCCGGTCTCTTCCGTCTATCGGAGCTTGTCTGTCCTCGAAGAGGCAGGTGTGGTCGAGCCGCACCATGGTGCCCGGGGGGTCACGCGGTACGAGATGGCGGAATGGCTCGCCGGTCATCACCACCACCTCGTCTGCGTCCAATGTGGTGGCGTCGAGGACATCGAGCTCCCCGAACGGCTCGAGGTGCAGCTGGAGCGGCTGGTCGGCGAGGTCTCGGGCCTTTCCTCGTTCGCCGCGGGTGGGCATTCCCTCGAGGTCGACGGCTATTGCGCGAAATGCCGATGAGGCCGCTCGCGGTCCGGGCTGAGCGACTGGTGCTGGCTTATGGCTCACGGACCGCCTTGGCTGAATCGTCATTCGGGATCCCACTAGGCGGGATCACCGTTCTCATCGGGCCCAACGGATCGGGCAAGTCGACCCTTCTCGGGGCGATAGCCGGGCTCATCGAGCCGTCCGCCGGGTCGCTCGAAGTCCCGGAGGTGCGAGGATCCCCGCAGAGGATCTCCTATGTGTTGCAAAGCACGAAGTTGAACGAGACGCTGCCGGTGACCGTCGAAGAAGTGGTGACGATGGGGAGATATGCCACTAGCAGGGCCCGTCAACGACTCGGCGTTGCGGACAGGGGGGCGGTCGAGGAGGCGATGGGCCGGATGGGGATCACCCATCTCGCCGGTCGGCACCTTCGTGAGCTGTCAGGCGGCCAGCGGCAACGGGTCCTCGTCGCCCAGGGTCTCGCCCAGGAGCATGAGATGCTCCTTCTCGACGAGCCATTGACCGGCCTCGATCTCACTTCGGCGCAGGCCATCGACAACGTGATCCACGACGAGACCCGTACCGGGTGCACGATCATCATGACCACCCACGATCTTGCCGAGGCGGAGGTGGCGGACCACGTCGTGTTGCTATCCGGACGGGTCGTGGCCTCCGGCAAAGCCGACGAGGTCCTCACCCTGGAGCATCTGACCGCGGCCTACGGGCCGAATCTCCTCCACGTCGAGGGAGAGCGGCTGTTCATCGACGACCCTGCACACCGCCCCGTTCCGGGGCGCCACGATCACCGCGATCGATCGGTGTGAGTCCGCGACGGTGTCGATTTGGCGTCGCTAGCGACGGTGACAATTGGCGTCGCTAGCGACGGTGACAATTGGCGTCGCTAGCGACGCGGACCGCGCTCCTCGCGTGGCCTGGCCTCGTTGACCTTGAGGTTGCGGCCGTTGTAGTCAGCGCCATCGAGCTCTTCGATCGCCTTGGCGCCGGCGTCACTCGCCATCTCGACGAACCCGAAGCCACGGGAGCGCCCCGTCTCGCGGTCGTTGATGATGGCGGCGGAGTCCACCGCCCCGTACTCACCGAACAGGGTCTCCAGGTCGGAGGCCGTTGTGTTGAAGGGGAGGTTCCCTACATAGATGTTCATGACGTCCCGTCATCCTTGTCTAATGAAGGGCCTCTTGGCAGCCCTTCGCCATGTTGCCCGGTCCGACCCTGCCCTCGGTCCGGTCGCAATGCAGGACGGGAAGCCAACGAGTCGCCGCCGAAGCAGCGGCCGGAACGCTAGTGGAATTCGATCGATGGTGTGTGCAAAAGGGTCATGCCGTGGCGCCTCGTAGGATTGCCCTATGACCGAAGGGCGCCCGAACTCGGTCGAAGCCTCCTGGGATCGTGTCTATGCCGACGACTCGGCACCGTGGGATCTCGGCCGGCCACAACAGGTATGGGTCGACCTCGCCGACGCCCGCGAGATCAGCTCACCCCTGCTCGACAGTGGCTGCGGGACCGGGGAGCACGCGCTCTTGTTTGCGTCCCGAGGCATGGCGGTCGTTGGAGTGGACATCTCGACCACGGCGATCGAACGGGCCCGGTGGAAGGCAGCGGAACGTGACATGGAGGCGACGTTCCTGGTCGGCGATGTCCTCGCACTCGATCAGATGAACCAGCGATTCGCCACAATCATCGACTCAGGCGTCTTTCACATCTTCGACGACGGTGACCGCTCCCGATATGTCGAGAGCCTTGCATCGACGGTAGAGCAGGGAGGTGTGCTCCATCTGTTGTGCTTCTCCGAGCACACACCTGGCGAAAATGGCCCCCGCCGGGTCACCCAACGGGAGCTCCACGAGTCTTTTGCCGACGGATGGGAGATCGAGCGGATCGATCCAGCGCTCCTCGAGGTGAGACCCGAATGGGCACCCGAGCCCGCACGGGGCTGGCTGGCGCGGATCATCCGCACCGCCTAACTCTCGGCGATCGTCACCTGGTTGATGACCACTTCGGCTTCGGGGCGGTCACCCCGGTCGGTCGAGGTGGTGGCAATCGAGTCCACTGCATCCATCCCCGACGAGACCTTGCCGAAGATGGTGTAGGAGTGGGGAAGCCCGACGTCGGTGTGGCAGATGAAGAACTGGGAGCCGTTGGTGTTGGGCCCGGCGTTGGCCATAGCCACGGTTCCCCGGGAATAGCTGCCCTGACCCTCGATCTCATCGCGGAACTTGTAACCGGGACCGCCGCTACCGGTACCGGTCGGGTCGCCGCCTTGGATCATGAAATTCTCGATGACGCGGTGGAAGATCACACCGTCGTAGTACCCGTCTCGGGCCAGGAACACGAAGTTGTTCACCGTCTGCGGTGAGCGGGCCGGGTCGAGCTCGATCACGATCTCACCGTGGTTGGTATCGAGGGTCGCGGTGTACGTCTTGTCGAGGTCGATGGTCAATTCGGGTGGCGATGGGTATTGCTTGGCCATGTGCGTCTCTTTCTGGTTCGTAAACACGTAAGGCGCGAAAACGTGAAACGCCGCTTCAAGCGGCTCCGAAGTAAGCCGGGGCGTTGCCCGGCTTCCACTTGATCGAGCAGCCCATGGAGGGCCATTGTTCGGCGCTCACCGGCTGGCCGGAGAGGACAGCCTCGACCGCGGCCCGGAGATCGGCGCCGGTCACCGGGATCCCGGAGTTGGGCCGGGATTCGTCGAAGCGGCCCCGGTAGACCAGCTCCCGGTTGGAGTCGAAGAGGAAGAAGTCGGGCGTGCACATCGCGGTATAGACAGCCGCGACGCTCTGATCGGCGTCGTGGAGATAAGGAAAGGTGTAGCCGAACCGCAGAGCTTCCTTCCTCATCGCCTCAGGGCCGTCCTCGGGGTACTGGTCGGCATCGTTGGCGGAGATGGCGACGATCCCGAGGTCGGAGTCCTGATAGTCCATCCCGAAACGGGCCAATTCGTCCCGAACGTGCTGGACGTACGGGCAGTGATTGCAGATGAACATGACGAGAAGGGCGGCCTTGTCGTCGAAATCCCGGAGGGAGACCTCGCGTCCGGACACGGAGTCGGCAAGGGCGAAATCAGGGGACTTGGTGCCGAGGGGCAGCATCGTGGAAGTAACAGCCATGGCCCGAGTCTAAGGGTTGGTCATGGCTGCGATTACTTCGCCGAAAGCCTCGACGCTTCCATCGAGATGGACATCCGGCATCACCACCATCGAGCGGGTCGCCCCCGCATCGTGAAATGCCTCCATGTGTACGACCTGGTCTTCGACGATGCCGGCGTTGTGCCTGGACATGAAGGCCTCGGCCGTGGTGTTGCGCCCCCGGAGCCGGTCGACCTGCTCCCGCAGTGTCTTGCGGTCGGGCGCGGTCATGACATCGACGAGATGAGTCACCTCGACCTCGTCGGGGTCGCGCTCGAACTCAGCGCAGTGACGGTGCAGGACCTCGACCTTGTGCCTGATCACATCCGGCCGGCCGAAGAGATTGCAGGCGTCGGCATATCGGGCGACCAGTCGAAGAGTGCGCTGCTCTCCCGACCCTCCGATGAGAATCGGGATGTGCTCCTGGATCGGCCGGGGGTAGCAGATCAGCTCCGGGGCGGAGAACGTCGTGCCCGAGAACGATGGCGACCCTTTCCCCCACAGCAGGGGGAGCATGCGAAGAGTGTCCTCGAGGATCTCGTACCTGGTCGCCGTCGGTGGGAATGGGATCCCGTAGCCCTCGTGCTCGCCGCGGTCCCAGCCGATCCCGAGCCCGAGCTCGACTCTGCCTCCGGAGATGACGTCGAGGCTGGCGACCACCTTCCCGAGCACCACCGGGTGGCGGTGCCCGATCCCGGTCACGAGGGTGCCCAGCCGGATGCGTTCCGTTACCCCGGCCAGGAAAGCAAGGGTGGTGTAGGCCTCGGGAAGGTCCTCCCACTGCCGGCCCACCTGGGGGATCTGTCGGAAATGGTCCATCACCCAGATGTCTTCGAAGCCTGCCTCCTCGGCTCGTCGGGCGATCGATTGGAGACGAGGAGCAATTTCTTCGCGGTCGCCACCCCAGTCGAATCTGTTGATCACCAGCCCAAAACGGTGCTTGGGGTGGTTCGAGTCTGCCGATGGTGCGGATGGCGCCGGTGATGCGAGAGACGTCGCCACCAGGGCGACGGGTTGCTCGAGGACGATCTGGTCGAAGCCATCGTCCTCGATCTCACCTTGAACCTCACGAAATCTACGAATCTGTCGGTCCAGCACGGTCTTCGGCAGCGGGCGTGGGCGCTCCGAGTTGCGGAGCCTCGCTTGATCCGGAGGTGTCTCGAAAACGACCGCAAAGGCGGGGAGCCCCGCCCGGTGGGCCAGCTCCACCCACCTCCTCCGGGCCTCACCGTCGAAGCCAAGAGTGTCGATGATGGTGGTCAGTTTTCGGCGCAGACGCTCGGTCACGATCTGCTCGAGAACGGAGAATGCGGCGGTGCTCGCCTGTTGGTCGTCTTCACCTGCTCCCACCGCGGCCCGGAGCCGATCCGAGGACACGATCTCGGTGTCGTTGAACGTCTCATTCGCCCACGTGCTCTTGCCCGAGCTGGACGCACCTACCAGCACCACGAGGCAAGGGGCAGGCAGGCGCAGCTCCATTCGGTGTTTCTAGTGGATCGATCGGTAACCTGGGTTGGGTGAGCTCTTTGTCTTCGGCGCCGTTCGGCCACGTGGCCACGGCCATGATCACGCCCTTCAACGCTTCGGGCGACGTGGATCACGAAAAGGCATGGCGGCTCGCCCGCTTCCTCTCTGACAACGGGAGCGACGCGCTGGTCGTCACTGGTACCACTGGAGAGTCCCCGACGCTGAGCAGCATCGAGAAGGTGGCCCTGTACAAGACGGTGGTCGACGCCGTATCGGGCAAGGACACTGTGGTCGTCGCCGGGACCGGCACCTACAACACGGCGGAATCCGTCGAGTTGACCGAGAAGGCAGCCGATCTCGGATGTGCAGGGGCCCTCGCCATCACCCCGTATTACAACAAGCCCGATCAGGCCGGGTTGGTCGCCCATTTCGAGCGCGATCGCCGACGTGGGCCTGCCGGTCCTGCTGTACAACATCCCCAGCCGCACCGGGACCAGGATCGAGATCGACACCCTGGCCCGGCTCGCCGAACACGAGCGGATCGTCGCCGTCAAGGATGCAGTGCTGGATCTCGAATTCACCGGTCACACCATCAACCGGGTGCCGGGGCTCGCGGTGTATTCCGGCCAGGACTCGCTCACCTGGCCGATGATGGCCACGGGCGCCATCGGCGTCGTCTCGGTGGTGGCGCATCTCGCCGGTCGGGCCGTGGCCGCGATGGTTGGAGCTGCTCTGGCCGGAGACGTCGTCGAAGCGCGTCGACTCCACCATTTGCTCCTGCCTCTGTGCGAGGCATGTTTCCTGGAAACCAACCCGACACCGGTGAAGGGCGCCATGGATCGGCTCTGGGAGCCGGTCGGCGACGTGAGACTTCCCCTGGTCAAGGCGTCCGAGGAGACTCTGGCCGCGGTCGAGAAGGCCGTCGGCGCCGTTCAAGGCTTGTGAGCGTCTCCGTCACCTTTCTCGGTGGGCTGGGGGAGATCGGGCGCAATTGCGCCGCAATCGAGATCGACGGGAAGATCGCGCTCATCGATTGCGGGCTGATGTTCCCCGAGGAGGACATGCTCGGCGTCGACCTCGTGTTTCCCGATTGGTCATGGCTGGTGGAGCGAAGAGATGACGTCGAATGCGTGGTCCTGACTCATGGGCACGAGGACCACACGGGTGCCCTTGCCTACTTGCTCCGCGACGTGAACGTGCCCGTTTACGGGACCAAGTTCACCATCGAGCTCGCCCGGGGTCGGATCGACGAGCTCGGAGTGGAAGCCGATCTGCGCACCGCCGCCGTCAAGCAATGGTTCGATCACGGCCCGTTCCGGTTCCATTTGATCCCGGTCAGCCACTCCGTCCCCGGAGCAACGGCGGTAGCCATCGAGACCCCTGAGGGGGTCATCCTCCATTCCGGTGATTTCAAGCTCGACCCGACACCGATCAACGCGGTGCCCACCGACTTACCCGCCTTTGCCACCCTGGGGCGCCGGGGGGTGCGTCTCCTCCTGGCCGATTCGACCAACGCCGAACGCCCCGGATTCGAGCCCTCCGAGAGCTCGGTGGGTCAGCCGATCGCCGATGCCATCCGTGACGCCCCGGGACGGGTGATCGCGGCGTGCTTTGCCTCTCATATCCATCGCGTCCAACAGATCGCCGATGCCGGGATACGAAACGGTCGCAAATTGGCGTTCTTCGGCAGGTCGATGCATCGCAACACGACGATTGCCACTGATCTGAAGGAGCTGGAGGTACCCGCCAAGTCCGTCCTCGACATCAAGGAGCTATCCGCGCTGCCCCCTGACCAACAGCTTCTGATCACCACCGGCAGCCAGGGTGAGCCGTTTGCAGCGCTCTCCCTCATGTCGCAGGGTCAGCACAAATTCGTCGAGCTGGGGGAAGGTGACACTGTCCTCATCTCGGCCAAGCCGATCCCGGGCAACGAGACCGCCGTCTCGAAAGTCATCTCCAACCTGATCCGTCGCGGCGCCACCGTCATCCACGGCACGAATGCGGACGTCCACGTCTCGGGGCACGCCAACCGCGACGAGCTGCTCACCTTCATCAACCTGGTGCGGCCACAGGCCTTCGTCCCCGTGCATGGTGAGTACCGGCACCTCCACGCCCACGCCGAGCTGGCCCGCCGCATGGGCGTGCGTCACGTCGACGTGCTCGAGGATGGCGACCGCGTGATTCTCAACGGGAAGAAGACCCAGGTTCAGCGCCGGGCGGTCCCCGCCGGCTACGTCTACCTCGACGGCTCCGCGGTGGGGGACGTCCAGTCGGCGGTGCTCCGTGACCGATCCCATCTCGCCGACGAGGGCGTCGTGGTGGTGACCATCGGCATCGACCACGACACCGGTGAGGTCCTCTACGGGCCGGACCTCGACAGCCACGGCCTGATGGACGATCCCGACGCGGTGCTGACGAAGGCCGCCGAGGCGGTTTCCGAGGCGATCGGCGAGCATGCATCCGGCCGTTCCGACATCGGTGAGCTGCAGAAGACGATCCGTCAGGCGGTCGGACGGGTCATTCGCGCCGAGACCGCCCGTCGCCCTGTGATCGTCCCGGTGGTCATGGAGCTCTGATCGGTCACAGTCCGCAGGACGGGAGGGCTGCCAGCGCTTGCTCTCGAGTCGCAGGAAAAGCCAGATCGAGAGGCACCTCGCCCGCCGGTCCGAAGAAGGGTGGCTCGTAGAGAAGCCGGCTGCCATCGCCTCCGGTGTAGATCCGAGGTTCGGCTGCGAAGTCTTCGATGAGCACATCGAGCATGGTGACCCCCGATGAGTCGCACGTGAACCAGCTGTCCTGACCTGGGTTCCCACCCGCCCAGAGGTCGGGAAAGCTGCCGTCTGCCGAGGTCACAGGTGAGAGACCGCAGTCCCGCAGGGCAAAGAGCGCAAAGACCGGCCCGGGCAGGGCAAGGCCGGCAACGCTCACTATGAGGCTGTCGCCCGACATGGTGACCACCCGCGCCGGCATCGACGTCGGGGGAGAGCCCTCCGACCCGATCAGGCCGTCGACGCGGATCGACGTTCCCCAGCCGGAGGCGAGACCGAGGTGTAGGTACGAGCCGCCCTCCCACAAGTACCCGGTGACGGTGTCCTCCTGGCCGTCGCCGTCGACATCGCCGGTGATCACGACAGCCTCCGTCGCGTCTGCAGGTACCTCGGCAGACGGCTGGGCCTCGCATGTGCCTGCGACGGAGGGAGCGGTCGTGGTAGGCGCGACGGTCGTGGAAGTCGTGGGACGCGCGCTCGTGGTGGAGGGGACTGTCGAAGATGTCGTTGTCGGCTCCGGGGTGGTGGTGGCGGTGATCACCTCGCCCTGACAGGCGACACAGACGAGCAGGGAGACCACCAGGTAACTGCGGATCGCGCTTCTTGCTCGTCTCATCAAATCCCTCGAAAGAGCGCCCATCGGGCCAAGAGATACGCAGATCCGACATTCCACGACCAAATCCAACTCCCATGTATTGTTTCTGAGCACATGGGAACCAGGACGCCCACCCGGAAGGGGTCCTCCGGGCGGAGACGGGTGTCCACAGCGAAGAAAAAGAAGACAGCGCCCAGGGGCACGATCCGTCAGAAGCTGGTGGCGGTACGCGGCTCGGTGCGCAACACCCTCGGACGTCAAACCGACGACATCTGGGGCATGGTCTTGGTCGTCCTGGCCTTGCTCGTGTTGCTCGCCTTCATCGATCTCGCCGGTCCGGTCGGCCAGGGCATGGCAGGCGGCAGCCGTTTCCTGTTCGGGGTGTGGAGATTCGCCCTCCCGGTCGCCCTCGCCGGGATCGGCGTGGCCATGATCGTCGGCAAGCCACGCGACGGGGCAAAGCGCCTGGTCGCCGGGGGAATCATCACCTTCATCGGGTCCCTCGCCCTGTTCCATTTGATGACCGGCGCTGTGGCGTTGGCGCCGAGCTTGCAATTGGTGGAGGAGCGCGGTGGAGCGGTGGGCTCGCTGATCGCCTTCCCGATGCGACGAATCCTCGGGATGTGGGGTGCCTTCGTCGTGCTCGCCTCTGCCATGGGGATGGGGGTGCTCATCATGACCCAGACCAGCGTGCGCGAGCTGGCAGCGGGGATTGCCGACCTGTACCGCTCGACCCGCCAGATGGCATCGTCTGCGGTGATTGGGGCACGAGTAGAGCGGTCATCCCATGTCGCCGACCGCATCGCCAGGCCGGCTCCGGATAACCGAGGACGCCACGAGCGTCCCAAGCCGGCCCGCCCCAAGAGCGAGAAGCCCGCAGAGCCAATCGTCCCGAAGCCACGCCCGGTGCCTGCCCCGCCGGTGTCCGACCCGGCGAGCACTGGCTACAAGCTGCCGCCGCTGAGTCTCCTCGACGAGGGCACTGGGGGCGAGATCAACAAGCGGGCCCTCGAGGACACGGCCCGCCAGCTCGAGGAGACCCTGGTCCAGCATGGCGTCGACGCCACGCTCACCAAGATCGTCCCCGGCCCCACCGTCACCCGATACGAGATCGAGCTGGCCCCTGGAGTCAAGGTGAACAGGGTGTCGAGCCTATCCCACGACATCGCGTACGCCCTGGCCACGCCTGATGTGCGGATCCTGGTCCCGATCCCTGGCAAGTCGGCGATCGGCGTCGAGGTGCCCAACACGAAACGTCGCCTGGTGTCCCTGGGTGACATCTTGTCGAGCGCCGAGGCGGCGGTCGAGAACCACCCCCTGACTGTGGGCCTCGGGATGGACATCTCGGGTCTTCCCAAGTTGCTCAACCTCTCTGAGCTCCCACACGTGCTCATCGCCGGTGCCACCGGTGCGGGGAAGTCGTCCTGCATCAACTCGATCGTCACCTCGTTGCTGATGCGCACCCATCCCGATGACGTGCGGGTGATCATGGTCGACCCCAAGCGGGTCGAGTTGGGACAGTACAACGGGGTGCCCCACCTGCTCACCAGGGTCATTACCAACCCCAAGAAGGCCAACGATGCCCTGAAATGGGCGGTAGCCGAGATGGATCGCCGTTACGACCTGCTCGCCGACGCCAAGGTGCGCGACATCGAGGGATATCGGATCAAATGGGAGGCAGGTGAGCTCGATCCGGACGGATTCGACCGGTTCCCCTACATCGTGATCCTCATCGACGAGTTGAACGACCTGATGATGGTGGCGGGGCGCGAAGTCGAGGAGTCGATCGTTCGCATCGCCCAGATGGCGCGTGCGGTCGGGATCCACCTCGTCGTTGCCACACAGCGCCCCTCGGTCGACGTGATCACCGGTGTCATCAAGGCGAACATCCCGAGCCGGCTGGCCTTCAGCGTGGCCTCGCAAACGGACAGTCGTGTGATCATCGACGGGGCGGGCGCAGAGAAACTAATCGGGATGGGCGACATGCTCGTGGTCACCGCGAAGGAACCCCGCCCCCACCGGATCCAGGGCGCTTGGGTCAGGGAGAGCGAGGTCCACGCCGTGGTCGACTGGGTGCGCAAGCAGCAGGAGGCGAAATACGAGGACCAAGAGGTGTTGGTCGCCGCGGCAGCCGCAGCAGCGTCACAGGCCGAGGAAATCGACGATGAGGAACAAGCGCTGGTCCGCCAGGCGATGGACTTGGTGGTTCGCAGTGAGCTCGGCTCCACCTCGATGCTGCAACGCAAGCTCCGCATCGGGTTCGCCCGGGCGGGAAGGGTCATGGACATCCTGGAGAGTCGTGGCGTCGTCGGCCCCTCCCACGGCAGCAAGGCGCGGGAGGTCCTGATGACGGTCGAGGAGATGGAAGAGGCCCTTTCCACCGAACCGGCAAGGGTCTGAAATCGTTTTGGCGCGGCGATATCGGTCAATAGCTCGACATTGGCGCGCCAAAACGGTGTGAAATCTGCCGGCAGATAAGCTCACCGCCGGCATGTTGACCCTGATCAGCCCCGATGGGACCGTTCGCGATCGTCTCGCCATCACCTTGGATGAGATGCGCCGGCTCTACGCGGACATGGTCGAGGCCCGCACCTACGACCACAAGTGCATGGCCATGCAACGACAGGGCAGGCTCGCCACTTACGCCCCATTCGAGGGGCAGGAGGCGGCCCAGATCGGTGCCGCTGCCGCTCTCCGTCCTGACGACTGGGTGGCTGCGACCTATCGCGACGCCGCGCTGATGTGGCGGGCGGGCTACCCCTGGAGCCTCCTCATCGCCGGGCGGACCGGTGACGAGCGGGGTGGGCAGGCGCCCGACGGCGTCAACGTATTGCCTCCGTCGATCACTGTCGGCGGTCACATGATCCATGCCGTAGGCCTGGCCTGGGCCGAAATGCTGAAGGGCTCGGATCGAGTCGCTCTGACCTCGTTCGGAGACGGCGCCACTTCGGAGGGAGACTTCCACGAGGCGATGAATTTCGCTGCGGTGTTCAACACCCCGACCATCTTCCTGTGCCAGAACAACGGTTTCGCCATTTCCTACCCGCGATCGGAACAAACCCGGTCGGAGTCGATAGCGATGAAGGCCGATGGATACGGCATGCCGGGGGTTCTCGTCGATGGCAATGACGTGGCTGCGGTGTCGAGCGCGGTCGAGACAGCGGTGGCCCGAGCACGAAATGGTGAGGGACCAACCCTCATCGAGGCCGTCACATACCGCCTCGGCCCACACACGACGGCGGACGACCCGGGCCGCTATCGCGACGAGGACGAGGCGGAGGTGTGGCGGGCGAAGGACCCGCTGGAGAGAGTCCGGCTACTCCTGGAGAGGGCGGGTGGATGGACGCCGGAGTGGCAGACCGAGCTCGAGGACAAATCCTCGGAGATCATCGAGGAGGCCGTTGCCATGGCCGAGGCCCTGCCCCAGCCCGGCGCCGGGGAGATGCTGCTTCGCATGTACGAGCAGCCGACCGGGCCGATCCAGGCCCAGATGGGCGAGATCGGCTCGTGAGCGAGCTGACCCTGGCCCAATCGCTCAACGGGGCGCTGGCGACGGCGCTCGAATCCGATGAGCGTGTGGTGTTGCTCGGTGAGGACATCGGACGAACCGGCGGCGTGTTCCGGATCACCGACGGCCTGCGGGACAAGTACGGGGAGAATCGGGTCTTCGACACCCCGGTGGCGGAGTCGGGGATCATCGGCGCTGCTTTCGGGATGGCTCTCGCCGGGATGCGCCCTGTCGCCGAGCTGCAGTTCCTCGGCTTCTCCTATCCCGCCTATGACCAGATCATCAATCATGTCGCCCGTATCCGCAACCGCTCCAACCACCGCTTCACGGCCCCCCTGGTCATTAGGGTCCCTTTCGGCGGCGGGATCGGTGCCGCCGAGCATCATTCCGAGTCCACTGAGGCCATCTATGCCCACATCCCGGGTCTCAAGGTGGTGGTTCCGTCCACCCCGGCCGACGCTCGCGGGTTGCTCCTTGCCGCTATCGAAGATCCCGATCCCGTCCTCTTCCTCGAGCCGATCCGCCTCTATCGGGCGATAAAGGAGGATGTCCCCGAGCTCTACTACACGACTGAGATCGGACCGCTCCGGGTCGAGCGGGAAGGTGAGGACATCACCCTGATCTCATGGGGGGCGATGATGAAGGAGACCCGGGCCTCGGCAGTTGTGCTCGAGGAGTCCGGGATATCGGTCGAGGTGCTCGACCTCCGCACGCTATCGCCTCTCGACCAACCCGGAATCGTGGCCTCGGCGAGGAAGACAGGACGGGTGGTGGTCGTCCACGAAGCCCCGCGGACGGCAGGGATGGGGGCGGAGGTCGCCACGATCATTCAGGAACAGGCTCTCTATTCATTGCTGGCACCGGTGCGACGGGTGACCGGCTGGGACACGATCTTCCCGTTGAAGCGCTCCGAGGGTCACTACCTTCCCAGCGTGGACCGGATCGTGCGCGTCGCCGAGGAGACACTGGAGGCCTAGTGGCGAAGGAATTCCTCCTCCCCGACATCGGCGAGGGCCTGACCGAGGCGGAGATCGTGCGGTGGCTCGTCCCCGAGGGCGGTCATGTGGGCGACGATCAGCCGTTGGTCGAAGTCGAGACCGACAAGGCTGTCGTCGAGATCCCCTCGCCATACGCCGGCACGGTCCTACGGCACGGCGGCAAGGAAGGGGAGACCATCCGGGTGGGTGCGGTCCTGGTCGTGATCGGCGACCCCGACGAGCAGGTAACCGGGGAAATCCCTGATCCCCCCGAAGCCGAGGCCCAGGAAATCCAACAGTCGGCGCCCGCCCAGGCTGCGCCGATCGTCGGCAGTCTGGACGAAGAGGCCGAGGTCTTGCAGTCCGCGAGCAGCGGGGCCGGACCGGGCGGCATGACAGCCTCGGTCAAGGCACTACCGATCGTGCGCAAGCTGGCCCGCGACATGGGAGTCGACCTCGGCACCCTCCAAGGGTCGGGGCCCGAGGGAAGGATCACCCGTGAAGACGTGCTGGCCGCTGCGCCTGCCCCAGCCCGCGCACCTGAGCAATTCGAGGAGGCTGTCCCGGCGCCGCAGGCGGCTGCACCGCCCAGGTCGCTCAACGCCGACGACGAGCGACGCACCATGTCCCGGTTGCGACGGACCATTGCCGCCAACATGTCGAAGAGCTGGGCCGAGATACCCCATGTCACCACTTTCGATGAGGTGGACGCATCCAGGTTGATGGAGATCCGGGACGCTCTCGGTTTGCGTCACGAGGTGAAGATCCCGATCGAGGCCCTGGTCATCAAGGCCACCGTCCCGGCTCTTGTGGCATTTCCCGAATTCAACGCCTCCCTCGACGGCGATGATCTGATCGTTCACGGTTCTCATCACATCGGCATCGCGGTCGACACACCCGACGGGTTGATCGTCGCCGTCATCCGCGACGCCGGGGAGCGCGGGGTCCTCGAGATCGCATCCGAGGTCCGCCGTCTCGGGGAAGGAGCGAGAGAGCGATCGTTGCCCCCCGACGAGTTGACCGGCCAGACTTTCACGGTCTCCAACATCGGTGCGGTTGGAGGAGGTCAGGGGACACCGATCGTGCCCTATGGCACAACCGCCATCCTTTCGGTGGGGCGAGCCCGGGAGAAGGTGATCGTGAGCAATGGGGAACTGGAGATCGCGCCCGTGATGCCTCTCTCCCTCTCGTATGACCATCGCGTGATCGACGGCGCCCAAGGAAGGCGGTTCATGTCGCTGGTGATCGAGAACCTCGAGGAACCGGCGTTGTTCTTGGCCGGTTGAACGATGGCCCACGTCCATGTCACGCCCAAGGCGGAGGCGACCGGTGTCACCAGACGTGAGTACGACGCCGCGACGAGGAGGGCGGGCCGTATCTGGAACATAGTGTCCATCCAGAGCCAGCTTCCCGACGTGATGCGGGACTCGATGCGGCTCTACTCGACGATCATGTTCGGCGCTTCGCCCCTTACCCGTGCCCAGCGGGAGATGATTGCCGTCGTCACCTCGCAGGTGAACGAGTGCCATTACTGAATAGCGGCGCATCTCCACGACCTCCGGGATGAGGTCGACGATCAACAGATGGTGGACCGGTTTGCCGGCGGCTGGCGAACGGCCGGCCTCGACGCCCCCACCAACGCCCTCCTCGAGTTCGCCGAGAAGCTGACCGACGATTGCGCCTCGATCGGCAAGGAGGAGGTCGAGGTGCTCAAGACCCACGGGTTCGATGATGCTGCGGTCTCGAGCTGTGTCCAGGTTGTCGCCTATTTCAACTACATCAACAGGATCGCAGAAGGCCTCGGCGTCGATGCAGAGGGCTGGATCGATGACGACGGTCGGGCGAAGCCGACCTAGATTCGGATCATGGCTGAGGACAAGAGCACGACCACCCCCGAAGAGGAGCCGCCGCCCCCGATCGAGGAGAAGAGCGTCTCCAAGGATTACACGGGCAAGTTCGGCGGCCGCAAGCTGAGCTACACCGCTACCGCCGCGACCCAAATCGTCGAGCAGGAGGACGAAAAGAAGGCGGTCTTCTTCCACGTCTCCTACACCGAGAACGACGTCGATCCTGCCTCCAGACCGATTCTCTTCGCCTTCAACGGCGGGCCGGGCTCATCGACCGTGTGGCTTCACCTGGGGATCTTGGGCCCGCGCCGGGTGGAGTTCGATGATGCCGGGTTCAGGATCGCTACCCCGGGCAGGCTCGTGGAGAACGAGCACTCCATCCTCGAGGTGGCCGACCTGGTCATGGTGGACGCGGTGGGCACCGGGTTCTCGACGGCCAGCCCCAAGGACAAGGAGAAGGAGTTCCATCATTTCTCCAAGGACATCGGAGCTTTCACCGATTTCATCGTCTCCTACCTGAACCGAAACGGCCGGTGGGCGTCTCCCAAGTATCTGGTGGGCGAGAGCTACGGGACCACCAGGGGCGCGGCGATCGCCCACAAGCTGTTCGCCAACAAAGGGACGGAGTTGAACGGCCTCATCCTGATCTCGGCGGCTCTCAACTTCCAGACCCTCGCCCAAGAGCCCGATGCATTGGTCTTCCGGACCGGCAACGACCTCCCCTACATGGTCTTCCTACCCACCTATGCGGCCACCGCCTGGTACCACAACCGCCTCTCAGGCAAGCTCCAGACCCAAGACCTCCGGGCTCTCCTCGATGAGGTAGAAGATTTCGCCATCGGCCCGTACTGGTCAGCCCTCGCCCGCGGAGACACCTTGGGAGATCGGGACCGAAAGAGAATTGCGGCGAGGTTGGCGGGATACACCGGTCTCTCCACCGACTACATCGAGCGCTACAACCTCAGGATCCACATTCATCGCTTCTGCAAGGAGCTGTTGAGAGACCAGCGACGAACGGTGGGCAGACTCGATTCGCGCTTCATCGGGATCGACCGGATCGCCGCCGGCGACAACCTGGAGAATGACCCGGCCAACGATCAGGTGAGCGGATCATTCACCTCCACCCTCAACCACTACCTGCGGGTGGAACTCGGTTTCGAGAACGACTCCTTCTACGAGACGATGAGCATGAAGGTCCACGACGCATGGGACTACGAGGAGTTCAAGGGTCATTACGTAGACACATCGGAGCAGCTCCGGGATGTGATGTCTCGCTCACAGAGACTTCAGGTGTTCGTCGCGAACGGATACTTCGACCTGGCCACGCCACATTTCGCCACCGAGTACACCCTCAACCATCTCGGCCTCGACGAGTCCCTGCGGAAGAACCTCCGCATGGAGTACTACGAGGCCGGCCACATGATGTACCTTCAGCGAGAGTCCCTGGTAGCGCTGGCCGATCACATGAAAGGGTTCATCAGGGACACCGGGTGAGACGCATCGGCCTCGTCGGGGGGATGAGCTGGCAGTCCACCATCAGCTACTACCGCTATCTCAACGAAGAGGTCCACGCCCGGCTCGGAGGCCAGCACTCGGCAGACATTCTCATCTGGTCAGGTGATTTCGCCACGGTCGCCCGATGCACCGAGAACCGCGACTGGGGGACGCTGGCAAGCATCCTGGTCGAGGCCGGTCGTCAGCTGGGAGCGGCGGGCGCCGAGATCCTCCTGCTGGGCTCGAATGTCGCCAACATCGTCGCCGATCAGGTGGAGTCGCTGGTTGGCCTCCCGATGGTGAATGTGATCGACGTGACCGCGCGCCGGATGGAGGAATCAGGTGTCGAAAAGGCCGGGTTGCTCGGCACCGCGGCCGTCATGGAGTCGGAGCTCTTCCGGGAGCGTCTGGCGCGGAATGGCATCGACTCCCTCGTGCCCAAAGAGCGTGACCGTGCCGAGGTGGATCGAATCATCTTCGAGGAACTGGTGCACGGTGTCATCGATGACGGTTCGCATCGTTTCCTCATTGACCTGATCGGTCGGCTCGCCGACGAGGGCGCGGAAGGAGCAGTCTTCGGCTGCACGGAGTTGGGTCTGATCCTGGATGAGGACGAGGCCGTCGTCCCCGGTTTCGACACCACCCGGATCCATTCGATCGCCGCAGTCGATGCGGCGCTCGCCTGATCAGCCGTTCGAGTGCAACTCGACCAGCTCGAGCACCTCAGGCATGTCCAGCTCGGGGTAGGGGTCGGGAGCGAGCAGACCCAGGATCCGTCCCTGTGAGCGGGCCGAGACGATTACCTTCTCCGACCACTTCTGCTGGAGGCCCGGCGATGGCGTCCGGCAGCACGCCGGGTCGGGGCATGTCGAGGTCTCCCGGTTCTCGGTGTCTCGTCCCCTGAACCAACGGGCGTCGGCGAATGAGACTCCGATTGTGACGGCGTGGGCGGGCTCACGCCCCGCTTCGATGTGTGTGGTGCAGAAGAAGGTCCCGACGGGAGTGTCGGTGTACTGGTGATGTGTCCCGAATCGCTCGGCTGAATCGAAGGTGATTCGTGCGCCCCATCGTCGGCAGAGCCGCTGTGTCTCCATGCCGCCGTGCTCGTCTCGGGGGATCGGGGCTGCATCGTTGGCGTATGCCTTGACCACCGACCCCATCGAATCGCTAACGATGAGATGGGATCGGATTGCGAGGTGTCTCGTGGCCAGGTTGACCGTTCGCCAGGCGGCCATCTCGTAGGAGACATAGAACAGCTCCTTGACGTCCTCGACATCGATGTCGTGGTTGTCCTTGGCCGCCGCCAGCCTGGCGATCACGGCTTCCTCCGGCACCAGCACCGCCGCGGCGAAGTAGGCAGTCTCCACCCTCTGACGAAGAAAGGTGTCGAGATCGGGGTCGGTCTCGTGCCCGAGGAGGAAGCCGGCAAGGGTCTGCAGCACCGCTTTCCGCGCTTGTCTGGTGCGCAACGAATCGCGCTGGGCGATGTACACCCGTCGATGGTCGAGATCGATGATCGAGCGAGCGAACGAGGGCATGTCTTCGACCGGGTGCAACTCGAAGCCGGCGCGGGCGGTCAGGTCGAGCAGGTTGCGCGACGAGAATGGGCCTTCCCCCGAATATCCGCTGGAATCGAGCGCCAGTCGGGCTTGCGCCTCGACCTCCTCGAGATAGCCATCCTCCGCAGCGAGCCAGGTAGCCACCTCCCCGTTGGCCCGGCGAACCTCCTCGGAACCGGCGGATCCGAGGCTGGATCGGTCCCGCAGCGCGTCGTGGAGCCCGACCAGATGGGTCAGGGTCTCGTTGTCCAGCTTCGCGCTGGGTTTGACCGGCGGGAGGTCGAGGGAGTCGAACAGCGCGGTGTCCTGAGACCGGAGCAAGGCGATCTCGAGGGCGTCTCGACGATTGGGCGGGCTGGGGTCGAGGAGGTCGGACATCTCAACCCCAAGAGCGGCGGCGAGCTCGACGACGAGGTTCAGCCGCGGCTGCTTCTTCCCGTTCTCGAGCAGGGATAGATAGGGGGCGGGGCGATGGACTGCGGCACCGAGCTCGTCGAGGGTCATCCCTCGCTCCCGCCGGTGATGACGCAGACGACGGCCCAAGACCAGGGGGTCCAGTTGCTGAGATTCACTCATATGTGGCTCTCTCCGAAAGATCGGGTATTCTTTGCATTCACTTGATTGGAATTGTAACCCTCCGACAAAGACACTGCCATCTTATGAGCCAAGTCGGGACATCTGAGATCGAGCGGCGGGTCCTCACCGCCGAGGCGGTCGCGTTTCTCACCGACCTGGAGCAGGAATTCGCTCGACAACGGGAACAGGTCCTCTCCGATCGCCGGCAGCGTCAAGGTCGCATCGACGAAGGGGAGCGCCCCGACTTCCTCGTCGAGACCCGCCAAGTCAGGGATGCGGATTGGCTGATCGACCCGGTCCCCGACGACCTGGCCGACCGCCGGGTGGAGATAACCGGTCCGGTCGACGCCAAGATGATGATCAACGCCCTCAACTCCGGGGCCAGGGTGTTCATGGCCGATTTCGAGGACGCCACCTCGCCAACCTGGCCCAATCTCCTCCATGGTCAGGCCAATCTCGTCGACGCATACCGGCGGGAGCTGAGGCTCGAAACCGAGGAGAAGACCTATGAGCTAGACGCCGAGACAGCCACCCTGCTGGTGAGACCGCGGGCTGGCACCTCGGTGAGAAGCACTTCTTGGTCGATGGCCGGCCGATGTCGGCTTCCTTGTTCGACTTCGGCCTCTACATGTTCCATGGGGGGCGAGCTGCGTTGGAGTCAGGGTCCGGCCCCTACCTCTACCTCCCCAAATTGGAATCGCATCGCGAGGCAAGACTCTGGAATGACGTCTTCATCTGGGCACAGGACCGTCTCGGCATCGCCCGGGGCACGATCAAGGCCACGGTCCTGATCGAGACGATCCTCGCCGCATTCGAGATGGACGAGATCCTCTATGAGCTGCGGGAGCATGCGGCCGGGCTCAACGCGGGTAGGTGGGACTACATCTTCTCGGTCATCAAGAAGTTCCGACAGGATGCCTCCTTCGTCCTCCCCGATCGGTCCGCCGTCACCATGACCGTCCCTTTCATGCATGCCTACACCGAGCTCATGGTCAAGACGTGCCATCGCAGGGGCGCACATGCCATCGGGGGGATGGCGGCGTTCATCCCCAACCGACGCGATCCCGACGTGACACAGAAAGCGATCGCAGCGGTGAAGGCCGACAAGGCCAGAGAGGCCGGAGCCGGGTGCGATGGGACCTGGGTCGCCCATCCCGATCTCGTCCCGGTGGCGATCGAGGAGTTCGATGCCGTGCTTGGCGACCGGCCCAACCAGTTGGAGCGGGGGCGCGACGAGGTGGAGGCTGACGCCGGAGATCTGCTCGACCTCGATGTTCCAGGGGGGGTGACCTCGACCGGATTGGAGGCCAACGTGTCGGTCGGGATCCGCTATCTCGCCTCGTGGCTCTCCGGGACAGGTGCCGCCGCCATCGACAACTTGATGGAGGACGTCGCCACCGCCGAGATCTCGCGCTCCCAGATCTGGCAATGGGTGCGACACGGAGTCGAGACCGAGAATGGCGAGCCCATCACTGAAGCCAGAGTCCGATCGCTGGCCGGGTCCTTGGTCGGCCAATTGGAGGACGCCGAGCACCCGTATCGGGGCCAGCTGAGCGCCGCCCGAGAGACTTTCGAGGAAGTCGCTCTCAGTGAGAGCTTTGTCGAGTTTCTGACCTTGCCCGCCTACGAACTGATCAACTGAAGGAGAGACAGATGTCGCACGTCGCCAACGAAGCCGGCCGGTTGGCCGAGGAGTGGAAGTCCAACCCGCGCTGGGAAGGCGTTATCCGCGATTACTCCGCCGACGACGTCGTGCGGCTCCGGGGCAGTATCAGGGAGCAATCCACGCTGGCCAACCGTATGGCCATCGAGCTGTGGGAGCGGCTCATCACCGACGACTACGTCAGCGCCCTGGGCGCCCTGAGCGGCGGCCAGGCCGTCCAGATGGTCAAGGCGGGGCTGAAATCGATTTATCTCTCCGGCTGGCAGGTGGCGGCTGACGGAAACCTTGCGGGCGACGTCTACCCCGATCAGTCCCTGTATCCGTCCAATTCGGCGCCCGCGCTGGTGGAGCGGATCAACAATGCCCTGCGCCGGGCCGACCAGATCCATTGGGCCGAGGGGAAGACCGAAGTCGATTGGTTCGTCCCCATCATCGCTGACGGCGAAGCCGGTTTCGGCGGCGCCCTCAACGTCTTCGAGCTCACCAAGCGGTTCATCCAGGCGGGCGCCGCAGGTGTCCACTACGAAGACCAGCTGGCAGCTGAGAAGAAATGTGGTCACATGGGTGGCAAGGTGCTGGTGCCCACCGGTCAGCACATCCGTGCCTTGCAGGCGGCCCGCCTCGCCGCAGACGTCATGGACGTACCGACCGTGATCGTGGCGAGAACCGATGCCAACGCCGCCACCCTTCTCACCTCCGACGTGGATGAGCGTGATCGGCCGTTCGTCAACGGGGAGCGCACGCCGGAGGGTTTCTACACGGTGACCGGCGGGCTGGACTCGGCAATTGCCCGCGGCCTGTCGTATGCGCCGTACGCAGATCTCCTCTGGTGTGAGACGGCCCGCCCCGACCTCGAGGAGGCAAGGACCTTCGCCGATGCGATCCACGCCGAGCACCCCGGCAAGATGCTGGCCTACAACTGCTCGCCATCGTTCAACTGGTCGAAGCACCTCGATGGGTCGACGATCGCCCGCTTCCAAAAGGAGCTCGGCACGATGGGGTATCGCTACCAGTTCATCACCCTGGCTGGTTTTCACGCCCTCAACGCGTCGATGTTCGAGCTGGCCCGGGGCTACGCCGAGGAGGGCATGCAGGCCTATGTCGACCTGCAGGATCGCGAGTTCGCCATGGAGCCGGACGGATACACCGCTACCAAGCACCAGCGAGAGGTGGGCGCCAGTTACTTCGACCTGGTGAGTCAGGTGGTCGCAGGTGGATCGTCGTCGACTCTCGCTCTCGAAGGTTCCACCGAGCAGGCACAGTTCTGAGGGGGTTTCGGAAAGGAAAAGGGAGGGCAAGTAATCTGACCGACAGGAACAGACCTGTTCTCGGAGGGAGCCTGTCATGAGAATCGTCCACGTGGTGGGTACCGGCACGATCGGTGAGCCCTTGATCGGCCTTCTCGCCGACAACAAGGAGCACTTCGGCATCGACGAGGTCACCTTCCACAAGCGGACCCCTCTGCTCACGGAGAAGGCCAAGGTCTCGGACCTCGAGGGCAGAGGCGCGGTTCTCTCCGTGGACGAGGAGCGGTTCTCGTCGTTCCACGAGCTCGGTCATGCCCCCAAGTACGAGGCGAGGGAGGCGATCGAGCGCGCCACGGTGGTCATCGATTGCACGCCGGTTGGCAATGGCATGAAAGAGGAGTTCTACAACCACGCCGAGGGACCCGTTGGCTTCATGGCCCAGGGCTCGGAATTCGGGTTCGGGAAGATGTATGCCCGGGGCATCAACGACAGCGCCCTGGTGGCCGGCGAGGACAGGTTCCTCCAGATCGTCTCTTGCAACACTCACAACATCGCCGCCCTGGTCCGCTCGCTGGCAATCGATGGCGACGGGACCAACCATCTCGAGGACGGCCGGTTTCTCTGCATGAGGCGGGCCAACGACATCAGCCAGGACGATGGCTTCGTCGCCTCCCCCACAGTCGAGGCGCACAAGGACGAGCGATTCGGCACGCATCACGCCCACGATGCCCATGATCTGTTCGGGACCATGGGCTACGACCTGAACCTCTACTCGTCGGCTGTCAAGATCAACACCCAATACATGCACTCGATCCAGTTCTCGCTGCAACTGGACGAGGACATCACGGTGGAGCAGGCCAAGGAACGGCTCATGGCCAACACCCGGGTGGCGGTGACCCACAAGAAATCGGCCAACCAGGTGTTCTCCTTCGGCCGCGACCATGGCTATTTCGGCAGGATCATGAGCCAGACCGTCGTGGCCCTGGAAACCCTCGCCGTTCGCAATGGCAATGAAGTGGTCGGGTTCTCGTTCACGCCTCAGGACGGCAACCCCCTCCTCTCCACGGTGGCGGCGATGCTCTGGTATCTCGATCCGGAAACGCTCGACGACCGGATCGACATCCTCCGCCGCTATCTGTTCCGCGAGATCTGATGCAAGCGAAGGCTGAGACCTTCGCCGAAGAGGCCATCCGTGCCGTGGGGATCCACGACGTGGCGGAAGCCAGGATCGCGGTCGCCCAGGCCTATGAGCTCGATCACTCATTGGCCTCTTTGGTGGATGCGGTCCACCTCGCTTGCGCAGAGATCGAGGAGGACGGATCGGTGAGCATCGCCACCTGGAACACCCTTGCCGACGCGGTCAGCTCAGGCCACCTGTTGGTGGTCGTGGAGTCCTCGCGCGAATAGGAGCCGCCATAAATGCCCGCCGACTTCGACCCTCGGCAACCTTCAGCCTCCACAGGGGTCGACACGGCTGTGAGCCAACACCTTGGGTCGAACAGACGCCGGTCAGCGGGGGCTTCCGCCGCGTGCGGAGGTTCCTACCCTTAGCCCATGCCCGCCCCCACGATCTGGCTGAGCACTCTCGGGTGCGCGAAGAACCAGGTCGACTCGGAGAAGATCATTGCCATGCTCAGCGAGGCCGGGTTCGGCTGGGCAGATCAGCCTGAAGAGGCCGATGTTGTGATGACCAACACCTGCGCCTTCATCGAAGAGGCCAGGGCGGAATCGGTCGAGGTGATCCTGGAGCTCGAGGATCGCAAGCGTGCCGGTGCCAGGTCGGTCGTGATCGGGTGCATGGCGCAGCGGTTCGGCTCAGAGGTCGAAGCTGCGTTGCCCGAGGTCGATGCCGTCCTCGGCATCGACCGCTATGGCGAGCTGGTGGGGATGCTCGACAACCTCACCGAGTGGGAGCCGGTCGATCTCCGCCGACGACCGATCATGGACATCCTCCACGCCACCGGCCGGCCGGTTTCCGATCTGCCCTATGCCTACCTCAAGGTGGCCGAGGGTTGCGACAAGCCGTGCACCTTCTGCGCCATCCCTTCGATCCGGGGCAAGCAACGCTCTCGGCGCCCGGTCGAGATCAGAGAGGAGCTGGAGCTGCTGGTCGGCTCTGGAGTCAGCGAGGTGGTCCTGGTGGCCCAGGACCTGGCGGCTTACGGCCGTGACACCGAGGCGCCCGGCGGGCTCACCGAGCTGCTCGTGTTCCTGTCCGACGTCCCCGGGCTGGAGCGTCTCCGCCTGCTCTATCTTCATCCCCGGGAAATCCGGGAACGGCTCCTCGAGGAGATGACCGCCAACCCGGTTGTGGCGCCCTATTTCGATCTCTCCCTGCAACACGTCTCCGGACCCCTGCTCAGGCGGATGAAGCGGCCGGGCAACTACGAGAAGCATCTGGCATTGGTGAACCGAATCAGGGACCTCGATGCCGATTCAGGATTGAGGTCGTCGTTCATCGTCGGCTTCCCCGGAGAAACCGAGGATGAGGTCGACGAGCTGGCGGATTTCCTGACCGAGGCCAGACTCGACTGGGCGGGCTTCTTCCCATACTCCGCCGAGCCGGGCACCCCCGCCGCCGAGATGGGGGGCCGGATACCCCGGGAGGAGACGATGGATCGTCTTCGCCTGCTGTCGTCGCTGCAGGAGGAAGTGACTGAGTCGCGTCATGCCGGCTGGCTGGGCCGCGTCGGGCGAGTCCTGGTCGATCAAATCGAGGACGACGTACCGATCGGGCGCTCCCACCGCCAGGCACCTGAGATCGACGGCGTGATCCGACTCGACGGGGGCCGGGTGGGGGAGTGGGCGACCGTCGAATACACCGGCATCTTCGGTCCCGATATGGAGGGAATAGTGGTGAGTGGTGAGTCTTAGGTTCTGGGTCCTGAAACCCAGAACCCATCACCCAAGACCCACGACCTCATGATCATCGAGGTGATTGCGGTAGGGACCGAATTGCTGCTCGGGCAAATCGTCAATTCCAACACTTCGACCATGGGCGCGGCTCTGGCCGAGCGTGGCTTCGACGCCCATTACCAGCAAACGGTGGGGGACAACCTGGGCAGGATCGCGGCGGCGATCAGGGTTGCCCTAGGCCGAGCAGACGCTGTTGTCCTCACCGGGGGGATCGGGCCTACTCAGGATGACATCACCAGGGAGGCGGTGGCCGAGGTCACCGGCCGAACCCTCGTCTTCAGCGACGACTATGCCGACCAACTTCGTGAGTGGTGGTCACGGCGGGGAAGGGAAATGCCGCAGAGCAACCTCCGACAGGCGTACTACCCCGAGGGTGCGGAGATGATCCCCAACCCGCGGGGGACTGCACCTGGTCTGGTCGTCGAGCACGAATCCAAATTGATCTTCTGTGTGCCCGGGGTGCCCGCTGAGATGGAGCACCTGATGTTCGCCGAAGTGCTGCCGAGACTCGTCGCTGCCTCTGGGACCGACTCGGTCATCGCCAGCACACTCCTCCGGACCTGGGGCCGGCCCGAGTCCGAGGTCGCCGAGATCCTCGACGACCTCTACACCGGGTCGGTGAATCCATCACTGGCCTTCCTCGCCTCCAATTCGGAGATCAAGATCCGCATCACCGCCAAGGCGTCGACGACTGCCGAGGCGCGTCGTCTCATGGAGCCGATGGAGATGGAGGTGCGTTCCCGTCTCGGTGACAGCGTCTTCGGCTCCGACGACGAGACAATCGAACGTGTCCTACTCCGACTTCTCTCCGACCTCGGGTACACGATCGGGACAGCCGAGTCGATGACCGGGGGCTTGGTCTCGGCGCGCCTCACTGACCTGCCCGGGGCGTCTGCGGTGGTGAAGGGCGGGCTGGTGGCCTATGACGCCGAGCTGAAACACAAGCTGCTCGGTGTCGACGACACATCGGAGCTGGTGACACCAGACACGGCGGTGGCGATGGCACGTGGCGCGAGAGACCTGCTCGGTGTCGACGTGGCCATAGGTGTCACCGGATCGGCCGGGCCCGAGCCGATGGAGAAACCCGCAGGCACCGTCATCATCGGCGTGGCGACTCCGGACGACGCCCGAGCCCGAGAGCTGCGGTTCTCGGGAGACCGGGAGAGAATTCGAGCGTACGGGACTGCCGCCGCTCTTCATCTGACCCGGCTTGCCCTCATCGGCAGATGGTGGAAGGAGTAACGACCCGCATCTTCGTGGCAGTGCCGCTGCCCGATGAAGTGCGGATGGCACTCGCCGAGCGTGTGGGCGCCATCGATTTACCGGGCAAGGTGGTGCCTCCGGAGAACTGGCACATCACCCTTCGCTTTCTCGGGTGGACCGGCGAGGTGGCATACGACCGATTGCTGGCTGCACTCGACAATGCCAACCTCGGCCGCCAATTCGACTTGGAACTGGGCGAGATCGGCGCCTTCCCCCGGGCCGGCAGCGCGACGGTGTTATGGCTAGCTGTGTCCAAAGGCCAGACCCGGCTCGAGGAGCTGGCCGAGGAAGCAGAGGAAGCAGCCCAGACGGCAGGCTTCGATCCGGAGGACCGCCCATTCCGTGGCCACCTCACGCTCAGCCGGGTCCGGCCCGCGAAGGACGTGAGCCGGTTGCTGGAGACGTTCCGCGGTGCCGATCTGGGCTGGCGGTGCCGGTCGGTGGTGGTCTACCGCTCCCATCTCGGTCGGGGCGGGGCCAGATACGAGCCCCTTGAAACGTTCCCTCTCGCCCGGTAAATCCCAGTGACGAACACTTGTTCGGTCTAGTATCGCGTACTCAGGACACTTTCTGTCCCAGCGGGCAGATACGTTGACCGTCAGAGGAAGGAGTCACAGATGGAACGAGACAAAGCCCTGGACATGGCGGTCAGCCAGATCGAGCGTCAGTTCGGCAAAGGGGCCATCATGAAGATGGGTGAGGTGGCCAATCGCAAGGTCGACGTGATCTCGACCGGTGCCCTCTCTCTCGACCTAGCCCTGGGAATCGGTGGTGTCCCCCGAGGGCGGATCGTCGAGTTGTATGGGCCGGAGAGCTCGGGCAAGACCAGTCTTGCCCTCCACATCGTGGCCGAGGCGCAGCGCAACGGGGGGATCGCCGCATTCATCGACGCCGAGCACGCCCTCGATCCGATCTACGCCAAGGCGATCGGGGTCGACGTCGACGAGTTACTCATCTCCCAGCCCGATACCGGGGAGCAGGCGTTGGAGATCGCCGACATGCTGATTCGTTCCGGGGCGCTCGACGTGCTGGTGATCGACTCGGTGGCCGCCCTGGTGCCCCGGGCCGAGATCGAAGGTGAGATGGGTGACACCCATGTCGGTCTCCAGGCCAGGCTCATGTCCCAGGCTCTGCGCAAGCTGGCAGGGACCCTGAACAAGTCGAGGACCACTGCCGTCTTCATCAACCAGCTTCGAGAGAAGATCGGTGTGATGTTCGGATCCCCGGAAACCACCCCCGGGGGACGTGCCCTCAAGTTCTACTCATCGGTCCGTCTCGACATCCGTCGTATCGAGACCATCAAGGACGGCACCGAAAGTGTGGGCAACCGGGTGAAGGTAAAGGTGGCCAAGAACAAGATGGCCCCGCCCTTCCGTCTGGCCGAGTTCGACATCATGTTCGGCGAAGGGATCTCCCGTGAGGGCAGCCTCCTCGATGTCGCCGTGGACCACGGTGTGGTTCACAAGAGCGGCGCCTGGTTCACATTCGACGACGATCAGCTGGGCCAGGGCAGGGAGAACGCAAAGCGGTTCCTTCGGGAGAACCCCGAGGTTGCGATGCAGCTCCAAGCCAAGGTCTACGAGCTGGTCGGGCTCGGTGAGACGGCTCAGACCGAAACCGATGACGCCGAGGTGGCCGCCGGCGGTGACGTGGGAGAGAGCGCCGAGGAGTAGTGGTGTTCCATTTCGCGATCTGCGTGTAGCATCGATGACTCACACGAACACACCTTTGAACTGCAACCGGGAAGAAGACGTGAACAGAAGGAGCCAACGAACCGACGGGTGACCGACCCGCCTCGTTAGTCAGCTTCTCTTCGTGTGCCGGGCTCAACGTCCAAACAGGGCGGTGGGACCCGGCACGTTCATTCTCCAGACCGGGAAAGGGGACCGATGATGGACACCATCCCCGCGATCGGATTGACGATCCTTGCGGTCGTCCTCGGGCTTGGATTCGGGTATCTGTTGGCTCGTCTCGCCATCGCCCGCCGGAGGGAGAAGGACGGAGTCTCCGCCGAGGACATGGTCACCAGCGCCCGTCTCGACGCCCAGCGCATCCTGAGCAAGGCCGAAGAGGAGGGCAGGGCCAAGGCCGAGGCCTATCGAGAGCGGGAGGAGGCCAGTCTCGAGCATCGCCGGCTCGAGCTGTCCAACCTCGAGACCCGTCTCGGCCAGCGCGAAGAGACCCTCGATCAGCGGGCCTCCAACCTCGCCCAGCGGGAAAAGATGATCATCGACCGCGAGGAAGAGCTGAATGTCTCCCGCGGTGATCTCGAGCACCTCAAGGAACAGGCTCGTTTTCGACTGGAGCAGGTCGCCGGAATAGACGTCACCGCCGCCAAGACCGAGATGCTGGCCCAGGTCGAGGACGAAGCGAGGCGGGAGGCGATGATCGTCGTCCGCGACCTCGAGATCAAGGCACGGGAAGAGGCCGACCGCAGGGCGAGACGCATTCTGGCCACTGCGATCCAGCGGCTTTCCTCCGAGGTGGTCACCGAGACGACAGTGTCGGTCATCCAACTGCCTACCGACGACATGAAGGGCCGGATCATCGGTCGTGAGGGTCGCAACATCCGCCACCTCGAATCGGTGACCGGCACCAGCCTGATCGTCGATGACACCCCGGAAGCGGTGTCGGTCTCGTCATTCGACCCGGTGCGGCGCGAGGTGGCTCGCATCACGCTGGAGAAGCTCGTCGCTGACGGCAGGATCCACCCCGCCTCGATCGAAGAGGCCTACGAGAAGGCTCGAGCCGAGGTGGAGCAGAGCATCCGAGATGCCGGGGAGTGGGCCCTGGTCGAAGCCGGAGTCTCTCGCATGCACTCCGAGATCGTGACGCTCATGGGACGTCTGAAGTACCGGACCTCTTATGGGCAGAATGTGCTCAACCACCTGGTGGAGACAGCGCACATCGCCTCGATGCTGGCATCGGAGCTGGGTATCGACCCGGCTCCGGTGAAGCGGGCAGCCCTTCTTCACGATCTGGGCAAAGCAGTGACTCACGAGGTCGAGGGCTCCCACGCCCTCATCGGCGCAGAGATCGCCCGTCGTTTCGACGAAGACCCCGCGGTCGTCCACGGCATCGAAGCCCACCACAACGAAGTGGAGCCGCGGACGGTCTTGGCCGTGATCGTCCAGGCCGCCGACGCTGTTTCCGCGGCCCGGCCCGGCGCTCGAAGGGAAACTCTCGAGGGTTACGTGAAGCGTCTCGAGCGCCTCGAGACACTGGCCATGGAGTTCCCCGGCGTGGATCATGTCTTCGCCCTCCAGGCCGGTCGGGAGGTCAGGGTCGTGGTCGACCCGGGCAATGTGTCGGATATCGACGCGAGGGAGTTGTCCCGTCGCATCGCCCGTAAACTCGAGGAGGACCTCCAGTACCCGGGTCAGATCCAAGTCACGGTGATCCGGGAGTTTCGGGCGACCGACTTCGCCCGCTGAGACCGCAGACATGACCCAGACCGTCCTCTTACCGAATCCGACCCTGCGCGAACCGGCCCGCCGTTTGGCTACCCGGGTTGGTCAGCGCTACTTCATCCGCACCTTCGGCTGCCAAATGAACGAGCACGATTCGGAGCGGATCGCCGGGTTGTTCGAGATGGACGGCATGACGGCGGCCGGCGGGTTCGAGTCCGCCGATGTGGTGTACATCAACACCTGCACCATCAGGGAGAACGCCGACAATCGTATGTACGGCAACCTCGGCCAGCTCAAGGCGGTCAAGGACCTCAACCCCGGGATGATGCTCGTCGTCGGCGGCTGTGCCGCTCAGAAGGACCGTGACCTGATCCGGGAAAAGGCCCCGTGGGTCGACGTCGTCATGGGCACTCACAACCTCGACCGCGTCCTCGACCTCATGGATCACGCCGAACAGTGGGGGCCGATAACCGAGGTCGTGGACGAGCTTCAAGCGATGCCGTCGTCACTTCCGGTGAAAAGGGAGCTCGCTCACTCCGCCTGGGTCACGATCCAGGTCGGCTGCAACAACAGCTGCACGTTTTGCATCGTCCCATCGGTACGTGGAGTCGAGGTGTCGCGTCGGCCCGGTGACATAGTCCGCGAGGTTGAGCGCCTCGCCTCCGAAGGGGTGGTCGAGGTCACCCTTCTCGGACAGAACGTCGACACCTACGGTCGTGATCTAGCCCTGGAAGGGAAGCGTCGTCCCATATTCGCCGAGCTCCTGCGTCGGGTCGGCGCGGTCGATGGCATCCGGCGAGTCAGGTTCACCAGTCCTCATCCGAACGACTTCCGGGAGGACGTAGCCCTGGCGATGGCGGAGACCGACGCAGTCTGCGAGCAGCTTCATTTCCCGCTGCAATCCGGGTCCGATCGAATACTGCGTGCGATGCACCGCGGCTACAACCGAAACAAGTACATGGAGAGACTGGCCATGGCCCGGGAGGTCATCCCCGGTCTCGCCGTCTCCACCGATGTGATCGTCGGCTTCCCTGGCGAGACTGAAGACGACTTCGCCCTGACCATGGAAGTGGTGGAAGAGGCCAGGTTTGACAGCGCGTTCATGTTCATATTCTCGCCCCGCCCTGGCACTGCAGCCTCCCACATGACCGACCAGTTCGTCCCCGAGAATGTGATCAGGGAACGATTCGGCCGTCTCAGCGAGACCCAGAATCGGATCTGTGGTGAGCGAAACCAAGAGCTCGTTGGCAGCACAGTCGAGGTCCTCAGCGAAGGCCCTTCCCGCAAGGACCCACTCGTCGCCACCACCCGTACCCGCACCGGGAAAGTGGTGCACGTACCCGGGACACCGGCCGGAGGCGCCTTCCTCGAGGTCGAGGTCCGGGGTGCGCATCAGCACCATCTGGTGGGGAGCCCTGTCTGACTCGTCTCCTGGCCCTGCTCGGGCCAACCGCATCGGGCAAGACAGAGATGGCGGTTCGCCTGGCTGAGCACCTGGATGGGGAGATCATCTCGGTGGACTCGATGCAGGTCTATCGGGGGATGGACATCGGCACTGCCAAGCCGACCATGATGGAGCGGCGAGACGTGCCCCACCATCTGATCGACGTCGCCGACCCGGAGGAAGAGTTCTCGGTAGCTCGATTTCGCCGGCTGGCGCGAGCCGCGCTGGCCGAGACCAGCGCACCGGCCATGATCGTCACCGGTGGATCGGGGCTGCATTTCAGGGCACTCGTGGACCCGCTCAGCTTCGCCCCGACCGAGACTGCCGTTCGCGCCGAGCTCGAGGCTCGGGAGGCCGCCAGACTGGTGGAGGAGCTGCTCGCGGTCGATCCCGTGGCAAGCTCTCACGTCGATCTGGCCAACCCGAGACGGGTGGTTCGGGCCCTAGAGATCTACCAACTCACCGGGGAAACGCCGAGCGGCAGAGCGGGGACCGCTCTCGCCGAGGATGTGCGCCGCTATGTCCCTGAGATCGAATTCGAGGCGGTCGGCATCGACCCGGGAGAATGGCTGGAGAGCCGCGTCGACGCCCGGTTGGGCGCGATGAGGGCCTCAGGATTGGTGGATGAGGCCCGTGCCTTGGCCCCCAGGATGGGGAGAACGGCCCGAAATGCGGTGGGATATCGCGAGACGATCGAGGCACTCGCAGGCGCGATGACCTTCGATGAGGCGTTTTCCCGGGCCGCGGCCAACACCAGGAAGCTGGCCAGGAAGCAACGCACCTGGTTTCAACGTGATCCGCGGATACGCTGGATACCCTGGATCGAAGATCCAGATCAGCGATTGCGGCGGATCCTGGAGACCTTTGATTGAGCTACGAGTTCACCAAGATGCAGGGCCTCGGCAACGACTTCGTCCTGCTCGAAGGGCCCGGCAAACCGACGACCGAGGACGTCGTGAGACTCTGTGACCGTCGATTCGGCGTAGGGGCCGACGGAGTCCTGGTCCTGTCACCGGGCTCGCCGCTGGTGATGGACTACTGGAACGCCGACGGGAGCGCCGCAGAGATGTGCGGCAACGGGCTTCGCTGTGTGGCCCGATATGCGTACGACAAAGGATGGGTCGACGGGCCCGAGTTCGAGGTCGACACGCCAATCGGGATTCGCAAAGTGCGTGTGAGAGAACCCGAAGTCGATGCCGAGATCGGACCTGCGCTGATCGAAGGCCAGGAGACGATCGACGGTCATGTCTATCGGCTCGTCGATACCGGCAACCCGCACGCGGTGAGAGTCGTAGACGATCCCGGAGCAATCGATCTCGCCACGATCGGCCCGCTCGTGGCTCGACAGGCGGGTTTTGACACCGGCTGCAATGTCGAGGTCATCTCAGTGGATGGGGGCCAGGTGTCGATGAGGGTCTGGGAGCGTGGAATTGGAGAGACCCTTGCCTGCGGCACCGGGATGGTGGCGGCCGCCGCTGTCGCACTCGACGGCGCCGACGGCACGGTTCAGGTCACCGTGCTCGGTGGAGTCGGTCAGGTACAGATCACCGATAAGAACGCCTGGCTCACAGGTCCAGCCGAATATGTGTTTACCGGCGTGTTCGGTCAGGGATAGCGGCGCAACACCCCGACGACCTTGCCGATCAGCTCGACGCCATCGGTGTAGACCAGCGGCTCATAGGCGGGGTTCTCGGCTTCGAGGATGACCTTGTCCCCTTGGCGGCGCAGCCTCTTGACCGTCGCTTCCTCCCCATCGATGAGGGCCGCCACGATCTCACCGTCCCGGGCGTCCTTCTGACTCCGCACCGCGACCAGATCCCCTTCGAGGATCCCGGCATCGATCATGGAATCACCTTTGATCTCGAGCAGGAAGACGGGATCGTCCCCGACCAGGTCCACCGGTAACGGAAGGACCTCTTGGACGTCCTCCACAGCAAGGATCGGAGTGCCGGCGGCGATCCGCCCCAACACCGGGACGTCGCGGACACGACGATCGCGGGTCGTTCCGGCGGCCGCCGTCTCGTCGACGATCATGATCGCCCGGGGCTTGGTCGGATCTCTCTTGATCGCGCCTGCCGTGACGAGCGCGGAGAGATGGGAATGGACGGTCGAAGGCGAGGAAAGGCCGATGGCATCGCCGATCTCTCGCACCGAGGGCGGGTAACCCCGGCTTGCCACCGTGGTTCGTATGTATTCCAGGACCTGTTGCTGGCGTTCTGTGAGCACCGTGACTCCTTCCGGGAGCTCTTCGACCAATTCCGAGTCCTTCATCGTAATCGAACAGGAGTTCGCCGCCAAACATCTGTTCGATCCGCGATGATCGAGCAAGGACGGCACCCTCGGACCCGCCCAGGGCCAGCCTCCGCCTCGCATTCGCAATCCGGGCCCCGACCGGTCGGGGTGCGATGGGCTACTTGACATCGAACAGTTGTTCGATAGAGTGACGAACGCACGTTCGATTGGAACTGCATTCAGCAACCCGCAAGGGCCCGATCAGGAGGAAGACCAAGTGCAGAAGACCACTCTGCAGCTGTCCGTCCGGCTGTCATTGCTTCTCACAATCCTCTGCGTGGTCTTCCTCATGATCGGCGGCTCGGCCGGGGCGGATGTCCCGGTAGCGGAGCCGGTCGAGTACGTGGTCGAAGCGGGGGACACCCTGTGGGGAATCGCGTCGGCCAACGCGGGGCCCGAGCAGGATGTGCGTCGCTTGGTGGCCGACATCGCCCGGCTCAGCCGGATCGAATCCGATTCCATTTTCCCCGGGCAGGTCCTGTTCATCCCGGTCGACTGACCTCCCGATTCAGGGATGGGGGGTTTACTCTTCGACAATGCTCTGCCCGGTCTGTGGCGCTCCATCAACCCGCGTGATCGACAGCCGGCCCGCCGAGGGCGGCCAGTCGATCCGGCGGCGCCGCGAGTGCGAAGGTTGCGACAACCGCTTCACGACATACGAGCGCCTCGAGCCGCAGTTGATGGTTCGGAAGAGAAACGGCCGCCTCGAGCCATTCTCCGCCGCCAAGCTGGCTGCGGGGATCTCCGCCGCACTTGCCGAACGCCCGGTATCAGGGTCGTCCATCGAGAGGCTCGTCGAGGAGGTCGAGGCGTCGTTCCGGGGCACAGGGTCTCAGGTGACCAGCGAGGACCTCGGAAGAGAGGTCCTCGAGCATCTGCGTGCTCTCGACGAAGTCGGCTATCTCCGCTTCGCCTCGGTCTACAAAGACTTTCAGGGGGCGGCAGACTTCGAAGCGGAGGTGGCCGCCTTGGAATCAGCCGAGTAGGCGGTCCAGATTGTCCTCGGCCTGATCGATGAGGCCGGACACCGAATCCGAGATGGCGCCGACCTCAGTGAGCATCGCTTGTCTGACACCCTGCAAATCTGAGCGAAGCGTGCCGAGCACCTCGACAGCCACGGTCCTGTTGTCGGTGCGGATGGCGTCCAGGTAGGCCGTCTGCGTCGCATCGAGCCCGGCGACGATGTGGTCCAGAGCAGCCGACGCTTCGATGGCGACACCCGTCGGGAGGGCAGCCCGCACCGCCTCGAACCCGGTTCGCCATTCGGTGAACGCCTCGGTGGCGTTGGTCAGATCGGTAAGGCTTGGGTCAGTCTCCAGAAGAGGCAGGGTCAGGGCCGGCTCGAGTGCAGTCCGATAAGCGGTGACATCCATCAGCTGGCGGGAGGCGTCGATGGCCAGACCGGCCGCCTCGGCGGCCACCGAGCGGTCAGCCGAGTCCTCGGCCGGTAGCTCGGCCGACGCGGCGAACATCGCCCTGGCAGTCTCGCCCATTCGGAGGTAGACCGAGGCGTCCTGATTTGCCTCTGGGAGACGCTCCAAGTCGAGGTCGCCGACGAGCGGCGCCACCTCATCGATCGCAACGGACAAGGCCTCCGCCTCGGTCCGAACCTCACCGAGGGCCGTCGCAGCGGAGGTGGCCTGATCGCGGTAGAGCCAGAAGACTGCCGCGGCCGCGATAAGCGCGATCGCCACCAGCGAAACGACGACCGGCCAGCGGAAACGGCGTCGACCCAAGTGTTTGGTCCCGAAGGCATGCGGGACCCAGTCCACCAGGGACGGTGCATCGAGCTCGGTCGTCGCCCAGATGTCCGTGACCAACTCTCCGGTGGGTTGGCCATTGCGACTGTGTCGCCCGGTCGGCACCTCGACGAGCCCGGTGATCTGAGAATGCCCGTTGTGACCGTTGTGACCGTTCAGTGGGTGACCGTTCTGTGCGGTGAGGTGTGCCGATGAGGGCTGGGGTGGCGTGGTCCATGACCGATCGGGCGCGTCGATGAACCCGAGCGACTCCATAGAGGGAATGCGCAGGAATCCGCGTTTGGGTGGTGAGGTGGCAGTCATAGACGAGACTCATTTACAGTCGTCGGGTCATCCCGCCCGATGCCCCATGACTCCCTGATGCAAGCTAGCTTCGTACGACTCGATCCGGAAATGGAAGTTCCCACAAGGTCACATATCGGCGATGCGGCGGTGGATCTTCAGGCCAGATATGAGATCGCGCTGGAACCGGGGGAGAGGGCCGCAGTGCCCACCGGGCTCGCGGTGGCCATCCCCGAGGGCTACGCCGGGTTGGTCCTACCCCGCAGCGGGCATGCCCGACGCCTCGGTGTCGGTGTCGTCAACGGGCCCGGGTTGATCGATTCCGGGTATCGGGGCGAGGTCTCGGTCCTGCTCATCAATCATGGATCGGAACGAGTCAGCTTCACGAAAGGAGAACGGATCGCCCAGCTCGCTGTCGTGCCCGTGGCCTCCGTCGAATGGGTCGAAGTCGACGAGCTCGACGACACCCCTCGGGGGTCCGGAGGCTTCGGGTCGACTGGCTCGTGATGCCGTTTGGCTGGCAACGGGCCTCCGTTAGAATGTGTCGCCCGTGCGGAAGTAGCTCAGTTGGCTAGAGCGCAACCTTGCCAAGGTTGAGGTCGCGGGTTCGAATCCCGTCTTCCGCTCCGACGATGCTCAATCGTCCGGTCTCGGCGACGTGGCCGAGTGGTTAGGCGCGGGTCTGCAAAACCCGTCACACCGGTTCGATTCCGGTCGTCGCCTCGGGGCCCTTAGCTCAGCCCGGCTAGAGCGCTTGCTCGACACGCAAGAGGTCACTGGTTCAAGTCCAGTAGGGCCCACCAGAAAACCCCAGGACACACCTGGGGTTTTCTCGTCGCCGCCGGAGCAGCTTCTGCCCAGATGTGGCCTCCGGGGCTCTATGGCACAAGCGCGAATTGGGTTGTGATCGAAGTGGCGAGAAGGTTCACATCGGCGGCGGTCGTCCATTCCAGGGCGATCCGGTCGATGTTGGTGATGTAGACCCGGTAGATCAGGGCGGTGGTGGTCGGGGTATGGACGTTATGCCCAGGACGCACAGGGACGGATAGGTATTGGGCCATCGACTAGTCGAATCCGTAAGCCTGCCATTCGGCGAAAGTGAGACTCCGGCGATCCCATGCCCAGGCGGTGGTGCTCCCGGTATTGTTCGTGTAGGTGTTCCCCACGAACCGGTTGTTCCAGGCTGCAGAGAAGACGTCATTCGAAGTGACGTTGGTGACTAGCCCGGTCTGGCCCGAACTCAGCCGTACTGTGTTGTTCTCGACGAGAATGTTGCGGGCCTCGCGTATCCCGTAGACCTCGCTGGTTCCCCGATCGGTGTAGGTAATCCCGATTCCGTCGTTGTTGTCCACAACCATGTTTCCCGAGATGGTCACGTTCTTGGAGGTGTTGACCAGAATCCCGGCACCGTCGAGCCAGGCGGTGTTGACAAACCCGTTCCGTTCCACGGTGTTGCCTCGAATCACCGCGTCGAAGCTTGCTTCGTGGAAGATCCCCGGACCAGCAGTTGTCCCGAACCTGATTGTTCTCGTACAACGTGTCGATGTGGTCCCAATCAGTCCACAGTCCGGGCCCGTAGTTGTCGTGAACGTTGTTCCCCCGCACCACCAGGCCCACGGTGCGGAAACACTTCATACCCGCTGCCTCCCAATTCGGATCGTGGCCGCCAGTGTTGTTGTTGGCAATGGTGTTGTTCTCGATGGTGATGCCGGCGCCGGCGCAGAACACCCCGGCGTAGACGTTGTGATGAATGTTGTTGCCGCGGAACAGTCCAGCCCTGATTGGCGTAGACCGCCGCGCCCGTGCTGGTGGTGATCTCGTTGTTCTGAATTAGCCAATCCAGCGCCCCACCAAACGAGCGGATAACGCCGGTCTGCAGAGGGTTGTTGTAGTTGCGGATCAACAGCCCCTCGATGATCACTCGATCGCCGCCACCCTGGAAGGCGTGAGCGGTCACGTTCTGGCCGTCGAGGATTGCGCCTGGTTCCCCGCTGAACCGTTGCTCGGCCTTCGGTGCCACGCTCTGCTGGACATGGATGCCGGGTTTGATGATGAAGTGGGTGCCTACCGGGTTGGCATCGATCGCCGCCTGGATCGACTGGCCCGGGAATACCGGCACTCCACTCAGGGCCGTGGTGGTGGTCGCCTCTGTGGTGGTGGTCGCCTCCGTGGTGGTGGTCCCCTCCGTGGTAGAGGTCGCTTCCGTGGTGGTGGTCGCCTCCATGGTCGAGGCGTCCTCCGCCTCCGAACTCACGCAAGCAACTTCCAGGAGCAGCAGCAAGGTCAGAAACGCGGTTCGCCGCACGATCGGCCTCCCATCGATTCACTCAGATGGCGGCGACGAACCCGGACCGAAAAGACTCCGAAGTGGCCACTGATCCACGCGTCGAGAGTCTACGAAGCCCCTTCAGCGATTGCGGTCCCAACCACGATCTGTCCCAGCCGCCCCGTTGTTTTTTCCCAAGTCCTGCGTCCATGTCACACCGGAGATGGCCTACCTCCTCGACCCCTCCGCTGGTGGGGTCCGTGTGGACGTCGCCGCCCAGTATTGGAGTCACGGTGCCATTTACGGTGCCAAATCTCCCGGAAACGACCTCGATGAGGATCCGTGCCGGTACTTGAACAAACAGTCGGGTGAAGGCTCGAAACCCCTGGTAGCGGACACTGTTCATCGGTGGACAGCCTTGAACTACCCTGGTCAACCGGCCAGTTCCTCGACACGCAAGAGGTCACTGGTTCAAGTCCAGCAGGGCCTATCGAAACTGGACCCCACCGCAAGAAGCGGGCTCTTTCTGTCGACGATTTTGGCCTGCATAACTTGCCGGGCTTCTGGGTAAGCTCGAAAACTCAATCTACTAGGAGCAACCACGATGGCCATGTCCCAACAGCACAAAGACGCGCTCGCACAGGGGCGGTTGGAGGCGAGATCAGTCAAGGCTTATCTCGGCGCTTTGGGGACCAAAAAGCGAGGTCGTCCGGTCACGAAGGAGAGCCTGGAGAGGAAGCTCTCAGCGGTCGATTCGAAGCTGAAATCGGAGACGAACCCCTTGAAGAGACTCGATCTCATGCAGTCGAAATCTGACGCGGAGAAGGCAATGGGCAACTTCCAGAACGGGCCGGATCTCGAAACGCTGTCGGCCGGATTCGTAACTCACGCCAAGGCGTATTCCGAGCGAAAAGGGATCAGTTACAGCACATGGCGTCAGTTTGGTGTTCCAGCGGATGTGTTGAAGAAGGCAGGCATTCCCGCAACCAGACGCCGGACTTAGCCGATCATTCCCAGCCGAGCTCTTCGAGCCTCTCGTCGTCGATGCCGAGATGGTGCGCCAGTTCATGGAGGACCGTTCTGCGGATCTCCTCTTCCAGTTCTTCGGCGCTCAGCCCGAGTTCGAGATGAGGCTCACGAAACACGATGATCCGATCGGGGAGGGCGCCCCAGTAGTCGGCTGACCGTTCGAGCAATGAAACCCCCTCATAGAGACCGAGGACGTCTCCTTGTTCGGGCGTGGGACGATCCTCGACCAAGACATGCAGGTTGTCGACGCGCTCCACCACCCAATCAGGGAGACTCTCCAAGGCGCGATCGACCGCAGCTTCGAATTCGATTCGGTTCACCTCTGCGGCATCTCCGCCGGCGCGACGTTTGTGGCCAGCAATCGCGAAATCGGTATCATTTGGCTTCCTTCACGGGCGATTAGCTCAGTTGGCTAGAGCGCGCGCCTCACACGCGCGAGGTCACTGGTTCAAGTCCAGTATCGCCCACCACAGATTCGCATTTCATGTCACCGTGAGCGTGACGTCGTCGAACTCGGCGAAAACGCCACTGTCCACGATCGCCTTGAGTCGTTGGATCGCGGTGTGGACGTCCTGATGTGACGTGTAGAGCGGGGCGAGCCCGAATCTGAGGGTGTCGGGGGCGCGGAAATCGGGGATCACCTTGGCGAGCTCGATCAAAGCCTGGTCGATACGCCACGCATCATGGTGTGACAACGCCACGTGCGATCCACGGAAAGAGGCGTTTCTTGGCGAACCGAGGGCGAAGCCAAGCGGCGCCAGATGCTCTTCCCATTGCTCGATGAAGAATCCGGTCAGTGAGATCGACTTCGCCCGCAACGGCCCAATCCCTGCTTCCGCGACGTCGGTGATCCCGGCTTCGATCACAGCCAGGGACAGGATCGGCATGGTTCCGGTGTGGAACTTGCGGATCCCTTTCGCAGGTGCGAATTCGAGGTCGAAGGCGAACGGATTGACGTGACCCCACCAGGCGCTGATCGGGTTGTGCAGCGTCGATTGCAACTCGCGTCGCACGTATAGAAATGCCGGTGAGCCGGGGCCACCATTGAGGTACTTGTAGGTGCAGCCGACCGCCAGGTCGACGCCGGCGGCACCGAGATCGATGGGGACGACTCCTGCAGAATGGCTCAGGTCCCAGAGGACCATCGCTCCGCACCGGTGTGCCATCTCGGTGATGGCGGCGAGGTCATAGGTGTACCCGGACTTGAACGCGGTGTGAGACAGGCTCACCAGGGCTGTGGTCTGGTCGATGGCCTCCGTCAAGCCAGGCAGGGGGCCGGTCGTCCCCTCCGACGGCACCACCTCGAGGAAGGCTCCGCACGACTCGGCTACTCCTCGGAGGACATAGACGTCGGTTGGGAAGTTGGTGTCGTCGGTGACGATCTTCGTCCTGCCCGGCCTCGCCTTCATCGCCGACAAGGCCAATTTGTAGAGGTTGACCGAGGTCGAGTCGGAGATGATCACCTCGCCCGATGAGGCCCCCAACAACGGGGCGAGTCGATCGCCGATCTGAAGCTGGAGATCCCACCAGCCATCGTTCCACGACCGAATGAGACGATCTCCCCACTGGTCGGCCACGACCTGATCCACTATCGAACGGGCGGCATTCGGCAGACGACTCAACGAGTTCCCGTCCAGGTAGATCAAATCCGGGTCGGCGAAGTGGTACCGCTCCCGAAAGGAAGAAAGAGGGTCGGCTTCATCGAGGGTGACAGCTCGATCGAATCCAGGATCCGACTTGAAAGGTCCGAGAGGGATGTTGGTCACCGGCGGAGGGTACGACCCAAGACGGAGGCGACGATGCCGCATACCCAGCGCACATGGTTGCCGTGATCAGCCGGGGAGACATCGAGGCCGCGGCCAGGCGGATCGATCCATATGTCCGCCATTGCGCCCCGGTGGCGACGCTCATCACCGGGGCCTATCGGCCGGATCCAGGGGAGCGAGTGGTCGCGCTCGTCTCGGGGGCCAACACCGCCGGGCCGACAGACCCGGCCGAGTCATCACTCGGGTGAAGGCTCCATGAGCCCGAACTCCTCGCCCCCAGGCCCTTCGACCTGGACCCATCGACCGACACCGGGCACTTCCATGATGTCGGTGAGCAACTTCCCACCGCTGATCTGGACCGCTTCGACGGCAGAATCGAGGTCCTCGACATCACATGTGTTCAGTGTCTTGGGTCCGTCGTCGCCGGCTAGAGCCACCGCGCCGTTGATGCCGGGCCCATCACCGGTCTCGAGCAGCCAGTAGTCCTGGTCCTCCCACCTCTCGGCCCTCCATCCGAAGACGTTGGTGAGGAACTCCACCGTGGCCTGCGGGTCTGCCGAATAGAATTCGAAATGGGTCGGTCTGACTGCCAATGGAACTCCTCTGTCTCTGGACAAAGTAGTCCGGCCGGGGGCGGGTACCAGCAGGTTCGCCGTCTATCGGAGCGCGATCCTCTTGGAGCGGGGCTTGGTGAGAAGGTGGTCATCGAGGAGGTCCCACACCTCGGGTCGGGCCAGGGTGCGCTTCATCGAGATGAGGGTGCGCATGAAGGTCGCGACCGCCCTGCCGGCATCCATGGGGTTGGGGCGCATGACGTTCTGCACGGACGGCGCGGGGCTGAGGACGACGACCTGGCAATGTGGCCAGGCATCCGTGATCAGGGTGAGCTCTTCGACGAGAGACCGCTGGCCGACCCGATCGAACATCTTCTCGTAGAACCGCGCCCGCTTGCGGGACACGTCGGCGGCCATCGGGGCCAACACCAAGACCAGATCGAGGGGCTTGGCCGAGCTGAGGACCAGGTCGGCATGGGTGCCGGAGACGACACCCCCGTCGACGTACAGCCGCCCGTCGATCGGGTACGGCCGGAAAACCAAAGGGATGGCGGAGGATGCTGCCACTGCGTCTGCCATGCCGACGTCCGGCGCCGACTCGGAGCCGAACACGACGCGACGTCGCGCGGCGATGTCGAAAGCGACCACCGCGGTCGGCCTGGCCGGCCAGCGTGAGCCCGCCTCATCGCCAATGTGGCTCCTGACCCAATCGGTGACGCCAGTGGCGTTGTACGGCGCCGGGGAGCCGAGAAAGAGGGTCAGCCCGGGGTCACGCAAGCCGGGCACGATCCCGTGACGCAACCAGTGGCGGACCTGCACCCCTCCATCCCGGGTGTAGACGTGCCGGCGGATCCGGTCCGCCACGTCGGCGCGATCGTCCATCGGCATCACCAGCGAGTCGAGGGTGAGAGCGTCGTTCCGGACGAGCGCGGTCACGAAGGCGCCGCCCGACGTACCGACCACGACTTCGGCCTGATTCGGGTCCCAGCCGGTGGCGAGACGGATCGACATCAAGGCGGCCATCTCATAGGCCGCACCAGTGATCCCCCCACCGCCGAGCACCAGTCCTACCCTGCTCACCCTTACACCATAAATCGGTTGTCGGCGCTTTCCAGGGGACTAGCGGCTCAGACTGCGGTCAACCGAAGGATCGGCCGCAACCCGAACAGCGGGTGTCCTCCTCATACGTGGGCCCATAACACCATGGGCAGGGCAGGTCGTCGCCTCGCTCGTCCCGTGAGACCACCAACCGGGGGTCGATCCGGTACTGATGGTTGCCTCTTATCCCCTTGGCCAGGGCGAACAGACCTGTCGTCGCTGTGACCGCGACCAGTGCTTCCAACACGTCCGTCCTCCTTGCTTCAGCGGCATGAGGCTAAGACGGAAGGTCGCGAAAACCGTGGATTTGGATGCAAGGACCGGCGGGAAGTCATCCCCCCAGTTATTCATGTCCCCAGGACGGCCTCGGTCAGGTCGTCGACCAGGTAGCCGAGGTCGCCAAGACGCCCTTCACGGACTTCGGCCGCCTCCAGCATCATCATCGCCGAGTGGTACGCGACCCAGGGTCGGTATCGGCTCTCGGGGAGCTCCGACCCGTAACCACTGCGAAAGGCAGCGGCCGCGTCCTCGCCGATGCGGGCGGCCAGGCGCCATACCGCCAGTGTCTGGTCCCACTCGGGTGGCGCCAGCGTGGCCCATTCCCAATCGACGATGGTGATCGTCCCTTCCTCGTCGATGATGAACTTGGAGAGGGTCGGCTTCGTATGTGAAGGCGTCGGCGCAGTCGCCAGGGGCGGCTCCAGCTCCAGTGCCTTGTCGAGCACTGCCTGATCCATCCCGAAACGACGGCGATACCGGCCGAGCCGCTCGATGGTGGATCGATAATGGCTCAAGACATAGTCCGAGTCGATGCCGGCCGCCAGGTTGGTGATTTGGGCCTTCGAGGTGTGGATGTCGCGCAGCGCAGCCCCGGCCGCCTTGATCGAATCGATGTTCTTGGGGAGATTGGCCAGATTCCAATGACCCCCGTCGTTCATCTCGAGCCACGCCATCTCGTCCTGTGTGCCGTGGTCGATGATCCGGGGGACCGACGGCACGGCGGCTAGAGCTTCGAGGGCATGACGCTCCCTACGCTCACGCGACGTGACGGGATAGACCTTGACGATCGTGCTCTGCTCGCCCTCGATGACCCGAAACACCTTGTTGGCCCCCGAAGAGAGCTCTCTGACCAATGCGTTCGGGTGAAGCTTCGTTACGAGCTCTCTTGCATCCATTCGGTTTGCGTCCCCTCGTGACGGTTGCGTGACCGGCCCGGTTGCATCCTCTGGGCAGTTAGCCTTCTGGCCCGCCCCAGGCTAGCGAGATAACCCCGTGTCACTAGAGCTTCGTTATCCCGACGGAACAGTCCACGACCACCCCGATGGCAGCACCGGGGCCGAGGTCGCCGAGTCGATCGGACCCCGTCTCGCCCGATCTGCGGTCGCCGTCAAGCTGAACGGGGGCCTCCGTGACCTCGGCCGTCCCCTCGACGAATCGGGCGATTTCGCCGTCGTCACCCTGGAAAGCGATGAGGGTCTAGACATCCTGCGCCATTCGTCGGCCCATGTCCTGGCCCAGGCCGTCCTCGACCTGTTCGAGGGATCGACCTTCGCAATCGGGCCGGCAATCGAGGACGGCTTCTATTACGACTTCAAGGTCGCTGAGCCTTTCACCCCGGAAGATCTAGAGCGTATCGAGGCCCGGATGAAGGAGATCATCGGAGAGGACCAGCCATTCGAGAGGGAGGCCCTGTCCCGGTCCGACGCGCTCGCCATCTTCGCCTCGCATCCATTCAAGATAGAGATCATCGAGAGCGTAGAGCCGAGCGAGGTCACTCCTGGGGAGGACGTCACCGTGTATCGGAACCTCGATTTCGTCGATCTATGCCGGGGTCCCCACCTGCCGTCCACCGGCCGGATACGGTCGGTGAAGCTGCTTCGCAGCTCCGGGGCCTATTGGCGGGGAGACGAGAAACGGGATCAGCTCCAGCGCATCTACGGCACGGCGTGGGGATCTGCTCAGGACTTGGACGCACATCTCACCCAGCTCGAAGAGGCCGAGAAGCGCGACCACCGCAGATTGGGGGCCGAGCTCGATCTGTTCAGCTTCCCGCCCGAGCTCGGCTCCGGCTTGGTCGTCTGGCACCCGAAAGGGGGCATGCTGCGCAAGATCGTGGAGGACCACAGCCGTGACCTGCATGAGCGCTTCGGTTTCGACTTCGTCTTCACCCCCCACCTGGCCAAATCTGACCTGTGGTGGACCTCGGGTCATCTCGACTACTACGCCGACTTCATGTTCCCGGGCATGGAGCTGGACAACGACCAGGAGTATCGGGTCAAGCCGATGAACTGCCCGTTCCACATCTTGGTCTACAAGAGCAGAGCCCGCTCATATCGTGACCTGCCGATTCGTCTCTCCGAGCTCGGTGCCGTCTACCGATACGAGAAGTCAGGGGTGGTCCACGGCCTGCTCCGTGCCCGCGGATTCACCCAGGACGACTCCCACACGTTCTGCACCGCAGACCAACTCGCCTCCGAGCTCGCCTTGCACATCGACTTCGTGGTCACCTGGCTCGAGGACGCCGGCTTCACCGAGTTCGAGGCTGACCTCAGCACCCAACCGGAGAAAGCGCCGCCAGGAGACGAGGACCGCTGGGACTTCGCCGAGAAGACCCTGGCCAAAGCGATGGAGGAGTCCGGGGTCAGCTTCCGGATCGCGGAAGGCGAAGGTGCCTTCTATGGACCGAAGATCGACATGCATGTCAAGGATGCGATCGGCCGGCGGTGGCAGCTCTCGACGATCCAACTCGACTTGATCCTCCCCGCTCGCTTCGGGTTGGAATACGCGGCCGCCGGGAACGTGACCGAGCGCCCGTACATGATCCATTGCGCCAAAGCCGGCTCGCTGGAGCGTTTCTTGGGGGTCCTCATCGAGCACCACGCCGGGGCATTCCCGATGTGGCTGGCGCCAATTCAGGTATCGATCATCCCCGTGGCCGACCGACATCAGGAGTACGCCGATCAGGTGGCAGAGCGGCTGCGGGACGCCGCCCTCCGGGTCGAAGTCGACTACTCCGACGACACCGTGGGAGACAAGATCCGGAAGGCGCTGACCCAGAAGCACCCGTCAGTGATCGTGGTCGGCGATGACGACGTTTCCGGGTCGACCGTCGGTCTGAGGCTCTACGGCGAGGAGCGTGACACCAGGGGCGTTCCCCTCATCGAGGCGACCAACCGTCTGGTCACGATGGCGGCCACACCTGGGGGACGACCCCGCACGGTCAAATCTGGGGGCGACCCCGAGACCCCCGCAGTGGGGCTACTGGCGCATGACCGACCCGGGGGAGCCGAAGATGGATCGGTCGGGAATCCACATCGAGCGTGATCTGGCCGACTCCCTCGCCATCGAGGAGGAGCTCGACTCCAATGTCGTCGGTCCGTACCGGTTCCCATCCCCCATGAGGCGTCGGATAGCCGGCTGGGTTTTCGTTGTTGCCGCGGTCCTCGCCATGGTTGTCATCGACGGTGGCTGGCTCCCCGCCATCGGGTTGTTCGGGCTGGCGGCTTGGAATTTCGCCTCGGCGTGGCCACTGGCCGTCGACGAGTCCAAGGCCCTGGCCATTGCCGGCGCAGCCGTCGGGTTTCCGGTTGGCCATGCTTCGGCGGCGGTCACCTTTCGGGGCGTGCGCTCCCGGCCCCACTGGAGTGTCGTCGTGTACTCGGCGGAGGAGCCGCCCGACCAGCGAGCCCTTATCGTGGTCGACGCGGTGTCAGGAGAGGTGGCCGACCAGCCCTATGTGGAACCGGTGGAGGCGATCTAGGACCGGTCCTCGATGGGCACGTAAGGACGCCGCTCCGGGCCCACGTATACCTGGGTGGGGCGAAATATCCGGGTGGTCGGGTCGGCGAGCAGCTCTCGCCATTGCGAGATCCACCCGGGCAGGCGTCCGAGGGCGAAGAGCACGGTGAACATGTCGGTCGGGAATCCGATCGCCCGATAGATGATCCCTGAGTAGAAATCGACATTGGGGTAGAGCTTGCGCTCCACGAAATAGTCGTCCGAGAGGGCGACGTCCTCGAGCTGGAGGGCCACGTCGAGCAGTGGGTCGTCGTCGATGCCCAGTGCGTCGAGGACATCGTCGGCGGCCTGCTTGATGATGCGGGCTCTTGGGTCGAAGTTCTTGTAGACCCGGTGGCCGAATCCCATCAGTCGGAATGGATCGTCCTTGTCCTTGGCCCTGGCGACGAAGGGCGCCACATCGCCCCCGGCGGCGACGATCTCCTCGAGCATCTCCAGGACCTCCTGGTTGGCGCCGCCGTGGAGCGGGCCCGAGAGGGCATGGATCCCGGCAGCCACCGAGCTGAACAAGTTGGCCTGGCTCGATCCGACCAGACGGACCGCGGAGGTCGAGCAGTTCTGACCATGGTCGGCATGGAGGACGAGCAGCATGTTGAGTGCCCGGGCAACGACCGGATCGGCTGTGTAGGGCTCGGCCGGCACCGAGAACATCAGGTGGAGGAAGTTGGACAGGTAGTCCAGGTCGTTCCGGGGATAGATGTACGGCTGGTGGACCGCGTACTTGTAGGACCAGGCGATCATGGTCGGGGTCTTGGCGATCAATCTCCGGGCGCTGATGTCGACGGCTTCCTCGTCGTGCGGGTCGAGGGCGTCGGGGTAGTAGGTGGCGAGAGCCGAAGTGGCTGAGGCCAGGATCTGCATGGGGTGGGCGCGATGGGGGAATGCCTCGAACAGGTGCTTCGTGTCCTCCCGGAGCAAGGTGTGGATCGAGATCGACTCCGAATATGCCTCCAACTCGGCCTTGGTCGGCAGCTCTCCATACTGGAGGAGCCAGACGACTTCGAGAAAGGACGAGTGCTCGGCCAGCTCCTCGATCAGGTAGCCGCGGTAGTGGAGGACACCCTCGTCGCCACCGACGTAGGAGACCGCCGACTTGCTCTCGGCGGTGTTTGCGAATCCCCGGTCGATCGTGGTGAGCCCGAGATCGGTCCGGAGCCGGCTGATGTCCGCTGCGAGCTGACCCTCGACGCTCTCCACCACATCGAGGCGAGCCTCCTTGTCGCCGTAGCGGATGAGGGCATCAGCCATTCCAGTCCTTCCTTTGTGGGCTCAGTCGTCTGATTTGCGTGCCGCGGCTATCACCTGCTGCGCCTCGTTGTGGGGCACCTCGGCGTAGTGATCGAATTCCACGTCGAAACTGCCTCTTCCAGATGTCAATGATCGCAGCTCCGCGGCATACTGCTGGATCTCGGCCATCGGCACCTCCGCGACCACTGACCGCAACGTGCCGTCGCCTTCCATGCCGAGCACCCTGCCCCGCTTGGAGTTGATGTCGCCCATCACGTCGCCGAGATGGTCCTCGGGCACGGTGATGGTGACACGCATGACCGGTTCGAGCAGGATCGCCTTCAGATCAGGAGTTGCCGCTCTGACCGCTTGGATCCCGGCCATGCGGAACGACATCTCGTCGGAGTCGACGGCGTGGTATTTGCCGTCGTAGACCTCGGCCGAGATGTCGATGACGGGGTAGCCGGAGAGGATCCCTCTGGTCAAGGCCTCCTGGATCCCCTTGTCGACGGCGGGGATGAACTGACGGGGGATCGAGCCGCCTTTGATGGAGTCGATGTACTCGTAGCCCGAGCCGCGCGGCTTGGGGGCGAACTTGACGAAGGCGACGCCGAACTGGCCCCGGCCCCCTGATTGCTTCTTGTGCTTCCCCTCGGCCTGGCCCGAAGCGGTGATCGTCTCCCGATACGGGATGACCGGCAGCGACGTGTCGACCTCGACGCCGAACTTGCGATGGATGCGCGCCACGGTCACATCGAGGTGGGTGTCCCCGAGCCCGGCCAGAATCGTCTCCCCGGTGTCGGCACGGCGTTCGATTCGGATCGTGGGGTCCTCTTCCTCGATCCTGTGCAATGCGGTGGAGAGCTTCTCCTCGTCATGATGCGACCTGGGCGTGATGGATACCTCGGCAACCGGCCGCGGGTACGAGATCCGGGAGATCGTGATGTTGGTCCCACTGGTGCGCAGGGTGTCACCGACCCGAAGGTTGTCGACTTTGGCGACCGCACCGATCCCACCTGCGGGCAGGTCGGGGACGTCGTTGTGCTCCTTGCCCTGGAGCTTGAAGAGGTTGTGCAGCCGGACCTTGCCTCCACGAGCGACGTCGAGCTCCTGGTCCGCCTTGACCGTGCCCGAGTAGATGCGGAACAACGAGATCCGCCCGACGAATGGGTCGGAGACGGACTTGAAGACGAAGGCCACTGTCGGTCCCTCGGTGGACGGCTCGATTGGCTCGCCACTGGTGAGCTCGGGAAGCGAGCGCTCCAGGGGGTTAGGCCCGTAGTCGACGATGAAGTCGGCGAGGAGGTCGATTCCGATCAGTCTCTCCGCCGAGGTGACCAGGACCGGGTGGATGTCGCCGGCGATGATGCCCTTGTGGATGGTGGCGACGGTCTGCTCCCGGGTGGGCTCTTTGCCCTCGAAATAGGCCTCCATCATCTCGTCGTCGGTCTCGACGACGGTCTCGACGAGGGCGGTGTGCGCTGCGTGGACCAGGTCCTCTACCTCAGACGGCAGATCGACCTCCTTGCCCGTGTTCTCCCCGTCGGTGTACTCGTAGGCGCGTTCTGAGGCGACGCGGACAACCCCACGCAAGCCTTCCTCGCTGCCAATCGGGACCTGGATCGGGGCGATCGCCTTCCCGAAGGACTCACGCAACTGATCGAGGGTGCGCTCGAAAGAGGCCCGGTCGCGGTCGAGCTTGGTCACAACGACGGCCCGGGCGATTCCCTCCTCCCCGGCGAGCTTCCACAATTGTTCCGTCTGCACTTCGACCCCATCGACGCCGGAGACGACGAAGAGCGCCATGTCGACCGCGCGGAGCGCGGCCCGGGAGTCTCCAGAGAAATCGCTCGACCCAGGGGTGTCGATGAGGTTGATCCGGTGCTCGTTCCAGTTGAACGTGGCCGCGCCGAGACCGAGGGAGATCCCCCGTTCGATCTCTTCCGGCTCGTGGTCGAGCACCGTGTTGCCCTGCTCCACGGTGCCCCGCCGGGTAGTGGCGCCGCCAACGTATAAGAGGGCCTCCGCGAGCGTCGTCTTGCCGCTCCCGCCGTGGCCGACGAGGGCGACATTGCGCACTTTTTCGGGTAACAGACTGACCTCCTCGTCGTGCGAAGGGTCGATCCTAACCCTGCCCCGGACGGGGCCACACCCCCTGGCCTGCTACTTTGCTCGGTCGTGATCGATACACGGGTTCGACCCCGGGTTACCCGGTTCCTCGAGCCCATCGGCAAGGCGCTGGCGGGCATGGGGGTCACTCCGACCGTCATGACCGCGGTCGGGCTAGCCATCGTGATCGCTGGGTCGATAGTCATCTCGACGGGCGCTCTTGCCGCAGGTGCAGTCATCGTCTTGATCGGATCCATCCTCGACGGTCTCGACGGCTCGGTGGCCCGAGCTTCTGGGACGGTGACGGCGCGTGGCGCTTTCCTCGACTCGGTCTTCGACCGTATGGGGGAGATCGCGGCGTTCGCCGGGTTGGGGGTTGCGGTGGCCCGAGAGACCGGGGACGAGGCGGTGCTCCTCCTGATCACCCTCGCCATCGGCGGCGCCATGCTCGTGCCCTACATCAGGAGCAGGGCCGAGGTCGAGGGTTTCAATGGCAAGGCGGGCCTGATGGGCCGGGCCGAGCGGATCCTCCTCTTCACCGTGGGCCTGATGATCGGTTTTGTCGAGCCGATGTTGTGGATCTTCGTGATCCTGGTGTGGATAACCGCCCTGATGCGATTCATCGACACTTACCGTTCGTTCGAGTGAGCGATCTCCCCGGATATCTCGCTCTCCGCACCGGTGCGGGGCTCATCGGGCTGCTCCCCGCCTCGGCCGCCCGCTCGTTGGGGAGGCTGGGGGGCCGAATCTGGCACGCATCCGCGCCGGGTCGCCGCGAGATGACACAGCGGCACATGCGCCGCGTCCTCGGCAACGGTGCCGATGAGGTGGGAGCCGCCCGAGCCGTGATGCGGTCGTATGGCCGGTACTACGCCGAGGCGCTATGGGCGAAGGGGAGCAGGGTCGAGGAGCTGGTGGCCCAGACGACTGTCGATGGACTGGAGCAGATCATCGGGGCACGCGAGGGCGGGAAAGGGATGATCTACGGCTTGCCCCATCTCGGCAACTGGGAAGTCGCCGCCCCGGTGTCGGGCAACGAAAAAGTGCCGGTGGTGGCTGTGGCGGAGAATCTCCCCAATCGGAGGATCACCGACTGGTTCACGAAGATGAGAGCCGACTTCGGGATCGAGATCGTCCTCGCAACCGGCGGCACCGAGGTTATGAGGAAGCTGGAGGCCGCACTCTCAGCCAACAAAGCCGTGGCCCTCCTCGCCGATCGCGATCTGAAGGGGAAAGGGGTCGAAGTGGTGTTCTTCGGCGAGACGACGACTCTGCCTCCGGGCCCGGCCACTCTTGCCCTTCGCACTGGCGCCCCCCTGCTCCCCGTTGCCTCCTACTACGACGGGGACAACGCCTATCGGGTGGTGGTCGAACCGCCCATCCCGGTACCCGACGAAGGCACGCGGTCCGAGAAGGTCCAGGCGATGACCCAGGCGCTGGCCACCGAAATGGAGCGGCTGATCCGGGCCGCGCCCAATCAGTGGCATTTGGTCCAACCCAACTGGCCATCCGACCGGCAATGAGCCGCCTTCGGATAGGTCTGGTCAGCCCCTATGACCTGTCGGTCCCAGGCGGCGTCCAGGCCCAGGTGCTCGGCCTGGCGAGGTATCTGAACACGAGAGGGGACGAGTCGGTAGTGATCGGCCCGGGTCTGCCCGACGGGGTAGCAGGGGTCGACCTAGGTAGGAGCCTCTCCGTGCCTGGCAACGGCTCGATGGTCCCGATCGCCGCCGATCCGAGGGCCAGGGGCCGGATCAGGTCGGCCGCGGGAGATCTAGACCTGCTTCATGTCCATGAGCCCCTGATGCCTTTGGCCTCATTGTTCGCAAATCACGCCGGACCGCCGGTGCTGGCGACATTTCACGCCGCACCCGGCACCGTGGGCCGTCTTGCCTACAAGTTCTCGGGCCCGCTTCTAAGACGAGCAATGGGCAACGCGGTCATGGCCACGGCGGTGAGCCCAGTAGCGGCATCGGTTCTCCCATCGAGGATGGAGGTGCGGATCATCCCCAACGGGATAGATGTCGCCGCTTTCGTGGTCGATACCCCTCGCCGGCCAGGCCGGGTCGCGTACTTGGGGAGGGACGAGCCGCGCAAAGGCCTCGATGTTCTGCTTTCGGCCTGGCCCGCGGTCGAGCTGGCCCACCGGGATGCCGAGTTGGTCGTAGTGGGCGCCCAGCGCGACGATCCGGGCCCGCTCTGGATGGGCCGGGTCGACGACGAGACGAGAGCGAAACTCCTCAATTCGGCGTCCATATACGTGGCCCCACAGACCGGCGGTGAGTCTTTTGGGATCGTCCTCCTCGAGGCCATGGCCGCGGGCGCCGCCGTCATCGCATCAGATCTCCCACCATTTCGCACCCTGGCCGGCGCGACGGCTCGGTTCTTCCCTGTCGGCGACAGCGACGCCTTGGCTCGGGCGGTGATCGGGCTCATCGATGACCCGGATGAGCGGGAGCGAATGGCCAAGGATGGGAGATCCCTGGCCGATGATCACGATTGGGGGGTCGTCGGAGCGATATATCGCGACCTCTACGACGAGGTGGTCTCATAGGGCAGGCTGGCCGAGCCTGTACAATCGGGACTCACCCAAACGGAGCCGAGAGAAGTGGAAACCGGAACTGATCGCGTGAAGAGAGGCCTGGCCGAAATGCTGAAGGGCGGCGTCATCATGGACGTCGTCACTGCCGCCGAGGCCAAGGTCGCCGAAGAAGCCGGAGCCGTCGCGGTGATGGCTCTGGAGAGGGTCCCTTCCGACATCCGCAAGCACGGTGGCGTGGCCCGCATGGCTGATCCCACCAAGATCGAGGAGATCCAGGCCGCAGTGACCATCCCGGTCATGGCCAAATGCCGGATCGGCCACTTCGCGGAAGCCGCGGTGCTCCAGGCGCTCGGGGTCGACTACATCGACGAATCTGAGGTGCTCACCCCGGCCGACGAGGAGCATCACGTCGACAAGTGGGCATTCACCACTCCCTTCGTCTGCGGTGCCCGCAACTTGGGCGAGGCGCTGCGTCGCATCGGCGAAGGCGCGGCCATGATCCGAACCAAGGGCGAGGCCGGAACCGGCAACGTCGTCGAGGCGGTCAGGCACATGCGGACGGTCACCAACGAGATGCGCGCCCTGACCACGATGGACGAGGCCCAGCTCATGTCGGCGGCCAGGGACCACGGCGCTCCCTTCGACCTCGTGCGAGAGGTGGCTTCGACCGGGAAGATCCCTGTCGTCAACTTCGCCGCCGGTGGCATCGCCACACCCTCCGACGCCGCCCTGATGATGTCACTCGGTGTCGATGGCGTGTTCGTGGGGTCCGGGATATTCAAGAGCTCGAGCCCCGAGGCATATGCGCGTGCCATTGTTGAGGCGACGACATTCTGGAACGAGCCCGAGGTGGTGGCCAAGGTCTCCAGGGGGCTCGGGGAGGCCATGCCCGGCATCGAGATCGACACCCTGAGGGAGACGGAGCGCCTCGCCGAGCGGGGATGGTGATGACCACCGTTGGCGTCCTGGGCTTGCAGGGGGACGTCCGAGAGCATGTTCATATCCTCGAGTCGATGGGTGTGACCGCGTTGACGGTCAAGAAGCCGGAGCAACTGGATTCCGTGGACGCCCTGGTCATCCCCGGCGGGGAATCGACCACGATCGGGAAGATGGCGGTGCGGTTTGGCCTGCTCGCCCCGCTGCGCAGGTCGATCGAGAATGGTCTGCCCACCTATGGCACCTGCGCCGGGCTGATCTTTCTCGCCGGAGCGGTCACCGACGGCGACCAACCGCTGCTTGGCGCCCTCGATGTCGTAGTGCGCCGAAATGCATTCGGCCGGCAAAACGAGTCATTCGAGACGGATGTGGAGATAACCGGTCTGGACGGGCCTTTTCATGCAGTGTTCATTCGGGCGCCATGGGTGGAGAAGGTCGGCGCCGACGTCGAGGTGCTGGCCGAAGTCGACGGTCACCCGGTGATGGTCGGTCAGGACGCCATCCTTGCCACGTCGTTTCACCCCGAGCTCACAGGTGATGGTCGCATCCACCGAATGTTGCTCGATCTGATCTGAGAGAATCGAGACATGTCCGGTCATTCCAAGTGGGCCAACATCAAGCACCGCAAGGGCCGTCAGGACGCGGTTCGCGGCAAGCTGTTCGGCAAATTGGCCAAGGCGATCGAAATCGCCGCCCGAGAGGGCGGCGGCAACCCTGATTTCAACCCGACCCTGGCAACCGCCGTATTCAAGGCCAAGGCCGCCTCGATGCCCAATGACAACATCGACCGGGCGATCAAGCGAGGAACCGGCGAAGTGGAAGGCGCCCACTACGAGGAGATCTGGTACGAGGGGTACGGTCCCGGTGGGGTGGCGCTCTACGTGCAGATCCTCACCGACAACCGCAATCGCGCTGCATCAGATGTCCGGTCGACCTTCACCCGAAGCGGAGGGAACCTGGGCGAGCCAGGCTCTGTCGGTTACCTCTTCGCTCAGAAGGGTCTGATCGAGGTCAAAGGAGGTGAGGACGACGTCATGCTCGTTGCCCTCGACTCGGGCGCCGAGGACATCCGTGACTCAGGCAACGGATGGTTCGAAGTGGTCACCTCACCGGGCGATCTTCAACAGGTCCGCTCTGCCCTCGAAAACGCCGGCTTGGAGGTCGACACCGCCGATGTGACCCAGCTCCCCTCCACCACCGTCCCGGTCGGCGAAGCAGAGGCGCGCCGACTCCTTCGTCTCATCGACGCGTTGGACGATCTAGACGATGTACAAGCCGTCTACTCCAATTACGACATCGACGATGACGTGATGGAGCGCGTCCTCGAAGAGGTGTGATCAGCGGCGGTTTGCGACGTCAGGTCGCCGGCGGCGGTGGAGGCGGCGTCGTGCTGCTCGCCGACCTGCCGGCCATGGCGCCGTAAGCGATGACCAATACGGCCGCCACGGCCACCTGTATCGCGTACTGGGTCCAGTCGAGACCCGAGGTGTCCTCGACACCGACCCAATTTGCGATCAGTCCACCGAGAAAGGCGCCCACGGCACCGATCACGATGGTCATCCCCATCGAGATGTTCTGCCTGCCAGGCAGGACCAGACGGGCGAGGGGCCCGATGATGATGCCGGCCAACAACGACACAATGATCGTCTGCAGCCAGTCCATGTGTGCTCCTTCTCTGGGCGACTCGGGAGATCCTACGCATTCGTGTCCGCGCGGTGGAGGAACACTCGATCCGATCTCAGCCCGAAGCCCGCCGAGCTGTGTGAAGCACCCACCGCCTCAGCCACGCCCTTGAGCTCGACGGGGCCGATTCTTTCGAAGACGACCTGCCCCGAGCCCGACGCCTCGACAACACCCTCGCTGACCAGCACCTCTCCGGGTCTTGCGTAGTCGGCGATCCTGGCCGCGATATTCACCGTCTGCCCGTAGTAGTCGCCTTCCTGGAACACCACTGGACCGGCATGAAGACCCACATGGGCAGGCGGCAGGCCGGCCGCGGCGATCGCATCAACCATGTCGAGAGCCGCCAGGACGCCCTGGCCCGGCTCGGGGAAATGCAGCATCACCCCGTCGCCCAGCCATTTGACGGCACGGCCGCCATATTCGAGCGCCGACCTCTCCACGATGCGTCGAATACGTTCCGCCAACCCGGCCGCAGCCCGGTCGCCCTGCTCATGGGTCAGCTGGGTGTACCCGGTTATGTCGAGAAAACACATCGCTGGTGGCCGCTCGTCACGAATGTGGAGACCCGCCTTTTCCAAGGCATAGGCCATACCCCCGACGATGTTGACCATCCAGGCTCGAAGCTGCTGAATGTGATAGATGGCGAGCACGGCCTCGTCGGACACCTGGGACAACCGGGCCGAGACTTCGGCAGCGAACTTGCCCACGTCGTCCTCTGAGCCGCCCCGGGCCAACATGGGGATCTGGACCTCCGTCCGCCACCACTCGCCTTCGGTCTCCGCCATCCTCCGCAAGCTGTCGCCATAGACCCACAGCGCCTGCACTATGGCGTCGGAACTGAAGCCCAACGAGTGCTGCATCTCGATCAAGGGAAAAATCGCGATCTCGTCCTCGGCCACTGCATCATCGGGCTCCGGTCGTCCGCCACCGATCGCCTCTCGGACCGACATGAGCAACTCCACCGGGGTGGCCGTTTCCTCCGCTCGTTGGGCGAACGTGACCTCCTTCATGGGTGCCAGGACTGGCTGGACGGCTGACTCGATGAAATCCATCGAGAACGTTCCGTCTCGGATCAGCTGAGCGATCCCGTCGAGAGGCAGACCGGCCCGTTCCAACGCATGGAATACCTGGGCTTTCCCGATCTGGGTCGGCTCCATCTCCCCCTCGGCGCCAAGTTCGGCCAGTCCGAGAGCGACGAGTCTTGCCATCGGCTCGGGGGCGATTCCAGCCTTCGCCGCGGCCGCTTCGATCGGAGTCCTGGCCATGGGCGGAGGGTACCGACGGCCAATCTGGCGCCCTCTATGTAATCCGGATTCATGAAATCGTCGGTATCCAGACCCCAACTGCCTAATCTCACCAAACATATGTTCGTCATGGGCATCGACCCCGGTCTCTCCGCAACCGGGTATGGCGTGGTTGAGGGAGGGCACCCACCGAGCGCTCGTCTCGCCGGCGTGATCCGGACCAGCCCCGAGACACCAATGGCTCAGCGTCTCGAGGAGTTGTTCGACGGTTTGACCCAGGTCATCGAAGAAGCGAGGCCCGATGTAGTGGCCATCGAGTCGGTGTTCACCAATCAGAACTTGCAGACTGCCATCTCGGTTGGCCGCGCCTCCGGAGTCGCCCTTCTCGTTGCCGCCCGCGCCGGTCTCCGCGTCTCCGAGTACGCACCCACCGCGGTCAAATCGGCGATCACGGGCGACGGGGCGGCCTCCAAGCGCCAAATCCAACAGATGGTTGCCCGGCTGCTCCGGTTGGCCGAGTCTCCGAAGCCGGCCGACGCCGCTGACGCCCTCGCCATTGCTCTCTGCCATCTCCGCGCTGCACCGTTGGAGAGAACCCGGTGATCGGGCGTCTCCGCGGTGTCCTGGTCTCCCGGCGTGGAGAGGTGGTGTGCATCGAGGTGGGCGGGGTCGGCTACGACGTCACCATGACTCCACGGGGCGTGGCCGCGCTCCCCGGCATCGGAGAGGAGGTGGTGGTGCATGCCCACACCCATGTCCGTGAGGATGAGATGAGTCTCTACGGGTTCGGCACCGAGCCCGATCGTGACCTGTTTCGCATCCTGCTCGGGGCGGGTGGCGTCGGGCCCAAGCTGGCGATGTCCATCCTCGGTGCGATGAGCCACGACGAGATCGTTCGTTCCATCGTCACCGAGGACGCCGACGCCCTCACTGTGGTGCCTGGTGTGGGGAAGAGGGGAGCGCAGAAGATCGTGCTCGAGCTGGCGCCCAAGCTGGCCGGCATCGACGCGGACTCGGTGTCGTCGACATCCACCGTCACCGTGCGCCAGGCGTTGGAGGGCCTGGGGTACTCGACCGAGGAAATCAACGCGGTGATGGGCGAGGTCGACCCCGATTCCAGCATCGAGATCCAGATCAAGACCGCATTGCGCGCTTTGGGCAGGGGATAGGGATGCGAGAGGACTCTCTACTCAACCCGACGATCGAGACCGAGGAGGAGGTCTCACTACGGCCGAAGCGCCTCGATGATTTCGTCGGTCAGGACCGGGTTCGGGAACGTCTCAAGATCTCACTCGAGGCCGCCCTCAAGGAGAACCGGCCGCTCGACCATGTCCTCTTCTCCGGCCCGCCTGGTCTGGGAAAGACCACCCTGGCAGGGGTGATCTCCCATGAGCTGGATGTCAAGATGCGGGTCACCTCGGGGCCGGCCCTCGACCGGCCAGGAGACCTTGCCGCCATCCTCTCCAACCTCGACGTGGGCGACGTTTTCTTCATCGACGAGATCCACCGATTGCCCCGTGCGGTGGAAGAGGTGCTCTATCCGGCGATGGAAGACTTCCAGCTCGACATTGTCCTCGGCAAAGGCCCGACCGCACAGTCGATTCGCCTCGACCTACCCCAGTTCACGCTGGTCGGGGCGACCACCCGGAAGGGAACGGTGACCGCGCCACTGCGGGATCGGTTCGGGATCGAGGAGAAGCTCGATTACTACGAACCGGCGGATCTGACGGTCATCATCGAACGATCCGCCGGGATCATTGGCGTAGAGATATCCGGCGAGGCGGCGAGGATCCTCGCCCATCGCAGCCGGTCGACTCCGCGGATCGCCAATCGTCTCCTCGCCAGGGTTCGGGATTACGCGGTGGCGCGGGCTTCGGGGGTGATCGACCCCGAAGTCGCCGATGAGGCGTTGCAGGTGTTCGAGGTCGACGACTTGGGCCTCGACAAAGTGGACCGAGCCATCCTGGAGGCGATCGTCGATCGGTTCGGCGGCGGGCCGGTCGGGCTCTCCACGCTCGCCATTACGGTCGGCGAAGAGCCCGAGACCGTCGAGGACGCATATGAGCCCTTCCTGCTCCAATCCGGCCTGATCAAACGAACGCCCCGTGGCCGGATGGCGACCGCGCCGCGCCTACACCCATCTCGGCCACGAGCCGCCTTCAGATCCTCAGGGGACTCTGCTTTAGCCTCCCTGTTCGTGCGGGTCGAGGACTTCACCTACCAACTCCCTGATACGGCCATCGCGCAGAAGGCGATCGAGCCCCGACACGACTCGCGTCTTCTCGACACCCGGGACATGTCCGACCATCGCTTTCTCGACCTCCCCTCCCTACTGCGACCCGGCGACTTGGTAGTGGTCAACGAGACCAGGGTCAGGGCGGCCCGGCTGACAGGGAAACGCCGTGACAGTGGCGGTTCGGTCGAACTGCTCGTCCTCACCGCCCGCTCAGACGGGACCTGGGAGGCCCTTGCCCGCCCCTCCCGGCGGCTGCGTCCGGGAGTCGAGATCGAGTTCCCCGGGATGACGGCCACAATCGTCACAGGCCCCGACCAGGGTGTGGTCGGGGTCGATCTGAAGGCGCCCGATGTCGAATTGGCCATCGCCGCTGCCGGAGAGGTCCCGCTGCCCCCATATTTCACTGGCACATTGGACGACCCTGCTCGATATCAGACGATGTTTGCCCGTACCACCGGTTCAGCCGCTGCCCCCACCGCAGGGCTCCATTTCACCCCGGAGGTTGCCGCACTCTTGAAAGAGAGGGAGATTTCGGTGACGGCCGTGGACCTCCATGTCGGGATCGATACGTTTCGCCCCATCTCGGTCGACATGATCGAGGATCACCGGATGCACTCGGAGTGGTGCTCGATACCCGAGCAGACCGCCGTGGCCATCGCCAAGACCCGCGCCGACGGAGGAAGGGTGTTGGCAGTTGGCACAACCGTGGTCCGCACCCTGGAGACCTTCGCCGAGGACGACGGGACAGTGAAGACGGGCGCCGCCGACACCGACCTGTTCCTCAAGCCAGGGGATTCGTTCCGCGTGGTCGATGCGTTGGTGACCAACTTCCACGTACCCGGATCGACCCTGGTCGTCCTGGTGGCCGCGTTCATGGCTGACCGGTGGCGGGACGCCTACGCCACTGCACTGGAGCGGGGGTACCGATTCCTCTCCTTCGGGGATGCCATGTATGCCGAGCGATAATCCCGGGATGAGTGCGGTTACATGGTCCTTGGAAGCGAGGGACCGTCAAGCACGCGCCGGCTGGCTGGACACCCCGCACGGCCGCATCCCGACGCCGGTATTCATGCCGGTCGGGACCCGAGCGGCGGTCAGGGCAGTGGACAGCACCGATCTGGCCGGAGCCGGGGCCGACATCCTGCTGGCCAACACCTATCACCTGATGCTCCGGCCCGGGTCCGCGCGGATCGCCGATCTCGGCGGTCTCCACCGCTTCATGGCGTGGGAGGGGCCGATCCTCACCGACTCGGGAGGATTCCAGATCTTCTCCCTCGCCCCTCGGATCGACGAACGGGGTGCCCGGTTCCGCTCGGTATACGACGGCTCGGAGGTCGAGCTGACCCCAGAGGACGCCGTCAGGATCCAGGAGGAGCTCGGGCCGGACATCGCCATGGCACTCGATGTGTGCGTCGGTCTGCCCGCGCCCCGGGACCTGGTCGAGGTGGAGGTGGAGCGCACGTTGCGCTGGGCGGAGCGCTGCCTGCAGGCACACACCCGTGCCGACCAAGCGCTGTTCGGCATCGTCCAGGGTGGGGTAGATCCCGACCTCAGAGCAAAGAGCGCGGCACAGACCGCCGCTCTCGGTTTCCCAGGCTTTGGGATCGGCGGGCTCTCGGTTGGAGAGTCGGCCCAGGAGCGGGAAATCGCATTGGAGGCGAGCTTCGCCGAGCTACCCGAGGACAAGCCGCGCTATGTGATGGGTTTGGGTGACACCACTGGGCTGCTCCAAGCGATCGCGCGGGGAGCAGACATGTTCGACTGTGTGCTTCCCACCCGGCTCGCCCGGCATGGCAAGGTGCTGACCAGGTCAGGCGATCTCAACCTGCGCAATGCCCGGTTCGAGACAGATCATCGTCCCGATCGACGAGACATGCCCGTGTCATACCTGCGTTGCCCACAGCAGGGCATATCTGCGGCATCTCGTCCAGGTAAAGGAGTTTTCTGCCCACCGCCTCCTCACCATCCACAACTTGAGATATACCTTCGACCTGGTCGCCGGCGCCCGTGAGGCCATCGAGACGAGCACCTTCTCCGACTACGCATTGGGTGTGGCCACTGCCCGCTCCAACGGTTCGCCGTAGAACCCCTGCGTTGCCTATTCTCCGCGCAGCCCGACTCACCGGATCTGGAGGACCAAGTGACCCATCTCGTCCTTGCACAGGAGGCGGCGGCGAGCCCGTTACCTTCGCTGCTCTTCCTCGGGCTGATGGTTGCCGTCTTCTGGTTGTTCATCATCCGCCCCCAGCGCCAACGGGCCAAGACCCAACAGGCACTGTCCCAGTCGATCAGCCCCGGCGAAGAGGTTCGGACCATCGGCGGGATCCACGGCACCGTGGTATCGGTTGACGAGGAGAGCGTCGTCCTCCGAGTCGAAGAGGGCAAGATCCGGGTGTCCCGGAAGGCCATTGGCTCCCGGGTGGGCCCGGACAAGACTGAAGACGAATCCGCCTGATCCGGCCGTAGACTTCCCCGGTGGAAAATCTCAGCGCGCTCGTTCGCGACATCCCCGACTTTCCCGAGCCCGGGATCGTCTTCAAGGACATCACCCCCGTCCTCGCCGACCCGGTCGCGTTCAAGTCGCTCGTCGAGGCCCTGGCCGGGCCATTTCGCGACTCGGGTGTGACCAAGGTGGCGGGGATCGAGGCAAGAGGCTTCACTCTGGCGACCCCGGTGGCTGGTCTCCTCGGGGCCGGGTTCATCCCCGTCCGCAAGCCGGGAAAGCTGCCCTACGAGACGGTGCGTGAGGATTATTCCTTGGAGTACGGGACCGATTCTCTCGAGATCCACACCGACGCCGCCCGCCCCGGGGAGCGTGTCCTCCTGGTGGATGACGTAATCGCCACCGGCGGAACAGCTGCCGCTGCCATTCGGTTGTTGAGGAAGATCGGCGCCGACGTGATCGGGTTCTCCGTTTTCATCGAATTGGCTTTCCTAAACGGCGCCCAGACCTTGGATGGTGTCCCCCTCAATGCCCTCGTCACCTACGACTGAGCAGAAGCAGGCGACGTTCGACGATGTCGTCGCAGCTTTCCTCGCCCATCATCCCGATGGCGACATCGATTTGCTGCGCAAGGCCTATGACATGGCGGCCAAAGCCCACGATGGTCAGCTGCGAAAGACTGGCGATCCCTACATCACCCATCCGCTGGCGGTTGCTCTCATGCTGGCCGAATACGGGCTCGACGAGCCGACCCTCGCCGCCGCCCTGCTCCACGACACCGTCGAGGACACCAACCTCACCCTGAGCGACCTCTCCATCGAGTTCGGCGACGAGATCGGGCGGCTCATCGACGGGGTGACCAAGCTGGATCGGGTCCGCTACTCGAATCGCGAACAGGCCCAAGCGGCCACCATCCGCAAGATGGTGGTGGCCATGGCCCAGGATGTCCGGGTCCTGATCATCAAGCTGTTCGACCGTCTTCACAATCTGCGAACCGTCCATGCCCTGCGCCTGGAAAAGCAGCAGCGGGTCGCGCAGGAGACGCTCGACGTCTACGCGCCGCTGGCCCACCGTCTCGGCGTCCAGGAGATCAAGCATGAGTTCGAGGATCGCTGCTTCGCAATCCTCTATCCAGGCCCCAATGCCGAGATCCAGGCCAAACTCGCCGAGCGGGCCCCCGAGCGGGAGGCCTTCATCGAGAAGATGGTCGATGAGATCTCAGGAATCCTCGCCGACTCCGGGATCGAGGCAGAGGTGACCGGCCGCCCCAAGCACCAGTACTCGATCTACCGCAAGATGCGGGAACAGAACCGGCCATTCGAGGACATCCATGACCTGATCGGGATCAGGATCATCACCCCGACGATGAGGGACTGTTATGCCGCCCTCGGGTTGATCCACAGCCACTGGGTGCCGGTTACCGGGCGTTTCAAGGACTACATCGCGATGCCCAAGATCAACCTCTACCAGTCGCTGCACACAACGGTCATCGGGCCTGACGGCAAACCGCTCGAAGTCCAGATCCGCACCGAGGAGATGCACCGGCGAGCGGAAGCCGGAATCGCCGCCCATTGGCGGTACAAGGAAGGCGAGGCCGGCCCCCTTCCCCGGATGGACTTCCTCTCCTGGGGGGAGGACGAAGACCCTGAGGAGTTCCTCGCCAATCTCAAGCTCGATCTCTATCAGGACGAGGTGTTCGTCCTGACGCCGGGTGGGGACGTGAAGCCGCTGCCCGCCGGGTCCACCGCCATCGACTTCGCCTACTCGGTTCACACAGAGGTGGGCCATCGATGTGTCGGCGCCAGGATCAATGGCAGGCTCGTGCCGCTCTCGACACGTCTCCAGTCGGGCGACATCATCGAGGTGCTGACCTCGAAGTCGATCGAGGCAGGCCCCAGCCGCGACTGGCTCGCCTTCGTCCGCACCGGGCGGGCCAAGTCGAAGATCAGGCAATGGTTCACCAAGGAACGGCGGGATCAAGCGCTGTCGGAGGGCAAGGAGGCACTTCAGGCCCTGTTCAAGCGGGAGGCATCGGGTATCCCCGCTTCCGAGAAGGAAACACTCCTCGAGTCCATCTCCGCCGAGTTGGGTCAGAAGGACGTCGAGGCGCTCCAGGTGGCCGTGGGCGAAGGGACGGTTTCGATCGATTCGGTGGCGACGCGGCTCGCCCGGCTGATCAATCCCGAGGCGGAGCAGGACGAGTTCTTCCATCCCCGTCGGCGCCGATCGCTCGACACGGCGGAGGTGGTGGTCGAGGGCCAGGACGACATGCTGATCCATCTCGCCCGCTGTTGTTCTCCGGTGCCCGGCGACCCGATCGTGGGTTACGTGACCGTCGGCAGGGGCGTCTCTGTGCATCGCGCCGATTGCACCAACGTCTCCTCACTCGCCGAGCGTCGAGAGAGGACGGTCGAGGTCGCATGGCCGCCGCGCACCAGCACTGCATTCGTGGTGTGGATCCAGGTGGAGGCCCTGGACCGAACCCGACTCCTCAGAGACGTGACCAGTGTGATCAGCGACACCGGGGGCAACATCACCGCCTCCTCCACCCACACCGGCGACGACCGGGTAGCCATCCTCCGCTATGAAGTGGAGCTCTCCGACCCGAGCCAGCTGCCCAAGCTGTTGTCCGACCTGCGTGGGGTCGATGGCGTGTTCTCCTCGTTCCGGCTCGCCACCGATCCCTCGTCCTGATGTTGATCATCCGGGTGCCGGCCTGGCTGGCCGAGACCAACGCCTACATCCTGGCGGAGGAGAGTGGAGGCCCGGCAGCCGTGGTCGACGCTCCACCCGACCCGGATGCGATCGGAGCGGTCCTGATCCAACACGACCTCACCCTGGCTGCGGTGATGCTGACTCACGGCCACATCGATCACACCGGGGGCAGTGGCGAGCTGTCCAGGGCGACCGGTGCCAGCGTGTACGTGCATCCCGATGATGACTTCCTCACCCTGCACCCGGCCGAGCAGTTGCGGGCGATGTTCGGGATGACGCCGCCAGGGGTCTATGACGTTCCGGAGAAATTCGAGGCCTTGAGCGACGGGGATCAGATCCGGGTTGCCGGCCTCGAATTCGAGGTGCGTCACACCCCAGGTCACACCCCGGGACACTGCTGTTTCTACCTGGCGAATGCGGAAACGCTCTTCTCGGGCGATCAGCTGTTTGCCGGGTCGATCGGGCGAACCGACCTTCCCGGTGGCTCCCTGGCTGCGCTGATGAGCTCTATGGACGAGAAGGTGATGGTGCTTCCGGATGAGACCAGGGTGCTCCCCGGTCATGGTCCCGAGACCACCATCGGCCGGGAGAGGGCCGGAAACCCGTTCTTGCAATGACACGTATGCTCCGCCGATGCGGCCGAACGCGATCGAAATCGCCCTGGGGCGATTGGCTCAGACCGGGAGAGCGCGTATCCGGGTCCTCACCAGCGATCATCACGCCACCGAGACACGGCTCCGCAACCGGGCCGCATGGATATCGAAGCCGAAAGCCCGTCTGAGGGTCGCCAGGGTCAAAGAAGGCGAGGGCTTTCTCGAGGTCGATCTGTTTCTCGACGGGAGCGAATGACTCTCCGACTCCGGTGAGCATCAGGTCACAATTAACCTGCCAGCGCTCATGAGCTTTCGGCCACCCAAAGGCACGGATGACATCCGCGCGCCCGAATCGAATGTCTGGCGCGATGTGCTGCGTGAATGGGAGACATGGGCAGGCCGTTTCGGGTACCCGCTGGTCATGAGCCCGATCTTCGAGGCCACCGACCTGTTCGAGAGGGGGGTGGGCAACGAAACCGAGGTCGTGACCAAGCAGATGTACACCTTCGAGGATCGCGGGGGCCGCTCGCTGACACTCCGACCCGAAGGCACCGCCGGCGTGGTTCGAGCCTTCCTCGATTCGGGTGTCAGCGGTGCCTGGAAGGGAGCCTATTCCGGGCCGATGTTCCGCCACGAGCGTCCCCAGGCGGGTCGGCGGCGACAGTTCTGGCAGGTCGGAGTGGAGTACCTCGACGTCGATGGACCTGCGGCCGATGCCGAGGTGGTCGAGCTCGGGTACCGGTACCTGTCCACGGTATCCATCCCGGGCCTCCAGGTCGTGCTCAACTCTCTCGGCGACGCGGTATGCCGTCCCGGCTACATCGTGACTCTGCGCGCCTATCTCGGGGAGCGCCGCTCCCAGCTTTGCGAAGACTCGGTTTCGCTCATCGACGTCAACCCCCTGCGAATTCTCGATTGCAACGTCTGTGCGCCGGGACTGGCCGACGCGCCTGCGATGAAGGACCATCTCTGCGAGGACTGCTCCGACCACTATGCCGAAGTCAAGGAGTCGCTCGACGGGCTGGAGATCCCTTTCATCGAGGACGCTCGGCTGGTGCGCGGGCTCGATTACTACACCAGGACCGCCTTCGAATACGTGGCCACGGATCTGGAGGCCGCTCAGAACGCCGTTGGCGGGGGAGGGCGTTACGACGGCTTGGCCGAGTCGATCGGCGGGAGACGTGCCCCGGGGGTCGGGTTCGCCCTCGGGGTGGATCGGATCGTTCTCGCCTCGACCCGCACGCCTGAGTCGCAGATCGATGTCTACCTCGTCTCAGAAGTCGGGCCCGGCGCCGCCCTGATCGCGGCGTCGCGTCTGCGTCGAGACGGCGTTCGAGTCGACTTCGACACAGAAGCGCGGAAGGTCGACGCCCAGTTCAAGACGGCGTCCCGGATCGGCGCGCGGGCGATAGTCGTGTTACACGGCGTCGAGGGGGACGTCGATGTTCGAATCGATGAGGAGAGGTCGTCGATGCCTCTCGGATCGGTGGCCGAATGGGTGAAGGAGCGTCTGTGACCCGGACCCCGGCCGGATCCCTGCGCCCTACTGACATCGGCAAGACGGTGACCGTGTCGGGATGGGTGCAGCGCAGACGTGACCATGGCGGCATTGCCTTCATCGATGTCCGTGACTCATCTGGCATCGTCCAGGTCGTGGCCGACCCCGCCGAGCACGAGACGGTCGCGGACCTGAAGATGGAGTACTGCGTAGCAGTCACCGGAGTCGTCCGGGCCCGTCCGGAAGGCACGGAGAACCCAGATCTCCCCACCGGTGAGGTCGAGATGGGAGTCGAGGACCTGGTCGTGCTGTCTCCGTCCGACACGCTCCCATTCATGATCGACGACCGGGTCGAGATCGACGAGCGTGCCCGCTTGCGGTATCGCTATCTCGACCTGCGCCGACCTCGAATGGGGGCGAATCTCCGGGCCCGATCCAGGGCGACAGCGGCGATCCGGCGCACTCTGGACGAACAGGGCTTTCTCGAGGTGGAGACGCCGACCCTCATCAACAGCACCCCGGAGGGCGCCAGGGACATGCTGGTCCCGTCGCGTTTGCGCGAAGGGGAGTTCTACGCGCTTCCCCAGTCCCCTCAGCTGTTCAAACAGTTGCTCATGATCGCCGGGGTCGAGCGCTATTTCCAGATCGCCCGTTGCTACCGGGACGAGGACTTCCGCGCCGACCGCCAGCTCGAATTCACCCAACTCGACCTCGAGGGGTCGTTCTGGGAACGGGACGAAGTGCTCGACACCATCGAGAGCGTTCTCGTGGCCGTGGCCAAGGAGCTGCGGGGCGTCGAGGTAGCCAGGCCCTTCCTCCGGCTCACCTGGCAGGAGAGCATGGACCGCTTCGGAACCGACAAGCCGGACCTGAGAGTCGGCGCCGAGATCATCGACCTCTCCGACTCCTTCGCCGGGAGCGGGTTCGGGGTGTTTCGGGATGCGCTGGCGAATGACGGCACGGTGCGCGGGATCAATGTTGGGGCACAGGATTGGTCCCGGGCTCGGGCGGACGCCTTGACCGAGCGAGTCAAGGAGATGGGGGCGAAAGGCCTGGTATGGATGGTCGTCGAAGAGGACGGCTCACTGCGATCACCGGTGGCCAAGTTCTTCGACGAAGCCGAGATGGCTGGGGTCAAGGAAGCCATGTCGGCCGGGCCGGGCGATGTCCTTCTCATCATGGCCGACCGATGGAGGCTGGCAGTGGAGATCCTGGGGACGCTGCGCAACGACCTCTTGCGCCCTACGGGGCACGACGATCTCGCGTTCCTCTGGGTGGTCGACTTTCCCCTCTTCGAAGAGGCGGAGGACGGCTCGATCACCTTCTCCCACCACCCGTTCACCTCACCCGCCTCGCTGGAAGAGATGAGGGACAACCCCACCGGAGCTGTATCCCGGGCCTACGACGCAGTGCTGAACGGGGTGGAGCTGGGATCGGGCTCGGTCCGGATCCACGACCCGGACGTCCAGCGTCAAGTATTCGACATAATCGGGATCGACCCGGAGACGGCCGAACGGCGGTTCGGCTGGTTTCTCGAGGCGCTCCGATATGGCACACCTCCCCATGCCGGGTTTGCCTTCGGAATCGACCGACTGGTGATGGTGCTGCAGGGAGAGACCTCGATCAGAGAGGTGATCCCATTCCCCAAGACGCAGAGCGGTGTCGACCCCATGACCGGTGCCCCGACCTGGGTCGAGGAGACCCAGTTGGGCGAGCTCGGCATCACCCTCTCCGACTCGGCCCTGGCACGCCGGGACCAGCCTGAAGAGGGAGAGCCACCCGCTCCGATGTGACTTCGGGCCCTACCGCCCTCCGGCCACGCCGGCGATGCTCGAAGCAACGAAAGGAGAGACATGACGCTCGTCGCTTCGCGGCCACACCGGACCCGGCGGCCCCTCCTCGTGACCCTGACCATCGGCCTGCTCGGCTTGCTGGGCGTCGGTGCGGTGGGCGGTGGCATCGCCATGCTGCTCGGGATGGGTGGCGAGAGCTTCCTGCCCGACGAATACCTGGATTCGCTCCCGCTGGTCGACAGTTGGTTGGTCCCGGGCCTTGTGCTTCTGCTTGGTTTCGGGATCGGCTCGCTGGTCGCGATGTATGGAGTGATGCGCCGGTCGTGGTGGCCTGCCCTGAGCTGGCTCGAGGCGCGGACCCACCACCACTGGTCATGGTTGCTGACGATGGTCATCGGCTGGGCTCAGGTGGTTTGGATCGGCATCGAGTTCGCATCGATCCCGTTCTCAGCTCTGATGCCGACCTTCGGGCTTGTCGGCCTGGCCTTGGCTCTGCTGCCCCTGACCCGGGCAGTGCGCCGGTATCTCGCTCGTTTGACCCAGGCCGCTCCTCGGTCCGCCAGGGCCAAACTGGCCGTAGGTACATCAGGTAGGCGGTGACCGGTACCGTCGGCGGCGATGAGCGATTTGTTCACGGCGCGGGCGGATGACATGGCGGCGCGTTCCGCCCCGCTGGCCACCAGGATGCGGCCCAGCTCACTCGACGAGGTGGTAGGTCAACCGGCGCTGATGGCACCGGATGCGGCATTCAGACGTCTGATCGAATCGGGGCGGCCAGTCTCGATGCTGCTGTGGGGGCCACCGGGAACCGGCAAGACGACCCTGGCCCGCCTGGTCGCTTCAAGAGCAGACGCCGCCTTTGAGACCCTGTCGGCGACTTCGGCTGGGGTGAAGGACGTCCGCGAGATCCTGGCCGCGGCCCGCTCACGTCTCGAAACCGAAGAGCGACGCACGGTTCTGTTCCTCGACGAGATCCATCGCTTCGCCAAGAACCAACAAGACGCCCTGCTCCCCGGCGTGGAGGATGGCACGCTGATCCTCATCGGGGCCACCACCGAGAACCCGTTCTTCGAGATCAACTCCCCGCTGATGAGCAGGATGACCCTGTTCCGGCTCGAATCACTACGGCCGGAGGAGCTGTCCGAGCTCACGAGGCGGGCGCTGGCGGATCGGGAGCGTGGGTTGGGGGAGATGGGTCTCGATATCGATACCGAGGCCGTCGAGGAGTTGGGCAACCGCACCGGGGGCGACGCCCGCCAGGCGCTCAATTCCCTGGAGGTCGCTGCATTGCTCGCCTCGGGAGACAATCGCTCGGTCATCACGATCGAGGACGTGGCCGAGGCGCTGCAGAGGCGCATCGTTCGTTACGACAAGGTGGGAGACCAGCACTACGACGTCATCTCCGCCTTTATCAAGAGCGTCAGGGGCTCGGATCCCGACGCCGCTCTCTACTGGTTGTTCCTGATGCTCGAAGGCGGGGAGGACCCTGAGTTCATCGCCCGGCGGCTCATCATCCTCGCCGCCGAGGACATCGGCTTGGCCGACCCCCATTCGTTGCCCCTGGCGGTGGCGGCATCACAGGCCCTCGCCTACGTCGGGCTGCCCGAGGCGACCTACCACCTCAGTGAGGCCACCATCTATCTGGCTGCGGCGCCAAAGTCCAACTCCGTCGGCCGGGCCATGGCCAAGGCCCGTCGCCTGGTCACCGAAGGCCCATCTCCCAGCGTCCCGCCCCACTTGCGATCAGCGGCCTATCCGGGGGCCGAGAAGCTGGGCCATGGAACCGGCTACGACTACGCACACGACTATGAGGGTGGCGTCGTCGATCAGCAGTACTTCCCGGACGAAGTCGCCCCCGAGATCCTGTACGAGCCGGGGGAGCGGGGCGAGGAGGAGAAGATCAGAGCACGTCTCGGTGAGATCGACCGTGTCCTCGGACGGGAGGGGCGTTGCTGAGGGTCCAATAGGAGCGGGCACGCCTCCGCCTCTCGTTAACCTCGCCACTCGCCCCCAGGACCTGATTCCGTTGGACAGCAACCAGATTCGAACCGCATTCACGTCCTTCTTCGAGGAGAAGGGCCATGTGGTGCGTCCATCCGCCTCCCTGATCCCCAACGACCCGACGCTGCTCCTCACCAATGCCGGGATGGTGCCGTTCAAGCCCTACTTCCTCGGTGAGGAGACACCGCCTCAATTGCGGGCGACAACGGTGCAGAAGGTCGTACGCACCATCGACATCGACATCATCGGCTCGACACGGCGCCATCTCTCCTTCTTCGAGATGGCGGGCAACTTCAGCTTCGGTGACTACTTCAAAGAGGCTGCCATCCCCTGGTCCTACGAGTTCGTCACCGGGCGCCTCGGCCTCGAGCCCGACCGCCTCTGGTACACGGTGTTCGAGACCGACGATGAAGCGGCAGACATCTGGTCGGAGATCGTGCCCCGCGAGAGGATCCAGCGACGCGACGAGAAGGAGAACTTCTGGCAGATGGGCGTCCCTGGGCCCTGCGGGCCGTCGTCGGAGATCTTCTACGACAAAGGCCCCGAGTATGGCGAAGGGGGCGGCCCTGCGATTGGGGATGAGGACCGGTTCGTCGAGGTGTGGAACCTCGTTTTCATGCAGAACATCCAGGACGAGCCATATCACGTCATCGGCGACCTGCCCGCCAAGAGCATCGACACCGGGATGGGCCTGGAGCGGATGGCGGCCGTGCTTCAGGGGGTGCCTTCAGTCTTCGATGTCGACACGATCTCGCATGTCCGGGATGCGGCGTCCTCGTATACGGGACTCAGCTACGGCGAAGACCAGATGCACGACGTCTCCCTCCGCATCCTCGCCGATCATGGCCGCGCCGTCACCTTCCTGATCAGCGACGGGGTGGTCCCGTCGAACGATGGGAGGGGATATGTGCTCCGGCGCATCCTGCGTCGGGCGGTGCGTCACGCCTGGCAGTATGGCGGTGAAGGGCTGGTCTCACCGCTCCTGGTTGACGCCACCGTCGAGGCGATGGGGGACTGGTACCCAGAGCTCATAGAGCGACGAGCCTTCATCCATCAGGTGGTGACCCGGGAGGAGGAGCGATTCCGGAGGACGCTGCGAGTCGGGTCACCAGTTGCTCGACACCGAACTGGCGCGCGAGGGCTCATCGGGATTGTCGGGTGCGACCGTCTTCAAGCTCCACGACACATTCGGATTCCCCATCGAGCTGACCCGGGAAATCGCCGCCGAGCGCGGCGTCGAGTTGGATGCGGAAGGCTTCGAGGCCGAGATGGCCGAACAGCGGCGCAGGGCTCGCGCAGCCTGGAAAGGCGGAGACGAAGCTGCCGCTCAGGAGGTCTATCGGTCGGTCCTCGATGTGACGGGTCTCACCGAGTTCGTCGGTTATGAGACGAACACCGCCGAGGGCCAGATCCTCTCGATGGTCGCCGACGGCGAGACGATCGAGCGAGCCGACGAGGGTCGGGAAGTCGAGCTGTTCCTGAGCCGAACCCCTTTCTACGGCGAATCGGGGGGACAGATCGGTGATACCGGGCTTATCGAGACCGAGACCGGCACCGGGGTGGTGCTCGACACCAAGCATGCCCTTCAGGGGCTCCACGGACACCGCCTCCGGGTCCAATCGGGGTACCTGGCGGTCGGCCAGCCGGCCCGAGCCACGATCGACGTACCCCGGCGCGAGTCGATCAGAAAGAGCCACACCGGCACCCATGTGCTGCATTGGGCCCTGCGGGATGTACTGGGTGACCATGCCAGCCAGGCCGGCTCACTGGTCGAGCCGGGGCGCCTCCGCTTCGATTTCTCCCACTTCTCCCAGGTCGCCCCAGAGGAGCTCGCCGAGGTAGAGGCCCGCGCCAACGAGAAGTTGATCGACAACCAGGTTGTGAAGACCACGGTCACCACCAAGGAACAGGCTGAGGAGATGGGCGCCCTGGCCTTCTTCGGCGACAAATACGGCGACACCGTGCGGGTCGTGCAGGTGGGCAGTTTTTCAACCGAGTTCTGCGGCGGCACCCACACTCACACCTCGGCGCAGGTTGGCCCCCTGCTGATCAACTCCGAGTCATCGATCGGCTCGAATCTGCGCCGGATCGAGGCCCTGACCGGACTGGCGGCCTATCAGCAACTGGTCGAGGTCCGTTCCGGGCTCGATCGCACCGGGCGGCTGCTCAAGGTGTCGGGCTCCGACGTTCCCAACCGGGTCGAGTCGCTCCTCGAGCGGGTTGCCACGTTGGAATCCGAGTTGGAGGCGATTCGCTCCCAACAGACGGGGGGAGCTGGCTGCCGACCTTGCCGGCCAAGCGGTCAGAGTCGGAGCTTCTGCGTTGCTCGTGGCCGCAGCCCCTGATCTCGACGGGAATGCCCTTCGTCAGCTCGCCCTCGGATTGAGAGATCGTCTCGGCTCACCGTCGGTGGTAGTGGTGGGCTCCACCGTGGCCGGAAAAGGGTCTCTGGTCGCCCTGGTGACCAAGGACCTGGTCGAGGCCGGGGTCTCCGCAGCCGCCATCATCTCCGAGGCTGCCGGGGAGCTTGGAGGCGGCGCCGTCTCGTGACCCGGAGCTGGCACAGGCCGGTGGACCGAACGGTGAGCGTCTCGACGACGCGTTGGGCTTGGCGCGCGACAGCGCCGAACATGTCCTCGGGAGCCTGTGAGCCGTTTGCTGGGTGTGGATTACGGGACCAAGCGAGTCGGCTTGGCCATCTCGGATGCTCTTGGGCTCACTGCCCGGCCGCTCTCGGTCGTGCCCCGATCGACAGCAGTCGATGAAGTGATGGACATCGTCAAAGAACAGGAAATCGGTACCATTGTGGTCGGCCTCCCCACCGGGCTGAGTGGTGATGAAGGGATGTCCGCCTCCGAAGCCAGGAAACTCGCGGATGAGCTCAGGTCGGCGACCGGGGTCGAAATCGTCCTGGTCGACGAGCGGTACACCTCCAGGATGGCCGAAGACTCTCTCCTCGAATCGGGCATGAAACGCCGGAAGCGGAGAGAGAGTGTGGACAAAGTGGCAGCCGCGATCATCCTTCAGGACTATCTGGACAGAATCAGATGACATACGAACCTGCGCCCGAACAGCCTTCGCCTTGGGCACGCGCGAGCAAGATCGTCATCACCCTGGGGCTGGTGGTGGTTGCCGGCATCGCCGTCGTCGGCGGAGGCTCTTATCTCGGTCGCCTGGTTGGATCCACGTTCAGCTCCGACGACGCCACTGACAACCCAGTCTCGGTCGCGCCGGGGCTCGACGTGACCATTGAGGTCCCGGCAGGATCAACCGCCGAGGACATCGGGGCAATCCTGGCCGCACAGGGGGTGGTTCGCTCCGCACTCGAGTTCGAGGTGGCGGTCCGCAACAACGAAGCCGATTCCCGTCTCCAGGCCGGGACCTATGAGATGCAGACCGTCATGGACCCGAATGAGGTCGTCGCCATGCTCGTCGTTGGCCCGGTCGCCGATGTGTACCGGGTCACCGTGATCGAAGGCCTCCGAGTCGATGAGATACTCACTGCACTGGCTGAGGGCTCTGGCCGGCCGTATTCGGACTTCGAGGAGGCGTTGCTCAGTGGTGAGGTCGAGACCTCGCTCGCCGAGATCCCCGCGGAGCCCACGCTCGCCAGTTGGGAAGGGCTGCTGTTCCCGGATACGTACGAATTCGCGCAGTCGGCGGAGCCGGTGGACATCTTGCAGCGTCTGGCCTCGACCATGGAGCAGCGAGTCGGGAGCATCGACTGGACCGCCTTGGAGGCGGCCGGCATGACCTCCTATGACGGTTTGAAGATCGCCTCCCTCATCGAGTCGGAGGCGCAGTTGGATGAAGAGCGACCGACCGTCTCCAGCGTGATCCACAACCGTCTCGGCATGGGGATGAAACTCGACATCGACGCGACGGTGCTCTACGCGCTGGGCACCGACGACCCCGCCCTCTTCGACCGGGAGGTGGACTCGCCCTACAACACCTACCTGGTCAACGGGCTCCCCCCGACACCGATCTCCTCGCCTGGGCGCGCCTCACTGGAGGCGGCCGCCGCCCCGGCCACCACTGACTTCCTCTTCTACGTCCTCTCCGACCTCGAGGGGCATCACGCGTTCGCCGCCACCCTCGACGAGCACAACGCCAACATCAATGCGGCCAGGGAAGCCGGAGTCCTGCCCTAGCCATCCGACGGCGATGCCACACTGGCATCGATGGGCAGCCTCCGCCTGGCGGTTCTCGGAGATCCGATCGAGCACTCTCGCTCCCCGGCCATCCATCGCGCCGCGATGGCCGAAGTCGGGCTCGAGGGAACCTATGAAGCAAGACGCGCGAATCCCGCAGACCTGGCCGATGCCGTCGCCGAGTTGAGGGACGGCTCACTGGACGGGTTCAACGTCACCATGCCCCTGAAGGCAGAGGCAGCACGACTCTCCGACACCCTGACCGACGAAGCGAGAGCCGGCGGCTCGGTCAACACCATGCGAACGAGGAGAGGCTTGGTCGAAGGTCACAGCACCGATGTCGTGGCGACGGCTCAGGCGTTCTCAGACGATCGGTTCGATAGCTCCGCTCCGATTCTGATCCTCGGCGCCGGTGGAGCGGCGGCCGCGGCCATGATCAGCGCCGCGGGCCGCCATATCTATTTGTCCGCCCGAAACCACCAACGCGCCGTCGCTGTGGTCGAGCGGATCGGCGTCCAGGCCGCCGTGGTCCCGTTCGGCACCGGTGTGAGCGGAGCCCTGGTGGTGAATGCCACACCGCTCGGCATGAGCGGTGAGGTGTTGCCCGAGACGGTGACCCTTGCCGCCTCCGGCGTGATCGATCTGGCATACGGAGACGAGGAAACTCGTACGATCTCCAATGCGCGGGCGGGAAGCTTGCCGTTCATGGACGGAGTCGAGTTCCTGGTGTTGCAGGCTGCGGCCTCGTTCGAGTGGTGGACCGCTCACCCAGCCCCACTGGAAGTCATGCGACGGGCGGCCACAAAGCCCTAAAGCGATTGGCTCCTCCCGCCGAAATGGAAATCTAAGTCTTCAAACCAAGGAGTGGTTCAAGTGGCTCTTTCTGGACATCTGGGATTCGTCCCTCTCGACGAGGTGTTGCGCCTGCTGATGAGATCCGACCAGCGAGGGTCGGTCGAGGTGCGCGGAGAGGACGTTCGCGGTCGAGTTTTCGTGGGCAAGAAGGGCATTTCCCTCGCCACCACGGCGGAAGACCGCGATCTGCACAAGCACCTCGTCAATTCCGGATATGTGGACGACGTGTTCCTTCGCAAGATCGTCTCCGGCGAATCCACCTTCTCGGATCTCCTCGAGCGTGAGACGTCCGTCATCGACCTGCTTCGTGAGATCACGGTCGAGAGCCTGTACCACCTGAGCCAGAAGGGCGCCACCTTCGAAGTCACCGAAGGAGCGGTCACCCCTTACGGCAGCCCCCGTCCCTTCGAGCTCGAGGCGGCACTCGATGACTCCCGACGTCGGGCCGACGAATGGGCCGCCGTCCACGAGACGATCTCAGACCTCGACGCAACCATCCGGATGAACCGTGATGCGGGCGACCAGGAGGAGATCCGGCTCAACCGTGAGGCGTGGCGCCTGCTCTGTGAGCTCGGCTCCGGCGCATCCGTCGCCGCCATCGCCGAGCGTCTGGGCACCACCGAGTTCTGGATCGCCAAGGTCGCTGCCGAGATGACCGAGCGCCAGTTGGTGGTGTTCAGTGAGACACCGAACGACTACACCGCCACCGAGCCGGTTCAGTCGGCGGCCGTCTACGAGCCGGCCCAACCGGCCGACTCCTGGTGGGTCGAGCCGCAGGACGAAACTCCCGCAGAGCCCGAGATCCAGCCGGAATGGCAGCCCGCCTATGCCGAGGATGCACCTGAGACGTCGGAGCCCTCACCGGCAGACACCGACGAGCAGTCACCGGCAGCGGCCTTCGAGCCGGCTCCAGAGGAGTCACTCGAGACCACACCCGCAGACACGAAGGAAAGCCGTTTCGGTCACTTCGTCCGGTCGAACCGAGCGGACGATGCCTTTGCAGCCACCGAGGAGGTGGCACCCGAGGCAGAGGCCGCCGGCGATGAGCCCGACACCTTCTCCGAGACCCCGTCCTTCGAGGCCGGCGTGGAGCCGGATGTCGAGGAAGACACCGAGGCATTCCTGGAGAAGGTCTTCTCTCAGCTCGAGGTGAACGGCAAGGCCGACGTCGAGGAAGAGGGCCATGGCCTGCTCCGACGGCGCCGCATGGGCTCGGTGCTCAAGGAAATCGACGAAGACTGACCGGCGGTCGTCTCACGGCGACCCGGGCCACAAACAACCACTAACTTGCTCCGGCGGTGACCAACATCATCGCCGGAGCTTTTGGTTTTCTCGGGGCACTCATCGCCCACGACCTGGCGGCGCAAGCTCTGTTGGATCTGCCCCTGCACCCTCTCACCGGGACATGTCCCGACTGCGGGACACGACGGGGATGGGGCCATGCTGTCTGTCCTGGCTGCGGCAGACGGATCGGGAGAGAGCTCCTGGTCGCCTCGATCGCCGTTCTGGCCGCCATCGCCTTCGCCAACACCCTGGGCCTGGTGTGGGCAGTCGTGCCCTATTTCGGGTTCCTGGTTCTGACGGTTGCCCTCGGCATCACCGACATCGCTGCATTTCGCATCGTCGATCGGCTGAATCTCCGGGGAACCCTGATCCTGGCGGTCGGGCTCGGGCTTGCCGCGCTGGCAGACGGGAACGGTGAGGCCTGGGTGCGTGGCGTGCTCGGTGGCGCCGCGTATTTCGCCGGGACGAATCTGATGTTCCTCGCAGTGCGAGGCCGCGGGTTCGGGTATGGCGACGTCAAGCTGTCGGTTCAGTTGGGCTTGTTCACCGTGTACCTGTCTTGGGGCACCCTCGGGTGGAGCATCTTTCTCACCGCACTGGTCGGCGGACTGATATCAGTGGCCGTGCTCGGAGCTGCCATGGTGGCCAATTCGAGACGTCGCCGGGCCGGAGGCACCGAAGCCACGGTGCGAGATGCGATGAAGTCGGAGGTCCCCTATGGCCCGGCGATGATCCTGGGGGCCTGGATCGCCATCATCCTGGTGGGGCTCGGTGCTATCCCGATCCCGACGTAGCATCACACCATGTTGCGCTTCATGACGGCCGGTGAGTCTCACGGACCCGGCCTCGTGACGATCATCGAGGGACTTCCTCGCGGGCTCGAGGTGTCACCAGAGCAGATCACGGACGAGCTGGCTCGGCGCCGGATGGGCTACGGGCGAGGGAATCGCATGTCCATCGAGAGGGACGAGATCGAGATCCTGGGTGGAATCAGACACGGCACGACACTCGCATCCCCGGTGGCGGTCCTGATTCGCAACACGGAGTGGCCCAGATGGTCTGAAGAGATGAGCCCCGAGCCCGCCCCGACGAAGAAGGCAGTGACGCGTCCCCGACCCGGTCATGCCGACTTGTCAGGCATGCTCAAATACGGGACCGACGATGCCAGAGACATACTGGAGCGCGCCTCCGCCCGGGAGACGGCAGCACGCACCGTCGCCGGGATTCTCAGCAAGATCATGCTGGCCACCGTGGGCGTCCGGGTCCTCAGCCATATCGTCGCCATCGGTCCTGCCTCCAGTGAGGGGCCGGTGCCGGGCCCAGATGATCAGGATCGGATCGACGACAGCCCGGTGCGATGTCTTGACCCGACCGCGGAGGCAGCGATGGTTGGCGCTATCGAAGATGCCAAGGAGCAGCGCGACACGCTCGGCGGTGTCTTCGAGGTACTTGGGTTCGGAGTGCCCCCGGGTATCGGCTCACATGTGCACTACGACCGCAGACTCGATGCCCTCCTCGCCGCCGCGATCATGTCGATCCCGGCCGTCAAGGGAGTCGAGATAGGCGACGGCTTCGAGGTGGCCGGTCTGCCCGGGTCCAAGTCGCACGACGAGATTCTGCTCGACGACGGCGCCCTGACCCGGGCCTCGAATCGCGCCGGTGGCACCGAAGGTGGCATGAGCAACGGCGAAACCATCCGGGTCCGGGGGGCGATGAAGCCGATCTCCACCCTGATGAGACCCCTCCGCACGGTGGACATGGCGACTGGAGAGCCGGCGGATGCGGTCAGAGAGCGCTCCGATGTGTGTGCGGTTCCCGCCGCCGGTGTGGTCGGCGAGCAAATGGTCGCATTCATCCTGGCTGCGGAGTTCCAGCGGAAATTCGGAGGCGACACCGTCGACGAGTTCGTGGCTGCGGCCGATCGCTACAAGTCGGGTCTGTCCGATCGACCCGGGAAATGACTCTGTGACTGGTGGGGATAGCCCTGCCGATGCAACGGCTTTGGACGCTTTGATCATCGCCGGCAAGAGCGAATTGGTAGTGGGCCGCGGTCTGCCCGACCCGCTCCTTCCGACCCGGCTGGACCGGCAGCGTGTGGCCCTGCTCACCCAGCCCGGGGCCACCCATGTCGCTCTGGATGTGGCCCAGCGGTTGCGAGACGAGGATCTCCAGGTCGAGGTAATCGGGCTTCCCGATCGCGAGGAGGCCAAGACCCTCGTTGTCGCCGGTTCGGTCTACGAGGCGCTCGCCAGGTTCGGTCTGGGGCGCCACGACACTGTTGTCGGGGTCGGTGGCGGCTCGGTGTCCGACCTCGCAGGCTTTGTGGCCGGGACCTGGCTGCGTGGCGTAGAGATCGTCCACATCCCTACCACTCTGCTCGCCGCAGTGGACGCCGCCATCGGGGGGAAGACAGGTGTCAACCTGGCCGGGAAGAACCTGGTGGGGGTCTTCTGGCACCCCACCCGGGTGATCGTCGATGTCACGACGCTGGAGCAGCTACCGACGACACTGCGCCGGGAAGGGCTGGCCGAGGCGCTCAAGACCGGGCTGGTCGGCGATCGCGACCTGTTCGAGCTGCTGGAACAGGAGGGAGAAGACGCCCCACTCGAAGAGGTGGTCACCCGTTCCGCCGCGGTGAAGGTTCGGGTGGTCGGCGAGGACGAACGGGAGTCCGGGCTGCGCGCCATCCTGAATTTCGGTCACACGATCGGGCACGCCATCGAATACGCATCACCGCTGTCACATGGTGAATCGGTCGCAGTCGGGATGGTGGCGGCCGGGCGGATCTCGGAACAGCGCCTCCGTTTTCAGGCACTCGATCGGATGACAAATGCCATCGCGGCTCTCGGCCTCCCCACCCGGGTCGACGGGCTGGAGCGGGCCAGGGTCGAGGACTTGCTCCGCCACGACAAGAAGCGGGACTCCTCGGGGATGCGGATGGTCCTTCTCCGTGCCCTGGCCGATCCGGTCGTCGAGCATGTAGACGGCTCGGATCTCGAGCTGGCGCTCGACGCCGTCGGGCTCTGACCGGTTTACCGTCCGGAGCCGTTCCGACCACACTGCAGCCATCATGATCAGCACCAACGACGTCAGGCCCGGAATGGCGCTGCAGCTGAGCGACGGGCTCTTCACGATCGTCGAGTACCAGCATGTGAAGCCGGGCAAGGGCAAGGCTTTCGTCCGTATGAAGCTCAAGAACCTGGAGACTGGACAGGTCCTGGACCGCACCTTCCGCGCCGACGAGAGCGTCGATCAGGCGATAATCGATCGCAGGGACCACCAATACCTGTATCAGGACGATCTCGGATTCCACTTCATGAATCTCGACGACTTCGGGCAGCTGGCACTCAGCGGCGACGACGTCGGCGATGCGGCCGGCTACCTGGTCGAGGGGATGACTGCGAGTCTCTCGCTCTATCGCGGGACCCCGATCGCGGTGGAATTGCCGGCCGCGGTGGAGCTCGAGGTGACCTACGCCGAGCCCGCGGTCAAAGGCGATACCCGCACAGGGGCCACCAAGCAGGTCACTCTCCAAACCGGGAAGAGGATCCAGGTCCCCCTTTTCGTCGAACAGGGCGATCGAGTCAAAGTCGACACACGGTCGGGGGAGTACCTGACCAGGGTATGAGTCGGGACGAGCCGAGAGATCTGGCCCTCGAGGCTCTATATCAAAGCGAGATCACCGGCGATAGCTCCGAATTCGACGGTCTGACCGGCCGGGTCGGGTTCCTCGTTCACGGGGTGCTCGATCACAAGGAGGAGCTCGACAACGAGATCGAATCGGCATCCGAGCATTGGAGCGTCGCCAGGATGCCCGTGATCGATCGATCGATCCTCCGTCTCGGCCTCTTTGAGCTACGCCATGGCCCGGACACCCCGACCGCCGTCGTGGTGTCGGAGGCGGTGCGTCTCGCCAAGACCTATTCCACCGAACGATCCGGCGCGTTCGTCAATGGCGTGCTCGCCTCGTTGGCCCGTTCCACGAGGGGCTGACGGTTGGGAACGGGGCTACCGCCCGGCTAAGGTCGACTCGCCTTTAAGAACGGTCCGGTGAGGCCGGGAAGGAGTGAGATGGGCACCGCCCCGTCGGCATCGGAGACGACTCGATGCCCCAGGTGATGAACGGCCAGGACATCCAGCGAGCAATCCGCCGCATTGCCCATGAGATCCTGGAGCGCCATCACGGCGCCGAGTCCGTGGTCATCGTCGGAATCCATACCCGAGGCGTTCACCTCGCTCGTCTGCTCGGGGACCTCATGGAGGAGTTCGAAGGGGTCACAGTCCCGGTCGGAGAGCTCGACATCGGCGAGTACCGGGATGACCGCGGGATGCGCCAAAGCCACACCCGGGCCGCCACGGAGATCCCGGCCGATATCTCGGAACGAAGTGTGATCGTTGTCGATGACGTCCTCTACACCGGGCGAACGGTGAGGGCTGCGCTCGATGCGCTCTCCGACATCGGCCGAGCACGGCAGACCGAGCTGGCCGTCCTCGTCGACCGGGGGCATCGTCAGCTCCCGATCAGAGCCGACTACGTCGGCAAGAACCTTCCGACGAGTCACGAAGAGGTGGTGCGGGTCCGGATCCCACCGGTCGACCACGACGAGGGGGTTTGGGTGGAACGGAACGGCGCAGCGTGAGCAGTTTGATCAGCCTGCGAGGGATGAGCAGCGATGAGCTGACCGGGCTCCTCGACCGAGCTCAGAGCTTCGTGGGCAGCCCGGCGACGAGCGAAGTGCGCTGGCGCCACCATCGCCCTCGTCTTCTTCGAGCCGTCGACCCGCACCAGGCTCTCGTTCGACCGAGCCGGCCACCGCCTCGGCGCTCACATGATGGATCTCAGCCCGGATATCTCGTCGACCACCAAGGGGGAGTCCTTCAAGGACACCATCCTCACCCTCACCGCAATCGGGACGGACCTGTTCGTCATCCGCCACACCCTGGCGGACGCCGCAGCGCTGGCAGCCGAATGGTCAGGTCGGCCGGTCATCAACGGGGGCACGGGGCGGCGGGAACATCCGACACAAACCCTCATCGACGCTCTCACCCTTCGGCAGGAATTCGGGCATCTCGACGGGCTGCGGCTCGCCATCGTGGGCGACATCCGAAACAGCAGAGTGGCTCGAGGGCTGCTCGACAGCTTCCCCACCCTGGGGGTGGAGGTCTCCCTGGTCGGGCCTACGCCCTTCCTCCCCACTCACAACCCCTGGGGAGCGAGGATGAGCAGCGATCTCGATGACGAGCTCGGAGACGTCGATGTGGTGTACCTGCTTCGAATCCAGGGCGAGCGCGGTGCTGGCGAGAGCATCCCCGACGCCGCCGGCTACTCCCGACGCTACGGGATGAACAAGGAGCGTCTGTCGCTGCTCAAGCCATCCGCGAAGGTCATGCACCCGGGGCCGTTCAATCGCGGCGTCGAGATCGACGACGCAGTCGCCGATGGCGACAGGTCACTCATCCTGCGGCAGGTGGCCAACGGCGTCCCGGTTCGCATGGCTGTGATCTCCGACGCGCTGGGCGGTGCGAGGTGATCGTGATCCGAAACGCCCGCGTCCTGCGAAGCACCGGGATCGAGACGGCGACCGTGGTCATCGAAGGCAACGCCATCACTTCGGTCGGCGTCGAGCCTGAAGCCAACGGAGCGCGGGTCGTCGATGCCGGCGGGGCCTGGCTCGGCCCGGGTTTGGTCGACCTCCATGTGCACCTCCGAGACCCGGGGCAGACCTGGAAGGAAGACATGCGATCGGGGGCTCGGGCGGCGGCGGCCGGCGGGTTCACAGCGGTCGTGGCGATGCCCAACACCCAGCCGCCGGTGGACGACGGGCCGTCCGCGGCAGCAGCGGTGGAGAAGGCCAAGGCCGTCGAATCGGTGGAGGTGGTCGTCGCCGGCTCCGTGACCAAGGGACGGACCGGCGCCGAAATGGCGAGCTTCGACGCCATGTACGAGGCCGGAGTGAGGATGTTCACCGATGATGGCGACAGCGTGCCCACCGCCGGACTGCTGAGGCGTGCCATGGGCTATCTGCGAGACCTGCCCGGCGCACTTGTCGCCGAGCACGCCGAGGATCGGTCCATCGCCCGGGACGGCCACATGAATGAGGGGATGGTGGCGTCGCGTCTGGGGATCGCGGGTCTGCCGGGACTGGCTGAGGAAGTAGTGGTGGCCAGGGACATCTCGATCGCAGCTGACACCGGGTCTCGTCTCCACGTCCAACACGTGTCCACGGCAAATGCAGTCGAACTGATTCGGCAGGCGAAGGGACATGGCGTGGCGGTGACCGCCGAGGTGACCCCGCATCATCTCGCCTTGGACGATTCGGCGCTCGAGGACCTCGACCCGAACTTCAAGATGTATCCCCCTTTGCGTGGGCAAGACGACTGTGACGCCCTGCGCACGGCGCTCCGCGAAGGGGTGATCGACGCCGTGGCCACCGATCATGCCCCCCACGCCGCGGCGGAGAAGGCAGTTCCTTTCGAGGAGGCGCCCCGAGGCGTGATCGGGCTGGAGACGGCGGCAGCTGTGGTCGCGTCCTGCGCCCTCGGCGACGATCAGGCGGCCTTCTTCGACCGGATGAGCGTCGCCCCGGCCCGGATCGCCGGGCTGGACAGGCATGGTTCAGCAGTCGAGGCCGGCGGGCCGGCCAATCTCGTGCTCTTCGACCCGGGTCACCGCTGGGTTCCCGGATCGTTTTCCTCGAAATCACAGAACAGTCCCTTTGTCGGGATGGAGTTGACCGGCCGGGTGCTGGCGACGATCTTCGAGGGAGCGTTCACCTACGAGGAAGGGCTGATATGACCGCAGAGCAGGCTCTTCTCTGCACGGCGGATGGCGCCACCTTCCGGGGCCGTTCGGTCGGGGCATCCGGGGTGAGCACTGGTGAGGCGGTGTTCAACACTTCGATGACGGGCTATCAGGAGATCCTGACCGACCCGTCCTATGCCGGCCAGGTCGTCGTCATGACCTCGTCACACATCGGGAACTACGGAGTGTTTGCAGGTGATGACCAGTCTGCTCGCCCCGCCGTCGCTGGCTTCGTCGTCCGCAGCATGTCGAGACGGGATTCCAACTGGCGATCCGAGGGGGCAATAGGGGATTACCTCCGCGGCCATGGTGTGGTCGCCGTCGCCGATGTCGACACCAGGCGACTCACCCGACACATCCGTGACCGTGGCGCCATGCCGGTGGCCGTGGGTGTGGGCGTCGACGAGACGGAGCTACTGGAGATGGCGGCGGCCGCGCCGTCCATGGTGGGCCTGGACCTCGCCTCGACGGTCACGACCGACCATGCCTACAGCCTCGACGCCGAATCGACCCGGCGGGGAAAGGTGGTGGCGATCGATCTCGGGATGAAGCGGGACATCCTGGCCAACCTGACCAGCCGCGGCTTCGACGTGGAGGTGGTCCCGGCAGGGACCACCTCTGGCCAGGTGCTTGCCCTCGCGCCTGATGGTGTCTTCGTCTCGAATGGCCCGGGCGATCCCGAGCCTCTGGTCGGGGTTACCGAAACACTGCGGGGCCTGCTGGGAAGGGTCCCGGTGTTCGGGATCTGTCTCGGCCATCAGCTGCTCGGCCTCGCCGTGGGCGCCGCCACTTACAAGCTCCCGTTCGGGCACCACGGGGGAAACCACCCCGTACGCCGTCTCACCGACGGCAGAGTGGAGATAACCGCCCAGAACCACGGGTTTGCGGTCGATCTGTGGGCGCTGGCGGGCCGCCAGGCCCCCGAGAAGTCCGGTCTGGCCGGGCCTGAATTGCTGCCCGAAGTGGTCGAGACCGGGTTCGGGCCCCTGGTCCCCACTCATCAGAACCTCAATGACGGCACGTTGGAAGGCATGCAGTTGGGCGATCTCCCGGCCTTCTCGGTTCAGTATCACCCGGAATCCGCTCCGGGGCCCCGAGATGCCCGAGGTCTCTTCGACCGTTTCGCCCGGATTATCGAGGGGGGCTCCTGATGCCGGGGAGAAAGGACATCCGGTCGATCCTCCTGATTGGCTCGGGGCCCATCATCATCGGCCAGGGGTGCGAGTTCGACTATTCGGGAACACAGGCGTCCAAGGTGCTCCGGGCCGAGGGCTACAGGGTGATCCTGGTCAATTCCAATCCGGCCACGATCATGACCGACCCCGAGTTTGCCGACGCGACCTACATCGAACCCATCACCCCCGAGGTGGTGACCGAGATCATCGCCAGGGAGCAACCCGACGCCTTGCTCCCGACCCTGGGTGGCCAGACAGCCCTAAATGTCGCTGCCGAGCTGGCCAAACGAGGGGTCCTGGAGCGCCATGGCGTCGAGATGATCGGTGCCGGTCTCGAGGTGATCGAGCGGGCTGAGGATCGTGGCCTCTTCAAAGAGACGATGGAGAAGGTCGGTCTCGAAGTGCCCCGTGCCGGATATGCGCGCTCGATGACCGAGGCGGTGAAGATCGCCCACGAGATCGGGTTCCCGGTGATGATCCGGCCCTCCTTCATCCTCGGCGGCGGGGGCACCGGCATCGCCGCCGACGACGAAGAGCTCATCGAGGTGGCGCGAAAGGGGCTGGCGACCTCACCGGTCTCAGAGATCCTCGTCGAGGAGTCCGTGGAAGGCTGGAAGGAGTTCGAGCTCGAGGTCATGCGCGACCACAAGGACAACGCCGTGATCGTCTGCTCGATCGAGAACCTCGATCCGATGGGTGTCCACACCGGGGACTCGATCACGGTCGCCCCGATCCAGACCCTCTCGGATCGTGAATACCAGGAGATGCGCGATGACGGGATCGCGGTGCTGCGTGCCATCGGCGTCGAGACCGGGGGCTCGAATGTGCAATTCGCGGTCGATCCCGAGACGGGGAGACGCCTCGTCATCGAGATGAATCCCCGGGTGAGCCGCTCATCTGCGCTCGCCTCCAAGGCCACCGGGTTCCCGATCGCCAAGATCGCCGCCCTTCTCGCCGTCGGTTACACGCTGGACGAGATCGCCAACGACATCACCGGGGCCACCCCGGCTTCGTTCGAGCCGGCGCTGGACTATGTAGTCGTCAAGGTCCCCAGATTCGATTTCGCCAAGTTCCCGTCGGCCTCCAACCGCCTCGGAACCTCCATGCGGAGTGTGGGCGAAGCGATGTCGATCGGGCGCACCTTCCCCGAAGCGATGCAAAAGGCCCTGCGCAGCATGGAGAACGGGCGTCACGGCCTGAACGCTGATCCCGGGGAGCAGCCGCTGCTCGATATGGGGGACGAAGAGCTCCGTCGTGCGATCGAGGTGCCAACGCCAGTTCGGATATTCGCGGTTGCCGAAGGGCTGCGCAGAGGCTGGGGGGTGAGTGAGGTCTCCCAACTCAGCTCCATCGACCCGTGGTTCGTCGACCAGATCGCTGAGATAGTCGAGGTGCGATCGGAGGTCGAGCTGGCCGGGCTCGGCGATCGCGACGTCCTTCTGGAAGCCAAGCGGTTTGGGTTCTCGGATCGCCAACTTGCCTATCTCTGGGGTCACACTGAAGACGAGGTCCGGGCAGCGAGAGCCAAATTCGGAGTGAACCGGGTCTACAAGACGGTGGACACCTGTGCCGCTGAGTTCGAGGCGCATACCCCGTACCTGTATGGGACCTTCGAGGAGGAATCCGAGGTGCCCGCCGCCGAGCGTCCCAGGGTGGTGGTCCTTGGGTCGGGCCCGAACCGGATCGGCCAAGGCATCGAGTTCGACTACTGCTGTGTCCATGCCTCGTTCGCCTTGCGTGACGCCGGCTATGAGACGGTCATGGTCAACTGCAATCCCGAGACGGTTTCGACCGATTACGACACCTCGAACCGGCTCTACTTCGAGCCGCTCACCACCGAGGACGTCCTGTCGGTTATCGAAGCCGAGCAGCCGGAGGCGGTGATCGTCCAGCTCGGAGGGCAGACTCCGCTCAATCTGGCCCGCGCCCTGCATGACAGGGGCGTCCCCATCGCCGGGACTTCCCCTGCCTCGATCGAGCTGGCCGAGGACCGTGAGCAGTTCGCCGAGTTGTGCAAGAGCCTGGGGCTCCGTCAGCCGCCGGCGGGCTCAGCCTCGTCGGCGCGGGAGGCCGAGGATGTCGTCGACCAGGTGGGTCTGCCGGTGCTGGTACGGCCTTCGTTCGTGCTCGGAGGGCGGAAGATGCGGGTGGTCTACAGCGTCGAAGAGCTCGCCGACTACGTGCGGGGGATCTACGGCGAGGCCGATCCGGAGCTGACTGGTGCGCCGATCCTCATCGACCGCTTCCTGGAGGCCGCGGTCGAGATCGACGTCGATGCCGTCTACGACGGGTCCGAGTTGCTCCTCGGGGGCGTTATGGAACATGTGGAGGAAGCCGGGGTCCACTCCGGAGACTCGGACTGCGTCACCCCTCCGCCGACGCTCTCCGACGAGGCGCACAAGGAGATCCTGCGGGCAACCGGCGAGCTGGCCGCCGCACTCGAGGTGCGCGGTCTGATCAACCTCCAGTTCGCGGTGAAAGGTGATGACGTCTACGTCCTAGAGGCCAATCCTCGGGGCAGCAGGACCGTCCCCTTCATCAGCAAAGCCACGGCGGTGCCCCTGGCCCGCATCGCAGCCCGGGTCATGATGGGCAGCTCGATCGAGGAGCTTCGGCAGGAGGGCCTGATCTCTGCTTCGGCTCAGCGGCCCGATTTCGTCGCCGTCAAGAACGCCGTCCTTCCATGGGATCGGTTCCCCGAGGAGGACTCGGTGTTGGGGCCCGAGATGCGGGCTACCGGTGAGGTGATGGGAATCGGTCCTGATGTCGGGGTGGCATTTGCCAAGGCGCTGCTCGCCGCCGGGCACATCCTCCCGAGTCGGGGTCGGGTGTTCCTGTCCTTCGCCGATCGGGACAAGCCGATGGGCCTGGCAGTCGCTCAGGCGTTCACCATGCTCGGATTCGATCTCGTGGCTACCCAAGGCACCGCGAGATATCTGAAGCATCACGCCATCGAGGCCGACCCGGTGCACAAGGTCGGCGAAGGGCCCAGAGATATCGGGCAGCGTCTCGAGAACGGCGAGGTCCAGCTGGTCATCAATACCCCCCGTGGCGGCAAGGCGCGTTCGGACGGCCGAACGATCCGGATCGCGGCACGCACCCATTTGATCCCCTGTGTGACCACGATCCAGGGTGGCCTGGCGGTGGCCAGAAGCCTCCGGGCGGGGCCCGGTGCCATCCAGCGCCCGAGGAGCCTCCAGGAATGGCACCAGACAAGCTGAAGACGCGTTTGGGCCCGATCGAGCTGCGTAGCCCCTTGATCGCCGCCTCGGGCACGGTCGGCTCGGTCTGGGAATGGGCGCGAGTGGCCGACCCGGCACCGTATGGGGCGGCTGTGGCCAAGTCGGTGGCCCCGGTGGAATGGGCCGGGCGGGACGCCCCACGTCTTGCCCCGGCCGGGCCGGGGATGCTCAACGGAATCGGGATCCAGAACCCGGGGATCGAGGCGTGGCTCGAGAAGATGACGCCGCTGTTGCCCCAGCTCGATGTGCCGGTGTGGGGCTCGGCGGTGGGCGAGACGCCAGATGAGTTCGCCTGTTGTCGCCAAGGGCCTCGCCTCCGCCGGTTTGCCCGCCGTCGAAGTGAACCTCTCCTGCCCGAACCTCGACGATGGGCGGATGTTCTCACTCGATGCGAGAAGGTCGGCCGAAGTCATCAACGCGGTCGTCGCCGCGTGTGACCCTCCGGTGGGCGCAAAGCTCTCTCCCAACGCGGATGACATCGTGGGCGTGGCCGCGGCCTGCATGGATGCCGGGGCATCGTTCCTCACCCTCACCAACACCGCGCTCGGGTTCGGCATCGACACCGATACCGGTCGCCCCCTTCTCAGCGGGGGAGTCGGCGGTTACAGCGGCCCTGGCCTCAAGGCGATCTCGCTTCGCTGTGTCCATGAGGTGGCCCTCGCGATGCCCGACGTACCCATCCTCGGCTGCGGTGGTGTGATGAGCGGGAAGGACGTGGTGGAGTACCTACTGGCCGGGGCATCGGCGGTGGCTCTGGGGACAGTGCACCTGGCAGAGCCCGAGAGCGGGAAGACGTATCGAGCGAGAGCTGACTCGCGAGCTCGACCGCCGCGGAGCCACAGTGACGGACCTCGTTGGCGCCGTCGAGCCGTGGTGAGACCGACTGCTGGTCGCCCTCGACGTGCCCACCGGGGAGGAGGCGGTCCGGCTCGCCGGCCTCCTTCACCCCCATGTCGGCGGGTTCAAGGTCGGCCTGGAGCTACTGATGGGGGAGGGCCCTGGCATCGTGCAACAGGTGGCTGCCTTCGGCGCCCCTGTCTTCGTCGATGCCAAGCTTCACGACATACCAAACACAGTGGCCGGCGCGGCTACCCGACTCGGGGCGCTCGGGGCACGCTGGGTCACGGTTCACGCCTCAGGAGGCGAGGAGATGATGCGGGTGGCGGTGGAGGCCTTCGGTGAGGGCTCTGCATCAGGAGCCGGAGTGCTGGCGGTGACCGTCCTGACCTCACTCGATGCCCCCGCATTGAGGGCGGTCGGGATCGGCCGGCCCATCGGCGAGTACGTGGAGACTCTGGCGCAGTTGGGAGCCGGCGCCGGAGTCGAAGGCGTCGTGTGCGCTGTCCCCGAAGCGGCTGCGGTCAAGAGCCTGGGTCTTGGGTTGATGGTGGTCACCCCCGGCATACGTCCCGCAGGATCGGACACCGCTGACCAAAAGCGGGTGGCCACCCCCAACGAGGCGATCCGGGAAGGCGCCGACCTCCTCGTGGTGGGCCGTCCGATCACCGCAGCGACTGATCCGATCGCCGCGGCGCAAGCACTTGGATCGGAAATCGAGGCGGCAGTTTCGGCCGCCGGGTCGTCCAACGCTGGCTAGGGTCGCGGCGTCGACCGAGATGAGGACATGGCGCAACCACCCCAACTGACCGATGAGCAGAGAGCAGCGGCACTCGCCAAGGCCGCCCAGGCGAGGAGAGTGCGCGCCGAGAAGAAAGAGCTGTTGAAGACCGGCTCCCTCCGTCTCTCCGAGTTGCTCGAAGAGGCGGCCGATGACGACATCCTGGCCGGGCTCAAAGTCGAGCGGGTCATCGCGTCGATGCCTGGGACGGGGAAGATCAAGGCGAAACGTCTCATGGAATCACTCGGCATCGCCGAGAACCGCAGGATCAGGGGTCTGGGAGAAAAGCAGAAAGAGGCTCTCCTAGCCGAGTTCTCCTGAAGTGGCCGGGCGCCTCCTCGTCGTCTCGGGGCCTTCCGGGTCGGGCAAGTCCAGCATCGTCAATGAACTGATCGAACGCCTCGGCATCGAGTTCTCGGTCTCCGCCACTACCAGGCTCCCCCGGCCTGGCGAGAGGCACGGTGTCCACTACAACTTCATCTCCCGGCGCGAGTTCGAGACCATGATCGAGCTCGACGAGCTCCTGGAGTGGGCGATCTACAACAACCGCTACTACGGCACGCCGGCCAGTTTCATCGAGGAGACCCTGGCCGATCAGACGGGACATCCTGCTCGAGATCGAGATTCAGGGAGCCCGCCAGGTCCGGGAGCGCAAACCGGATGCAGTCATGTACTTCATCGCCCCGCCCAGCCTCGAAGAGCTGGAGAAGAGGCTGCGGCGCCGGGGTGACACCTCACAAGAGGATATCGAGGATCGGCTCGAGATCGCCGAGTCGGAGATCGCCGAGGCGCCCGAGTTGTTCGACCACATCGTGGTCAATGACAACCTCGATCAAGCCATATCAGAGCTCGAGGCGCTGATTACGGCTCGCTGATCGGGTACTCTGTGCGGGTTCCCCCACTCCGAAAAGGACCCCATGAAGATCGAACAGGTCATCGACCAGATCGGCAACCGCTTCGCGACCGTGGTTGTCTCCGCCCGCCGGGCCCGCCAGATCAATGGATATTTCCACCAGCTCGGCGTCGGATACGGTGAGTTCGTTCCCCCCCAGGTGCACTCGTTGTCCCGTAAGCCGTTGACGATCGCCATGGAAGAGATCGCGGAGGGCAAGGTCTCGGTCGACACCGTCGAGGAGTGATGCTTCAGGGCCGCCGCGTCCTTCTCTGCGTCACCGGCGGCGTCGCCGCCTACAAGTCCGCCTACCTGACCCGGCGCCTCGTCGAGGCAGGGGCAACGGTGCGAGTGGAGTTGACGGAATCTGCCCTGGAGTTCGTCGGGGCCCAGACCTTTGCCGCGATCACCGGTGAGCCGCCATTCACTTCTCTGTTCGGCGCCGAACTCGTATCTCCCCATACCGAACTAGCTCGCTGGGCCGACCTCGTGATCGTTGCCCCGGCCACGGGCGCCACGCTCGGCCGGGTCGCCAACGGCATATCCGAGGATCTGGTCAGCGCAACCCTCATCGCCACTACTGCACCGGTACTGCTCGCCCCTGCCATGCACACCGAGATGTGGGAGCACCCAGCCACAGTGCGCAACCTGGAGGCGCTGAGGGTATTTGGTTATCACGTCATCGGCCCCGAGCAAGGATCCCTGGCCGGTGGCGACACCGGGATGGGCAGGGTGGCCGAGCCCGAGGACATCGTCGCCGCCGCAGGGGACATCCTGGGGGGTGATGGGAGAGGCAGGCGAGTGTTGGTGACCGCCGGCGGGACCCGCGAGCCGGTGGACCCGGTCCGTTTCCTCGGCAACCGCTCATCGGGAAAGATGGGTCACGCCATCGCCGATGCCGCTGTGCGCCGCGGCTATGACGTCACCCTGGTCACGACCGCCGGGCTTCCGACTCACCCTGCAGTGAAGATGATCCGGGTCGAGACCGCCGATGAGATGCTGTCCGCTGTGGCAGGTGTCGAGGCGGATGTAGCCGTCATGGCGGCGGCGGTCGCCGATTTCAAGCCGAAGACCACCTCCGATGCCAAGATCCCGCGTTCGGACGGCCTCCCCTCGATAGAGCTCGCCGAGACTCCCGACATCCTGGCGTCTCTGGTCGCCCGCGATCCGAGCCCGTTCACGGTTGGATTCGCCGCCGAGACCGGAGGTGTGGAGCGGGCAATCGACAAAGCACGCCGGAAGAAGGTCGATCTCCTGGTCTACAACGACGTCACCGAGCCCGGATCGGGGTTCGGGACGGAGACCAATCGGGTGGTCATCATCGATCGGGCCGGAGCGACCGAGGAGCTCCCTCTTCTCGCCAAGTCCGAAGTGGCAGAGCGGATCCTCGACCGGATTGGCACCGCCATGGGAGAGCAGGGTTAATCTCGCCCCTTCATGAGAAGCTGGTATTTCACCTCCGAATCGGTCACTGAGGGCCATCCTGACAAGGTTGCCGACGCCATCTCCGACTCGGTGCTCGACGCCGCCTTGACCAACGATGAGATGGCGCGGGTTGCCTGCGAGGTCTTCGTCACCACCCGTCTCGCAGTGGTTGGCGGGGAGATCTCCAGAGGAGCCGAGCCCGACGTGGCAGACATCGTGAACGAGACGGTGAAGAGGATCGGGTACGACGGCTTCGACCCCGGATTCGCCGCCGGGCAACTGGAGATCCAGGACCGGGTGCAGCCGCAGAGCCCGGACATCTCCGACGGCGTCGATCGCGAGCTCGGCGCCGGCGACCAAGGCCTCATGTTCGGTTTTGCGGTTGACGAGACCGCCGAGTTGATGCCGTTGCCGATACAGCTCGCTCATCGCATGGCCGAGCGACTGACCGAGGTGCGCAAGACGGGCAAGCTCGAGTACCTCCGGCCCGACGGAAAGACCCAGGTGATGGTCCGCTACGAGGGCGACCGCCCGGTGGCGGTAGAGAAGGTCCTCATCTCCGCCCACCATGCCCCTGACAAGGATCAGGGCGAGATGCGCCAGGAGGTCTTCGACGCGGTGGTGGGTGCGGTGATCCCCGAAGACATGTTCGATGAGCACATGGGATTCATCTTCAATCCGTCGGGGAGATTCGAAGTTGGTGGTCCCGTGGCTGACACCGGGCTCACCGGCCGCAAGATCATCGTGGATACCTACGGGGGGTATGCACGCCACGGTGGCGGGGCCTTCTCCGGCAAAGACGCGACCAAGGTCGATCGCTCGGCAGCATATGGGGCTCGGTGGGCAGCGAAGAACATCGTCGCCTCCGGGGTCGCCCGAAAGGCCGAGATCCAGCTGTCCTACGCCATCGGCCAGGCCGAGCCATTCTCCATCCACGTCGAGACGTTCGGCACCGAGCAGGTGTCTCCTGAGCGGATCGAGAACGTGGTCAGAGAGGTGTTCGATTTCCGGCCGGCATCGATCATCGACCACCTCGCGCTCGAGGACCCCGATCTTCGCCGGCACCGCTGCGTACGGGCATTTCGGCCGCCCCGAATTCTCATGGGAGCGCCTCGACATGGTCGATGCCCTCAAAGGGGCAGCCGGTCTCTGAGTCGACCCACGGCTCGCGTTGTCCCGAGCGTCCCCACTTTCGCAGTCGACAAGGGCTTCTGGTACGGGATCCCCGACCAGCTCCAGGGGTCGATCCAGATCGGCTCCATGGTCAGGATCCCGCTTTCGGGGAGGAAGGTCCGGGGTTTCGTCGTAGGGCTGGGTGGAGAGCGTGAAGGGGCTCTCAAAGACATAGCGGCCCTGTCGAGCCAAATCCCGGTCTTCGATGCTTCCCTGCTCAAGGCCATCCAATGGGCAGCGACCCACTATGTGGCGCCCTTGTCTGTCCTTCTCGAGCGCTCAGCACCCCCAAATCTGCCCACATCGCCGGCCCCGGAGAAGGCGGCGGCACATCTCGGCCGCCCCGCCGGCACACACCCACTCTTCGCCATCACCCGACAAGTCGCAGCTGGGCGACGCCGCCCGGCTACCGCCGTTATCGGCTCCTGGCGGACGCTCGATTGGCTGGACACCCTTCTCCCGGTGCTGGAGGCTGAGAAATCGGCGTTGCTCGTCGTCGCCACGGAAGCCGAGGCGCACACGGTGGGGATCGCGGCGAGGGAGCGTGGCTTCGATGTGGTCGTCGCCGCCGGCGAGGTAGCCCGGGACCTGACCAGCGCATGGACCGAGGCTCAGGGTCCCGGGCGTCTGGTGGTCGGGACCCCACGGGTCGCCATGTGGCGGATACCAGATCTGGCACTGGCCGTCGTGCTCGAGGAGGGGCGCCGGGCCATGAAGGATCGCCAAACGCCAACGCTGCACGTGAGAGACGTGATGTCCACCCGCTCACGACTCGAGGCGTTCACCCTGGGATTCATCGGCCCGACCCCGTCGCTGGAGGTCATGGCGTCGGGCCCCGAGGTGCTCCGCCCGACGACGCGGGCCTGGCCGCTCGTCGAGATCGTGGACCGGCGCGATGACCCGCCCGGGTCGGGCTTCTTGGCCGAGCGCGCTGCCGCTGCCGTCCGGGCCACGATCGACGCCGGGCGGCGCTGTTTCGTCTTCACCCATCGCAGGGCCGCCGACTCGTCGATGCGCTGCGTTTCCTGCCGGCGGGTCCGGGTCTGCGAAGGATGCGAGTCCCGGCTGGGCAGGGAGGCCACCTGCAGGCGGTGTGGCCGTCCCGCCGGTCCCTGTGCGAACTGTGGCGGGAACAGCTTCGAGGAGATGGCCTCGGAGCCGGAGCGGCTGGTGGGAGAAGTCAACCGAAGAATGGGAAGAGTCGTCGCGGGGATTCACCCGACCGAGCTCCCCGTGGCGATCGGGACTGAACGCGACCTGCCCACATTGTCCCCGGTGCCGCTGGTAGTCGCAGTGGACGTCGACGGTCTCATGCTCGGGCACAACTACCGGACGTCCGAAGAGGCGCTCCGGATCCTTGCACGGCTCGCCAATGCCGTCGAGACCGGTCACGGCCGGCGAATGATGGCGCAAACCTCGCTGCCGGAGGCGCCTCTGCTGACGGCGCTCCGACGTGGAGACCCCATGCCGTTCCTCGAGGCCCTGCTCGTGGAGCGAGCCCGGCTGGGGCTTCCCCCTGCCACCGAGATGCTCGCCATCGAGATTCGCAGCGGGGACGAGCCTTCGCGATTCGATTCGGACCTCCGTGCCCTGGGGCCGCCGATGTTGCTCGGCCCTGCTCCCGTTGCCCAGGGGTGGCGATGGCTGCTCCAAGGCTCATTAGGGCCGTTCAAACCCGGCCTCCGACCCATCGTGCAGAAGTGGCGGGAGTCGGGGGCCACGGTTCGCATCGACGCCGACCCGATCGACCTGTGACGCGGGACGCTGATTTATCCTCTCGCCCACCATGGCGGTGTACCCGATTCGAACCTTCGGCGATCCAGTGCTCCGTCTCGAGACCAAAGCCGTGACCGAGATCGATGAGGCGGTCAGGGTATTGGTCGACGACATGCTCGAGACGATGTACGAGGCACCGGGAGTCGGCTTGGCGGCCAATCAGATCGGCGTGCCGAGGCGAATCGCCGTCTTCGATGCCCAGGACGACCTCGGGCCGAGGGTCATGATCAACCCGCAGGTCGTCGAGGTCAGCGGGGAGTGGGAGTACGAGGAAGGATGCCTATCGGTGCCCGGGCACTGGTGGGAGATCAAGCGACCGGGATTCGCCCGGGTCAGCGCACTCGATCTCGAGGGGAATCCGGTCGAGTATGCCGGTGACGGGCTCCTCGGCCGCGTCCTCCAGCACGAGATCGACCACCTCGACCAAAAACTGCTCATCGACCGACTCGACAAGCCGACACGCAAGAAAGCGCTGCGCGACCTGAGGGACGAGGCGCTGGGGCTGGCCACTTTCGAGTGAGCCGCGTCGCCTTCCTGGGGACCCCGGAGGCGGCGCTGCCCACCCTCAGATCTCTGGCCGACAGTCACGATGTGCCGGTTGTGATCACCCGACCGGATCGGAGGAGTGGCAGGGGCCGGGGGTTGCATGCTCCCCCGGTCAAGACGGAGGCGGACCGGCTCGGGCTGAAGGTGACCCAGCCTGCGTCGGCGGACGAGCTACAAGCCGCACTGAGCTCGGCCGGTGATCTCGACCTGGCGGTGGTGGTCGCCTACGGGCGGATCCTCCAACCGGAGGCCCTCGCAATGCCCGCCATGGGGATGTTGAACCTCCATTTCTCCCTTCTCCCCAGATGGAGAGGGGCGGCACCCGTGAGCCGGGCGCTGATGGCTGGTGATCCGATGACCGGGGTGACCATTTTTCGCCTCGACGACGGTCTCGACACCGGGCCGGTGCTGACCGCACAGGCGATTGACATCGGGGGCGAGGAGAGTGCGGGAGAGCTGACCTGGAGGCTGGCCGTTCTCGGGTCGCGGCTGATGAGTGGGGTGATCCCGGCCTATCTCGGCGGGCAATTGGTGCCCGTGCCTCAGAGCGACGAGGGTCTGACCTACGCCGCCAAGATCGAGTCTGGAGATCGGCAGATCAGAATCCAAGGCATCATGGGTGAAGAGCTCAACCGCGTCCGCGGCCTGTCTCCAGAGCCCGCTGCCACCCTCATCATCGACGGCGAGCCCCATCAGGTGCTTCATGCCCGCGCACACGCTGCCACTCCTGTACCAGGCAGCTGGGTCGACATCGACGGCGTTCCCGTGGCGGGATTGAGCGATGGGGGGATCGAGCTGGTGATGCTGCTGCCACCGGGAAGGGCGCCGATGAGCGGGGCGGCGTGGCTCCGCGGGCGCCGGCGTCAATCGGGGTCGGTGAACTGAGAGTCACCCGGGCCGGAACATAGACTCCCGATGATGGCCACCTTGAAGCTCGCCCCATCGCTGCTCGCCGCGGACTTCAGCTGTCTGGAACGGCAGATCAAGGCGGTCGAAACCGAAGTGGAGTGGCTTCACATCGATGTGATGGATGGCCACTTCGTGCCCAACATCTCCTTTGGCATCCCGGTCATAACCGGTATCCGTCCCATCACCTCGCTTCATCTCGACTGTCATCTGATGACCACCAATCCGGACGCCTACCTCCCCGAATTGGCCGAGGCCGGGGCAGATTCGGTGACGATGCACATCGAAGCCATGCCCGAGCCGACCGATGCAGCCAAGAGGGCCCGGGCGAACGGGCTCGGGTTCGGGTTGGTGACCAACCCTGCCACTCCGTTTGCCGCCATCAGCCCATTCATGGAGCTGTGTGACCTGGTCCTCTTCATGTCGGTAGAGCCGGGATTCGGGGGTCAGAGTTTCATGCGAGAGGTGCTGCGCAAGGTGGAAGAGGCCAGAGAATGGGTTGAGGAGCGGGATCTGGCTACCGATATTCAGATCGACGGTGGAATCACCCTCGAAACCGCTCGTCTGGCCGTTTCGGCCGGAGCGAACGTGCTCGTCGCCGGGACGACGATTTTCGGGGCGGTAGATCCGCCGACGGCTGCTGCCGAACTGAGAAGGGCCATTGAAGGTAATGAGTGAACGAGTCCTCATCGCGGACGACGATCCGGACATACTCGCCGTAGTCCAGGTCAACTTCGAGCTGGAAGGCTTCGAGGTCGAGACCGCCGTCGACGGCGAGGACGCCCTGCAAAGGGCGACCGCCAATCCTCCCCACGTGATCGTCCTCGACATCATGATGCCGCGGATGGACGGGCTCACCGCCCTCCACCGGCTGCGGAGCCAGGCTTCGACCGGCAACATCCCGATCATCCTCCTGACCGCCCGTGGGCTCCCCGAAGACCGGGTGCGCGGCCTCGAGCTCGGAGCGGACGACTACATCACCAAGCCGTTCGACATCAACGAGCTGGTCGCCCGGGTGCGCGCAGTCGTTCGCCGGACCCAGGCAGCTCGCGACCTCTCGCCTCTCACCGGTCTGCCCGGGAACTTCAAGATCACCGGTGAGGTCGAAGAGCGGATCTCCTCGGGCCGCGACTTCGCGCTGGTCCACGGTGACCTCGACAACTTCAAAGCATTCAACGACCACTACGGGTTCATGCGTGGCGACGAAGTGATCCGCTTCTGCGCCAAGTGCTTCAACGACGCCGCAGACAGTCTGGGGATCGCCGGCGCATTCGTGGGCCACATCGGTGGCGATGACTTCGTCGCAATCATCCCGCCCGAGGTGTCCGAGCCATTCTGCAAGGAAGTCATCGAGCGCTTCGATGACGGGATCCTCGATCTCTACGACACAGCCGATGCCCTGCGTGGCTACATCGAAGTCATCGATCGCCGCGGCGAGCGATTTGCCTTCCCGGTCGTGTCCCTGTCGCTGGGTGTAGCGTCTACCGACGTGCGTGAGATCTCCACACAGTGGGAGGCGTCGGCGATTGCGGTGGAAATGAAAGAATTCGCCAAGAAGCAGCAGGGCTCCACCTACCGCATCGATCGACGCACGACTTAGTGGCGGGCCACTGAGTGGGCGATGCCCACCACATGCGACGAGCCATCGAGCTCGCCGCACCACACCGAACACACCCCAATCCGAGGGTTGGCGCCGTGGTCGTCGACCAGGCGGGAAATGTCGTCGGCGAAGGAGCCCATCACGGGGTAGGCACGCCCCATGCCGAGGTAGTCGCTCTGCAACAGGCGGGGGACCGGGCGAAAGGCTCGACCTTGTATGTCAGCCTCGAGCCGTGCAGCCATCAGGGAATGACCCCTCCGTGCACCGAGGCTGTGATCGCAGCAGGGGTGACATCTGTCGTGATCGGTGTGATCGACCCCGACCCGAGGGTGTCGGGATCCGGCGTTAGTCGGCTCGAGGAGTCCGGGGTCGACGTGGAGACCGGGCTGTTGCCCGACGAGGCGGAGCAGGTTGATCCTGCCTATTTCCACCACCGACGCACCGGCATGCCGCTGATCACCCTCAAGACCGCAATGACCCTCGACGGCTCGGTCGCGGCGGCCGACGGCTCATCACAATGGATCACCTCGGAGGAGGCAAGAGAGGATGCGCATCGGCTTCGCTCGGTCATGGACGCCGTTGTCGTTGGCGCCGGGACGCTTCGCTCGGATGACCCGCTGCTCACCGCGCGCAGCGAGGGAGCCGGTGTTCAACCTGTCCCCGTGGTGGTAGCCGGTCGTCAGTCCTTGCCGACCGATAGGCGCATCTGGGAGCGATCACCATTGGTGATCAGCTCGCGTCCACTCGGTGTTCCCTCGGGCGAGTTGGTCGTGGTCGGCGGTGATGACGATTGGCCTGATCCGGTAGGGGCTGCCCGTGCCCTGGCCGACCGCGGGCTCTTCGATGTTCTCCTGGAAGGCGGCCCGCAGTTGGCCGGCGCTTGGTGGAAGGCAGGCGTGGTCAGCCGCGGGATCATCTACGTGGGCTCGATGGTGGCAGGGGGGCGAGGTCTGGCCCCGATAGAGGGAGATTTCGCGACCATGGCACAATCAAGGCACGTGAATATCAGAGACATTCGGATGGTTGGGCCAGATATCAGAATCGAATTTCTCCCCCTGGAGGGGGGAGTACCGCCGAAGGCGGGGAGGGGGGCATCCTAGATGTTCACAGGGATCGTCGAGCACCGGGGCTCCGTGGTGTCGGTGGAGAGCGCCGATGAGGGGATGAGGATCGTCGTCGACACCGGTCCGCTCTCCGGTATCGGGTTGGGCGGGTCGATTGCAGTCAATGGGGTGTGCCTCACCGGGGTCGAGGCTGAACATGGCCGGGTCTCGGTGGATGTCGTCGGCGAGACGCTGTCCCGGTCGAATCTCGGGGACCTGCACCCGGGCGACCAGGTCAATCTGGAGCGTCCGGTGCGTGCCGACGGCAGGCTCGATGGGCACATAGTCCAGGGCCATGTCGATGGCGTCGGCGTCATCGTCGGGATCGAGGCCGAAGGCGAGGGAAAGCGGATGCGGATCGAGGTCCCCGAGCCGCTGATCCGCTATGTGATCGAGAAGGGCTCGATCACAGTCGACGGCGTGAGTCTCACCGTGGCCACGATTCGGGCCAAGGAAGTCGAGATCGCCTTGATCCCGCACTCATTGCACGTGACCACGCTGGGCTTGCGTGCGGTGGGGGAGAAGGTCAACCTTGAGGTCGATGTGCTGGCCAAATACATCGAGAAGCTGCTGAAGGCCGGGTCATGAGCTTCGCTGCCATCGACGACATCATCTCCGCGGTCGGCCGCGGCGACATGGTGATCATGGTCGACGACGAGGATCGGGAGAACGAAGGTGATCTCATCGTCGCTGCCGAGGCAGCGACCGTCGAGCAGGTCGGCTTCATGCTCCGGCACACCAGCGGGATCATCTGCCTGCCGGTCGTCGGGGAGCGACTCGATGAGCTCGATCTGCCGATGATGGTCGCCCGGAACACCGACGTCCGACGCACCGCCTTCACCGTGTCGATCGATGCCCGCGACGGCACCACCACCGGCATATCGGCGTCGGACCGGTGGAAGACGATCCAGGCCGTGCTCGATCCCGATACCAAGCCAGGTGACCTCGCCCGGCCGGGGCACATGTATCCGCTCCGATACGAGCCGGGCGGCGTCCTGAAACGAGCCGGCCACACCGAGACGGCTGTCGATCTCGCCAGGCTCTCGGGTCACTACCCGGCCGGCGTGCTTGCCGAGATCATGAACGACGACGGCACTGTCGCCCGGCTCCCAGATCTCGAACGATTCGCGTCGGAGCACGGCATTCTCATCGGCACCATCGCCGACCTAATCGCCCATCGACGTCGTCAGGAGAAACTCGTCGAGCGGGTTGTGGAAGCTCGGATCCCGACCGAGTACGGCACGTTCACTGCCGTCGGCTATCGCTCCCTCGTCGACGACCGGCAGCACATTGCACTCGTCATGGGTGAGATCGGTGAAGGCGAGTCAGTCCTCACCCGGGTTCACTCCGAATGCCTCACGGGCGACGTATTCGGCAGCCTGCGCTGTGACTGCGGCGATCAGCTCGACCAAGCCATGGCCCGGGTCGCAGGGGAGGGGCGCGGGGTGGTCCTCTACATCCGTGGTCACGAGGGCCGTGGCATCGGCCTTCTCCACAAGCTGGCTGCCTACAAGCTCCAAGATGAGGGATTCGACACGGTTGACGCCAACGTCAACCTGGGCCTGCCTGTGGACGCCCGTGACTACGGAGTCGGGGCGCAGATCCTCTACGACCTGGGGGTCAGGTCGATGCGCATCATGACCAACAACCCGACCAAACGCGCCGGCATCGAAGGATATGGGCTGTCGATCCTGGAGCAGGTCCCGCTGTTCATCGACGCCAACGACGAGAACCGGGACTATCTGCGGGCCAAAGCCACCCGTCTCGGGCATCAGATGGATTTGGGTCAAGGGGCATGACCCGAATCATCGAGGGCGAGCCTGACGGCTCGGGCCTGCATGTCGGCGTGGCCGTCGCCACCTGGAACCGGTCAGTGACCGATCGCCTCCTCGACGCAGCCGTGGCCCGTCTCGAGGCCCTAGGCGCCCAGGTGACCGTCCTCCGGGTGCCTGGCGCCCTGGAATTGCCCCTAGCCGCGCACGGGCTGGCAGAAGCCGGCTGTGACGCCGTCGTTGCGATCGGGACGATCGTCCGCGGCGACACCGATCACTACGAAATCGTGGTCAGGGAGTCGACCGCCGGGATCGCCCGGGTCGCGCTCGAGACCGGTGTCCCTGTCGCCAACGCCATCCTCGCGGTGAGCGAGTTCTCCCACGCCGTGGAACGGGCCGGGGAGGGACCGTCGAACAAGGGATTCGAGGCGGCGGAGGCCGCTGTGTCCACCGCCACCGCATTGCGGGGGCTGCGTGAAGTCTGATCCGCGACTACCGATTCCGATAGGCCCACTGGTATCGTTGCCAGGACAACCGATGGCAAGAGTGGAAGCGCTGCTTCCCCACCCGGCCGCCGTTGTGATTGCTTCCTGTCGAGGTGATCATCCGAGAGGCGAGCCGTGGTCCGATCACCAGACCGAGCGATCGACCGGCTCGGGCTGAGGTTCATGGCAGCAGGTCTTTCGCCTGTTGCCTTTTCTTTTTCCGAAAACCACATCATCAGGAGGTAAGAGCATCAACGAGCTCCGTGTGAATGGCGCCATCAGGGCCAAGGAAGTGTTGGTCATCGCCCCCGACGGGGCACAGATCGGGATCAAGAAGCTAAACGAGGCCATGTGGCTCGCCGAGCAACTGGACCTGGATCTGGTAGAGGTGGCGCCGAACGCCAAGCCGCCGGTCTGCCGGCTCATGGACTACGGGAAATACAAGTACGAGCAGTCGGTGAAGGCGCGCGAGGCACGCAAGAAGCAGACACGGACCACCATCAAGGAGCTCCGGATGAAGGTGCGGATCGGGGAGCACGATTTCGACATCACCCGGCGCAAGGCGCAGGAGTTCCTCGAAGAAGGTGACAAGGTCAAGGTCACAGTCCGATTCCGGGGGCGCGAGCAGGAGCGGCCCGCCTTCGGGAAAGAGCTTCTGGACCGGTTGGCCGAAGAATTGAACGATGTCGCAGTGACGGAGCAGAGCGCCAAGCTCGAAGGACGGAGCATGACCATGGTGCTTGCTCCCTCCCGGAAGACGAGGGCCGCGGTCGAGCCGGCCGAAGACGAGCAGTAGGACGAAACAGGAGGTAGCCGTGCCGAAGATGAAGACACACAGCGGCGCCAAGAAGCGGATCAAGGTCACAGGCTCTGGCAAGTACATGAGACGCCAATCAGGGCGGGGGCATCTGCGTCTGGCCAAGGGCAAGAACACCTACCGGCGTCGCACCGGTGAGGTCGAGCTCGCCCCCGGTGACGCCAAGGTCGCCAAGAAGCTGCTCGGTCGTTGAGGATTCAGGAGGTTCAAACATGGCACGTGTGAAACGGGCGGTCCACGCCAAGAAGTCACACAAGAAGGTCCTCGGTCGTGCCAAGGGTTACAAGGGTGCCCGCAGCCGCCGTTACCGGACCGCCAACGAGCAGGTCATGCATGCGATGCAGGACGCGTACCGCGACCGCCGAGCCCGGAAGGGTGAGTTCCGGCGTCTGTGGATCGCCAGGATCAATGCTGCCGCTCGCCAGAACGGCACTACCTACTCGCAGCTGATCGCAGGGTTGAAGGCCGCCGACATCGAGGTCGATCGCAAGATGCTGGCCGAGATGGCGGTGAACGACCCCGGTGCGTTCACCCAGTTGGTCGAGGCCTCCCGGAAGAGCTGATCGGGCCGGTCACTCCGCCGATGGAGCCTCTGCGCCATCGCAACCCGCGAGTGGTGGAGGCGGCCCGGCTTCACGACTCCCGGGAGCGGCGGGCGACCGGGAAGACCATTCTCGAGGGTCCCCATCTCCTCGGTGAAGCTCTGAAGTCCGGGGTGATCCCCGAAGCGGTGTTTGCCCTTTCCGAGGACCGGGTCACTGCGCGGCTGGCCGAGGAGAGCGGATTCGAGCTCATCCTGGTGGATCCGGCGGCATTGGGCCGGGTCACCGGCACCATGACTCCGAGGGGGCCGGCGGCGATCATCACGGTCCCGCGGCCCAGCATGCCTACCGGTCGGAATCTGGTCGTTGCCTGGGGGTTGAGCGACCCCGGGAACGTCGGGACGCTGATCCGGGCTGCCGCGGCCTTCGGCTGGGACTTCGGCTACACCGAAGGAACGGCCGACCCGTGGGCGCCCAAGGTGCTCCGGGCCGGCGCCGGAGGCCATTTCCGTCTCACCATCACGCCGGTCGAGTCGATGCGAGCACTGGAGGAGGCCGGGTTGGCCATCGCCGCCATGGTCGTGAGCGGGGGAGTGAGCCCTGCCGACCTTCCCTCGGGCCGTCGCGCCCTGCTCGTGGGTGAGGAGGCGCCCGGTCTTCCTCTCGATGTGGTCGAGGGGTCCGCCCACAAGGTGACCATCCCGATGCCGGGGGGAATGGAGAGCCTCAACGCCGCGATGGCGGCCGGAATCGCGATCTACGAGCTATCTCGTCACCAGGTGCCGGGCACCGAGTACGGCGAGCGTTAGCGAGCCTTCTAACCTGCCGCCGACATGGATCCCAGATCGGTGCTCGACGGTGTGTTGGCGGACGCCCCCGCTGCGATCGATGGCGCCGACAGCTTCGAGGATCTGGACCGGATCGAAAGCAGTCTCCTGGGCAAGAGCTCTCCGGTCGGTGAGGTCAGGAGGTCGATGGGGTCCTTGGAGCCGGCGGAGCGTCCCCTGGTCGGGGAGAAGCTCAACGAGGTGACCGGGAGCATTCAGGCTCTCGTGTCGGCGAGACGGGTCCAGTTGGAGATCGAAGACGAAGCCAGGAGACTCACCGAGGATCGCATCGATGTCACGTTGGCGAGCCACTCCTTCCCGCAAGGCTCGCGGCATCTGCTCCAACAGACGATCGATGAGATCGTCGACATCTTCAACGGTCTGGGCTACGTGGTGGCCGACGGTCCCGAGGCCGAGCTCGGCTGGTACAACTTCGATGCCCTCAACACCCCGCCGACTCATCCCGCCCGTCTCGAGTCGGACACGCTCTACCTCGACTATGGGGTGTCTTCCGACGAGGTCCTCCTCCGCACCCAGACCTCTCCGGTCCAGGCTCGATGGATGGAGACCCACGAGCCTCCTGTCTATGTGGTGGTGCCCGGGAAGGTCTATCGCCAGGAGACCACCGATGCCACCCATCTTCCCGTGTTTCACCAGATCGAAGGGCTGGCCGTCGACGTGTCGATCCAATTCTCCGATCTCAAGGGGACGCTGGCCCACTTCTCCAGGGAGTTCTTCGGCCCGAAGACGTCAGTGAGGCTCCGGCCCGATTTCTTCCCGTTCACCGAGCCGTCAGCCGACCTCTCGGTTTCCTGTTTCGCCTGTGACGGCGGTGAGCCAGGGTGCCGGGTCTGTGGCGGAGCGGGCTGGCTCGAGATGCTGGGATGCGGAATGGTCGACCCCAACGTGTTGCTCGCGGTCGGTTACGACCCGTCCCAGGTGTCGGGCTTCGCCTTCGGGATGGGGGTGGAGCGCATGGCGATGGTTCGCCACGGAATCAACGACATCCGTCACTTCGTCGACAACGACCTCCGCTTCCTGGGCCAGTTCCGATGAAAGTCCCACTGCGCTGGCTACAGGAGTTCATCGAGCTCCCGACGACGGACCCGGCCGAGCTCTCGGACGTCCTCACCATGCTCGGGCACGAAGTGGAGAGCTTCGAGGTCCTCGAGCCAGGCTGGACCGGTGTGTTCGTTGGGAGAGTCGAACGGATCTCACCGCACCCCGATGCCGACAAGGTTCGGGTGTGCCAGGTGGACACCGGCTCCGGCACTGAGCAGATCATTTGTGGTGCGTGGAACTTCTCGGACGGCGCCTATGTCGCAGTGGCCCAGCCTGGGGCAGTGCTCCCCGGCGACTTCGAGATCAGCCAGCGGACCATCCGCGGAGTCGAGTCCAACGGGATGATCTGCTCCGAGAGCGAGCTGGGCCTCGGCGAGGACCATTCCGGGATTCTCGTCCTGGATGGTGAGCCCGCCCTGGGCTCACCATTCTCCGACCTGGTCGAGCTGCCCGACGTCGTGTTCGATCTGGCCATCACCAGCAACCGACCCGATGCCATGTCGCTCGTCGGGATCGCCCGCGACCTGGCGGCCCACTACGCGGTCGGGTATCAGGTCCCGGAGCGGCCCCTGGTGACTGCCCCTGGGTCGCCGGCGATCAGCGTGGAGATCGGGGATCCGTCCGGTTGTCGCCGGTTCACCGCCCGTGAGATCCGCGGTGTGCGGGTGGGAAGCTCGCCTCTCTGGGTGCGGCATCGGCTCAGGAAGGCCGGGATGCGGGCGATCTCCAATGTGGTCGACGTGACCAATTACGTGATGCTGGAGCTGGGTCATCCTCTCCACGCCTTCGATGCCGACACCATCTCCGGAGGTCGACTTACGGTCAAGAGGGCCGAGCCTGGTGAGACACTCGAGACCCTCGACGGTGAGCTGCGCTCATTGACGGCCGAGGATCTGATCATCTACGACAGCGAAGGCCCGACTTCGATGTCGGGGACGATGGGCGGCGCCCGTTCCGAGGTATCGGAGTCGACCGTGAACGTCCTCATGGAAGCGGCTTCCTGGGATCCCCCCACGATCATGTACATGTCACGCCGTCACGGGCTGATGTCCGAGGCCTCGACGAGATTCGAGCGCGGGGTCGATCCCAACCTCACCGAACGGGCCGATGCGAGGGCAGCGGCGATGGTGGTCGAGCTCGGGGGCGGCGAGGTGCTCGAGGCCGTGATCGATGAGATCGCCGTGGAGGTCAATCCGGTCCAGGTCGACCTCACGCTTGGCGATGTCGAGCGACTCCTCGGGCCGGGCTTCACCATCGAGCAGGTGAGCAGCATCCTGACTCGTCTTGGGATGAGTGTCGCGGGAACCGACCCGATGGTCGTCACGGTCCCCACCTATCGGCCCGACGTCACCCGGCCCGCTGATCTCGTCGAGGAAGTGGCCAGACTCCACGGATTCCAGCGGTTCGGCGCCACTCTTCCGACCGGTCCCGGCGGTGGCCTCAGCGCCGAGCAGAAGCGGGCCCGCCTCCTCACTTCGGCATTGGTCGGGCTCGGGATGCATCAGACGGTGACGCTGCCATTCGTCAACCAGGTCCGACCTGATCATGCTGGGATGGATGGACACGGCTCGACTGCTCACCGTGACCAACCCGCTGAGGGAGGAGGAAGGGACCATGCGGCCGACCATGCTCCCCGGTCTGCTCAACGTGGCCCGTCACAATTTCTCGTACGGCATGTCGGAGGTCGCCTTGTTCGAGATGTCCCGGGTGTTCCTCGCCGAGCCCTGGTCCGAGGACTCCCGGCTCCCCGAGCAGAAATCGGTGCTCGCCTGGGTCATAGTCGGTGGCGTGGGGCCACGTCTCCTGGGTCAGGAGCCGGCGACAGCCGACGCCCAGGTATCCCTTTCTGTGCTTCGTCATGTGATGGCGGTGCTAGGGCATCTCGATTTCACGGTCGAGCCGGCGGAGGCATTTGGGTACCACCCTGGCCGATCTGCGGCAGTGAAGCTCGGGGGCTCGCACATCGGTCATGTCGGTGAGCTGAGCCCTCGCGCCAATCGGGAATTCGAGATACCGGGGAGGGTCGCGATCGGTGAGCTCGATCTCCAGCCCCTGCTTGCTCGGGTCGACCCTGTCATCGCCAAATCGCCTTCGGTGTTCCCCCATGTCGACTTCGACCTCTCCTTCCTCGTGCCCGGGGCCCTCGATGTCGGTCGATTGATGAGAGCCACCAATGAGGCGGGCACCGACCTGGTGGAGTCCGCTCGGGTCTTCGACGTGTTCCAGGGGCCCGGCGTCGACGTAGGGAGCCGGGCGGTGGCGATCAGGTACCGCCTGCGATCGGCGGACCACACCCTCACCAACGAAGAGGTATCTCCGGTGCGCCAGAGGATGATCAGCGCCGCCGAGGAGCTTGGCGCCCGGCTGCGAGGGGCTTGAGGTGGATCTGGCATCACAGCTCGCGGAGCGCCCCGAGGAGGCTGCGCCGCGGCTCCTGGGTTGGTTCCTGGTCTCCGACGTCGGCGGGAAGCCGGTGAGGGCCCGCATCACCGAGGTCGAGGCATACAAAGGATCCGACGACCCCGCGTCCCATGCCTTTCGAGGCAGGACCAGGCGAAACGGATCGATGTTCGAGCGACCCGGGACTCTCTACGTGTACCGCTCCTACGGAATCCACTGGTGCGCCAACGTGGCGGCGGGGCCCGAAGGCATCGGATGGGGAATCCTCTTTCGTGGAGGGGAGATCGTGGACGGGGTCGGCATCGCCCGGTCTCGCCGGGGGCGTGACCAGGACTTGGCCAATGGCCCGGGGAAGCTGACTCAGGCCCTGGGAGTCGACCACTCCCACGATGGGACGTACCTGTTGGAAGGCTCATCTCCGATTCGCCTGGAGCCGGGCCCGGCGCCTGCCCTGGTGATGGCGACACCACGGGTTGGCATCAGTCAGGCCATCGATCGCCCGTGGCGATTCGTCGCGGTGACATCGGCGACCGGGCCGGGCGGGCGATCAGATGTCCCTGATCTACTCTCGCCGCGGCGATGAGTGCCGACGACCAACTCGGGTTCCTCCTTCGTCACACCGATCGGGTGGTCCCAAGCGAGGATCTGGCCTCCAAGCTGGAGCAGGGGCGCCCACTGCGGGTGAAGCTGGGCTTGGATCCCACCGCCCCGGCTGTGACCCTGGGGTGGGCAGTCGTCCTTCGCAAGCTGCGGCATTTTCAGGAGATGGGCCACACCGCGGTCCTCATCGTCGGCGACTTCACCGGGCAGGTCGGAGACCCTTCGGACCGCTCGGAGACTCGTCGGCGGCTCACCGCGGAGGAGGTCAACGGGTACGCGGAGAACGTGCTTGGCCAGTTCCGCAGGATCCTCCTCCCGGAGAACCTCGAGATCAGGCGGAACTCGGAGTGGCTGGGGGCCCTCGACATGGCCGGTCTGCTCGAGCTCACCTCCGCCGCCACCGTGGCCCAGATGCTCGAGCGATCCGACTTCGCCAAGCGCTACGAAGAGGGGAGCCCGATCTCGGTCATGGAGTTCCTCTATCCGTTGCTCCAGGGCTACGACTCCGTGGCGGTCGAGGCCGATGTGGAGCTAGGCGGGTCGGACCAGCTGTGGAACCTCATGATGGGCCGAACCGTCCAGGATCGGTACGGCATGGAGCCGCAGGTGGCCATGACGATGCCTCTTCTCGTCGGGACCGACGGAGTCAAGAAGATGTCGCAGTCGCTCGGGAACTACATCGGTGTAGAGGACACGCCCGAGGAGATGTTCGGCAAGACCATGAGCATCCCCGACACAGCCATGGTCGAGTGGTTCCGGCTGGCAGCGGATCTCGACCCCGCCGACGTCGACGAGATCGAGGCCGGCCTTGTCGCCGGGGCGCTCCACCCTGGCGAGACCAAGCGGCGTCTCGCCCGTGACGTGACCGCGCTCTATTGGGACGGTGACGCGGCGGAGAGAGCCGAAGCGGTGTTCGACCAGGTGTTCAAAGACGGGGGAATGCCCGACGAGATCGAGTCGTTTGCTCTTCCGGCAGACGATCCGATCATGATCCCGGGTCTGATCAGGGAGGCTCTCGGGCTCTCTGGATCGGAAGCCCGACGTTTGCTGACCCAGGGGGCGGTAAAGCTCGACGGGTCGGTGCTCGAGGCCCAGGAGGTCGCCAGGGCGGATCTGGAGGGGCGGGTCCTCCAGGTGGGCAAACGGCGGTTTGTCCGGCTCGTCTCATTGACTTGACTAACTCAGGGGTGTCGTTACTATTCGACTCCCGGCTGGGGAACACATCCCCGGCCACCCACTTGAACACCGGGACGGCGCCTTTTTCGCGTCGCCTCGGATTCACTTTGTATCGGGGTCACGAGGGCATCCGCGATGGATTTCACGTCGTTGCCGGCCCGCCTGACAATCAGTAGTGGGAGCTCTGGGCTCCTTGACAACTGAACAATGTGCCAAAAGCCAGCATGCACACCCACTTCCCGGCCTGAATCGGATGACGAGAGTCAGCCAACGAAGGTCGACGAGGTGAGTGAGCATCTGTATAGCAATCAGCTCTAGGGCCCCTCACGGGCCCTGGACCCAATTGCAAACTCATAACTGACAGGATTGGCAGGCGCCTTTGGGTGTCGGCCTTGAATGTACGTTGGAGAGTTTGATCCTGGCTCAGGACGAACGCTGGCGGCGTGCCTAATGCATGCAAGTCGAGCGACGCACACCGGAGGGGTAACCCACCGGTATGACGGAGCGGCGAACGGGTGAGTAACACGTGAGCAACCTGCCCCACAGATCGGGATAGCCCAGGGAAACCTGGATTAATACCGAATATCCTCGAGTAACCACATGATTGTTCGAGGAAATGCCTTTGTGCTGTGGGATGGGCTCGCGGCTTATCAGCTAGTTGGTGGGGTAACGGCCTACCAAGGCATTGACGAGTAGCTGGTCTGAGAGGACGATCAGCCACACTGGGACTGAGACACGGCCCAGACTCCTACGGGAGGCAGCAGCAGGGAATCTTGCGCAATGGGCGAAAGCCTGACGCAGCAACGCCGCGTGGGGGATGAAGGCCTTCGGGTTGTAAACCCCTTTCAGGAGGGAAGAAATTGACGGTACCTCCAAAAGAAGCCCCGGCCAACTACGTGCCAGCAGCCGCGGTAATACGTAGGGGGCGAGCGTTGTCCGGAATTATTGGGCGTAAAGAGCTCGTAGGCGGTTCAGTAAGTCGGCTGTGAAAGTCCGAGGCTCAACCTCGGAACTGCAGTCGAGACTATTGTGACTAGAGTCCGGTAGAGGAGAATGGAATTCCCGGTGTAGCGGTGAAATGCGCAGATATCGGGAGGAACACCAGTAGCGAAGGCGGTTCTCTGGGCCGGTACTGACGCTGAGGAGCGAAAGCGTGGGGAGCAAACAGGATTAGATACCCTGGTAGTCCACGCTGTAAACGTTGGACACTAGGTGTGGCGGTCTGATCAACGACTGCCGTGCCGAAGCTAACGCATTAAGTGTCCCGCCTGGGGAGTACGGCCGCAAGGCTAAAACTCAAAGGAATTGACGGGTCCCCGCACAAGCGGCGGAGCATGCGGCTTAATTCGATGCAACCCGAAGAACCTTACCTGGGTTTGACATCATGGGAAAAGCCGTGGAAACACGGTGTCCGTAAGGGCCCATGACAGGTGGTGCATGGCTGTCGTCAGCTCGTGTCGTGAGATGTTGGGTTAAGTCCCGCAACGAGCGCAACCCTTGTCCTATGTTGCCAGCGGTTCGGCCGGGGACTCATAGGAGACTGCCGGGGATAACTCGGAGGAAGGTGAGGACGACGTCAAGTCATCATGCCCCTTATATCCAGGGCTGCACGCATGCTACAATGGCCGGTACAACGGGCTGCGATCCTGCGAAGGTGAGCGAATCCCAAAAAGCCGGCCTCAGTTCGGATTGGAGTCTGCAACTCGACTCCATGAAGTCGGAGTCGCTAGTAATCGCGGATCAGCAAAGCCGCGGTGAATGCGTTCTCGGGGATTGTACACACCGCCCGTCACGTCACGAAAGTCGGCAACACCCGAAGTCAGTGGCCCAACCCTTTTAGGGAGGGAGCTGCCGAAGGTGGGGTCGGTAATTGGGACGAAGTCGTAACAAGGTAGCCGTACGGGAACGTGCGGCTGGATCACCTCCTTTCTAAGGAGCATTAACGAAACCGTCATGATTGACCGGTTTCCAGCTTCTAGTTGATCTGCTGGCTATTCGATCTAACAGGACTGATCTGGTTGGGTGGAACGAGCAAGCTCGAGTCGCTTCGGTGACACGAGAGCTCGGATGAGCCCGGCCAAGGAGCCGGTGGATTGGGCACATTGTTCAGTTGTGAAGGAGTTCACGGCCGGGACGATCTCGTATCGCCGCGGTCGAGCACCTTCAGGCAACTTGAGAACTGCATAGCGAGCACAAAATGTCTTGGATTCTCTATATTCCAAGCTACTAAGAGTTAACGGTGGATGCCTTGGCGCTAGAAGCCGATGAAGGACGTGGCAGGCTGCGAAAAGCCTCGGGAAGCTGTCAAGCAAGCGTCGATCCGAGGATGTCCGAATGGGGAAACCCGGCTGGGGTCATGCCCAGTCACTCCGGTCTGAACACATAGGGCCGGTTGAGGTAACCAGGGGAACTGAAACATCTCAGTACTCTGAGGAAAAGAAAGCAAATGCGACTCCCTGAGTAGTGGCGAGCGAAACGGGATGAGCCTAAACCTATGCAGTGTGATAGCCCGGTGGCGTTGCTGTATTGGTGTCGTGGGACCTGATGTCTCGATACACCGGTATCGAGCTGAAGTTACAAACGAGGCGGTTAGTCGAACACAGCTGGAAAGCTGGGCCATAGCAGGTAACAGCCCTGTAGATGAAAACCGACCTCGCTTCAGATTCGGTGTTCCCAAGTAGCACGGAGGATATTCCGTGTGAATCTGCGAGAACCACCTCGTAAGGCTAAGTACTTCCTAGCGACCGATAGCGGACTAGTACCGTGAGGGAAAGGTGAAAAGAACCCCGGCGAGGGGAGTGAAATAGTACCTGAAACCGTTGACTTACAAGCAGTGGGAGGGATCTTCGGATCCTGACCGCCTGCCTTTTGAAGAATGAGCCGGCGAGTTACCGGTATGTGGCAAGATTAAGGTGTGAACCGTAGTCGAAGCGAAAGCGAGTCTTAATAGGGCGCCTAGTCGCATGCCGTAGACCCGAAGCCGAGTGATCTATCCATGGGCAGGGTGAAGCGAGGGTAAGACCTCGTGGAGGCCCGAACCCACCAAGGTTGAAAACTTGGGGGATGACCTGTGGATAGGGGTGAAAGGCCAAACAAACTCGGCGATAGCTGGTTCTCCCCGAAATAGCTTTAGGGCTAGCGTCGTAATGTTCCGCATTGGGGGTAGAGCACTGATTGGACTAGGGGGCCTACAAGCTTACCGAATTCAGTCAAACTCCGAATCTCAATGCGCTAAATGCGGCAGTCAGACTACGTGGGATGAGCTTCGTGGTCGAAAGGGAAACAGCCCAGATCGTCAGCTAAGGCCCCAAAGTGTGTACTAAGTGGGAAACGATGTGGAGTTGCTCAAACAGCCAGGATGTTGGCTTAGAAGCAGCCACCATTTAAAGAGTGCGTAACAGCTCACTGGTCGAGTGACTCTGCGCGGAAAATGTAACGGGGCTCAAGTACACCGCCGAAGCTACGGGATCCAGCATTAGCTGGATCGGTAGGGGAGCGTCGTGTTGCCAGCGAAGCGGCGGCGGAAGCCAGTCGTGGAGGCGTCACGAGTGCGAATGCCGGCATGAGTAGCGAATGAAGAGTGAGAATCTCTTCCGCCGAATGTCCAAGGGTTCCTGGGGAAGGTTCGTCCGCCCAGGGTAAGTCGGGACCTAAGGTGAGGCCGAGAGGCGTAGTCGATGGACAACCGGTTGATATTCCGGTACCACTCTGCGTGCGCCCAGGCCGAATCTGATTTGCTAAGGAAAGCCCTTCGGGGCCTACCGACCCAGTCAGTACTAGGTCAGCGAAGGAGTGACGGGGAAGGCTAAACGGACCCGGGCGATGGTTGTTCCCGGGGTAAGCGTGTGGGGCGAGGTCCAGGTAAATCCGGACCTCACAAAGCCTGAGACGTGATGCCGAGCCGCTTTAGGCGAAGCCGTTGAAGCCATGCCTCCGAGAAAAACTTCTAGCGAGCACTCAGGGTGCCCGTACCCCAAACCGACACAGGTGGACAGGTAGAGAATACCAAGGCGAGCGAGTTAACTCTGGTTAAGGAATTCGGCAAAATAGCTCCGTAACTTCGGGAGAAGGAGCGCCCCGGTAAGGTGAAGGACTCGCGTCCGGAGCTTGAGGGGGCCGCAGTGACCAGACCCAAGCGACTGTTTACCAAAAACACAGCAGCGTGCTAAGTCGCAAGACGACGTATACGCTGTGACGCCTGCCCGGTGCTGGAAGGTTAAGTGGATGGGTTAGCTTCGGCGAAGCCTTGAAATTAAGCCCCAGTAAACGGCGGCCGTAAAAGAGTTGCGGCTCCGAGGAGGCAACTTCTCGGATCAAACCTTGCTATATGCTGGAAACCCCGTGTATCTAGCGGTACTAGTTCGTGTCACACCCTTTTCGTAGGGTCGAGCCATGGACAGTGACAAACCGTCTAGTGCGGACAATCAGCAGGAAAG
>CAWILU010000003.1:0-466562 GCA_963837055.1 uncultured Acidobacteriota bacterium | reverse complement strand
ACTCGATGTCCGCATCGACCCTGCCATCAGTCCCGGGCTGATGATCGTGGACGCTCCCGACTTCGACAGCGTGGAACGCTCCAACCGGGAGCTGGCTCTCGAGCTCTTGGAGGCTGCCGACCTGGTGATCTTCGTCACGACGGTCACCCGCTACGCCGACCAGGTCCCATGGGACATCCTGGCCCGGGCTCGACAACGGGGGGTGCCGTTGCTGGCGGTGATCAACCGCATGCCCACCGATACGACCGATGAGGCGGCTGTGATGGCCGACTATCGGGCCCTGATCGAGCGGGGCGAGCTCGACCGGCAAGGGGCGTTCGGTGATTTGGAGGTCGTCTCGGTCCCGGAGGGTGCGACCGACCCTGCCGTAGACGGTCTGCGACGGGAAGCGGTTGGGCCGATCCTCGAGGCGATCGAACGGCTCCGTCAGGACGACTATGAGCGGCGCTCGATGGCCCGACGCAGCCTCGACACCGCCCTGGCCGGTCTCCCCGAGGCGGTAGAGAGAATCGCCGCCGAGGTGGAACGCGAGCAGCAGGCTGCTGCCTCGCTACGAGGAGCCCTCGAGTCGAGCTACCGGGCGGCCCGAAACGAGCTCAACCGGGAGATCGAAACCGGAACGTTTCTCCGCACCGAGGTGCTCCGGCAATGGCTCGATTACGTCAACGCCGGTCCGGTCGCTCGTTACATCTCAGAAGGAGTGGGCCGGGTGGCCGCCTCCCTCCGCAACCTGTTACGGCCGACCCCGCCACCGCCGGCTCCCGAGGTGCGTGAGGCGGCCTTCGCCGACCTGGTGACCTCGGTGGTGCGTCATACCGACACCGCAGCATCGAAAACGGCCGCCATCTGGGTCGACGACCCGCACGGCGCCATGGCCCTCACCGAGGACGCTGGGCTATGGGGCTCTTCGCCGGGCATGGCGTCGGAGCTGAATGCGGAGCTGGAGGAATGGATGGAAGTGATCGGCGATGAGATCCAGGTCATGGGCGCCCAGCTCAAAGGGAGGGCGCAGGCGGCCAGCATCGGCCTCAACGTGCTCGGGACCAGCGCCATCCTCGCCGTCTTCATCCACACCGGCGGGCTCACCGGAGCGGAGATAGGCATCGGCGCCGCCACCGCCGTCCTCAACCAGAAGCTGCTGGAGGCAATCTTCGGCGAGGCCAACGTCGCCGCCTTCGTCGAACAGGCACGGGCCCGTCTCGATCGGATCCTCGATTCGGTGTTCGTCTCCGAACAGGAAAGGTTCATCTCTGCCCTCGGCCCCATGGCGCAACCGACCGATCTTGCCTCCGATCTGCGTCGGGCCGCCCATGCCGCGGCCCGGATGGAGACGCAATGACCCCCCTAGAGCGGTTGGAGGAGGCTGCAACGGCGCGCGGCCGATCTTGGGCCTGGTCGATCATGCATGTGTCGGCCCGGGCGTTGGCAGACCGGATCCGACAGCGGCTTGGTTTCTCGGGCGAGCTGTACGTGATGGCACTGGTCGGTGGGACCGGCGTGGGCAAATCCTCGGTGCTCAACGCCCTCGCCGGTGAGGAGGTCAGCCCGGCGCGGGCTTTGCGACCGACCACTGAGCAGCCGTTGACCTGGGTGGCCAACGACGCTCGGGAGGAAGTCCGTCCCTTGCTCGATTGGCTCGGTGTCGAGCGAGTCGTCGGCCACGACCAGGCCGACCTGTCCGGGGTGGCCATACTCGACCTGCCCGACGTCGACAGTGTCCGTCTCGAGCATCGGGCAACGGTTGATGCCCTCCTGCCCCGCATCGACGCGGTGGCGTGGGTGGTCGACCCCGAGAAGTACGACGACGAGCGCCTCCACGAGTATCTCCGCCGTCTGGCGCCCCACGCCAAGCGGATGCGGTTCATCTTCAACAAGGCCGACCGTCTGGATCCCCAACAGCGACAACTGCTGACCGATGACTTCCGCCGCCGGTTGGCGGACGATGGGATCGATGGAGCCACAATCGACATGGTGTCCGCCCTCGATGGCAGCGGGTTCGAGGAGTTGCGTGCTGAGCTGAACCAGGCCGCCGAGGGAAAGGCGATCGTGGCAGCGAAACTCGCCACGGACGCCGCCACCGAGGTCGATGCGATTGCCCGGGCGGCCGGGCTGGAGCCAGGCACGTCGCACAGCCCGTTGCTCCCGACGAAGGAAAGAGAGATGGCGATCGCCGCTGCGGTGGAGGGGGCTGTGGCACTGGTCGACCCCGTCGGGGTCTCCCGCCAGATGGAAGAGGCGGTGTTGCATCGTGCCCGCCGCCAGGGTGGCTCGCTCCTTGCCCGGATCCTCACGCTCTTGTCGTTCATCACCGGACGGAAGCGGCGACAGGCGGACCCTGGCGCCTATCTGCTCGAGTGGCGACGGCGGGGGAGTCTGGGCCATGTCCTCAACCCGGTTCGCTCGGCCCTTGTGAGGGCGGCTGGGGCGGTTCCGCCCGCTACCCGGCCCGCGCTCCTGATGACGCTGGGAGCGGACGATGCCGAAACCGAGGTGACCAGGGCCCTCGACCGCGCGACGCGTCAGGCCGCCGGCGAACTGACCGTGCCCCGCTCGATGCTCTGGCCGGTCGTCGGTTTCGTGCAGTTGCTGTCGGGGGCGGTTCTTCTGTTCGCTATAGCCTGGTATTTGCTCGTGATTTTCGGGCCGGGCCAGCTTCCGGTGGCCACCATCGACGTTCCCTATCTGGGCCCGGTTCCGACGCCCCTCCTCCTCATCACTGGCGCGCTCGCCTTGAGTCTTCTCCTCGGTTTCGTGCTCAACCTCCATGCGCGATGGATTGGCCGACGGGCAGGGCAAGAGGTAGCGACCCGGGTGGGAGAGGCGGTGTCCCGGTCGATAACCACGATCGGCTTTGGTGGTCTCGATGCGGTCGAGGCGGTTCGTCGCCATCTTGCATCGTTGGCCGTTTAGCCAAGATCATATGGGGGACGGCCGCGGGTCGGATTGCAGGAGCGGGCCTCGAGGGATCCCCGGTTGGTTCAACCAGTCAGGTCACCCGTTCTGGCGAGGAACGTCGCCATCTGGTCCCGATGGATCGGATCGTCCGGGCCGGATTTGGAGTTCTCCGGCGGGCCTTGACGCCTTTTAGGTCAGCAGTTCTCCGGCGGCCTTGACGCCTTTTAGTCAGCCATTTCGGTGGGCCGTCTCAGGTACGAACCCGTCCCGTTTCCCTACTGACGGACGGAACTCGCGCGCATGACGCCTAGGCGAATTTCGGTTCGTGAGGTCACGACCCCGAACCGGATGGTTGGTGTTGGCTGCTGGGACATCGGTGCTGGCCGAGTCATGCCAGGGAGGAGAAACGGAGATCTCTGTCGGGGGCAAGAGGTGCGGTGACATTCGAGACGCCGTGGAGTTGCAGGTCCGCGTGGATTGCGGGTGCCAGCCCTCCTGCCTCACTGACCGACGAGCCAAGGTGTGGGCACCCATGCCCGCCGGTGACGCAAATGATGCGGCTCCCCGAGGGGAGCCGCATCATTGGGCCAGGAAGTCGTTCCGCTCTACTCGGGGACGGTCGTGGCTGCCAGGGCGAGGAGCTCGCCTCCGGCGTCGGTGATCTTGACCTTGCGGGGCTTGGCCTCCTCGGCTACCGGGATGGTTGCCGTGAGAACCCCGTTCTCGTAGGTAGCGGTGATGTGCTCACGGTCCAGGCTCTCCCCTAGGAAAAGCTGGCGTCTGAAATCACCCTGGGGTCGTTCCGTCATCTGGATCTGATCGCCCTCGACATGGACCCAGTTACGCGTCGCACGCACGTCAAGGATGTCCTTCTCCACAGTCAGCTCTATGGAGCCTGGATCGACCCCGGGCAGGTCGAGAAGCACCTTGAACTCATTGCCCTGACGGTACGCGTCCACAGGGATCTGCTTCACACGGCGTTGGCTGAGTAACTCCTCGGTTAGCCGGTCGTACACGGGGAATGTTTCCATTCTCATCAACATGGTTGGAACCTCTTGGTTGACCTTGAGTGCTGGCGATCGGCGACCGCGGAGCCTCGATGTCTGACGTTATCGTAACCTAGTTACAGAAAACTAGCAAATAGGTTCTAGAAAGAGGGGTAAAGAAGGAACTAGGCTTGCTATTCATGATGCACTGGAACTTTCTCACGAACCATGCTCGGGTCCTGCTGTGCATTGCTCACGACCCCGGCGTCCGTCTGCGCGAGATCGCCACCACGGTGGGCATCACCGAACGCAGCGCCTATGCCATCGTCACCGACCTGACCGAAAGCGGCTACGTGGTGAAGCAAAAAGAGGAGAAAGACGGCCGTCGCAATCGCTACCAGATCCAGGGTCACCTCCCGCTGCGAGAAGCCATCAGCCGGGAGCGGACGATCGGTGAAGTGCTGGACCTTCTGGTCGACCAAAACACACTCGCACGCGAGGACGAGGAGGCGTAACTCTCGCTCATCTGTACGGGTTCGGGTGCAAGTCGAGGTTGTCCCCGGCCTCGTGCGATGCTCTGTGATACGCCCGGCTCTTATACGTTCGGATTCCCTACAGGCCCGAGCAGCAGCTCACTGATCATCAGCTTCGCTCGATCAATGTTGCCCTTCTGCTGGCCGAGGCCAATCCACGATCGGTCGTGACGATCAGCATGTCGAGCTGGCTCGCCAACTCGACGTAGATGGCGTCGACCAGTCGCAGGTTTCCGCGCCTCCGCCACGCCCCTGTAAGTAGTGGTGCGAGGGGGTGACGGACGATCGGTGACGATGCGACGAGGTTGACCCGGTCAGTCACTTGTCTGGTCGTCAATTGACTGGCTCGATGCAGCCTCCCAAGAGCGGAGAGGACCTCTGCGTCGAAATGCCCTGGAGCATGTAGCTCTGCGTCGTGCACGCGTGCTTCGATCGACGATGCGTGGTCAGAACCAACGAGCAGGTCAACCATCGCCGAGGCGTCGAGGACGAGCGACTCAGCCAATGCCCTCCAGCTCGTCCTTGGCTCTCTTGATCGCGGCCAGGACGTCTTTGTGCTCCGCTCCGGTCGGGGGCAGTGCCGCCACCATCTTCAACCACTCACCCGTGTGCATGGATGACAGGGCTGACCGGACTGCCTCCTGCGTCAGGTTCGAAACATTGAGCCCAGCGTCTCTGGCTTCATCGGCCAGTTGGTCGGGTAGGTATACGTTGACTCTCGCCATGCGCATAGCATACACACATTCGAGCGACCAGATTTGTCCCCCCATGGCGTTTGACATCACTCTCCGTGGTCAACCTGGGTACGTCGTGCGCACGCCTCGAGGATTGCTCGGGCCGACCTGATGGCCTCGTTGACTTCAGCCTTGCCGAAGCTCCTAGACCCGTACTCAGATCGGTTCCTCTCGCGGCGAAGGCGATCGAATTGCTCGAGTGCGGGTTCGCCGGTCTCCCTGGCGAGGACCTTGGCATATTGACCGAGCGCCTGATGAGACCCAGGCCGACTGCGCACCCTGTGCCCGGTCATCAACAAGGCGGCGGCGACGGCCTTGAGGGCGGCGTCATATGCCAGGACGTAGGCGCCGGAGGGGTCGATAGTCTGGATGGCCTGAGCGGCTTCGAGATGACGTCTCGCATCGTCGATCCACTGCTCGGCAATCGGCCGATCTGATTCGACGGCCTCGATGAGACCCTTGGCGATGAGGTCGTCGAGTTCGCTCATGCGAGTTGGATCCGCGGTCGACTCCGTATAGCCCGCTCAAACGCTCCGTCAGTGCCAGCCCATTCGTCCTCGGAACGCAAGACCACATTGATCGGCCTTCCCACCTCGGCTTCAACTGCCGAAACCGCGCCATATACCTGCCCAGGATCCGGATCTCCGATCACCATGAGATCGATGTCGTGCGGTGCCATCTGGTCCGGGTCGGCCCAGGACCCGAAGATGAATGCTTCATCAATGCCATCGATCCCGTCCGGTGCCTCTCGTAGTAGGGGTTCTGGTCCCATCGACTTGGTCAAAAGGCTGCGCAGCTCCGCCCAACCGGTCGTCTCCCGTTTACACGGAAGTGGGGCAGTCCTGCCGTAGACCCAGAGGGTGTTCGCTGCGTCGTCCCCGTTTCCCTACGGGATCTGTCGCTGGTCGTCCCGCTGAAAGTGGGGTCGGCTATGGGCGCGTTAGCCGACCGATCACCTCGTATGTGGTTTGGGTGGGATCGAGACCGCACGCAGCAAAGAATCCGAAGGCAGGGTGATTCTTCGCCTCCTCCATTGCCCTGTCGTGGTCTTCGATACTCGTCCAGATCGAAACCATGTGTACGACCCCGTCTCCTTGGGAGAGATAACAATCGATCAGGCCATCAGGTCGCTCTCCGACGACGATGTCGGACCACGCTCCGAAGATGTATTCGGCTGTGGGGTCTTCGACGGATGCGTGCGCCATTGACAGAATCAATCTGAATCTCCTTGCTCTGCGTTTGCTTCGGCCGAAGGACTTCGTCCTGTGTACAGGGATAGGGCTACTAAATCAATGGTCCACTCATTGTCACGACTTTGATCAGCACGGATTGGAGGACAGGGCAGCGATTCGTCACCCCGACATTCGATGCCCGGAGCGACGGCACACAACGCCGAGCGAGCCCCGATCCTGGGGACCGCGGTGGGCCTGGGGTGCTGCTGAAAGTTCAAGGTAGGGCGACACGTCCTGTTGCCCTAGCCACTCATCAGCCGCTGCGGGTCGAAGCCCCGCCGGTGTGTCAACACATCCAATGCCTCGAGTGTGTCTCACTTTGACTCCGTGCCTTCGCAAAACCTAGGGCGAGAGAATTAGGGCTTCCACGCACCGTCTGCTGGTTGTAGGTTCGAATTGTCACCTGGGGGGACCAATGAAGGCACCGGCGTCTAAGGGCTCTGTTAGCTATGCACCGGTTCCCCGCGGGCAGGACAAGGCCGACGACTCGCCAACGTCTACGCCATCCGGCCCCTCAAGGTGTACGCATTCGACCCACAGCTCGGGCGCCGTCGACGCTATCGCATATCGCTCGATATCCCCTTCGAGGAGCTCAAGCCCGGTCCAAGTGGGCGTCTGATCAAAGTGGTGGACTACGACGCAGGGTCCGAGCGCTACTACGAGCCCGTGAATCTGGAAGAGCTCCGGGCGGGCGGCGGGCTGGAACCGAACGTCGGGAACCCCAAGTTCCACCAACAGATGGTGTACGCGGTCGCCATGAAAGTCATCGCGAACTTCGAACGGGCGTTAGGTCGACGGCTGCGATCTGACCCATTGACGGTCCTTCCTCACGCGTTCGAGGGCCGCAATGCCTTCTATCACCCGGCAACCAACTCGATATGCCTTGGCTACTACCGCGCCGACCCGGAGGATCCGGGCGAGAACATCCCCAACCAAATCGTGTTCACATGCTTGTCCCACGACATTGTCGCCCACGAGGTGACTCACGCGCTCATCCACCGGCTTCGCCCCGCCTTCAACTACGCCACCAATCCCGACGTCAAGGCTTTCCATGAGGGGATCTCTGACATCGTGGCAATCTTCCAGCACTTCGCCTACCCGGGAGTACTGAGCGAGGCCATCGAGGACAGTGGCGGCGACCTGTCGAAGCCAGGCCCCCTAATCGAGCTCGCTCGACAGTTCGGCCAGACCACCGCCCAAGGCGCCGCGCTGCGGAAGCGCGTGACGAGGAGGAACATCCCGATCCGGCCGAATACGCAACGGCGTTCGAGCCGCATAACCGTGCCGCGATTCTCTTCATGGCGGTGTTTGACGTGTTCTTCACGACTTACGCCGCCCGAGTTGAGGATCTGGTTCTGCTCGGGGCGGGGACCACTAATGGCGTGGGCCAACTCCACCCGGCCCTGGTCGCACGTCTTACCGACGAGGCTGCCGACACCGCGAGCGAGTGCTCGACCTGTGCATCAGGGCTTTCGAGTACCTGCCACCGGTCGACCTGACCTACGGTGACTACCTACGTGCGCTCGTCACGGCCGACTCCGAGTTGAACCCGGACGACCCATTCGACCTAGGGGCCAACCTGGTGGACTCGTTCTTGGCGCGGGGCATCTATCCCACGGATGTCCTCTCACTGAACGAGGAGTCGCTGCTCTGGCCGACCGCGGACTCCGGAAAGTTGGTTGATCCCATCGACGAGAGCGTCTTGGGGCGCCTGCTCACGGCTGATGCCAAGTCGTGGGGGCCAAGCGGAAGTCCTACTCGTACCCCAAAGGGGACGAGTACGAAAAGGTTGCGAGTGAGCTGGATCAATACGCCACCATCAATTACGGCGCTCTCGGCCTGGAGCCGCATAGCGAGGACAACCCGATTTTGGTGCGCGGTTTTCCACGATGGCGCGTGTTGGCGACGACGGGCTGCTGCTCACCGAAGCCAGTGTGCAGTATGCCCAGAAGCGCAAGGAGGACGACTATCCGACGTGGGGAGGTGTGCAACCACGAGCAGGTGCGACTGTTGTGTTCTCTGGAGACGGGACGCCACGCTACGTAATCTCCAAGCCGCTTCCCCACGACACTTTGTCTCCTGAGGAGAACGAGCGAGCAAAAGACCGGCTGGCCACGATGGAGGCGTTCGTGGCGGAGTCCGACGATCGTGATCCCCATTTCTCATGGGAGGATGACGACGTATTCCCCCTGTCTGACCGGATGCTCCGTCGCTACGACTTCAGCGCAGTGCACCAGGGAATACGGCGCCGACGTGCTCCATGTGACGAAGCCACAAAGCCGAGGACGACGCCGTGACCAACATGTGACCGTGTCGATGTGCAACGTGGTTTCGGCGACTGCTTCCTGCTCCGCTTCCCCGCTGACGATGGCCGGGAGCGCAAGGTCCTGATCGACTGTGGGTCGATCAAACGGCCGACCGTCGATAACCGGGCGGTGCCGATCGGTGAGGTCGCGCAACGTGTGATCGCCGACGTCACCGAGAACGGTGAGGCACGTATCGATGTGGTGGTCATCTCGCACCGACATGAGGACCACATCTCCGGCTTCCTGGACTCGGTTTGGGACGACGTTGTCGTTGACGAGGTCTGGATGCCGTGGACCGAGGATCCCAAGGACCCGGAGGCGGTCCGCCTGCTACGGGAGATGTCGGCGTTCGCTTTGGCGCTCAACAATGAGTTTCACATGTTGAACGGTGTGAATGCGCTGGGTGACGAGGAGCGCGACTTCATCGCCCACGTGATCGAGAACTTCTTCGGGGAGGCTCCAGCCAATCAGGTCGACGAGGATCCGACGCTGTCCCTCAAGAACGACGCGGCGATGGCCACGCTCCACCGCGGCTTCGTCGGCGGTGCCCAGGGCGCCAAGCGCGATTTCCTACGGCGGCTGCCGGCAGACCAGCCGTATCGCAGCGACACCCTCCCCGGGGTCGACGTCCACGTGCTCGGTCCTTCTGACGATGAATCTGTGATCGCGTCCATGAATCCGCCCCGTGAGGAGAGTTTCCTGCGGGGCATTTCAGTGGGATCTGAGTCAGACGGGAGGGTTGAACTCCCATTTCCGGTTTGGAATCCGCCCGAAAACTTCGAGGCCCGACCAGATGAAGACCTCCTCGCGTTGCTCAAGCGCATCTCCAATGCTTCGGCTGTGCTGGGAGCAGCCGCATTGGAGTCGGCGATCAATAACACGAGTCTGATGCTGGCTTTCGAGATCGGCGACGCCGTGCTGCTCTTTCCCGGCGACTCACAGTGGGGGAGGCTGGCGGGTCAACCGGGACGACGATCGGCAGATGGACCTGCTACGGCGATGCACCTTCTACAAGGTTGGGCACCATGGGAGCCACAATGCCAATCCGAAGTTCTTCCTTGACGACAAACGGCTAGTCGGCCTGTGGGGTGCGGCGATCTCGGCGACACCGCATGGCAGCTACAAGAGGATCCCAAAGCCGGAGGCGATTTTATCATCTGCTCGACAAGTTGGCGGGGATCCATCGGCCCACGGCTCGTTCGCAGCGACATTCCGCCGGCGACTAGACGTACCCGACGGTGTCGATGTAGTTGACGCGCTGCGTGTGGACTTCAAAGTACCTATCTGGGCCAGCGGTCGCTGAGCTCTCTTTCCCGATGCCTCTTTTGACCGTGCGTGACAGGCACCGTGATATTGAGTCGCGTGCAGAATATTGGCGGTCCTGGCAGTGATCAACGAGAAAATAGACCGCTCTCTTCCATTGGATCGCACCGAGGCGTCTCTTGCTTAGGCAAGCAGTGTGTCTGTGCAGATGGCATGGGTGAACAGCGTCCTTCTGACACGCTGGTCCAGGGCGAACGTGGTGATAAAACCACGCTCAGAGGAAGATCAAGAGAGGGCATTCCCCGTTTCATCTCTCGGCCGGACATGTAGAAATTGAACGGCTATGACGCTCGCAGATACCTCGCCACGGGAAGCGACTCCCAAGTTCAGACCGAGCTCTACGAGTATCCCCCGGCCGAGGGAATGCCGGGTTGGGGGGCCAATCTAGACAAGTGATGTTGCGCCTCCCATGGCAAATACCTGGTCAGTGGGTTCCGATACGGGCTTCCCTCTGGCTGGTTGTTGTCATTGTTGCCATTGCCGTATGGCTGATCCGTGAGGACTTGACCCAGTCGAATATTGACGGGCTCTTGGTACTTTCGGATTGGGGGGGATCGGGCTATTCGTAACTGCTTATGGAGCTCCATGGGTTGGTCGGTCCTTATCCAGAAGCTTTGTTGATGTGGCCCGGTACGTCGACGCACGGCCGGAGAATCAGAAGGCTCGTGACGATATCCGGCGGGGTGCGATCACTCTTCTTCAGGGCCTTCACGAATCCGCCAGATATCAGCGGATCATTGTCATCGGCCACAGCCTTGGTTCGGTGATCGGATACGACGCCATCAACTATCTGTGGGCCCGCATGAACAAGCAACACGGTCAACTCGCCCCGACTACCCATGACATGATGGCCAACCTCGAGAAGGTCGGCCGGGAAGTAAAGGAGGACCCAGGGCGTCTCAAGGACTACATGGATGCTCAGAGAGAGCTTTGGGTGGAACAGCGGCTCAATGGGAACCCGTGGTTGATAACCGATTTCGTTGCCGTAGGAAGTCCTCTGGCACATGCGCATGGTCCTCATGGTCAAGAACAAGGAGGAGCCGGAGAGACCTATCCGAATGCTCGAGGCGACTAGCTGTCGGCCCCGTGGCGAGAACTCACCAGACAATCAGTGGACATCTGTCCCTGAGTGGTATTCATATCCGTTCAAAGAGGCTCGCATCCTCTATGAAGCGGCACCTTTCGCTGTCGTACGATGGCACTCGCTCTTTCTGCCTAAGGATCACTTTGCCGGGCCCCTTCAGCCCAACTTTGGTAACGGCGTTAACGATGTGGAGGCTGTGAGCCATGATCGGGGCACGAATATTCCCTTCTTCGCTCATGGCAAGTATTTCCGCTATCACGATGAGCCCGTACCTCATGACGGACCCGTGGGCCGGCTTCGCTAGATGCTGGACCTCGATTCAAGCGCTTGGCTGGCTCCCACGGGACATGCGCCTCTACCCCACAAGTCGACATACACCTACCTACGAGCCTCCGAGAAAACGACGATGCTCTAACAACGAGTGGTTGAAAGGAAGAGCTGGGACAACCCCGGGACTGGTGGTGGCCGAAGGGAGCAGGCTTCTCGTCGGGCCTGCATGTCGGCAACGAGTATTACGGCGTGGCTGATGAGGTTGACCGGCTGATCCCGATGGGGATATCCATGCGCCTCACATCTCTGATCTCGCGAAGCGTCATCGGACTTCAAATCCAATGGGTTGGGCGACCTACGCCGTGACGTCGTGATCCACCACTGCTACCGGCACATCCAGCATTCCACATGCCGAGGCGCGTATCAGGGCCTCGGTTCGTGTCGCGTACCCCATCTTGCGGTAGACCTGACTGAGTCTCCGGTACATGACGCGTTCTGAGAAGCCGACCTGTGTGGCGAGAGCATGCACAGTCGTACCTGAGGCGAGGTCACGGAGCCATGCCCGTTGCGTATTGGTGACACCACGGGCGAAGGTGCCCTCCGTCTTGGTAGCTGCCAGATTCCGCGCAAGCGTGGCAGGCATTGTGGCCATCCCTCTGCGACCCACGTCGAGCACAAGTGCGAGATCGCCACTGCTCCAATCCATCGACACGCACCCCCTGGCGCCGGCGCCCAAACAGAGGTGAATCTGCTCTAGGGACATCGGGTCCAGTAGGGCCACCACCGCGATGGTCGGAATATCTGAGATGAGATCGATCAGGAAATCCACGTCATGCGGGGTCCTGACGGCCACGAACATCGCTGCTTCCGGGTGGCTTCTTGCCCAACCGCGCGGATCATCGACCGGCTCCACCGAGTAGCCCGACTCTTCCAACTCTCGCGACAAACCCAGGAAAAGGAGTCTCGGTGTATTCACGGCAGCAACCGGGGTGGTCATCAGCGAACTCCCTCGCGCTAACACCTCCCAGAGCGCCCCGAGTGGTTCGAAAATACACCATTTCGAAGAGGCAGGTGTTTATGCGGTGGCGCGCTACCGCCAAATGTGGCAGACACGTGCCGTCGATTGTCATAGCCCAACTCCCCATATTCCAGTAATGGATGGCGTGGGAATGATGTACCGAGCAAGGGCGCGGGCCACGACAGCGCAGCAATGGCCGATTGGTCCGAGTTTGGGGAGTCCAGGACACGATCCATCGCGAAAGAAAGGGTGTGAGTCCTGTGGCACTGACCGACTTCTCTGATCTCTACGGCGGCTTCCACGAGCGAGGCTTCAATCGCGTGATCGGTCACGTGATGGCGAAACGTCCATCGTTGTTCAACTACGGAACTCTATGGGTGAGCCAAGGGTGGGAGAAACACTTGTGTTGTCGCCCAAAGGTGGCACCAGAGGTGTTGACCCGAGGCAATCCGGTGGTCACCATCGAACCACCCCTTCCTATCCCGGGAACGGGTGGCGCGTATGGCCTGAACTGGGCGATCCAGATCGCCGACCTGGCTATCGATTTCCATCCGACCAACCGCGAGCTTCCGCGAGAGTTGGGGGGCAAGCTGGCCGACCAGCAACTATCGGTATTCGCCCGGATCTGTGGCGGCATCGGCTGTCCGTCAAGGAGGATCTACGAGGCGTATCCACCCACCCGACAGGCTTTGTTCGCCATGTCGGGAGCGGACGTTCGGCTCACAGACATGGCTCAGTCGCAGCGGGATCCAATCACGTTGCCCTCTGACGAACTCATGTGTTTCGAGCTCGACTTGTATGCCACCGCCCACGCCCGGGTATTGGGCCCTGAAGGGGCGCAACAACTGGACGTGATCCTCGACGGGGTTGAGATTGTCGACATCGAGCCGGAAGGTCTGGAGAACAGTCTCGAGTGCTACATCGAGACCCTGCTCCGGTTAGTCGTCATGCCGAGGATGCGGATATTGCTTCCGGTTCTTGTATTCAATCTCCCTCTCGGCCTCGGCTCGGTGACGGTAAAGGCGGCCACTGCGCCACCCCACAACCCGGCGGTCGAGGACGACCTGCTCAAGGTCTTCGTTGACTTGGAGGTGGCGCCCTAATGGCCGATATCACCGTCGCCGCGTCTGAGGATGCGTTTCAGGAGTTCTTCAACCATGTCCGGGACGAGTTCGCCTTCGCCCGATCTGACTCGGTGAATCTGGGGCCGTTCGTTGCAGGGTACGCAATCGACATTCGCCTCAAGGACGGGTCAATCGACCTGCGCAATGACAATACGGTGCAAGTCAAGGAACTCGACATCGATCCGGTGGTATTTGCGGGATTCATCGGAATCGATATCCCGCAACTCTGCATCGGTGGGTTCTGCATCATCCCGTCTCCCTGGGGATGCGTCCTCCGGGCGCCCCGGAAGTGCTTTTTCGACGACAACCCGGACATACGCCTGGATCTCGACCTTGCGCCTTTCCTTCGCAGTGAGGTCTCGTTCATCGGCAGCCTGGTCACCCAGTACTTCGTCAATCCCGCCCGGCCACCCGGGATGGACTACCTAACGGCCGAGGACTTCGACCTGGAGAACCAGTGGCAGATATACGTCGACACCGAGGCTGTGGATCTCGACTTGTTCGACTTCGCCGACATAGCCGGCGATCTACTCGAGACGGCTCTGGAAGCCGCCATCGACGGTCTTCTCGGGCCAATACCGGGCTGGGCAAAGGACCTGATCAAGGCGATCCTCGGCCCGATCATCGATCTAGTGAGGGCGATCCTCGATCTCCCCGACGATATCGACGAGTGGTTGTCTGACCTGTTTGGCGTCAGTCTCGGCCTGATCGATCTGATCGCCCAGATCTTGCTCGACTATTTCGCACGTGAAAACCCGATCAACGTGATCGAGGATCCGTTCCCGATCCTCCCCGCCACAGGGGGGCTGATCCCGGTGAAAGTCCCGCTCATCGACTTCACAGTGAGGGTGACCGATGACGAGATGATCGCGGAAGCGAACGTGGGTTAGGGAGGGCGAGAGTGAGAACGACAATCTTCGACCAGATCGGGTTGGATAGCGGGAGCTCTCGGGCTGGCCGGCTCGGTGGTGCATCCGTTCAGTGCACCAGGTCATTACCTGGGCACTGCAATCAGCGGCGATGTCTCACGCGGCGAGTTCGAGATCGTCGTGTCCGAGGAAGGCCCTCCGGCGGCGCAGATCGACCTGACCACGACGGGAATCACGAACAGGGACTCTTGTTGCGGTGCCGATTGGCCCACTCACAGGGTCGCCGTGGGCGGTTACGTCGCTTTTCATGTTGGTAGCGGACACGAACGGTGGGCTGCGGTGGTGGGGATCCCCGATCCCGAGAAGCCGAGTTCGACAGTCGGCGACTGGAGGAGGGAGACCTGTTCGCCGGAACAGTCCTTCGCCCAGGGACCTATTCGGTTCGCAATGTCTTCGGGGCGGGCGGTACCGAACTGGTGGTCAGGTATATCAGGCCCGGCCGCGAGCCATACCAACCGGATGAACCACTGCGTCTGAAGATGGGCGAGCAAGCGTCGCGGAAGATGGTTCGAGTCGGGCCGGCTCAAGGCCTCGTCTTCGAGGTCACGGACAGAGCTCGGATCGTGGTCGAACTGACCGAGCCCGACGATGGTCCGCCCCAAAAGACAGGGTGAGGGAGCCGGCACGACCGATGGGTACGAGATAAGCGGGCGGTTTATAGGGGGCCCCAGAAAGGGAAACGTCATGGCAGAGACAACGAAGGTAACGGCGCCGCGCGTCGAGAAGACCCGCACCGCGTTCCGGTCACTCATCGCCGGCAATCCGAACTACTTCGGTTCGCTTCCCGACAGCGACCTCAAAGTTGTCAAAGCCATGGCGTCGAACACCAACTTCGAGGCGTTGACGTCGGTTGGATACAACCCGGCTACGCGGCGGCTTTACGCAACTTTCGAGGTCAGGAAGGCCGGCGGATACGGCGGCGATCTCTGCGACGACGGATCCACCGAGTACGTTCGGTTCTTCGTGGACCACGGCTCGGGCTGGGTCGACATCGGGCTGGTCGCCACCGATGTTCATGACATCCCGGCCGGGAAGGATTGCGCCAACCGCAACCTCCACCCGCTGGTCGAATCGTTGGAGCACCCCTACGCGCCTCCGCGGAAATGGTGCACCAATCCGCAGCTGCCCAACGTGCGGGCGATCCTGTCCTGGAACGTGGCGCCACCCGCCGGGAACCCGAACTACATCCCCGCCTACGGCAATGTCCTGGAGTGCCACATCCAGATCGACAAGAGCTGGTGGTGGTGGGACTTCATTGACGAGCTGAAGGCAAAGGTTGAGCTCCCTGATGACCTGCTCCAGACGATCGGAGACCCGTTCCCTTCGTTCGACCCCCAATTCCCGGACATCCCGGACCTTCCTGAGCCGCCCATGCCCGGTCCCGACCCGAGTCCTGCACCTAAGGTCTTGGGACTCGAAGACCTGATCGATACGTACATGGTTGGAGACAAGCGACCCAGGCTCCAGGTGGAGCCTGAGCGCTTCGCCTTCACCACTCTCCAGATGGCGGCGGGCGATCTGGAGGCGCTGGCCTCGCTCAAGTCGAGTTTCGACAAGATCAAGGTCGATATCTCCGACCTTGCGACAGTGATCGAGGACACCACCGGAAACATCAGTTACGAGGAACTAGTCGACCTGGGGCTCGAATCCAACCGGGAGAAGTTGGTCGCCACCTATCAGGTGAAACAGGCTTCCGGGTTCTCGGGTGGCCTTTGCACCAACGGGAGCACGGAGTACGTCGCCTTCTGGGCCGACTGGGACAACACCTGCAGCTGGGAATACCTTGGAACCGTCGAAGTCAAGGCCTATGACTTCGCCCAACTCCCGGACGGAGGCCTTTGCTATTCGGCCGCTCTCCCCGTCGATCTAGCCGAGTTCCGACGCAGATGCAGCGACCCCAAAGTGGCCCAAGTGCGGGCCGTCCTGTCTTGGAACTCACCTCCGTCGACCACCAATCCCGATCAACTCCCGACCTGGGGCAACCGGCTCGACGCCCACGTGTTGATACCGCGCAAGGAAGGTGAACCGGGCAAGCTGACCATCATCGGAGGAATCAGCACCGAGTTCATCAGCGACGTCACCGGGCTGGTAGCGGGCAATGCCAAGTTCGCCGACACCGGCAACAGCATCTACTCGCCGCTCGGTCTCGAATGCCCATTCGGTGGGCTGGTCGTGGTGCGTGGTCCCGCTATCCCGGGGACGCGTTACCGACTCCAGGTCATCGACTCTGGCGGAGCGAGCCTGACCCTTACCGAGAAGATCTGGGTCACACCGGTGATGGGCTTCTCCTCGTACCACACCGGCACCGTGGAGGGCTGGTTCGACTACCTGGCCTACACCCAGAACTTCACCGGCGTTCTCGGGTATTTCCGATCGAATGGGAACGACAAGGTGACGATCCAGCTCGAGATAGAAGGTGAAGGGGTGGTCGACATGCAGGTCATCCAACTCGACAACACGGTTCCTACCGCCGCCGTCAGCATCACGCAACCCGGATCCGACTGCGGCGTCTTCGACGAGGGGGATCAGCTCGGCGGCAAGGTGTGGGCGAACGACACCTACATGGGGGGCTGGAGCGTCTCCATCGACGGGGGCCCGGCGGGATTCGGCCCGGAGCCTGTGACCAGCGGCCATACCAACACGCCCGCAATCGGTGCGGACTGGACGTTCGACACTGAAGGAATGGAGGAATGCGGCTACGTCGTCCAAGTCCACGTCCAGGACCGGGCAATCGTCAACAGCGGGAACCATCAGCATGCTTTCAGCACCGACGTCGGGTTCTGCTTGGACTGAAACCAGCACCAATGTCCCAGTGACTTGGGAGCGTCCACCCAAAGGTGGCCGCCTACAGCTCGCGGGTCAAACGTGAAGCCCAGGGGCAGAAGATCGAGTCTCGTTCCCAACACGATGGTTGGACGTGGGTGTCTTGAGACCCAGGCTCGCAATAGACCGCTGGATAGTCTGAGGTGATGGCAGCCGCCACCAGCCGGAAGGCACGGGCAGCTCGGAGACGCAGGCGTCGGATGGCCCGGGTCGACCACGATCTCAGTGCCGCCGAGTGGAGCGCCCTGAAGGCGGCCTGGGGCGGTTGCGCCTACTGCGGTGTGGCTGACAAGCCGCTGCAGCGCGACTGTGTCTTGGCGATCTCCCGCGGCGGCCGTTACACGCTCGACAACATCGCTCCGGCATGCCGATCCTGCAATGCCAGCAAGGGCAGTGAGGAAGTCACCACTTGGATGCGACGGAGACGACTCGACGAACGTTCCTTCCTGTTGCGTCATCTCGAGATCTCGAGGGCCCTCGTCGCGACGGACCTCGACCGGACGGATGCCGCACCTTCTCTCATCGACAAGAGCACGGCGGCTCGCGGCTAGGCGTGAGGGCCGTCGTCTACGACCGATACGGCCCTCCCGATGTGCTCCGGATCGAAGAGGTACCAACGCCGACGCCGGGCCCAGGTCAGGTCTTAGTCGAGGTGGTGGCGACTTCGATCAACCTCTCCGATTGGGAGTGCCTGCGGGGAACCCCGTTCTATGCCCGGATCGGAGGCTTGCGGACCCCGGCGCGGCGGATACTCGGCTCTGACATCGCGGGGAGGGTTGAGGCTGTTGGACCCGACGTAACCGGGGTCCGCCCCGGTGATGAGGTCTATGGTGACAACCTCGCCCTGATGGGTGGGTTCGCCGAATTCGCGTTAGCGCCCGTGAAGGCTTTGGCCCACAAGCCGCAGGCACTCAGCTTTGTCGAGGCCTCCACCATTCCCCAGGCGGGACCGATCGCACTGCAGGGGACCGCCGGGATCGGTCCCGGGCAACGGGTGCTGATCAACGGCGGCGGCGGCGGTTCGGGATCGTTCGCCATTCAGCTCGCCAAGCGCGCCGGGGCCCATGTGACCGGTGTCGACAACGCGATCAAGCTGGAGCACATGCAGTCGATGGGCGCCGACGAGGTGATCGACTATCGCAGACAGGACTGGACCAAGCTGCAGCCGCACGACCGGGTTCTCGACCTCGTCGCTCACCGCTCGGTGTTCGCATATCGGAGGTCACTGGCCCCCGGTGGCCGTTATCGATGCGTCGGAGGCTCGGTGCCGGCATTGCTTGGGTGGTCACCGCTGGAGCGGTCCTCGGTCGGCTCACCGGGCGCCGGATCGGGCTGCTCGTCGTCAAGCCGGGCCCGGCCCACTTTCAGCCCATGGCCGAACTCTGCGTCTCGGGCGACATCGGGATCCATATCGACCGCACCTTTGGCCTGGAGGAGGTGCCCCAGGCACTGGCCCACGTCGGCGAAGGGCGCGGACTGGCAAGTCGTGATTGAGGTCTGACGATCCAACACGCCCGTTTTCGGATCGGCTGAGGCGACGTCGCCGCGACGTGAGGCCGTTCGTCTGGGCAAATCATCGCCCCCGTTTCCCGACTGCGGGAGTTGGGTAGATATTCGGCCGTCCCAACGACAAGGTATCGAAGGAGAAAAAATGAACAGGAATGTCGGCTTCGGAGGCTCCCTCTTCCTAATCGCAGTGGGTGCTGTTTTGGCATTCGCCGTGTCGGTGGAGGCCGAGGGATTCAATCTCAACACGATCGGATACATCTTGATGGCGGTTGGTGCCCTCGGAGTGGTATTGACCTTGGTGACAGCGACCGCTACCAGGAAAGAGCAGCACACCGAATACGTCAAGAAGGACGTCGACCTCGATTCACACGATCACTGACGTTCTTCCGTCGTCCAGGGTTGCTGGGTCGATCATCTCGTTGGGTGCTCTCGTTGTAGCGGTTCCCCTGGATGCTGATCCCGTCGAGAGCCTGCTCGATTTCGCCCAAGTCATCGGCCGTGAGTGCCACGTCGACTGCTCCGAGGTTCTCTTCCAGGCGGTGGAGTTTGGTGGTGCCGGGGATGGGAACGATCCAGGGCTTGCGACTCAGCAACCACGAGAGGGCGATTTGAGCGGGGGTCACCCGTTTCTGTTCCGCGATCCGCTTCACCAGGTCGACCAGGCCCTGGTTCGCCTTTCGGTTCTCTGCGTCGAAGCGGGGGAGGGTGTGGCGGAAGTCGGAGTCCACGAAGGTCGTGTCCTCGTCGATGTTGCCGGTGAGAAAGCCTCTCCCGAGCGGGCTGAACGGGACGAAACCGATTCCCAGCTCCTCGAGTGTGGGGAGAATCTCTTCCTCGGGCTCCCGCCACCACAGCGAATACTCGCTCTGGAGGGCCGTAACGGGCTGCACGGCGTGGGCCCGGCGAATCGTCTGTACGCCCGCCTCGGAGAGGCCGAAGTGCTTCACCTTCCCTTCGGCGATGAGCTCCTTCACGGTGCCGGCGACATCCTCGATCGAGACATCGGGATCGACCCGGTGCTGGTAGTAGAGGTCGATGCGATCGGTCCGGAGCCGGCGAAGGGAGTCCTCTGTCATCTTCCGGATGTGATCAGGACGACTGTTCAAACCCCCTGACTCTCCGTCCACCAACTTGAAGCCGAACTTGGTGGCGATCACGACCTCGTCCCGGAACGGGGCGAGAGCCTCGCCCACGACGTCCTCGTTGGTGAACGGACCGTAGACCTGGGCCGTATCGAACAGGGTGACGCCGCGCTCGACTGCGGCCCGGATGATCTCGATTGCGTGGTCCCGGTCCGAGGGCGTCCCCATAGCCAGAGCTGAGCCCCATGCAGCCGTAGCCGAGGGCCGAGACTTCGAGACCGCTTCTCCCCAGCTGTCGTGTTTTCATGCGACCTCCTCAAGTGGTCGTGAATCAGTCGTCGTCGTCGTCACCCTGCCACAACCCGATTCGGAGCATCACGAACTCGGCGGGTCGGATCGGGGCGATGCCGATCAGGACAATCAATCGTCCTTGGTCGATGTCGTCTTGGGTCATCGTGTCGGGGCCGCAGCGCACGAAGTAGGCGTCGCGAGGTCGGTTACCGGGGAAGGCGCCCTGGCTATAGAGGCTCAGGAGGAATCCCTCGACCTGGCTCCGGACCCGGGTCCACATCGTCTGCTCGTTGGGCTCGAACACCGCCCACTCGAGCCCTCGGCGGATGGATTCCTCGATGAACAGCGCCGTCCTGCGTACGTTCACGTACTTCCATTCGGCGTCTGCCGATGCCGCCCTGGTACGGGCTCCCCACACCACGGTGCCTTCGCCCGGAATGGCCCGGATGCAGTTAACCCCGAGTGGGCTGAGCGTTTCGATGTCCGCAGTTGTGAGCAAGACCGAGGGCGTCGCACCGGCGAGAGTCGCCTCCCTACCGGCCGGTGACCGCCACGGTCCTCGGTCCAGATCGAGTCGAGCCAACATCCCGGCCACCGCCCCTGACGGGGTGAAATCCCGGACCCGGCCCGACCGCAGCGGGTCGGGACGGGCCAGGCGGGGGAAGTAGAGGGCAGCGTCCCGGCTCTGCATGTAACCGGCCGAGCCTGTGGCGGCGTCGTCCACGGTTTGCCAGTCCGACGGTGGGTCGAGAATCACCATCGCCCTCCGCTCCCGGGCATAGGCGATCGCATCGACCAGCACCCGCCGCGGAACGCCGGTGGTGGTCGAAAACGGCGGGAGCACGATCAGATTCACCAGATCGGCTCGATCAAGGGCATAGATGCCCCGTCCCGAATCCCGCATGCCGATTCCGGTGTAGGCGGCGGCGGCGAAGCGGGCGCCATCGTTTCCGTTCTCGGCAGTGACGGTGATGGGAAGGCCGGGTGGCAGGTTGGACGGGAGAGGTTGGCCGGACCGCACCAGTTGCGACTCCTCGAGCACCCGGTCGACACGACTGGTGCTACCGGCGGCCAGCGACAGCCCCGTGAAGGTCTCGACCAGACCGGATCCCCGGTCGGTCACGGTCAGCTCGAACCGGTTCCGGGGCAGAGAGGCCATCCTCGCCTCCAGCATCCGACCCCAGGCGCCGGGACTGGCCGCCTTCAGGACCAGACGTGAATCACCGCCGCCGAAGGTGAGGGTGGCTACGTCCCCGGAGGTCGGCCGGTGTACCCGGACGACGATGGCCCGCCGCCCGCCCTGGTCGAAGAAGTCCTTTACCGAGTAGCCCAAGTCGCTCTTCGACCAAAGACCACCGAAGAGTCGTTCGAAGTCGGAGAACGAAGTGACAGGTACCGGGGTGTCGACAGGGCCCCGGGCGGCACGGCCCACGAAGGCGGTGACCGCGGTGCCCACCCCTGAAATCGCTGGGGGCGGGTTGATCTCCTCGATGTAGACCCCGGGACTGGTATAGTGACCGGTCATGGTCTGGGACGCTATCGGGCCTATAGTCTCCCGGCAACCTCGGCCCAAACACAATCAGGGCAGATCAATCAGCACGCCAGAGATCGATTTGGGGCAAGCCGTGGATGCCCAACGTCTGTGACAGCTCGCCGCTGTGATAGGCGTCGTGGCTGAGGAGGCGCACCAGGACAGATTGGCGGGTGTGGAGCTGCGTCTTCTCACCGGCCCGGCGCTCGAACTGCTCGAAGAGTTGGTCTGGTGTCCACCGCTCGAGGCAGCCGGCGATGATCATCCAACTGCTTTCGAGCGCCTCGGTCAGCTCGACAGCCGTCCGGGGCGCATCGAGGTCGTCCTCCCAACCGATCCCGCTCAGAGGATCAGCAAACGGCGTCGTGTCGGCTCCGGGCTCCCCGAGGACGCCGCATAGCCAATACACACGCATCCCGGCCATGTGCCCGACGGTCGCCCAGATCGGCCACTGGTCGGCAGCAGGACGAATCTGCAATTCCTCGACGGATAGCTCGCGGATGACTTCGACGATCCGATCGTTGTAGATCTGCCAGTCCTGGTACAACCGACCGACCAACTCGTCGGAGCTCACTTGGGCAGTCGCTTCTCGTACTGAATCAAAGTGATGTCCGGGTGCACCCTTTCACCGACCTTTTCGAACCCAAGCCTCTCGTAGAAGTGCTGGTTGCGGGTCGCGAAGGTCGGTGTCTCCAGGGTCCAGACGGTGGCAGGAAAAGTCCGCTCGATGAACCCCATCGCCTGGGTGCCGATTCCCTTGTTGTGGTGGGCCGGATCGATGGCAAGGACGTCGAGATGGAAATGTCCCTCACCATGATCGACGACAGTGATCGCACCGATGACCTCGCCATCCAGAGAGGCCTTGTGGCACTCGCCCCGGGCGATCTTGGCCAGCATCGCCTCGACCGAGTCATAGCCGGGAGGACCGCCGATCTCGACTCCGGGATAGAGGCGAGCGTCATCGTGAAAAGCTGCGATCTGCACCTCGACCAGGTCCTCGGCGTCGGCCGGCGTCGCTTGCTCGAAGTCGACATTCATCCTCGGCTGGAATGTAGACGCAGGTCGACAGCGGCTACCTGTTGGGGCGAGGACAGTGGTCAGGGGCACGAGAAGTTGGGCGAACGTTGAAGAAGCGGTTACCCCCAACTCGAGACGGGTCAAGCCAATTCGCCCGAGGCGTTTGGCGTCGCCTCCCCACGTCGCCCAATCAAGTACCAGACCGGCATCGGGCCTTTTCCTTTGATCTCGATGACACCTCTCGATTCGCAGACGAACTGGTCCTCGACGAGGCGAAGCGTGTCCTCGGTGATCTGTATCTGCCCCACCGTGCCCAGCGACTCCATTCTGCTGGCGGTGTTGACCGAGTCCCCCCACAGGTCATAGCTGAACTTGTGCCGTCCAATTATCCCGGCCACCACCGGGCCCGAGTTGATCCCCATCCGAAACTGGAGGCGTCGTCCTTGGATGTCGTGCCCACCGCTGTACTCGCGCATTTCGAGCGCCAACTGGCACAGGGCGTGAGCGTGATCGGGTCGCGAGACGGGCACCCCGGAAGCCACCATGTAGGCATCACCAATGGTCTTGATCTTCTCCAGGCCGCGACCCTCGACCATCGTGTCGAATGCGGAAAACACCTCGTCGAGCAGGGAGACCAGCTCTTGGGGGGTCATCCCCGCCGACATCGGGGTGAAACCGGCGACATCGGCGAAGAGGATCGATGCCTCTTCGAAGCTCTCGGCGATTGTCGCCGATGAGGTCTTCAACCGGTCGGCGACCTCGTCGGGCAGGACGTTCCGCAATAGGGAATCCGACTGATCCAACAGGATCGCCCGCTGACGAACGTAATAGAACAGGACTCCGTAGACGAAAATGACGACCGTAAGCAGGTTGAACAACGCGATGTAGTCGGCCCGGGGAAGGGACTCGATCGGCTCGACGCGGGAGGCGACGATCGCAGCCGCGACGTTGACCAGTAGGTAGAAGGCAAGCCACAGATTCGCCCGTCGGTCGCCGAACACGGCCAATGCCCCGATCAGCGCCACCAGCCCCCAAACCGAGTTCACCCCCGACTCGAGGAGACCACCCATGATCACGATCTCTGCCGCCGATATGGCGATGTTGATCCCGGCGATCACGTGCATGATCCCCGGATAGGCCGCCGGCCATGCCGACATGACAGCGAGGCATCCGAGATTGACGACGAAGGCGATGGCGATCACCGCTCCGGCGACGGGCGCGCCGAGGATCACGAGTTGGACGACGGAGAAGGCGATGATCGGAAGCGACACCAGTAAGGCCCCGCTGAGCAGGCGCTTGGTCCGCATCGTTTCCGGGCTGTCTCCAGGGGCGATCGCACCCGAGAGGGCACGGTCTAGAAGCGCCGGCATGCGGCGCATGGGACGGGGGACCGCCTCGACTCCTACGCCCAGCTCGAGCTCCCTTCGACCAGTTTGAGACTATCGGTCGATCCGTCCCGAGACGGCCCAATGCCTGTGGGTCTAGGGCACCACGTCGATGCGGTCGGTCGCCGGAGGTGACAGCCCCGGAGGCGTGTTTGCTGTCAAGTAAGCCTCGAAGGCGTCGGTGTCGACCTCGCCGCCGAGGCGGTCTGTGCCGGCCAGGAGACCGCTGAACCCGTCGCCGCCGTCGGCCAGGAAGCTGTTGACAGTCACCCGATACGGGGTGCCGGCCACCAGCGGCTGGCCGCCCAAAGTGATCGTGGAAACCACGTCGCCGGTGCAGTTCGGGTCAACGATCTGGGCCTGGGACAGATCCCAGGTGTAATGGAAGCCGGCGGAGGGGAGGAGCACGCGGAACACGGCGTCGTTGACCCCGCAGAACTGTTGCTCGAGCACCGTCTCGATCTGCGCGCCGGTAAGGGTCATCGTGACCAGCGAGTTGCCGAACGGCTGAACGGTGAATGCCTCACCGAACGTGACCACCCCGTCGCCTTCACCGACCGGGCTGCTGGGGAACGTCAATTCGGCACGGACACCACCCGGGTTCATGAAGGCCAGGACGGCCTCGCCGACATCGGCTCCCGCAGTCGCGGCAAGCTGCGCGTCGGCGATCGCGTTGCCCATGGGTTGCTCCAGCGATGCGTCGTTGGTCCGCACGATGGTCGCAGTGATGTTGCCGATCGGACGGTCGCGGATTGGGGCGACAACCTCGAGGTAGTGGGCGATGAGCTCGGTCAATCCCTGGTTTTTCGGCACGTCTTGTGTGATGATCCGATTGTTGACAGTGATGCCGTTCGGCACGACATCGCCCGTACTGCGATCGACGCGTATGTCGATGTCGGTCACCAGTCGGCCGAACGAGAAGGCGCTGGTAACCGGCTTGCCGTCGATCACACAGTTGTAGGGCTGGTGGGTATGGCCGGAGATGACGAGGTCGACCTCGTCATCGAGCCGGTTCGTGATGTCGACGATAGGCCCGGAGACGCCAGGGCACTGATTGATGGTGGTCTCGTTGGTGGGGGGGTTCGGCTGACCGCCCTCGTGGACGAGGACGACGATTGCCTCGACGTCGAGGCTCTGTAGCTCGGGAACGAGGGCATTCACGGTGTCGGCCTCGTCGAGGAAATCCAGACCAGCGACACCGGACGGGCTGACGATCGTGGGGGTGGCTTCGAGTGTCATCCCGATAAACGCCACTTTCGCCCCGTTGAAGTTCTTTATCGAGTAGGCCGGAAACAGGGTCTCACCGTTGCTCTCCTGTACCACGTTGGCTGACAGGTACTGGAAGTCGGCTCCGGCAAACCCGGTGCCGTCGGCGCAGCCGTCGACTGGGTGGCAACCGCCGTTCTGCATGCGGAGCAGCTCGGTCGAGCCTTCGTCGAACTCGTGGTTGCCCACCGAGCTGAGGTCGAGCCCGATCTGGTTCATGGCTTCGATCGTCGGCTCGTCGTGGAACGCGGCGGAGAGGAGCGGGGTGGCCCCGATGAGGTCGCCGGCGGCGACCATGATCGTGTTCCGGTTGGTCTGCTCGAGGTTCTTGACGTGGGTGGCGAGGTACTCGGCCCCGCCGGCGAGTGTCGCGCCGACTCGGCCGCTCGAGCCCGCCGGGGGCTCGAGGTTCCCGTGGAAATCGTTGAGCGAGAGGATTTGCACCTCGACCACGGGGCCGTCGTGGATGAACGGCGGCTTCGGCGCCTTCGTCGCCGCCATGGCTAGGCCGACCCCAGTGGTCGCCGATACCAGAGCCACCAGGCCTACGAGAGCAACTGCACGAGATCGCATGAGCGCGTCCCCCTTTTCAGCATGTTCCCGCGGACATCTTGTCTGTGATATCCGCCAGCAGCCGACCCTACCCCTTCTCGGAATCGGTGTCTGCCAGCGGTGTTGGTCGCCGTCCGTGCCCCGGCCTTCGACGGGCGGTTCCCATGCCCTACTTGTTGGGGCCCCCGAGGCAAAGACCCACGATCACCGGGTCGTGATCCGACACCCGGTAGGGGAGCGGCTCGTAGAGCGCATCCTGTGCGGGCAGCTTGAAGCTGGTGTCGTAGTCGAGGATGTCGGGCTCGTCGGCGTTGATGTGGAACGTGGTCAGCCCTCTCACCCGGTTCAACATCGAGCGGGTTGCCAGGGCGGTGTCCAGGTTGCCCAATTGGCCGTCGAACACGTAGCTGTAAGCCCCGGGCCCCTCGTACCGTTGCACCAGATCGGTCAGCCCTCCCGCTTTCAGGGTGCTGATCGGGTCCTCCATGGCGTAGCTGTTCAGGTCTCCCATGACCAGCACCCCGCCCGAGGTGTCGTCGAGGAAGTCGACGAAATCGAGCAGAGCCTCGGCCTGGGCGACCCGGGTCAGGTTGCAATCTCCCTGGCCGTCGCCCAGGTTTGGGTCGCCCAGCGCGGCGCAGGAGGAGCTCTTCGACTTGAAGTGGTTGACCACCACGGTGAAGGGCTGGTGGCTCCCTTGCTGGGTGACCTGGCGGAAGGTCTGAGCCAGTGGGGGCCGGCCCACCGGCTCGGTGGCCCCGGGGACGAACTTGTCGAACGCCTCGTCGGCGAGTGCGATCGGGCCCCCTTCCAGCTGCACCTGGGCCGGCTTGTAGATGATGTCGTTGCGGACCGGATAGTCGTTGTAGTGGGTCGCCTCGCCCACCCAGGCCCAGGTCCCGGCGCCCTCGACCGCATTCAACGCTTCCACCAGGGTGAGCACCGGGTCGTGGGCCCGGTTGCCATCGACTTCGGCGGGATGGATGTCGTTCTCGATCTCCTGGACACCGACGATGTCGGCGTCGAGGGCGATGATCCCCGCCACCAGCTTGTCCAGCTGACGCTGAAACTCCTCGGCGTCGTCGGCGCCGCGGCACTCCAGATTCTGAGTCGGGCCGCAGATATCGTTGATCCCGTCATCGAGGTGGGTGAAGAAGTTCAGCACGTTGGAGCTGGCCACCCTGATGATCCCCGGGATCGGGTCCGGCGACGTAGGCCTCGGGTTGGCGTTGATGTAGGTGGCACCCTGGGTGGGTTGTATCCGGTACAGGCCAAAGGCGAAGTCGAGCACCCCAGTCACCTCCTGGAGGACGTCGCCGCCCCTGAAGGTGTTGGTCAGGGTGAATTCCTCCCCGTTGGGGTGGATGGCCGGGTCGGGGTTCTGGCTGCTGCGCCCATCGTCGAGGGTGATCCGGGCCAGGGCATTGGCCGCCGCCACCGCATTGGCCGCGGGCGCCCGGCGCGGCAACCTGGGTCCCTTGATATTGACGATCGGTACTGAGCACGATCTCGTTGAAGCGGTCGAAGTTGAAGTACTCGGAGATGAAGAGGTCCTGGTCGAAGCTCACCAGCATCCCCTCGTACTTCTCCCAGTCAGACGGAGCGGTCACCGGGAGGGATACCGGCGTCGCCAGCACCGCGCCCGGGTCAGAGCCGATGATCGCGACTCCGGTGACGTTGCCGATCTGGGTCTTGCCTGAGGCCTCGGCGGCGACACCGATGATGCTGACCACATCGCCAACCGCGACCTCCGGGGCGGATGGGGCAGAGACGAAGACCCCTTCTGAGGTGTTGGGATCGGCGTCGTGGTCGGCGGGCTCTTCCTGGAGGAAGAAGCCGCCGAGCTGAGTGCCGGCGAAGCTGTTGCCCTGGAAGTCGCCAACCACCACCCCTTCCACCCGGACGAACGCACCGGGCAACGGCGTTGAAGCGCCGGGCCCTTGGACGTCGTGGATGAAGACATCCTCAGGGGTGGCCGGGCAGACCGAGTTGTCCGCTCCGGGCGTGTCGTCGCCAACCGTCGGGTCGAAGGGGCCGATCAGCCAGCCGTCGGCACAGTCGTAGATGTGCCCGGGCACGAAGGTGCCGTCGGGCCCGACCACGGTGGGGCTGTAGACCCGATCACCCGGCGCGGATCCGACCAGGGCCACTGAGTCGACGATCGAGGCCCATGGGGTGGTGTCGAGGACTCCGTCGTCGTTGGTGTCGAGATCGGCGCCGTCCGCTCCAATGAAACCTTGCACCAGGAGATGGGTCACGTTGTCCGAGTTCTCGAAGTTGAGACCGCTGGAACCAACCGTCAGATCGGGGGTGCCCAGGGTCAAGGTCGTCTCGGAGACGAGGAAGAACCCATCGGCGGCGATGGTCTGCCCGTCCAGGCTCACGACCGCCTCGATCACGCCGGAACCGCCAACGGTGCCGTCCCCAATCACCAGGTAGGTGAACCCGTCGAGGCTCTGCCCGGCAGGCCCGGACAGCTCGAAGTACTCGTCGTTGTCGGCTCCGGTCTGGTCGACCCTGATCTCGTTGATGGTGACTCCGTCACCGGCGGCCATCACTTGGGTCGGTACCGTGATCGCCAGCAGGCCGAGCACGATGGCCAGTGGCAGATGGGCCCTGGTCTTTCCCCTCATTGCCTTCCCTCCGTCATCGACGTTGTCGCGACGCGGGTGACGCCGTCCCACGACGGTCTCGAGCCCGACCATACCGCGTCATCGAGGAAAGTGGTCAGAGACCACGAATAGTTGAACGAACGTTGAGGAAGCGGTTCCTGTCCGGTCGTCCTAGTCCGACCTACGAGGTCTCGCCTCACCGGCGTCCCCGTCAGATCGACTCGGCCGTCTCGATCTGTTCGGTTACGAAAGCGGGCTCCGGTATCAGGTCCAGGAGTGCGCTGTTCAATCGATAGAAGACATCGGTCGGCATCGAGCCTCGGCCGTGGCGAAGATTGATCTCTTTGAGGAGCTTCAGCCACTGGGCGAACGCCGCGGCCGGCGTCAATGTCTCCGACCTGAGAGCTTCGGTGACTTCCGTGACGCGGCGTTCCAGATCCATGACCTGGTCCTCCTCGGACTCGATCGCATGGAAAGGTCGGCCGGTGTCGGCACCACAACCAGGCGCCGTGGTTGCTCATTGATCCCGAGGGCGGCGGCGAACCGCTTGGGCTCCGCCACGTTGAGCACGACCTCATCGCCATCCAACCTGATGTGGAATCCGTCGGACTGGCTGACAACTTCGAGGTCAGCCAGTGGCCAGACCCCTACCGTCCGATCGCCAGAGGTGAGAGTCATCCGCTCGTGCTGGATGTCGACCTCGACGCTCAACGGAAGCTTGGTGCGGCCAGGCAGTCGAAGCCTTGCAGTGAACGTAGACATTCTCCCCCTCCACCTGTGCGAGCTAGTTGTTGTGACTCTGTGCAGATTCAGACTTTCCGGGGGAATCGGGCTTGCCCGCATGGTCTCGGGCTTTCCCGTGTTCTCGGGCTTTCCCGTGTTCTCGGGCTTTCCCGTGTTCTCGGGCTTTCCCGTGTTCTCGGGCTTCCCGTTCTCCCGTGTCGTCGAGGACTTCCCCGCCCTCGCTCTTCTTGCCGTGCTCGCAATCGGCCTCGACTGAGGTGAACTCGATCTCTCCGGTTTCACCACCGACGATCGGCTGGAAATCCGGGTCCTCGCCGGGCGCGACCTGCTGTTCGCCCTTGCCCAAATCGGATTGGGCGAGGTGGCGGGCCACACAGCCCCGACCGGATCCCTCATACATGCCGTTGAACAGCTTCATGAACATGCCGTGGTTGACCTGGCCGGCCGGCCCGGAAACGTCTCCACCACTGACCCCGCATTCGCCGTCGGCACCGCTGTAGGCGAATGGGGCCTCGGCCGGCTCCAGACCGTCGGCCAACTCGTCAGCCGGCCGATTGGGGAAGAGGACGGGGCCGGCGCTTCCCTCGAGGTTGTCAACCGGGATCACTCCATCGTCGGTCGGCGCTCCATAAGTGGCGGTCAGGGTTTCGCCTTCCAGTGTGCAGTCGTAGAGCCCGTCGAGTGCGCTGAGGTTCCAACCGAAGAAGCGATGGATAAAGTCGTAGCCGAAATTGAACAGGGTATCGACGGCCTCTTCGGCCTCCCCATCTTCCGTATCAGCTTCGTCGTCGGCTGCCCAGGCAACACCTGGCCCAACCAGGAGCCCGAGCAGAACGATTGCGCTCGTCGCCGGTCTCATGAGTCTTCGCATCGTGTTCCCTCCAGGATCTAGGACCTCGAGGTTGTTATCGCTCAGATTGGGGTTTGGGGTACGCAGCGCCTACTCCGGTCGGTTTGGACGTGCGTTGAAGGGGAAATGGGAGACGCTTGTCAATATTCGCAACCGAATCTCGCTAAGGACGTCGTCACCGTGCCGATAACTGAGCAGAGTCAATTGCATCGGATCGCGACCAAGATTTCGACACGGATCGGGGATTGAGGCATGTCACTGGGAGAGGACTTCGAGTCTGCCCTGAAAGCGGCCAAGGCTGGCGCCGAGTGGGCCTGGGCAGCCCTGTACCGCGACCTCGCCGGTCCGGTCACCGGGTACCTGGCCAGCCGCGGCGCGCCCGAGCCCGACGATCTCGCGGCCGAGACGTTCCTGCAGGTAGCCCGCAACATCGCGGCGGTTCGACGGGGGAGAGCAAGCATTTCGATCCTGGGTCTTTGTGATCGCACATCGCCGGCTCATTGACACCCGGCGCAAGTGGGGGCGTCATCCGGAGCTCAGCACGCTGCTCGACGAAGACCAGCACTCCGGCGGGGACGTAGAAGACGAAGCGGTAGATCGCCTGGTGACCGACGAATTGAGACAGGCGTTGGAGATCCTCACCGAAGAGCAGCGTGATGTCCTCTCACTGCGAATCATCGCAAACCTGACTCTGGAGGAGACCGCCGAAGTCGTGGGCAAGCGCCCTGGAGCAGTCAAGGCCCTGCAGCGGAGAGGTCTGAGCGCCCTCCGACGGCATCTCGAGCAGGAGCGGGTATCGATATGAGGGGTTTCGACGATTACCTAGCTGAGATGTCAGTGTCGACACTTTCCGATGGAGACATCGAGCTGCTGCTCTCGGGAGCCATTCCCGACAGCGATGAGGCGGGGCAACTCGTGGTGTTCGTCGACTTGATTCGAGCCGAGGGCGCCATCGGATCGCCTCCCGGGACGACGGTGGCTCGAGTTGCCAGGGAGGCGGCGCTGGCTGCAGGATCGGCAGCGCTGCCCGACGCTGAAACCGGAGATCGCCGGGTGCGCCCACGGGCTGGCTGGAGGCTGCGCCCGCAACTCGCCGTCGCAGCCGCGGCCGTTCTCCTCGTATCCGTGTCAGGGGTTGCGGTGGCGGCCAACGGCGCCGCACCGGGCGACGCCCTGTACGGGATAGACCGCGCTCTGGAGAAGATAGGGATAGGTGACGGACAGGCCGAAGAGCGATTGGACGAGGCAAATGCGCTGCTGTCTGAAGGCGAGGTGGAGGTGGCCCTCAGGCACGCGACCAACGCCCTGCAAGACGTCGCGGAAGCGCCGACGAGATCCAATGACGCCGAGAATGCCCGCGTCGCATTGGAAGATGCCGCTGGGAATCTCGCGAACGACGGGGACTCGAACATGGTGAAGGTCAAGGCCAACGTGTCGAACCTCATCGACTATCTGCGGGCGAATATCGGGGAGCGGGTCGGAGATGACGGAAAGGACTTCGGGCAGGGAGTGGCCGACCTGGCTCGCGCCATCTCCCCGGGACCTGGCACTTCGCCTCCGGGGAACCCACCAAACGAGAACGAAAAGAAGCGAGAACGACAAGAAGCAACAGCAGGGCAGCGTGTCCCAGGGCGGCGGGTCGGGCAACGGCGGCGGAACGGGGGGAAACGAGGCTCCTGGCAATTCCGGAGAAGCGCCCGGCCAACAAAAGAAATCCTAGATAGACCCGGCTTCGATATCTTAGCCGAATCGTCATCACCCGGCGTGACGCTTGACGATCCTCGTTCCGGCTGAGCAACGTCTGACCCCTACTAATCTCGCCGTTCAATCCCCCCTCACTGGAGTCGTTTTGTTCGCGAAACTTGGACGTTGGTGTTTCCGCAACCGAGGCAAGGTCGCCCTCGGCTGGCTCGCCGTCCTCATCCTCGGCAGTGTGGTTGCAAACGCGGTGATCGGCACCGCATACAGCACCGAATTCGGGCTCCCCGACGTCGAGAGCCGGCGGGGCTTCGACATCCTCGACGAGCACTTCTCAGGATCAGCGGCGGGAGGCGAAGGCGGAACCATCGTCTTCCGGGCCGAGCAGGGAGTCACCGACCCCGAGGTCCAGGCGGCCATGACCGAGTTCTTCGATCAGGCGAGCCAGATCGAGGGAATCACCATCGTCAGTCCCTACAGCCCCGAAGGGGCGCAGCAGATCGCAGCTCAGGGGCCCGAGGCGGGCCTGATCGCATACGCGCAGATCGGCATCTCCCGTGACACGACTCTCGAAGAAGCCGGGGAGATCAGCGACCAGCTGAAGGAGTTGATGCCGGAGACCGACGGGCTCCAGATCGAGCTCGGTGGCCAGATCTTCGCCGAATTCGAGGTGCCCAGTTCGGAGCTCCTCGGCATCGCCTTTGCCATCATCGTCCTGATCCTGGCCTTCGGGTCGGTGCTCGCCATGGGCCTGCCGATCGGGATCGCTCTCGCCGGGATCGGGCTCGGCACGGCTCTGGTCGGCATCCTGAGCAATGTCCTCTCCATCCCCGATTTCGCCACCACGGTTGCGGTCATGCTTGGCCTCGGCGTCGGGATCGACTACGCCCTGTTCATCGTCACTCGCTACCGGGAGAACATGCACGCCGGAGCTTCAATCGAGGAGTCGGCGGTGGTTGCCATGGATACCGCCGGGCGCGCGGTCGCCTTCGCCGCATCGACCGTTGTCATCTCACTGCTCGGCATGGTGCTGATGAACCTCTCGTTCATCACCGGGATCGCCATCGCCTGCGCCACCGTCGTGCTGGTCACCGCCATCGCATCCCTCACCCTTCTTCCCGCCCTGGTTGGCTTTGCCGGAGAGCGGGTCGAAGTGACGAGATGGCGTGGCCTGATCGCCGCCCTGTTCCTCGCCGTGGGGCTGGTCGGAATCGCCATCGCATTCCAGCCGCTCGCCATCGTCGGCCTGTCTCTCGCCGCGGTGGTCATGGTGGCCAGCCTGGCCTTCGCCCCGTTGCGTTCCGAGGTGCCACGCCGCGCACCCAAGCCGATCCACGAGACGGTGCCCTATCGATGGAGCCGGGTCATCCAGCACCGGCCGTGGCTGTCGGCTATCGCCGGTGTCGTGATCCTGCTGGTGCTCGCCTACCCCTACCTCGACCAGCGTCTTGCCTTCTCAGACGAAGGCAACTACCCGGAGGAGACGACGACCCGTCGTGCCTACGACCTGCTGGCGGCCGGCTTCGGCCCCGGATTCAACGGACCGCTGTTGTTGGCGGTCGAGGTCCCCGAAGGGACCGATCCGGCGCAACTCGAGGAAATCTCCCAGGCCCTCGCCTCCGACACCGGAGTTGCTTTCGTCACCCCGGCCATTCCCAACGATCCCGAGGCACCGACGGCGGTGCTGTGGAGGCTGTTCCCGACCACGGCCCCCCAGGACGAGGAGACGACCGACCTGGTCATCCGGCTCCGGGACGAGGTGCTCCCCGAGGCCACCTCCGGCACCGACCTCGACGTCGCCGTCTCCGGTGGCGTGGCCGCAGCGGTCGACTTCTCCGAGTACCTGACCGAGCGGTTGCCCATGTTCATCGGGGTGGTGCTCGCCCTCTCGTTCCTCTTGCTGATGCTGGTGTTCCGATCGTTGCTGGTCCCGCTCAAGGCGGTGATCATGAACCTGCTCTCCCTGGCCGCGGCTTTCGGGATAGTTACCGCCATCTTCCAGTGGGGATGGGGAGGAGATTTACTCGGCATCGAACCGGCACCGATCGAGCCCTTCGTCCCGATGATGATGTTCGCCATCGTGTTCGGCCTGTCTATGGACTACGAGGTCTTCCTCCTCTCCAGGATCAGAGAGGAGTTCGTGCGGACCGGGGACAGCAGAGGTTCGGTGGCCGACGGGCTGGCACTGACCGCCAGGGTGATCACGGCAGCCGCAGCGATCATGGTCGTGGTGTTCGGCAGCTTCATCGGTGAATCCGACCGGATCGTCAAACTGTTCGGAGTTGGGCTGGCCAGTGCGGTGCTGGTCGACGCCACAATCGTCCGGATGCTGCTGGTCCCGGCGACGATGGAGCTGCTCGGCGACGCCAACTGGTGGTTGCCGAAGTGGCTCGATCGGTTGTTGCCCAAGATCTCGGTCGAAGGTCACGCCCTCGAGCCTGTCGAGGTCGAGACGGTCTGATTGCAGCGCCCGGCGGGCACGAGGAACACTCTCCCAACTCCAGACCTCGCAGCCATTGACGCTTTGCGGCGCGTGTGTAACCCTCGCGCCGATGAGCTACGGCTGGTGGAAGTTCATCCATCTTGTCGGTGTTGTGGGCTTCATTGGCGCCCACGGCACTTCGATGGCGGCCGTCCTCCTGATGAGGCGGATCCGGGAGCCGCAGCAAGTGGCCGGAGTCCTCCAGCTCAGCGCGGCCACAGTGAGCGCCTTCTATCTCTTCACCCTGGTCCTTCTGGCAGGAGGGATCGGTGCCGGGGTCCAGGGGCAATGGTTCGATCAGGGATGGATCTGGTTGTCGCTGGGCCTGTTGGTTGCGGTCGGGGTGCTCATGTTCCCCATGGCCCGCAGCCATTTCCGCCGGATCCGCATGGTGCTGGAACTGATGGAGACCGGGACCACCGTGTCCCAAGACGATTTTGCCCGGGTCGTCAACTCGGGCAACCCGGTCCTCACCGCAGGCACGGGGTTGGTGGCCATTCTGTTCATCCTCTACCTCATGGTCCTGAAACCGTTTTGAGCGCCTACCGCAGGATCATGGTCGGGGCCCATGGCTCACCAACCTCGGCAATGGCCGAGGAGGTCGCAGCCCAGCTCGCCAAGCAACTCGAAGCCGAGCTGGTCCTCATCAATGTCGACGAGACCGGGAGTGGCGCGGACACTCTGCGGGCCGCGGCAGACCGAGCCCGCACCCTCGGCGTCGAGGCACAGACCCTCCATCGCCAAGGCGCGGTCGCCGAGTCGATCGTCGCCGCTGCGGCCGAGCTCCAGGCCGATCTTTTGGTCATCGGCAACCACGGGATGGGAGCGGAGAGCCGGTTCAGCCTCGGTGGCCTCCCCAGCCAAGTGGCGCATCACTCACCCGTCGACATCCTGGTGGTGAGGACTTCCGACCCCAGCCGGAAGAACACCTACAGCCGGATCCTGCTCGCCACCGATGGTTCCCTCACCGCCCACCAGGCGACCCGCCACGGGGACGCCCTGGCTCAGGCGATCGGCGCCGAGGTCGCCCTTGTCTACGTTGGTGACGCGTTGATCGGCGACATCGTGCTCCGCGACACCGCCGCCCGACTCGACCGCGACGGGATCGAGCAGATCGTGACCAAGGGCAACCCGGCGGTGCAGATCTCGAGAACCGCCGGCGACTACGACCTGGTGGTGGTGGGGAACAAGGGGATGACCGGATCCCGGCGATACATCCAGCGGGTGGTGCCCAGCCGGGTGGCGCACGAAGCCGCGTCGGATGTCCTCATCGTTCGGACGGTGAGTCGGTCCTTCTTCGATCTCCGCCCCGGGGAGGGTGCGGTAGTCGAGGTCGACGGGGAGAAGGTGGCGGCCTATCTCGACGATGACGGGACGACCTTTGCCCTCTCCGCGCGGTGCCAGCACCTGGGGTGCATCGTCGACTGGAACAGTCGGGCCCGGACCTGGGACTGCCCCTGCCACGGCTCCCGCTACGAGTTCAACGGGGCGATCATCAACGGGCCCACCACCAAGCCATTGCCCCCGGTTCAGACCTGAGAGACAAACCTCGTTGAATGCGGCCGCCCCGCCGAAAGTGCTGCCATCGGGTCTCGTTACCTTCGTCCTGACCGACATCGAGGGGTCCACCCGCCTCTTCCGCCAGCTGGGTGACGCGTATCCCGACCTGTTGGCAGAGCACTACGAACTGCTCCGTGCCGCGGTGACCAGGCACGGCGGTGTCGAGATTGCGACCGAAGGCGACTCACTGCTCGTCGCCTTCCCGGATGCGGCCGAGGCTGTCGGCGCATGTCTGGAAGGTCAACTGGCATTGTCCACCCACCGTTGGCCGCCCGGATCCCACGTCCAGGTGCGGATGGGAGTCCACACGGGCGAGGCGACACCCGTTGGCGACAACTACGTCGCCCTTCCGCTCCATCAGGTTGCCCGCATTGCGGCCGGGGCCCATGGCGCACAGGTCCTGGTCTCCCAGGCCACCGCGACAGCCGCCGAAGGACGGCTCCCGGCGGGGTCACAGCTGGCCGCCCTCGGGTCTTTCCAGCTGCGAGGTTTCCCTTCGCCCGAGCCGCTGTATCAGCTGCGGCACCCCGACCTCCGGGACGAGTTCCCGCCCCTACGCGCCATCGGGGTCCTCGCCCACAATCTGCCCTTCCGCCGCGCCAGCTTCGTGGGACGAGCCGAGGACCGAGCGGCGCTGGCCGAGATGCTCGGCACAACCGGTGTGGTCACGGTGGTCGGCCCTGGTGGCGTTGGGAAAACACGGCTTGCCCTCCAGGTGGCCTTCGACGTGCTCGACGAGTTCGACGACGGAGTCTGGCTGGTCGAGCTGGCACCCTTGGCCGATCCTGTCTCTGTGCCCAGGGCGGCCGCCTCTGCCATGGGCATTGCCGAGGTCCCCGGCAAGAGCACTGAAGAGGTGCTGGCTTCGGGTCTTGGAAACAAGGCTGCCCTGCTCATCCTGGACAATTGCGAGCACCTCCTCGACGCCGTCGCCGGCCTCGCCCAGATGCTTTCAGAGCGCTGCCCCCACCTGGTGATTCTCTCCACGAGCAGAGAGCCGCTCGACATCGACGGGGAGGTGGTCTGGCGGGTCGAGCCACTTCTCATCCTCGACCCCGACCAGAAGGTCGGCCTTTCCGAGTTGAAGGCGTCGGACGCCGTGCAGCTGTTCACAGAAAGAGCCGCCTCGGTCCGACCCGGGTTCGAGCTCACCGAAGACAACGCCGGCGATATCGCTCGGATCGTCTTTCATCTGAGCGGTATGCCACTGGCAATCGAGCTGGCCGCGGCCGCCCTGGCCGAGCGGTCGTTGAGCGGCGTGCTCAGCGGGCTCGAAGATCGATTCTCGCTGCTGGTCCGGGGACGGCGCACCGCCCCCACCCGTCATCAGACTCTTCGCGCCGCGATCGAGTGGAGCCTCGACCTGTTGGAATTATCCGAGCGGGTCCTGTTCGACAGGCTCTCGGTCTTCGCCGGCAGCGGGACCAACACCGCCGCCGCTGAGGTCTGCGGCGGTGGCGCATTAAAGACCAGCGAAGTCCCCGAGCTCATTGGTCGTCTGGTCAGGGCATCGCTGGTGTCGATCGAGCCGGAAGCACCCGATCGTTGGTCCATGCTCGAGTCGATTCGCGAATTGGCCGTGCTGGAGCTGGCCGATGCAGGCGGGACGGAAGAATTCACCCGTCGACACCGGACCTGGGCTGTGGGGCGCGTCGAGGCGGTCGAGGGTCAGATCGGCCGCAAAGGCCAGGAAGCCGTCTTGGCCGAGCTGGCCGACGAACGCGACAACATCCGGCGGGCGATCGAAAACGCGGTCTCGGCCCAGGACGTGGAGGTCGGGTTGCGGATATGCACCGCCATGACCCGATACTGGACGTCGCACGGAGACTGGACCGAGGGATCAGAGCAGCTCGGCAACGTGCTGGCTCTGAGCGGTGGCGACCCGGGGCTTCGTGGTCGTGCCCTCGTCGCTCTGGGCAGCCTCCTTCAACTCAGGGGAGAGCTCGAGGAGGCCGACAAGCGCTTTGGGGAGGCAAGAGAGTTGGCTTTGGCTGGGGGCGACGACGTCAACTTGGCTCGTGCTCTCTTGTATGCGGGTTATGTCGCATTCCGACATTCCCACCTATCGGAGGCCGAGGGTCTCTGGGAGGAGGCCCTGACCCGTGCCCGCACCGGCGGAGACCAGCGCGTGGAGGCCAGTGTCCTCAGGAGTCTCGCCATCGTCGCCGGCACCGAAGGGCGCCAGGACCGGGCCGGTGAATTGTTGGACCAGGCGATCGGTTTGGCCGAGGAGTCAGGAGACGACCAGCTGCTCCGCCTCCTGCTCGGCTCCTCGGCGGAGATGAACATCTGGCTGGGCAACTACCAGGTGGCAGAAAAGGCCTACGGAGAAGCTCTGTCGCTCGCCGCCGAGATCGGTGATTTCTCGGCCCGCCCACTTCTGCTCGCCGAGTTGGGCTGGGTGGCGATCCTGCGTGGGGATCCACTCACCGCACAGCGTCTCTCCATCGAAGCGGCTGAGCTTTCCGAAGACCTGGGCACGCCCAGGGTTCTGGCAACTGCCCTCCGTCTGGGTGGGGAGGCATTGATCCTTCTCGGAGACCCCACCGGCGCGTCCGACAGTCTCGCCCGAGCCCTCGCCGTTGCCGAAAGCCTGAACGCTCCTGCCGAGGTGGCCGGGGTGCGCTGTTCACAGGCGTGCCTGGCATTGGAGCTCCAGGATTGGGCACAGGCCCGAGTCCACGCGGGAGAGGCGATCGAGACTTCGGGATTGGCCCACGCGATGCGGCGGACCACTCCGCAGTGGGTATTGGGGATGGTCAGCCTGCTCGAAGGCGACCTCGGGTCCGCTGAAGGACAGTTCCAGGAGGCCCTCGCCTCGGCGGTAGAGCGGGGCGCACCTCGTCACGAGGCCGCCTTCTGCTTGGGTCTGGCCGCAGTTAACACTGCTCAGAGCCGAACGCGCGAGGCGGCGAGCCTTTGCAAACGCGCTCTCGACCTGTGGCAGGACCTCGGCGATCCTCTGGGCGTGGTCGATTGCCTGGTCGTGTTGGCGGAGCTCGCAGTGGGAACAGATCCGGAAGGAGCTGCGGAGTTGCTGGGTGCGGCCGGGTCGATCCGGGATCGGACCGGGGCCAAGCCCACACCTCGGGAAGCGGCGCAAGTCGCAGCGATATCAGGGTCTCTTGTTCAGGCTCTGGCAGCGGTGGGCCTCGAGGCCGGAGCGAAGATGGGCGAAGCGGACGCGGTTGCCGCAGCCGGGCGGATCATCTCGATAATCGAGACCGGAAGTCAATAAGAAGGGAACACAGCATGGGATGGCTCGATGGGGATGTGGCAGTGATCACCGGCGCCGGGTCGGGGTTGGGACGGGCTCTGGTAGACCGATTTGTTGCAGAAGGTGCCCGGGTCGTCGCCGTCGACCGTGCCGAGGACCGGGTGGCCGAGGTCGAGAAAGCTCACGGGGAAGAGGTTGCAGGGGTCGTGGCCGACGTGACCCGCGCCGAGGACAACGAACGTGCCGTGGCTGAGGGCTTGGCCCGATTTGGCCAGGTCGACGTATTCATCGGGAACGCCGGGATCTTCGACTTTGGCGCCAGCTTCGTGGACACACCCATCGACCGCCTGGAACAGGGCTTCGACGAGGTGTTCGCCCTCAACGTCAAGGGGTACCTGCTTGGAGTGAAAGCAGCGCTGAATGCCCTGAAAGAGAGTGATGGCTCGGTTCTGCTCACGGCGTCCATGTCCTCGTGGCACGCCGGAGTGGGGGGCGTGGTCTACACCGCTTCGAAGCACGCAGTCGTCGGGTTGGTCCGCCAATTGGCCCACGAGCTGGCGCCCAAGGTGCGGGTCAACGGTGTGGCGCCCGGTTTCATGCGCACCGACATCCGTGGCCCGAAGTCGCTTGGCCTCGGCGAGGTCACCCCTTCATCCCTTCCCGACCTGGAGCAGATCGCCGCCGCCACCACGCCCCTCCGATTCCTGCCAAGGCCGGAGGACTACACCGGTCATTTCGTTCAACTCGCGTCGCGGGCCAACGCCGCAGCCACCACCGGAACCGTTGTCGCATGCGACGGTGGGCTCGATGTGCGGGGAATCGGCCTGCCGCGACCTGACTGACTAACCGACCGTCAGCCAGCCCGGCTCGGGTTCGCCGAACATCTCGAGCAAGTAGTCACGCGACGCCTCGACCGCCCGGCGCGGAGCATCGAGTGAGGCCTTGAGCTTGAAGTCCTCCTTGAGCACTTCTCCGTCGACGAGGACGGTCTTCACGTTGGAGATGTCCGCCGCGCAGACCACCGCACCCACCGGGTCGATGATCGGGGCGATGTTCACCGCCGAACCGTCGATGATCACGACGTCCGCCTTCTTCCCGGGTGTGAGCGATCCGGTTCGATCGGCGATCCCGGCCACCTCGGCACCACCGATCGTGGCCCACGCCAGTGCGTCACGCGCAGTGATGAGACCCGGCGACGCCTCCAGGCCGTCGAGGTCGTCGTCCCAGGCCACTTGGTGCTTGCGCCCCCGCTCAGAGCCGAAGACGGCGTGCATCTGGGTGAACTGGTCGGCCGACGCGGTCGTGGCCACGTCCGAGGAGAGCCCGATCGGGACGTTGTACTCGACTGCAGTGACCGCCGGCGCCCACCCGTGACCCATTTGGATCTCGATCTGCGGGGCGAAGCTGACGTTCCCCCCCGAATCGGCGACGAGCTGCCACTCCTCGTCGGTGAAATGCGAGGCATGGACATAGGTCGTGCCGGGATAGAGAAGGTCCATGTCCCGCAGCGCGCTGATCTGGCCCTTGGTGTAGCCGAACCGGTCCATGGCTACGTGCACCGTGATGTCGATGCCGAGCTCCTTGGCCAGCTCCCAGTCGTGCTGCACGACATCGGGCTTGCAGAAGCCCGGTCCCCGGGTGGCGAGGCCCATAGTGATCCGGCCGTCGTCGGAGCTGAAGTACTGCGATCGCAGGCGGCGTGCCTCGTCGCCGTCGGAGGTCAGCACGCTGCCGGTGTAGTCGGGGCCGAACCACCAGTCCACCAACGAGGTGTTGGGGAAGCCATAGGCGAAGACCGACCTGATCCCGGTCTCCTGGAGCGCCCCCACCGAGGCGTCGGCATGATCGGGCGTGTTCATGATGTGAGCCCAGTCGACCAGCGTCGTGATGCCGGCGTTGATGCACTCGAGCGCCCCCCACTGTGTCGCCGAGTGGACGTCCTCTGGCCGATAGTGCGGGGCGAACTTGTCGAGGATTGCGCTGAAGTAGGTGATGAGCGCGAAGTCGGGGGCACAGGTCCGGATGCAGGTCTCCCAGGTATGGCGATGGGTGTCGATGAAGCCTGGGATGACGATGTCACCGGCCGCATCGATGACCCGGGCATCGTCGGCGGGCAGGTCCTTGCCGATCGCGGTGATCCTGTCGTTCTCGATCAGCACGTCCGCATTCGCCATCTCGCCCAGCTCGGGGTCCTGGGTCAGAACGATCCCGCCCCGTACGACGATTCGGTCAGTCACAGCTTCGGCCCTTTCTCGCTGTCTCGAGTCACCCAAACTTCCGCCATCCCGCTGTGGCGACTGTACAAATCCTGATGGTTCCCGAGCAACAGGTCCTGGTTCTCTGGCGGCATGTGAGCCGACGCCTCGCTATGGTCGCAGGAACGAGGTGGAGGAGGAACAGTGCCCACATTCATGGACGTCCACAACATGGACGGGGGAGTGTCCGCGTCAGATGTCGCGGGGGCTCACCAGGCGGATATCGCAACCCAGGATCAATACGGCGTCAATTACAAGAGCTACTGGGTGGACGAGTCGAACGGCAAGATCTTCTGCCTCGTCGATGCCCCGGACTCCGAAACTGCGATGAAGGTGCACCGGGAGGCGCACGGTCTGGTCGCCGACGAGATCTACGAGGTCATCGAAGGCTCTTGATGGCGAGCCTGTTGCAGGCGGTCAAGACTTGATCGCATCGACGATCATGTCGACGGTCTGTTTGCCGGCGGGATCATCCGGGGTCAGGACGAATTCGCCGTCGACGAATTCATGGAAGACGGGCGCAGGATGGTCGGCCCCTTCGATGATCACGAGGTCGACGTCGTAGCCAGCGGCGCGCAATTCGGCGGCGGCGTCCTCGGACTGCCACGCGGCACAGGTGGAGTCTTCCTCCCCGGCGATCATGAGCACCGATGCATCCTTGTTTCCCCAGTCAGAGGGGTCGAAGTCGAATCGATTTCCCTCGAACTGGTAATGACACCCAGAGATGGCGACCACGATCTCGGGCAGCTGGTACCTCGGCTCCGCACGAGATAGGCGGCTCCTCGTTGGTTAGGCCGCCTTCCAAGGCGAAGGTGGCGCCGAGGGACCAGCCGGCGAGAGTGATCGGCTGATCTAGGTCGCCGTTGTATCGATCGGCATTGGCGATCGCGTACCTGTAGGCACAGGTGACGTCGGATTCGAGATCGGCCATCCCCTGTTCGGTGCTCATGTCGGTCCGATAGGTGGGTGCGAACACCACGAGACCCTGTGCGGCGAGCCGGGAGCCGGTTTCAGCCATGGCCTCTGCGACGCCCCCCAACCCGTGCAACAACATGACGACGGACCATGATCCCTCGGTTTTGGGCGTGAACACCAGGATGTCCTGCGTCGTTTCATCCGACACCGTCTCCGAGCTCACCTCGTAGCCTCCAACCTCCGCTCTCGTGCAAGCCGTGGCCACCAGGAGCACACAAATGAGGGCTATCGACAGTCCGAACAGAACGAGCCATACGACGAGAATGCACCCATGGCGACATGGCACCGCAAGGGCATTTAGCCCTGAATCAAATAGGCAACTGCCGGCAAACCTCTCCCCCCTTTTCGACCTTTGGACGCCTTCGCGTTTCACGGTCCGGTGAAAGTCCTACCCGAACCGCTCCCGAACCAGACCGTGGCGCAGCCCCCGATCGCTCACAACGAGATTCTCCTGACCGAGCTTCTCCATCACAGTGCGGACGATGCAGGCACCGGCCAGGATCACGTCGGCCCGCTTGGGTTGGAGACCGACAATCGAACGTCGGGTCTCGGCGTCCTGGCTCCGGTACATCTCGATCTGGCGGTCGATCTCGTCACGGTCCAGGATCGTCCCCTGGACCACGTCGGGGTCGTAGGTCGCCAGCCGGTGATAGACCGCGGTGATATTGGTCACCGCGCCTCCCATCGCCACCAGTGTGTCAGGCGGGGTCCGCCCATCGAGAGCGGAGAGGTCGTTGGCAATCGCTTCGAGCGCCGCGGCCAGCACATCGGGCTCCACCGCATCGTTCAGCCCGAAACTCTCGGTGTAACGCACCGCGCCGACGGGGACACTGAAACGCTCGAGCACTTCCTCATCCTTCCCAAAGGTGAATTGAGAGCTCCCCCCTCCGGTGTCGAACACGACCAACGAGCCACGATCGAGACCGAGCTCGGCTTTCACCGCCAGGTAGGCAAGACGAGCCTCCTCCTCACCGGACAGGGCCTCGACGGTGAACCCGGTTCGTTTCCGGATGTGGTCGATCACCTGGTCACGGTTGGAGGCGGTGCGTAGTGCCGCGGTCCCGACCAAGACGACGGCACGAGCCCGGTTCTGTCTGGCCTCGTCCACCATTCCCGGCGATTGCCTCTCCGGTGCGCTCCATCGCCTCGTCGGATATCGGGCCGTTCGGGGTCTGGCCCTCACCGAGACGGGTGAGCTCGGCCCGATCGACCATGGCTCGCCATTTCCCATCGCCGGTCTGCTCGGCCACATGGAACTTGACCGAGTTGGTGCCGACGTCTACGACCGCGTATCGCTCGGCCCGGTCGCCGAGGATGGTGGTCATGGCACGGACGAAGTTGTGGTTCAGCAGGTTCTCCAGGCCGTGGGCATTGATGGCCGCGATCACGTCATCGGGATCCTCTGACTCGATGGCGATCGTCCTCATCGGGACGCCGTCGACCAACAGATCGGTCACCTCGGCCATGCAGCCGTCCAGCGTGTAGCGCACCCGTCTCTTGTGGATCGGCACCGCGCTCACCTGAGGATGAGGTGAGATGACCTCGGAGAGGAGCTGGTCGAGGGTGTACGAGTCTCGGTCCAATGCGGGTGGGGCGATCTCCAGCATGGCGAAGACCTTCGACACATCCGCTGCCGACAGAGGGAAACCCTCCTTCATCACCGGGACCCACTGTTCGAGACCCTCGGGGCTCACCGCCTGGAGGACCTTCACGTCCATCAACCCGTCGCGGATCTTGACGATCGGGCCCGACCCCGTGCGCAGATAGACCTCGTCGGACTCCTGGACCGCCGTTGGTTCGAGGGCGGCGAACAGGTCTTCGGCGGGACCGAAATCGGTGCCGAAGGTGCGCCATTCCCAGCGAGGGACGATCGTCGTCATAATCAGGTCGGTCCGATCTGGTTGGATGCGAGCGCACCGACCCTAACGACGCCGAGGGAGACGATGACCGTACAAGTGACCGAGCGCGCCGATTGGTACGCCATGGAGGCGAGCGAGGCGGCCCTTACCCTCGATGTAGACCCACAACGCGGCCTCAATGCCCCCGCGGTCGAAGAACGTGTGGCGAAGTACGGGAAGAATCGTCTCGCCGAGGGGGAGAAGGAATCGGGGTTCCGGGCCTTTCTCCGCCAGTACGAGGACTTCATGCAGCTCGTGCTGCTGGCGGCGGCCCTGGTCAACCAGTTGGTGACCGGTGACACCCCCACCACGGTGCTTCTCGCCGGTCTCACCGTCTTCAACGCGGTGATCGGCCTCCGCCAGGAGGCGAAGGCGGAGGAGAGCGTCGCCGCCCTGGCTTCGATGATGAAGACCATCGCCCGGGTCCGCCGGGATGGCCAGGTGCTCGAGATCGATGCCTCCGAGCTGGTGCCCGGAGATGTCGTGCTGGTCGAGGCGGGGAATCTGGTGCCGGCCGATGGTCGGATCACGGTGGCCGCCACGCTAGAGATCGAGGAAGCGGCCCTGACCGGGGAGAGCCTTCCGGTCAGCAAGGACATCGCGCCGGTGACGGGTGCCGACGTGCCTCTGGGCGACCGCACCTGCATGGCCTACATGAACACCTCCGTGACCCGGGGGCGCGGGGAGATGGTGATCACCGCTACCGGGATGGAGACCGAGATCGGCCACATCGCCGGGATGCTGGCCGCCACCGAAACGGAGAAGACCCCGCTCCAGAAGCAACTCGACGCCCTCTCCAAGATCATTGCCTCGATCGCCGCGGTGGCCCTGGTCATCGTGGTGCTGCTGGGCCTGGCCCAGGGCGAGACCTTCGACACCTTGTTCATCACCGGAGTGGCGTTGGCGGTGGCTGCTATCCCCACCGGTCTCCCCGCTGTGGTGACTGCGCTTTTGTCGATCGGCACCCGGGAGATCGCCCGGCGCCACGCCATCGTGAAACGTCTCCCCGCGGTAGAGACGCTGGGGTCGACGTCTGCGATTTGCTCCGACAAGACGGGAACGCTGACCCTGAACAAGATGACCGCCCGGGAGATGGTGATTCCGGGTCAGAACGTCTTCCAGGTCTCCGGCGAGGGGTATTCGACCGTCGGTGAGATCAAGCACGTCGGCGGGGCCAACATCGACCTCGACCATTGCCTTCTGCCGATGATCCTCTGCGCCGACGCGGTCCTCGACGGGGAAAGCCTCATCGGTGATCCCACCGAGGGTGCCTTGATCGTGCTCGGCGCCAAGGGGGGGTTGGACATCGACCACACCCGATCGACCTATCCAAGGGTGGCCGAGGTCCCGTTCGACTCTGATTACAAGTTCATGGCCACCTTCCACGAGATGAAGGACCGCGACGGCGCTCCGGTCATCCGCTGCTATGTGAAGGGCGCTCCCGACGTGCTCATCGCCCGCGGTGGCTCCTATTTCGGTCCCGACGGGGAGAAGGTGCCCGTCACCGAAGAGAACAAGAACCTCGCCATCGAGGCGAACGACCGGATGGCTGCGTCGGGGGAGCGGGTGATGGTCGTCGCCGAGAGGGACTTCAACCCGGGGTCATTCGACCCGAATGGGAACCTGATCGATCTCGTTCAGGACCTGACCCTGCTCGCCATGGTGGGGATCGTCGACCCGCCCCGGGCCGAGGCCAAGGCTGCCATCGCCACCTGTCACGACGCAGGGATCCGGGTGCGGATGATCACTGGTGACCATGCCACCACCGCCGCGGCCATCGCCGGGGAACTCGGCATCGAAGGGCGGGCGATCACGGGCGCCCAGTTCTCTGCGATGAGCGACGAACAGCTGATCGAAGAGCTGCCCGAGATCGGCGTGATCGCCCGGGTCGCCCCCGAAGACAAAGTGCGTCTGGTCCGGATGCTCCAGCAGTCCCAAAACGTCGTGGCGATGACCGGGGACGGCGTCAACGACGCCCCGGCGCTGAAGGCGGCCGACATCGGGGTGGCGATGGGGATCACCGGCACCGAGGTCTCCAAGGAGGCGGCGGTGATGATCCTCACCGACGACAACTTCGCCACCATCGTCGGTGCGGTCGAGTACGGACGCGCCCTCTATGACAACCTCCTCAAGTACCTCCGCTTCCAGATGTCGACCCTGGTCGCCTATATCGCGGTGTTCATCGGTGCGGGTCTGTTCGCCATCGCCGGGGGAATCCCGCTCGACCCGCTCCAGATCCTGTGGCTGAACATGGTCATCGACATCCCCCTCGCCATCGCCCTCGGCTTCGACGAGCCCACCCCCGGTCTGATGCAACGGGCCCCGAGGCCGGTGGGGGCCCCGGTCCTGTCCTCCCGAGATTGGGTCCGGCTCTGCATCCAGGGGTTTGTCATGACGGTCGGCACCCTCGCCGTCTACTTATTGGCCGAGCCGGAATACGGGCCCGCGGTCGCCTCGACGATGCTGTTGACCACGCTGTCGTTGTTCCACCTGGTCGCCGGTTACATGGCACGGGACCAGGAGAACACCGTCTTCGACCGGGCAGCACTACCCGGCGCCACCCAGTTGAAGCGCTACGGGATCGCCCTCCTCGCCATCATCCTGGTGACCATGCTCGGGTTCCTGCAGCGCATCTTCTCCACGGTCGAGCTGGGCTTCAACCAGTGGGCGATCTGTGTCGCGATCGCCTTGAGCCTGCTCGTGGTGGAAGAGGTGATCAAGTTGTTCCTGCGGCGAGGGGCGGCAGTCAAGGCTTAGGGAGCGGAACGATGAGCTCGCCAGAACCCCATCGGTCTGGTCAAGCAGCCCTCGCGTTTCCCGGTTGGCTGCGCGAGTACGAGCGGCCCTGGCTGAGGTATGACCTGATCGCCGGGGGATCGGTGGCTGCGCTCGTGGTACCCAAGGCTCTCGGATACGCCGGGATCGTGGGGGTCCCCATCGAGTACGGGCTATATGCCGCCGCCGCAGGTGCCCTGATCTATGCCTTGTTCGGCACCTCCCGGCAGATCTCGACCGGGCCGAGCTCTGCTCTGGCTGCCGTGGCCGGTGGCGCCGTCGTGGTCCTGGGCTTGACCGGCGCCGCCGCTCTACCGCTGGTGAGCTGGGTGACGCTGCTTGCGGGGCTGCTTTTCGTACTGCTGGCCGTGTTGAGGATGGGTTGGATGTCCCAGTTTCTCTCCAAGGCCGTCGTCAAAGGCTTCTTGTTCGGGGCCGCTCTGGAAGTGGTCGTGGGAGAGCTTCCCAAACTGACCGGGACCACGGCGGAGGGCACCAGCACCTGGCGCGAGTTCGGCAGCTGGCTCAGATCCCTGGGGGAAACCGACATGACGACCCTCGTCGTCGGGCTGGTCTCGCTCGGGGTGATCCTCGGTCTCCGTTTCACAGCCCGGCGGGCACCCGGGGCCCTAGTGCTGGTCGCCTTGGGGATCATGGCGACACGTCTGCTCGATCTCGATATCGCCCTGGTCGGTGAGGTGCCGAGTGGCCTGCCCTCGGTGGTCCTACCAGACATCGCTTATCTCACGGCCAATCTCGGCGTCATCGCCCCGGCGGCTATCGGAGTCGTCCTGATCGGATTCTCCCAGTCGGCCGGCGACGCCCGTGAGTTCGCCTCGAGACACGGCTATCGGGTCGACATCAACCGGGAGTCCGTCGCTCAGGGTTTGGCCAACGTCGGATCCAGCTTGGTCCAGGGAATACCCGTTTCGACCAGCCTCTCGGCCAGCTCGCTCAATGACCAGTCCGGTGCCAAGAGCCAGATGTCCTCGGTGGTGACCGGGGTCTTCGTCCTGTTGACGATGTTGTTCCTGGCTCCTCTCTTCTCCGACTTGCCCAAGGCGGTGTTGGCCGCGGTGATCATCGACGCCGTGGTGTTCGGGATGATCGACGTGCCGGCGATGCGGCGTCTCTATCGGGTGCAACGATTCGACTTCTGGATCGCCGTCGCCGCTATCGCCGGTGTGCTGACCTTCGGCGTGCTGGCGGGAGTGGTCATCGGAATCGTGCTCTCGTTGGTCTGGCTCGTCTACGTCTCGACCCGCCCCAATATCGTCGAGCTCGGGAATCAGCCCGGCACCCAAGTGTTCGGAGATCTGGCCAGCTATCCGGAGGGCATCACCTACCCGGGACTTTTGGTTGTGCGCTTCGATGGCGGTCTCTTCTTCGCCAGTGCGGACGCCCTACAGGATCAGCTGCGGGAGGTCTTGATCGATCGGGAACCTCCGGTCCGCACCGTCGTCATCGATTGCGGCAGCGTGAACTTCATCGACTCACAGGGCGCGGAGAAGCTTCGCGAGCTCCACGAGCTCGCCGAGCATCTGGGTTTGACTCTGCATCTGTCCAATCTGAAGGCTGATGTGATCGAGGTTCTGGCTGCTGACGGCATCCTGGAGTTGTACGGAGACGGCCGAGTACATTCCAAGACCTACCTGGCGGTCCAGACCCACCTGGAAGACGGGCAATGACGAGCAACACGACGTTGGGTCACAGCGGCATGGTGGTTCCGCGTCTCGGTGTCGGCGCGATGACCTGGGGAGACGCTCGAGGCCTCGCACGATTCCACCCCGCACAGATGGCCTACGGGGGCGCCGACGGATTCGAGGAGGAGGAACGCGCCCTCGAGGCGAGTCTGGACTCGGGTGTCAACTTGGTGGATACCGCTGCCTTTTACAGCGGCGGGGCATCGGAACTGCGCGTGGGAGAGCTGGCACAGGGCAGAGACGTCTCGATCGCCAGCAAATTCCCGTCCGGGCTGCGGTTTCAGGCCGATGGCTTCCCGGAGGAGTTGCAAGCGAGCCTGACCCGGCTGGGACGCTCCACGATCGACCTCTACCAGCATCATTTTCCGGGACGAGTGTCGATTCCGGTCTTGATGAACCACCTGGCGGACGCGGTTGAAGCTGGGAAGGTGACGGCGGTAGGAGTCAGCAACTACTCGGAGGCGCAGATGCGCCAGGCCCACGCAGCGCTCGCCGCACGCGGCATTCCCCTCGCATCCAATCAAGTCGAGTACTCACTGCTGCACCGACAACCGGAGACCAACGGGGTCCTCGACGCCTGTCGTGAGCTCGGGGTCACTCTCATCGCATACACCCCGCTCGCCGGGGGAATGCTGACCGGCAAGTACTCGGCCGAGAACCGCCCCGGCGGGTTCTACCGACGTGTCCTGCCCCGGTATCGCCGCAAATCCCTCGATGCCTTACAACCCGTGGTGGCGCTCCTCGGCGAGATCGGCGATCGGTATTCGAAGACCCCGAGTCAGGTGGCCTTGCGCTGGCTGATCGAGAATCCGATCGTGCTGCCCATCCCTGGCGCCAAGAACGGCAAGCAGGCAACGAGCAACGCGGGCGCCCTCACCTTCTCACTGACGACCGATGAAGTCGATGCCCTGAGCGAGGCAACTCGAGCCTGGAGGAGTTAGCCGGCCTACCAATGTCGCCCCGCTCGATGGAGCGGGGCGACACTGTTTGGGCAGGGGCCCTGCTCTAGCGGTCGGTGCTGAAGGCGTAGACCGTGGTGGTCTCGTACACCTCGCCGGGGGAGAGCACCGTCGACGGGAAATTGTCGTGATTCGGTGAGTCCGGGAAGTGCTGGGTCTCCAGGGCGAAGCCGTAGCTCTGCCGGTACATCTTCCCGCTGGTCCCGATCAGGGTCCCGTCGAGGAAGTTGCCGGCATAGAACTGGATCCCGGGCTCGGTTGTGAGCACCTTCAGGGTGCGGCCACTCTCCGGATCCGTGGCCTTGGCGGCCAACTCCAGACGATCGTCGGTCTTGCGGTCGAGTACCCAGTTGTGGTCATAGCCACGACCGATCACCAACTGCTCGAAGGTGCCGTCATTGATCCGGTCCCCGATCGGCGTCGAACGACGGAAGTCCATCGGCGTTCCCTCCACCGGGTCGATCGCCCCGGTGGGGATCAGGGTGGGGTTGACCGGCGTGTAGTTGCTGGCCTTGATCTGGAGCTCGTGGTCGTAGATGTCACCGTTCCCCTCACCGGCCAGGTTGAAGTACGCATGGTTGGTGAGGTTGACGATGGTGTCCAGACCCTCGCCCGGCTCCAGCTCGGCGCGATAGTCCATCCTGATCTCGTTGTTTGGCGTGAGCAGGTAGGTGACGGTGACGTGCAGGGTCCCCGGATAACCCTCTTCGCCATTGATGCTCGTGTAGGTGAGCCGGAGACCGACGTTCTTCCCGTCGTCGATCGGCTCGGCTGCCCAGATCCGCTTGTCGAACCCGAAGTCGCCGCCATGGAGATGGTTGGGGGCGTTGTTGGTGGCCAGCTGGTAGGTCGTCCCATTCAGCGGAAACTGTCCCAACGCAATCCGGTTGGCATAGCGCCCGGTGATGTTGCCGAAGTAGGGGTTCTCGTTCACGTACTGGTTGAGATTGTTGAACCCCAGAGTGACGTTGGTGAGGCGTCCCCTCCGCCCCGGTATCTCGATCGATTGGAGGATCCCCCCATAGGTGAGGATGTTCACCCGCATCCCCTTGCGGTTGGTGAGGGTCCAGATCTCGACCGGATTGCCCTGCTCCGGGTGCTCCGGATTGGTCGAGTTCACCTCCCCGAATGGCTGGCTAGTGATACTCGCTCCTTGCGTGGTGGCGGCCTGATTGGCGGCCGCGGCGGGCACAACCGCGAGGGCTGTGAGCAGGAGAACGAGAGTCGTGGCGAAGACTCTGCTCCGCTTGATTGCTCTCCGCATGACCTTCTCCTTTGGTCGCGGATGAGCCACCATAGGCCTGAATTGCTAAAGCGGCAAGCGTGTGCGTGCATACGAAATTCAGACGACGTTGCCACGGTGAGTGGGGGAGCCTTCTGGTAGTCATTCGAGATGGCCACCACGTCGGGTGGTCGATTCGGAGGATCTTCAAAGCGCCAGCATCTCCCGTGCTGCGACCAAGATCGTGCTCGTCGAGGCCTTCGGTGAAGGTGGCAAAGAGCGATGCCAACTCCTCGCTGCCGTCGGGCGACGTCCCGATCTTTCGATGGAGGCCGACCAGTCGGGTCCGGGCCTGCAACTCGACGAGATGGAACCCTCCCGCCCCGGCTCCGAGGGCCGCGATCAGATACGCCTGCTCGAGCGGCTTCGAGGTCGGGATCGGGGAAAGAGCTGAGGATGTCACCTCTGACGACGAGGAACTCGGGGTTGGTCAGATTGTCGGGCCCCCCGATCGAGATCGCCTCATCGATCAGCTCCAGGGCGCGCTCATGCAGACCGGCGATACTGTGCACAAGGGCACGGAGACGGAGCAGATCGGGCCAGAACACCGGTGGTGCGGTCAGCCCGTGATACAGCTCGATTCCCTTCTCGGTCATGGTGAGCCCGGTGTCGGGGTCGCCGAGATGGGACAGAGCGACTCCGTCGAACACCGTGGCCAAGGTCCGCCACACCGCGTAGTCGTTCTCCTCGGACACCACCGCCAACTCCCTGGCCCGCTCCCGTGCCTCCTCGAACCGCCCCCGATACAGGGCGAGGAGCCCGTTGTGATGGAGGCCATAGGCGATGCTGTAGGGGTGGCCGATCTGCCGTGCCACCTCGAGGGCCTCCTCGACGCGGTCTATGCCCTGCTCCAGCTTCCCGCACTGCCAGAGGAGGATTCCCGAGGCGGTTCGGGCCACGACACCGGTGTTGGGGCCGAGCCGAAATCGGCCTGAGTCATGGAGCCTGAGGGTCGTGAAGCTCGATCGCCCGCTCGAGGTGAGGAAGACCGGCTTCGAGGCCACCGCTGAAGGCGGTGGCAGCTCCATAGACGTAGTGGCCCTCGATCAACATCGAGTCGTCGCCCGCCTGCTCACCGAGCTCGATCAGCTGCCGTCCCAGCTCGATCACTGAAGGGAATTGGGCGATGCCCATGTAATAGGTGGCCAGGGCACGGAGCACCGGGAACCGCTGCTGTGGCGTGCCCACGGTCTCGGAGGCCGCCATGGCTTTCTTGTACGCCTCCTCCGTCTCTGGCCCATAACCACGGACCGCCATCATCGCCCGGGCCAGACTCATCCGGAGCGCCAGCTGCTCGGCGGCGACCTTCGGCGTCGGCTTCGACCCGATCCAACATCCCGATCCCGTCGTTGGCCAGATCGATGGCCGCCCGATACCAGCCTCTCGACTCGTGGAGGGCCCACATCCCCTCGATCATCTCGAAGACCTGCTCCACCCCGTCCCGCTCGACCCAGTAGTCCCACGCGGTCCTCAGATTCCCCAGCTCCGGCTCCAGCTCGGTCAGAGCGGCCTGACGCTCGGAGCCGTGCAATCGGTCACCGGTGCGACCGACCAGACCGGAGAAATAGACGGCGTGGGCATGTCGCACCGCCTCTTCCCGCTCCGGCGAATCGGCCAGTTTCGACTCGGCGAACTCCTTGATCATGAGCAGCATCGAGAACCGCTGGGTGAGCCCTGTGTCCACTCTCCGGACCAGGCTCTTGTCCACCAATGAGCCGAGAGTGTCCAGGGTGTCCATCTGGCCGAGGACTTCCGTTGCCACGGCCTCGAGCGAGCGGAGGTCGGTGGTGGAGAACACCGAGAGCAGTTCGAATGCCTCACGCTCGGTCTGATCGAGCAATTCGTAGCTCCATCCGATCGCACCCCACAGGGTGCGTTGCCGATCGGGGAGGTCGCGGCCGCCGGCGCCGAGGACATCCAGTCGCTCCCGGAGCCGTTCCAACAAGTCCGACGGGGTAAAGACGTTGAGCCGGGCCGCGGCCAACTCGATGGCGAGGGGAAGCCCGTCGAGACGGAGGCAGATCTCGGCGATGACCGAGGCGTTGTCATCGGTCACCGCGAAGTCGGGGCGGACCGCACGGGCCCGATCGGTGAACAGAGCCACCGCCTCCGACTCGGCAATGACCGAGGCGTCGTCGTCAGGGTGGGGCAGGGAGAGCGAGGGGACCGGGAAGACCTTCTCGGCCCGCACCCGGAGCGTCTCCCGGCTGGTGACGAGGACCTTGATCTCGGGTGCATGTTGGAGGAGCTCGGACAAACCGACGGCGGCGGCGGTCACCTGCTCGAAGTTGTCGAGCACCAGCAGCATCCGAGAGTCGCGCAAACGGGCCCCCAATACATCGAGGGCATCACTGCCACCCGAAACCGGGATTTCGAGCGCCCTGGCGACGGCGTCGAACACAGTGTCGGGATCTCGCTCGGAGGAGAGATCGATGAAGAAGACACCGTCGGGGAACCGGTCGAGCTCTTCGGCTGCGGCCTGGAGAGCGATGCGGGTCTTGCCCGCCCCACCGGGACCGGTGACCGTGAGCAACCTGGTGGTCGGGGAGTCCAGCATGAGGTGGATAGCCGCCAACTCGTCTTCCCGCCCCAGGAACTCGGTGGTCTGCTGGGGGAGGTTGTTCGGTCTCCCGTCCAGGGTGCGCGGCGCCGGGAAATCGGAGCGGAGGCCCTCGTGGATCACCTGATAGAGGTGCTCGGGCTCGGTGAGGTCCTTGAGCCGATGCATCCCAAGGTCGCGCAGCTGTACACCTGGCGGCAGGTATCCGGACGCGGCGGCGGTGCCCGAGACCAGCACCTGGCCCCCGTGCCCGGCGGCCATGATCCGGGCGGCGCGGTTCATTGCCGGCCCGAAGTAGTCGCCTTCCCGGCTCTCGGTATCTCCGGTGTGGATCCCCATCCGGACCCGAAGCGAGCCGGTCGGTCCCCATGGCTCCTCTTCAAGGGCTCGTTGGCTGTCGAGGGCAGCGGAGAGACTGTCGGAGACCGAATCGAAAACTGCGATCAGCCCGTCGCCGGTCGTCTTCAACACTGAGCCGCCCGCCTCGTCGACGGCACCGGTGAGAATCTCGTCGTGACGGGCGAGGGCGGAGGCCATGGCGTCCCCGTGCTCCTCCCAGAGTCGGGTGCTTCCCTCGATGTCGGTGAAGAGGAACGTCTGCATCGACGGGGGAATATACGAATCGGCGGGCTCGCCCGCCTCGTCTCAGCCCTCGTCGAGCACTTTTCGCAAGGCGGCGGCGAAGGCCTCGGGATCGCCGGTTTGGCCGTATTCGCCGCCCAGGAATCCGCCGTGGTCGCTGGGGAAGGTGACGAGCGTCGTTCCGAGTCGCTCGGCTACCGCTTCCGCGCCGCGATGCGCCATCTCGCCCTCCGATTCGGCACCGGCGACGACAACGATGCGGGTCGAAGCGGCACCCAAGGCATCGAAGTCCGGCTGATAGTGGGTGTTCGTGATCAGGTTCTGCCCGAGCAGCACGTCGTCTCGGGAGCCGTCGTCCCCGGTGGGGAACCCAAACATTGCCGGATCCGGTGCCGGCTGGTCGGCAAAGTCGGTCGGGATGGGTCCCTTGTGCATCACGATGGCGATGAACTTCGCCATCCCGGGGCCGAACCCGTCCCGTTGGTAGGTCTCGTCGATGTCCCGGATCGCGGCCAGCGCCTCCTCACGATCGGGGAGCAGCTGGGCCAACGGAGGCTCGTGTGCGACGAGAGTTCGCACCTGCTCCGGATGCTTGGCCACAAGGGCCAAGGCGGTTGATGGCACCCCCGCTACTGGCGAACAGATCGACCGGTCCGGCGTCGAGCGAGTCGATCAGCCGGTGCAGATCGTCGCCATGAACATCCGGCGTGGATTGCGGAGCTTCGTCGGTGAGCGTGCTTCGCTCCGCCCCGCGCGGGTCATAGGTGACAACGGTGCGGTCGGTGAAGTATCCCGACAGGGTCCCGAAACCGGCGGCACCCATCGGTGAGGCGATCATGAGCAGGACCGGCTCGGTGCTCGAATCATTGCTCCGCACGTCATAGGTCAACATTGCCCCGGGGACTTCCAGCGTGTCTGTCCTTGGCTCGGTCATAAGGCTCTCCTTCGGCTCTGGGAGTTCTCCATTACCGACCCGGCGGGGCCGTCAGACTCATCGGTGAGAGCAGATGCAGGACCTGCTTTCCTCCTAGAGCGGGCCGAACACCTCGTCGATCAGCTCGAGCACTCGTTTCCTGGCGTTGTCGTCTGCGTCGTAGACCAAGGTGGAGTGCAGCTTGCCCTCCACTTCCATCACTCCCGCCTCACCGAAGGTCTCGCCGATCTGGACGAGCCTTCCCGCCGGGCAGACCCGATCATCCCGGTAGCGCAGGGCCACAAATGGCTTGCCTGGTTCAGCAGAGGCCAGGACATCGATGACGCTGCTGCCGAGAGCTTTGATGTCTGGAGAGCTTCCCGACCGTCGAAACGGCATCGAGGGCTGGGCTGCGACCGCTCCGCCCACCGAGTCGTTCATCAGCACCGAGAAGACGACCCCGCCGGTGGCGCACATCCCGATCACGACCACCGGGTGACCTCGCTCCAGGGAGATGTGGTCGCAGAAACCGGCCAGCCAGTCGGCGATCCTTGGCCGACGGTCCGAGAACAGCAGGGTCAGCTGACGACTCCAACAGAGTTGGAAAGAGCCCTTGACGGCGCTTTGCTGGCCGACCGAGCCGAAGATGAGCGGCATATGGACCACACAACCGGCTTCGACCAGCGTGGCTGCGTAGTCGACCGTCGCTTGGGCCAGACCGCCCAACTCATGAAGCAGGACCACCGGTCGGCCCGACTCGGGGTCGCCCGCTCTCACCACCACCCGCCCCGATTCGGTGTCGGGGAATCGGTACTGCGGCAGCTGGTTCACGTCCATCCCGGCGAAGCTATCAATCCGCCCCTTAGCCGAGCTGCCATAGGGCAGCCAGGCCAGGGAACCACATCAGACCGGTCAGGAGCTCGCTGCGTCGAAGCCGGTGGTCGATATCCGGCCAGAGCCAGACCATGATCGCCGCCAGGGGGACCACGGCTCCGACCCACATCCAGACCAGATACGGCACGCCGCCGATCCCGCCGAGAGGGGGCATCAGAGTGGCTGCAGCAAATACCACCACCGCGGCGGTCGTGGCCCACATCGTCGCTTCAGTCCCCCAAACCACTGCCGCCGTTCTCCAGCCGGCCACGGTGTCCCCCCGAACATCGCCAAGCGATTTCAGCAGCTCCCGGGGAACCAGGAACAACGTCACCAACACCCCGGCTGCCCACACTGGTCGAGGGGTCCCTGCCGAGGTCCATCCACCCCAGATTGCCGTTGCCCCGAACATGACCCCTACCCAGAGATGGCCGAGCAGACTGACCCTTCTCACCAAGAGCGAGTAGGCGAGCCCGGCGACCAAGAACCCGGCGGCGGCGATCGTCGCTCCCGCACCCAGCCGCAGGGTCGTTGCCAGTCCGGCCATGGCTACGACAGCGGCCGCCACCAATGCGGTCTGGCTCTGGACACGCCCCGAGGGCAGTGGCCGCTCCGGCCGGTTGAATCGATCCACTGGCAAGTCCACGATGTCATTGACGATGTTGCAGGCGGCGACGATGAGCAGAGCCGCCAGAGCCGCCGCTGCGACCGCGCCACCGAAGGGGCCTCCGCTGAGATGAGAGCCGAGCACTGAGACCGCCGCCGCCCCGATGCATGCTTGGGGACGGCTGGTCTCGAGGAGCGGGATCATCTCGTCTTGGCCGATGCAACCGTCCAATGGGTGCCCGGCTCTGGTCGATTTCGGAACAGCCATCGATATGAGGCGAAGGGGAGCACGTAGCACCCGATAGCCGCGGCCAGGGCCCAACCCGGGAGTCGGTCGGCGAGCATCACGAAGACCGTCGCCAGGACCAGGATCAGATGCCACGCCCCGAGCACCAGCTGCCGATGGCGATCGGCAGCGCGGGCCGCCACCACCAGGCACACCGTGGAGGTGGCCCCGGCGAGAGCGATCGCTACAAGACGCATCCAACCGGTGTCCTCCCAACCGAGTGCAGCAGGTGTGAACGCCAGGGCCACAGTGAGGATCTGCAGGACGAGGGCATAGCCCAGGTATGTCCCCTCCACCCGGACTTCGCCTCCGGCCCCGACCTGGGCGCCGAACCACGTTGCCGTGGTGCGAGCGCCATGACGACGGTCATTGGCCAGGTCACGGATGCTCCCGTGAACTCCGTTGGCGAGCAGGATGAAGACGACGAAGTAAAGGGCGAGGATCACGGTCCAACCGGATGGTGTCAGCAACGATCTCGGCGGCCAGCCAACCCAGGGCGCCCCAGGCAACGCCCTGAACGACGTCGGTCACCGGTGGGACCGGGCAGCGTTTCCCCCACAGGTCGTACACGGTCACGGCAACCACCAAGACCGCCAAGGTCACCAGCCCGGACGTCCCGCCGTCGAGCCAGATCACGAGCAGGACGAGCAAAGGGATCTGGATAAGGGCCAGGCCGAGAGTGGCGCCCGGTGAGACCAGACCGTTGACCAGAGGGGATCCGGCGCGTCGTGGATCGGTGAGGTCGATCGGCAGATCCACCACATCGTTGAGCAAATACGCGTAGATGTGAAATGACACCGCAACCGCGACCAGACTGGGGACGAGGGCAATCGAAAGCTGCTGGCTGGCCGTTGCCGCCCCCAACAACACCATCGTGACCGAGGCGCCCAGCGTGTCAGCTCTCAAGAAACGGGCTAGGAGGACCGGCGACACCTTCGTTATCGAGGCTACCCGCACCGATGTTCGGGTTCTGCTTGAGTTGCACGCTCTCGCACCGACACCCGCTCGAGGAGGAGTGCGATGGCGTCGTTCCAGCACCAGCCTGGCGTCCCTGGAGTCACGGAGATCAGAGTTCACGGGGTAGGCGGCACCTCGCCAGTGTCCATGCTCGGCCGTTCCGATCTGGTCCAGGTTGCCGGTGACGAGATCTCTGGCTTCTATCGGAGCACCGAGACCGAAGCGGGCCGGACCATCGAGGCCTACTCCTGGGGTGGTCTGACCGCCAGCTCCGCATCGAGAGCGCTTTGGGTGCTGCTCCTGCCCTTCAGCCTTGTCAACATCGCCGGCTGGATGATCGAGCCCACCAGAGATCGGACCCTCGATTCGAGGGGCGGGGTGTTCGCCGGTCTCGACCAGGCAATCGCACGATTCGGCAAGCGGTTCAAGAAGGCCTCGGGGCGACTCCGAGCCGCGCAGGAGTGGCTGATCCATCTCCTCGCCCTGGCTTTCACCGCAACCTATGTGCAGCTGACCGCATACCTGGCGGTAGACCTGTTCGCCTTCCAGTGCGGCGGCGATGCCGAGTGCCGCGCCCGACTGCCCCTCAACGCGATCTTCGGCGAAGACCCTCGAGGTTGGCCGTCGTCTGGTGATCGGGATGGCACCCCCTGTGCTCCTCCTACTCCTCTTCCTGTTCCTCGCCCGTCGCAGCCGTCTCACCTACGAGTCGTTCCGCCCCCAGGACGAAGACTTCCGTCCCGCCGGGCGCCACCCCGCTGGAGAATCCCCTGGTATGGGATCGGGTCAAATATCAGAGAGTGATGGCGAGGCTCCATGCCGTGTTCTCGATCGGCGTATTGATGATCACCTTCGCCGGCACAGCGAGCCCGGCTCACCTCCGGAAACGACTGGCGGGAGTCGTTCCTCTATCCGGCCGGCATCGGCATTGGCGCCTTGCTCGCCGTCGGCTCGGTCATCCTGCTCGCCTGGATCGCCTCTCGTCGGAATGAAGAAGAGTCCACCGAGGAGGAGGAAGCAGGGAAGTACAAGACTGTGGAACCTGGCGAGCCTCCTTGGGCTCCTGGTTGGCTTGCCGCGCTGCTCGGGGTGCTGATGGCAGTGACCTGGTCGATCACGTCTCACCGGCCCGACCGAGGGAGTGGTCACCTGGTTCGGGTTCGCGCCGCTTGCCCTGCTCTCCTCGGCGATCGCCATCGGGGTGACCCTCGCGGGCTGCAGGCCGCACGCTGGGTATTCGAAGGATATCTCCAGACCGATCAATTCCTGGTGTGTCGGGGCGCTGGTGGTGGCCGATCTTCCCCTACCCGCCGGTGTTCGCAGTGGTGGCCTGATCGATCCTCGTGCTCAATGTCGCAGCACCACCGGTCGAGGGGCGGACTACCGCTTGGAAAGACCTGGGGATACTGTCGTCCCTTGCAGTGATCGGATTCGTGGTGTCGCTGATCTGGATGACGTCCTATCTGTGGGCGGGTGTGGCGATCTCAACCGTGGCCGCAGCTTTCCTCTGGTTGGCCCGCCGACCCGAGCCGGGCTTTCGGTGGGCCGGCACCGGCGCGGTCGGCGCCTTCGCCGCCGTCGTCCTCCTCGGCATCTTCTCGGGCCTCATCGTCCGCACCGCGACCTGGTTGTCCGACGACGACTTCTCCATCACGTACCCCGACTTCTACCAATGGGCGGTGGTCGTGGTGACCCTTGCGTTGGTGGCAGTGGTGATCGCCCTCGGCATCTATGGGGCGAGGGCATCGTCATCAACCGAGCGTCGTGGGAGGAGGAGGCGAAGGCTCGGCTGGACGCGGCCGGCTATCCCGACGATGCCCGCGACGACGTTGCGTCATCCACCGCCATCATGCGGGGCTTCGTCGAGGCCGCCAAAGGGGTGGACGTGATGATCACTTTGGCCGGAGTGGTGATATTCGCCGCTTTCCTCTCTCGGCTCGTCGACGTCTGGTTTCGCGATGGTCCCTTTGGCAACTGGTTCGATGCCGGGGAGCCGGCTTGGGCGCTGGTTGCTCGACCTGGCGGCATGGTTGTCTCTGCTGGCCGTGCTCGCCGCCTATTTCGCAGTTCGCTCCGGTCTGCGCAGCGAGGCGACCCGGCGCAAGATCGGGATGGTCTGGGATGTGGCCAGCTTCTTCCCCCGAAGCTTTCACCCGTTGGCGCCCCCCGCTTATGCCGCCCGAGCGGTCCCCGAGATCCAGGCCCGGATCCGTGAGACCGTTGAGAACGGGGGAGAGTGATCCTCACCGGCCACAGTCAGGGCTCGGTGATCGTGGCTGCGGTGATGGCCTCCTTGCCCGATGACATCACCCGCCAAATGGCCCTGGTGACCTACGGCAGCCCAATCGGGAAGTTCTACCGGCCCTACTTCCCGGCCGCGATCCCTGACGAGCTCGTCGTCAAACTGGTCGACAAGATAGGGCCGAGCCAAGGGCCTCTAGCCGGTCTCTACTGGCTCAATTTCTATCGACCTACCGATCCCATCGCCGATCGCGCCCTCAAAGATGGCGAGGCAGACGGCCTCGTTGTCCCTGGCGAGTTGATCACGGTGCTGGCGGAACGGGGAAGGACGGCTAGTGGGAGCGACGTGGTTCTGGAGGATCCCTGGGAGGTGAAGCTGGAGTACTACCGCCCCATCCCGAGACTGAGAGGGCACTCGGGTTACGAGTCGGATCCCGCCTGGACCGGCTGTGTCGAAGGTCTGACCGACCTGTTGCATAGGGCGTAGGTCGGCCACCTCGATCGGTAGCCTGCCGAGAGCCTGGACCTGGAGGTGAGCGATCTTCAAGGGCAAAGGGCGCTACGTGTCCGAAATGGTCGACCACGACGAGGGAACCGGGGTATGGCGCGAGGAGATGGCCCATATCGACGAGCTTCTCCACATGGCCAGGAATCTCGACAAAGTGATTCAGCAGGTCGAACATCTGGCGGTTGGGGCGCCGCTCAAAGCGGATGAGCACCCGCTTCTTGTCCTCCAAGGCTCTCGGGTCGTCGAACTGAGAGCAGGCGGAGGGGTCGCCCCCGGCGATCATCGAGTCATCGACTACCGGGCCCCAACGGATGGGTCGTATCCGGCTCGATTCCACCACCGCAGCTTCGCCTTGGAACCCGGGGCACAGAAGATCATCGAATACGGCGGTACCGCCATCATCACCACTCAGCGAGTTCTCTACATCTCCCCGAGTTGGACCCGGCTGTGGGAGTTCACCCGGACGGTCGAGGTCTTTCACACCGAATCTGTCGGTCAAGGTTGGGGAGCGTCCTACGTCAACGTGTCGAACCGCAAGAGGACGTCAGGTTTCATGTATCGGAGTGGTTTCGCCCGGACAGTGAGGGATCGACTGGTTCTGGCGCTGGCCGTCGCCGACGGCTCCCTCGAAGACATGGTTCACGCGCTCAAAGCGGAGAGGGACGAACTCGACTGAGCCCTCTGCCGCGATCGGACCGTTGAATACACTCGTGGAGTGATGCCACCCACTCGATCGCCGGAGATCGAGTCAGTGACGCGCCGGGTCCTGCTCGCGTTCGAGACGGGCGACATGGCCGCCATGGCAAACCTCGTCTCCGCCGATCCCAGTCTGCGTGTGCTCGGGTTCGCCCTCGACGAATGGTGGTCAGGACCTGACGAGTTCCTCAAGATCCGGGAGACCCAGACGGGCGAGATACCCTCGTTTCGGGCCCAGATCGAGAAGGTAGACGCCTTCGAGGACGGTGCCTTCGGCTGGGCAGCCGTTTCCTCGACCATCGTGACCTCCGAGACCAAGACCCCGATGAGGCACATCAGTGTGTTCAGACTCGAGGCCGGGGTTTGGAAGGTGATCCTCTGGCACAACTCGGTTCCGGTACCCAACAGTCAGATCTTCGGCGTCGAGCTGACCACCACCCTGGATGACCTGGTGACCTCGGTGCTCAATGAGCAGAGCCCGCTGTCCTCCGCCGGTCTCGAGGGAACGATGACCCTGGTCTTCACCGATATCGTCGACTCGACGTCCCTCGCCGAGACCCTGGGAGACACGGCTTGGGCCGAGCTGATCAGCCGGCACGAATCAACGATCCGCCAGGTCACCGCAGCGCAGGGAGGGACGGTGGTCAAGCTGCTCGGTGACGGCTCGATGCTGGCGTTCGAGTCGGCCCGAGCCGCAGTCAGGGCGGCGGTAGACATTCAGCGGGCATCGGATCACGCCGCTTTTGGGATCCGAATCGGTGTCCACACCGGCGAGGTGATCCGCACTGCTGATGATCTCCTGGGTCTGACCGTCAACAAGGCCGCCCGCGTCGCATCGGCCGCAGGTGCGGGGACTATTTTGCTGTCATCGACGACGAGGGATCTGGTCGGCTCGCTCGAGGGGATCCGAATGGGCGAGCCGAAAATCGTGGCGCTGAAGGGTCTTTCGGATACCCATCAAATCGTCCCGATCGAATGGGAATGACCTTTCGAGGACATTCCTCGGCAGCCAGCCTGCTCACCCGGCGAAGAATCGCAGCAGCACCTGGTTCACCATCTCCGGCTGGGCCAGAGCGGTGATGTGGTGGGCTTCGGGGATCACTGTGATCTCCGCGGTCGGGAGCAGGTCCTTGCTTGCCGAGATCGCCGATTGCAGATCGCCATAGACCATCTCCCTCTCCCCGAAAACGAGGAGCACTGGAGCCTCGATCTCCGCCAGCTCCTCTTTTTCGTAGACCCTGGGGAAGACCCGGTTCACCAGCTTGCCGTGCTTCATGGTCTCGAAGAAGACGGGCTCCCATCGCGGGTCGGCGGGGAGGCCGGCATGCATCCAGTCCACGGCCGAGCGCATCACGTTGGCCAGACCAGGAAGCCAGGGCATTGCGCCGTACAGACCCTTTGGCACGAACATATGGAACAGGAAGGGCCTCATGGAGTGGATGGTCGAGGCCGGACCGATCAGCACCAGCTTACGCACCCGCTCGGGGAGCTTCATCGCGTAATAGGCCGCGGTGAAGCCGCCATAAGAATTGCCGACCAGGTAGAGGGTGTCGATGCCCAATCCATCGAGAAGCTCGGTGAACCACTGCAGGAAATCGTCCATCGATGTGATCGGCCGGTTGGGGCGGCTCTTGTTCGCCTCTCCGATCACATCCACGCAGTAGGTCCGGTGCGTCCGGCTCAAGGCCTCGATGTTGCGATACCAGGAGGTGGCGGTGGCGAACAGGGCGTGGAGGAGCACCACCGGAGGACCGTCTGGGGGCCCGCCGGCGATCACATGGGTGTCTCCGAAGCTGGTTTCGATGGTCAGCTCTTCGTACTCAGTCGGCCACCCATCCATGACGTGTTGATAGGCACGCCTGGCCTCGGCCTCCCCGTGTGAGGAGGTGAAGACGGGGATGGTGGCGGTGGCCCGGCCCAGTGATTCAGTTGAAACGACCATGATCCAAAGTCAACACACCCGCCACCTGCCCGCCAGGGCATAACGTCACATCGCGGGAGGCCATGCGCCAGACTCGGCCCGTGAGTGAACCCCAAAGCATTCTCGAGCCCGATGTCGACCCTCTGACGGCTCCGGTCGGGACCGACTTCGTCATCCAGCAACATCACGCCACCCGGCTCCATCACGACGTCCGCTTGGAGATGCTGAGCGGGGAGACACCGGTGCTGGTCTCCTGGGCGGTCCCCAAGGAGCTGCCGCGGCGCCGGGGAGACCGTCACCTCGCCATCCGCACCCCGGATCACCCGATGGAGTGGGGCAGCTTCTCAGGGTCCATCACCGAAGGGGAATATGGGGGTGGGGAGGTGCGGATCTTCGACCATGGCGAATACGAGATGGTCGGGAGGACCGGGGATCGTCTCACCTTCGAGTTGAAAGGGGAGCGCCTGTCGGGCATCTGGCACCTGGTTCATACCGGAGCCAAAGACGGAAAGGATCAATGGTTAGCGCTCATGTCGAAAGACCTCCGCACGCCCGATGACAAACGGCCACTGGCCAAGCCAATGCTGGCCACCCTCACCGGCGAGCCATTCGACGACGAGGCATGGGGTTTCGAACCGAAATGGGACGGAATCCGGGCCATCGCCGTTTGCGATGAGGAGACCCGGCTCATTACTCGCAACGACAAAGACGTCACCATTGCCTATCCCGAGCTACGTCGGCTACACGAGCAGACGGTGGCCCTGGAGGCAATGCTCGATGGTGAGATCGTCGCCTTCGAGGACGGGGTGCCCTCGTTCCAACGTCTCCAGCAGCGGATGCATCTCCGGGACGAAAAGAAAATCGAGGAGATCGCACGCCAGATCCCAGTGGTCTACATCGTCTTCGACCTCCTCTATCTCGACGGCCAGAACCTGACCGGCCGGCCGCTGGTGGAGCGCCGAAAGCTCCTGGAGGAGTGTGTAGTCCCCACTGACCAGATCCAGGTCTCCCCGATCACCGAAGGTGAGGGGGTCGCCCTCTTTGAGGCCGCCAAGGAACAGGGGCTGGAGGGGGTCATGGCGAAACGGCTCTCCTCCCCTTACCTGTTGGGAGATCGGTCCAAGGACTGGCTCAAGGTCAAAGTCACCTTCGATGGCGATGTGGTAATCGTTGGGTGGACCGAAGGCGAGGGAAGCCGGGCGGGGAGTCTCGGCTCGCTGATGATGGCGGTCTACCACGAGGGTGACCTGCGCTACATGGGCAATGTCGGGACGGGATTCAAGACTCGTTCGCTCCCGGAGGTGTTTGACCGTCTGGTCGCCCTGACGAAACCGAGCCTCCCTTTCCCCAAGAGGTACTTCGCTCCCGTTCCGAATTCCGCCAGGCCCATTGGGTAACCCCGTCACTGGTGGCCGTGATCGAGCATCGCGGGATCACCACCGCGGGACGACTCCGGTCGCCGTCGTTCCAGGGATTTCGGGAGGACAAGAACCCGGAGGAGTGCACCTTCGACCAATTCGTTCCGACGGTGTGATCAGCCCTCCAGGTGGGACAGGGCCGATCGGAACACCGGCAGGCTCTTGTCGATCATCTCGGCGGTGCCGGTGAGCGAGATCCGGAAATGTCCGGGCGAGGCGCAGGTGGTGCCGGGGAGCACCAAGACTCCCTCCTGGGCGATCCTCTCTACGAAGGCGATGTCGTCAGCCTCGGGGGAGCGGACCCAGAGGTAGAAGGTTCCTTCCGGTGAACGGAGGTGGTACCCGGCCTGGCCCAGTTCGGCGACGAAGAGATCACGCTTTCGCTCGAGCTCGACGAGATCGATGGAGAGACGATCCAGCTCGGACATCGAGTACTGCATGATGGCGCTGGGGAACTGCCAGCCACCGGCGATCTGTGCCATGAAGATTGCGGAGCGCACCGGCTCCGGGTCGGGCATCAGCGGCGACAGGGCGAGCCATCCGATCCGTTGCCCGGGAGTGAGCAGGATCTTGCCGTAGCTGTAGGAGATCAGGGTGTGGGGGTAGTACTCGGCCGGGCTGGTGAACTTGGCGTCACTGAACACCAGCTTCGAGTACGGCTCGTCGGACAACAGATAGATCGGAGCCCCGAACCGATTCGATGCCTCGATCAGGACGTTGGCGAGGTCTTCGAGGGTCGATGGTGGGTAGATGCGACCGGTCGGGTTGTGGGGAGTGTTGACGATCACCAGACGTGTCTTTTCGGTGATGGCTGCGGCGAGTCGGTCGAGGTCGAGGTCGTAGTCGTCGGTTCGGACCGGGACATTCACCGGGGTCGCCCCCGCCGCCAGGATCATCGACCGGTAGAAGAACCACGGGGGATCGAAATAGACGACCTCGTCACCGATATCGACCAGGGCGCCGAGGGCCACGGCGATGGCACCGAAGGCTCCCGGTGTCATGGCGATGTCCTCCGGATCGAACTGCTGGCCCCGCCATTCGGCCAGGTGCTTCACCACCGTTCGACGCGATTCCTCTTCGGAGAACTTGTAGGCGTAATGGTCCTTGTCCAGTGGCGCGGTCGCCGTGGCGAGAGCGGCTGCGTAACCGTCGACCACTATCTCCTGTGGGTTCCCGAAGGCGAAGTTGGCGACACCGGGTTGGTGGCGGTGCTCCTCCCAAATGGGGAGGAAGGAGATCAGCGTCTCGTTGGCTGCGGTGATCTGTCGGATCCGCTCGGTCGTCATGGCCGGTAGGAGACGATACCCGCGACCGCACGGCCCGCCATAGGGGGTCGTTCCCAGTCGGTGGATACGGCGACGAATCAGTCGACGAACTCAGGAAAGGTCTGTGCGATTTCTGCGTATTCCTCAGTCACCCAATCCCCTGTCCCCGTCGTGATGAGGACATGGAGCGAGCGGAGTCTCCCAATGCACTGGTTGGTGGTCGAGAGCTGGTCGCCGAACTTCAGCTGTTGGCCGAGCCCGCCACAGACGGTTGCCGCGAAGCGCGAGGCTGGCTGAAACGAAACAAGCAAGTCTCCAGCCCGAAGTCCCGGAGAGAATGACCAGGCCTTGAGCCGCGGTGACGCCAGCAACGAGGGTGCATCCAGCCGAACTGGAGATGCCCGCCACCACGAGACGTCTATCGGCTTTGCGAAGCTCGGCCGCTTTGACTTCTGCTTTTCGCAGGCTGGCCGTAACTCTCGCCACAAGTGCCTGGCGGTCATTCTGCGGTCCCGATGGCATTTGCACCTCCCAGTCGTGACTGGGTCTCGCTCGTAGCAAAGAGACCACCGAAGGCGCATAGATACATCGCGAGGTTTTCGCCGTATCGCCTAGGGCTACTTGAGACTGCCTTCCGTGACCCCGGCCACGATCTGGCGATGGAACATCACGTAGACCGCCACCATGGGGAGGGTGACGATGGTGAGGGCGGCGAAGAGCAGCTGATAGTCGGTCAGGTAGCGGCTGGAGAACGCCAGCAACCCGGTGGGGATCGTCTTCAGGGCATCATCGGTGATGTAGAGGAGGGCGAGGAGGAACTCGTTCCAGGCGCTGAGGGCACTGAAGATGGCCACCGTCGCCAGACCCGGGCGGAGCAATGGGAGGACGAGGGTGGTGAACATCCTGATGTCGCTGCAACCGTCGACCCGAGCCGCCTCGAACAGCTCCTTGGGCAACGAGTCGAGATACACCTTGAGGAGATACACCGCAAGGGACAGACCCATCGCCGCGTAGGGGATGATCAGTGCCAGCCGAGTGTCCTTCAGGTTCAACAACTCGAACAGCGAGTTCTGGGCGATGAAATAGGACTGGATCGGCATCAGCAACCCGAAGGCGAACAAACCGAGCAGGACGCCCCGCCCCCCGAACTGGAATCGGCTGAATGCATAGGCGGCTAGGGCCGCCAGCAGCAGGATGACCAGGACAGCCACCGCGGTGACGATGGCCGAGTTGAGCGCATACCGGCCCAGGTTTCCCACCTCCCAGGCCTCTCCCCAGATCGAGAAGTCGATGCTCGTGGGCCGGGCCAGTGGCGTGGTGAAGATCTCGCTATTGGTCTTGAAACTGGACCCCGCCATCCACAACAGGGGGAACGCATAGACCAAACCGAGCACGGCCAGCACCGTGTAAAAGACCACGCGGCTCCCCAGAACCCGTCTCAAGAAACAGTCTCCACCGCGCTGCGTCGGCGCAGTCGCACGTAGATCCAGCCCATGCCCAGGACGACCAGGGTCATCACTACCGCCATCGCCGACCCGTAGCCGATCTCTTGGTTACGGAACACCACCCGGACCAGATAGGTCGTGGGGATCTCGGTCGAGTTGAACGGCCCGCCGTTGGTCAACACGTAGAACAGATCGAAGGCCTGGAACCCACCGGTGATGCACAGGAGCAGCGCCACCTCGATGACATGACGGATCATCGGCACCTTCACCCGCCAGAAGGTCTGGATCTCAGACGCGCCGTCGATCCGGGCCGCCTCCAGCACGTCGAGCGGGATTCCCCGGAACCCGGCGTAGAAGATAGCCATGTAGAAGCCGGCAAACACCCAGCCCGATACAACCGACACGGCGGTCAGGGCGAACCGGGTGTCGCCAAGCCAGACCTGGGTGTACTCCTCCAGCCCGACTGCGATCAAAGCCGAGTTGAGCAGCCCGAAGTCGGGGTTGTAGACGAAGTCCCAGAGCACCGCGACGACCACCATGGGCAGCATCACCGGGATGAAGAAGGCCACCCGGAACAGCCCGGTACCCCGGGGCCGGGCGGTGACCAGCCCCGCCAGGACCAACCCGACGAAGACCTCGAGAAAGATGGTCAGGGTGATGTAGATGGCGACGTGGACGAACGACGCTCGAAACAGCGGGTCGGCCGCCGCCCGCACATAGTTGGCAAAACCCACCGGGTCGAACGGGCCGAACCCGTCCCACTCGAAGAAACTGAAGACACCGGTGGCGACGATCGGCCCCAGCACTGCGAAAGTGAACAGTGCCAGGGCCGGCGCCACCAGCAGGTAGGGGGTGATCCGGCGTCTCGGCCGCATCCTCCTTCCCTCCTACCGTTGCTTCCTCCTACTGGTCCAGCTTGGCCTGGGCCGCAGCCGCTGCCTCCTCCGGAGTGGCCACCCCGCCCAGCACTTCGGCCTGGGCCGCGTAGAGGGCATCGGCCACCGCGAGGTCATAGCCCGTGTCCGGGGGCGCCACCAGCGCGCTCGCTCCCTGGAGCAGCTCCATCATCGCGGTGACCCGGGTATCGATGTCGTCTCGCTCGAAGGCGCCGGTGGCGATCGGGGTGCCCCCGGCATCGACCATGAGCGAGGTGAACTCGGGCGACGAGAACAAGGTCATGAAGTCGATCGCGACGTCCTTGTGCTCCGAGTTCTCGTTGATGACGAACCCGGTCGAAACACCAATGACCGAGTCCTGGGTCCCTTCGCCCGGCATCTCGGGCAGGTTGAAGTAGTCGAAGCTCAGGTCGGGCGCCTCCTCGAGGGCCCAGGAGACCAGCCAGCTCCCGATTGGGTGCATGGCCGCCTGACCCTGGAAGAAGAGCTGCGCACCTTCGTTGTCGTCGATGGCATTGGCGCTCTCGTTGACGATTCCTGCCTCGGCCAGCTGCTGGACATAGCCGAGGGCCTCGACTACCTGCGGCGAATCCATCGGGATCTCCTCACGGAGCATCTGGTCGTAGGCCTCTTCGCCGATCACCCTCGACACCATGTGCGAGGTCCAGTTGCCCACCGGCCACAGGTCTTTGTTGCCGATGGCAATCGGGATGATCCCCGCTTCCTTGATCGAGTTGGAGACGTCGATCAACTCCTCCCAGGTGGTGGGGACGCTGACCCCGACCGAGTCGAAGATCTCGGTGTTGTACCAAAAGACGGTGGTCACGTCGGCGTTGGCCGGGACCATGACGTTCTTGTCGTCGATCACCATGCCGTTGAACGCGCCCTCGTCGAAGTAGCTGCCCAGCTCGCCGTTCACCGCCTCGGTGATGTCGGCGGCGAACCCTTCGTCGTATCGGCTCTGGAGGCGGGCCCCGGCCCATTCGAAGTAGATGTCGGGCGCCTCACCGCCATTGAGCAGATTGAGCAGCCCGATGGTCTGGTACAGGTCGTCATCCTGGAAGTTGAGCTCGACGCTGACGTTCGGGTTCGCCTCCTCGAAGGCTGCCTTGGCCTGCTCCCATACCCCGATCTGCTCCTCGCCCGGTGATCCCATGGCGATACGGAGGACGACGTCCTCGCCGGAGGCGGTGGTCTCGCCGGTGCTGTCCCCGGTGGTAGTGCTATCGCTTCCCTCATCGGTGGCGCCGTCCTCGGCACAGGCCCCGACTATCAGGCCCAATGCCAGCAACAGGGCCAGCGGGCCGAATCTCTTCTTGTTCATCTGTTTCCTTTCTCTGCATGTGAGCAAATCGACGAGTGTCATCTCGAGGACGTCGCCAAACACCCGGTGGGGATCCTCCCGGAGATGCTTCAGGGCTTCGGTCAGGTCCTCTCGGTCTCGCCCCTCGCCGATCGCGGTGACCGCGCTCCGCTCCAGCTCGGAACTTCGACAGCCAGGGCGCGAGCTCCGCTCGAAGTACGTCGTTCTCCATGCCACCGACGAGATGATCCGCCGCTGCGGTCAGCTCATTGCCGTACGCGGTCAGAGTTCCTCGCTGCTTCCTCGGTTGCGCCGCTCTGAATCCGGAACGCGTAACCTTGCAGCTCCTCGGTCAGCCCGACCGGATCGGCATCGGAGAGACAGCTCGCCCGCACAGTGTCGGCAAACAGGGCCAGGGCGTTGGCATCGGATGCTCCGGCCACCTCTTCGATGGCCCACCGCCAGCTCTGGTCCGGGTCGTAGCCAATTGGATCCCATAGATAGTCGGCGATGGTGGCCAGCCCGATCTTCGAGGCCTCGGGATACTCCATGGCGTTGGCCATCACCCCTTGGCTGAAGCGGTCGAGGGCCCGATCTCGATTCTGATAGGGACCGATGTGCATCTCGTCCGACATCGAGGCGTCGTTGACCGGGTAGTTGTCCCAGTAGACGGGCGGGCGCCGGTTGACCCGGGCGAAGTGAGCCGCCTCGGCGGCGGTGATGGCGGGGGAGCAAATGGCACGTCCCGTCCAGAACAGGTCGATTCGAGCGTCGAGCAACCGGCCGAGACGGCTGATGTACTCCTCGTCCCCGGCACCCCAGTAGATGGTGGGGCAGACGACAAACGGGAGGGCGATACGCTCGAAGACCCGGTTCGCCGTCTCGGCTTGAGCAGTGGCCAAATCGGGGAAGGCGTCGATGTCGGCCGGATGCTGGAGACGGTCGGGGATGTCGTCGAACAGGAGGGCGATGCGGGTGGCGCCGAGCTCGATCAGTGAGGCGATCTTCTCCGCCAGCAAACCGTTGTCTTCGGCGCTGGAGTAGCGCATGGAGAGACCGGGGGAGACCCCGACCATCGAGTCGATGTCCCGGTCGCGGCAGCGATCGATGAACTCGTTCACCCGGCGCAAGCTCCTCCCCTCGAGCGGCGTCCGCCAGTCGCGGCGCAGATAGGGATCGTCCTTGGGTGAGTAGAAGAACGTGTTGAAGCGGTGGCGAGCTGCGAAATCGATCATGTCGATCCGAGCCTGGTCTTCCCAAGGCGGGCCGTAGAACCCCTCGATGATCCCCCTGATCCCGAACGCCGGGCTCTCCCCGTAGTGACCCGGCTCCCTCGTCTCTGTGGCCAGGTCGACCAGGGCCCAGCGCAGTGAGCGGGTGCCGGTTGCGGTGATGGTGGCCTCGTTGATCCCGACGTCGAGCAGGTAGCTCTCGTTGGTGAGGCGCCGATGCATGGCGTCGTAGGTGAGCCCGGGATCGGTGGACCAGGTGACCGCCACCGGGAGACCGTTCTCGTCATTGGTGTGGATCAAGCCAGATTCACGGGCGATCCTATTGAGGAGATCGCGATCGAGCTCGGGCGGGACCGAGAGCCAGCGCACTTCGATGCTCATAACGCCCTCACCCGGTCCCGATAGCGGGCTACCAACTCGGCGTTGGCGGCGTCGCCCTCGGGCAGATTGCTGGAGGTGAACACCTCGACCGGCACGCCCCGCGCGATCAGGATCTCAGCCGCTTCGGCGACGACGGCGTTGACGATCGCCGCTCCGGCAACGGTGGAAGTGGCGGCAACCCGTTGGTCGAGGCCGTCTAAGTCGAGGCTGGCATCGCCGATGTCACCGTGGTTGTCGATCACGACATCGGCCAACTCGGCGAGACGCGACCCGTCCCGATCGATGCCGGCATGATCGGAATGCAGCCTGCTGACGATGGCCACGACGATCGCACCTGCTTCGGATGCGAGAGCACTCAACTCCGCACAGACCGCATTGCCCCCGGAGTTGGAGGCGACGATGAACGTGTCGCCTGGCTTGACGGGGAGGTCGGCGAAGATCTGCTTCGCTCGTCCCGATTCCCGCTCCAGGAGAGTGCTCTCCTCAGCACCGACGTGGAGCATGAGGTCGTCGATCAGGATCGGGTTGACCGCGGCCAGACCACCGGCCCGATAGAACATCTCCTCGGCCAGCATATGGGAATGGCCGGTGCCGAATACGTGGACGAGCCCGTCACCGGCGATGGTGTCGGCCACGGCCTTGGCCGCAGCCTGGATCGAAGCCGACTCGTCCCGGGCGATTCCGCCGACGATGCCGATCAGACTTTCCAGATAGCGCTCTCCGGCGCTCATCCGGAGCCTGCCCCGGTGTTGAAGGCGGCAGGGGTGAGAACCACATTGATCTGGTAGCGGTCGCCCCGATAGAGACAGATCGCTGCCATCACCGACCGGCGTCGATGATCTGTGTACTCCATCTGGATGCGGAGACAGGGCTCATGGCCCTCGATGCCGAGCTCGGCCGCGGTGGCCTCGTCAGCCAAGGCCGGGTCGATCGTGCTCGATGCCTTCCCCAGGGTGATCCCGAATTTCCGACGCAGGGTCTCGAACAACGACCCGGTGAGGTCCTCCTTGCCGAGGCCGGGGACGAGATGGGATGGGATCCAGGTGGTCTCCACCGCGATCGGCTCGTCATCGGCGAGACGCAATCTGGTGAACCGGACCACCTCGCTGCCCTCATCAATGTCGAGCCGGGCCGCCGTGGCCGGGTCGGCAGGGACCAGATCGAAGTCGAGGACCCTGCTCGAGGGGGTGAGGCCGCGCCGCAGCATGTCGGCGGTGAACGAGGAGAGTCCCAAGGTCTTGGCGTACGGCATCTGGGCGACGTAGGTGCCCGAGCCGTGGCGCCGATCGAGCCATCCCTCGCCGGTGAGGGTCTCGATCGCCTTTCGTGCGGTCATTCGGGCCACACCCCATTGGGTGGCGAGGTCCCGCTCGCTGGGGATACGTGAGCCTGGTTGAAGAGTGGCGACCAGATGACGCAGCTGGCGCACCGCTTCCTGACTCTTGCCATCGGTTGTGGTAACCGTCACGCCGGCGACTATACCGCTTTGGTCTGGGTTGCGCTTGCAAAGTTCCAACGAATGACTGGGAACTCGTAGCGAAGTGGTATAGATCGCCTATACCATATGGGCGCCATCAGTCGGGGTCGTCGCCGGATTCGAGGTCGATCACGTAGTCGAACCGGGCCGAGAGCCTTTTGGCCGTTTCCTCGGAGTCGACCACCAGGATCGAGATGGCGGCGCGCCCGTGGATCCGGCCGAGGAGATAGCCGATGCCACTATCACCTTCCGAACGCTGGCCAAAGAGAGAGTCGCCCTCCTCGAAGAGCAGGATCGCGTCGCTGTCTTCTGCGTCATCGAACACGGCACGGAGGTTCTTCTCGGTCTGCCCTATGTATTTGCTTACGACGGCAGAGAGGTCGACCCGGTGGAGAGGCTGGGCGAGTTCCCTGGCCAGGGCGTCGCCTTGCGTTTGGCTGGAGCTGCGGATTCCGGTCATGAGGACCGCAGTCCCAGTTTCCGCATTCGAGACCCTTTGCGACAGCTCCGCCAGGGTGCGCACCTTCGTGGGCTTTTCGAGTCGCTCTTCGATGAGGCGAAGCTAGCTCTCGGGCCCTACCCGCTACGTCGAATACACTCGCCTGGTGAGGCCATGAGTGTGCAGTCCACGGCTGACAGCGTGGTCGGACCATCGTTCGAGGTCTTTCTACCCATGGATCGGCGGCGTGAGCTGGCGGGCATGGGCCCGGTCCCGGCGAGGTCCACCGGTGCGGCGCTTGTTCGCCGACATCTCCGGCTTCACCAACCTGACCGAGGTCTTGAGCCGGACGATGGGCGCCAGACGAGGAGCCGAGGAGCTCTCTCGATTGCTCAACCAGGTGTTCGGCCCGATCACCACCGCCGTGCATTCCCACGGTGGCAGTGTCATCTCCTTCGGCGGTGACTCGGTCACCTGTTGGTTCGAGAGCGACGATGGGACCCGGGCGACGGCGGCAGCCCTGGATCAGCGTTCCTTCATCGAGAGTTTTCGGGAGCAAGAAGCGGGTGGACCGGCCGGCGAGATCGGCATCAAGGCTGCGGTGGCGACAGGCTCTGCTCGGCGGGTCCGGGTCGGTCGTCCCGAGCATTCCTACATGGACGTCCTGGCCGGCGAGGTGGTCGACAGACTCTCGATCGAGGCCGAACTGCTACAGAGGGGCGAGGTGGCCGTGAGCCGTGAGGTGGCCGAGGCTCTCGGGTTCGAAGCCGAGGTTCGCACCGTTGCTAGTGGCGGGCGGACCCGATACCTCGTCGAGGGGATCGCATCCAGTCCAAGCCAGGACACCACCATCGAGCAGGTTGCACTCGATGAGACCGTCGCCCGACCGTGGCTCCTTGCTGACGTCCACGAGCGCGTGGGACAGCGGCTCCATGGTCTGATGGCTGAACTGCGCGACGTGGTCACTGTGTTCGTCGGGTTCGAGGGTATCGACCACGTGAATGATGAGGGCGCCGGCGACGCGCTCGACACCTGTATCTCCTGGGCTCAGGACATCCTCGCCAAGTACGAAGGCATCGTGCTTCAAGCACTGATCGATGACAAGGGATGTCATCTGTACGCCGTGTTCGGGGCCTCGATTTCCCATGAGGACGAGGCCAGGCGGGCGGTGGTGGCAGCGTTGGAACTGGCCGAACCGTCAACTGAATCAGGCGTGACCTCCAGGGTCCGGATTGGAATTGCGAAGGGGATGGCCTACGTCGGCTCTTATGGCGGGCCCACCCGCATGACCTACGGGGCTCACGGCCCCGTGGTGAGCCTCGCCGCCCGGGTCATGCAACAGACACCACCCGGATCGGTATACGTGACCGAGGAGATCGCGGCCGAGCCCACCGCACGCATCGAGTTCTCTGTCATCGGCCCGATGGAGTTCAAGGGTGTGGACCGTCCCGTGACGATTCACCAAGCCGGGAACGCCGTTGGCGAGGGCCCTGTGGGTACGGCTCGCCGTTTGACCGATGGCGGGCTAGTCGGCCGTGACAAGGAACGCAGTGTCATCTCCGCCCGTCTGGCCCAGCTCCATGCAGGCCAGGGCGGGACCATCGTTGTCGAAGGTCCAGCGGGGATCGGCAAGTCTCGCCTCTTGTTGGATTTTGTGGAACAGGCCGAGCTGCTCGGTACCACGGTCGTCACCACCGCCGGTGAAGAGATCGAACAGGCCACAGCCTTCTACGCGTGGCGACCCGTGCTCCGCCAGCTGTTCGGCGGCGAGGGAATGGAGGCCGAGCAGAGACTCCTCGAGTTCGTGGCGGCCGATCCGTGGCTGGAGGAACGCAAGGGCCTGCTCGCCAGCATGCTATCGACCGGTGTCGACGACTCCGATCTGATCGCCGGGATGGAGCCGGAGTTGCGCGGTGAGAACACCCTGCGTCTCCTCACCGCCATCATCCGTAGAACTCCGGGGTCCGCGGACCCACTGGTCATCCTGATCGACGACGGTCATTGGGTGGATTCCGCGTCCTGGGCGATGGCGGAACGGGCGGTTCGCGAGATCTCTTCGCTTCTACTCGTCATTGGCACACGACCGTTCGGCGAAGGCTCGGGGCGTTCCGCACCCGAGGAGTACACGCGGCTTCTCGAGGAGGAGAGCACCGAGCACGTCATCCTCTCCGAGCTCGAGCCCGCCGAGGTGATGCAATTGGTTGAGCAATGTCTCGGTGTCTCGAGTGTCCCGGGGCCGGTAGTAGAGATGATCATCGAACAGGCCGACGGGCACCCCTATTTCAGCGAGGAGATCGCGTTCGCTCTGCGCGACGCTGGACTGCTCGTGATCGAAAACGGCGAGAGCCGGCTCGCGCCCAACGTACAAGATCTGCGCGATGTGGACTTCCCCAACACAGTCCAGGACATCATCATCGGCCGCTTCGACCGGTTGTCCTCTCGTCAGCAGTCGATCCTGAAAGTGGCGAGCGTGATCGGACGCGAGTTCTCGGTCGAGACGCTCACCGAGGTGTATCCGGTCGAGATGAACACAGAGGAGGCGATCGAGAGCCTGCGGACATTGGTCGTGCTCGATCTGGTGCAGGAGGTGGTCCTGGATCGGTCCCGCTATCGCTTCCGCCACGCCATTACCCGGGACATTGCTTATGGCTTGCTGCTCTTCTCGCAGAAGAGCGAGCTTCACCGCGCGGTCGCCGAGTCATTGGAGAGAGCCCATGCAGACGACCTCGACTCCGTCTCCACAACCCTCGCCTACCACTGGCGCAACAGTCTCAATGCCGAGTCGGCTCCAAGCGACGTCGACAAGGCACTCGACTACCTGGGCAGAGCCGGACGAAAATCCCTACGCAACTTCGCCCACCGTGAGGCGATTGGGTTCCTCACCGACGCCATCGACCTGGCCACGGGGAAGAGTGAGGCCGGCGAAATCGAACCGAGCCAGCAGGTCCCCGCCTCGACCTTGGCCCGTCTTGAACAGGACCTCGCCGAGGCCTATCTCGGCATGGGCCGGGTCGATCGGAGTGCGGACCACTTCGAACGCTCGCTCGAGCTCCACGGTTACCCGATGGGCCACGGCAAGTTCGGCGTGGGAGCGAGGCTGCTCGCTGCTTCGGCACTCCAGGTGAGGCATCGGATGGCCAGGGCTGACTTGTCGGCCGCGCACACCGATGCGAGGGACGACCTGATCGAGGCGGCAACCGCGTACGAGCGGTTGATGAAGATCTATTACTACGCCAACGATCCGGGGTCGCTGATCACCGCGGCCGTATCTGGTTTGAACCTGGCCGAGAAGGCCGGCACCTCTCCGGTGCTGGCCCGGATATACGCCAACATGAGCATCGTTGCAGGGATTGTGCCGCTCCACGGACTGGCACGCCTCTATTCCCGGAAGAGCCGGGAGGTCGCCGACGAGGTCGACCGTCCACCGGAACATGCCTGGGTCCGTTTGGCCACCAGCGTCTACGGCGTGGGTGTCGGAGACTGGGAGACCACCGAACAGGACCTGCGCGACTCATTCGACCTCTACAAACGTCTCGGTGACACCCGGCAGATGGAGGAGAACCTGGGCACCACCGGGCAGATGCTGACCGCACAGGGCCGGTTCGCCGAGGTCTATGAGATCGGCGAGCAACTAAAGGAGTCGGGAGCCGGCCGTGATGATGCGCAGGGTGAGCTGTGGGGCTGGCTCTTCCAAGGCACGAGCCTCCTCCGCCGGGGTGACTATCGGACCGCGCTGTCCAGGTTCCGTAACGGCGAGCTTCTGCTCGATGCGGGGGTGGGCGCCATCAACGTGGGCTGGCTCTACGGCCTCATCGCCGAGACGTACTGGCGGCTCGACGATCAGGACCGGGCCAGGGCCGCTGCCGCATCGGCATCCCAGGCTCTCTACGCGGAGCGTCCAGGAGTGGTGTTCGCCCTGGACGGGTTCACTGGTGTCGCCGACGTCGCCCTCGGCCAGTGGGCGAAAGGGCGGGCTCGGGAGGCTGCGGCGGCCAAGTCGTCGTCGGAGCTAGCGGTAAAGAAGCTAGGCGCCTTCAGCAGGGTCTTTCCCATCGGCCGGCCTGCTGCCCATCGCTACTCAGGCGTGGTCAAGGAACAGGCGGGGAATCCTGGCGCCGCCCGCAAAGAGTGGGAGCAGGGCATCGAGATCGCAGTCGACCTGGCGATGCCCTACGAGGAAGGGCGGTTGCGCTTGGACCTGGGGCGTCTTTCCAAGGACAAGGCGCACTTCGAGAAGGCCAGGGACCTATTCGAGTCCACCGGGGCCGTCCCCTTCGTCGAGGCCGCTCGGTCCGCCATCAGGGAGACTTGACCTCGTCGTCCTCCGTGATGGCGCCAACCGTCGCAGATTCTTGGCGACCGGCCCGGCGAGGGTGATTGCCTTGCTGGCGCCCTTGACGAAGAACGGTGGCTCTTTCCAGGGCAGGCCACGCTGGTACCGGCGGTGGTCGATCATCCGGAAAATGAAGGCGAACGGGGGCTCGGTCACATTCCACAACCGGCACAGGCTTGCGCGATGCCCTGAGTGTTCGATGATTGCATTGACGGCCCGGCGTGCCGCCTCGTTGGCCGCCTCCATCGTCGCCACGGAGGTGAAGGTCCGGACGTAGTCCGACGCCAGCATGAGGTTGGACACTGCAGTGAACGCCTGTGGGCGTAGCCGCCAGGTGTTGACGTAGGCCACGAAGAGCGGCTCTGCATCCTCATCCATGGGGACGAGACCGGTTACGTCGGCCGGTCCCGGGGTGGGGAGCGACTCGAGCCACTTCTCCCGCTGGATGTCGGGATCGAGGAACCAGCAATAGAGCATCTCCTCGGTGAGTGGCTTCATGTCTTCGCTGTGCGATCGCTTCAATTCCTCCCAGACCTCGGTCTTGATCTCCTCGGCGGTGCAGTACATGGCCGGCTTCTTGATGGTGTTGCCGTCGGCATGCCAGTTGGAGATGTCGACCGAGATGACCCCGCGCACCTTGCCATCGCCATACGACTCGAGCGGGTGATCGGTCCAGAACTGCTGCTGGGAGATGGAGGTCAGGGCCCAGGGCGAGTCGATGTAGATGGTGTGCCCGTTGGACAACGGCATGTCCTCGGTGAGGTAGAACTGAATGCCGTTCATCCATTCGACGTACTTGGTGCCGATCTCCTTGATTCCCTCGAGCGAAGAATCGGCCTCGAGGATCCCGTCGTCGAGCAGACGGGCCATCACCTCTGCCGGGAGGGCGGCGATGTAATAGTCGGCGTCGTCGAGCACGTAGGTGTTCCCGGCCGAGTCGGACATCGAGACGGACTCGATCTTCCCGCCAGTACTTCCCGTCTCGGTCTTGCAGACGATCTTCTCGATCTTGCGATCGAACTGGTAGTCCACCCCTTTCTCGGTCAGATAGGCGAGCCAGGGGTGGAGCCAGACCTCGTTGGTCGGCCCATTGAGGACCCGATCCGTGCTCGGGCCTGGGATGAGCATGTCGAGGATCAGTGCCAGCCCGACATCACCTTCGACATGGGCGTTGGCCAATCTGGCGTTGGCCGCAACGAGCGAGCGGGTCAGGCCCTCTGCGAGGAACTTCTTGTAGCCATCCGACTTGTTGTCGGCATCCACGAACTCCCACCAACCCATCGTTTCGTAGATCTCCTGGCGTCGGGCGTCGCAGCTGGTGAGGACCTGCCAGAGCTTTCCGACGAAGAACTCGATCTCCTCGTTTTTCAGTCCCATCTCGGCCGGCACGTTCTCGATCAGGTCCTGGACGATGAGCTCCCAGTCCTCCCTGGTGCTGGGGAATCTCGAAGGCATCTCGATGGACTTCTTGCCGTAGAGCGACATCTCGACTCGTGAGGTGTCAGTGAGGTTGTCGACGACGTGGGCGCCCTCGTCGCCGAAGGGGATCCGGCTCATAGTGTCGGTCACGTGCCGGTAGAAGCGGGGGAAGAAACGAAAACCGTGCTCGCCGGGCAGAAAGCCGGCATGACCCGCCACATCGGGGCAGATCGAGTTGTCGCCTCCCACCGGGACCGGGATGCTCCTCGCCTTGCCACCGCACAGCTCGGTCTGGCGCTCGAACACCGACACTCGAAAGCCACGCTCGATCAACTCGTGGGCAGCGCTCATGCCGGCGACGCCCCCGCCCAGCACCGCAACCTTCGGGCCGCGTCCCGCGGCCTTGAACGTGTCGACTTTCTCAAATGTCACTTGGCCCCATTTTCCGACAGAGTCGGAAACTAGTGATCGGGGGCGAACGAGGGTCATCATCGGCCCACTGGCATACTCGGCCGATGCCGGGAGACCACCAAGCAGCAGCAAGCCGCTGGACGCTCCTCGCAGCCGATTTCAAACCTCGTCGACTTCCGGCGACATTGGGCACTGGTCTGGTGCTGGCGTTGGTGAACTCGCTCCTGGGCATCGCGTTGATATCGCTGATTTTCCAGGGAGAGCTCGAGGACGCCCTGCCCATCGGAATCGGATTTGGGCTGGTTGCCTCGGCGGTGGTGGCGATTGTCATCGCCCTTGGCAGCAATTTCCCCGGCGTGTACGCCGGCATCCAGGACGCAAGTGCCGCGATTCTCGGACTCAGCGCAGCGTCGATCGCATCATCACTGGTCGGGCCCGAGACGATCGACACAGTGCTCGCCATGATCACGGTGACCTCTCTGGCCACGGGATTGGTCTTCCTGTTGATGGGTTACTTCGGTCTCGGCGAGATCGCCCGATTCGTGCCCTTCCCCGTGATCGGCGGTCTGCTCGCGGGCACCGGATATCTGATCCTGGTCGGAGCGGTTCGGATCCTGGGAGATGGATCGGTCGGCGACTCGATCACCACCGAGGCTCTGGGGCGGTTCTGGCCGGGGGTTGCGCTCGCCGTGATGTTCCTGGTCGCGTCCCGCCGGGGTTGGCCATCCTGGGTCTATCTGGCGTTTCTCGCCATTGGTGTCGTTGGCTTTCACGCGATCACCCAGATCGCGGGCATCGACAAGGCCACATCGCTGCAACACGGATGGTTGCTCGGCCCCATCCCGGATGGCGGGATGTGGCCGGGATTGGCCACCGAGGCGCTTGTCAAGGCGGACTGGGCGGCAATCGCGGGCGAGGCGGTCGGTCTCGTCGCCATCCTGCTCATCGTCCCGATATCGGTCCTCCTCTACATCAGTGCCCTCGAAGTCGAGACGAAGTTGGACCTCGACATGAGAGATGAGTTGAGGGCGACCGGTTGGGCCAATATCGCCGCCGGCGCCGTGGGCGGCCCGCCGGGCTACATCTATCTCGCCCCCACGCTGATCACGCAACGCCTTGCCGGCAGACGACGGGGCCCTGCCCTGGTCGCGGCCGTCTTGATCCTCCTGGCGGTGATGATCGGAGGTTCCATCCTGGAACTCGTACCCCAATTCATCATCGGGGGCCTGCTCCTATTCGTGGCAGCTGACTTCTTGATCGAGTGGCTTTGGGCCTCACGGCGGCGGATGACACGCCCGGATTACGCCCTGATGTGGGGGATCGTCGTGATCGTTGCCGCCGTCGGCTTTCTGCCGGGCGTGGCTGCTGGCTTAGTGGCGGCGATCGCACTCTTTGTCGTTCGTTACAGCCGGATCGATGTCGTGAAACACTCGCTCACGGCGAAGGACCACCAGAGCAACATCGAACGCCCCGGCACCGATGCCGAATATCTCCAAGAGGTGGGTGATTCGGTGCTGATCCTCGAGCTGCAGGGCTTCATCTTCTTCGGCACCGCAAGTCGGATCATCGAACATGTCCGGTCTCATCTGGAGACCGCGCCAACCCTGCAATACGTGATCTGCGACTTTCAACTGGTGACCGGGGTGGACTCATCGGCGGTGGTGTATTTCGAGAGGCTCGCCCTGCTGGCCCGGGATCATGAGTTGATGGTGACGCTCAGCGGGCTGAGCCCTTCCCAACATGCCCAGTTCGCCGAGCTCGTTGCCGAGTACGACGACGTGCTGACGTACGAGCCCGATCTCGATCATGCGATGGCCTGGTCCGAAGACCGCATCTTGGCGAGCCGAGGAGGTCGCTCTGGATCAGAGCGAGCGCTGCCAGGAGCGCTCGCCGATGAGCTGGCCCCTTACCTGGCTACGCACACGATTCCCGCCGGGAGTGAATTGATGCGAGAGGGCGATCCCTCACCCGGCATCTATCTGATCATCTCTGGCCGGGTGACGGTGTCGGTCGACGGGCCCTCAGGCCAGCAGGTTCGGCTCCGGACTCTCCTCGAGGGCACGGTGTTGGGTGAGATCAGTCTGTATCGAGACGAGCCATGCACCGCCACCGCCGTAACCGATACCCCATGCGAGGTCCTTCATCTCACTCCCGAATCGTTCGACGATCTCTGCCGCACTGATCCGGCGGCTGGCCGCCGAGTTCCATGCCTTCGTTGCCCGAACCCTGGCGGGCCGGGTGAGCTACGCCAACCGCGCCATCAGGGCTTTGCGCGGCTGACCGAACGCCAAACGGCCATATCGGCGGTCAGCACCGCGACGCAGACGCCGGTCGCTCCAACGAGAACCCAGATCGTGTCCGCCTGCAGCAGCAGGCCGATCAACGCCAGGAATGGGATCCCGGCCAGCCGGTTGATGGCTATCGACCGATTGACCGACCCTTGCCCAGCGCCGCTGAGAGAGGCGATCTGGAGGATCGCCATCGATGCCAGTGCGAGGGCGACACCCCCGAGCAGAAGCCAGCGCTGGGGCTGAGGCATCGGCCCTTCGCCTGCGACGAGGATGGCGTGGTCGAGTGCCACCCCGACGATCGCCAGCGCTCCCGCCAGCGGGAGATGGGTGTAGATCCAACCTGTCGGCCGCCAAGTTCGCCCTTCGATGTTCCGGCGTCTCACCACGCTGCCTTCGGCGTTGTCGAAATACAGCCACCAGAGCAGGGTTGCCAACAAGACGCCGAGCACCAACCCGATCAGCGAAGAAGTCGACCACCCGACGTGGCTGAGACCGGCCACGACCGCGGCGAGTGATTCCCCCAGCACCAGGATCACGAACAACCCGAAGCGCTCGGGGAGATGCGACTCGTCGAGAGGCACCGTCGCCTGCTGACGCCTCACCACCCATGGTGTCGCGAGATCGATGCTCAATGCCAACGCCCAAACGGCGAATCGAGCTGGATCCGGAACGAAGACAGATGCGACCCAGACCGCGGCCGCCGCTCCGAAGCCAACCAGGTAACCGGACACCAGACGGCGGGTCTCGGCGACATGCCGATACACCCGCCAATAGAGGGCGAGCAGGACCAGGCGGGCGATGGCGTACCCGGCCGCGAAGACGGTCGTCGAGGCCGAGGGGCCATCGGCGAGCGAGGCGGCCATGACCAGGACGGCGATCATCTGGGTTGCTGCCAGCGAGCGATAGACGAGGTCGTCGGTGTCGTAGCGGTCGGCATAGAAGGTGTGGCTGGCCCAGAGCCACCAGAGCAGAGCGAAATAGCCGAGGAAGGACCACAGTCCTGCCCAGGAGGTGTCGGCAAGGAGTCGCTCTCCGAGGATGGCGATGGCCACGACGAAGGCGAGGTCGTAGAAGAGCTCGAGCCAGGTGGCACTCCGACGCCCGCCTTCTCCCAATGTCTGAAGACGCGGGGGAGTGATCCTGGTCATCCGCCCCGTCCTTGGCTCATTCATTGGATGTCTGCCCTGTCCTACGCTGCCTTCGTCTCCAGTTCCCGCATCCTGGCCGTGGCCTCACGCAAAGAAGGCTCTAGTCTCCGTTCGATGACTGTGTCCCCTCAGCCCTATCTCCCCCGGATTGTGCGGGATTGGGATGAGGACGCTCCCGGCAATCTGCATCAGTGTCTGGAAGGGTCGATGGTATTCGTCGACATCTCGGGTTTCACCGCGATGTCGGAGCGGCTCGCCCGGCATGGGAAGCTCGGAGCCGAGGAGCTCACTGCGGTCATCTCGGCCACTTTCGGTGAGTTGCTCGGGGCCGCATACTCCTACGGCGCAAACCTGCTCAAGTTCGGTGGCGACGCCCTGCTGCTCTTCTTTTCCGGCGAAGGCCACGAGCGACGGGCCTGCGCCGCGGCCCAGGCCATGCAGCAGAGGTTGGCAGTGGTCGGTGTCTGTGCGACCAGCGCCGGCACCATCACGTTGCGGATGTCGGTCGGCATCCACAGCGGCATGTTCGACTTCTTCCTGGTGGGTGGCTCTCATCGGGAGCTGATCGTCGCCGGTCCCGCTGCCACCCGCATCGTCGAGATGGAGTCGATGGCGCGGGCTGGTCAGGTCCTGCTCAGCCCGGCGACCGCAGAGGCAATGCCGGGGGCCAACCGGGGCAGGGCGCAGGACACCGGTGTCTTGCTCAGAGGGAAGGTGGACGCCGAGCCGAGCAACCGAGTTCCGCCGAACCGCCCCTGAAACCGAGGAGCTCGCCCAATTCGTGCCGGTCGGTCTGTGCCAGCTTCTCCTTGGCGGAGAGGTCGAGCCTGAGCACCGCCCTGCGGCCGTGGCTTTCATCCATTTCCAAGGATTCGACGGCCGTTCGAGAGCGAGGGCGCCGAGGTCGCCGCCCAACGGTCGGCGCATTGATCCAAACGTCCAGGAAGCTGTCGACCAGCGCGGGGTGACTTTCCTGGCCACGGACATCGCCACCAATGGCGGGAAGTCATCCTCACCGCCGGTGTCCCCACCACCACCGGTAATGACGAAGAGGAGATGTTGCTCGCTCTGCGTCGGGTGATCTCCGACGACCCGCCATTCCGATCTCGGTCGGGGTTTCCTCCGGCCGGATATTCGCCGGTGAGGTCGGGCACGCCCTATCGGCGGACCTACACCGTCATGGGAGACACGGTGAACCTCGCCGCCCGGCTGATGGCAGAGCACCTGCAGGGAGCTCTATGCCACGTCTGAGGTCATCGCCGGCTCACGAACCACCTTCGAGGTGTCCGTACCTCGAGCCGTTCCTGGTCAAAGGCAAGAAGCTCCCGGTCCAGGCTGTATCGGTTGGCGACCCGCAGGGGAGCAGGAGCCGACGAGAGACCGGCGGCCTACCCCTGATCGGGCGTGACGAGGAGCTGGGACTGCTGACCACCGCCTGGGAGAAGGCAGGGGAGGGAAGCGGCCGGCTGGTCGAGCTCTCTGCCGACGCCGGGATGGGAAAGAGTCGTCTCCTCGAGGAGTTCCTGGTGACCGGCCGGCCGGACCGAGTGATGACCACCGAATGCCGGCTGTATCAGGCGGCGACACCGTACTTCCCGTTCCGTCACCTATTGCGTGAGGCATGGGGCTTCGAAGACCTTGACGGAGATGATCTGGAGAAGGCGTTGGGGGAACTGGTCGATCGGGCGGCTCCGGAGCTCGCTCCATGGATGTCGTTGATCGGTCTGGCCCTCGGTCTGGATCTGCCCGATTCGGTCGAGGCCTCCCAGCTCGAGGATCAGTTCCGTCCCGCCCGCACGCTGGCGGCGGTCGACGCTCTCCTCGAAGCGACCATGACCGACCCCACCGTCCTCGTGATCGAGGACACCCACTGGATGGACGAGCCGTCCCGGGAGCTGCTCGGAGGGCTGCTTGCCGGACTGAGCCGATATCCGTGGTTAGTCGTCCTGACCCGTCGCCCGGGCAAAGACGGATTCACCGCTCCCGACTCCCCGGACGTCACCACGATCGGCCTGCACCCTCTGGGTATTGCTGAAGCGAAACGACTCATCTTCACGCCACCGCGGACGTCCCCCTCGACCCACAGCTCGTGGAGCGGTTGGCGAGCCAGGCCGATGGGCGGCCCCTCTTTCTGATCGAGTTGCTCCGAGCCCTTCGTCTCACCGGGTCGCTGGACGAGATCCCGCAATCGGTGGAGGCGATGATCGCGGCCCGCATCGACACCCTGCCGCTCTCCGACAGGAACATCCTCCGTCGGCTGGCGGTCCTGGGCGTCGGGTTTCTCGCATCGAACACACCTCGGCGGTCATTTCTGATCACGAGGAAAATCGCCCGGGCACCTATCCGGGACGTGGCCCGTCTCTCCGACTTCTTGTCGATCGACGACACCGGATGGGTCCATTTCCAGCACTCGCTGATCCGCGACGTCGCCTACGACGGATTGCCCTACCGGACCCGCGAGCGGCTTCATGCCCAGGTCGGTGATTCGATCTTCGCCGGATGTAAGGGTCATCCCGAAGAGTTCTCCGAGCTCCTCTCCCTGCACTACTTCTATGCCAAGCGATGGAGTCGCACCTGGCGCTTCTCCCGGATGGCGGGGGATCGGGCCCGCGAGATCTACGCCAATCACGAGGCGGCTGCCTTCTACCAGCGGGCGCTATTGGGGCCCGGCGTCTCGAGTGGGTGACTGACCGGACAAGGCCGAGGTGCTCACAGCCCTGGCCGGCGTCCTCTACGAGGCCGGCTCCTTCGACGAGGCCATCACCTCTCTTCGGGAGGCGATCCCGGCTCATCGGCGACGATCCGGTGGCCCAGGCCGACCTGCACCTCTCGTTGGCCCGCTGCTATCAGAGAACAGGGGCCCTGTCGCAAGCACTGCGGGAGACCGCCTTGGGCTGAAGCTGGTGGAAGGGAGTGGGCCCTCCGAGGCAAGGCGAGCGACCGCCCGACTCCTCGCCTTTCGCACCGCGATCCTCTCCGATCAGTTCCGGCCCCGACTGGCCCTCAATGTCGGTCTGCAGGCGGTCGAGGAGGCGGAGGCCAGCGGCGAGTTGGACGCATTGGCCCGGGCATACACCAAGATCGACGAGGCCTATCAGACCCTCGGTCGACGCGACGAGGCCGTCCACGAGGAGAAGGCTCTGGAGATCTTCGAGGAGCTGGGGGATCTCCCCGGCATCTTGCTCCTGGCGATCAACCTTGGCGTGCAGGCCTACGCCGACGGGCATTGGGACGAGGCCATCGCGATGTATGCGAAGGCTCAGGAGGTGAGCAGGCGGAGCGGCAACGTTGCCGCCGAAGGAGCGGCCGCGGCCAATCTCGGCGAAGTGCTGATCAGCCGTGGGCAGTTCGACGAGGCGAAAACCGTCCTGGAAGAGGCGAGACGGGTGCTACGTGGGCAGAAAGTGATCGTCTTTGCCCTCTTTGCCGAAACCCAACTGGCCCGTTTGACGATGGAGCGGGGCGAGCACGGCTCCGCAGTCGATGCCTTGGAACAGATAATCGTTGAGGCGAACCGCGTTGGGCAACCGTTTATCGCAGTCGATGCCGCGGTCCACCTGGCCGACGCTTGTACGCGGTTCGGCGATCCGGAGAAGGCTCTCGGCGTCATCGAAGTGGCCCAGCATCTGGCTGGTGAGGACGCCGCGCTGTACGAAGTGCCACTGGAGCGGTTGCGGGCCGGAGCGCTGATCACACTGGGCCGCGCCGACGAGGCGGCGGGTCATATCGAGCCTGCCCTCGCCAGCGCCCGGGAGCAACGTCTCGTCTACGAAGAGGCCCTGCTGCTCAGGCTCCAGGCACTGACATCTGCGGATGGCGGCAAAGCCTATGAGGAGGCGAACCGCCTCCTCATAGGCCTAGGAGCGTCCGAGCCTTACGACCACCGTTTGCCGTCGCCGACGTTGTAGACGATGTCGACCTTGACGAACGTCCCGGGCAAGTAGGTGGGCATGTCGAGCACCCCGGTGACCCGGCTGCTCGACGCGATCAGGCACGAAGTGTGGCCTGTTGGCAGGTACAGGGACGTGTCAACCGGATTCGAGGCGGTCCCGGCCGGGAGATCACCCGCCGCATTGATGCGCGGATCTCTCTTACACCACGGCATCACCCGCTTAGGGATGCTGTCCACCGGGTTGTCGTCGTAACTGAGAGTGCGGTGTTGCGGTTCAGTCGTTACATCGGGGGCGGAGTCGAACCGCCACGTGATCACCTCGAGGAATTGGGCCACGGTGTCGGGATCGGCGTCGACCGGCTCGGCGATGAAGTCGACGAAGAGCTCTTCGCCTTCCGTTCCCGAATCGAAGTTGAACAAGAGACCGTCCGCAGGACCTTTGCAGGCGGGCTCCTCGGTGACGCTGCGGGTGTCGAAACCGCGAGTGATGCTGAGCGTTGCGTCTTCTCCTACGAGTTGTTCGGTCTCGCCGCAGTCGATCTCGCCGTCGAACGCCTCGACCAGCTTGAACAATGTGTCCGTCGTCCCGAGGGTCATGCCCAACTTCCCGGCAGGCGAGCCGTTGAAGCCACCTTCCATCGAAACGACCGCCTTCGATGAGTCCGCTGCACTCAGCGGCTTGATGACGATGGTGTCGAAGACCCCGTTGATCTTGAACGCCTGCCAGTGGCCGGTGCCCGGATTGTCAATTGGGTCCAGCCAGAGGATGACGCGCTCGTTGTCACTGGAACCCGAGTCCGGGCCGCAGTCCGAGGCACCGTTGCAAGGCACAGTGATCGGCGTCCCGACCAAACTTCCATTCCGTCGCAACTCGATCGTTGCGCTGCCGTTGTACTTGAAACCGAGATCGATCTCGGCATAGCCGATGGCCTGGGCGTCGAGTGACCCGGTCAGGCTCAGGGTCAGGAATTGGCCGAGGTCTTTGTTGATCCGCGCACAGGGCTCACCGGTTCCCTCATTGCTCTGACCGACACCAATGCGATGATCCTTGAGGCCGGCGTACGGGTGCTTGTTGGATTGCGATCCTGATCCGAGGATCATGACCAGCGAGGCACCGGTGGAGGACAGCTTGCAATTCGATTCCGACAGGGTTTGGACTTGGTTGGATCCCGGCGCAGTGGGGTCGAAGATGAGTTTGTCGCCGTCTGAGGCGAGATGGAGGCGCAGCACCCCCGTCTCGCCCAAGATTGGGCCATCTCCGAAGGCGGGGACCATGAGCAGCGAGACCGCCGCCACGACCGCCGCGATGCCGGCCAGGAACCAAAGTCGACGTCTCTTCATCATTGCCTCCCATTTGCTCAACCGTAGGTCAAACGAAATGCGCCCACGCACCTCGTTCTAGAGCCTCCGCCCGTTGTTGGGACCTTACCCATGCCGTCGAGCCTTCGGGGCCGGTCGGAAAGCCGGTGTCGGTTGAGCCCGCGCCGGTCGCATGATCGGATCTCCAAACATAGGTTTCAGCCGATGACCGACACGCCTCTCATCCGACCGGCCGAGCCGGGGGATCTCGAAGCCCTCTACGAGGTGTGTCTTCGCACCGGCGACGCCGGAGAGGACGCGAGCCGACTTTTCGAGGATCACCGACTCCTTGGCGAGGTCTACGTGGGTCCGTATGTGATGATGCCAAGCGGCATCGGGTTCACCGCGCTTGTCGACGACACTCCCTCCGGTTACGTGTTAGGAGCCATCGACACCAGGCGGTTCGAGGCCGAATGCGAGTCGGGGTGGTGGCCGCCGCTCCGGGCCCGGTATCCCGACCCGGTCGCCGACCCGTCGATAGGCGACGAGGAAGTCGTCGCCCTGATTCACGAGCCCGAGCTGGCTGCCGAAGAGGTCGTGGCCGAGTATCCGGCCCATCTCCACCTCGACCTGCTCCCGGTTCTGCAAGGCAAGGGCGTGGGCCGGATCATGATGGAACTGCTGCTCGAGGAGCTCAGGGAGCGAGGCGTGCCCGCGGTCCATCTCGGGGCCGACGCCCGCAACCATCATGCCATCGGTTTCTACGAGCATCTCGGCTTCACCCATCTCGACGACAGCGACGACGTCGTGATGGGAATTCGGCTGGACTGATCGAGGGACGATGAGCACCGACAGCGAGCTCCGCATCACCGTGCCGCTCTTCGAGACCTATTTCGGGGATGGGGAGGTGCTTCTCGAGGGACGACGCCAGGTCACCCCGGAGCTGATCGTGGCCAGACTCGACCAAGCCGAGGCGACACGGGTCAAAGAAGCGCTGCTAGAGGACTGGGAGCCGCAGTACCGGATGGAGATCTACGGATACCGGGTCCAACCGGAGCACGCAGCCGATTTTCGGGCTGAGGTCGAGGAGACCGTTCGGCGGGTCTTCGCCCTCTTGTGTTGTGTCGTCAGGGCCACCCCCCGATGGCCGAGCGTGGTGCTCGACCGCCGCGACGGGCAGAGGTGGCAGCGCCTCGACTGGGTAAACGCCGCGGGCGGGACCGCGCCATTCGGCGACTACGGGGCGTGGACCATTCCCGTCGAGCGGCTGGACAGCTGGGGAGAGATCGTTCTCGGTTTCCCGGCGCACGGGCGATTTCCCGGCACTCGACCTTGCCCTCGACTACTTCTACGACTCGGTCATGGACCGCAAGGCTCACCCGCACAAGGCATTCATGTCCGCCTCCACCGCCCACGAGGTGCTGTTGGGCCCGAAGGAGGGCAAGCCCATACGCAAGACGCTGACCAGACGCGGGGCGGCGTTGACCGGGCCTCTCTCACAGAGCGACGGTCTGCAGACCGTCATAGGTGAGTGGTACCTGCAGCGGTCGAAGCTGGTTCACGAAGGTCGTCGCCCTTCGGAGGAAGATGTGGTGCGCCATCAGCAATACCTGATGAGGGCCATTCCCTCGATGGGGGCGCTGGCACTCCAACACGATGACTACGACGCAGCGCTCGCGGCTTTGGACGGCGCAGCCAACGATACGGGAGAATCGCTATCGGACGGCTTCACCGATACCGGGCACTGGTGGTCCAAGGTCGACGTGGTCGAGGCCCTCCAACTCCCGGCGTTTTGAGGTCAGCCCTCAGCCGTCACCAATCCTCGAGGTGTAGGGTCTGGGGCGACCTCGGCGGAGGTGAGACATCCTCGCGACTTCTTGTCGACGTCTTCGGACGGGCCGAGGTCTAACTCTGGGACCGACGCCTCAATCCACCGGTAGCTCGAAATCGATAGCCGCGCCTCCGTCCACCACCGAGACCTGGGTTGGTGGTGACTCGGGTGGAACCATCGTGGTGAAGACACGATCCGGAGACTTCTCCCGAAGGGCTTTCAACAGCTCCTCTTTGGGGACCTGCTTCCAACGCGGGTAGGGCGTGACCGACGCAACGCACCAGCTCCCCGCGTTGAGGACTTTCTCGACGAACTCCCGGGGGGTGGCGTTGTGGCTCCCGTGATGCCCCACTTTGTAGAAGGTGGTCTTCGCCAAGAGGTCGCGTGACCAATCGGTGCCGAGGGCGAGCTTCCAGGTTCCCCATTGTGAGTCACCAGGAAACAGGAGGTACTGATCCCCGACCTCGAACATCAGCATCAGACTGGTGTTGTTCAGGGCATTGTCGAGAGCTGCCGCCGCCAGGACCGTCTCGCCCTCGACCATTCTTCGGAGCACCCCCTTGGCCTGGCCGGTGTTCACGGGACGGTCATCTCCCTCGAAGTGGCCAAAGGCCCGGTAATCCATGTCGGGCAGATGAGGGAAGAGCTTCTGATCATCCTCGGGATCATCAGGGTCGGTGGCGCCAATCATCGAGAAATAGCTCTTTCCCTTTGGCGGGTCGAGGCTCCTGATCACATCCGGATCCTTCGAAGGCCCGAGAACATGGACGGGGAGACCATCGAGTGCCCGGGGGTGTCGGGCAGCGGGACGACGCGTCAGCCACTTGCGGGCCGGGGAGGAGGAGAATCCACCACGAAGGGTCTTGATGGAATCTTCGTTGCTCAGGGCGTTGATGGCCATGTCGAGGATGAGCTCTTGCGCCTCGAGCCCGATGGCGCTGTTGCGCAGGTCCTTCTCGGTCTTCTGGATCGAGAGGGCCAGACCCATCTGGTCCTCGAACAGACGTCTCGCTTCTGGATCGTTGGGGTTCTCGGTCCACGGCTGCCACACCTGGTCCACGGCCACCTGGCGCCATTGCGGAAGGGCGAATCCGGAGATGTGGTCTTTGTGACGATGGGAGGCAACCACGACGTCGATGTGGGGCGAGCCTTCGTCGCTCACATCGCCGATGATGCGCTCGACCACGCTCTGGTTGTTCTGACCAGTCTCCCCGAAGCTGAGCGAGCCGCAATCGATCAGGATCTTCGCCACCCTCCCGGTCGGGGTGGGGAGCCTGAGCAGGATGCAGTCGCCGAACCCGACGTTGTAGACACGGATTCGGATCGGCTCTGTCATCAGAACGGCCTCCCCACCCCGCGGTGCAATCCGGCGAAGCCAAATCGAATCTCCATCCGGCGCCCCCACCACGACGGGTCGGCCCAGGCCGCGTCCGGGATCTCGGGCATCGCTCTCCTCGACGAAGTCCTTGGTGGCCTTCCAGCTCGCCACGGCCGCATTGTTGATCTCACGAGGTAGGGACTCACTCGGTTTCGGCTTGGGGATCACATAGCGAGGAACGCCCTCGGCCGAGAACACAACCGTCGTGCCGGCGGCGCGTTTGATCCCGCCCAACTCGCTGTCGCTCTTGGCGTCGTTGAACCACTGGATCACGAATTCGGTGTTGAGCTTTCCGTCCTCACCGACCCGGAAGGTCGTGTTGTAACCCGCGACTTTCAGGTCGTGCCCGTCGAGGAAGAGATGGCTCCGCGTTTCTGGCGCCGTATTGGTAGAGAGCATCGAAGATCTGCTTGCGTCGACTGGGCATCTCATCTCCATCAGCGGCCTGGACGGACTCGAACTGTTGACGCTTGACCTCGGGGTCGAACTCGGTCTCCGGGTCGCGAGATCTGCGGTCGAGCGCCACGAGGTCGGGGATGACCATGTCCCGAACGGCCAGCGGGAGACTCTCCAGGTCGGTGACGTCACTGGCGGCCTCCCAGAGCAATGCCTCCTCACCGAGACTGTTGACCCCTTTCGGATAGATCCCCCGTTGTCGAAATGCCTCGATCAAGGCTGCGCGCCTGCCATGACGGTCGCTGGGGTTGAGCTCGTAGTCCGCGGTGACCATCGCCCGGAGGAAGTCGCCGAAGTCGACGTCGAGGACAGGCAGGTATTCGAAGGCGCGCAGACATGCCCGGAGGACCTCGTCGGCGGCCGAGCTCGCCTCCTGGGCCGCACGATTGACCAGGTCGGGGTGGAGGGCGCCTTCGGCGGGCACTCCCGTCCCCCCGGTGGCCAGACGCAAGAGGTCCTGGATCCGGCTGCTGTAGAGCTTGAAGAACCCGTCGAACACCGCCGCAACCAGGATCGATCCTCTGTCGTGGGGCTCGAAGGCGGTCTTGTAGAGCGACGGGTCCGGTGTCTCTCCATCGAGTGCGCTGCGCAGTGCCCGACCCTTGCCGGTGCCATGACCGAACTGGACGGCCAGCTCGATGAGGGGGCTGGGGTTCCTGATGTCGGTTCGGGTATTCCTGATCACCTCACGCAACACCTCAGGGAAGGTGAAGTGCTGAAAGATGGCGACGATGTCGGCGATCGCCTCGTGGAATGCCAACACGTCGCGATTGGTGGGCTGGCGGAACTTGAACCGCAGCTTGTCGACGATGGCGTGAGTCGTCTCGTGGGCGATGATGTCGTGGGAGAGACAGGTGAACACCCACTGCTTGGGCAGGTTTGCGCCCGGGTTCTCCTCGTCGGCTCGGAAGTACCCGAAGAAGAGACTCCTCGATTCGTGGTCATAGAACGCGTTCGCGCCCTTGAAGGCATGGGGGAAGATCTTCAGCTGCCGGTTCTCCTGGAACCGGATCTCGCGTCCCAGGGCGCGTTCGAAGTTCTCGATGACCTTCATCGACACCGCATAGACCATTTGTTGGTGAAACATCGGGTCGCCCTCGGACGGGTCGATCCCACCTCTCATCAGGATGCTGGGGTCGTCCAGGTCCACCGGCGGGTAGTAGGTGTCACGGGTCGAGTCGTAGTCGATGACATCGACCTTCCTTCCCAGCGGCCCGCGCAACAGGCTCTCGTTGGGGACGTCGATAGTGATCCGGTTGTTGGCGACCCGGCCCAGAACCGGGTCGTAGGCGAAGATCTTCAGAGGGCGCCGGGCCGGCAAGTACTTGGAAACCGGTGGGACCGGGCTTGGCGCGGGGACTGCGCTTTCGGTCGCCACGGGTTGCTCCATGCTCAACCTGACGCTCCGGTGCCCGCCGTGGCAGGGTCGAAATCAGGCGGGTCCTTGGGGAACCAGTCGGAGGCGTTGATATCGAGAGTCGCGGCGAGATGGCCGGCAAACGACGGCACGGCTCGGTCCTTGGAATCGCGCAGGTACATCGAGTGTGCGGCTCCGGGGACAAATCGATAGGGCCTGTCACCGAGCACGGCGATGTCCTTGATGCCTTTGCCGAACAGAGGCGCGAGCCGGCCGCCGAACCAGTCCCCGAAGAACCCGGCCACCGATGGGTACCAGAGGTTGGTCCATCGCACCACCGCGAACGGCGCGGCGTCGTGGAGCACCCGGTGGCCCCCATTGTTCCACGAGAAGTACAAGTCGGTGCCGTTGATGTTGTTGTTCGGGTTCCTCTCGATCTGTGGCGGGCAGGTGGGCAGCTCGTCCCGCTTGGTGCGTCTGTCGAACTGAGCCTTGTTCCTCGTATAAAGACTGTCGGCGAAGTACATCGGGCTCCCAAAGCTGATGAAATCGGTGATCAACCAGGGACTGCCCTGGCTCCGCAGGCCCACCCACAAAGCGCGCTGGGCGTCCTGGAACGCGTCGACACTCTTCGCATCGTCATCGAGGGCGGAAGCCGCCATCTCCAGCTCGGCCAGACCCGTGGGCACCTTTCCACCGGTTGATCCTCCGCCTTCATCTCCGTGGAGCTCCGGGCCTTCGTGCAGCTTGGCGAGCTGAGCCCATAGAAACGAGATGGCGTCGTAACCGATGTAGGACCCGAGGCTGTGAGCCATCACCACGATGCGCTCGTAGCGCCCGTAGTCGTGCAAGGCCTGGAGCAGGTCGACGACGCCGGCCCTGATGTCCTTGCGAACCTGGTACGAGCGAGGTGAGGTGTCGAGATACCGAACCACGTCGACGAAGCTGCTCGTGAGCCACCTGGGAAGGGCGCGGCTGATCAAGTAGGTGGCAGCAACCGCAGTTATCCCGCCTCCCACAACCGCTCTGATCGCGTCGGATTCGAGCCCGCCGACGACGTCTTGCAACGGTCCCCAGACCACGGCCCAAGCCATCCATCCGACACCGGCCCAGATGAGCAGCCAGACCACGATCAACCCAACGGGAACGTATTTGATGACGAACCAGATGCCGACGAGCGCCACGATTCCCAGGAGGATTTCCACGGCAGTGGGCACTGTCACTTCGGGCGGCCCCAGCAACGACATCACGAGAACGAAGGCCGCTCCCACCGCGAGCAGTGTCAGTGGCGCCCCCCACCACCCCGGCACAGGGAGCAACATCCGCCGAAGCAGAGGAAAGAGGTCTCCCACCCTGTTGCCCTCCATCAAGTGGGCCCAGTGGTACTCGTAGATCTCGGTTTGCGTCCCAAGGCCCTTCTGGGGAGGGATCAAGTGGCGCCTGGCCTCGAACGACTCCGTCAGTCGGTCGACCTTCGAGTAGAAGGTGGCCCCTTCGGGTGTGACCACTTCACTGAAGCGGTTCAGTGTTTCCACGGGTCGCTGTTCACCCATGCCATGGATGACAACGATTGCTTGTCGTGACGCCATTGGAGGTCCCCCGACACACGGCCCAATTCGACCCTACTCGTCGTGGTCGGATGGACGTGAGGAGGCTTCGGCACGGTGCGCCCGTCACCGGCGGCTCCCGATCGGTAGGGTGACATCCACAAGGTTCCAGGCTCGGGAGGACGTACAGATGTGTTGTTTGGCCGCGATCATGGCTCTGCTTGGGCCTCGTATCGGCATCATCGTCTGGGGGCTGGCCTCGCCGGTCCGATGGGAAGCGACGTTTGACACCTTCGTCTGGCCGCTCCTCGGATTCGTATTCCTGCCCTGGACGACCCTGATGTACGTCGCCGTCTTCCCGAACGGGCTGAATGGTTTCGACTGGTTTGGGATGGGGCTCGCCGTCGTAGCCGACATCGCTTCCTACTCAGGAAGTGCCTACGGGAATCGCGACCGAATGAGGGGCTACACGTCCGGGCCCAGTTCGCCGGAGATGCCCCGCTGACCCGGGATCGATGATCCCAGGAGCCGGACCATGCCGTGGTTAACGTTTTGGCATGGGAGCGAAGGAGGCGGGTCGTACTCGGGCTGAGTCGGCGTCGAAGCAGTGGAGCATCCCCTCCAAGCTGACGCTGGCGGTGGTCCCGATCGCGGTGGTCGCGCTCGTTCTGGGCGTGTTCCTGGTCTGGAACCTCGCGATCTCGGACACGATCGCGGGCTTCTCCAACGTCGACGCGTTGGCGCTGACGGTTGGCATCGTCGTCACCCTGGTTTCGCTCGGATCTCTCGTCGTCGCCTATCGGATCGGGCGCTCGATGTCCCGGCGGATCATCGAGGTAACCCAGGCGGCGCGGAGGGTGGCCCACAAAGACCTGGTCGAATTGCTCGACGCCCTGCGCACTCCCGAATCGGCGCTGGATGCGATCCCGCCGCTGGGGCTCGATACCACCACCGGCGACGAGATCGGCGATCTCTCCCGTTCCTTCGAGAACATGCATCGCGCCCTGATCGATGTCTCGAGCGCGTCAAATGGAATCGCTGCGGGTTGGGGTGTCGAGCATCCTCGTCACCCTGGCAAGACGCAACAGCTCGCTGGTAGAACGTCAGCTTGCCCTCCTCGATGAGCTGGAGTCCCGGGAGGATGACCCCGACACGCTGGGCGGCTACTACCAGGTGGATCATCTCGCGGCCCGGATGCGGCGAAACGCCGAGAGCCTCCTCGTGCTGGCCGGCTCCGAATCGCCGAGATTATGGGCCAAGGCGACTGACCTCTCCGATGTCGTTCGGGCCGCCCTCAGCGAGGTCGACGATTATCAGCGGGTCGAGTTGCTGGCGCTGGAGCCTGCCCGCCTCCAGGCGGGGGCGGTCAACGATGTCGCCCACCTTCTCGCCGAGATCCTGGAGAACTCGGTCCAATACTCCCCGCCATCAGAGCCGGTGCGAGTGACCGGGCTCTTCCAGGCAGATGGCTACGAGCTCACGATCACGGACCGGGGTGTCGGCATGTCCGACCCGAGGATGGCCGAGCTGAACCGAATTCTGGAGAGGCCGCCCGCCCTGGGTTTGTCCGTCGAACCGACGATGGGCATCTACGTGGTGGCGAAACTGGCACATCGCCATGGTCTCACGGTCCAGTTGGTGCGCAGTGTCCCCGGCATCACCGCCAAGGTGACCATTCCCAGGGAGCGTCTGGAGGCGGGGAGTGTGCCCTACGTGGAGCTCGAGGTGATCGATCTGACCATGCCCGAGATGACCGAGGACGGGGAACCGGCCCCGGTGGTATCGGTGTCCACAGCGGAAGTGGAACCCAAACTGCTCCCGGTGCGTATCCCCGGGCGGGCCTTCCGCGAGGAAGACCCTGCGCCAACTGTCGCCGCCACCGAGAGCGGTGGCAGCCTCCGCGCAGCATTGGTGGACTACAACCGCGGGCGGCAAGAAGCGCAATCACAGGGTGATCCCGATGTCTGATCCGGCCACCAACCTGAATTGGCTCCTCGAGCGGCTCTGCTCCACCGTGCCCGCGATCAAGCAGGCCGTTGTCGTCTCCTCGGATGGCCTGGCGATGGCCAAGTCCGAGGATGTCGATCGGGAGACGGCCGAGCGGCTGGCCGCGGTCTCGTCCGGGATGATTGGTCTTGCCTACGGTTCTGCCGGCCGATTCGGGGCCGGCGCGGTGTCGAACGTCATCGTCGAGATGCAGAAGGGGTGGCTCTTCGTCACGGGGATCCGGCACGGTTCCCTTCTCTGCTGCCTCACCACCAAGGAGATCGATCTCGGGGCAGTCGCCTTCGAGATGTCGATCTTCGTCCAACGGGTCGGCGACAGCCTCACCCCTGACGTCCGCGAGGAGCTCAAGGCACGGCTGGTCGAACCCGAGCCGGCATGACAGGCGACGCCGAGACCATTCCCGGGGGGCGAATCGTCCGGCCCTACGCGATGACGGGAGGGCGTAGCGGCGTCGGGCTCCCCACCATCGCTCTCGAGGCATTGGTGGCGGTGACGCCGGCCGGGATGCGGATGCGGGGCCGGTTCCGATGGGAGGCCGCCGAGATAATCGCGTTGAGCCGCAAGGAGACCGCCATCGTCGAGTTGGCTGCGATGTTGGACGTCCCGGTCGGGGTGGTGAGGGTTCTCGCAGGCGATCTCCGAGAGCAGGGGGCGGTCACCATCATCGACCCGCCCTCGGAAGCCGCCACTGAGTTGGCAAACCCCGACTACGCAGAATTGCTCCACCAGGTGCTCGATGGGATCAGAGCTCTCTGAGCGGACCGGGTTGACCCCGGTCAAGATCGTCGTTTCCGGCGGCTTCGGCGTCGGAAAGACGACCTTCGTCGGGGCGATATCCGAGATCGAGCCCCTACGCAGCGAGGCGATGATCACCGACGCCAGCGCCGGGGTCGACGAGCTCTTCGCTGACGGGACCAAGACCGAGACGACGGTGGCGATGGACTTCGGGCGGATCAGTCTCAAGCACCGATTGGTTCTCTACCTGTTCGGCACTCCGGGGCAGGACCGCTTCCAGTTCATGTGGGACGAGCTGGCCCGTGGCGCCATCGGCGCGGTGGTCCTGGTCGACACTCGACGCATCGAGGCCTGTTTTGCTGCCATCGACTTCTTTGAGAAGAGGGGCACGCCATTCGTGGTTGCGATCAACACTTTCGACGGTCGTCGCCTCCACGATCCGGAGCTGGTCCGTGAGGCTCTCCGTGTCGACCCACGGGTTCCGATCGTCCACTGCGATGCCCGCGTGCGCGTCGACGTTCAAAGAGTGTTGGTGGCCGTGGTCGAGCACACACTCAACCGAGTGATGAGGGAAGCGGCGGCCAGCTGAGATCAGGCGGGGATGAGCAGCGGCTCGAAGTCGTCGCCGTGCCCGGATCGCACCGGCTCCGAGGGGAGGCGCAGCTCGAAGACGTTGTGGCCGTCACCGGAGCGCCGATAGGTGAGGTCGCCGTCCATCTGCCGGGCGAGCAGCCGGGCCACGGTCAGACTCAGCCCCACTGCCGCCGGCCGCGAGACCGGCTCGCCGCTCCGCAGGTCGCCGTTGAAGATCCGCTCCCGATCCGGGATTGGGAGCGCCGGGCCATCGTCGATCACCGCGATCACCGTGTCAGGCCCGGAGCTGATCGTCTCGAGGCTCACGGCGGAACCGCCATACCGGATGGCGTTGGCGATGAGGCTGTCAACGATCCTCACGGTGAGTCCAGGGTCCGCCCAGAGCGCGGTTGCCCCCACCTCGATCGGGATGTCAACGGCTTCGGGAATCTGCATGAGGGCCTCCCGGCACAGGAGACCGGCGTCGGCCGACCGACCGACCAACGTCACCGGTGTGGTGCCGGCCCGGGCCGAGACGATCAGGTCGTCGACGATGGAGGAGACCTCCTTGGCATGAGTGCGGATGTGGCGGATGGTCCGATGCAGATCGACCGGGTCGCTGTCGGCCGCGGCGGTCAAGTCGAGGATGGAACCGATCGGCGCACGGATGTCATCGGCGATGGCGGCGACGAACTGATCCCTGCCATCCAGTAGCCGCTCCAGACGTCGCTCTTCCTGGTGGGTGCGAGTGGCGTCCTCCAACTGAAGCAGGATGGTGGCGGGCTGGCGACGGTGGGCGCGGACGAAAGAGAGCGACATATCACCCCAGATGGCCCGGCCATCGGAGGTTCGAAATCGCATCCAGGCGCTGGCGCTCTGGGTGATGGCGTTGCCCATGTCCTCCCACGCCTGACCGAGCTGTCCGAGGTCGTCTGCGTGGACCATGCTCTTGATGTTGGCCTGATCCAGTGGGCCCAGCATGTCGATCAGTGCCTCATTGGCATACATGAACTCGCCGGCCGGGGTGAGCATGGCCATCCCGATCCTCGCCCGGTCGAAGCCGAGCCGGAAACCCTCTTCGGTTTCGCGATTTCCTGATCCGGCTTTTCCCGCCAGACGCCATCCGGCGATCAGGAGGATCACGAGCATGACATCGAGGACGATTGCCGTGACCGGCAGGGCCAGGTCGGCCACACCCGAACGGTAAATAGGAGACTCTCGATAAAGGGTGGCGATGGCGAACAACTGGTAGCCGGCCACGTAGACCAGGCCGACGAGAAGAAGCCTCGTGTCCCGATAGAAGGAAATTGCGACAAGCGCCAGGAAGAAGGCGAACAGTGACTCGGGAGTCCCCTCCAGATAGCGGACCAGGATCCCGGCCGCGGTCACCAGCCCCAGTGCGATTGCCCCGGCCGCCAAGCCACGGCTCTTCGCGGTCATCCCGATCAGGGCCATCACCACCAGGAGCAGCGATGCGACCCCGATCTCAGAGACGGGGGCCCCCCGGGCCAGGCCGATCACCGCGAGCAGTGGCACCATGGCAAGGACCAGGACGAGAAGGAAGCGGTGCCGGGTGGCGAAGATCTTCGGGTCGGTCTGCTCGCGGACCCGCAACGGTCTCCTCTTCCCCGGAAAGAGTCTGAGACGCCTCGACATGCAGACACGATATCGCCGCGACCCTTCACAACCCGGTAGCCAGGTCCTTGGTTGGTGCCATGGCGCGGAAGTACCGTTTAAGGCATGAATGCCGCCCATTTGATCGATATCGCCCTGGCCCATGACAATGGGCGACGGGTCGAGTTAATGGCTCTGGAGCCTGCTGAGTTCTCCCTCGCCGCCGTCGGCGGGCTTTCCCAGGTCGTAGCGGAGCTGGTGAGCAACGCTGCCGCATTTTCGAAGCCCGAGGAGAAGGTCCACCTGGCGGGGCTGTTCGTGGGCGACTCGTATCTGATCTCGATCTCGGACAGAGGTGTGGGCATTCCCGGTGACCTGCTCGGGAAGCTCAATCGCATGCTGGAAGATCCGGACGCAGAGCGCAACACGGACTGGGCGCTCGGCCTGCGTCTCGTCGCGCGGCTAGCCGATCGGCACGGCCTCTCGGTGAGACTGGTGCCCGGTGCGCCCGGCACGACGGCGCGGGTGACCGTCCCTCACGCTCTCGTCAGCAGGGACGACCAGGTCGAGGAGATCTCCTTGCCCGCAGCAGTGCCAACCGAATTCACCCCGCACGAGATCGAGCACCGTGTCCCGGTCCCTGCCGAATCCAGCCGTGACGAAACGGAGTCATTCCTCGAGAGCGTGTTCGGGGCTTTGCGAGACCCCTGGCGCGAGCCCGAACGCCTGCAGCCGGCCGTGCTTCAGGTCCGGGTGCCGGGGGACAGCTACTCGATGAGCGAGGACGACGCTCCGAGGTCAGTGGCGGCGGAATCCGCGATCGACATCAGGTCGGCCCTTTCCACTTTCGATCAAGGCCGCCGCTCCGCCGACATCGCCTCGTAGGGACCCTGACCTTGGACGACCAAGTAGCGGTCGGCAGACGGGACGAGTCAATGGCCGCTGTCGTCCGTGCCGGCGGCATCGCCTTGGTCGTCGGCGGGTTTCTCCTGGTCGTCGCGACGGCTTGGCACCCTCCCCAAGAGACGCCAAGCAGCATCCTCGCGACCGAGGTCGCGTTGGTTGGCTCTCATGCCGTCTATGTCGTTTCCTACGTCTTGATCCTGCTCGGTCTTCCCGCGCTCTATGTGGCCGAACCGGAACGTATCGGACCCCTGGGGTCGGTCGGTGTCCTGGTGGCCTTCGTCGGCACGGCATTGCTCGCGATTTCCAGCATGTTCGGCTTTTTCGCCCCGGTCCTTGCTGCCGAAGCACCGGCGACCCTCGACGCCATCGCCGCCTACCCACCGGTCGTGATCTTCAATGGCCTCGCCGCGATTGGGTTCATGTTGGGCTTCATGTTGTTGGGCATTGCCCTGGCCAAGTCGCGGGCGTTCCCGCGATGGTCTGGCATCCTGATTGCAACGGGTGCGCCGATTCACCTAGGGGGGTTCGGGATCGCCCAACTCAGATCTCCTGAGCTCTGGTTCCTGGCCATCCTGGGCAGCCTCCTCCTCGGTTCCGGTCTCGCCTGGTGTGGGTATCGGATGTGGACAGGTTCCGTGGGCTGATGGGCGCGAAGATTCGGACTTATGCAGAACGACGACAATCCGGCTGAAGTCGCAGACCTTTTCGTGCTGCCGTTGGCGCAGTTCACCGCGGCTCGAGATCACCTGTCGCAACGACTCAAGACCGAAGGCGATGGCGAAGAGGCGAAGCGGGTGGCCATGCTCCGGAAGCCATCGGTGGCAGCCTGGGCCCTCAATCGCGCCGCACGGAACCACCCCGATCTGGTGAGACAGCTGGTCGACAGCCACCGAAAGCTCCGGCAAGCGGGCTCGAGGCAAGCGGTCGAAGAGGCGTCCGAGCTCCGGAGGAAGGCAGTCGCGTCCCTAACCGAGGCCGCGATGGATGAGCTCGACGCTGGTTCGTTGCAGACTCGGGACCGGATCAATCGAACGCTTCTGGCCGTAGCAACCGACGCTCAGGGTGAGGCCGACCTGGTGGCCGGGACACTTGTCCGCGTGTTGGAGCCGTCGGGTGGCGGGTGGGGGGACATGGAGCTGCCTCCGCCCCCCGAGGCCGATCCCAAGGAGGAGGCGGCGCTAGCCGCCGAGCAGGCCCGGGTCCGCGCGGCAAAACTGGAGGATGCGGCCACCGAGGCGGAAGCCGGAGTGAATCAGGCGAAGGAAGCATTGGCCGAGGCAAGACGGCGGGCCAAGCAGGCCAGGGCAGCAGCCGACAAGGCGGCCGAGGAGGCCCGGCAGGCGAAGAAGCTGGCCGGAGACTGAGAACTGGGGGTATTCCCCGGTTGACAATCACGACTCCGGTCGATACTCAACATCGGAGTGGGACGAGCCAGCATCGAAAAGGGCCTCGAGGTGGCGCTCGAGGTAGTCACCGAGGGTCGGAAAGGGCTCAGTCGGCGCGGCGGTGACTTCGCGTTGGAAGCTGCCGACTCCGATGTCGGCGAGGAGGCAGAGTCGTTGCGGGCCAGGGCGCGCGACTGGGTCCACGGCGCAGGAGTCCAGGGTCTCGGGATCGGGGACAAGCTCACCCACGGGGAACCAACCGGTGAGCTCGCCCTAAGGGTCTACGTCGAGAAGAAGAAGCCGAAGGCGAAAGTGAGCAATCCCGTACCCAAAGTGGTCCACGTGCCCGGGGACGGGGAGCGGGTGACCGACGTGATCGAGCTGGGCCGGGTCACCCCCGAGTTGTTCACCGAGCGGGCCCGGCCCGCGATGCCGGGATGTGGGGTCGGTCACCCTGATGTGACCGTGGGCACCTTTGGTTGCCTCGTGCGGAAGAAGGGTGACGCAAAGGGTCTCTACATGCTGAGCAACGCCCATGTCCTGGCCAACGAAGGCATCGCCGAGCCCGGTGATGGCATTCTCCAGCCGGGCCCTCTCGACGGGGGCAGCAGCGATGGGGACTCGATTGCCCGACTCACCGACTTCGTCCCGTTCGACTTCACTGAGACCAGTTTTCCCAACCTCGTCGATGCGGCCATCGCCAAGCTTCGTCGCCGCACCGCGGCACAGACCAAATTCCGAATCATGAACATCGCCCCGGCCGGTGTGAGCAGTACCGTGCGCCGGGGCATGCAGATCAAGAAGGTGGGCCGCACCACCGACTTCACCACAGGCGTGATCAACGACATCCACTTGCGTCTCGCCCTCAAGTATCAACGGCCATCAGGTTCGGGGAGGGGCAGGGTCGGCTTCAGGGATCAGGTCTTATGCACCCGCTACAGCGCGGCGGGGGACAGCGGATCGGTGATCCTCAACAACAACGACAAGATCGTCGGCCTCCACTTTGCCGGATCGTCGTCGGGGAGCATCTTCAACCGCATCACCCATGTCCTCGAGTTGCTCGATATCGAGGTGGTGTGATGGCTTCCCGGAGTCATGTGAAGCGAGCCATCGAGCTCTACCAGGAAGAGCTGGAGGGCTATCCCAACGTGACCGGCATCGGGGTCGTCCCGGTCGACGACGATCCGGAAGGCCCTGCCGAGCTCGCGGTGGCGGTATACGTGACCCGCAAGGTCCCACGGAACGAGCTGGCGGACGACGAGATGATCCCATCGATGCTCGAGATCCCCGGCCGGGATGGGTCGCGAAGCGTCCCCACCCGCATCATCGCCACCGGGGATTTCGAGCTCGAGGGGGGATTCGACATCGAGCCTGCATAGGCATCGAGGAAGGAGGGCTGTCATGCCCGACGGGAATGAGACGGTCGACCGGGACCAGCCGGTCTCGAGTTTCGACGCAGGGGACGAGGAGATCTCGGGTGAGGTTTCGACGGGAGGGGACCAAGAGGTCGAGAAGACCCCGAGGAGCGGGTTCGAGAAGGTCAAGGGCTACAAGCCCCCGGCACCTCCGGCGCAAAGCGATTTCTCCATTGAGTCGGTGGGTGACGTGCTCTCGGTGCCCGACGAGACGACCCAGCTCCGGGACATCGGCGAGGCATCGTTCGGCCCTTCTGACGCGATGGCGGAGACCGTCCACGGCGCCGACGATCGGACCCAGATCACAAGCACCGCTACTTATCCATGGCGGGTTCATGCCTCGCTCCGGATCACAGCGGCAGACAACTCCTTGTGGATCGGCACTGGCTGGTTCGTCGGTCCCAAGCTCCTGGTGACCGCGGGCCATGTGGTCCACATCAAGAACAGCGGAGTACCCGGTCGGGACGGATGGGTACAGAAGATCGTGGTGATGCCGGGCAGAAACGGCGGGACGCTGCCGTTCGGCTCCGCCACCACCTCCAGCTTCTGGAGTGTCGTTGGCTGGACCAGCGACGGCGACGACGAATACGACTACGGCGCGATCGTCCTCAACGAGCCCTTGGGGGACAAGACCGGATGGCTCGGTTTCGGAAACTGGTCGAGCCTCGACGGAGTTGGAGGCAACGTCTCCGGCTACCCCGGTGACAAGCCGGCCGGGACCCAGTGGTATGCGGCGAGGACCATCGCCTCAGCCACCACCCGCAAGGTGTTCTACGACATCGACACCGCCGGTGGTCAGAGCGGGGCGGCCGTGTACCGGTTCGCCAACGGGGCCCGTTACGGGATTGCGGTCCATGCCTATGGGGGTGCCACCGTCAATTCGGGAACCCGGATCAACAAACCCGTATTCGACAACATCAGGGCCTGGAAGCAGGCATCGGAGGCATGACCGACGGAGGGACTCTGATCGAGGGAAGCGCGCACCTCGCCGATGGCACTCCGATCGGCGAGGCCCGAGTCTTCTTCACCGAGTCTCCGGTGCCGCTACCCGACATCGCCGCCCTCACCGATGACGACGGCCGCTTCTCCCTGTTCGCCCCGTCACCCGGCCGCTATCAGCTGGTCTGTCAGGCGGACGGATTCGACGCCGTCACCGTTGCGGTGGAGGTCGATGAGGTTTCGACCACCGCCGAGGTGGACATCGAGCTGGGCTGACTAGAGATAGGTGTCAGGTCAGGCGCTCGGCCAGCCTCGTTGCGCCGCGGTGGGCGATGGCGGCGATCGAGATCATCGGGTTGACTCCGGAGGCGGTGGGAAAGCACGATCCGTCCATGACATAGAGGCCGGCCATGTCGTGAGCCTGATTGTCGCCGTCCACGACCGACGCCGCAGGGTCGGACCCCATGCGAGCGCTTCCCATCTGATGGAAGGAGAAATAGGAGGTCTGGTTGGGGCCGTAGCCGATCGCATCGACCCCCGCCACCAACTCGTCAATCGTCTCGTGGTCGGGGAACCATCGGACCGGCCGAATCGTCGACGTGAATACCTCTGTTGCCCCGGCACCGGCCAGCAACTCGGCTGCTCTTCGGACACCTTCCCGCATGTGTACCCCGTCGCGGGTCGATATGCGGTACTTCCAGATCGGGCTTCCGTCGCGACGAAGGCCGACCTGGCCGTGGTCGCGATCGCGCAACAAGATCCCGGCCACGCCGATGTGGCCCAGGCCCAGGATGTCCCGCTTGAAGGAAGGCCCGTCCTCCCAGCCGACAAAGGCAGCGGGAAACAGAGGATGGGTCGGGGCGGTCTCGAATCGGAACCCGTACCCCTGACCGTCGAGGTCGGCGAACTCATCGCTGTAGCGAGTCTGCAGCCGTCCAGTCCAGGGGTCGATCCTTTCCTCGAAGCGGCCCCAGACGGCCGTAACGGGGTGAATCCTCAGGTAGCGCCCGGCGGCGGGGCCACCGAGACCGCTGCGAAGGAGCAACGCCGGGGTGTTGAGCGCACCTGCGGCCAGCACCACCGCTCCCGCCCGAACTGTGAGGGGATGGGCACCAACCCGCGCTCGAACAGCTGTGACGTGCCCCGCCTCGGTCTCGATGCCGTCGACGTCGGCGTCGACGATGATGCGAGCCCCGGATCTGGCCGCATCTTCGAGATAGGTGGTCAACATCGATCGTTTTGCGCCGATCCGGCACCCCATCGTGCAGTAGCCGCACGCTTCCTCCGTGCAGCCGGCGACATTGCGCGGCATCTCGCCGACATGCCAGCCCATGTTGCGCAGCCCCTTTTCCATTACCTGATCTCGTGAAGAAGGCGAGCCGTTGTCCTGGTTGACCCCTATACGCTCCTGCACCGCGGTCAGAGAGCTGTCGTAGGCATCCCCGCCGAACACTCCGTCGAAGCCGGCTACCCGATCCCACTCCTCCCGCACCGAGCCAGGTGTGGCAAGCGATGTGGTGTAGTTGATCACCGTGCCTCCCCCCAGGGTGGCTCCGGCCAGCATCTGGACACCACCGTCGGAAGTGGATCCCAGGGCGCCGTCGAGATACATCGAGGCGTAGGCGTCGGATTCCAGATGAGTGAAATCGGACTCATTGCGATACCCCCCGCGCTCGAGGACGATCACTCGGAGCCCGACGGAGGAGAGGATTGCGGCAGCCGTTCCCCCGCCCGCCCCGGAGCCGACGATCACCACATCACAAACGGCCTCCGCGTCTCGATCGAAGGTCTCGACATCGATCGCCTTGGGCACAGGTGGCGGGGCTCCGTCGGGGCCGGGGTAGGAGATGGCGGCCCAGGCCGGGGGCGGTTGGCTCGGGTCGTCGGTGGTCACCCACAGGAGGCCGACCAAGGTCTTCAGGGCGCGTATCCCATTTCGCACCAGTTCGACGCGGTTGCCCTCCATGGCGAGCAGAGCGGCGGCCCGCCGTTCTGGTCCGAGGCTGGTGAACTTCTGTGGGCGTCCGAATAGCAAGACACCGCCCGCCGTCGAGTCGAGGAGACCCAGAAACAACTTGAGGTCCTTCCGATTCCGATCGTGAGGGAGCGCCTCATAGACAGCAGGGAGCCCGGCGGCCAGATGGAGATCGAGGCCCGGTGTCGTCCAGGCGGGGCCATCGCCGGGGACACCGGGGAGGATGGTGTCCACCATCAGATCGAACGAGCGCAGATTCGAGGCGGAAAGGGTCACTCGCCGGCAGGGGCAAGGTTGCGATTGACCCGGAACAGATTGTCCGGGTCGTACTCGGCCTTGATCCGGCGCAGGCGCTCGTAATTGCCCCGATACGAGTCCTCGATCCGGGTGACGTCGTCGTCCGTGGTCTGGAAATTGATGTAGTTGCCCCCGGTGGAGAACGGCCGGAGTCGCTCCCAGGAAGACCGCGCCCACGCCTGATGCGACTCGCCGTTGGGATCGGCGGTCGGCCATGCCCCTGCCGCTCCGACCACGAACGCGGCATCCCGGTTGCCCACGGCCCCGTCGTCCTCGGCGTGGTCGTTTCACCGCACCCGCAATGTGAAACGTGATGACCTGCGACATCGGGGACTCGATCTCGGCGGCGTTGGCTCGAACCGATTCCAGGTAGCCGTCACTCAGCTCCGGGATGAACTCGGTCTTCCAGTAATAGTTGGCGCCTTTGGGTTGGGTGGCGTCGAGCATCGACTGCTGCTCGACATAGGTCTTGGGCACGATCAGATCGGCGATCGGCTTGCCAAAGCCCTTGATCGGGGCCAGGTCCTGTTCCGCATCCTCCGGATCGCCGCTGTGGCAGGCGATCATCGCCACTATCGGTTTGCCATGCCAGGTCTCCGGGATGAACGGCGCCGGTGGGGCGAGTCGCATCGTTGCGACGAGGGTCATCTCACGAGGAGCGGAGTTAGTCAGGTCCCGATACAACCCGAGCACGTCTTCGGCGTGATCCTCGGCCGGCCAGGCGATCAGGCCCGCCGTGATTCCGGGCCCCACTTCGTGCAATCGATAAGTGAACTCGGTGACCACTCCGAAATTGCCGCCACCGCCGCGAATCGCCCAGAAGAGATCCGGCTCCGACTCCCTGCCGGCTCTCCGCACCCGGCCATCGGCAGTGACGATCTCGACCTCGACCAACTCGTCGACGGTGAACCCGAACCGACGAGAGAGGTATCCGAACCCGCCACCGAGGGTCAGACCGGCCACCCCGGTCTCCGACACGAAACCCAGAGTGGTGGCCAGACCCAGTTCCTGGGTCGCCCGATCGACGTCGCCGAGGAGACACCCGGCCCCGACGTGAACCAGTTGGTTGTCCGGGTCGACCCTCACCTCTCGCATCCGGGACATATCCAGGGTTACTCCTCGATCGGCGAGCCCCAGTCCTGAGATGTTGTGGCCGCCACCTTTGATCGAGAAGAGGAGTTGGTTGTCACGGGCCAGGTTGACGGCCAGCACCACCTCGTCGACGTTCTCCGGCTGGATCACCAGAGCCGGGTGCTTGTCGATCAGCCCGTTCCAGATCCGGGTGGCGTCCTCGAAACCCGCGTCACCGGGACGGATCAGGGCCTTGTCGGGAATCGTGTCGAGCACCGCCGAGTCGAGCCCGACTTCCCCACCGTCGAGCGTGCGCAGATTCAGTGTCTCAGACGACATGGCCCCAACCCTACCGAGGTCGTTTGTAGCCGTCTTCGGCGTGGTAATTCCCCTTGGATCAGGAGGATCACATGGCCACGAAGACACTGGAGAAACTGAGCAAGGCCGAGCTCTACGAGCGGGCTCAAAAGGCTGACGTCCCTGGTCGGTCCCAAATGGACAAGGACGAGCTCGTCGAAGCCCTGTCCGATGGGAGCGGCGGCTCGGCCAGCAAGAGTCGGGCTTCGACCTCCAAGCGATCGATCTGGAGTGGTGCCATCACCTTCGGGCTGATCACGATCCCGGTCGGTCTCTACACCGCCACCGAGGAACGAGACGTCTCCTTCCATCTCCTGTCCGGGAAAGACAAGTCGCGCATCGAGTACAAGCGGGTCTCGTCCAAGACCGGTCGTGAGGTGGATTGGGACGACATCGTCAAGGGGTACGAGTACGAGAAGGGCAAGTACGTCTTATTCACCCAGGAGGAGTTGGAGCAGATCGCCCCGGAAAGCGCCCGGGCCATTGACGTGGTGCAGTTCGTGGACGCCGCCGAGGTCGACCCGATCTTCTTCGAGAAGTCCTACTTACGTCGCCCCGACCGACGTGGCGGTGAAGGCCTACACCCTTCTGAGTCGGGCCCTCGAAGAGGCGGAGAAGGTAGCTGTCGCCAAGGTTGCGATTAGAGAGAAAGAGCGGCTCTGCCTCCTGCGGGTCAAGGATGGGATCCTCCTCCTCGAGACGATGAAATGGCCTGACGAGATCCGTCGTCCTGAATTCGAGCAACTCGGTGCCAAACCGAGAGTGTCAGCCGAGGAACTGAAGATGGCCCGCCAGCTGATCAACCAGTTGAGCGCCGACTTCGACCCGGAGATCTTCGAGGACAGTTATCGGCATCGGGTGGAAGAGGCGATCACGGCGAAGATCGAGGGCAACGAGATATCCGTGGCCAAGCCAGAGGCACGAACCGAGCAGGTGGTTGATCTCCTCGAGGCTCTGAAGGCCAGTGTCGATCAGACCCGGGCCAAGAAGTCAGCCTGACCATCCACTCGTTTTGGCGCGCCGATGTCGCCCTATCGACCGACATCGGCGCGCCAGAATGGGTTGAGGAATGAGCATCGGCTCTCCCATCGGTCCACCCATCGGCTCGACAATCGGCCCGGGCAGCTACGAGGAGCGGCGCATCGAGGAGCTGCGGCGCTGGAAACGACGGGCCAACGGGTTCCTCCTCGGTGCCCTGGTCGTGTTCCTCGTCAGCCACTTCTTCGGGGAGGAAGGTGGCATCAACGGGTTCATCAGAGCCGCTTCGGAAGCTGCCCTCATCGGCGGCATCGCCGACTGGTTTGCCGTCACTGCCCTCTTCCGGCACCCGCTCGGTCTCCCCATCCCGCACACCGCTCTGATCCCTCGCAGCAAGGATGAGATCGGGCGGGGGCTGGCCGAGTTCGTTCAGCAGAACTTCCTCGACCCGTCGAACCTCGGGAAATGGCTCAACAACGCCGATATCGCCGGCCGGCTGGCCAATTGGCTCGATTCCTCCGACCACGCCAGCCTGGCGGCCCGCCGCACGATCGAGACCGCCTCCACTGTCGCACAGTCCCTCGATGACGAACGGGTCGCCGCCGTCATCACCCAGACCTCCCTCGACTGGCTGCGGCAGACCCCGGTCACGCCGCTCATCTCGCTCGTGGTCGATGCCTGGCTCAAGGGAGGGCGAACCAATGAGTCGATCGAGGCCACCCTGAGAGGGCTCGATGTTGTCGTCGTGGACAACCTGCCCTATTTCCGAGACAGCTTCGCCCGTACTGCACCATGGTGGATGCCGGCCTGGGCGGGGGAGCTGGTCTTCGAGCGGATCATCGCCTCGTTCCGCATCCTGGTCGAAGAGGTGGCATCGGATCCCTCACACCCGATCAGAGCTGACATCGAGATGATGCTGGCGCGGGTCGCCGACGATCTGCGCAACTCGGAAGATCTGGCCGCTCGGATCGAGGAGTCGAAGCTGCACATCCTCGATTCGCCCGAGTTCGCCGCGGCCATCCAGTCGCAATGGCAGGTGATCCAGGAGAGCCTGAGCCGGGCCACTGCCCAGCCCGGGTCCGACCTCGAACAGCGGCTCGCCGAGCTGATCCAATGGTGGGCGCGTCGGCTCACGGACGACGAGCCCCTTCGCACCAGGATCGACAATTGGATCGCGGAGGCGGCCGAGCGTCTCGCCCACCAATGGGACGAAGAGGTGATCGGGCTCATCGAGACGACTGTGGCCGGTTGGGACGCCAACGAGATCTCACACCGCCTCGAGCTGCAGCTGGGAAGGGACCTCCAATTCGTGCGCATCAATGGCACGGTGGTAGGAGCCCTGGTCGGGATCGCCATCCACTCCTTGCTCCTCCTCACCGGAAACGTCTGAGGGCTACCGAGCTTCGAGTCGGAGCGTCGTTCCCAGGGTCTCTGGCAGCAGCATGTTCTCGAGTGATCTCCCCCGATACTTCTCTCGCAGCCCTGCGGAGGCGGCCTCGATGGATTCGGGGTCGGTCGCCGGCACGGCCGTGAATCGGATGCGCTCGTCACCGACGACGAGGGCGACATCGGGATCGGCGATCGCTCTCCGGTACCACCGACCGGCATCGCCCCGGACGGAACGGACGTAGACCTCGTCACCGTTGACTGCGACCCAGATCGTGGTCCCGATGACCCGATCGCCGTTCTTTGTTTCGATCTTGACCATCTGGGTGGTAGCGAGCAATTCGAGTTGGTCAGGGGTCAGTGACACGATGCCAGCCTAGGTTCGAGCGGGTACGTCCCGCGCCGCCTGGATCAGCTCGAACCAGTCTTCGGCGCCGAGTCTCGTGCCGAGGAACCGGTCCTTGAGTCCGGCCACCAGCTCATCGGCGCCAGCCGCCACGGCCACTGTCGATCTGGTCCGAGGACTGCCATGCGCCCCGCGGAAGTCGGGGAACTCGGGCTCGGCGAACCACCAGCCGGGGCGGGGAGACACGAATGCGACATCGGGCCGCACCTGCTCGGTGGCCTCGACGCCGGTCACGTCGTCGATCCAAGAGAGCCGGTCGACATCCGCTCCGGCGATCATCGCTGCAGTTCCCTCGTGGATGACGACCGACTCCGCCCCTTTCTCGGCGGCGATCGCCCTGAGATCGACTCGCGATGATGGGTCGACTGTCTCCTGGTCGTGATCGGAGGTGACCAGGATCAGGTCCGTGGCCCAGCGGATAGAGGGCTCGATGCTTCGCAGCGTCGAATCCAGCGCCCGATAACAATCGAGGGCCTCGTCGGAATCAGGCCCGTAGACATGGGCCACTGTGTCCGGGCTGTTGAACTGGACGAAGAGGAGCTCGGGTCTCCGATCCATCGCCTCCATCACCCGGTTCGCCACCTCCGCATCGCCCACGTATCCGAACAGGTCCAGCTCCACCCCGGTGGGTGGCGCGCTGGACGATGGCCAGTGCCGACGTGCGGTTTGAGCGGCAACGACCCCGACGAGGTTGTGGTCACCGACCACAACCTCGCTGTCTCGATCGAGGAACGTCGGTGACGCCGGTCCGACATCGGCCGCCGCCATGATCTCGTCTTCGACCACCACGACGTTGGTCATGATCCCGTGCTCCGTCGGGAGCCGGCCGGTGACGAGGCTGGCGAAATTCGGGTAGGTGCTGGAGCACATCACGGCCGTCGCCCCGTCCGGGCGGGCCAGCCCACGCCTGCCCCATGCAGTCAGCGTCGGCATGAGCTCTGGTGTCATCGAGCGGGCACCCAGGCCATCGAGAACGAGCAGAGCGACGGTCACTCGCCCGTGCTCATATGTGGATCACGGCTCCATGGGTGCCGGGGATGATCTCGAAGTCATGTGGTTTGTCCAGGAGTCGCTCATGGGCCTCGTCCAGTGCATCGTCGCTGTGAGCGGGGTCGTGATGGAAGGTCATCAATCTCCGCACCCGGGTCATCGCTGCGAACCCGAGCAGATGGCTGTACGAGCTGTGACCCCACCCGATTCGTTCCCGGTACTCCTCGTCGGTGTACTGGGAGTCATGGATCAGGAGGTCGGTCCCCTGAGCCAGGTGGTAGCCGGAGGTCCACTCTTGGTCGTTGGGGAAGTCGTTGGCGCCGAGAGCCGGCTCGTGGTCAGGGATGTAAGTGAGCGTCTTCCCCGCCTCTTCGAGGCGGAAACCCAGGGTTGCCCCGGGGTGGCTGACCAGATCGGCGGTGATTTCGATCCCGTCGATCTCGAACGTGCCGGGAGTAACGTCGTGGAACACGACATTGGCGAGATCGCGCACCCGGACCGGGAAGAGGGGAGGCGACAGATAACGGTTGAGCCGCTCCTGGAGGGTCTGGGTGTTGGAGACCGGGCCCCAGACATCGACCCGGACGTCGGGGTCGTGAAGCGGCTTGAAGAAGGGAAGCCCCTGGATGTGGTCCATGTGGAGATGGGTGACGAGGACGTCGACCTGGTCCAGATCGTGGACGGCATCACCCAAGGCCCGCATCCCGCTTCCGGCGTCGAGGACGAGGAGTCTCCCTGTCTCACTCCTCACCTCCACGGCAGAGGTGTCTCCGCCGTAGCGGGCCGTGTCGGGCCCGGGGCTGGCTATCGAGCCACGCGTCCCCCAAAGCTTGGCTCTCAGTCCTCCACCTCCCAGAAGGTGGCGAGGACGCCGAGAAACCGCCCCCCCTGTCCCTCGATCGGAAGCGCCGTCACCTCGACCGCCCGCCACACCCCGTCCATCCCCTGGAAGCGGACTGCCCGATGTGCCGGCTTTCTCTTGCTCAACGCGATTACCACCGGGAAGTCGTACTCGGGCAATGGCGACTCGTCGAGTTGGGTCACGTGCCAGGCGCCGACCAGATTCTCCGAAGTGATGGGGCCCACGTCGTCGAATTGGATGCCAAGCAGGCCCTCCGCCGCCTCGTTGTAATAGATCAGGTTCCCGGTGTCGTCCATCATCCACATCGGGATGGCGAGGTAGCTGGCGAGTTGTCGAAGCAGGATCAACTCCACCGGCTGTTGCTGACTGGACATGAGGGAAAGCTAACGCCCTTCTCCCACAGATGTCATCCGACCTCCAGCCGATACGTCACACCGTCGTTGGCCACCGCGGCTGGGCGCGTGGATCCACCGGGCAGGTAGAGGGCGCCATCGATGGTGAGCAGCGGGTTGCCGTGCAACCCGTGGGGAAGTGACTGGAGCGGCTCCATCTTCCCGGTATTCGTGTTCAGCCTCTCCACCGAGTCCAGGGCCTGGTCGGGGGAGAAGACTTCGCCCCCGGCCACGATCACATCACCGTCGATTACCACCGCCCCGAAACCGGAGCGAGCTTCGCCCAGATTCGGGCCTGGCCGCCACGACTGGGCGGTCGGGTCGTAGATCTCGGTCGTGGCGAAGATCTCACCGGTCCAGCGTCCGGCGACAGCCCAGATCTCTCCATCGACGGCTACACCCGCGACATGCTCGCGTTCCTGGTCCGGGTCGGGAAGTCTCGACCAGGAATCGGCCTCCGGGTCGTATCGAAGAAACGGCGCGCCGGGCGCCCCGCCGACGATGTGGACGATTCCGTCGAGGACGACGGTCGCTGCGGCCGCCACCGGCTCGGGCAGAGGGGCCCTGTCACGCCATGCGTCATCGACGAGCTCCCACACGGCTGCTGAGGGATCGTCGCTCGGGGTGTAGCCACCAATGAAGAAGAGACGATTGCCGACCACCGCGGCCATCCCGTGATGCCGCGGCTCGGGGAGCTCGGGCATCACCCGCCAGGTGTCATTGGCAAGTGAGTACGCCTCGACGGTGGGGGTGACCCCGGTGCGGCCAATGGCTACCTCGATCAGACCGCCGAGCACCACGATCTCCTCGCCGAAGACAACAGCTGGGTGCTCGCTTCGGGCAACCTCCATCGGGGTCAGCTCGACCCATCCCGTTGCAGGCGTGGGGGTCGTTGATTCGGGGTCGGTCTGGGAGACAGCGAACGTGGTTGTCGTCGTTTCCGGGTCGGTTGGGGAGACAGCGGACGAGCAGGCAGTCGAGGCCAGGACGAGCACGGCGGCGAGACGTCGCACTCGGCCAACCCTACGGCAGTGAGCCTCGTGTTAGGTTCGGCCAATGACGATCGAAGAGCGCGCCGTCGATCCCGCCAGGCCCCATGCCGCCAAGCACGTCCGCCAGTACCTCGAAAGCGACGGGGCGGTCGTGGATCACCCGGCGGTCGGGCACCTGATCCTCCTCTATACGACAGGTCGGTCTTCTGGTGAGATCCACCGCACCCCGCTCCGGTATTTCGACGTCGACGGCGACGTCGTAATCGCCGCCTCCTATGGCGGAGCCCCGCGGCATCCGGATTGGTATCTCAACCTCGAGCGTGATCCCGACGTCTGGGTGCGCCGTGACGCCGATTTCTATGACGCCACCGCAGAGGTAATCGAGTCAGAGGAGCGAGACCGGCTCTGGAACACGATCGTCATCAGCACCGCGCCACAGTTCGCCGAGTACCAGGCCAACACCGATCGGACCATCCCGCTGGTTCGGTTGGTCGCCCGCGAGTGATCAGCCGAGCACTCGATTGGCCTCCGCCAGCAGATCGTCGATGTCCGTGCCCGACTCTTCGGCGAGCAGACGTCGGATTCCCGGGGAGACCTTGTCGAGGACATTGGCCATCTTGTTCAGGACCGAGCGTTGTGCCTTCATCCTGGCCGCCTCGTCGGCGGGCGTGACCATGTCGTCGATGATCGACCCTTCGGCCCGGGAAGCAACGAGAGGGTCGGTCAGGCCGCGGACCCAAACCAGCGATCTCCGTCCGGGCCCCCGGCCTTCGACTATCGGCTCGACGGCGGTCACCTCATCGGAGCGGACGTAGGCCCCGTAACCCAGCGCCACCAGTTGGCCGGTTTGTATGCGCATGGTCTCCTCCTTCGACGTCGAAGCTACCGGCGTAAAAGCTGGGAGATAAGGCGCGCGCGGCGATGGCTCACTCGCCCGCGTCTTCTGCCAGCGTGTAGGCGACCAGGGCATTGGCATGGCCATGGCCCAAACCGTGCTCGGTCTTGAGCCAATTGACCAGGTCCATGTGCTTGGTCAGATCACTGGAGCGGATCAGTTCCTGCCACGCCTCGATGGGCCGGTCGTACTTCTTCTCGATCGACGGGAAGTACGAAGCAGGGCCCTGAACCCTTTCGCCCTTGGCGTCTGTCATGGGCGCGATGGTATTCGTGCTCGCCGGCGCTGGTTGAATCGGCTGGGTGTTCAAACCCATTCGCACCGAGCGGCTGCTGATCCGCCCCTTCGAGCCAGGGGATCTAGCCGCCTACTTCGAACGACGGAACGATCCGGACGTCGCTCGATATCAGGACTGGGCGCTGCCCTACCCGATGGAGCGAGCGGAGAAAGTGGTCTCTGCCATGGTGGCGAAGGAGGGCCCCACGAACGACGAGTGGTGGATGGCGATCGTGTGCGACCCCAACACCGGCCATGTGTTCGGCGACATGGGCGCGGAGCTGTCATGGGAGGGAAGGACCGCCGAGGTGGGCTACACCTTTGCCAAGGAGCACTGGGGCAAGGGCTATGCGGCCGAGGCACTCGAGGCATTGGTCGAGTACTTGTTCGCCGAGATCGAGGTCACTCGAGTCTGTGGGACGCTCCATCCGGAGAACCCGGCTTCGGCGATGGTCCTGGAGCGAACCGGTCTGTTGTTCGAAGGTGAGACCAAGTCTTCGTTCTGGGTGGATGATGAAGTCTCCGACGACTGGATCTACGGGATGACCCGTGCGGATTGGGATGTCTGGAGGAACCGTCCCCGAACCCGGCCCGAGGTGTTGGAGCTGATCGAGGTGACCACCGAGAACGAGCGAACGGTCTCCGAGCTGGCCACCCACCGGACTCAAGAGGAATTCGTTGCCCCAATCCTTCGGTCCTTCGCAGACGCCCTGTTCCCCGAGATCGTCGACGGTGCTCCGGTGGTGCCCTGGATGCGAGCGGTGAATGCCGATGGGACGATTGTTGGCTTCGTGATGCTCGCCCTCACCACCGAGCACCACCCTGAGCCTTTCTTGTGGCGTCTCCTTATCGACCGTCTTCACCAGCGGCGGGGGATCGGCACCCGTGTCCTCGAACTGGTCGCAGATGAGTGCCTCACCATGGGCGATCAGACCCTTCTGACCAGCTGGGGAGAAGGCAAGGGCTCTCCCCGCCCCTTCTATCTAGCCAACGGCTTCGAACCGACCGGCCGCTCCATCGAAGGCGAGAGCGAGGGGAGAAAGCGCCTGGGGTGAGGAGTGGGAAACCACGAACCTCGGCGTTTCCCGATCCGCCAAGTGACCTAGGTTTCGGGCATGGAAGTCAGTCATCCCGACCGCGTGGTGTTACCCCGAAGATGGGATAACCAAGGGTGATGTCGTGGCGCACTACGAGCGAGTGGCCGACCGGATGCTCCCCTTCATCGAGGGCCGCCCCCTCTCGGTCGAGCGGTTCCCGCGCGGGATCGGGGGGCAGGGATTCATGCAGAAGAACGTCCCGGACCACGCTCCAGAGGATCTGATCGGGCGCTACGAGGTACCTAAGGAGGGAGGCGGGACCACCACGTACCCCTTGGTCGACTCCGCCGAGGGGATTCTCTTCTTCGCCAACCTCGGTGTGATCACGTTCCATGTCCCGCCCGTCCGAGCCGACGACGAAGGCCACGCCGACTGGGCGATCTGGGACCTCGACCCGCCGGCCGACCGGGTGGAGCTCGTCAGGGAAGCGGCGCGGGAGATGCGCTCGATTCTCGATGCGTTCGGCATCCCGACGGTGCTCCTGACCTCCGGGTCGAAGGGCTATCACCTTCGTGCTCGGCTCGAGCCGGCGTTTGACATCGATGAGGTGACACTGGTTGCCCGAGGCACCGCCGCCCTGGCGGCCACCGCCAACGAGGACTTGATGACGCTCGCCTTTCGCAAGGCTGATCGGGGGGATCGGGTCTTCGTCGATTGGATGCGCAACACCTCGCGGTCCACGTCGGTGGTCCCGTGGTCGTTGCGGCCTCGGTCCGGAGCGCCGGTCGCAGCCCCGCTCAGCTGGGATGAGCTGGACCTGATCGAGCCGGATGGGGTCCGATTGGGGAACATAGGCGAAAGGTCGCGAAAACGACCGTGGTCCAGGGCAAAACCCGTCGATCTCGCCTTGGTAGTCGACAAGGTGCAGAACGCGCTCGATCAGGCCGAGATCGAGTTGGAGCCATTCGACCGGTTCAGGTCTTGATCGGTGCTTCTCTCTGATCTGGTCTCGGTCTCCGGCGCCGTCTCGGCGACCCGCTCCCGATCTTCCAAAATCGACGCCCTCTCCAATGCCCTGCTCAAACTGGCACCGGGCGAGGCCGAAGTCGGGATCTCGTATCTGAGCGGCAAACCACGGCAGGATCGTCTCGGCGTCGGTTGGGCGACCGTCTATGGAGTCGATGCTCCTCCGGCCACGAAGCCGAGCCTGGAACTGTTGGAGGTCGATGCCACGTTGCAGGCCCTGGCCGAATCCCATGGTCCGGGCTCGAAGCGGCACAAGGAGGAGCTTCTCGGCGGGCTCATGACCCGGGCCACGGCATCAGAGCAAGTCTTCTTGCAGGGGCTCATCCTGCGCAATCTCCGACAGGGGGCTCTGGAAGGGATCATGGCCGACGCCGTGGCCCGTGCACTCGGGGAGGCGCCAGAGCGTGTCCGCCGGGCCGCCATGTTGGAAGGGGACCTGGTGGTCGTGGCCGCCCGTGCCCTCGCAGAAGGCCCCGAGGCCCTGGGAAGCTCGCAGGTCACCCTGTTCACCCCGGTGCAGCCAATGCTGGCCAAGACCGCTGCCACCGCCGGCGAGGCGGTGACGGCCCTGGGGGAGGCCTTCGTGGAATGGAAGCTCGACGGGGCCCGCATCCAGGTGCACCGGGATGGGGACCGGGTGGCCATATTCACTCGGAACCTCAGAGAGATCACCGCGGGCGCGCCTGAGGTGGTGGCGTCGGTCCTCCGCTACCCGGCGACCTCGCTCATCCTCGATGGCGAGGCGCTGGTGTTCGGCCCTTCGGGCCCGGAGCAGTTCCAGGATTCGATGAGCAGATTCGGATCGGAGGCAACCGAGGTCTCCGCCCCGCTTAGGGTTTTCTTCTTCGACTGCCTGCACCTCGACGGAACAGATCTGATCGATCTCACCCTCGTCGAGCGTCGGGCGGCACTGGTTCGGGCCGTTCCTCGCGAGACGCTGGTTGGCTCGGTCCTGACCGACGATCCCGAGGTGGCCGACAGCTTCTTCGCAGATGCGGTCGCCGCCGGGTTCGAAGGGGTCGTGGTCAAAGACCCCGACCAAACCTATGAGGCGGGCCGGCGCGGATCAGGATGGCTCAAGGTGAAGCCGACCCACACCCTCGACCTCGTGGTGCTCGCCGCGGAATGGGGCTCGGGTCGCAGGGAAGGATGGCTGTCGAACCTCCATCTCGGCGCCCGCGACCGAGAGGGGGGATTCGTGATGCTGGGCAAGACGTTCAAGGGCCTGACCGACGAGATGTTGGCCTGGCAAACAGAGCGGTTCCTCGAGATCGAAGACCACCGAACCCGGAATACCGTCTATCTGAAGCCTGAGATCGTGTACGAGATCGCTTTCGATGGGATTCAGCGCAGCACCCGCTACCCGGGTGGGGTCGCCCTGCGTTTCGCCAGGGTCAAGCGATACCGGGACGACAAGCGGCCTGAGGATGCCGACACGATCGAAACTGTCCGCGGCTATGCCGGGAGTTAGGAGGGAGTCTTCCAGTCGACGGTGTGGATCTCCACCGGCCCATCGATCCCCTTGAGCGCCACCGAGCGGGCCTCGGAGACCGGATATCTGATGCCGTCGGAAGCCTCGATGGCGGCTGCGGATGCAACGATCTCTTCCCCGTCGGCAGCGCCACTCACTCTTGCCGCAAGGTGGACACCCCGCCCCCGGTAGTCGGATCCGTCGATGGTTGCCTCGTCGGTGTGAAGACCGATGCGAACGGATGGGGCGAATCCGTGTGCGCGGCGATGTTCGGCGAGCCTGCGCTGGATGGCCACCGCCGCCTCCACGGCATCGGTGCCCCGGTCGAAGGTGACGAAGAACCCATCGCCGGTGTGGCTGACCTCCACTCCGCGATGGGCGACGAAGGCAGCTCTCAACTCCCTGTCGTGCCAGGCGAGCAAGGACTCCCACGCCGCGTCACCGAGCACGCCGACCAGGTCGGTCGAGGTGACGATGTCAGTGAACATGAAGGTCTTGGTCACACGGGCCCGCTCCGCGGCCGGGCCATCCACCTTGGAGACGATCTCGTCGACGTGTCGCAGGTCGAGCTCAGCCCCCAGCTTCTCGAACACGGATCGAGCCGCGCCGAGCTCCATCCGGGCCCGGCTCTCGTCACCGGCGCCGAGGTAGGCCTCACCAAGAAGGACCCGAGCTTGGGCGCCCTCGTAGGGGAACCCGATCTCACGCCACACCCTCCCGGCCTTGGTCAACTCGCGGATCGCCCCTGCATGATCGCCCTCTCCCAGCAAGACGGCTCCCCGAGCGGTCAGGGCCACGGATTCGAATGCGGGTCGCTGGTACTCCTCGGCCAGTCGTTCCAGCTCCTCCGCCGCAGCTCGGGCGGTTTCGGCATCGCCTCTGGCCACGGCCACCTCCACCTGGGCCGGGAGCAGCCGGGCTCTCATCAACAAGTCGATGGCCAATCCGGCGTCCGGATCGGCGAGAACCATCTCCAATGCCCGGGCCGCCTCGTCGGCCTGACCCCGAGCCAGCATCAATAGGGCGAGCCCGGGTTGGGGGATCACACCGTGCTCGTAGGCCATGTTGAAGGCGGTCTCGGCTCCGGCGAGATCACCCATGTGGAGTCGGATCTCGCCTACCTCGTACTGCCCGTGGCCGACGCCGTCGAGCATGTGATAGCGCTCCAGCTCCTGGCAAGCGCTCAGGGCCTCCTGCTCGGCCTCGGTCCAATTCCCACGAAGACGTTTCAACTCGGCGCGATGGACCCGGCACACCCCTGAGTAGCCGCCAACCGAGTGCCGGTTCATCCACCGGTCAGCCTCTTCGGTCCACTCGCCGGCACGCCGGAAATCGCCCACATCCCGGCAGGCGGAGATGGTCACGCAGTAGACGTCACTGGCCGACCGGAGCCCAGCCTCTCCGGACAAGGCAACCGAGGTCGCTTCGTCGATGAGGGCGAGGCCCTCCTTCCAATCGCCTTCGGCCAGCATGGCGTATCCCTTGAACACCTGGGCCTGGGACTCGGCATCGCGGTTTCCGGTGCGGCGGGCCATCTCCAGGACCTCCTCGGCCACCGCGATGCCCTCTTCCAGGTCCCTACGAATCATGATGGCTTCGAAGACATCCATGACCCTCAACGACGCATGTACGGTCGATTCGGGTTGGCCTTCCAACAATCTCACCGCCCTTGCCCGCCAACCGTTGGCCACCGAACCCGCCAGCCTCCGGAACGCCAGATAGGCGAGGAGGACGGCGACCCTGGCCGCATCAATGGGCATGTCGGCACCCTCGTACCCGTTGAAGGCCCGTTCCAGGGCTTCGACCGACTCGTCGGGGTGGGCGGTCCACCAGGCGGCGTCGGCGAGGAGCTCCAGATCTGGGGCAGACAGTGGCGCTTCCTGATCGGCCTCGGTCAGCGTTTTCCAAGCCTCTTCCCAGGATTCGCGTGCTGCCGCCGCTCTTCCCACCTCCAATGTCTGCACCACAGCGCGAGGTTACCGGCAACCTGGGGACGGGTCGTGGCCGCTTCCGGTTGACCGTGCTACACCGTTAGGGTGCCGCTTGGTCACGGGAGGGTGACCTGATGTCCATTTCGAGGTCCACGATGTATCGACGTCTCGCTGTTCTGCTCGTCCTGGCCGTCATGGCCATTGCATGCGCTCCGGAAGAAGTGGTCGACTCGACCTCGAGTTCTCGGGCCACCACCACGACGGCCGCCCCAACCACAACCTCCGAGCCCCCGTTCGCCATCGAAAACGCCCCGCCCGAGCTGACGGCGGTGATCGAGAGCTTTTACCTCTATGCGACCGGGGCCGAGACCGAGGCTCCGCCGATGCCCGAGCCGGTCTTGGCGGGGATCACGCCGACACCCGGCGAAACACCCAAGGGCGGCGTGGCATCTGTAGGTACTTTCAAGGGCCAGAGCGTCGCCACCGTGGAGCTGGACGGTGACTTGTTCCTTGCAGTCGACGACGGCAGCGGTTGGAGAATCGTCGGCGGTAGCTGGGCCAATGTGTCCGCCCCCGCCTACTACGGACCGAGCCCCCGCATCGTGGCGGTGGTCGGCTCGGATGCGCGTCCTTGGGAGGATGTGGCGACGAGCAGGGCGGACAGCATCCATTTCGTCGGCCTCGATGGCGCCGGCCAGGGTGGGATAGTCGGGGTCCCCCGTGACTCTTGGGTGCCCATCGCCGGCGGCGGTCGGGGGAAGATCAACGCGGCGCTCGCCGACTATGGGCCCGAGGGGATGATGCAGACATTCCGCGATCTGAGCGGGCTTCCCCTCGAAGGGTACGTCCTCACCGGATTCCTCGGATTCCAGGAGATGTTGGGGAATGTCCTGGGAGGCATCGACCTGGTCGTGCCATTCCCCGTCCATGATTCGGCGGCCGGTGCCGATTTCGAGCCTGGAGCCCAATACGTCAACGGGCCCCAGGCGCTGGCTTTCTCGAGGGCGCGCAAGACTCTTCCCGATGGCGATTTCTCTCGATCGGCGAACCAAGGCCTGGTGCTGATCGACACCGCCAAGAATCTCCGCAACAAGGGTTATGGGGCCATCCCGCGTCTAATGGAGCTCTCGGAGCCGTGGATGCTCACCGACTTGAGCCCGGAACAGCTCCTCACCTTCTCAGCGCTGGTGATTGGCTCCAACCTCGACACAATGCCGAACGCGGTGACACCGGGCTCGTCGGGAATGGCCGGGAGCGCCAGCGTTGTCTATCTGGCGGATTCAGTCTCCGAGATGTGGGCCGACCTCGCCGATGGGCGGATAGGGAGCTGACCCAGCTGAGTGGTTCAGCGAAGGTCGATCGTGTTCGGATCGGCCGGCGAGTCCTCAAAGAGACTGAGGTCGATCACTTCCTGGTGGACACGGAAATGGTCCCAACAGGGATCACAGAAACGGACGCGCCAGGTGATGGCTCGGCCGGACTGCCCGACCAGGAACTCGCCTCGGTCGGATTCGTTACCGTGCTCACAGTCAGCGGTGAGCTCCCCGACGGGGGCGCGACCCACCACCGAGGCTACGAGCCTTCCCGAGCCTCGCACCAGAGTGACCTTGGTATCCGTAGCAACAGCCATCTCTCTTATTCAGTCGGCACATAGGTCCAGCGACCTAACCATTTCTCGGAGGTTTTCTTGGCCGTGGTGCCCGGATGCGAGCTGGAGTACGCCAGGTCGGCGTCTTAGGGTGCGCCGAACATGGACCGACCGATCAGATTGATGACGGCGAATCTGTTGGGGGGGCGCACCGATCGGGAATCCCTGGCCGGGCTGCTGGACCGGGTCCAGCCGGACATTCTCTTTGCCCAGGAGATGGGCGATGAAGAGGCCGAGGTGATCGCTCCCCGGTTCCCCCATCACGACTTACGGCCCGACACCCACGCCCGAGGCCGGGGCATCGCCAGCCAGCTCAACTCGACCTTTGGTGAGATTCCGCTGCCCTGGCGGCCCGGTCTGTGGGCGGCTGTCGAAGTCGGGCCTCGATCGCTCCTATTGGCGAATATCCACATGCGGAACCCGGTCTCATTCCCGCAATGGCGCTCGGTGCCGATCCGGGGTCGGCAGGTGGACGCGCTCTTGGCGTGGGCAGATGGCGCTGTCGAACGCGACAAGCCGTTCATCCTCGCCGGGGACATGAACGCCACGCCGGCATGGCCCACCTACAAGCGGCTGGTCGGGCGTTGGGACGACCTGGTGGCGCGGTCGGCAGAGTTGGCTGGGAGCGAGCCCGCGCCTACCTGGGCATGGCGATGGGGCTGGCCCCGCATGCTCCGCATCGATCATGTCTTTGGCAGTGGCGCTCATGTCGAAAACACGTCCGTCGAGCCGCTGCGCGGGTCCGATCACGCGGCAGTGGTCGTCGACCTCGTGCTCGATTGACCGACCCGGCTGGCGACTGGGTCGTCCGGCCTATGGCCCGGGGTCGTTCCTCAGGTCAGTCTGTCTGACGGGTTGGCCTGGAGGGGAGGCATTTTCAGCATGCGCGTTCTTAGTCGCACCTGGCGACAGAGTCGCTGCCCGCATCGTGTCACTGTCTCGGTTCAGACGATGGGCTTCGAGCGAGTCGTTTGCGAGGCCTGTGGGCATGTCTCCGTGCGCGTTCCGGAAGACGTCGAAACACATGACACCGAGGTGGATCGTGCGCTCTTCGCTCGTCCCTCGGACATTGGGCTCGACGCGGCGCCCGGTCGGCACAGGACCGGGAAATCCGACGACCTGACTCAGCCCTGAAGGGCAGCTTTGAGCACGTCGGCTGCCGAGTCGGCGATGGTGAAGGTCATTTCCTCTCGCACCTTCTCGGGCACGTCGTCGAGGTCTGCCTCGTTGCGTCGGGGCACGATCACTTCCTCCAGCCCCGCACGGTGAGCTGCGAGGACCTTCTGCTTGACCCCGCCGATGGGCAGAACCTTGCCCTGGAGCGTGATCTCGCCGGTCATCCCGACAGTGCCCCTCACCTTGCGGCCGGTGAGCAATGACACCAGCGCGGTGAGCATCGCCACGCCTGCCGAAGGGCCGTCCTTGGGGATGGCGCCGGCGGGCACATGGACGTGGTATCGGCGGGTCAGGGCACCCGGATCGATTCCCAGCTCGTCGGCGTGTGCCTCGACATACGACAGGGCGATCCGGGCGGATTCCTTCATCACGTCACCGAGTTGGCCGGTCAGGGTCAGACCGGGCTCGCCGTCCATGGCGGTGGCCTCGATGAACAAGACGTCGCCACCGGCTCCGGTGACCGCAAGACCGGTGGCAACCCCGGGCACGTCGGTCCGGTCGGAGGCTTCGTCCTTCCAGACCTTCGGCTTGCCGAGGTAGTCACGGACGAGTGGCTCGTCGACAACCACCTTGTCCTGATGCGAGTTCCTGGCGATCTCGGTCGCCACCTTCCGCGCCAGTTTGCCCAATTCGCGCTCGAGGTTCCTCACCCCGGCCTCCCGGGTGTACCGGTCGACCACAGCAGCGAGGGCATCCTCGGTCACTTCTAGCTCTTCTGGCTCGAGGCCCGTGGCCCTGAGCTGACGGGGCAGAAGATGGTCACGGGCGATGTCGACTTTCTCGGCGTCTGTGTATCCGTCGATGCTGATCACCTCGGTCCGGTCCAGAAGCGGGCCGGGGATTGTCTCGAGCAAGTTGGCGGTGCCGATGAACAGCACCTGGGAGAGGTCGAGATCCACCTCGAGGTAGTGGTCGCGGAAGGTGTGGTTCTGGGCCGGATCGAGCACCTCCAACAGCGCGGAGGAAGGATCGCCGCGCCAATCAGCGCCGACCTTGTCCATCTCGTCGAGCAAGAAGACCGGGTTCATCGTCTCAGCTTCGGTCAGAGCGCGGGCGACCCGACCAGGTCGGGCGCCGACATAGGTGCGACGGTGACCCCGGATCTCTGCCTCGTCTCTCACCCCACCGAGGGCGACGCGGACGAATTTGCGCCCCAGCGCCCTCGCCACCGACTCGCCAAGGGAGGTCTTGCCCACGCCGGGTGGACCGACGAGGAGGAGAATGGTCCCGGTGTTTCGCTCGTCGGTGTCGGTCAGACCGCGCTCGGCGCGCAGCTTCCGGACGGCGAGGTGCTCGATGATCCGCTCCTTGACGTCGGTGAGACCGGTGTGGTCGGCATCGAGCACGGTCCAGGCCTCGTCGAGGTCGAGCCGGTCCTCCGAGGAGACCCCCCAGGGCAGGTCGAACATGGTGTCGAGCCAGGTGCGGATCCAGGAGTGCTCGGGTGACTGCTCACTCATCCGCTCCAGACGGCCGATCTCCCGCTCGATCGCTTCGGAGACGTTTTCAGGGAGATCGCGTTCGGCGAGCTTGGCCCGGTATTCGGTGGCGACATCAGCATCCTCGCCCAGCTCCTTGCGGATGGCCTCCATCTGCGTTCGAAGGATGTAGTCCTTCTGGCCTTTCTCGATTTGCTCTGCTGCCTCGTCGCGGACCTTGCGCCGGAGCTCGAGATCGGCGAGCACTTCGCGCATCCACACGAGGAGCTTGCCCAGACGCTGCCGGATGTCGAGGGCCTCGAGCAACTCCACTTTCTGCTCCAGCGATAGATCGGGGGAGTAGACGGCGAGATCGGCGAGGCGGGAGGGGTTGTCCACATCGAGGAGACGCTCGGCGACTCCGGCCATCCCTCGATTCTCGAGGACTGCGATGACCACCGCCCGGTACTCGGCGACCAGGTCGTCGAGCTCGTCGTCGATGATGTCGACCTCAGGGGACGATTCCGCATCGACCCAGAGCGCGCCGCTCTCGTCCAACGAGCCTGCGCCAACCCGAGCCCGGGAGACGCCGGACACCACGACGTTCCCGTCATTGTCCGTTTGCTGGATGTCGGCGATGGTGCCGACCGCGGCGTATCTGCCGTCGAGACGGGGGACCAACAGCAGTCGGCCCTCCGCCTTGGCTGCGGCGGCCAATGCGATTCGGCCTTCCTCGGTCTCCATCCGAATCGTCACCACCATGTGGGGGAAGACGACACCGTTGTGCAGGGGGAGTACGGGGAGGGTGAGTTGGGCGGTCTCGGGCATTAGCTCCGTTTTTCCTTTGCTTCTGAGAGGAAACTGGTGCAACGCGGAGTACGGGGCGCGTATTCCCTGATCTGAGTCGAGCCTGCTCAGGTTTGCTCAGCCGAAGACTGGCTTCAAAGTCCGAAACCGTCTGAATCGACGGCCCCACGACCGGAATCCAGGGCAGCCAGAGCTTCCATCTCATCGTCGGTGAGCGAGAAATCGAAAACGTCGATGTTCTCCGCCAACCGCTCTTTCCGAGACGTCTTGGGTATGGGGATCAACCCGTTCTGGAGATGCCAGCGGAGCACGACCTGGGCCGGCGTCTTTGCCTTGGCCCGAGCCAGGTCGCCGATGGCGGAGTCGCCCAAGAGCCCGCCGCCTTTCCCGATCGGCGCCCATGATTCGGTGACGATGTCGTGGGCAGCGTGGTATTCGCGCTCGGCCACTCGTGTAACCCAGGGATTGAGCTGGACCTGGTTGACGTGGGGCGCCACCCCGGTCTCCTCGATCAGCCGACTCAGATGGCTCGGCTTGAAATTGGAGACACCGATCGCCCTGACATCGCCCTGCTCGAGCAGGGAGATCATGCCTTTCCACGCATCGACGTACCTGTCGAGTCCGGGGTTGGGCCAATGGATGAGGAACAAGTCGACGTATTCGAGCCCGAGACGCCCGGCGCTTTGGCGGAACGCCTCCTGTGCCTCTTCAAAGCCATGGCCCCGTTCGCTCAGCTTCGTGGTGACGAACACCTCGCTGCGGTCGAGACTCGCCGACCTGACTCCCCGCCCCACCCCGGCTTCGTTGCGATACATCTCAGCCGTGTCGATGAGGCGATAGCCGGTCTCGAGCGCCGCAACCACCATCGACTCGGCCTCCCGGTCGCTGATGGGCCAGGTGCCGAAACCGATGACGGGCATGGTCACTCCGTTGGCAAGCTCGACCCTCTCGAGGTGATTGGTTGGCATGCGATCGAACCAGACCCTTCTCGCCTTCGTATACGTGTAGCCCTACTCAGGAGGAACTTGGTGAGGAGAAGGTATCTCATCGCCGCATTGGCCGTGATGGCGGCGGCATGCGGCGGGGTAGGCACCACCACAACTGAAGGAACAGGGGTCGAGGAGGAAAGGATCGAAATGGCCGAACTCGCCTTCACCCCCGACACCTTGACGGTCGCCGCCGGCGCCACCGTTATCTGGGTGAATGCGGACGAGACCCTCTCCCACACTTCGACGTCGGACGACGCCCTCTGGTCGTCGGGCAATCTCGCCGTGGGCGACGAGTTCTCCCACGCCTTCGACGAGGCCGGCACCTTCGCCTACTTCTGTGAGATCCACCCGACCATGAGGGGCACCATCGTCGTGGAGTGACGTCGGCAAGTCTTGGACAGGATGCCGACCGGCGGTGCCTCGGCGTAGCCTTCCGCCATGGACTGGAAAATCGAGCTCATCGGCATACCGGTGTCGGACGTCGAGCGAGCCAAGACCTTCTACACGGAACAGCTCGGGTTCGTCCTGGACCACGATCACAAAGTCAGCGATGAGCTTCGGTTCATCCAACTGACCCCACCTGGGTCGGCATGCTCGATAACCATCGGTGTCGGCGTCATCGACACGCCTCCGGGCTCGGTTCAGGGGATGCAAATGGTCGTTTCCGACATCGAGGCAGCACATGCCGAGCTATCGGGCCGCGGCGTGGAAGTGAGCGACGTCCAGCACTATGACTGGGGCGACTTCATCTTCTTCAAGGATCCCGACGGGAATGGTTGGGCGGTGCAGCAGATCCCGAACTACGGCTAGTCCCGGTGAGCGGCATTGGGGCCCTGTCATCGGTGCTGACCGAGGAGCTGTCGGCGATAGCCGATCAGAAGGGTGCTGCCGGTTTTGGCGTCACCGGTGTGGAGATCTTCGAACAGGAGCGGGCGGCCCTGCGCATGGCCCGCGAGACTGATCTCGCCGGGCCGCTGGGATTCACCTTCGAAGATCCCGTGCTGGCGACCGATCCAACGAGTTCGTTTCCGTGGGCCCGCTCGATGGTGGTGGTGAGTTATGACTACATCCCGGCTTCTCATCTGCCGGCGGGGTCCGGCGCGCTGGTGGCCAGATTCGCCACCGCCGACCAGTACGAAGCGGTCCGAGCCGTCACCTCTGCCATCGCCGATCGGCTTCGGGCCCGGGGTCACCGGGCGGAAGTCCTCAGCGACGACAACCGCCTGGTCGATCGGGCGGCTGCGGTACGGGCGGGGGTGGGATGGTGGGGCAAGAGCACCATGGTGCTCGCCCCCGGCCACGGGCCGTGGCTGCTGCTGGGGTCGGTGGTCACCGATGCCGCCCTCGAGTCGAGCAGTCCGATGCGGCGGGACTGCGGGACGTGCACCGCCTGCATTCCGGCCTGTCCGACCCAGGCGTTGGGGGACTGGGGTCTCGACGCCCGGCGTTGCCTTTCGACCTGGTTGCAGACACCCGGATCGATACCTCAATGGATTCGTCCTCGGCTCGGACGTCGGGTCTATGGGTGCGACGACTGCCTGACCGCCTGCCCTCCCGGCAGGAAGACGCTGAACTCGGCGGGTATGGCCCCCGTCGAGCTCTCCTTCACCGAACTGCTCGGCATGACCGATGATGCCCTTCTCGACCGGTTCGGCTGGTGGTATGTGCCGAGAAGACAGGGCCGCTTCATTCGGCGCAACCTTCTCGTCGCGGCGGGGAATTCAGCCGAGCCCGAGGCGTGGAATGCCGTGATGACTCACAGCCTCCATCTCTCGTCCATGATCAGAGGGCACGCCTATTGGGCGATCGCACGCGGCTTCGCCGGCGGCGAGACGTTGCGCGCCGCTCTCGAGACCGAGACTGTTCCTGAGGCCATCGACGAGCTGATCCTTGCCCTGCTCATGTTCGAGCAACCCGAGTCCTATTCGATCGTCCTCACTGCCGATGAATGGGCTCGGAGCCAGAAGACCATCCGTGGGCTAGCGCTCATCGGACCCCATGCGTCTGCCCGCTTTGGGGCCGGCGATGTCGAAGTCGTCCCCGTCGCCGACGACGGCGGTGGGTTGGACCGACTCGACGGGCCGATGGTCAGGGTGTACGACCCGGACCGACTTCTCGAGCGACATCGACGGATGAAGAAGCTCGCCGCTCTTGCTCAGGCCTGATCGCTGCGGTCGTCGCTCTCGATGGGGATGACCGTCACGTCGCCCGACAGCGGGGTGGGCTCGGCCTCACCGACGGCGGGCTCCTCGGAGATCACCTCGTCGGCAATTGGCATCTCGGGCGCCTCGGTCTCGCCGGGCTCTCCTGCCGCCCAGCGCTCTTTGGCAGCGGTGATCCCCTGATCGATCACCTCACCGAGCTCCTGAGCCGCCTGCTTGGCCGACTCGAGCGCGCTCATCCGGCTCTCCCTGGTCGCTTCCCATGCGGTGCGGAGCGCGTCGCCGGTGCGATCGAGCGCCTCCTGCACTTCGGCAATCCAGCGCTGCTTGCTGTCGCCTGCTCCGCTCGTCGTTTCCTCCGTGCTGTTCTCTGTCATCGCTTCTCCTTCGCTTGGTGACTTCCAATGCCCATTCTCGTCTCAATCCAAACCGGATGCGCCGGCCCGGATCCTCTACGACGGATAACGTCGCCGCGTGGACAGCTATCCCGTACCCCCGGTGTCCGTGTCGGCCCACATCCCGGCGTCTCCTGACGAGGTCTTTGCCTTCGTCTCCGACACTCGAAACGACCCCCACTGGTGTGACAACGTCGAGACGGTGGAGGTGATCGGGAGGACTGACATCGAGGTCGGCTCCCGGTTCCGGTTTCATCAGCATCTCGACCGCCCCGGCGGAGAACGGATGCAGTTCGACGTCGATGTAGAGGTGGTCGGCCTCGGCGAGCGGACCATCTCCTGGGAGGCAACCGACCGGTTTCAGACCAGGGAGATAACGCTCTCAGTGGACCCGGAGGGGGACGGGTCGCGGATCACCCAGGTGACCACAGCGACCTTCCGCCGCCCACCTGGTCTGGCCAGGTGGGTCTATCCCCGGTTGGCCCGCCGTGTCTTCAAACGGCAGTTTGCCGGTCTTGCCGCCTACTTCGACCAGGGTCAGTCCCGCTGAACGACTTCTCCTGAGCCACTCACCGAGCTGTCGACGCTGGGCGACCCGAGATACTCGACGTCGCCGGACCCGGAGACGTCCACCTCGAGCGAGTCGGCCACGTTGACCACCGCATTACCCGATCCGGACACCTCGACCTCTCCCGCCTGGGCATTGAGAGACTCGCCGTCGAACTCACCGGAGCCACTGATGGACACCGAGAGCAAGCCGGTGATGGCGCCCTCGACCGACACGTCGCCCGATCCGCTGATGTCGGCTCTGAAATCGGTGGTATCGATACCGGACCCCTCCACCACGCCGCTGCCACTTATGACCAGGCCGTCGAGGGTGGCCGCCGTGATGTTGTAGATGACCTCTTCGGTGGGAGAGATGCTCCGGTTGGTGTCGAGCACGAGACGGCCGTTCCTCACCCGGGTCTCCAGAGCAGGCATGATGTTGTCCTCGGCTTCGATGGTCAGGGACTCGGTGCCGGTCACCTCGACGTCGACCTGGCCGGTTCCGCCGAGGACGATCTCGTTGAACCCGCTGACTTCTCTTTCCTCGGTGATGACGTTGCCCGAGCCCTGGATACCTGGCCGGATGCACGACAGAGTGGCAATTGCGGCCAGGAGAACGACAAGGGATCGAAAGAGGGCGCGTGACGGAGTTGTCATCGGGCTAACCCTATTCCGGAGGCGCTTCCCCAAGGAAGGGATAACGTCAGGGCAATGGACCTGGAGCCGACGGATCGATACGAGTCTTTGCCGGAGCGCCTCGATCCGTGAGGCGATCGAGGCGGGTGAGTTCGACCACCTGCCCGGCGCCGGCCGCCCATTGCCGGGCGCGGGCGTGCCCGACGACGACCTGTGGTGGGTGAGAGGCTGGTTGAAGAGAAACCAGCCGGAGGCGGACCGAGGCGGATGGAACTCGGAGTAACGACCTTCGCCGAGACCTATCCGAACCCCAAGACCGGTGAGACCATCGGGCACGGGGAACGTCTCCGCCAGGTGCTGGACGAGATCGTGCTCTCCGAGCAGGTCGGTCTCGATGTCTATGGGGTCGGAGAGCATCACCGGCCCGACTTCGCCTCGTCGTCTCCTGCCGTGGTCCTCGCCGCAGCCGCCGGGAGGACCAACAAGATCCGCCTGACCCCGGCCGTGGTCATCCTGTCGTCCGACGATCCGGTGCGAGTGTTCCAGGAATATTCGACCCTGGATCTCGTCTCTGACGGAAGAGCCGAGCTGCTGGTCGGCCGCGGTTCGTTCATCGAGTCCTTTCCCCTGTTCGGCTACTCACTGTCCGATTACGACGAGTTGTTCTCAGAAAAGCTCGATCTGCTCCTCGCCATACGCGACCGGGAAAGGGTGACCTGGTCCGGCAAGTTCCGGCCGCCGTTAGACAACCAGACCATCTACCCCCGGCCCCAGCAGGACCCGCTTCCGGTATGGGTCGGGGTCGGAGGCACCCCCGAGTCGATAGTCCGGGCCGCAACGCGCGGCTTACCGGTGGCTCTGGCCATCATCGGGGGCAATCCCGACCGATTCGCCTTCTTCGCCGACCTCCATCGCAAGACCCTGACCGATTCAGGTCATGATCCGGCGCTGGCGCCGTTGGCCGTCCATGCCCATGGCTATGTGGCCGACAGCAACGAGCAAGCCGCTGATGAGTATTACAACGCTTATGCAGTGGCGATGACGCAATTGGGGAGGGAGCGCGGCTGGGGCCCGATGACCCGTCCCCAATTCGAGATGATGAGTGCCCCGGAAGGCTCTCTGGTGCTCGGTGACGTGGAGACGGTTGCCGCGAAGATCGTGCGGATGAGGGAGATCCTCGGGATCGATCGCTTCATGCTTCACATCAGCGTCGGGACATTGCCCCACGAACAAGTGCTCCACGCCATCGAGTTGTTGGGCACCGAAGTCGCCTCGCTGGTCAACCCGGGCGATCGGTGAGGGCGGGCGAATCGAGGATCAGCCCGGCGTAGAAGTAGGGCCAGCGTGTCTCCGGCGACTCGGCCTTGTACTTCGCATCGGCGTCGCGTAACCAGCCGGTGACCTCCTCGACCGTCGGCTCGTACCCGACAAATGCTCCGATTTCGGGTTGGAGCCGGGCGGCGTACCACTCGGCCCACTGTGGGGCAGGGCCTGCACCGTGGTGATCGTGATGGTCTCTGGCCACCGCTCCGAGGAGTCGTGCCAGCTGGGTGACTTGGTCCGAATCGGTCATGTGCCGAGATTAGAGACACCGGTTCGATTAGCCCGTTTCCCGGTTCGCGAAGAACATAGCTAGGTCGCGAAATTTCATCAGCGGTTGAATTTGCCCGCCGTCGCGGGCCACCTCTATGGTGGCGGAGCCGACTTGGAGGCAACTCCAAATCGGAGTCGGAGTCACCGAGAGGGGACTACGAGACCTGGCTGGGAGACCAGTCCTTCGGGACTGGAGTGCCAGCAAGGTGCAGAACCCCGAGAGGGTGAGGGCTTCGGCCAGCACTCCCTCGGGGTTTTTCGCGTCCTGGATCAGCTGTATCGTCCCCGAGACCGGCTCGGTAGAACGGGCTTCCGCCTGACCGAGGGCCGCAAGGCCGCAAGGAGGCAACGGGCATGAGCGATCGGCTCGCCACCGAGCAGATCCGCCGGCGCTACGACGAGATGGCCGGCAACTGGCGGCTGCTCGGCATCGTCGACTCCCTGACGGGGATCAATCGCCTGCGGAAGAGGCAGTTCGCGGATGCTCGAGGCGACGTGCTCGATGTCGCCTGTGGCACCGGAGAGAACTTCGACTACCTGGCGAAGGCTGAGTCGCTCACTGCCCTCGATCTGTCCTCGAAGATGGTGGAGGAGGCGCGACGTCGCCAACGCCAGCTAGGGCGAGACATCCGGCTCCTCGTGGCCGACGCCCAAGAGATGCCTTTCTCCGACGGCTCCTTCGACACCGTGGTCTCCGCACTCTCGACGTGCACGTTTCCCGATTACATCGCTGCGTTCGGGGAGATGATCCGGGTCACCAGGCAGGGCGGTCGGGTCCTTCTGGTGGAGCACGGCCGGGCATCAGTCGGCTGGATCGCAGGGATGCAGGATCGGAATATCGAACGGGTGCATCAAAGATCGGGGTGCCGGAACAACCGCGATGTCGGCGCCGAGGTGGCGGACGCCGGTCTTCATCCGGCGTCCCACCTGATCAGCCATCTCGGGATGCTGCACCGGATCGCCATTCAGGTCGGGGACCCGGCTCAGGCAGGGAACAGACGGCGGTAGCCGCTTCGGAAATGGACTATCGGGTCCTGGAGGTCAGACACCTCGACTTTGTCGATCCTGCCGATCAGAAGACCTGACCAGCCAACTTCCGCCTCGCTTTCGAGGCTGCAATATGCGCGGTCGGGAAGATCGGTGAGGACAGGCCCCCACTCGCTCTGGGTGACTGCCACGCCGGCGAAGGACCCGCCGGGTGACGGCCAGAGACCGGCAAACACATCTGCGATCTGCCGGTCCTCCGACCGGCAGATGTGGATCACGAAGCGACCTGTCTCTGCCGCCGACTCCCAGAGGTCGGTCGTTGGCCCGACGACGACGTGGGCTTGGGCCGGGTCACCCTGCACCACCAACAGAGAGGAGACGGTCAGACCCGTTCGCTCCGCCTCCGGCCCGGCGGTGACGATCGTGACGCCGGCGGCCAGACGCCCTCGAAACCGCCTGGCCTGGTCGCGATCAGCCGACTCGGGCTGGAACGGATGCTCGGAATGGATCATCGCGGGGAACCATAGGGAAATCTGTCACACCCACTTGTCATGCTGTCGCTCATGAACATCGAGACAGTTTCCCTGGTCATAGCCATCACGTCTGCGGCAGCCGTGATCGGCCTCATGGTCCTGCTCCTGGTCGCCGGAAGGCGCCAGGCCAACACCGCTCAGACTGCTCCGGAGCCCGACCTGGTTCGGCGCATCGACGATCTGCAGACTGCCATCGCCACCCGCGAGGGCGCTCTGGGGGCCCAGGTGGCCCAGATCGACTCCAAGCTGGCCATGCTCCAGGAGTCCGTCACCGGCCGTGAGGCCTCGCTGGACGAGCAGGTGCGTGGTCTCGGCACCCAGATGAAAGGCATCACCTCTCTGTTCACCAATGACCGTGCCCGAGGCGGATGGGCCGAGATCGGGATGAAACGGATCTTCGAGCATGGCGGTCTGGTCGAAGGGCGTGACTACAGCTGTCAGGTGACGTATGGCGACATCAGGCCTGACGCGATCGTGCATCTGCCCGGGGGCCGCAACATCGTGATCGATGCCAAGTTCCCGACAGCCCGCTATGCCGAGGCGTTGGCCGAGGAGGATGCCGATCGCCGGGCCCGTCTGCTGGCGGAGCAGGGCAAGGAGCTCGAGCGGATCGGCAAGGGTCTGGCCGCGAGGGGTTACCTCGAGGTGGCGTCGGGTGGCTACGTGGTGATGTACTTGCCGTCTCAAGCGGTGTACGAGGCCGCCGCGGCCGCGCACCCCGAGCTGATCGATCGCCTCATGTCCAGTCGGGTGATCGTCGCCGGTCCGAGTGCTCTCTATGCGTTGCTATTGAGCGTCGGGTCCTTGCTCACCGAGTTCCGGGCCTTGGAGCGGGCCGACCAGATCCTCGACGACGCGCGGGAGCTGCGCCGTCGGATGAGTGGGTTCGTCGATCACTTGCAGCGGGTCGGGGCCGGGCTCACCACTGCGGTGAGCGCGTTCAACGGGGCGGTGGGATCATGGCAGAGCCGGCTCTCTCCCCAGCTGAATCGGATGAGTGAGCAGAGCGGCGGAGACGAGATCATCGGACCAGGCCCGATCGAAGAAGCGGTCCGGGAGGTGCCGGAACAAACGCTGAGGGTGGCCGGCTGACACCCCGTCTCCGAGGGTCCTTGGAGATCGGACAGATTTCGGGAACTATGTCCGCAGCCGGCGAGTCTGAAACTTGTCGGCCCTGGGGCTGGGTAAGCACTGTGGAATCGGGAGTGGGAGATGATCAGCGACATCCATTCGATCTCGAACGAGCGAGAACGTCAATTCGACCTCGAGTTCGCCAGACGAGCGGTCCAATATCTCGGGAAGAAGGGTCTCGGAGTCGACGAGGTGGTCGATTACCTGATCGAAGAGCTCGGCGTCGACCGCGAGACCGCAAGGTCACTCGCCTCGGTGGCTGCCTGACCGTTGCCTGAAGGTGGGGGCCCGGTCCCTGGGTGTAGCTTTCTCCTGTCATGAGCGAACATCCCAACGCGGCCCTCTATCGCCAGATGATGCAGCGGTTCGAGGAAGGTGACGCCGCCGCCGCCCTCGAGGATGCAATCGACGATGAGGTCGTCTGGTGGCAGATCGGCGCGCCGGAGCCGGTGCGGGGAAAGGCAGCCCTGATCGACTCGATGAGAGGCATGGAAGGAGTCGATTTCCATGTCGACGTCCACGACGTGCTCGCCAGCGATGAGCACGTGGTCGGGTTGGTGACCGCCACGGTCCGGGTCGGTGGTGACGAGCTCGTCTATCGCACCGCCGAGATCGCCCATGTCGCCAATGGGAAGGTCACCGAGCGGTGGGCATTCTCGGACGACACCCAAGCCATCATCGACTTCTTCTCCCGTTTCGGATAGCTCGATGAAGCCCGGAGCTCTCTTCCGGGCGGTCACTCTGTCACTGGTGATCGCTTGTACCGGGTCTGCCGACGATCCGGGGTCGACCACGCAGCCATCGGTGACGACGACCGCCGTCCCGGCCACGACCACCGTGCCCTCCACACCCGCGACCACGGTGGCTACTGCCACCACGACTGCGTCGCTCCCTCCGCCTACCACCCTGCCCGACGGCCCATCGGGCTCGGGTTGCACCCCCGGCGATGCCGTTGCCTTGCCGGAGGGCGAGTGGTTCGGTCTCGTCGAGTCGGCCTCGGCGAGCGGCATCGAGTTCGATCTGGCCTGTTGGTTTGTCGGGGAGGCGGCCGTGGAGGCGGCGGCTGAGGACGGCGAGGAGTCTCCACCGCCGAACGACTACTACGTCCGCAACGACAACCCTCTGATTCGGTCGATCCCGGTATCTCCCGACCTCGAGGTCATCTGGTACCCAACCGGTGACCCGACGTCAGAGGCAACCGTGGCTTTCTCGGACTGGGTCGACGGGGTGATCGGCAGGGGCCTCCAGTTCGGGGTATGGATCGAGGTCATCGATGGCGAGGTGTTCAGAATGCGGGAGCAATGGGTCCCATAGCCGGAGGGGGGGTCAGCGCTTCTTACCCAGATGGCCCCATCGCTCCAGGTCCTCCATCGTGTCGAGAATGGTCTGATCGACGTCCCGGAACTCGATTCCAAGCTGACGCCGGGCCTTGGAGTTGTCGAAGCGCATCTGGCCGCCCAGGTGATTTCGCATGTAATCGCGGGTCCCCGATGACTGGAAGGCAACGGCCAAGCGGGTGAGCCGGGTTCCGAAACCCCCATCGACGCCAACCGAGGGAAGCCGATAGCGATCGCCCCACCCGTTGGCACGAAGCAGGTCCACCACCTGGCGCATCGTCCGTGTCTCAGCGGCGACGATGTAGCGGCCACTTGCCTTTGGGTTGTTCATCGCCAAGATGTGGGCCCGGGCCACGTCGCGGACGTCCACCAACGGCCAGTCGAGGGCGAGAATCCCCGGGATCCGCCCATTGGTGAGCCCGACGAACGATGAGTGGCTCAGGTTCAACGTCGGAACCAGTGAGGGCCCGATCACGAAGAAGGGATTGATCGACACGAGGTCGAACCCGGGCTGATTGGATTCCATGAACCCCCACGCGGCGCGCTCGGCCAGTGCCTTGGAGTAGTAGTAGGGGTTCCGAGTCAGCGATGAGGTTGTGTTCCAGTCGCTCTCGGTGTTGAGATGACCGTCGGCCCGATCGGTGACTGCAGCCACCGACGAGGTGAGGACGACCCGCCGCACCGTGCCCGCCTCGAGACACGATTCGAGGACCGAGATGGTGCCGTTCACGGCCGGGTCCACCAGGTCCCGCTGAGGGTCCTTCACATCGATGGCATACGGCGAGGCGGTGTGGATGACGTATTCGCAGCCCTGGACTGCCTGGTCAAACGACTCGGGCTTCAACAAGTCCGCCGCGATCAGTTCTAGACGCTCAGTCGCCCCGGCCAAATCGGTGAGGTACCCCTCACGCCGGATCTTCTCCGGGTCCCGGACCGTTCCCCTGACCCTGTAACCGTCTTTCAGCAGCTGCTGGACGATGTGGGATGCGATGAACCCGGACGCACCGGTGACGAGGACCGGTTTGGCCGTGATGGGGTCGGTCATGCGCTGGTCAGTCGCCATGGGCGCGGTCGTCCGCGCCCCGCCCCACCACGAACCAGATGGCGTGGACCGGCTCATCACCCCGGTTGAAGAGCCGGTGAGGCTGGGTCGACTCGAAGGCGATGGAGTCGCCTGGCTCCAACTCGAACAGGTCGAATCCGAGCTGGATCCCCATCTTCCCCGAGATCACGTAGCCGTACTCCCGGCCGTGGTGTCGCATCAACGACTCATCCGGCGTCGAGGCGCCGCCTACTTCGTAGATGGCATGGAGGAAGTCCACGCCTTCCTCGGTGTCGGCGGTGAGCTGCTCCCAGCGCACGCCGGAAGCCAGATCGATGGTCTTGCGCTCCTCGGGATGGACGAGAGGGCTTACCCGTCCGTTGCTCTCGAACGAGCCGGAGCCACCGTCGTCGCGTCGAGGGTCATCGTCGCCACGGAGCAACTTGTCGAGAGACAGATCGAGCTCCGTGACGATCGCGTAGAGGGTGCCGACTGAAGGCTTGGACAGACCGCTCTCGAGCTGTGAGATGAGACTCGCCGAGAGCCCGAGACGGCGCGCCAACTCCCTCTGGCTGATGCCGGCCTTGGTCCGCTCGTCGCGGAGCCGGTCACCGATCCCGTCGAGTTCTTCGGTCATGTCTGAGCACCCCGATCCGGCTACATGAGCAGCCAGCCACTGTCCACATAGAGGTTGATGCCGTTAACCGACCGGTTCTCGAGCAAGAACACGGTGGCATCGACGACGTCTTCCATCGTGGCGAGCCGCCTGGTAGGCGTGCGTTCCACCACGGCCTCGAGGGCGGCCGGTTTGCCTTCCCAGAACGGACTGTCGCCGACGATTCCGGGGTGGATGGCGTTGAACCTGATCGGTGCCAGCTCGATTGCGAACGTCGTGATCATGGAGGAAACCGCACCATTGACCGCGGTCACGGTGGTCGACCCCGGATAGGGGCGATCCTTGGCCCGTCCGCCGAACAGGACCACTGAGCTGTCGTCGGCCAGCCTCGGGAGCAAGGTGTGGATGACTTCGGTGTACCCCACCAGCTTCATCGTGGCCAGCATGACCGCACCACCAACGTCGTAGTCGCGCACCGGGTTGTTGTCACGGGCGATGGCGCTGAGCACCAGTTTGTCGACATTCCCGACCTCGGACAGCGCAGCCGCGATGGTCTCCGGCTCGGCTAGATCGAAGGCGATGCTGCTGGTATTCCTCCCCAGATCGGCTGCGACCTCCTGGGTCCGAGCCGGGTCGCGCCCGGTGATGATCACCTCACGGCCCTCTTTGGCATAGTGGGCCGCCACCTCCCTGCCGAGGCCGCCGGTGCCACCAACGATCAAGACTGTCCCATCGGCCATCGAACGTGCTCCTCTTGAAGTGCCGAGATCCTAACCCTCGGACCTCCCTCACTGTGCAGTGGGACTGAGCACCGACCAGCCGGCTGGTTAGTCTGCGCCTCAGGTCCGCAGGTCTGTGAGGAGGATGCCGGTTGGCCTACGACGTCTGCATCATTGGTGCCGGCCTCATCGGCCTCGGCGTTGCCCGGGCCCTCGGTGAGAGCCATCCGGGCATCGGCCTGGTCATCCTCGACAAGGAACCCGAAGTGGCTGCCCATCAGAGCAGCCACAACAGCGGCGTCGCCCATTCCGGTCTGTATTACAAGCCCGGCTCGCTCAAGGCGCGGTTGTGTGTCGAGGGCAGACGGCGGTTGCAGGAATACTGCGAGATGGCAGGTATCCGATTCGAGCAATCAGGAAAGCTCGTGATCGCGACCGAGCACTCCGAGCTGGGTGCCCTGGCGGAGCTGGAGCGGCGGGGGAGGGCGAACGGGCTTTCCGGGCTGACCATGCTCGGGCCCGGCGACATCGGTGAGATCGAGCCTGCGGCGGTGGGGCTTCAGGCACTTCATGTCCCCGAGGCTGGCATTGTCGATTTTCCGGCGGTGGCCGCTCGACTGGCGAGCGATTTGACCGAAGACGGTGCCCAGATCCACACCGGCCACGAGGTGAGTGGCATCGAGAACGATGCCGGCGGTGCCCGCATTTTGGCGGCGGATCAAGAGATTCGGGCCAGAGTTCTGGTCAACTGCGCCGGTCTCCACTCGGACAAGGTGGCGGCCCTTGCCGGGGTGGAGAGTCAGGTCGCCATCGTTCCGTTCCGGGGCGAGTACTACACGCTGAGCCCGGAGGCCAGGGCGCTGGTGCGTGGTTTGATCTATCCGGTCCCGGACCCCCGTTTCCCCTTTTTGGGGGTCCATTTCACCCGTCGAATCGACGGCACCGTCGAGGTTGGTCCCAATGCGGTCCTGGCCCTCGGCCGGGAGCATTATCGGGACGCCGCGGCCGATTGGGCAGAACTCTGGCAGACCATCCGCGATCCGGGTTTCCGCCGCTTGGTCATGCGCCATTGGCGCACCGGGACGACCGAGATGGTGAGGTCACGCTCGAGGTCGATGTACGCCCGGTCGGCTCAGCGCCTCGTCCCCGACGTCCGCTCCGAGCACCTCCTCCCCGGCGGGGCGGGGATCCGGGCTCAAGCAGTATCCCGGGATGGGCTGTTGGTCGACGATTTCGTCATCGAGGAGGCGGGATCCACCGTCCACGTCCTCAATGCGCCGTCACCCGGAGCGACCGCGAGCCTTGCGATCGGGTCCTACGTGGCCGCCATCGCCGCCCGCCATCTGACCCGATGAGGCAATGGCCAGGTGTGTAGTGTCACTAAGCACGGTGCGTGACCCGGGCGCCCACGAGGATCAGAGCAGGAGAGACAAGGAGACACCGATGAGCGTTGAGTTCCCCGTCGCAACCAGCCCCGCTCCTGGCGTGATCGGGGTCGATTGGGAGAACCGTGTCGACTTCGAGCGGCTCCGCCAGCATCGCCTCGCCCGCACCCGGCAACTGATGGAACAAGAGGATCTAGGGGCGCTGCTCCTGTTCGAGACTTCGAACATCCGCTACACGACCGCGACTCAGATCGGCTACTGGGCCTTCAACAAGGGGGAGCGTTACGCCTTGGTGACGCGGGAGGGACGCCCCCGCATCTGGGACTTCGGGTCGGCTGCCAAGGCCCATCGTCTGCAGCTGCCACACATGTACGACACGTCGAATTCCGTCGGTGGAAACACCGGTCTGCAGGGCGCGATCGGGCCCGAGGCCGGGCTCCATACGCGTGCCGCCGCCGAGATCCGACAGGTGCTCGAATCGGATGGCCTGGCCGGCGAGCGTCTTGGCGTGGATATGGCAGAGACCGGGGTTTTCCTGGCGTTGCAGGCCGAGGGGCTCAACGTCGTCGACGGACAGCAGGCGATGATGAAGGCTCGAGAGATCAAGAGCCACGACGAGATCGTCCTCCTCACTCAGGCCTGTGCCATGGTCGATGGCGTCTATCAAGACATCTTCGAGGCGCTGAAACCGGGCATCCGCGAGTCGGACATCGTCGGCTTGGCCCACGCCCGTCTCTTCGAGATGGGCTCGGAGTTCGTCGAAGCAATCAATTCGATCGCCGGAGAGCGATGCAGCCCGCATCCACATGTCTTCTCCGACCGGCTGATCCGACCTGGAGATCAGGCCTACTTCGACATCATCCACGTCTTCAACGGGTATCGGACTTGCTACTACCGCACCTTTGTGGTCGGCCGGGCCACTCAAGCTCAACGCGACGCGTTCAAGCAGTCACGGGAGTGGATGGACGCCGCCATCGACCTGGTCAAGCCGGGTGCCAGCACCGACGAGATCGCCAAGGTCTGGCCGCGGGCCGAGGAATTCGGATTCGACAACGAGATGGATGCCTTCGGGCTCCAGTTCGGGCACGGGGTCGGGGTGGGTCTTCACGAACGGCCGATCATCAGTCGGCTCAACTCGATAGACGCGCCCATCGAGATCGAGGAAGGAATGGTGTTCGCCCTCGAGACTTACGCTCCTGCGGCCGACGGCCGATCGGCAGCGCGGATCGAGGAGGAGGTCGTCGTCACGGCCGAAGGCTGCAAGATCATCACCCTCTTCCCATGCGAGGAGTTGATGGTCGCCAACGCCTACTGAGCTCGCCCTGTCCGGCCCTAACCTGCCGTCGTGCAGCTGGCTCCATCGCTCCATCGCATCGGCTCAGACCTGGTAAATGTCTATCTGGTAGACGACGTCTCCGGGGTGACCATCGTCGATGCCGGTCTGCCCGGTCAATGGGACGAGCTCGAGCCGGAGCTAGCCGTCATGAGGCGCACGCTCGAAGATATCCGCGCGGTCATCCTCACTCATGGCGACACCGATCACATCGGGTTCGCCGAACGGCTCAGGCAAGGGCGTGGAATCCCCGTCTACGTCCACGACCTCGATGCCACCCGAGCGCGCGGGGAGGTGAAGAAGGACGTCTCCTGGGGCAAGGTCAAGATCGGCCCATTGGCGAAGTTCATCTGGTACAGCGGCCTTCGTGGCGGGTTGAAGATCACTCCCGTGGCCGAAGTCTCCGTCTTTTCCGACGGCCAGGTTCTCGACGTTCCTGGCGCCCCAATCGTGGTCCACATCCCCGGGCACACTCCGGGCAGCGTGGCCTTTCACATCCCCGCCGTGGATGCGGTGTTCGTCGGGGACGCCTTGACCACGGGACATGTGCTCACCGGAGCGGTAGGGCCTCAGCCGGCGCCATTCACCCTCGACAGCCAACAAGCCCTCGCCTCCTTGGACAAGATCGCCGCGATAGAGGCGAAATGGGTGCTCCCCGGGCACGGCGCGCCGTGGGATGGCGGGGTGAAAGAGGCGATCCGCCTCGTTCGGGAGGCCGCATAGGCTGAACATGGTGAGGCGTTCGTTGGCGACGTTGCTCATCATGCTGGCCGTTGCATGCACGGCGGAGCCCAACAATTCCACCCTGCGCCCGCCGAGCACACAGGCCACGGCGCCGAGTCCGTCCTCTAGCGCCGACACCACGACCACGCCGACCACAACCCCAACGCCGACCACGAGCCCGACCACCCAGCCGATCGCCATCTCTCCCGATGGCCTCGTGATGGAGTCCTTCCCGGTGCCGACCGGCTCAGGCCCACACGATGTGGCGCCGGCCCTCGACGGCGGGGTCTGGTACACCGCACAGGACATCGGGGAGCTGGGTTGGCTCGACCCGGCCAGTGGCGAAACGAGCCACACCGCGTTGGGGGAGGGCTCGGCGCCACACGGCGTGATCGTCGCTGCCGACGGCACTGCCTGGATAACCGATGGCGGCCTCAATGCCATCGTGGCTGTCGACCCAACCAGCCGCGGCGTCACCGTGTACCCGCTGCCGGACGACCGCCCCGACGCCAACCTCAACACCGCCAGCTTCGACGGCAACGGCATTCTGTGGTTCACCGGGCAGAACGGGATCTACGGGAGTCTGGACCCGGTCACCGGCGAGATGGTCGTTTACGACGCCCCCGAAGGCCGCGGCCCCTATGGCGTGACCACGACCCCAGAAGGCGTGGTCTATTACGCCTCACTCGCCGGTTCTCACATCGCCTGGATCGAGGCCGATGGGAGGGCCACAGTCATCGAACCTCCCACCCCAGAGCAAGGAGCACGTCGGGTGTGGTCCGATTCGCAGGGTCGGATCTGGGTCAGCGAGTGGAATGCCGGGAACCTCAGTCGGTACACGCCAGGGAGTGACACGTGGGACACGTGGCGTCTTCCCGGCGACAGCCCCGAGACCTACGCGGTATTCGTCGACGACAGGGACGTCGTCTGGGCCAGTGATTTCGGGTCGAACTCGATCGTCCGCTTCGACCCGGTCACCGAGGAGTTCCACATCTATCCACTGCCCCACAATCCGGGCGAGGTCCGTCAGATCCTGGGACGGCCGGGCGAGGTCTGGTTCCCCGAGTCGGGAGCCGACAACCTGATCGTGATCAGAACCAACGGCTGATCTCGAAATCGTCTCGATGTATCAGAGGGCGATGAGGCCGCTCTCCACGTGCACAGAGTTCGCAACGACGATTGGGGAGAGAAATGAGCAGCTATATGAATGAGGCGCTGGCCTACGAGAAAATGCAGCGCTATCAGGCCGAGGCCGAACGCCACCGCCGCATCAAGGCGGCTCGTCCACTGGGACCGGGGGCCATGGACCGGTTGGTACAGGCCATCGGTCGAGGTCTGGAGTCGATAGCCGACTCGTTGCGGGTCGATCGAAGACCACAACTTCCTGCCGTCTGAGGGCTGTCGGGAACAACACCGGCAGTGATTGGGGGCCAGATAGGACCGACCCCCGGGTACTCCCGGGGGTCGATCCGCGTTTCTCAAGCACCAAAGACAACGAATGACGACCGGAGCGCTTTTTCCGGGTCACTGCCCGAGTCATCGAGCAACATCGCCTTCGCCAGCGCAACCGGGGTCGCCTCTCCGGCGACGAGACCACGGTGGAGCGCGACCATGAGATCGGTCGCTGCCTCATCGTCGATTGGCACTACCGGAGCCACGAGGCTCGAGACGCCGATTCCGATGAGCGCGGAGGACAGACCGAGCAGCTCGTCGCCCGCCACGACCTTGGTCACGGCCGTATCGCACGAGCTCAGGACCATGACTTTCGGGGGACTTTCGATCTGCTCGAAGTCATAGACCGGTGAGAGGCCCGTCGTGCATTTGCAGGGACGAGAAGGACGGATTGTCGTAGCGAAACGTGCCATGGGCGGCGAGATGGGCAACATCCGAGCCCTCGATATCTTCTAGGACCAGATCCGTGCGGGCATTCCGGCCGGTCCGCCGTCGATGGTTCGGGTAGAGCCGAGCGATCCTCGATACTTCCTGAACCGCTCCCGGGAGGTCAGGCCCGGCAACCAGTGAGGCTTTAGGAGTGCCTTTCAAACCCCTGAGCCGGGAGGACGCCACCATCCAGCTCTCGAGAGAGGGCACGACGGTCAGGATTCTCCCCGGGTCGAGGGCCGGCCACGGCAGGCGATGCAAAGCCGCCGTCGGCACCACTGTCATTGCTTCGCCGTCGCTGATCAGAGGGTCGAGAAGCCATTGCCGGAGAGCATCGAGCGACTGGTCGACAGCGACCGCTGCTGCATCGAGTGAGCGGGCCGACCCGGCTCCGTGGGCGAGCCTGGTCAACGAGAACAAAAGGGACGAGACCTCGTCTGCGGCGCGCTCGGCCTCGATCAAGCGCTCCAAGGCAATGGACCCCCGATGCACTGTGACCGCATAGATGTCTCCCGCATGCCTGAAGTACGAGATCAACCGCCTGTCTCCCAACCCGTCGACGATGGCGTCTCGGCTGGTGGGAGCTGTTGCCCGGACAACACCCGAACCCCGGAGACGGCGGCTCATCGCCTTGATGTCGGATTCGATCTTCGCTTCCTGGACGAGGAGGGGATGCGTCGTCCCACCCGTAACCGCGGTCCGCGAATCTCGGCGCTGACCCGGCGCAGCTCGGACAGGAGACGGGTCAGCTCGGGGTCAGATGGAGGTCGGGCGGCGGCCACTTGGCTGCTCTCGGATCGCCACGATTCCACCGCCTTGAGGACGACGCCAAGGGGAGCCCGAGGCCAATTCCCTGCTCGATGGCGAGAACGGAGAGATCCAGGCCGTGGGTGGCGGCATGGGACCGGAGGTCTGCCGCGCCGAGTGTGAGTCGGTAGTCCCTGATCGCCTTGAAGCCGGCCTCGATCGCCCTGGAGGATCCTGCGGTGTTCCCCTCGGCCTGGCGGAGCAGAGCCTCGGCATGCCAAGCTTTGGCCCTATCCAGTGAAGGGCCCCTTCGTCGTGCTCCGGACGCGGCCCCCAACTGTCGACGCGCTTCCTGGAGAGCGCCGGCGCGCATGGCGATTCGGCCCGCCAAGAGGTGACAGTGCTGTGACTCGGAGAGGAGGCCGATAGCGCCCAACTCCTCGGCGAGCCGGGCGGCGTCCGATGAGGTCGCCCCGTCCGATGTCTTGGCTTCAAATCGGGCGCGTAGCGCCGCGTACTCTGCGAGAAGACGCCATGCCTCCCGCTCCTGTTCGGTGAATTCAGACGCCGCGACTGCTGCAGCATCGGCGGCCTCGTCAGGGCGGTGAGCGGCCAGGGCCACCTCGGCGGCGAGGAGACGAGTCTCCGACAGGTCGGTCTTGTTATCCGTCTTCTCCAGTCCTGCAATTGCGGCTACCACCGCTTTCTCGGCTTCGGAGTAGAGGCCGGCGGAAAGGAGAAGCTCAGCCCGGTTGGCCCACAGCACTTCGACCATTCCCGGTGGGCGTCCCAATGCCTCATAGGCCGACTCGGCGCGATCGAACCAGGCGAGGGCGGCGGGCATATCCCCCCGTCTTCCCTCGAGGAACCCCAGATTGTGGGCGCTGGCCGCGACGATCAGCTTCTGTCCCAGGTCGTCACCGATTCGTCGTGCCGTCTCGAGATCCGACACGCCGAGATCGATTTCACCTCGGTAGCCGTGGAGCACACCACGGTTGGAAAGGAGTCGAGCCTCGGCCAGCCGGTCTCCGCTCCGTCTGAGCCCCACGAGTGCAGATCGGTATCTGACAAGAGCCTCATCGAGACGGCCGAGCCGTTGCAGGATCAGTCCGAGCTGCATCTCGTTCCGAGCCAGGTCACGTCCTGACAATTCGGCCATCGCCAGCTCCGTCTCCTCGAGGGCGCTTTGCGTGGCGCCGGTGTAGAGGAGGACTAGGGCGTGGCTCGATCTGATTTGCCCGACCCGTCGGGTGAGACCAGCTTCGTTCGCGATTCTCAAGGCCGTCCTCAGCGCGCTATCTGCCTCATCGAGGTCGTTGAGCTGTCGCGCGGCGAGACCGAGAGCCCACCACGAGACCGCCAGGGTTTCCTGATCGAGACCCTCTCGCGCAACGAGTGATGCGGCCTCATCCCGCGTTGCTTTCGGATGATCCTGCACCGATTCGACCAAGCGAAGAGCCAGCTCCAGGTCGGGGATCGGAGGCGCATCGATCATGCCTCGGAGACTAGGTTTTGGCGGTTGCGCCCAGCGGTGCAATTCCCGGGAGGCCAAGAGAAAGTGGGGCGACGCAGTTGCCGTTCGATCCTGAAGAAATCGCAGCCAGCATCAATGAAAAGCTGGTAGCCCGGAACATCGCATTCTCACCCGGCGGGGAGATTGCTTTTCGTCGCGATCAGTTGATTGCGTCGGCGCCATCTGTCGACGCACCCCCCGACAGCCTGATCCCGGGGGAGCGAGACGACGCGGAGCCACCGGTGGTGTTCGCCGACGGGTCCGCCTACTTCCGGTATCGCTTCGTGGATAACCCACTCCACACATCAGTGGATGTGAACTCGAGTAATCCGGGGCTGACCTCGGTCAACCAGGTCTTCTTTGGCGAGCCGGTCTATCTGGGCAACCCTGTCTATCTGGGCAACCCTGTCTATCTGGGCAACCCTGTGTATCTGGGCAATCCCGTCTATCTCGGCAATCCGTTCCTTCGCAACAGCGCGCGGCCAGCCGACAGACCGTCCGGGTGGCCGGGCAAGACCCCGGCAGGCCCAGTGAGAACAGCACGGGTTCTCGTGCTGGACACGGGTTTGGCCACCAGCTCTGGACAACCGGTCAACGCCGACCTTCATGGCCACGCCGTGATCCACCCCAACTGGACCGACGCGGCCAATCTCCCGGCGAACGCAGACCTCTCGCGAACCGATGAGGACGAATTGGGTCTCGACGGCGGCAATTTGGACCGGGAGGCCGGGCACGGCACCTTCATTGCTGGGATCATCAGGAGGATCGCCCCGGACGCAGAGATCTGGACGCAGGGGGTTCTCTCGAGTTTCGGCGACGGGGATGACTACGACGTCTCGGCGGGCATGAACGAGGCCGTCGCGAGAAGCCGCCAGCTCGGTGTCCAGATCGATGTGGTCAACCTCTCATTTGGCGGGCACACCAAGGATGATCTCCCGTATCCCGTCCTGGCCAAGGCGGTGGCAGACGCCCAGGATCAGGGCGCTGTCGTGGTGGCGGCAGCAGGCAACGCAGGGTCGTGTCGGGTGTTTTGGCCGGCATGTTTGCCGGGCGTGATCTCCGTGGGTGCCACGTTTTGCGGCTCGAGAGCCTGGTTCTCGAACTTCGGGCCCTGGGTCAAGGCCTCGGCTCCGGGGGTCGACGTAGTGAGCACGTTCTTCACTCATGACGGTCCCGCCGTTTCGGTTGGCGGCTACGACCCCGATGAGTATCTGGGGTGGGCGGAATGGTCGGGAACGTCGTTTGCCGCACCCCAGGTGGCGGCGGCCATCGCCAAGAGGATGGGTGCGACGGGGGAGGACGCGCGAGTTGCGGCCAGTGAGGTGATCAACGGCGGCACTGCGGTTCCGGACCTGGGGCGATTGGTGGTTGTCTGATTTGAGCCGACCATCCCGCAAAGAATCCCGTATTTCGAGTGAGGGCGCGTTGTCTCCTAGTTCGTACCATGACGCCATGGCCTCCTTGGCGCGAGCCACTCATGGCGAGCTCCTCTCGCTGGCCGCCGAGGGTGACCAGGCGGCATGGAACGAACTGGTCGAGCGGTTCAGTCAAATGGTCTGGTCGATCGCCCGCTCTTTCCGGCTCGACGAGGCCACCGCCAAAGATGTGAGTCAGACCGTCTGGCTCCGACTCGTCGAGAATCTGCACCGGATCGACGATCCCGAGCGGCTTCCCGGCTGGCTGGCGACCACCTGTCGGCGTGAAGCACTTCGGCTGAAAGGGATGCGGGAGCGGACCGTTCCCACCGACTTCCAATACGACATCCCCGACGAATCGCCGTCCCTCGAAGCGATGTTGGTCGAGGATGAGGAAGCCCGCGAAGTCGTCGCCGCCTTCGCCACGCTCAGTGAGGATTGCCAACAGCTGCTCCGCCTGCTCACCACCGAGCCGCCGCTGAGCTACGAGGAGATCTCCGACATCGTCGACCGGCCGATCGGGAGTCTGGGGCCGACCAGATCCAGATGTCTGGAGCGGCTCAAGGCGGCTCTTTCGGCGCGTATCAGCGGGGCCGGAAGCGACTCTTTGGACTCAGGAGATGATGCCCAATGACGGAGTCGACACAGCAGCACGATCAGAAGCTGGTGTCGCTCGTTCAGCACAGAGCGCCGACAGATGCAACCGCTTTCGCCAAGGCGGTTTTTTCGTGGCGTACCATCGATGCCGAGTTGGCCTGGATCTCCTACGACCTACCGAACGAGGAGACGAGCCCTGATGAGTGAGTCGACCAGCCAGCACGAAGAAAAGCTTCTCTCGCAGCTCCGTCGAGGGCTTGACGAGTCGGATCCGACACCGGCCGATGTGACCGACTTCGCCAAAGCAGCCCTCTCCTGGCGAACCATCGACGCCGAGCTCGCCTCGCTCACTTATGACTCACTCGACGAATCGAATTCAGCCACCGTGCGAGGAGTGGCAGTCGCCCGCATGCTCGCCTTCGAGTCTGGGAAATGGACGATCGATCTCGAGCACGAACCGATCACTGGTCACCTCATCGGGCGGATCGAGCCGGCAGGGCAGATGACCGTCGAGCTGCACGTGCTCGACACCGTCCTGGTCGGCGAGACCGACGAACTCGGGCGTTTCTCATTCGACGGCGTGCAAACCGGGCCTTTCGCCCTCGTCATCCGCTTCGAGGGTGACGAGGCGGTCAAAACCGAGTGGTTCATTCTCTGAATCTCTGAGCCCATTGCCTCCAGTTCCGGTATCAGCAGCCGGGCCTATCCCTCTCCATCGGTGAATCGTCGTCACTCGACGACGAGCCGTCAGCGAGGAAAGGCGCGACATGACCTACATGTCCGAATCCCAGGATCCGAGGAGCACTCGGCGCTGGGCTTGGACCGTTCGCCCCTTCGAGGCGCTCGACAACCCCGTACAGAGGTGGTTGGGCAGCCGCTCGAAGGAGAACCGGCTCCAGGTGAAGCACCGGCCTCAGATCCTGCAACGCCTCATTGTTCGCCCCGCCTTCTGAATGGGCTGAGGCACACGCCTCGCTAACGGAGTAGAGAAGGCCCCCGCCACCTGGCGGGGGCCTTCTCGTGGTCAGTACCAACCACATTCCATAGAGAAGGGGGGCCGCCTCGAGGCGGCCCCCCTTCTCCTTTGCTGGCGTGCTTCAGGGGATCCGGTTGTCCCACTCCGGCAGATTCAGTTCGGCGGGCTCTGAGACCACCGGCTGAACGATGCTCGGGACGTAGACCTGCTCGCCGAGCTTGTCGATCAGCATCTGAGTGCGCTCTGGGTTGACCCCAGGGTGCTCGGTCAGCTGTCCGGCCAGTTCCATCTTGGTCTTCTCGATGTTGAAGCCAGGATGGGATTCGGCCCTTGCCTTCTCCGCCACGGCGAGCTGGTTGAGCTCGTTGAGGTAGCGCTCGCCCTGCAGCGAGTTGGTCGCCTGCCGCAAGTAAGCCGCCTCGTTCATTGCGATCATCTCGTCCCAACGGTCGCTGGCGATCTGCGCTGCCCGCTCGCCTGCCGACACCGTGACCTCGTTGTTCCCCTGGTTGGCGGCGAAAACGAAGCCGGCGGCGATGACAACGGCCAGAGCTGCCGCGGCGATGCCGAGGCCTTTGCCCGAACGTCCTGCCCTCGTGGTGGTACCCGACTGGGTAGCACTGGTTGACATTGGTCTCTCCCTTCCCGTAACAGGGACGATTTGTCCCTCGTTCGCCATGAGGAGTGGCGGGTCCCGGCCCTGATACGCGAAACGACTGGAACAAGCGGGCGGTCGATTGCCAGGATTGGGAGTTGTGGATGCACGGAAAGAAGGGCCGCTGAAGCGGCCCTTCCTTCCCCCCCGTGGTCGGGAGCTGTGCGCCCGCGACCATCCCGTCCCCTAACCGGACTTCTGAGCCCGCTCCTGTTGGAAGTCGATGTACGCCTGCCCTTGCCCGGCGACCGCCTTCCGTTGAGCATCAGCCTTCGCCATGCGGATCAGGTGCTCCTCGATGTTGAAAGCCTCACGGCTCATCACTCCGACGACGCCCTCACGGACTTTGTAGGCCTCGACGTTGGCGCCGGGAGAGAAGGCATCCCGCTCGGCGATGTTCTCGGCCTTCACCTGGCGTGAGTCGCTTATCTGGGGGTTGGGATCCCGCACGTCGGATGGCCAAGCGGCAATGCCATCACTCAGCGTGAAGCCGATGCCTATGGCGACAACCACAGCGAGACCGGCTGCCGCGATGCCAAGACCCCTGCTGGGACGGCCGGCGACCGGCTTCTGTTGGGTGACTCTCATAGACATGTTGCCTCCTGTCGTGTGACCCGGACCGTGTGCCCACGTCGCAAGAGAGAGGCGGAAGCGGATGACGTGATACGGAGAGGATTCGATCACGCATTCTCAGGTAGGGCCGGGATAGCCTGAAGCAGCATGAGATTCCTTCTCAAACTCGGCGCCACCGCGCTTGCGGTCTGGATCGCGTTCACCATCGTCCCTGGTCTGGAGTTCACCGGGTCGGCCTGGCAGTTGTTCGTCGTGGCGATCCTGGTTGCCCTGGTCAACGGGATCGTCAAGCCGATCATGAACCTGTTCAGCCTCCCGATCGTGGTGCTGACCCTGGGGCTGTTCCTGCTGATCACCAACGCCCTGGCGCTTTCGCTGGTCCTGTGGCTGGGTGGGCCCAACATGATGGATCTGGGAATCAGCTCGACCGGGTTCTTCTGGGCCACCTTCCTCGGCGCCCTGGTCATCTCGATCGTGCGCTGGGTCGCGGAGTGGTTCATCCCCGACAAAGAGTGATCTAGCTCTCCTAGAAGGAGCGAACCCGTTCGATCGAGATGCGGATCAGCGCCGAGTACTCCGCAGCGAACTCTTCAGGTGTTCCCCCCAGCCTCTTCATCTGGTCATGGTACTTGGCGAGATAGGCGGGTTCCTGATTGAGTGGTGTTGGGGAATCGACCACCGTTGCCGTCCCCTCGAATGTGGCCATCGAGTCGCCCAGCTCGTCGGTGCGGAGGGCGAAGGCGATCTTCTGATTGGCTGAGATGTTGGACATCTTCGTGGCGTCGGGCTGGCTGTAGACGAAGAGGTCATCGCCGTCATGAAGGAACCAAACCACGGAGCTCTGCGGCTGCCCCGTCGGCGAGACCGTGGTCAGCCAACCCACCAGCTCCCCATCCATTCGGGCGGCTAGCTCCGGTCGAGTCTCGAACATGGACGGCAAAGCTAGCGATTGGTTGCAAGGACCCCCGCCGGGCCGATCATCTCAAGTGTCTCGGTGCTTTCGGCGGTGGAGAGGAATTCCCCCGTGGCCATCTCGATGGCGTTCACCTTCGGGGTTTGAACCCAGGTCGAGGCGTAGGCGATCGACCCTGAATCGGTGAAGGTCACCGGTCCCCACCATTGTTCGGGGGTCTCCGGCGGATAATGAACTCGAACGCTGAGGTCCGATGGATCGAGCAAATACAGGCCGGTCGATTCCGACAGGTTGACGGATTCCGATTCCTCGGTCGTGTAGCCGGACCCGAGCAGAGCCCCACTGGGCGAGACCCAGATGTCCGAGATTGGTTCGTCGGTTCTGGCGACGACCTGCCAGCTCGAGGTGTCGACCGTGGCAACTCCGGCTGGGATGGTGTTCACCAGCCAGTCGTCGTCGTCTTCGATCAGTTCCACATTTCTACTGGCAACATAGAGGGACCGCCCCTCGGGGCTGACCGCCCCCCACCTCCTGGTCCCGGTTTCGGGGGTCGCGGTGGCATCGGCCAAATCGTGTCGGATTGCCTGGCCGGTCGGCAGATCTACCTCGGTGACGGAGCTTTCATTGGCGTGGGCCACGAGAACTCGCTGGCCCACCCGGTCGACGGTGAAGGAAGGGGAGTTGTACAGGTAAGACGCCCACGGTCCCTGACTCATCGGCTCGACCGGGCCAAAGTGAACTTCGGGCAAGTCGACCTCGACCACTTCACGGCTGCTGACGTCGATGGTGGCCACCAAGCCCCCCTCGCTGCCATCACCAGACAGCGTCCTGGTTCCGTAGAGCACGATTTGTTCGCCAATCATTTCCGCCCCCCATACGGACATGCCCTCTGGCAGGTCGGCGATCACCGTCGAGCCAGTGCCATCCAAGACCGAGAAATGAAGTTGTCCCGGTGTCACGTTGTAAGTGACGAAGTAGACACTGCCGGCATCATCCACATGCACGATCAGATCTGGGAAGGTGACCCAGGACGTTGCCAGCTGCCAAGACTGGAGGTCGACCAGCCTCAGTTGGTTCTCTGCAGTGTCATGTCCGACTGCAGCAGCGAGGAACCTGCCGTTGGGTGACGTTTTCGGCTCCCAGAGCGAGTCGCCCATCGGGATCGGCTCGAACGCGGTCACCGGCTCCAACGAGACCGGGTCCACTCTTTGCAGCACGACCCCCCCGAGGTCGAGTGTCGTGGTCGGCGCTGGTCGCGTTGTGGTCGATGGTCCGATGGTCGGTGTCGGGGCGAAGGCATCTTCCGGCGTCGTAGGTGGCGGCGGTGTGGCGGATCGGGTGCAGGCGGCGAGGATCAGCAGCGAGGCGACAAGTGGGGCCATTCCTCGGCGTGACGCCATGCGTTTCTCCCAGGGGTCAAGGCTATCAACGCAGGTCTGCTCGATCTCGGTTCGAGAGATCGCTATTTCTTCTTAGCCAAGTCCCCGAGGATCTGCTGGGAGGCGAAGCGGCCGGGAGCGCCCATGACACAGCCGCCGGGGTGCGTGCCCGATCCGCACTGGTAATAGCCCTCGATCGGGGTGCGGTACTGGTTCCAGCCGGGAGCAGGGCGGAAGAAGAACATCTGGGGAGCGAGGAACTCGCCGGCGAAGATGTTGCCCTCGGTGAGACCGACCACCCGCTCGATGTCGAGTGGGGTGACCACCTCGCGATGGAGCACGAGATCGCCGAATCCGGGGAAGAAGCCCTCCAGCGTCTTCTGCACCACATCGCCAAAGTTGTCCCGCTCGGTGTCCCAGTCACTCTCCCGCAGGTGATAGGGGGCGTACTGGATGAAACAGGACATCACGGCCTTGCCCGGAGGGGCCATGTCGGGGTCGACATTGGATTGGATGCACCCGTCGATGTAGGGCTTCTGTGAGTACCACCCGTATTTGGCGTCGTCGAAGGCCCGCTCCAGGTAGTCGAGCGAGGGGCCCATGTTGATGAACCCCCGGTACTGATCCGACCTGCCTTCCAACCCCGGATAGGTGGGATTGGCGTCGAGGGCGAAGTTGACCTTGGCCGAAGTCCCCTGGAACTTGAAGCGTCGGATGTTGTCCACCAGGTCGGTGGGCAGCTCACGGGGATCGACGAGATCCATGAAGGTGCGCCGGGGGTCGACTGCGCTGACCACGGTCTTCGCCTCGAGTTCGGTCCCATCCTCGAGCATCACTCCGATGGCCCGCCCGTTCTTGGTGACGACGTGATCCACGGGCGACTCGAGCCTGATCTCGGCTCCGAAAGACTCCGCCGCTCTTGCCAGTACCTGAGTAAACCCGCCATTTCCTCCCTTGTGGAAGGCCCATGCCCCATAGGCGCCGTCGTGCTCACCGAACGAGTGATAGAGCAGGACCAACCCAGATCCCTGAGAGCGGGGGCCCACCTTGGTACCGATGATCCCCGACGACGCGTGCAGTCCCTGCATGATGTCCGACTCGAAGTAGTCCTCGAGGATGTCGGCGGCGCTCCCGGTCATGAGCCTGATCATGTCGTGGAGGACCCCCGGCGGGAGATCGGCCAAATATGAGCCGATGGCCGCCATCCGCGCCCGCTCCTCCGGGTCCTTCGAGGTGATGTCGGGAGGGATCGAGTCCATCAGGGGCCTGATGGCATGCACCACCTGCTCCATCATGTGCCCGAACGCGTCGTAGGCATCGGCGTCGTGAGGCGAGTGACGGGCGATCTCGTGGTGGTTCTCGTTCTTGTCCTGCCCCAGCAACATGTAGTCGCCGTCCTCGGTGGGGGCGAAGGTGGAGGGCATCAGCAACGGCATGAACCCGTGCTTGGTCAACTCCAACTCGTGGATGATCTCGGGCCGGAGCAGGCTCAGCGCATATGAGAAGGTGGTGAAGCTGAACCCGGGGTGGAGCTCCTCGGTGATGGCGGCGCCGCCGACCAGGTGCCGTGCGCTCCAGGATCAGGGTGGTCAGCCCCGCCTTGGCCAGATAGGCCCCATTGACCAGCCCGTTGTGGCCGCCACCGATGACGATGGCGTCGAACTTCTTCTTCGCGGGCATTGGCTACCTCAGGCTGTCTTTCTAGGTGGGTTGAAGAAGGGGAGCCGGCTCACATTGGCTTTGACCACTTCGTAGCGGTGATCGATGGTGACCTCGAGGCCGACCTCGGTCCCGAGTGCGGCGTGCTCGGGACGGACCCTGGCGATACCGATGTGTCGCTGGGCCATCGGGGAGTAGACGAAGCTGGGCGTGTACCCGATCCGCTCCAGTTTCTCGTCGTAGATCATCATCCCGCCGTGCTCGGGGGTGTGGTCTTTGGGCGGGATGAGGCTGCGCTCGTTGTAGACCCGGTTCCAGTCCTCGTAGTCGGCCATGATCCCCACGGTCTTCCACCGCGAGGTTCCGTCGGCCAACTCCCGCTCGATGGCACTCCGTCCGATGAATGCCCGATCGTCGGAATCGAGGTCACGCAGCATCCAGCCCAGACCCAACTCGTGTGGCGTGGTGCGCTGGTCGTCGTTCCAGGCGTATCGAGACGAGTAGAAGTCGACGTCGATCAGGACCAGACCGGCCTCGATTCGGGCAATGAGCAAAGCGGTCTGGCCGGCCGGGATGACGCCATAAGGCGCTGCCACTTCGAAGAGCGTGTCCCAGACGCCTACCGCATCGTCCCGATCCACCCAGATCTCGTATCCCAGGTCCCCGGTGTAGCCGGTGCGGGAGATCGTTACCGCGGCATTGCCCACCTTGGCGGGTGTCAGATGGAAGTAGCCGATCCCCTCCATCTCGGGTGCCAGCTGCTTGAGGATCTCCCGGGCATAAGGCCCTTGCAGCGCCAAGGCTCCATAGTCGTCCGAGACGTCTTCGATCTGGACAGCCATCCGTCCGGCCAGGTCCTGCAAGTAGGCCATGTTGGGCTCGGCCGCGGTGAGCAGGAACTCGTCCTCGCTGTGACGCAGGATGACACCGTCCTCCACCACCCAGCCGTCGTCGTCGCACCACACGGTGTAATGGGCCTGGCCAGGCCGGCATTTGCGGATGTCGCGGGCCAGCACTCCGGCCAGAAAGCTCTCGGCATCGGAACCGCTGATTCGGTACTTGTAGAGGGGAGAGGTGTCGATGACGGCCGCCGAGTTCCTGATGGCGAAGTACTCGAATTTGTCCGACATCTGGTACCGGTCGGTGGCGAGATACCCGGACCAATGGCTCCACAACCCGGTCTGGTTGGCGGCGCTGGTCCTGGGGTGAAACGGTGTCTCGCGGATCAAATCGGGAACCTCGGCTCGGTCGGGCAACTGTAGCCAGGGAAGACTGAATCGTCATTCAGGTTTCGGAAGGTGCCGCGAATCGCCATCAGAGGCCGCTCGAGACGAATACATTCCCCTGGGTCAAACCTGAATGGAGAGTCAGATTCATGAGACGTTTCGTCGTGTCTGTTGGTTGCCGCTTTGGTGGCCCTTTCCCTCGTTCCGATCGCTTCTGCCCAAGAGGAAGATGATTCGGTCACCTTGCGGGTGGGTCTCACCCAGGACTGGGAGGTGATCAACCCGACCTCTGGCTACACCGTGCCGGTCTACGAGATGTGGAACCTGCAGTACGCAACTCTCACCGACAAGGCAGCGGAGGATTTCGCCACGACTCCCGGTCTGGCCGAATCCTGGGAGGAGGTCCAGCCCGGGACGGAATACATCTACACCCTCCGGGAAGGGCTGACCTGGTCGGACGGAGAGCCTCTAACCGCCGAGGACGTCGTCTGGAACATCAACACCGCGCGGGAGCAGGGGTGGGACAACATGATCTCGACGGTGGCGAACATCGAGGCGACCGTCGTCGATGAGCGCACCGTCCAGCTCGTGTCCTCGGTGCCCGATCCGAAGCTCCCCACGATGGACGTCTATCTGGTGCCGCAAGCACATCTGGGAGCCGATCGCCACCGACTATGACGCCGCCACCCAGTACGCCGCCGACGACGGCGTGGGGAGCGGCCCGTTCGTGCTGACCGAATTCACCCCTGGCCAGACAGTGGTGATGGATGCCAACCCCAGCTACTGGGGGTGGGAGGGCGAGGAGCCCCCATATGACCAGATCATCTTCCGCCTCTTCGAGAACCCGGATGCGATGGTCGCCGCTCTGCAACAGGGTGAGCTCGACGCCGCGCAGAGCATTCCCGGCCGGCTCCTGGGACACCCTGGAGGCGGATGAGAACATCGAGGTCGTGGAAGGTCATCAGGGCGGGTTCGACGAGATCGCTATCAACGGAGGGGCGGCCGAGGGTCAGCCGCACCCGGCACTGCTCGACGTCGAAGTGCGACGTGCCATCGCCCACGGGGTGGATCGCGAAGCGGTGATCGAGGATCTGTGGTTTGGCCATGCCAGCCTCCTGGAGACGGTGAGCGCTTCGGCGGACCCGAAATGGCTTCCCGAGATCCCCGAGGAGGACCGGCTCGGCTACGACCCCGCGCTGGCCAATCAGATCCTCGACGACGGCGGCTATCTCGACTCGGACGGTGACGGAATCAGGGAGATGCCTGACGGGACCAACCCGATCGTCATCCGGCACGCTGTCAACACTGACGGTGACCTAGCGGGACCGATCGGGGACCTGATGGTGGGCTGGATGGAGGAGATCGGCATCGGAGTGACTCTCGAGGCGTACGACCAGGATGCCCTGTTTGGGGTCATCGTCGAGGGCACCTACGACACCTTCTACTGGGGCTGGGTGCCCTTCGTCGACCCCGACCCGATGCTGGTCAACTTCACCGAGGCCGAGTTAGGGAACTACAACGATGCCAACTGGTTCGATCCCGAGTATGACGCGCATGTATGCGGCGCAGAACCAGGAGGTCGACCCTGATGCCCGGCTCGAGATCGTCCACGACATGCTCACCCTGTTCCACGAATCCGCCATCTACATACCCATGTTCCTCGGTCCCGACCTGCAGGCCTACCGAACCGATACCTTCGAGGGCTGGGTCAGGCAGCCGGCCGAAATCGGACCGGTCATTTTCAACAACACGTCTCCTGGTTACGTCGAACTGAGACCGATCGGGGCCGACGGACGACGGTTCCGGCACCAATTGGTTGCTCTGGGGTGGCATCGCTGCCGGTGTGATCGTGATCGCGGGGATCTTCCTGGCGATGCGAAATCGGTCCTCGGCCGACGACCGGGAGTGAACATCTGACCACCGCTCGATCGGCGAGACGAGGGCGGGGGCGCCTCATCGGCCGAAAGGTCCTTGGGGCGCTGCTGACCCTCGTCTTCGTCCTCGTCTTCAACTTCTTCCTATTTCGGGTGGTGCAGACCGATCCGATCGGTTCGCTGTTTCGTGGCCGCAATGTCCCCCAGGAGACCCTGGACAACCTCAGGCTCGCGTTCGGGCTCGACCAGCCGATCGGCACTCAGTTCCTCCTCTATCTCAGGGAGACAGCCCAGCTCAACTTCGGTCTCTCATATCAGAGCCGGCAGCCGGTGTGGAACGAGATCGTGGCCGCCATCCCGGCGACATTGGCCCTGGTCGGGATCTCCTCGATTCTCTCTGCGGTCATCGGCACCGTCGGCGGCATCATCGCCGCATGGCGGAGGAACACTTGGAAAGACCACTCGATCACCTCGGGGACCATGGTGTTCTACTCCATGCCCGATTTCTGGCTGGGGATGATCCTCCTCGTCCTGTTTGCTGTAGTCCTGGGGTGGTTCCCCGTTGGCGGGATCACAACCGCGGGGTCGGGTGAGACGGGGCTGGCGCGGCTCACTCGACCAGGCCTATCACATGTTCCTCCCCGCCCTCACCCTCACCCTTGCCTATCTGGGCGAGTACACCCTTGTCACCCGTAGCTCGCTCCTCGATGTGATGGGTGAGGACTATCTGACGGTCGCTCGGGCCAAGGGTCTCCGCGATGTCGTGGTGCGAAACCATCACGCAGTCCCGAATGCTCTGCTGCCGGTGGTAACGCTCACCGCGATCAATTTCGGGTTCGTGCTCTCCGGCGCCATCGCGGTCGAGGCGGTCTACTCCTGGCCCGGGCTGGGCAAGGCGACTGCCGACGCCATCCGCGGCCCGGATCTCCCGATGCTGCAGGCTCTGTTCCTGTTGTTCAGCGCGGCCGTGATCGTTTTCAACCTCCTCGCCGACATCACCTACAGCTGGCTCGACCCGAGGGTGGAGGAGCTTTGACCAGTCTCGCCATGCAGCGCCGCCGCGCTACTGCGGGACGGGTCTGGAAGCAGTTCCGCAGCTCGCGGGGAGGCATGATCGGCCTCGTCGTCCTGATGGCCTTCGTCCTGATGGCGCTCGCCGCGCCGCTCCTCGCCGATGCCCGAGAGTTGAGCCCGGTCTTCGCCCGAGCGACGGGCAACCCGCAGTGGGCGCCGCCTGGCGAATTTCCCCCCCTGGGCACCGACTACATCCGCCGCTCGGTGTGGGCCCAATTCGTCTGGGGCTCCCGGGTCAGTCTCTTCGTTGGTCTTGCCGCCACCTTGTTGACCATCCTGATCGGCTCTGTGGTGGGGATCATCGCCGGGTTCGTCGGCGGCAAGCCCGATGCCGTCCTGATGCGGATCACCGAGTGGTTCCTAGTGATCCCGTTCTTGCCCCTCGCCATCGTCCTCGCATCGGTCCTGGGGCGCAACGTCTGGAACATCATCTTCGTCATCGGGATCACCTCCTGGCCGTCGACCGCGCGTTTGATTCGAGCCCAGGTGTTGACGGTCAAACAGCGTCTCTTCGTCGATCGTGCTCGCTCACTTGGGGCGAGTGGGAAACACATCGTCAGCAAGCACATCTTGCCCAACGTGATGGGTCTTATCCTGGCCAATGCCACGCTGGCGGTCCCGATCTCCATCCTGACCGAAACGACGCTGGCGTTCCTCGGGCTGGGCGACCCGTCGGCGGCATCGTGGGGCAAGACCTTGGAGGAGGCCTTCGTCAACGGCGCCCTCTCCAGAAATGCATGGTGGTACTTCGTCCCCGCCGGCTTCGGCATCCTGGCAGTGGTTTTGGCCTTCACCCTCATCGGCCGAACCCTCGAGGAGATCGCCAACCCAAGATTGAGCAGAGGTCGATGAGCGAGCCCCTGCTCTCGGTGCGGGATCTATCGATCACCTATCACGGCCACAGCGGTGACGTCCCCGCAGTGCGTGGGGTCAGTTTCGACATCGAGAAGGGTGGTTCGCTAGGTCTCGCCGGAGAATCGGGCTGCGGGAAGTCGACCCTGGCCAACGCCATCCTTCGGCTCCTCCCAGCGGGCACGGAGGTGACCGGGCAGATCACCCTGGACGGCAAAGACGTGCTCGGCCTATCCCCGGGTGGCCTCAGAGCAGCCCGGTGGACCTCGGGAGCCATCGTTTTCCAGGGTGCCCTGCACGCCCTCAACCCGGTGCAGACCGTGGGTGAGCAGATCGCCGAGCCGATGCTGGTCCACAAGACGGCGACCAACGAGGCATCGGCGAGGAAGCGGGTCGTCGAGCTGTTGGGGCGGGTGGGTCTGGCGGAGGCTCGGACCGATTCCTATCCGCATGAGATGTCGGGGGGTCAGCGGCAGCGGGTTCTCATTGCCATGGCCCTGGCCTGTGACCCACATCTCCTCATCGCCGACGAGCCGACCACCGCACTAGATCTCATGGTCCAGGCCCAGGTTCTCGATCTCCTCGCTGACCTCAAGACGGAGCGAGATCTCACCTTGATGTTCATCACCCATGACCTCTCAGTCCTCACCTACGCTTGCAAGCGGCTGGCTGTCATGTACGCCGGGCGGATCGTGGAGGAGGGGCCGGCCTGGGAGGTCTTCGAAAGCGCCTCTCATCCCTACACCAGGGCTCTGGCCGCTGCTTTCCCGACAATCGGCGATGAGACATCACGGATGGCTCCCTCAGGTCTCGGCGGTGACCCTCCCACCCCGGGGAACCTCCCTGGGGGCTGCCCGTTTCATCCGCGGTGCCCGTTGGCACACGAGGCATGCTTGCCCGAGGAGCCCGAGCTCCGCGTAGCCGGATTGGCGAGGAGCGCGGCATGCGTCCTGGTGTGACTTCGCTCGTCGAGGTCGAGGACCTGCATGTCCACTTCGGCTCAGCCCGGGCCGTGGACGGTGCGTCGCTCCACGTCGATGCCGGCGAGGTCCTCGCTCTCGTGGGCGAGTCCGGCTCGGGCAAGACCACTCTGATCCGGGCCATTCAGGGTCTCCAGAAGCCGACCTCCGGGAAGATCCGGGTAGAGGCGGAGAGTGATGGGGTGCGACCCAAGGTCCAGACCATCTTCAACCCAACGGTGCAGATGGTGTTCCAGGACCCAACTGGGGCACTCAACCCCCGCCAGACCATCTACGAGGTGGTGGCCGAGGGTCTCAGGATCAAGGGGGATCCGGGACAGGAGGCCGACCGCGTCGCCGCTGCACTGTCCCGCGCCGGCTTGAGACCACCGGAGCGCTTCTTCCCGCTCTATCCCCACGAGGTGTCGGGTGGGCAGCGTCAGAGAGTTGTCATCGCCGGGGCAATGGTCATGGAACCCCGGCTGTTACTGGCGGATGAGCCGGTGGCCAGTCTCGACGCCTCCATTCGTGGCGAGATCCTCGCTCTCATGCGTCGTCTGGTGGATGAGACCGGGCTGGCGATCCTGGTAGTAACCCATGACCTGGGGCTTGCCTGGAACATCGCCGACCGGGTAGCTGTGATGTATCTCGGGCAGGATCGTCGAAACCGGGCCGACCGAACAGATCCTGGAGAACCCCCGGCACCCATACACCACGCGCCCTGCTCTCGGTGGTCCCCGAGACCAGGGAGATGGAGCAACAGATCCTCACCGGCGAGATCCCTGACCCGTCCCGGATCCCAAGCGGATGTCGATTCCATCCCCGCTGCCCGTTGCTTCAATCGGGAACCCTCCCGCCGGAGATCTCATCGCGTTGTCCCACCGACGACCCCGGCCCCACCGCGGTCGGCTGCGTTGTCTGCAGCCGCCTGCTGGGCTGTGTCGATGGCGGCCGACGTTACCCTCGACCAACCCTCACCGGGAGACGTCTGAAGCGCGAGCGCGATATCACAGTCGAGGGCAAACAGACGCCGGTCGGCCGCTGTCACACGGGCATGGGGAGCTCGAGATGGAACACCGAGCCCTCTTCGTAGCGATAGGCCAGATCGCCTCCCATGATCCGGGCCAGGCTTCGGGCCACGGCGAGGCCCAAGCCCACCGAGTTCGGGGTGCGCCCGCCGCTGTCGGCGTGATCGAATGGATCGAACATGGTGGCGACCCGAGCAGCAGGTATCGGGCCACCGGAATCCCAGACGTCGATACTGGCGGTCCCGGCCGACGAGGAGACCGCTACCTCGATCTCGTCGCCGCCATATCGAATGGCGTTGGTGATGAGATTGCGCACGATCTGACGCAGCCTGTTGGGATCGGCCCAGACGGTGGCGTCGCCCTCCCAGGTGATGATTCTCCCGGACTCCCGGCCAGACGTCTCCACCATGTCGGCGAGATGCCGGGCGACCCTCACGGTCGAGGGGTAGACCGTCATGGTGCCAGCTTCGAGTCTCGTCACTGTGAGAAGGTCATCGACGATGCTGGAGATGTCGGCGGACTGGCTGGCGATGAGACGGACCAACGAACGCGCCTCCTCGGAATCGAATGCGTCCCATGAGTCGGACAGCTCGGTGGCGAATCCGAGGACTGCGGCCAAAGGCGTCCGCAACTCGTGGCTGATGCTGGCCAGGAACTCCCGTTTGTCGTGGTCCAGGGCTTCTAGCTCCGAGACCCTCACCCTGGCCAGTTCGGCCTCCTGGCGGGCCCGCTCTACCTGGAACCGGGTTGCCACCAGTCGGGCCCGGCGCTCCGACTGATCGGTGTGAAGCTCGCCGTCGAGCCGATGGAACTCCCGATGGCAGACAAGCGCCCCGGCGTGATCGCCGAGCGCCTCGAGCAGGTCGGCTCGGACCGCGGTCGCCCTCACCAACAGCCGTCTCATATCGAGACGCTTACTGGCGTCGGCTGCGTCCTCCACCAGCATCGATGCCTCAGAGGCCCTTCCGGCGCCAATCAACCATCCGGCCCGATCCAGCGAGATCTCGATCGCCAGCTGATCGAGGCCACCCGAGCTGGCCTCCCGCTCGGCATCGACAGCCGATTCGATCGCCTCGTCGATGCGGCCGGTGGCGGCCAGCACCTGCGCTTTGAGCGACCGACCGTAGGCAGAGGTGTGCCGGCCGTCTTCGCCGAGGCCCTTTCCTCTGTCGATGATTTCATCGGCCAGGGCCTCGACTCGAGCAATCGCCGCGCTCCTCTCTGGTTCGCCGGCCATTTCGGCGATGTTGAGCAGCTCGAATCCCTGGTTGATCCGGGTAGTGCCGACTCGCAGGGCATCTCCCAACCTGAAATAGATCACCTCGGCCTGCTCGAACAGATCCAGGGCCTCTTCGTGCCTGCCTTCATGCCCGACCGCGATTCCGGTGAGGTTCATCAAGAGCCCGGCGCCAAGTTCATCATCGGCGAGGCGCAGGGGTGCCCTGGCCCGCTCTAGGTACTCGAGCGCCGTCGACGTATCTCCGACGTCGCCATATAGGTCACCGATCGCCATCAGTGAGTTGGCCACTCCGCTCATGTGACCCTCCAACTCGAATTGGGCGCGCGCCGAGAGTTGGGAATCGAGTGCCTCGTCGAGTCTGCCCATGGAGCTGAGCGCCCACCCTCGATGATGAAGAGCCCAGGCGCGGGCCAATCCATCTCCGAGAGAGTCGGCAAGAGCAATGGCCTCATCGGCAACGGACACCGCTTCAGCAGAGTCGAACTCGTACAAGGCGGAGCTCAGCTCGTTGAGGGCGGCGAGACGCTCTGACCGATCTGTTGCCTCCTTGACCCGCTTCCTCTTCATGGAAAGAGTGTCCATCCGGGAAGAAATCGGCCCGCCACGGCCGCGACTTGAAAAGACCTGGTGACTCAGACCATGTAGGTGCGCACCGGTTCTCTCTCTCGGAGGATGGGACGGTCGGCAGCCAGGGCGGTGATGTCGTGGCTGGTTTCGCCGTCCAAGGCGAGATCGGTCAGGACCTTGCCGATCAACGAGGCGAATTTGAAGGCGTGCCCAGCCCCGACCGCGGTGAAGATGTTCTGGGTTCCGGGCACCCGATCGACGACGAAGTCGCGATCGGGAGTGAGGGTGTAGAGACAAGTCTTGGCCAGGCGGACCGGACCGACCGCAGCGGGGAGGTGTCGCCCTGCGAACCCGAGAACGGCATCGGTGACGTCGGCTCTCGGCTCGAAGCTCCGATTCTCCGGATCGGTCGAAATCTCGCACCGGTCCCATGCGATCTTGACCGCAGGCTCTCCGAATATCGGGAAACCGTAGAAGGACGGCTCATCCATCCAGATCCAGATCGGGAATCGAGACGGATGAAAGGAAAGCGGGTCCGACGCCTCCAAATAGACCACCTGTTCCAGGGTCACCTCCAGGGGAAGATGCACCCCCAAGCGGCTCAACAGGTCTGCGGTCCAGGCTCCCGCAGCGACGATCAGCGACCCGACCCGGTGGACCTTGCCGTCCACTTGGATCTCGACCTCGCCGTCGACCTCTTTGACCGATCCGACCGCTACGCCGTCGATGAGGGTTGCCCCGTTCTCCCTGGCGAGGTCGTCGGTGGGTGGCGTTGGCCCGGGAAGCCATTGCTATTCCGGATCGCTCCTGGAAGAGAGCGGTCACGTCATCAGCCAGACGCCATTGTGGCCAGCGACGCATCACCTCAGCCGCATCGAGCTCCTCGAACGGGACAGCCGCTGTGGTCATCGAAGCTCGATAGCCGTCAAGGCCGATCGATGCGTCGGCTGGGGCCAGATCGAGGCCGCCAGTTCGCAGGATGAGCTGTTCCCCAGAGTCGACCTCCACTTGCTCCCAGGCCTCGTAGGCGCCCTTGGCGAGCTCGACGTAGGCAGGGGTGTGGTACGACAGCCTGATGATTCGGCTGTGGTCCTCGGACCCTCCACGCACGTGGCCGAGCTCGAACTGCTCGACCCCGAGGACTTCTGCACCGAGACGACGAGAAGCCCAGTAGGCCGCGGCGCTGCCGATGCCCCCGAGCCCGAGGACACCCACCCGGTAGTCGGTCACATCAAGCCGTCGAGATAGCGCCGAATGTCCATCGAATAATCCTCCATCGGGGCATAGAACCCGGTGGTAAACCGGCGTGAGGTCATCCCCCGCTGCACCGACTCGCAGATCTTCCAGTCTTGGAGATTGACCATGTCCCAGAACCCGACCGCGTCCGATGGGTCGAAATCGGGCTTTGCCATCTCGTCGGGATGGAAGAGGAAATCGCAGACGATGCTTGTCGATGCGGGCCCGTGCGGCCAGAGGGTGAACGCGGCGACATGGTCGGCGGAGAGGCTGAGCATCAGGTTGGGATAGACGAGCTGGCCCTTGTGCCGCTCCTGCTCCTCAGGGCTCAGGCCCGGGAACGGGCTGCGATTGGTGGTGCCGCTGGCGGTGAAGGTCCAGGCTCCCTCGCGATGGGGGATCCCGCTCTCCCAGTCGAGCTCCGACCCACCTCGCTGTCTGAAGGCCGGCACAAGCTCCACCAGCTCGGGATGGACCGGGCCGCAGTGGTAGCACTCGTTGTAGTTCTCCACGATCGCCTTCCAGTTGGCGGCCACCGGATAGACGAGGCGGACCGCAGTCCTGAGATCGGCCAGCGGGTAGTTGGAGAGGTAGGACTCCGATTCCTGGAACTGGTCGCCGAGGGGTGTCGCAGTCTTCGGATCGAGATGGATCCAGACGAAACCGGCCCAGGTCTCAACTCCGACGTGATGGAGGGGCAGATCTTCCTTGTTCAGGCCATCGCCCTCGTCGAGGAATGGTGCCGCCCGAAGGCGGCCGTCGAAGCTGTAGGTCCAGGCGTGATAGGGGCATTGGATCGACCCTTTGAACGTGTCCGTCGGCCCCAATTCGACCTGGCTCGGTTTTCCGGCGGCGTCGGTCAGCTGCGACCCGCGATGACGGCAGAGGTTGATGTAGGCGGCGAGGTCATCGTCGCGGGTCCTGGTGATGATGACCGATTCACCCACCACGTCGCACACCAGGTGGTCGCCCGGCTCGGGGATCTCCTCCTCGCGTCCCACGCAGAACCACTGGCGCTCGAAGACGCGGGACACCTCTTTGCCGTACCAATCTGCCTCCACATAACGGTCGCGGTGCAGGGTCGGCTCCATGTGGTGAGATTAGATGGATATTGCCGGCCGACTTTGCCCTCGGCTCACCCCTAGACAGCCGGCGGGCACCGCGGTCGCGGAGCGCACAGTCTCGGGCAAAACAGACGCCGGTCGGCCGGGGCGGCCGCCTCACCAGGGCTGTGACGTAGTCAGACCGGATTCGATTCAGGCCCACTCCCTCGGCACCGAGTCGGTCCAGGTCCGGGAGAAGACCACCACGTCGTCGTGGAGGGCCGAGAGTTCGATGATGAGGTGGAACGATCCGGCATCTCCCCACAGCTCCAAACTGCCTCTGGTCGAGACTTTCCAACCGGGTCGCACCATGGTGAGCTCGGCGTCCGATCTCACCCGTGTCGTGGCCGGATCGTCGTCGTGCACCCTCACAGTCCATGCCTCATCGGAAGTCAGGCTCAGGTCCGACCGCTCCGGTTGGACTTCCATCGAGTAACGATGGCGCTCGTAGATCGTTGTCGCACCGTCACGGCTCAGAATGCCGTGCCCCGCGTCCTTCTCCTCGAAGCCAGGCGGATCGGGGAGAGCAGGTGGAGCAGGGATGTCGACCTTCCATTCGTCCACCCGAGCGGGGACCGTGGGCAGGCCCAACATCGACCCCGCCGGATCGAAGGTGAGGGTGAATTGCTCGCCTGGCGGCCAGACCACCGGGAAATCCGCGCCGGCGAGGGCCAGCCGCAACCGCCAACCCGCCGGAATCACTGCCGAAGTGGTGAGAAGTGGAAACCTGATTCTCATGGCCTTGCCCGGGATCACCGGTCTCGGACTGGAGAGATCTTCGGGGAAGACCAGATTGCGATTCCCCCTGGTGATGAGATGAGTATCCCCGCCAGGGGAAATGGCGATCAGCCGGGCGGCGACCATGCCCACCGTCTTGTCCGACGTCACCTCCACCTCGATCTCGGGGGCTCCCAGGATCTCGAACTCCTCGGCGAATGGCTCGGTCTCGAATGTGACGGAGTGAGCGTCGTCCTCGGACGAGTCAGTGCTGCCACGGCCGGCCCGATCCCACGCCGGGGCGTGCCGCCCGACCCACTGCGGCCCGCCCCAGACAACGGTGTCGTGGCGGAGCCCGTCGAGCGGGATTTCGACCACGGCAGCGTCCGCCGGCGGCCAGGTGGGCTCGGCTCGCCAATAGCCAGGTGTCGGGGCGTCAAAGGGAGGCGCGGTTGGTCCGTCATATGGGGTGCCGGTGCGGATGAAAGCTGTCACCGCCGGCATGTCCATCACTCCGTTGTCGTCCCCTCTCAGATGGTGGCCGAACCATCGGGCGAGGAGGTCGAGATGGTCTAGACCCGGCCCAGGGCAACCTGTGGCCGGCCGGTAGTGGCCCCAGGGCCCGATCACAGCTCGGGTCGGGCAGGTGAGATGTTCGGCCATCGCCAGCATCCCGTCGATGTATCCGTCGACCCAGCCACCGATGAGGAGAGTTGGGCACTCGATGGCCGTGTAGTCGGCGCAGGGGGAGCCGTGCAGCCAATATTCGTCGCGAAACTGATGACGGAGCCAGATGCCAGGCCACTGCGGGGTGTTCTCCAGCCTGTACACCCACTGCTCTAGCCAGTTCTCGCCGACGATGTCCGGATCGGGGGGAAGGCCATTGCAGACGACCATCGACGGTGCCCAGTCGACCTGCTCCTGGGCATGGAGGGAACCGCCGGTGTAATGGACATCACAGGCGAACCGGTCATGGGTGGCGTGGACCGGGGCAATTGCCTTGAGCTGGGGCGGGCGGAGCATCGCGGTCTGGAGCGAGCTGAACCCTCCCCACGACACTCCCCACATGCCCAGGTTGCCGCTGCACCAGTCCTGCTCGGACAGCCAGCGAAAGATCTCCAGGGTGTCTTGTTGCTCACGGGGGACGTATTCGTCCTCGATGATCCCGGTGGAGGCGCCGGTTCCCCGGATGTCGATGCGCACCCCGGCGAAACCCCTTTGGGCGAGGGAGGCGTAGGTGGACCAGTCGCTCGCGTAGAAGGCATCGTCCTTGCGATAGGGGAGTGACTCGACGATGGTCGGGTACGGGCCGTCGTTACGGCTGTCGGGCTGATAGACGGTGAGGGCGATGGTCACACCGTCATCCATCGGGACGAACACACGGCGGTCGATCTTGACCGGGTACTCCGGTGTTCCCTCGGGCACGGCGGCAATCTAGCGAGGCTTGGGCATACCCTCGCTGACGCATGGACTACCACCACCGCCGTCAAGTCATCGTGGTTGGCGCCGGGGTGGCGGGTTTGGTGGCCGCTCGCCGGCTGGCCGATCGGGGGCTCGACGTGATGGTGATGGAGGCCCGGGACCGGGTCGGGGGTCGTCTCTGGTCGCACCGGCTGCCCAATGACGAGGTGGTCGAGCTCGGTGGAGAATGGATCTCCACGGCCCAGGAAGCGGTGATGGGCCTTGCGGGAGAGCTCGCTCTCGGGTTGGTCGACACCGGGATGGATTTCATCTCCCGGGATCCCTTGGATGGGTCTCCGATCCCGGTCGAGGAGCATGAGCGGCTCGCGGCGCTCCTGGCCGCCCGTATGTCAGAGATCGGGCCTGACGCTTTGTCATCGATGTCCGCGGCGACACTCCTCGAAGGTCTTGGGGAGACCGGGGCGGCGATGGACGTGCTCCGATCCCGGCTGGAGGGCACGGCCGGCGCGTCGCTCCATCTGATGGCTGCGGCCGAGATCGGCGAAGAGTTCGGAATCGGTGACCAGGGTTCGTACGTCCGGGTCGAGGGGGGCAACGATCGGCTAGCCCGGGAGCTCACGCACGGCCTCGACCTCCAGGTCGGCAAGAGGGTCACCTCGATCCGACAGACCGGTGATTCCGTGAGTGTCCACGCCAGCCGACGAGGCTCTGACCGCATCTGCGGTGGTGCTGGCCGTCCCTCTCGGCGTCTTGAAGCGGCTGAGCTTCGAACCGGGGCTTCCCGGCGAGACGGCCGCAGTTCTCGATGCTTTGGGCATGGGGAACGGGGCCAAGGTGGCTTCGGCGACTGCGGATTCGCCGCCGATGTTCCGCAGACAGGATTCCGATATCCCGGCTTGGTACTGGACCGGTCTTGGGCCCTTCCGGTTCGGTGAGACGAGCAGTGACCGGATTCGCCGGCTCGCAGCCGGGGGCGAGTGCCCTGACGTCAGAGCCTATGATGCGACTGGCGAGAGCATCGCCGGAGACCCGTCTCGTCGGTGATCCGGTCGTGGTCGATTGGGGCTCGGATCCTCTGGCCGGTGGCTGCTATTCCTTGATCGGTCCGGGGCAGCGTGACACCCTCGCCGTCTTGACCCGGCCGATCGGGCGTGTGTTCCTGGCGGGTGAGCACGTCAACGGCAGCGGAACCATCGACGGTGCGATACTCAGCGGGGAAGCGGCGGCCGCTCTGGTCACCCAAGCTCTGGTTTTCTGAATCAGCCGTTCAGTCGTAGTCTTACCGGCGCACGGAATCGTTTTCGCCCAATGGAGGCAGGCGTGAAGCAGCTCTACATCGACGGGGAGTGGGTCGATCCCCGATCCGGTGAGCAGTTCGAGACGCTCAACCCGGCCACCGGCGAGGTGCTGGAGTCGGTTTCGTCGGCCGGGGCCGAGGATGCCGACGCCGCGGTGACAGCCGCCCGACGTGCTTTCGACGATCCGTCATGGGGTACGCAGTCCGCGCCGCGTGCCCGCGCGACCCTCCTGTTCCGGGTCGCCGAGTTGATCCGACGTGATCGCGACCGCCTCGCCGAGCTCGAGACCCTGGACAACGGAAAGCCCTTGGGCGATGCCTACTGGGACATCGACGAGGCCGCCTACATGTTCGAGTACTACGCCGGCTGGGCCACCAAGGTGATGGGCTCCATCCCGCCCGTCGGCCCCGAGGCGATGAGCCTGGTGATCAAGGAGCCGGTCGGGGTTGCGGCCCTCATCACCCCCTGGAACTACCCCATTCTCATGGCGAGCCAGAAGATCGCCCCTGCACTTGCGGCCGGCTGCACCACCATCCTCAAACCGGCCGAGCAGACACCGCTCACAGCCATCGAGCTGGCCAGGATCATCGACGAGGCTGGAGCGCCACCGGGTGTCTTCAACCTGCTCACCGGCTTTGGTCCCGAGGCGGGGGCGCCACTCGTGGCGCATCCCGGTGTCGACAAGGTGTCCTTCACTGGCTCGGTCGAGGTGGGGAAGATCATCTCGAGGGCGGCGTCGGACACGCTGAAGCGGGTCACCCTCGAGCTCGGAGGCAAGTCGCCAAATCTCATCTTCGCTGACGCCGATTTCGAGTCCGCCATCGACGGCACCTGTGCAGGCATCTTCGCCAACAGCGGGGAAGTGTGCTCTGCCGGGAGCCGGGTCCTCGTCGACAAGGCCATCTACGACGATGCGGTCAATTCGATGATCGACGAGGCTGCTCGGATCAGAGTGGGGAGCGGTCTCGACCCGGAGACCACGATGGGCCCGCTGATCTCCTCCGAGCACAAGGAGAAGGTCCTTTCCTATGTCGGGTCGGGCCGGGACACGGCGGCGGTGGCGTATGAGGGCTCCCTACCCTCCGATCCCGGGCTCGCCGACGGATACTTCGTCCCTCCGACCATCTTCACCGATGTCGACAACTCCGCACTCATCGCCCGGGAGGAGATCTTCGGCCCGGTGATGGCAATCATCCCATTCACCGACGAAGACGAAGCGATCCGCATCGCCAACGACACCACCTATGGCTTGGCTGCGGCGGTTTGGACTTCAGATGTGAAAAGGGCGATGAAGGTCGCGAGGGGGATCAAAGCGGGCGTGGTCTGGGTCAACGACAGCCAGCCGGCACCGACGGAGTCGATCTGGGGTGGGTACAAGACCTCGGGAGTGGGACGGGAACTCGGCCCGTGGGGCATCGAGTCCTACCTCGAAGAGAAGCAGATCTACCTCAACCTGGGATGAGCACGCAACTCACCACCGCCGAGCGGCAGCTCCAGGACCGGGCCCGTGCTTTCGTCGACGAGCTGATCCCCTGGGAGGTAGAGGCGGAGATGAACCGGGGGGAGATCCCCGAGAACGCGCTCAAAGAGCACAAGGAGCGGGCCCGGGAGCTGGCCCTGACGTCGATCAACATGTCGGAGCGGCTCGGTGGCCCGGGATACAGCATGCTGGCCCAGGCACTCATCCAGGAACAGACCGGGCGGGTCACCAATGCCCTGGGCTGGGTGGTTTCGACCGGGCCCTCCTGGATCGAAGCGGTGGCGACCGAGCACCAGATCCAGACCTGGATCCGGCCCACGGTCGACGGTGACATCCACGAGTGCTACGCCATCACCGAGGAAGGAGCCGGATCCGATGTCGACGGGATCGAGGCGACGGCACGGCGCGAGGATGACAGTTACGTGCTGAACGGGGTGAAATGGCATGTCACCTCGGCCAACCTGGCGGCGTACGCCTTCTTCCAGGCCAAGCTCAGCGACGGTCCCAACGCCGGCCGCCATGTGCTCTTCTTTGTCGATATGGACACGCCGGGAGTGGAATGTGTGCGGGTGCCCGAGTACTCGCACACTTACAGCCATCACCACTGGGAGATGAAATTCACCGACGTGAGGGTCCCCGAGGAGAACCTGGTGGGGAGTGAGGGCGACGGGATGAGCTTTTCCCACGCCTGGTTTCGCTACGAACGCCTCATGATCGCGGCCAGATGTTGCGGCGCTGCCGAGCGTCTCATCGAGGAAGCCACCGCCTTCGCCGAGGAGCGGCACGCCTACGGCGCACCGATCGCCGATTACCAGGCGATCCAATTCATGCTCGCCGACTCGCTCACCGAGTTGTGGGCGGCGCGTCTCATGACCTACGAGACGGCGCGGGCCATCGATGAGGGCGCCGACGTCAAGGTGCAGCACGCCCAGTGCTCGATGGCCAAGCTCTATGCGTCGGAGATGGCCAACCGGGTAGCCGACCGGGCTGTGCAGATCTTCGGTGGGCGGGGGTTCATGCGGGAAAACGTGGCAGAGCGCTTCTACCGGGAGCTACGAGTCGATCGCATCTGGGAAGGCACGTCCGAGATCCAACGTCTCATCATCGCTGCCCAACTCCGGAAGCGAGGGGCCCGCTCGCTACTCGGCTGAGGAGGCAGCCACGGTCGCGATCAACTCTTCTAGAACCTGCCGGTCCACGTCCTCCAGCCGTTTGATGTAGAGGCATGACTTGCCGGTGCTGTGTTTGCCGAGCCGGTCGAGCAGCGCGTCGTACTCGGAGGCGACGTCACTCAAACTCAGGTAGAGGGTCAGATTCTGTTTGCGCGGCGAAAAACCGACCTTGAACCATTCACCCTCGCGGCCCGAGGCGGATCGGTAGTGGAAGTCACCGAATCCGACGATGCTCGGTCCCCACATCGTCGGCTTGTCACCGGTGATTCGGGTCATCATCTTCGAGAGCTCCTTGCTGTCCTTGCGCTGGCCATCTTCGGGGATCGAGGCGAGGAATTCCGCAACGCTGGAGCCGGTCTTCTGGGTCTTGAGCTCGGCCATCGAGCCGAAGCTATCAAAGTCTCAGGCCTTCAACTCTCGTTGCGGGACTTTGGGGACCACCAGGCCATGGCCCAGGTAGGCGTGGGCCATGATGTTGAGGAATTGGTAGACGGTGCCCTCCCAGCCGGACAGAGGGCCGGGACGGAAGCCGCGGTTCTTGATGCCCCGCATCACGGACTCGCAGGCTGCCCAGTCCTCACGATTGGTGATGTCCCAGAAGTCGACGGCGTAGGCCGGATCGAATCCTTCGAGCTCGAATGCCTCCGGTGGGAACAGCCATGAGCACTCGATGTGGGTCTGGTCGATCCCAATCGGGGTGAGCCGATGGGTCATCACGTAGTCGGGATGTATCGAGAGGAGCAGGTTGGGCACGACCGTCAGGTACCACACCTGGCGATCGAGCTTCCCGGTCAGGTTTCGGAAATTGACCCCTTTTGACATCCCGTCGAGGGACATCGTGACCGCATGCGACTTCAAGTCCATCGTCCCGCCACACCACATCCCGCTGGGGATGTGGTCGTATCCACTGTCGGGAGGGGTCACCTCACAGAGCTCGGGGTGGATCGACGAGCAGTGATAGCACTCGTTGTAGTTCTCGATGATGGTCTTCCAGTTGGCATCGACGACATACGAGTGGGTCGCGGCAGTTATCAGCCGATCGGTCTCGTAGGGGGCGATGATCTCGGCAAGGTTCCCGAAGTGGTCCTCGATGCCCGGCGCCTTGCCGGATAGATCTATCCAGACCCACCCGCCATACATCGCGACACCGAGATCGAGGAGCGGGTAGTCGGTTGTGTCGAAGTCGAGGCTCTGGGTGAAGCGAGGGGCGGTTCGCAGGCTCCCGTCGAATCGGTAGGACCAGCTGTGATAAGGACAGCGGATCTGACGGGCGTCGAACGCGTCGCCGATCGGGGCCAGCTCGTGTCCCCGGTGCCGGCACACATTGGAGAAGGCGCGCAGGGCGCCGTCGGCGTCCCGGCTCAGCAGGACGCCTTCGCCGCCAACGTCTATGGCGCGGAGCTGGCTGGGAGCGACTAGCTCGTCCAGCCTTCCGACGCAGTTCCATGTCGACTGCCAGAGGTTCTGCCGCTCCCAGGCGAGGAGATCGGGCGAGAGGTAGACGTCGGCTGGGAAAGTCAGGCTGGTACCGAATGAATCGAGCACCCGCTCGACTTGACCTTGGTCCACTGGTGCCGGGTTCATCCCAATTCTCTCCTGCCGCCGCCCTCCGCCTCAGTCTATCCTGAACGGCGAGTCAGGATACCGGAAGGAAGGTGGCTCACATGTCCTCCGTGGATGCGCAAGTCTCGGCTCTCGACGACTTGATCGCAAGAGAGCAGCGGAGTTTTCTGGAGCGGGCACCCAAAGCGACCGAGATGGGAGCAAGGGCCGCCGACTCGCTTGCCGGCGGAGTCACCTCGAGTTGGCAGATCTCTGATCCGCAGCCGATCTGGATAGATCGGGGTCTGGGATCGAAAGTATGGGACGTTGACGGGAACGAATACATCGACCTACACGGGGGCTACGGGGCCATGCTCGCCGGCCACGCCCACCCCGCAGTGGTTGCCGCGGTCACCGAGCGAGTGCGCAAGGGGACGCATTTCGCCCAGCCCACCGCCGATGCGATCGATGTGGCCGAGGAGTTGTCTCGCAGATATGGGATGGCGATGTGGCGGTTCGGGAATTCGGGGACGGAAGCCACCATGGACGCCGTTCATCTGATGCGAGCCATCACCGGCCGCGACCTGATCATCAAGTTCGAGGGCGGCTATCACGGACATCACGATTCGGTGATGGTCTCGGTATGGAACGAGGACGGCCTCGGCTCCGCCAAGCACCCGACGAGTGTCGCGGCAGGCGCAGGGATCCCCCAGGCGATCGTCGATCTGGCCCTGGTGGCCACATTCAACGACCTCGAGGTGGTCAGCCAGCTCCTCGAGGAGCATCAGGGGGAAGTGGCCGGGGTGATCATCGAGCCCGTCCTGCAGAACTGCGGCGTGCTTCTCCCTGAGCCGGGGTTCCTCCAAGGTCTTCGCGACCTGACCCTTAAGCATGACGCACTGCTCACCTTCGACGAGGTGAAGACCGGGCTGACCGTCGGCAAGGGCGGTGCCACCCGTAAATTCGGGGTGCAGCCCGACATCGTCTGTCTGGCCAAGGCTCTCGGCGGTGGTTTGCCTATCTCCGCCATCGGTGGGACCGAAGCGGTGATGAGCCACATCGTCGATGGGACCTACGAACAAGTCGGCACGTTCAACGGCAACCCGCTGTCGATGGCCGCGGCCAAAGCCATGCTCACCGAGGTGATGGTCGAGGAGACCTACGAGCACCTCGACCACATTCAGGGCCGGATGGAAAAGGGGGCCAACGAAGTCGTCGGCCGCCACCACCTCACCGCTCATGTGGCGACGGCCGGCGCCAAGGGGAGCGTGATCTACTGCGCCGAGCCGATGCGCACCTATCGGGATTTTCTGGCCGTCGACGGCCGATATGCCCAGGCCGCCTGGCTCTACCAGTACAACCGGGGCGTCTTCCTCCCGCCATGGGGCAAGGGCGAGCAGTGGCTCCTCTCGGTGCAGCACACCGACGAGGACATCGATCGCTACCTGGAGACCCTCGACGGCTTCGCGGCCATCATCAGCGGATGACGCGGCCATAGACTCGCTCGACTCATGAGTGGCGTCGTAGAGCTCGTCGATCTGGCCAAGTATTTCGGAGAGAGCCCGGCCGTCGATCACATCGACCTCAAGATCGAGGACGGCGAGTTCTTTTCCCTGCTCGGGCCATCGGGATGCGGCAAGACCACCACCCTGCGCCTGATTGCCGGGTTCGAGCGGCCGGACAGCGGCGCCATCCTCATCGACGGGGTCGATCAGGCAGGGACCCCTCCTCACAAGCGACCGGTGAACACCGTTTTCCAGAGTTACGCCCTGTTCCCACACATGGATGTGGCCTCCAATGTCGCGTTCGGGCTTCGATATCGGGATGTGCCCAAGTCGGAGCAACAAGGGCGGGTGGCCGACGCACTGGAGAAAGTGCGTCTCACCGGGATGGAATCCCGCAGGCCCACCCAGCTATCTGGTGGCCAGCAGCAACGCGTCGCTCTCGCTCGATCGCTCGTCTTGAGCCCATCGGTCCTCTTGTTGGACGAGCCGCTTGGGGCCCTCGATGCCAAGCTACGCAAGGCGCTCCAGGTCGAGCTGAAGCGTCTCCAAGAGGACCTGGAGATCACCTTCATCTATGTCACTCACGACCAGGAAGAGGCACTCACCATGTCGGACCGCATCGCGGTCATGACCGAGGGCACGATCGAGCAGATGGGTACTCCGTCGGAGATCTACGAGGCCCCCCGGTCCAGCTACATCGCAGACTTCCTCGGTGTGTCCAATCTGATGTATGCCGACGCAATCGGCCCGGGTCGTATCCGGTTGGGCGGCAGGGAACTGGCCTGTCTCGACCGTGATGGGGTAACAGGTGAAGTGACCGTGAGCATCCGCCCGGAACGAGTGGGGATCCACGCTCCCGACTTCGGCGGCGAGAACATCCTGGTTGGGGAGATCGAGAGGGTCGTATTCGCCGGGCCACTCCTCAACGTGCTGGTCACGGTCGAGGAGGTAGGGACCGTCCAGGTGACCGTTCCCAATCAGGGCGGGTCTTTCCCCTGGGACTGGCCCGACAAGGTCGCTCTCCAGTTCCCACAGGACGCCCTCAGGATCGTGTCGGAGACGGGCACCGCAACCGAGGAGCTCGACCCCGAGTACGACGAAGATCAGGAGGAGTGAGGAGCGGCGAGCAGCCGGCGCCCGATCTTCCGCAACTCTTTGCGCAGCTCCTCGGGTGATTCCACCTCGAACTCCCAGGGAAGACCGAGCAGGTAACGCGCCAGCCAGCTCATGTCATCAGCGCCGATGACGAGTCGGGTGGTGTCGTCGCTCAGGGTCTCCAGCGCCCCCACGGTGGCCGGGATGATGTGGGCGACGCGGTCCCTCGGGGCCAACAGCCTGACCGAGGCGCGCTGGGTGTAAGCCTCGATCGCGACTCCCCGCTGGACGAGCTCGACCGGGTCCGGTTCAGGTCTCCGCGCCGAGCGCATCCCCGTCACCCAGGGCTCGGAGAGGCGGTCCAGTCGGAAGTTGCGCCAGTCGTCCCGATCGAGATCGAAGGCGACCAGGTACCAGCGGCGCCCGGTGTGTACCAGGCGGAGTGGCTCCGTGTGTCTCTCGGTGACCTGGCCGTGGGTGTCGACGTAGCTGAAACGCATCCTCTGCCTGGTGCGCGCGGCCGAGGCAGCCACGGCGAGGGACCCATGGTCGACGGAGAAAGCGGAGGTGGTCACGGTGGACACCGTGGCTTCGGAGATGTCCTCCAGCTGGGTGCGGAGTCTCGGGGGCAGGACATGCTCCAACTTCGATAGGGCCGACAAAGACGCGACTTCCAGACCGCCCACTGCGGTCGCTGTCGCCACCCTGAGCCCCAGGGCCACGGCCAGGGCCTCCTCGTCGTCCAGTAGCAACGGGGGGAGCTTGCCTCCGGCTCCGAGTCGGTACCCACCGCCGGGGCCGGCCACGGCTTCCACCGGGTATCCGAGTCCGCGCAGGCGGGTTACGTCGCGGCGGACCGTCCGGGTCGTCACATCCAGGCGCCCGGCCAGCTCTTCGGCCGTCCAGTCGATCCGCCCCTCGAGCAGGGCGAGGAGCTTGAGCAGACGTTCTGCGCTGTCCATCCAGTGCTGATTCTTTCTAGTTATGCGGACAGAAGCTGTCCGCATCCGGTCGTAGGGTTTGACCGTAGTCGGAGGAAGGAAAACCCATGCTCCCCAGCGCCGCTTTCCAAATGATCCGCCAAGTCGACGAGGAGTTGCGTCAGGTGAGGATGCGCCGATTCTGGTGGAAGTACGTCCGCCCCGACCCCGAGCCAGTGCCGGTCGAGCACATCACCGAGGCAGAGATAATCGAGCTCGTCTTCGGCCCACACTGCGAGGCTGAGGAGCCGATGGGTGCCTAGGAAGGCCTGGTCACACTCGACCGAGACCGATCTGGGCCCGATGATCAGCCGGCCCCTCACCCCAGAGAGATTTCCGGACATGGAGGTGGTCTTCGGCGAGCGTGGCGTTGCCAGAAGTTGCTTTTGCATGCACTGGCGGAGACCCGACGACGGTTTCGGAGACAAGCGGGACAACCGTGATCGTTTCGCCGATGTGGCGGCCGAAGGACGCCCGCCCGGGCTGCTCGGCTACGTCGGGCATGATCCTGTCGGGTGGGTCCAGGTCGGCCCGCGTCACGACTTCCCGACTCTCGACCGATCCCGGCTGCTCAAGCGGGTCGACGATTTGGAGCCCTGGTCGATCAATTGCTTCGTCGTACGGACGGGCTACCGGAAGCGGGGCGTCGGAGCAGGACTCCTGACCGCCGCGATCGCTTTCGCCAAGCACGAAGGGGCCGAGGTCATCGAGGCCTACCCGGTCGATGGCCCCCGGAGCTCTGCTGTGGACTATTTCACCGGGACGCTGAGCATGTTCGACGAGCATGGTTTCGTCGAGCTGATCCGCCGCAACGACTCGAGACCGATCGTCAGATTGACGGTCTGACCGTCACAAGTCGAAACCGGCCACCGACTCCAGGGCTGAGGCCCTTTCGCCTCGTCGTTTGCCCAGGGCGCGAAATAGGAGCCCGGCAATCGTGATCGCGCCGATGGTTACCACCATCAGGATGGTGGCCAAGGCGTTGAGGGAAGGTGGCGGAGCGAGCCGGGCACCCGAGTAAAGCTGCACCGGGATCGTCACGGTCTCCGCGCCCCCGATCAGGAATTGGCTGATGACGAAATCGTCGATTGAGATGGCGAAGACGATGGCGAGGCTGGCGACAAGCGCTGGAGCGAGAAGGGGGAGGAGCACGCGGCGCATCGCCTCGAATTGGGAAGCCCCAAGGTCCATGGCAGCTTCCTCGTAGTCCCTGCCAATGGCGAACAGACGCCCCCGAACGATGATCACCACAAAGGAAATCGAGAACGTGACATGTCCCAGGAACTGAGTCCAGGTCCCGAAGGGAACGAAGTCGTAAACCTCGGCGAAGACCAGAAACAGGGCCACCCCCATCACGATCTCGGGGGTTACCAGGGGGATCAGCATCAACAGATTGGACGCCTTGACCCCTCTTCCTCGCCACCTCGCCAGACCGAGCGCAAGGGCGACTCCTATGGGAGTCGCGACGAGCATGGTCAGGATGGCAAGTTTGAGGCTTTGGTTGAGCGCGAACCGGAGAGAGGGGTCGTACAACACCGATTCTGCGGCAGCCGGATCACCAACGTACCAGCGAGTGGAAAACCCCTGCCAGGTACTTCTCGACCTACCCGAATTGAAGGAGAACAGGACCGCTATTCCCACCGGGATGATCGACCAGAGGACGTAGAGCAGGGTGACCAGAGGCAGCATCCGCGATTTGCCCCAGGGGTTGGCAAGCGCCGACCGGAGCCGCGAGGGGCTGGTCGTTGTCACTCTCGTGCCTCCTGCGACGCCTGAGAGATCGAGCGGAGGTAATACACCATCAGCCCGGCGATGAAGATCATCAGGATGATGGTCAAGGCCGCGCCCACAGCCCCCCCACTGGTGGTCTGATTGATGAATTGGTCGATTGTGTTTCCGTACATCCGGGTGCGAGGCGATCCCGACAAGAGGTTGGGTGTGTAGTAGTCCCCGAACATGGGGAGCATGATGATGACCAGGCCCCCGAGTACCCCGTTTCGAGACAGTGGCCAGGTCACCCTCCAGAAGGTCTGCGCATTGTTGGCCCCGAGGTCGCGCGAGGCTTCAAGGGTGGCTTCATCGATCCGGTCCAAGGCGGCGAAGAGAGGGAGGATGAAGAACGGGATGTAGCCGTAGACCAGCCCGAGGATGACGACGACGTGATTGCCGGCGAGCCAGTCGGGCGGCACGAACTCGATGGAGAACCAGCTTGCGATGGTGGTCAGCCACCTGTTGACCTGACCGTCCGGGCTGAGCAGATTCACCCAGGACATCATCCGCATCAGGTAATTGATCCAGAACGGCGCCAGGATCAACAGCAGCCACAGCCAACGCCATTGCCCTGCCCTTCTCGACACGAAGTATGCGACCGGGTATCCGACGAGGACACAGATGAGCGATGCGATGAAGACATAGGCCAGGGTACGAAGGGCAATCACGCCAAGCTGACCGCCGAACAGCTCGGCGAAGGCCTCGCCCATGACGGTCAGGTCCCAGTAGAACGGGTTCCACTCCGGTGTGGCCCTCTGCAGAATCGGGTCGAGCTGGCCCATCGCGATCGCAAACACCGCGTAGAACGGGACCAGGAAGAGGAGAATCAGCCAGAGCACACCGGGAAGGGCAAAGCCAGGCCACACCCATCTTTTTTGCCCTACCGTCGCGTACTCGGCCCCAGAGGCGAGATTGGTGGGCATGACCCTCTATCCGACCGAGTCAACCACCCGAGTTGGCCCGATTCCATTGCTCGACCCACGACGCCTCGGTAGCTGCGTCGAGCGGGCCCTGGACCCAGGCTGAGTCCAACTCGAAGTCCTCAGGTGCTACCAGCGCCGGTGCCAGATGCGGAAGGAGCCATTCCTCGCTGATCAGATACTCGGAAGTGAGGCCGTTTTGTGGCGGCTGGTAGCCGACGTACTCGAAATTCTTCAGTGCATTGGCCTCGTCGAGCATGTAATTGAGGAACGCATGGGCCAGCACAGGGCGCTCTGAGCCCTTGAGCACTGTCATGGTGTCACTCGATATCGCCCCATTGGTGGTCGACCCCTCGCTTTTGGCAGGCCACAGGTATCGCGTGGTCCCCTCATCCTCCCCACCAGGCCAGAAGTACTGGGAGTTGACCAGGTCGCCTGACCATGCTTGATGGATCGCGTATCTCCCCTCGGGCAGGCCGGCATAACTGCCATCGATCCGATATCTGATGTCGACGAGATCGATCAACTCGACCAGGGCGTCACCGGCGGCGACCAATTCGGCCTCGGAGGCTTGCGATGGGTCGGCCACGCCGTTGTGGAACAGGGCGACTGGTATCACATCGGTGAAGGAGTCGAGCATCCCGATCACCCCGCTGTACTTCTCATTCCAGAAGACATCCCAGGGGTTGGCCTGGCCCTCGATGTCGGCGCTGTCGGCGAGGTCGACTCGCCACCCGATGCCCGTGGTGTAGGTCACGTAAGGCACCGTGTAGCGGGATCCCTGGTCGTAGTAGGGATCGGCGAGCTGGGGCCATACGTTGGCCTGGAGGTTGGGCAGGTAGTCGTGATTGACAGGTTGGATGAGAGATGCGGCGACCGCCACCGGGACTCGCTGTGAGGTGGGGAACCAGACGTCGAACTGAACCTCGCCGGACGAGAGACGGGCGAGGGCTTCCTCCTCGTTGACGAAGGTGGTCACCTGGATATCGACTCCGAGCGCCTCCGCAGCGAGCGGAATGGTCTCCGGGTTCAGGTAGTCCTCCCAGTTGTACAACAGGAGAGGCCCGGCCTCGGGCTCCAGCCCCGACTCGATGGCTGGGTTGTCGTCGAACAATGGTTGCTGCACTGGGCTGGCTGGGGTGCCCACGGCGAGCTCAGCCGACTCGCCACCTTCCCGGTCAGCGCAAGCGGCGAGCAGGCTGGGTAGGGCGGGGAGGGCGATCCCAAGTAATGCCGCTCGCTGGAGGAAGTCCCGGCGGGTGTAGACCCTCTTCCTGAGCTGGGGGCTCCAGTTCTCTCTGGGGTGGTATGCCATGGGTTTCCTCCTAACAGCCGGGCAGACACTAAACCGTCATTCAGGTATCGCGTCGCTCAAACCGGGTCTTGAGCGCCATCGCCACGAAGCTGTCGGCGAGCTTCTGCATTCGTCCCGCGTCGACCGTCGGGTCACGGAGCATCACCTCGATGGCCAACCCGTCGAGCAGGGCGGCGAGCTGGATGGCGAAGTCCGATGCGTCGACATCGCTGAACTCTCCGGCGGCTATCCCTTCTTCGACGATTGCTGCGATTTGCGCCCGCCACGACTCGTCCAGCCGGGCCCGGGCCGCGGCCAGGGTGGGGTCGTGCCGGGACATCTCCCATGCCGCAGGCCAGAGGACCCATCCGTCGGGCTCTCCGGTGGCGCGGGGAGGCTTGGGACAGCTGGCCTCGATGAGGATGGCCAGCTTTGCCGTCGCCGAGCCGGCGCTGTCCAGCTCCTCCTTCACCGTCTCGTGGAAGAGCTGATCCTGATACACCAGGGCCTCGGTGACGAGGGCGGCCTTCGACGGGAAGTAGTAGAGAATGAGGGCGGGACTGGCGCCGATGTGATCGGCGATGTCGGCGATGCGGGTCTCACACAGGCCGCGGTCGGCGATGGCTGCGCTGGTGGCGGCGAGGATCTCGTTGCGGCGAGTGGCGGTCAGGCTGGGGCGGGGACTCACCGGTCAATCTTGGCACAGGACCCCGTCCCATTGCGGCGCTCGGATCGTCGCCGGTACGCTGAATCACCATTCAGGATCTCCCCAGGATGCTCTCACTCGACCCCATGCTCAACGCCCGATCGGTGGTGATCGTCGGCGCGAGCGAGCGGGTCGGGTCGGTCGGCGATCAGACGATCCGGCAGCTGATCTCTGGCGGCTTCTCGGGCGATGTGTTCGCGGTGAACCCGCGATATCAGCAGGTGCACGGTCTGAAGTCCTGGCCGTCGTTGGAGTTGATCGATTCTCCGGTCGATCTGGTGGTCCTGGCCGTGGCCAATGAGCATCTCGAGTCGGAGATGGCGAAGGCGGCTGAAATTGGCGCTAGATCCGTGGCGATCTTCGCCAGTTGCCATGGAGCGGCGTCTGATGGGGAGTCGCTGCGTGAGCGTCTCAAGACCATCGCCGACGACGCAGGGATCCCCATCTGCGGGGGGAATGGCATGGGCTTTCTCAACGTGGAGAAGGGCCTCCGGATCTGTGGCTTCTACCAACCCGATGACCTCCGGCCCGGCCGGGTCGCCTTCCTGAGCCACTCCGGGTCGCTGTTCTCGGCGATGCTGCACAACCGCCGCGAGATCAGGTTCAACCTCGTCGTGTCAACGGGTCTCGAGATCAACACCACCATGGACGCCTACATGCGCTGGGCGCTCGGCTTGGACAGCACCCGGGTTCTCGCGCTGTTCCTGGAGACGATCCGCGACCCGGCCGGCTTCCGGGCCGCTCTCACCGAGGCCGATGACAAAGATGTCCCGGTCGTCGCACTCAAAGTCGGAGCGAGCGCACACGGCCAGGAGGCGGTGGCGACGCATTCGGAGGCCCTGGCCGGTGATGACGCGGTCTACGAGGCCCTGTTTCGACGCGCACGGGGTGCATCGGGTGTGGAGCATGGATGAGATGGCGGACACAGTGGAGTTGTTCGCCTCAGGACGCAGGGCGTCGGCGGCCGGGATGGGTGCCGTCCACGACTCCGGTGGCGAGCGAGCGCTCCTGATCGACACGGCCGATCGTGTGGGCGTCGCTCTCCCGGAGCTGGGCGATGTGGCCACATCCCGTCTGGCCAAGGTCCTCGATCCGGGTTTGGAGCCGGCCAACCCGGTCGATGCCTGGGGGACGGGTCGCGAGGCCGAGGACGTGTTCGTCGAGTGCCTCAGCGCGGTGTCCGACGACCCGTCGATCGGGGCTGTCGTGTTCTGCGTCGATCTCACCGCCGAGGAGAAACCCGACTACGCCTATTCCGACGCCGCTTTCACCGTCTCCAGGCAAACCGACAAGCCACTGGCGGTCCTGAGCAATCTGGCTACGACGGTCGACCCGGTCCAGGCCGGGCGTCTCCGCGAGGGAGGCGTACCGGTGCTGGAGGGGACCGAAACCGGTCTTCGCGCGATTCGGCACCTACTCGATCGTCACGCCCGGTCATCCCGGCCCGGACCGGACCCGTCGGCGAGACTCACCGCCCCAGCCCTCCCCCCGTCGGAGGTCGAAGGAGAGGCGTCCGCCCTGCGGGTCCTCGCCGCATACGGGATCGCCGTTCCCGAACATGCCCCCGCCGGCGACGAGTCGGAGCTGCTCGAAGCGGTGGGCCGTATTGGATATCCGGTCGTCTTGAAGACGGCGGCACCGATCGACCACAAGACCGAGGTAACCGGTGTCGTGCTCGGGATCACCGCAGAAGAGAGTCTGCTCACGGCCTACCGAGAGCTGGCGACACGGCTCGGGCCTCACGTCCTGGCCCAGGAGCAAGTGGCGGGTGTGGTGGAGATCGCACTGGGGATGATCGATGACCCCCAGTTCGGTCCGGTTGTGCTCATCTCGGCCGGAGGCAGACTCGTCGAGCTGATGGCGGATCGTGTTGCGGTTCTTCCGCCGATCGATCGGGTGGGGGCGATCGATGCCTTGGACAGGCTGCGGGTTCGATCCCTGTTCGACGGAGTACGCGGAGGTGAACCGGTCGATCTCGAGGCCCTTGCTGAGCTGATAGTTCGGTTCTCGGAGCTGGCCGCCGACGCGGGGGGCCAGATCCGTGCCATCGACGTCAACCCGGTGATCGTCGGCCCGGAGGGCGCAGTGGCAGTGGACGCCCTGTTCAAGCCGGCATGAGCCATCCGGTAGTTCTGATCGAGGACATCGGAACGGTTCGCCGTCTCACCCTCAACCGGCCCGAGAAGCTCAATGCCCTCGACGCCGACCTGGTGGACGAGCTCTCCACCGCCCTCGCCGATGCGGCGGAGGCGTCTGAGGTCCGGGTGATCGTGATTGCAGGTGCCGGTCGTTCGTTCTGCGCCGGCTATGACCTGTCCGAGCCGGCGGGACCAGAGAGCCCCTCGGAGAGTCTTCGTCACAGCCTCGATCGCCTGCTCGAGATCTTTGACCACCCCCACCCGGTGATCGCCCAAGTCCACGGGCATTGTCTCGCCGGCGGCTGCGATCTGATGATGATGTGCGATCTGGCGGTGGCGTCGGACGACGCCGTGTTCGGCCAGCCCGAGATCCGGTTCGGCTCGACGGTCGTGGCCCAGGTGATGCCCTGGCTGATCGGCGCCCGACGGGCGAAGGAGCTCATCCTCACCGGTGCACGACCGGTTGGACGCGGTCGAGGCGGAGCGCATCGGCCTGGTCAATCGTGTGGTCCCTCGCGACCGTTTGGAAGATGAGACCATGCGATTGGCGCAGGAGCTGGCGGTGGTCGACCCGGCCGCGATGACCTTGACCAAGCGCGCCATCAACCGCTCCTGGGAGACCGCCGGGTTCCGTCAGGCCCTGATCGAAGGCGTCGAGCTGGGGGCCGAGATCGAGTCGGCCCGGGTCCCCGAGCGCGAGGAGTTCGACCGCATAGCTGCGGAGCAAGGCCTCAAGGAGGCGATTCGCTGGCGGGATCAGCGGTTCGAGGGCTAACCCTCATCCGATCGCTGGGCGTAGCGCTGCGCCAGAACGATCGGGATGAAGGTGATGACGATCACGAACACTGCCACCACGTTGGTGACGGGCCGGTTCCGGGGACGTACCAACGAGGAGAAGATCCAGATCGGGAGGGTCTGCTGATTCCCGGCAGTGAAGGTAGTGACGATGATCTCGTCGAAGGACAGGGCGAAGGCCAGCATCCCGCCGACCAGCATGGCGGGGGCGAGTTGTGGGAGCAGCACGTGACGGAAGGTCTGCCACCCCCGGGCACCGAGGTCCATGGACGCCTCGAGGATGTTGGGCGAGGTCCGCCTCATTCGGGCGATCACGTTGTTGAAGGCGACCGCGACGCAGAAGGTGGCGTGCCCTATCACCAGAGTCCAGAAGGAGAATGAGACACTGCCAAGGTTGATCGCTGACCGCAGGGCGATGCCAGTGATGATCCCGGGGAGGGCGATGGGGAGGATGATGAAGAGGCTCAGCGTGTTCTTCCCGAAGAAGTTGGTTCGCCAAACGGCGGCCGCGGCGAGTGTGCCCACGATCAGGGCGATCACGGTAGAGATGGCGGCCACCCGGAGGGAGAGGCCCAATGCCGCTCGGATCTCCGAGTTCTGCCAAGCGACGCCGAACCACTCGGTGGTCAATCCCGGCGGTGGAAACCGGAAACTCGCCGACTCGGTGGTGAAGGCGTAAAGGAACACGAAGAGGATCGGGATGTGGAGATAGGCGAGGGTGAATCCCGCCGCCAGCTTCAACCCGAGACTGGCTTTGGTCCTCACAAGGCCTCGAATGCGCCGAACCGTCTGGCCGCGGTCAGGTACACGGCCATCACGGCGATCGGGATGAAGGAGAAGGCTGCGGCCAGGGGGAGGTTGCCGGCCACGCCTTGATAGGAGTAGATGGCCAACCCGATGAATGGGCTGGAGTCGCCGATGATGGTCGGGATGATGTAGTCACCCAGGGTCAGGGAGAAGGTGAAGATCGAACCCGCCGCCACTCCGGGGATTGCCATCGGCCAGATCACCTTCCGGAAAGTCTGCTTGGGTCGTGCCCCGAGGTCGGCGGAAGCTTCGATGAGTGACCCGGGCACCCGCTCCAGCGAGGCGTGGATGGGGAGGATCATGTAAGGCAGCCAGATGTAGACGAAGACCAGGAACTGGCCGAACAGTGATATCGAGAGCGAGGGCCCGCCGATCAACGGGGTGTCCAGGAACAACTGGAGCGCCCTTCCCAAGCCCAACCTCTCCACGAACCAGTTGATGATCCCGTCGGCGGCCAGGATCAACTTCCACGAGTACACCCTGACCAGGTACGACGACCACAGCGGCACCAACACCGCCAAGACGAGCAGGGCTTTCAGCTGCTTTCGTGCATAGCGAGCCATGAAGTAGGCGAGGGGGAAGGCAATGATCACCGAGGCCACGGTGACGGCTGCCGCCATGCCCACCGTGCGCACCATGACGGCGACGTTGGCGTCGGTGAACAGCTGTCTCCACGAGTCGAGGGAAAAGGTGTCCCCGATCACCCCGCTGAAGGTGTCCAGGGCATAGAAGCTCTGGACGAGTAAGGCACCCAGGCTTCCCCCATAGATCCCGACCAGCCAGATCACAGGCAGAGCCAGCAGCAAGAGGATCCTCAGCCACGGGCGCTGGTGAAGGGCTCTCGCGATGCGATGAGTAAGGGTCGGGCCCTTGGTGTCGGTCGTCATGTGCAATGCCCGATGTGGGTGGCTCCCCGGCAGCCACCCACATCACGAGCTACCAGCTCAGCGTCCGCCGATCACTGCGAGGTAGTCGGTGACCCACCGGTAGTAGGGGACACACTCTCCTGTGGAGGCGGTCCCATTGCAGTCGTCGGTAGGGGTCTTCCAGAACAGGATCTCGTCAAAGGACTCGCTCCCGTTGTTGGCGCAGCCGTCCGGACCGAGCAGCTCGTTGCCTTCACATGCATCGGGGACGGCCGGCACCGTGCCGAACCAGGCAGCCAGGTCACCCTGGAGCTTGGGATTCAACGACCACTCCATCCACATGTAGGCGCAGTTGGGGTGTGGGGCGTTGGAGCTCAACATGGTGGTGTCGGCCCATCCGGTTGCTCCCTCGACCGGGACCACCTTGTCGATCGGCTCACCGCTCGCCTGAAGGACATTGGTCTGGAACGGCCAGGTCGAGGAGGCGGCGACGCCTTCATTGGTGAAGTCGTCGATCTGGATGAAGGCATCGTGCCAGTAGCGACCGATGAGGGCTCGCTGCTGACGCAGCAAGTCGAGAGCCGCCTGGTACTGGTCCTCGTTGAGCTGATAAGGGTCTTCGATCCCGAGTTCGGGCTGGGTCGCGCTCAGGTAGAGGGCGGCATCTGCGATATAGATCGGGCCGTCATAAGCCTGAACGCGTCCTGCGTTGCTCTGGCCGTCAGGCAGGTCCTGCTCCTCGAAGACCACGTTCCACGAGTCGGGCGGTGTATCACCGAAGACCTCGGTGTTATAACCGAGCACGTTGAATCCCGAAGAGTATGGGGTCCCATAGTGCCTGCCCTCGATCGTGTGCCATTCGGCGTCCTGAAGGCGGGGGTCGACGGTGTCCCAACTCTCGATCAGGTCGGTGTTGATCTCCTGCACGGCGCCGCCTGCGATGAGACGCAGACTGGAGTCGCCGGAGGCGGTGACCAGGTCATACTCCTCGGAGCCGGTCATCAGCGCCACCATCTCGTCCGATGTGCCCGCGATCTTGTTCTCGACCGCGCAGCCCGTCTCTTCTTCGAACTGGGTCACCCAGTCGTACGCAGGATCCGTGTCGCCCCGCTCGATGTAGCCCGCCCAGGAGACGATGACGACGCTTCCCTCGCCTTCACCGATTTCGGTGGGCAGATCGGCACTTTCTTCGTCTCCTGAGCCGGTACAGGCGGTGGCCAGAAGGGCGATCGCCGTGATCAGGAGAATCAGCTTTCGTGATCTCATCCGATGTTTTCCTCCTCTGAGGTGTTGTTCCCGGCTCCGGTCCACGCCGGAGCCCTCTCATCCGGCTCTCCATCTCGTGGGGACTCCTCGAGTGGTCGGCACGAACTCTTCATCCAGGTCAGTTTCACCAGGCGTCCGATCTGACGCTGGGCGTCGCTGTGATCCGAGGCGGTGTTCTGGGCGGCTACCTCGATGACCGCTCCATCCACATCGACGCGATACCTGGTGTACATGCCGAGGTAGACCGCCTCGACGATCGTGCCCTCGACAGCGGCCCGATCCAACGGGACGACAGAGACCGGCTCCTCGACGCTGATCTTCTCGGGCCGGACGGTGAACGGAGCAGACGATCCCATTATCCGCTCCGCCAGCGGGCCTGACATCACATTTGACGTGCCTACGAACCCGGCCACAAACGCGTTGCGGGGGTTCTCGTAGACCTCCGATGGTGTCCCCACCTGCTCGACCCGGCCGTGATTGAACACCGCGAGTCGGTCACTCATGGTCAGGGCCTCCTCCTGGTCATGGGTGACGTAGATGAAGGTGATCCCGACCTCGCGTTGGAGCGTCTTGAGCTCGAGCTGCATCGCCTGCCGGAGCTTGAGGTCGAGAGCTCCGAGGGGCTCGTCGAGCAGGAGCACCGAGGGCCGGTTGATGAGTGCCCGCGCCAGGGCGACTCGCTGTCTCTGTCCGCCAGACAACTGGCTTGGCTTGCGGGCCGCGAATCCGTCGAGATGCACCATGGCCAGAGCCTTGCCGACCCGGTCCTCCTGGTCGGGCTCCTTGCGAACCATCGGTCCGTAGGCCACGTTCTCGGCCACTGTCATATGGGGGAAGAGGGCGTAGTCCTGGAAGACGGTGTTCACGTCACGCTCATACGGCGGGATCCCGGTCACATCGCGACCGTGGAGCGACACTGTCCCAGAAGTCGGGATCTCGAACCCGGCGATCATCCTGAGGCAAGTCGTCTTGCCCGAGCCCGACGGGCCGAGCATGGAGAAGAACTCGCCATCGGCGATTTCCAGAGACACGCCGTCGACCGCGACGACGTCGCCAAACTGCTTGGCGACGTCGTCCAAGGTCACCGCAGGCGGCACTAGCAGGGCCTCCGGTCGTCGGGCCGGTGGCCGGTCGGGGAGGGCAGCTGTCTCAGGCCTGTGGGTCGGGCACCGTCGTGTCGGACGCGGTCGTGTCGGACGCGGTCGTGTCCGCTACGAGGGTCGTCCCGTAGCCCTCTGTCTCGGGATGCCCGTGCTCACCCCTTGTCATGGCGAACTCCTCCTCGGGGGAGAGCACCAGCTTGTTCCGCCCGGAGAGGGCGAAATAGAGCAGGGCGAGGATGAACCAGATGGCCACCCCGTACACCCCTGGGCGGTACGCGTCGTTCAAGAACAACGCCACCAAGGAGATGAGGGCGATCAGACCGGCCACAGCCGCCCCGAAGACTCCGACCGGGCTCCGATAGGGCCGCGCGATATTCGGCATGTTCCGCCTGAGCCGGATGAAGGACAGCATCTGCATGAAGTAGGAGATAACCGCTCCGAACACCGCCATGCTCAGCAAGGCAGCACCTGCTGTGCCCTCGTACTGGCTATCGAGCAAGAAGGCCAACGCCAGCCCGACGACACCGCCGAGCAACAGCGCGACGTAGGGGGTCTTCCGCTTCCCGTGAGTCACCGACATCCAGTGGGGGAAGTATCCGGCCCGGGATAGCGAGTAGATGTTCCGCCCGTAGGCATAGATGATGGTGTGGAAGCTGGCAATCAACCCGGTCAAGGCGAACAGCCCGAGGATGGCGGCACTGGTGTCGCTCCCCAAGACCTGTCGGAATCCGTCCAACAGCGGCTCACCTGACGTTCTGATCCCCTCGGCGCCGTCCCCGACCCCGGTGTTGAGGAAGAGGACTCCCATCCCGGTGATCACCAGGGTCCACAGTCCCCACATCGTCCCTCGGGGGACGTCGCGCTTGGGATCCATCGACTCCTCGGCGGCCAGGGGCAATTCCTCGATAGCCAGGTAGAACCAGATCGCGAAGGGCAATGCGGCGAATATTCCGGCGATGCCGAATGGCAGGAACGAGGTGCCGCCCTCCTCTGCGACGATGTTGGTGAGCAACGACGCATCGAATTCGGGAATCGCCAGCACGAAGAACACGGCGAGAACCGCCAGCGATATCACCGCGATCACCACCGAGAACCGCATCGTCGCCTCGATCCCGATGATGTTGAGCCCGACGAAGATCGCATAGAAGATCACCCACCACCAGGGCAGGCCGAGCTCGAAACCGAACAGGTCGTTGAACACGCTCTGCGCATAGATCGAGGCGAAATACACCACCACCACCGGGGTAACCACGTATTCGATGTTCTCGGCCACTCCGGTGATGAACCCACCCCAGGGCCCCATCGACGATCGGGCGAAGGAATAGGCGCCTCCGGTGTGAGGTAGCGCAGGCGACATCTCCGAGATGGAGTAGCACAGCCCGATGTACATGATCGTGATGACAATCGTGGCGATGAGAAGGCCACCGAATCCGCCGACGTCGAGCCCGAAGTTCCATCCGGAGAAGTCACCCGAGATGACTGCGGCGACACCGAGCGCCCACAGCATCCACACCCCGGCGTGCCGCTTCAGGCCTCGCTGGTCGAAGTACCCCTGGTCGACATCGCGATAGGTGACCGAGCCGACCTTGCGTTCGGTCGACATAGACGTACCTCCCTTGGTGAGTGGGCACGGAGAATAGGAATGCACGCTTGGCCGATGCCGTCCGCATCGGGAGTTTTTTGATTCGCCATTCAGCGGCAGCGCCTGCTGGATGTCGCCTAGCCTCTCTCCACCGAGACCGAGGCCAAGGAGCGCGTCGAATGGGCGAATTGCGGGGCTTGATCAGCATCGATGAGTTGGAGGCGCTGACCGGCTCCGACGAGATCGACACAGTGGTGACGGCCTTCACCGACCACTACGGGACGGGTTCATGGAAAGCGCTTCACGGCCCATCATTTCCTGGAGGAGATCTTCGAGCACGGGACCCACGGCTGTGACTACCTGCTCACCGTCGACATGGAGATGGAGCCGGTGCCCGGGTACACCTATGCCAGCTGGGACCTCGGTTACGGCGACTTCCACATGGTTCCCGACCTGAGCACGCTGCGGGTCGCCACCTGGCTCGACCGAACCGCCTTTGTCCTGTGCGATCTCGAGGACCCACGGACCGACGAACTGGTCACGCGTGGCCCCGCGCACCATCCTTCGCCGCCAGCTCGAAGGCGCAGCTGAGGCCGGTTACATGGCCCGGGGGGCCTCGGAGCTCGAATTCTTCCTGTTCGAGGACTCCTATCGGGAGGCGGCGGAGAAGAAGTACGACGGCATGCGGCCCGCCGGCTGGTACATCGAGGACTACCACCTGTTGCAGGGGACCCGCGAGGAGTTCTACAACGCCGAGGTGCGGAGACATCTCTCCGCTTCGGGGATCCCGGTGGAGAACTCGAAGGGGGAGTGGGGCCGGGGCCAGCACGAGATGAACATTCGATTCACCGAGCTGCTCGACATGGCCGATCGGCACACCATCATGAAGCAAGCGATGAAGGAGATCGCCGACAACACCGGTGTGTCGATCACTTTCATGGCCAAGCCGGACATGACCGAGGCCGGCTCGTCGTGCCATCTCCATGTGAGCCTCTGGTCGGGCGAAGAGACGAATGCCTTTCCGGGCGATCAGGTCTTCGGCCCGGTGCATGGGTCCGACGAGTTCCGCTGGTTCCTGGGGGGATGGATGGCCCACGTCCCCGAGCTGATGGTGTTCTACGCCCCAACCATCAACTCCTACAAGCGGTACCAGGACGGCTCGTGGGCCCCGACTCGCCTCGGCTGGAGCTATGACAATCGCACCGCCGGGTTCAGGGTCGTCGGTCACGACCAGAGCCTGCGCATCGAGTGCCGGATTCCTGGGGCCGACACCAATCCGTATCTCGCCTATGCCGCGGTCCTCGCCTCCGGCTTGGACGGCATCGCCAACAAGATCGAGGCTCCGGAGATCTTCGTCGGCGACGTCTACCAGGCCCAGGAACTGCCCCGGGTTCCCTACACGCTGCGGGATGCCACCGAGCTCTTTGCCTCGTCCGAGTTCGTCAAGCAGGCCTTCGGCTCGGAGGTGCAGGAGCACTACACCCATTTCTTCCAGACCGAGCAGAAGGCCTTCGACAACTCGGTCACCGACTGGGAGCGCTGGCGCTACTTCGAGCGGATATGAGCGGTCGTCTCCAGGACAAAGTGGCGCTGATCACCGGCGCCGGCTCCGGTATCGGGATGGAGACCTCCCTCATCTTCGCTGCCGAGGGAGCGTCGGTCCTCGCCGTCGATGTGAAAGTCGATTCGGCAGAAGAGACCGTCGAGAAAGTCAGAGCGGCCGGAGGCGATGCCACCGCCCATCGCGCCGACGTCTCGTCGGCTACCGACAGCGAGGCGATGGTGGCGGCAGCGGAGAGTACCTACGGGAAGCTCGACGTGATGTTCAACAACGCCGGGATCATGCACTCGGGTGACGACGATGCTGTCTCCACCGAAGAGGAGATCTGGGATCTCACCATGGACATCAACGCCAAGGGCGTCTTCCTCGGGTGCAAGTACGGGATCCCGGCTCTGCGCCGCGCCGGGGGTGGGTCGATCATCAACACAGCGTCGTTCGTCGCCCTGCTCGGGGCGGCGACGCCCCAGGTCGCATACACGGCCTCCAAAGGCGCGGTCTTGGCCATGACCCGGGAGCTCGCCGTCGTACATGCCCGGGAGAACATCAGGGTCAACGCCCTGTGTCCCGGGCCGCTGAGGACTGAGTTGCTGATGAAATTCCTCGACACGGACGAGAAGAAACAACGCCGGCTCGTGCACATCCCGATGGGTCGGTTCGGGGAGGCGGCGGAGATGGCCAAGGCCGCGCTCTGGCTGGCAAGCGATGAGTCGTCGTATGTGACCGGCGCCGATTTCGTAGTGGACGGTGGGATCACAGCCGCCTACGTCACCCCGGAGTGAGCGTCCACCACCCTTTCATCGACGGCGAGCCCAGGGCCGGCTCGGCCGGAGAGGCTCCGCTCACCAACCCGGCAACCGGCACCGAGATCGGGACGGTCACTCGGGCTTCTCCTGACGACGTCGCCTCGGCAGTCGAGGTCGCCCGACGACGGTTCGATGAGGGTGTGTGGCGGAATACCCCCGTGCGACGCCGCCGCGATGTGCTCCGCGCCATCGCCGACCTCGTGCGCCGCGACCAGGAGAAGCTCGCCGTCGCTCGAATCCGCCAATGCCGGGAAGCCGATTGTCGCCGCTCGAGGCGAGATCGGCGCCGTCGCCACCACCTTCGACTTCTACGCCGGAGCGGTGGACAAGTTCCACGGTCAGACCATCCCGGGAAATGCCGACGGGACTCTGATCACTTTCAGGGAGCCGATCGGGGTCTGTGCCGCCATCACCCCATGGAACTTCCCGATGCTGATCCTGAGCTGGAAGACGGCCCCCGCCCTCGCCATGGGCAACTCGATCGTCGTCAAGCCCGCCGAGCTGACCCCGCTCACCGCCCTGGCCTTGGCCGAGTTGGCCATCGAGGCCGGACTGCCCTCGGGCGTGTTCAACGTCGTCACGGGGAAGGGCTCCGAGACGGGGGAGGCGCTGGTGAGGCACGAGGCGGTGGGCAAGATCTCCTTCACCGGATCGACCGAGGTGGGGGCGGGAGTGATGGCGGCCGCCGCGCCGGACATCAAAAGGGTCTCGCTGGAGCTGGGTGGGAAGTCCGCCTCGATCGTGTTCGCCGACGCCGACCTCGACACCTGTGTCGAGTCTTCGATCTTCGCCGTCTACGACAACGCCGGCCAGGACTGCTGCGCCCGCAGCCGCATCCTCGTGGAACAACCGATCTATGAGGAGTTCGCCGCCCGATTCGTGGAGAGGGCGCGCACCCTGGTGGTCGGCGACACCTCTGACGAGGCCACCGAGATCGGCCCGCTGATCACCCCGGCGCAACGGGACTCCGTGGAGGGATACCTGCAGGTCGGCGTCGACCAGGGGGCGAAGCTCGTCTGTGGCGGGGACAGGGTCGGGTCCGTCGGGAACTTCCTCTCGCCGGCAGTGTTCACCGAGGCCAGGGTGGGGATGCGGATCGTCCAGGAGGAGATCTTCGGCCCGGTAGTCGCTCTGAGCACGTTCGATGGCGAGGAGGAGGCGATCGCCCTGGCCAACAGCACCCCGTATGGGTTGTCCGGCTCCATCTGGACCCGGGACATCGGCCGCGCGCTCCGGGTGGCCCGTGGCGTGGAGACCGGGATGCTCTCGATCAACTCATCGTCCAGCGTCCATATCGAAGCGCCGTTCGGTGGGGTCAAGGCGTCCGGCATCGGCCGGGAGCAAGGCATGGCCGCCCTCGACCACTACTCCGAGTACAAGTCGGTGTTCATCGCCAACGACTGAGGCGCGCCAAGATGGATGGAATGAAGCTGGGTCTTCTCGTCTGTGATCACGTCCGTCCCGAGTTCATCGACGTCGCCGGGGACTATCCCGACATGTTCCGGCGGCTGTTCACCGACTATCCCGAGGTCGAGATCGTCACGTATGACGCGATCGACGGTGAGATCCCTGCCGACCCGGTCGAGTGCGACGCCTGGATCACCACCGGCTCTCGTCACTCGGTCAACGACGATCAGCCCTGGATTCGCGACCTGGAGGAGTTCGTGCGGGAGGTGGCAAAGAAGGGGATTCCCTTCGTCGGGGTCTGCTTCGGGCATCAGCTCATCGCCAAGGCACTGGGTGGCACCGTGGTCCAGTCAGACCGTGGTTGGGGAGTAGGTGCCAAAGAGGTCACTGTCCGGGAAGATGTCGGACTGGGCGGGTCCTACAAGGTTCTGACCTCGTATCAGGATCAGATCGAAGAGCTGCCGCCGGGCGCAGAGATCCTGGGGTGGAACGAGCACTGCCCGGTGTCAATGATCGGCGTCGGCGAGAACATGATCGGTATTCAGGGCCATCCCGAGTTCGACCCTGAATATTCCAGGGCGCTGATGGCCGCCCGGCGTGGTCGTCTGATCCCCGAGCCCACGGTCGACGCCGGGATGCAGACGTTGGCGGAGCCCATGGATTCGAAACTTCTCGCCAACTGGATCCTGGACTTCGTTCGAAAGTCATCGGACCGCCGCGCCGGATAAGATCGCCGTCGTCACCGTCCGAGGAGGCGTCTTTGGTCACCAAGCAGGAGAAGCTCGAGCTCATGGGCGGGGTTCCACTGTTCAATGGCTTGAGCAAGAAGGAACTCAACAAAGTGTTCGACACGGCAAAGGTGGTCTGGCACAACGAGGGCCAGGAGGTGATGTCGGAAGGGCGGGGAGGAGTCGGCTTTCATTTGATCGTCGACGGCAAGGCGAAGGTGATGAGAGGTGGCCGGACGGTTGCCACCCTCGGCCCTGGTGAGTTCTTCGGGGAGATGGCATTGGTCGACGACGCGCCTCGCTCGGCGTCAGTGGTCGCCGACACCAAGCTCTCCACCTTGGTCATCTCCAAATGGGAGTTCCGACCCATGGTCAAGGACCATCCCGAGCTCGCCTGGAAGCTGATAGAGCATCTGGTGCATCGCGTCCGCGAGGAGCAAACCGGCCGCGACGCGCCTCGTCTGTTAGCCGTCGACCTCCACCACGAGATCGCCGTTTTCCCATCGGGCTCTCACCCGGTATTTGGCAGATTCGCTCTCGAATTCGACGTCCACGTCCGGAGGGCCTGGCTCCTTGATCTCGGCAGCGAAGCCGGCGGCCGGCGACGCCGAGCTGAGCACCACTTCCTCGGGCCGGTAACTCACAACCACGACGCCACCCCCGGACTGGATCGTGCGCGATGACCACGCTGCCTGGGTGGGGGGTGGGCCGGAGGTCGACGATGAGCTGCCGGACGTCGACGATGAGGACGAAGACGGTGAGGTGGTGCTGGTCGACGACGAAGTGCTGCTGCTCGATGACGATGTCGGATCAGTGTTCGTCGGCGTGACGTCGGACGAGCTGGGCGCCGGTTCTACCTGGATCGGTGGGCGGTCGTTGACCTGAGCGTCTGCAGCGCTCACGATCTGCCAGGTCAATGTGGTCGCCAGCGCGGCGACCAGCACCCAGGCACCGGCGATGGCCCATTTGCTCATTCCCGCATTCTCCCAGGAAGCGGGAGACACCTCCTCAACCAGATATCAAGGTTTCCTCAAGGCTTGGGGGCAGATATCGACTGACGGATAACCTGCCCGAATGGCACAGGTGGTGCTCATCGAGGACGACGTCGAGATCAGACGTCTCGTTGCCGACGCCCTCGCCGCCCAGGGTCACGACGTCGATAGCGCGGGCGCTGCCCTGGAAGGCTTGGAGCTGGCGGTGAAGGGAAAGCCCGATCTGGTGGTGATGGATCTCGGCCTCCCCGACCTCGACGGCACGGAGTTGCTGCGGATGATCCGGGCCGTCAGCCAGGTCCCGATCATCGTGATCACCGCCCGGGGCGCCGACGAGGTGGTGGTACGGACCCTGGACTCGGGGGCTGACGACTATCTGGTGAAGCCCTTCTCCGTGTCGCAACTCGAGGCGAGGGTGCGTGCCCTCCTCCGCCGCGGCGCTACCACCGACGGGGGGGAGACACTCCAGGTCGGCGAGTTGCGGATCGACCCCGCTGCCCGGGAAGCAACGCTGGCCGGCGCCACTCTCGACCTCAGCCCCAAGGAGTTCGATCTGCTCCGAGCTCTCGCCGAGAGAGCCGGCGAGGTGGTCAGCAAGCGAGCCCTCATGGCTGAGGTCTGGCGTGAGCCTTACGGCGGGGCGGAGCGCACTGTCGACGTCCATCTGTCCTGGCTCCGCAACAAGCTGGGCGAGACGGCTCAGGACCCCCGCTATCTCCGCACAGTTCATGGGGTAGGGGTGAAGCTGGTCGATCCCAGCGGGTGAGACGCCGGCTCGCCCTTCTCAGCCTGGCAACGACGGCCCTCGTCGTCATCGCCCTGCTGATCCCATTGGCCCTGCTGGTTCGGCAAAACGCAAGCGATCGCGCCCGTCTGGAAGCAGAGCGGACCGCTCAGTCGACTGCCTCTCTGCTCGCCCTCACGCTGAGCTTGAACGAGGATGCCGGCGCGATCGAGTCGGCACTCGGGCCCCTCCCGCCGGGCACGATCGTGGCGCTGCCCGACGGCTCGGTGCTGGGCGAGCAGGTCCCGGGCCAGGGCACCCTCGTGGCGACGGCGGTCGATAGGCAAGCAACCATCTCCGGAGTGGTGGAGGGTGGGTGGGAATATGCGCTGCCCGTGATCGGCAGGGAGGGCACTGGGGTGGTCGATGTCTTCGTCACCGACGCGGTGCTCGCCGAGGGAGTGACCGAGGCTTGGCTCCTGCTCGCTCTCTTGGGTGTTCTGCTGATCGGGATCGCGGTATGGGTCGCCGACCGATTGGGCCTGGGCTTGGTCCGGCCGATCACCGCCCTCGCTGACACCGCTCGGCAACTGGGCGAAGGGGATCTCGATGCGAGGGTCGTGGTGAGTGATCCCGAAGAGATCCGGGAGGTCGGGGAATCGTTCAACTTCTTGGCGGGGAGACTCGAGGAGTTGATCGCCGAGGAGCGTGAGGCCGCAGCCGACCTCTCACATCGTCTTCGCACGCCACTGACCTCGCTGAGGCTTCAGGCCGAGAAGCTCACCGACGACGAGGAGCGAGATCATGTCCTCACCCAGGTCGACCGGCTAGAGCAGGCCATCGATCAGTTGATCGTGGCGACCAGGTCTTCCTCATTGCGCGGCGAGGGAATCTCCGATCTCTCCGATGTTGTCTCGGCACGTTGCGCCTTCTGGAAGGTGCTGGCCGAGGAGCAGGGGCGGGAGATGACGCTGAGCGTGACCTCGCACAGCGCTGTCGCCGTGTCCGCTGAGGAGGTGGAAGCAGTTGTCGATGCTCTGATCGGCAACGTGTTCTCGCACACCGAACCAACCACGTCGTTCGCGGTCCTGGTCGGGTCGGATCAAGGAAGACCGTGGCTGGAAGTGAGTGACGAGGGGCCGGGCTTCACCTCCAGAGGTCTCGCCGAACGTGGCGTCAGCGGGGCCGGCTCGACCGGGCTGGGGCTCGACATCGTGAGACGAACCGCGGAGTCAGTGGGTGGATCGATGGAAATGAATGACCGCCCCGGTGGTGGGGCGGTCATTCGTGTCTGGCTGGGGTCGGCCGGTTAGCTGGGCTCGACTCTGACCCTCAACTCACCGTTGTCGATCTTGGCCTCGAACTTGGCGTCGGACTCGCCGTTCTCGAACTCGACTTTGACCTCAAGACCGTCGGCTTTGTCGACTTCGAGTGCCCAGCCAGGGGCGGCCACGGCGTCGACCAGGACCAACTGGCCACCAACGATTTGGACGATCACCGTGCCGCCGGATCCAACCTGGTAGCTGGTCGGCCCAATGTTGACCGGGGCGGGAGCCCGAGTCTCTTCCCGGTTGTGGTCGTCGACAGTGGTGCTGGTCGACCCATCACCGACGCTGGTGCTGGTAGTCGTGTCGATGGTGGTGCTAGTAGTCGATGGGTCAATCACGGTGATGCTCGTCGTGGAACTGTCATCCACGCTCGTGGTAGCCGAGCTGGCGGCGGTGCTGGTCGATGTGTTGTCCTCGAGGCTGGTGCCCGTGGATTCAGTGGAGGAGCTCGCAGTCGTACCGAGAGACCCCGTGCCGGGGTCGTCTCGACCCGCGCCGCCCGACGCCCATGCCACGCCCACGAGCAGTAATGCGGCGGCAACGGCCGTGAAGACACCGATCATCTTTCTGAACATCCGAACCTCCTTGCGATTCGCTTCCAGTGTTTGGGGAGCCGATTCATCGCCGCATCAGCGGCACCTCAAGAAGATCTCAAGAAGCGGGGCGAAAAGAACGACCGCCCCACAGGAGGAGGGGGCGGTCGCTCGTTTGAGCCGAGGCCTAGTTGTCGTCGCCTCCGTGGCCCCCGTTATCGTCGCCGGCGGGGTCGTCGCCTCCGTGGCCCCCGTTGTCGTCGCCGCCGTGGCCCCCGTTGTCGTCGCCGGCGGGGTCGTCGTTCCCCCGGCCGTGGTCGTCGATGCTGGTGCTGGTCGAGCCGTTGGCCAGGCTGGTGCTCGTGGTGGATCCAAGGCTGGTGCTGGTCACCGAGTTGTCATCGAGCGTGCTGCTGGTGCTGTTGTCGTCGAGGCTGGTCGACGTGTCGTCGTCGATGCTGGTGTTGGTCGAACCCGTCGGCAGTGACCCGGAGGTGTCGTCCGAAGTCACCGATGGGGAAACCGAATCCGGGGTCGTGTCATCCTGGCCTCCGTTTGACGAAGCCCAAGCCACCCCTACCAACAGCAGTGCGGCTGCGACCGCTGTGACGATGCCGATCATCTTCCTGAACATGGGACCTCCTTGTTGTCTCATGTCCCAAGTGTCCGAGATGGCGGCTCATGGCCGCATCAGCGGTGAGTCAAGAAGAGGTCAAGGCCAACCATTCCTCACGGAGGATCCCGTAGATGTGGGAATCGACCCAGACGCCCCGTTTGAAATGGGCAGATCGAACGGTGCCTTCGCGTTGCATGCCCAGCCTCTCGACCAGCCTCATGCTCCGGGGATTGTTGGTGAAGATCTCGGCTTCGACCTTGACCTGGTCGAGGTTGCCGAAACAGAGTCCGAGGACCGCGGCAAGTGCCTCATGCATCAGCCCTTGGCCCCAGTAGGGCTTGCCCAGCCAGTAACCGACATCGGCTCGTCCTGGCTCTCCTGAGGGGCGGGCGCTGATCATCCCGATGGCGGTGCGGGGGGTCCCGGTGAGCGCCCCTCCTCGATCCCGAATCGCCCAATGGAAACCGCTTTCGCCGTAGCGCTCGGTCTGTGCCTGCCGGATGAATCTCAGTGTGTCGGTGACCCGGTCGGGGCCATCCCAGATCAGACCTGCCGTGACCTCGAGCCGGTCACTGCCTCCGACGAGGGCATAGAGGTCGGGAGCGTCGTCGTCGACGGGCACCTCGATGAGGAGCCGATCGGTGTCGAGGGCGTAGGTGTTCAGGGCGGCCTTGTCCGGGCCCCGGACCGTCATCGGCGTCAGTATGCCGGGGCTCGGAATCCGCCAAAGGCGATTTCTTGAAGGGGTGTCACCCAATCCCGGGCCTGGCTCCGTCTCAAGGCCATGATCACCGCTACAGGTGTGATGGACAACGAGCAGGTATATCGGTCATACGCCGTCGAGCTCACCAGGTATGCAACAGGTCTGGTCGGGCCGTTCGATGCTGCTGACGTCGTTACCGATGCCTGTCTCAGGGCTTTCTCCTCCAAGAACTGGCCTGAGGTCACCAACAGGAGGGCATACCTCTACCGCGCCGTGCTCAACGTGGCGAATGACCACCACCGGAGCACGTTGTCCCGTCGGTTGCGGGAGATGAAGACGGCGTCGCCGGAATCAGCCCTCCAGCCTGAGGTGGACGTCGACGTATTGCGCGCGGTGGAACGCCTCTCGGTGCAGCAGCGGGCCGTGGTGCTGCTCACCTACTGGGCCGACCTCTCGGTGGAGTCTGTCGCCGAGCGCATGAGCGTCTCGCCCGGTGCGGTGAAGCGTCATTTGGCCCGCGCCCGAAAGCACCTCGAGGAGTGGCTGTCATGAGCGGAAAAGACGAAAGAAGGATGAAAGAGCTCGCGGACCGGCTGGTGGCGATGTCGCCCGAGCCGCCGCCCTTCCCCGAGGAGGTCTCGGTGACCCAACGTGATGAGTCCAAGCCCCGTCCGATCCTCGTGTTCGCCGGAGCCGCCCTGGTAGTGCTGTTGCTGGCTGCGATCCCGATCTTTCTCGCCCGAGGAGGCGGACAGGTCGACCCGGCGGCCTCCAGTTCCACATCGACCGTCCCGACCACCGTCACCACCGAGCCGCAAGCCAGCACCAGCAGCCAGCCGGTAGCGACCACGGTGCCAGCGAGCACGACCAGCCAACCGGCCGCAACCACGGTGCCGGCCACCGAGGCGAGGAATGTCATCGTTTTTCTCACGGCGATCCCGGAGAACTCGAATACCGGCAACCCTGCGCTGGCCCCATTCTTCGCCACCGCGCAGGCAATGCCCGAGGCCTCCGACACCCTCGCCGCACTCCAATTGCTCGCAACGGATGAGCTCTTCCTGCCAGAAGGGTTTGAGAACTTCGTTCCGGCTCCCGTTGAGGTGATAAGCGTCACCCGTGCGGCGAGTGATCAACTCGTCACCGTGGACATGAACGAAGCGTTCCTCGACGGCGCCGGCGGGCTCCTCGCCGATATGACAATGCTCAACCAGTTGATCTACACGGCAGGTGATGGTGAGGAGATATCGGAAGTGCTCTTCACAGTCGGTGGGCAACCCGTCACCGCCTTCGGGAGCGAAGGCCTCGATCTGAGCCAACCTGTGGGCAGGGAAGCATTCCTCGACCAGCTCAACTCGGTGAATCTGGATTCTGCAATGAGCGGATCGGGAGACTCGCCCCTCGTCGTGACTGGCTTCGCCAACGTCTTCGAGGCCACGGTGAGTCTGGAAGTCGTCGATGTCGATGGCAACGTCGTCCACGAAGACTTCACTAACGCCACCTGTGGCACCGGGTGCTGGGGAGCATTCTCGTTTTCGGTCGACTATCCCTTTGCCGGTGGGGAGACGATTCGTGTCTTCTGGCACTCAGCGGAGGATGGCTCACCGACCGACGTCGTCTCGGTCCCGGTTACATGGGGCGACAAACAGGTCTGGGACTTCATCTCAAACCCGGGCACGCCCTAATCGGGCGTGTCAACGGGGAACGGTCGTCGATACTGGCGACATGCCACTCGACCAGTATCGCGAAGCCAACCGGGCCAACTGGGACTCTCGCGTCCCCATCCATTACGCATCCGATGAATACGGCGTCGCTCGCTTCATCGCGGACCGGTCGTATCTGAGTGGTGTGGTCACCTACGACAAAGAGAAGCTGGGTGACGTGTCCGGTAAGCGGCTGTTGCACCTGCAATGTCACATCGGGACCGACACCCTCTCTTGGGCACGGCTCGGCGCGACCGTCACGGGCACCGACCTGTCGGAGAGATCGATCGAGGCTGCTCGCCGGTTGAGTGAGGACTGTGAGACACCCGGCCGCTTCATCGTGTCCGAGCTCTACGACACACCTGGGATCCTGGAGGAGAAGTTCGACATCGTCTACACCGGAGTCGGCGCCATCGGTTGGATACCTGAGATACGAGGTTGGGCCGAGGTGGTCTCCTCGTTCCTCGAGCCTGGGGGCACCTTCTACATGCGAGAGGGTCACCCGATGATGTGGGCGATGGACTGGCTGGATACCGAGGAGTTGCGCGTTGGCGCCGCCTATTTCGAGACCGCCGAGCCCGAGTCCGACGAGGAGCACGAGACGTATGCCGGCGTCGGAGTTGTCGAAAGCCCGTTGAACTACGGCTGGAACCATGGCATGGGCGAGACTCTGGACGCCCTCATCCGGGCCGGGCTGCGCATCGACCGGGTCGAGGAGTACGACGAGTGCGAGTGGCAGGGCCTCCCCATGATGGTCCTCGAGGAGGACGGAATGTGGAGGCTGCCGGAAGGGCGGGAGCGGTTGCCCTTGATGTGGTCGGTCCTTGCGACCAAGGCGTGACAATTAGGTCGTACGACCCCCTTCAGCACCCAGTCTCGGGTGCCGAATGTTTATAAGTAAGTCATTAGTTTCACTGCTAAGGACTTTCTTCCTCCTCCAGTGTGAGAGGGGCCACCTCGGTGGCCCCTCTCTCGCGTTCCACCCCAGGCGCTCGCTCTATTCGGTCACGACGGAAACGATCTCAGCCACGGGATAGGTGATCGAGGTTGTCGTTTCTGGCACATCGAGGAACTCCCAATCACCACCAGCCACTCTCCAGCGTGCAGTCCAGGCATAGGAGATGTCGAGGTCGTATCCGCTCGGGTCTTTCACTGAGTAGACGTGCCGGGCCCCGCCATCCGGATAGCCGGACAGAGCGGCCTCATCCGCTGGGAAGGTGTCGACCCGATCGTCGCCCCAATCGACCACGACGCCGCTCACCTCGATGTGGATGTCGAGGATGACCCCGGTGGCGCTGGCGAGCTGGGTGTCGTGCACCGGCGGGATGGGCACTCCCGACGAATGTCTCCAACCCGGTCACGCCATCGCCGGGTGTGGGGCTCACATTCGGGAGTCGGCGGGGGATGGACAAAGGCCGATACGTATTGCCACGCCTCGGTCGATGGGTCGACCAAGACGCCGGGCTCGGATGAGCACCGGCGGAGATAGTCCGAAGGGATCACAGGAAATCCGTCGACGACCATGACGAGCTCGGCCCCGCCGTCCGGGTGTCTGGCTGTGATCAGCCAGGGGTCTCGGCGGTAGTGAGGTACCAACAATCTCCCATGAGATCCATTCCGATGTCGGGATAGAGCCGAGAGGGGACGGCATCGTCGCTGGCGTAGTCGACGACGTCACCACCGGAGATTCGACATCGAGTGACCGTTCGTCCGGCCACTGACCTGGATCTGGTTCTGTACATCACCCAACACGCGGAGAATTCCTCAGCCGATACCGGCAGGACCGAAACCGCAGCAAAGGACGCTACGACAACGGCTGCAATTGTGCGTCGCAATCCGCTCCCATAAGTCATCTTCGTGCGTCCAGACGCTCGCGAAAGCACCCAGCCGATCCTCCAGCGTTCAACACCTGAACGCCCTTGGTACGCCGCCTTCCCGCCGGAATCCAGAGCGTGAGGTTAGTCCAAATCGCCAGGCACTCTCGTCTGATCGGAGGATCTCGGTTCGCTGTAGGGCAATATCCTGCGGCGACTGGGCGCAGCCTGAAACTCCATCACACCAAATTGTCCCGGGCATCGTCCAGCATCGCCTGGGTTCCCCACCACTTCCCTGATCCGGGCCTCGTCCTGGTTGTAGATCCCCTCGAACCAACCGAACCAGAGCGTCCGAAGGATCTCCTCCGCCTCATCAACCGTGGTGACGACGTGACTGGCTTCGGTAGTGACCGTCGTGGGGAGGACCGTGGTGGTGGTTGTGGGTGGCACTGTCGTGGTGGTGGTCTCGGCCGCGGTGGGTTGAGTCGTCGGCGTCGGATCGGCGTTGTCCCTTGGCCACAGGACCCAGATCCCGACTGCCAGACCAACAACGATCAGACCGGCGGCTAGCCGTCGAACCACTTCGCGGTCGAACCTACGCACCATGCCGCTTCCGGTGAAGGGGTCTCCTTCGAGGCCGCGAAAAGTCCCGATGCGGCTCCTGTATGGTTGAGGGTGGAGGTGAAAAGGATGACAGACACCACAGTCATCGCAGACACAACCGACGAGACCCATTTCTTCCGGGCCCTGTTCAAGGTCCTGTTGGTCGTCGGGGTGATCGCCGCGATCAGCAAGTTCTTCTCGGATAGGTGGAAGGACTTCAACGGTCTGACCGAGGAGCAGGCGCGGGCCAAATTCGAATCGAAGCTGGGTCCGATCATCGGTGAGGACCGAGCCGCGGATGTGGCCGACCAGGTGATCCCGCGTCTGAAGGAAACCGGAGTACTCATCGAGGACGCAGTCGATAGCGCCAAGAAGGCTGCCAACGACTTTGCCGACGATGTGGGCACCACGGCGAAGAAAGTCGCCGGCGACGCGAAGAAGACAGCCTCGAATGTGGCGGATGAAGTCGGTGACGTCGCCAAGAAGGCGGGCGACTCCATGAAGGACGCTGCTTCGAAGGCCGGCGACACTGTGAAGGACGCCACCGAGAAAATCGGAAAAAAGGTCGACTGATTCCCCGCTGACGGGGAAAAAATGTCACACCCCCCTCCTACGTTTGGGGCATGAGGGGTTTGACACCAGATCAGATCGAACAAGAGCTTCTAGCCGAAGAGGCGAAGGTTGGCGCCGCAAGGGCCCGCCAGCTGGCGCTGCTGGCACTCGCCGATCGGATGCAGCTACCGATCGCCGACGGTTGCAGGACGTTGCGAGAATGGGCCTCTGGCAGGCTCGACCTGTCGTCGGAGACTGCCTATCGGCTCACTTCGACCGCCCAGCGTCTTCAGGACGCTCCCGAGCTGGCCCAGGCACTCCAGCGTGGTGAGATCACCTTCGATCGGGCCGAGGCCATGTCGAGGATCCCGGCTGAAAGCCGCGCCGAATGGCACTACGGCCTCGACATCCAAGGCCTGCGCCGCGTTGCCGCCAGACACCGCCGTCTTTCCCGGGCCGACGACCATGTTTCGCATGCCGCCCAAGCGCTGACTCTCCAGCCCAATCTCGATGAATCGCGGTGGGCCCTGTGGGGCGAGCTCGACGGCTATTCAGGCCCTGTCGTGGACAAGGTCCTGACCGAGGTCGCCGACACCATCGGCCCGCTGCCAGATGGGACTCGCCCCGGGCTCGGATACCGAAAAGCGGTTGCATTGACCGCCATTTGCGAAGAATCCCGTCCAACCGGGACGACCACCCCACTCATCTCGGTCTTCGTCGACGACATGGGCGTGGAGGTGGGAGGCTCAACAGCCGTCGGTCCGGAGATATTGGACAAGGTGGCCTGCGCCGGCAGTTTGGAGCTCATCCGGACGTCTGATGGCCGCCCCCTCGCAGTGGGGAGACGAAGTCGGGTCATACCCAACAAGTTGCGGCGATTCGTCCTTCATCGGGACTGGGGATGCACCTGCGATGGATGCCCGAGTCGATATCGGCTCGAGGTTCATCACATCGTCCCGTGGTCGGAGGGCGGGCCGACCACGCCGGAGAATCTGACAACGCTTTGTTGGTTTCATCATCACGTGGTCGTCCACGGCTTCGGTTACCGGATCGACCCCCGTCTGGGTCCTGGTCGGATTCGCTTCATCAAGCCCGGGTCCGATCCGCCGGCACCTGGTTGACTCGATCCACCCTGCCTACCCTCATCCAATGGCCAGCGGGCCGACCATCGAGACCGAGCGCCTCGTCCTCCGAAGATGGAGCGACCAAGATCGTGATGGTTTCGCTGCGCTCAACGCCGACCCCGAGGTGATGGAGCACTTCCCCGGTATCCTCGCACGGGAAGAATCGGACCAGCTGCTGAACCAATTCGAACGTCATTTCGAAGAGTTCGGATTCGGTCTGTGGGCAGTCGAAACCAGATGGTCGCCGAGACTCGTCGGATTCGCAGGTCTTGCCGTCCCAACCTTCCGCACCCACTTCACTCCTGCGGTCGAGATCGGTTGGCGCTTCGCCCGCGCCGAGTGGGGCAACGGGTTTGCCACTGAAGCCGCCAAGGCAGCACTCGACTTCGGCTTCGACGAAGCGGATCTCGAGGATGTCCTCAGCTGGACGGTCCCGGCCAATGAGCGCTCCCAGGAAGTGATGATCCGTTTGGGTATGAGCCGCGCTCCCGAGCTGGACTTCGATCATCCCCGTCTTCTCGACGATGCTCGGCTTCGCCACCACATCGTGTATCGGATCACCCGGATGGAGTGGGCCGAGCAGACCCAAGACCCGACCGCAGCTGATAATTCACCCGCAGCTGGAACCAGCGATTCCTAGCCTCGACGGGTTATGTCTTCCCACATCGAATTCGTCGACACTCGTGTTGCGCCCGAGGAGACCCTCGAGGCGATGCATGACCTGCATCTCATCTTCGACGAGGAAGTATTGCCCGGCGATCCACCCGTTCCCCTCGCCCAGCGTCTTCTCGACTGGCGTCATCCACTCGAAGTCGAGCGGGTGTCTCATTGGGTCATGTGGAAGGGCCCCGAGATCGTGGCTACGTCGGGTCTTCACCTCGATCTGGTGGAGAACCTGGAGAACGCATTCGGGTGGGTCTTCGTCCATCCCCTCCATCGTGGATCTGGTTACGGCCGAGCGATAGCGACTGCGATGGCGGATGCCGCCCAGGCCGATGGCCGAACCCGGATGGCGGTAGCGATCCCCGACGGGCGGTCCGAGGAAGGACTGGCAAAGCGCGCCGGGATGAAGTCGGCTTATCGAGAAAAGGTGAGCCGTCTCATCTTCGACGAGATCGATTGGGAGCTGATGGAGTCGTGGATGTCACGAGCGGCTGAGCGCGCCTCCGACTACGAGTTGTTGTTCCTGCGTAGCCCGGTCGAGGACGAGTACCTCGAGGCCTTTTGTGATCTCATGTTCGTGATGAACACGGCGCCGCGTGAGGACTACATCGAAGAGGAAGAGACGATGACGCCGGAGATCTGGCGTGATATCGAATCAAAGATGGCATTGACGGGTCGCGACATCTTGAGTTACGTGGCCCGCCACAAGCCGACCGGCCAGTTCGCCGGCTACACGACCGTTGGCCAGAAGCGTCTTCAGCCTGATTTGGTCGACCAGTGGGACACCGGGGTCGACCCCAAGCATCGCAACAAGGGCTTGGGACGGTGGGTCAAGGCAGCCATGGCCCTGAAGATCCGTGAGATGTACCCGAACGTGCGACGGATCGATACCGAGAACGCGGGCTCGAACGCACCGATGTTGAGCATCAACGTCGAGATGGGCTTCAAGCCGATCCTGATCCAGAACGTCTGGCAGGGTGACCTCGCCACCGTTCGCAAGAACCTCGGGATCTAAGGGCGGGCGGCGCTGAGCACAGCGGCGACGCTCTCATCGATGGCCTGTTCATCGGTGTCGAAGTTCGAGACCGAAACACGCATCGCCGTTTGGCCCTGCCAGACGGTCGGGCCTGCGTACATCGTGCCGTCGAGCTGAACCTGTTCGACGATTCTCTCCGTCTCATCCGCGCTGCCGAAGCTGACCAAGACCTGATTGAGAACTACGTCGTTCAGGATGGAGAACCCGGCGTTGGCCATTGCCTCAGAGAAGCGCTGAGCCATGAGGACTGTGCTTTCGATGGCATCGGCTAGCCCAGCCCTACCCAGGGTCTTGAGGACGGCCCAGGTGGGCACGCCACGGGCGCGGCGGGACATCTCTGGCGCATAAGGCCCTGGGTCCTGGGCCATCTCACCCTCGAGCAGGTAGGCAGCTTCCACGCTCATGAGCCTCTCCAGGGTCGAAGGGTTGCGGACGAGGGCCAGCCCGGAGTCGTAAGGGACATTCAGGTACTTGTGGGCGTCGGTTGCCCAGGAGTCGGCCAATTCCATCCCTGCGACGAGATGCGAGAGTCGGGGAGAAGCTGCCGCCCAGAACCCGAATGCACCATCGATGTGGACCCAGGCCCCTGATTCCTTCGCCCGGGGGATGATTTCGGCCATCGGGTCGAAGGAGCCGGTGTTGACGTTCCCTGCCTGGAGACAGACGATCGCCGGCGACTTGATATCGGGAAATGCATCGGCGCGCATGCGACCTTGATCATCGACCGGGACCCGGGTCACCCTGTCCCGTCCGAGCCCGACTACGCCCAAAGCCTTCACCAACGATGGATGCACTTCTTCCCCGACCACGACTTCGATCGGGGGAGCCCCAAACAGGCCATCCCGGGTGGCATCCCAGCCTTCCGCGGCAAGGACCGCCGACCGGGCGGCCGCGAGTGTTGCGATGTGACCCACGGTGGTCCCGGTCACGAAGACGCCCCAGGAGCTCTCAGGTAGTCCCGTCGCCTCTTTGATCCATCGGATTGCGGAAGCCTCCATCGCCACTGTTGCTGGGCTGGCAGCGGCGGCGTAGGTGGGCTGATCCCATGCCGACACCATCCAGTCCGCAGCCAGCGCCACCGGCTGGACGCCCTCCAATAACCCACCCGAAGAACCGGGGGCTGGAGAACCCCATAGTGGCGGGCGAGCCGACCTCGTCGATGAGCTCGAGGACTTTCATCGGATCGGTTGGGCTCTCCGGGAGGTCCCCTCCCAGTTCGCTCAGGTCGGCGGTGGGATCTGGCCTGACTGGCTCGCTGGGAAGACCCTGGCGGTACCGGATTGCGCGGTTGGCAGCCTCTCGGAGCAGCTCTTCCATTCTTGGAAGATACCGACCCCGACGAAACGGTCGCTCATGGAGGGTCTTTGGTCCCTGGTAGGCGCACGATATTCCGAGATAACGTTGGCCAGGTGGGCACGCCTGACTTCGTGATCGTCGACGGCAATGAGGCCGCCGCCATGATCGCCTATCCCCTCAGCGAGGTCATAGCGATCTACCCGATCACGCCGGCTTCGCCGATGGGCGAGCTCGCCGATGCCTGGGCACTGGAGGGAATACCCAACCTCTGGGGCGTCGTCCCCGATGTCATCGAGATGCAGAGTGAGGCAGGTGCCGCCGGCGCGGTTCACGGTTCGCTGCAGGCCGGTGCGCTTACCACGACCTTCACCGCCTCGCAGGGCCTGCTCCTGATGCTGCCCAACATGTTCAAGATCGCGGGCGAGCTCTCTCCCGTGGTCATTCACGTGGCGGCGAGGTCGATCGCCACTCACGCCCTCTCCATATTCGGCGACCACTCCGACGTGATGGGGGCCCGGCAAACCGGGTTCGCCATGCTCTCCTCGGGCTCGGTCCAGGAAGCTCACGACCTTGCCCTGGTCGCCCACCTGGCCACGCTCGAGTCGCGGGTGCCCTTTCTCCACTTCTTCGACGGGTTCAGGACGTCCCACGAGGTCGCCAAGATCGAGCGGATCGGCGACGCTGTCCTGCGCCGACTCATCGACGAGGATCTGATCGCTGCGCATCGGTTGCGGGCTCTCAATCCAAACCGCCCCGTGCTCAGAGGTTCGGCCCAGAACCCGGACGTCTTCTTCCAGGCCCGAGAGGCGGCAAACCCCTTCTACGATCTGGTGCCGACGATCGTCATCGGCGCCATGGACAAGCTGGCCGAGGAAACGGGTCGCCGGTACAAGCCCTTCGAGTATCACGGCGCCGCCGATGCCGAGACGGTGCTGGTGATCATGGGCTCCGGAGCAGGGGCGGCGATCGAGGCCGTGGATCGTCTCGTCGAAGAAGGACAAAAGGTTGGGGTTCTCGTAGTTCGCCTGTATCGGCCATTCGACGTGGCCGCTTTTCTGGGCGAGCTGCCGCAGAGTGTCAACCGCGTGGTGGCCATGGACCGCACCAAGGAGCCCGGCGCTGTCGGCGATCCGCTCTACCTCGATGTCGTCACCGCACTGGCGGAAGGTGGTTGGCGAGCCGACGTCTTCGCCGGTCGCTATGGGCTTTCGTCGAAGGAGTTCACCCCGGCAATGGTGGCCGGCGTCTTCGACGAAGTCCGGGACGACGAACCGCGACGGCATTTCACGGTCGGCATCGTCGACGATGTGTCTCGCAGCTCCATCACCTACGAGCCGCTCTGGTGGGAAGAGCCAGAGGACGTGGCCAGAGCCGTCTTCTACGGGCTCGGCTCCGACGGGACGGTCGGGGCCAACAAGAACTCGGTCAAGATCATCGGCGAAGAGACGCCGATGTATGCCCAGGGATACTTCGTCTACGACTCGAAGAAGTCGGGGTCTCGCACCGTCTCCCATCTGCGCGTCTCGCCCCGAGAGATCCGCTCCACCTACCTGATCGACCAGGCGGACTTCGTCGCCGTCCACCAGTTCGACTTCCTGGACGCCGACGACGCCCTCGAGATCGCAGCTCGACGGCGCCACGGTTCTTGCTCAATTGCCCCTATCCGCCCGATGACGTCTGGTCGAGACTCCCAGTCGCATATCCGGCGGCGGATCGTGGAAAAGGACCTGGAGGTCTGGGCGGTGGACGCACTCGCCATCGCCCGTGAGCTCGGGTTGGGTGGCCGGGTCAACACGGTGCTCCAGACTTGCTTCTTCCATCTGACCGACATCCTCGACACAGAGACCGCCGTGGCGTCGGTCAAGGCCCACATCCGGAAGAGCTATGGGCGACAGGGCGAGACCGTGGTGCGAAGGAACGAAGAGGCTGTGGACCGGGCCTTGAACGGCCTCTTCCGGGTCGAGGTCGGCGAGGCTCCACCGGCATCGCCCGCTATGCCGATCGTCCCCGAAGTCGCCCCCGACTTCGTGAAGCGAATCACCGCGATGATGATGGCCGGGCGGGGCGATCTGCTCCCGGTCTCCGCGATGCCTGTCGACGGGACGTTCCCGACCGCGACCGCGCTCTGGGAGAAACGGTCGATCGCCGACGAGATCCCGATATGGGACCCGTCGATCTGCATCGATTGCGGCAAGTGCGCCCTGGTGTGCCCGCACGCAGCGATCCGGATCAAGGCGTTCGATTGGTCGACGAAGACGCCTGAAGAATTCCCTTGGAAGGAATCAGAGACCAACGACCTGGCCGGATGGAAGATCAATGTCCAGGTGGCACCGGACGATTGCACCGGATGCGGGGTGTGTGTCGATGTTTGCCCGGCACGGTCCAAAGAGATGGTCAAGCACAAAGCGATCAACATGCGCCCCAAGGGCGAGCATCTCGATCGGGAGCGGCGTAACTGGACCTATTTCCTCGAGATCCCGGAGACTCCCCGGTCCCAGCTCAAGGTCGCCTCGGTGAAGGGATCTCAATTCCAACGCCCACTTTTCGAGTTCTCTGGCGCGTGTGCCGGATGCGGGGAGACCCCGTATCTCAAGCTGATGACCCAGATGCTCGGCGACCGGGTGATCGTCGCCAATGCCACGGGTTGCTCATCGATCTACGGCGGGAACCTGCCGACGACGCCGTGGGCTACGGACGATCAAGGGCGTGGCCCGGCGTGGGCGAACAGTCTGTTCGAGGACAACGCCGAGTTCGGGCTGGGGATGAGGCTCGCCCTCGAGGCGCAGCGAAAGGATGCCCTTCTGTTGGTGACTGCCCTGGCTCCCGAACTGGGCGCCCTGGCAGAGGAGATTCTCGCGGTCGACGAGATCCCGGATCGCACCGATCTCGACCATCTGGTGTCGAGACAGCGTGAATTGGTGTCCGAGCTCAAGACGAGGCTGGCCGGGCTCGAAGGCCCGCTGCCACGACGGCTAGAGGGAGTCGCAGATTCCCTGGTGGAGACGAGCATCTGGATCGTCGGGGGTGATGGCTGGGCCTACGACATCGGCTTCGGCGGCCTGGACCATGTCCTGTCGACGGGGCGGGACCTGAACATCCTCGTGCTCGACACCGAGGTCTACTCCAACACCGGAGGTCAGGCCTCCAAAGCAACGCCGAGGGCGGCCATCGCCAAGTTCGCTGCCGGCGGGAAGACGACCGGGAAGAAGGACCTAGGTCAGTTCGCGATGGCTTACGGCAACGTCTACGTTGCCCAGATCGCGATGGGCGCCAACCAGACCCAGACGGTCAAGGCTTTCGCAGAGGCCGAGGCACACGAGGGCGTGTCTCTGATCATCGCCTACAGCCCTTGCATCGCACACGGCATCGACATGTCGACCCAGATGTCCCATCAGAAGGAGGCGGCGGACTCCGGGTACTGGCCACTCTTCAGGTACGACCCAGCCCGGGAGCGTGCCGGTGAGCCTGGGCTGCGTCTCGACAGTCGCAAGCCGACGATTCGCTTCGCCGACTTCGCCAAGAACGAGGGACGATTCGCAATGCTCGGCCGAACCAACCCGGAGCGAGCCGCCGAGCTCGCCGAGCTCGCGCAGCGAGACATCGATGACCGGTGGCAGCTCTACGAGCAGATGGTGGGCATCCACCGCACCGCGATCTATGAGGAGGACGACTCGTGAGTGTCGATCTGACCACCCGCTATCTGGGCTTCGACCTGTCTTCGCCGATCATGCCATCGGCGTCCCCGCTCACCGGCGATGTCGATCACATCCTGGCGTTGGTCGAGGCCGGCGCCCCTGCGATCGTGCTTCCCAGTCTCTTCGAGGAGCAGATAGAGCATGACGCCCTGGCCGTCCATTTCGAGCTCGAGATGGGAGCAGAGGGGTTCGCCGAGGCACCCAGTGGCTATCTGCCCCGTCTCGATGACTACAACACCGGGCCGCAGACCTATCTCGAGTTGATGAGACGAGCCAGGCAGGAGACCCAGGTCCCCGTGATTGCCAGCCTCAACGGCGTGTCGACCGGGGGCTGGACTCTCTACGCCAAGATCCTCCAAGACAGCGGGGTCGACGCACTCGAGCTCAACATCTATCGCGTCGCCGCCGACATCGACCTGGATGGGTCCGACGTCGAGCACTCCTATCTGCGGCTCGTCGAAGCGGTCCGGTTTGCGGTGGATGTTCCACTGGCCGTCAAGGTCGGCCCCTACTTCTCGGCCATGGCATCGATGGCCAGACGTCTCGCCGATGCCGGCGCGGATGGGCTGGTCCTGTTCAACCGCTTCTATCAGCCGGACATCGACCTCGACACGCTCGCGGTCGCTCCCAACCTCAATCTGTCCTCTTCCGCGGAGTTGCGGCTCGTGCTGAGATGGATGGCGATCCTGCATGGTCGGATCGACGCCGATCTCGCCGCCACCACCGGGGTCCACGAGGCCGAAGATGCGGTGAAGGCGATCCTGGCCGGCGCCACGGTGGTGATGATGGCCTCGGCACTTCTCCGTCACGGGCCGGGTCGGCTCACCGAGGTTCGGGATGGCGTGGCCGGATGGCTGGAGGAGAACGATTACGAGTCGGTGGCCCAGGCTCGAGGCAGCCTGAGCCAGCTGGCGGTGCCCGACCCGTCTGCCTTCGAGCGGTCGAACTACATGAAGACGCTCACGTCGTACGTCCCGACGTGGTGAGGGTGCGCTAGGTCAATCCTCTCCCCAGCCCTGAGCCGACTCGGCGCCCTCGTGCTCGCCCTCGAGCCGGGCAACATAGGCAGCGGCCTCGCTCCGGCGGCTCATTCCCATCTTGGCCAGGAGGTTGGATACGTAGTTCTTCACCGTCTTCTCGGCCAGGAACATCTCGTCGGCGATCTGCTTGTTGGTAAGCCCATCGGCGATGTGGCCGACGATCGTTCGCTCCTGTTTGCTCAGTCTCGACAGGAGAGGGTCATCATTGGGGCCACTGCGGAGACGGGCGAACAGACGCTCGGTCATGTCCGGATCGAGAAGGGACTCGCCAGCGCCCACTCTCCGGATGTCGTCGACCAGATCGGTCATCTTCACCCGTTTGAGGACATAGCCGGAAGCACCGGCCAGGATCGCCGACATCAGTGCCTCCTCGTCTGCGAACGAGGTCAGCATCAGCACTTTCACCTCCGGGAACCGGGACCGGATGTCCCGGCATGCCTCGACCCCGCTCCCGTCGGGAAGACGAACATCCAGCACAACTACATCGGGCTCGTCATAGCCAACCCGCCGCACCGCCTCGGTCGCCGTTCCGGCCTCACCGACGACGACGAGGTCGTCCTCGGCGTCGAGAAGTGCCTTGATCCCGGCTCGGACGATCTCGTGGTCGTCAACCAATAGGACTTTGAGTTTCGACATCGGGGAAAAACGGTAGCGGTATGGTCGCCGGCAGATGGGCAAGTCAAAAGGTGTGCGCCGGTTACCCGAGCTGATCGAAGCGGCAGCAGCCGTGGTTGGAGCCGGGGATCTGGAGCAAGTGCTCAGAGGTCTGGTGGCAGAGGCGAAGGCGGCAACCGGAGCCAGATACGCCGCTCTCGGCGTCATCGGGGAGCACGGGGTGCTCAGCGAATTCCTCCACGATGGATTCACGGAGGAGCAAACCGCACGGATAGGAGCGCTACCAACCGGGAAGGGGGTGCTGGGGACGTTGGTACGGGAGAAGCGAACAATTCGCCTGGATTCGATCGCCGATCACGCCGACTCCTATGGCTTCCCGCCGAACCACCCGCCGATGCGCTCTTTCCTGGGTGTCCCGGTGGCGGCGGGCGGAAAGGCTTTCGGCAACCTCTATCTCACCGAGAAAAAGGGTGGGTTCACCGATGACGACGTGGTGCTCGTCGAGGCGTTGAGCCGTATCGCCGGCTCGGCGGTGACCACGGCACGGCTTCAGGAGCGTCTCCGCTCGATCGCGGTCGGCGAGGATCGGGAGAGAATTGCCCGGGACCTACATGACTCGGTGATTCAAGACCTGTTTGCGGTCGGTCTTGCCCTGCAGGGGATCGCCGAGCGGGTGACCGACTCTGCGGCCGCCGCGACCATCGATGCTTCGGTGGACCGGTTGGACGAAGTCGTCGAGGCGCTGCGCGCCTACATCTTCCAGCTGCGAACGAGCGGCGACAGACGTCAACTCGACGACCGCCTCCAGGAGCTGGTCTCACGCATGGGCTCGGCCTATCCGGCGTCGGTGACGCTGGAGATCGCCATCGCACGCCTGCCCACCGGGCAGCTCGAGGACGAGGTCGTCAAATTCGTCACCGAGGCCCTGAGCAACGCACTGCGCCATTCCCGGGGCACTCGAGTCGAGGTTGTCGTCGATGCCGACGACGATTCGGCTCAGGTGGTGGTTTCCGACAACGGGGCCGGGTTCGACCCTTCGCTAACGGCAACCGGGATGGGGTTGGCCAACTTGAGCGCCCGTGCGGAGGGGCTTGGCGGAGAGGTTCAGGTGAAGAGCGCGGAGGGCTCGGGGACGATCGTAGAGGTTCGTCTGCCGATCAGGTGACGGGCCGACCCGAGGTGAGCGAATCCGCCAGGCCGTCCATCCACGATTTGACGGTGGATTCGGCGACCCGTCGCAACAGCACTCGGTCGACGACCTTGCCCAGTTGGCCGAGCGGCGGCTGGTAGGTTCCGTCCAGGACGATCCTTGTCCGATCGTGACCGACATGAGAGACGATCAAGTCGGCGGTCAAGCGCGGGAAGAGCACCTCCGAGCCCACCGCTGACCACTTGACCGGGTAGATCAGCCCGGTGCGGTGGATTTCCGGAGAGCCGATTTCGAGTCGCACCTCCTTGGCGACACTTCCAGTTCCGGGGCCGACCTTGGCCCGCAATTCCTCCCCTTTCCGATATGCGACGTTGGCGATGGTGCCGAGATCGGAGCGAAGCGCCTCGATTCCATGCTCCACCTCGGGCATGCTCAGAGGCAGGTCGGCCTCATGGTGGAGGAACATCAGAGGCGGCCGGGCCGGGTCCGATAGGAGAACCCACGGCCTGATGTCAAGCCGGTGATCTCATCGATGCTGACTTCGAGCACATGGGGGAAGCTCGCCATTGGTTGCAGGCCACCGGTGCTCAGGGGCGACCCGAGGACCGACGCATACTTCTCGAGGAGCAGTCTCGACAGCGCGGGAGGTGGTCGGCTCGTCGGTTCGCTCGACCGCATTCCCTTTGACCACAACGCTCACCCAGTCCCCGGACACGTCGTCGAAGCGGGAGACTTCGACGCACACCCTTGGATTCTCCTCGATTGCCTCGAACCTCTTGCCCGGCTTGGTACGAAACAGGAGACGTCGCCCGTCGACGACGAACGACATCGGGGTCACATAAGGCTCGCCGTCATGGACGACGCCGAGATGGGCCACCATCGCATCCCTGAGGAACTCGATGGCCTCCTCGTCGCTGATTGGCTCCAAGGCTCACCCCTTTTCATCTGTGAGGGCCCAGAGGACGTCCTTGATCGAAATAACCCCGAGCACCTCGTCGCCATCGACGACCGGGAGATGCCTGAAACCCGTGGCCAGCATCCAATCGGCCGCGTCGTGGACCTCCATCTCGGGGGTGAACGAGTCGGGATACTCCGTCATCCACCCGCTCGTGGAGTCGGTGTCGAGGTCGGCATCGTCGGCGACGGCTCGCAGGATGTCGCGCTCAGTGAGGATCCCCTCGAGGGCGCCGTCGACCTCTACCGCGACAGAGCCGACCTCGGTGGAGATCATCAACTCGGCGGCCTGGCGCAGTGTGGCCCCCGGCGCGACCCACACCACGTCGCCTCCAACCAGTTCCCGCACTCTCATCTGAAAAACCTCCATTGATGTCTCATCCGATCTTCGCCCCGGGGCACGAGGTCGTTTAGGGCCGATCGTCCCTATTGGGCATGCCGCGGGGTTCTTAGTTTCTCTTCCATGACTGAACGTGATGACACGCGGGATCTCTCGCCTGCCCGCGCCTTCGATCGCTTCCTGATAATCCTGGCGTTGCTCGGTGTGGCGGTGGCCGTCCTGGCCGCGATCGTCGCTTTCCGCGGCGAGCCGGCGGGCGCCACCGGCGAGGAGGGTGAGCCTGCTGACCAACAGATCATCGAGTACTCGTTGTCGGAGTTCGCTATCGACGGCTCGTCCGAGATCCCGGCCGGGGCAACCGTGCTTCAGGCCACGAATGATGGGTCGACGGCCCACAATCTGACCCTGGAGGGTGGACCGACTACCCCGGACCTCGCCGCCGGAGAATCGGCGCAATTGGACGTTGGCGAGCTCGCCCCGGGCTCCTATGTGATCTTCTGCTCGATCGCGGGTCATCGGGAGGCGGGGATGGAGGCAACGATCAACGTGGTCGAAGGGGCGGTTGGCCCCGGTGAGGGCGACCATGGCGACCACGAGGGCACCGAAGCCGATTGGGCCGAGCTCGATCGGCTGATGGAGGAGTCGATCCTTGCCTTCCCCGCCGAGACGGAGGGTCTGGGCAATCAGACGCTCGAGCCGACCGTTCTGGCCGACGGCACCAAGGAGTTCCACCTGACGGCGGCGATCACCGACTGGGAAGTCGAGCCGGGCAAGTTGGTCGAAGCCTGGACGTACAACGGGATGGTGCCGGCGCCGAGGATCCAGGTGGAGGTAGGGGACAAGGTGCGAGTGGTCGTGGAGAACCAACTTCCGATGGGTACCGATGTCCACTGGCATGGGGTGAAGGTCCCCAACAGCATGGACGGGGTCGCGCCTATCACCCAGCCGCTCATCAAATCCGGTGAGAGCTTCGTCTACGAGTTCACCACCCGGGAGCCGATGGTGGCGATGTACCACGCCCATCACCACGGGCAGATGCAGGTCCCCAACGGGATGTTCGGGACGTTCATGGTCGGCGAGGTAGCGAAGCCGGTCGGCCAGACCGTCTCAGGCGTCGAGATCCCAGAAGACCTGGTGGTTTCCCAGGAGATCCCGATGGTCCTGAACGATGCAGGGGTCATCGGTCTGAGCCTCAACGGGAAGTCGTTCCCGGCCACCCAGCCGTACACCGGCAAGGTTGGGGATTGGGTGGTGGTCCACTATTTCAACGAGGGCCTCCAGATTCACCCGATGCACCAGCATCAATTCCGTCAACTGGTCTACGCCAAGGACGGCGTGCCACTCGATCACCCCTATTGGATCGACACACTCAACGTCGCCCCGGGTGAGCGGTATTCGGTGTTGATGCAACTCGAGGACCCGGGCGTCTGGGTCTGGCACTGCCACATCCTCACCCATGTGGAGAGGGACGAGGGGATGTTCGGGATGGTGACGGCCTTCATCGTCGAGGAGTAGGGCTGAGCCCGGGCCGCTAACTTGCGCCGATGCTGCGAAGGTCCGAATCCGGCGAGGCGGTCGAAGATCTCGTCGGTCTCTATCTGGCTGACGAGCGCAAAGCCGAGAGTCGACCCTGGGTGCTGGTCAATTTCATCAGCTCCGCAGACGGCGGGACGGCGATCCACGGGAAGTCTTCGAGTCTCGGTGATCCCGACGACAAGGCTGTGTTCCAGGCTCTGCGGGCGGTCCCCGACATCGTCCTGGTCGGGTCGGGGACTGTTGAGGCGGAGGATTATCACCCCGTCAGCCTCGATGAGGAACGGCGGGAAAGGAGGGTAGCCGCCGGGCTGACCGAGGTCCCGCTGCTGGCGATCGTCTCCGGGCGGCTCAGTTTCGATCCTGAAGCCCGGGTGTTCTCGGATCCCGAGTATCGGCCCATGGTCATAACGGGGCCCCAGGCCGATCCTGCCAAGCTGGCGATGCTGGGGGACGCGGCGGACGTCGTGATCCTCGACGAGGTGACCCCAGGTGCGATTCTGGCCCGGCTGGCCGCGGCCAAAGTGATCCTCTGTGAAGGAGGGCCCACGTTGGTTGGCCAATTCGTCGCCGAGCATTTGGTCGATGAGCTCGACTTGACCCTCGCACCCATCATGATCGCGGGCCATTCGGCCCGGATCGCTCACGGAGCGTCTGCCGAGCCACCGCTCGACATGAGGCTCGACCGGGCCTTGATGGGCGATCGCTCGCTGTTCATGCGATATTTGAAGGCCTAGTGACGGGCCACTAGCAAGGGAGGAACGATGGGACGGCACGCCGAGCTCTACGAAAGACACAAGTCGGTGTTGCCCGGATGGGCACCCCTCTACTACGAGCAGCCCATCGCCATCGTCGACGGTGATGGCCGGTGGGTCACCGATGCTGAGGGAAATCGGTACCTCGATTTCTTCGGCGGGATCCTGGTCACGATGTCGGGCTACAAGGTGCCCGAGGTGGTGCAGGCAATCAAGGCGCAGGCAGACAAGATGCTCCACACCTCGACGCTCTATCTGATCGAGTCACAGATCGAGCTTGCGGAGCGGGTCGCCGGGCTCTCCGGGATCCCTGACGCCAAAGTCTTCTTCACGAATTCGGGTACCGAGGCCAATGACACCGCCCTGATGATCGCCACTACCCAGCAGAAGTCGAACCAGGTGCTGGCGATTCGGGGCAGCTATCACGGCAAGTCACACTCGGCGATCGCGGTCACCGGTCAAAAGGCCTGGTCCGGCACCAGTTTCTCCCCGTTCCAGGTGACCTATGTCCACGGCGGTTACAAGCTGCGCAGCCCGTTCGGGCACCTGCCCGACGAGGAGTTCATCGCCGCATGTGTCGCCGATCTCAAAGACCTGCTCGGCGTCGCCGCGGCGGGGAGCCCGGCGGTGATGATCGCCGAGCCGATACAGGGTGTCGGAGGCTTCGTGACACCGCCCGATGGCTTCTTTCGGGCGATGAAAGAGGTCCTCGACGAGCACGGGATCCTCTTCATCTCGGATGAGGTCCAAACCGGTTGGGGACGGACCGGCGAGCACTTCTGGGGCTACCAGGCCCATGACATCGTTCCCGACCTGCTCACCTTCGCCAAGGGGATAGGCAATGGGCTCAGCATCGGGGGGGTGGTGGCCTCTGCCGAGTTGATGGACTCCTATCCGGCTCTCGGCATATCCACCTTCGGTGGCAACCCACTGGCGACGGCCGGAGCGCTGGCCAATCTCGACTATCTGCTCGACAACGACCTCCAGACCAACGCCCTCAAGGTGGGGAACCGGCTGATGCAGAACCTGGTGCCTCTTTCCGAGGAGCTAGAGATCATCGGCGAGGTGCGGGGCAAGGGCCTGATGATCGGCCTCGAATTGGTGAAGCCCGATGGGACGCCGGCGCCGGAGGCTGCCTCCGCGGTCCTGGAGGCCGCCAGGGAAGAGGGCCTCCTGATTGGAAAGGGCGGTCTCTACGGCAACTCGCTGCGGCTGGCCCCTCCGCTCTCGATCACCGAGGAGGAGGCAGACGAGGGCTTCTCCCGTCTGGAACGCGCTCTCCGCACGTCGTAAGAAACGTAGAACGTAGAGCGCCCGTAGGGGTAATTCCCCAAGGGGCGATCCCCCTGTTCAGATGCCGTTCAGGTGAGGCACGATCGTCCTGGGTCGTGAGGGCCACGACCAACTGGAGGGATCACGATGAATCTTGCCGTCGGTTTCCCGTGTCCGACATGCGGTCACGAGGAAGCCAATCTTCTCGGAATCGACAAGGGCCTCAATGGTGAAGTCGTTGGGCTGAGCCTGCTCTGCTCCAGATGTGAGTCGGTGTTCGCAGAGAACAACTCTGCCGAACAGGAACAAAAAGCCCCGGCGACCGCCAGGGCAGGCCGCTAGAGCAGGGCCTGCAGATCGATGTCGCAGCTGGGGTGGCGAAGTTTGGCCAACCCCCTGGCTTCGATCTGACGCACCCGCTCCCGGGTGGAGTTGATCACCTTGCCGACATCGGACAAGGTCCAGGGTTCGTCTCCATCCAGGCCGAAACGCAGCCACAACACCTGCTGCTCTTCCGGGTCGAGGATCTGGAGGGCCTTGATGAGCCGGTCCCGGCGCCACGCCGCCGCGGCACGGGCCTCTGGGTCGACGGCGGTGGCGTCCTCGACGAAGTCCTGGAGAGAGGCGTCACCGTCCTCGCCCACCGGTCTGTCCAGGGAAACGGTCTCGGCAGGGGCTTCGAGGGCGGCCAGGACCCGTTCGGTGTCCAGACCCGATGCCTCCGAGATCTCCTCGAGCGTTGGCGCCCGGTGGTACTTGTCATGCAGACTTTGTCGGGTGTCCTGGACCGTGCGGACGACGTCGACCATGTGAACGGGGAGGCGGATGGTCTTGCCGTTGTTGCCCAGACCACGGGTGATCGCCTGGCGGATCCACCAAGTGGCATAGGTGGAGAATTTGAAGCCTTTGCGCCAGTCGAACTTCTCCACAGCTCGGATCAGCCCGAGATTCCCTTCCTGGATGAGGTCTAGGAGGTCCAGGCCCCGCCCGGTGTAGCGCTTGGCGATCGAGATCACCAGCCGGAGATTCGACCTGATGAAGGTCATCTTGGCCTCGTCGCCCTCGGCGACGAGACGCATCAACTTGGCCCGGTCGGCCTTGTCGTAGTCACCGGTTTCAAGGGTGGCCTTTGCCTTCTTGCCCAACTCCATGGATCTGGAGAGATGGACTTCGTCCTCGGCGGTGAGGAGCAAATGGGCAGAGACTTCGTCGAGATAGAGACCGACGGTGTCGGCGGGACTCGAGCCCCGCTCGGGTCTGGCATCTTTGGCCCTTATGGCCTTCCCCAAATCTGGCCCTTCCTGTCAAACCCCTGTGGAAAACTAACGCTCCTGGCTGAATCTGGCAAACGGTTTTCCGATTAACACATGGTGAACAAGTAATCTCCGCCACTCAGTGACGCGTCGATCGCAGTTCCGATTGCTGGTGGCGCTCACCATCGTTTGGGCATTGTGGGCAGGCTGGTCGCTGCTCGGTCGTGCAACTCCCTACACCCTCAGGGTCCTCGATGACGCCGGGGCGCCGATCGCGGCGGCATCGGTGGACATCAGCGCCCGCCAGGTGGGGACGACCACCGAAGACGGTTCTGTCGACGTCGAATGGAATCGGTCCGCCACGGTCCTCGAGGTGAGTGCGGCCGGTCACGTGCCCAAGACCGTGACGATCGCAGAGCGCCCTGACGGGGTGTTCGACGTTGTTTTGAAGGCGAGGATCTTCCGTGGTCGCGTCCTCGACCCCGAGGGCACGCCCGTGGAGTCCGCTGTAGTAGTCGCCGGCCCCGCTTCTGGCACCACGGATGCTGAGGGAAAGATCAGTCTTCGTGGGGCTGAACCCGGAACCGTTGCTGTGTCCCGACCGGCCTGGATCCCCGCATCGGTCGAGTGGGATGGCGGAGCGGGGGAGTCGGTAGTCGAGTTGGCGCCGTTCATCGCCCGTGCGGTGCACATCTCGGGGGAGGCAGCCGAGGAGGACATAGCGAGGTTCTTCCAGATGACCGAGACCACCGAGCTCAATGCGTTGATGATCGACCTGAAGGACGAGTCGGGGCTGGTTTGGTACAACAGCTCGGACCCCACGGCGACCGAAGTGGGGGCCATTCAGGGGGTCTATGACTTGAGTGCGATCGCGGCCCGGGCCGAACAGGACGGTTTGTACCTCATCGGCCGGCTCGTGGTGTTCAACGATCCGACCGCGGCCATCAAGAAGCCGGACATGTCGGTCTGGGATGCTGCGACCAATCAGCCCTACCAGGCGAATGGCCAGTACTTCCTGGACCCGACTGATCCGGCTGCGCGCGCCTATGGCCTGGCCCTGGCCGAGGAAGCGTGCGCCATGGGGTTGGACGAAGTCCAATTCGACTACATCCGATTCCCCGATGTTCGGTCCGAGAGCACTACTTTCGACCAGGGGGTGAGTCTCGAGACCAGGACGACGACGATCATCGGGTTCCTCGAAGAGGCGGTCGCCTTGCTGCACCCGATGGGTTGCGCGGTTGGCGCCGATGTGTTCGGGTTCACCACGGCCGCTGCCGACGATGGAGGGATCGGCCAAAACTGGGATCAGGTCACCCAGGTGGTCGATGTGGCGTCACCGATGGTCTATCCGTCTCACTACGCAGCGGGTTGGTATGACTTCGATAATCCCAACGATCACCCCGGACCGATGGTTACCCGGGCTCTCGAGGACGGAATGGCTCGACTGGCTCGGAACGTCGTGGTCCGGCCTTGGCTCCAGGACTTCGGCTACACCCCTGACCAGGTCCGGGCTCAGATCGAGGTTGCCGAGCAATTTGGCCTGGGCTGGATGCTGTGGAACGCGGCCTCGAATGTGACGATGGACGCCCTCGCGGCCGAATAGGACACCCTCTGCCCTTGGGGCCACCTCCCCCAACGTCGCTTCGCTTCTGGGGAAGGAGAGTTCGCACTATCGCCATAGGTGAAATACCATTCTGTCGACCCGTCCGGAGCAGTGTTTGACCGCGTTCGACCGAGAGAATCTCACCCAGGCAGCCGCCTCTGCCCCTGTCTGGAGACGGTCACGGATGGAGGCGGCCTATGAGGTTTTCGCCGACATGGAGGAGCCAACCGGGGCCGAGGAGGACTGGCGATATGTCGAATACGACCATTCATTCGAGGATCTCATGCCCGTTGCCCGGCCCGGATCGGCCCTCGAGCCTGGTCCCTTCGTAGCCTCGCTTCCGGAGCGTTCCGGCCATGTCCTGATGGTCGATGGGCACGTCATCGAGGTCGAATCGGAGATTGCCGATGTCGTCCGGTTCACTGAGCTCGCCGAAGATCCCGGGTTCCCCGATCTGGTCCCAGTCGACCTCAACAAGCTCGCGGCGGCGCATGCGGCCTTCTCCACAGACGGCGTTCACGTCGATGTGAAGCCCGGCGTGGTGATGGACACCCCGCTCGTGGTCGAGATCCAGGCGTCAGCAGAAGGCACCGCCTCGTTTCCCCACCTTCACATCCAGGTAGGCGAGAATGCCGAGGCAAGCGTCTTGGTCGCCTATCGCTCGGCCGATGGCGCCCGTCTGCTCGTGGTCCCTCGGATCGATCTCGAAGTCGGTGACAGTGCCAGGCTGCGTTTTCTATCGGTCCAAGGCTTCGACCACGCCGCGACCACGGTGGTGCATCAGCGAGCGGTCCTTGGTCGCGATGCCACCTCGCGAATCGGAGAAGTGGGTCTGGGTGCGAGATTGGCCAGGCTCGATCTCGGTGTGAGCCTGGTCGGCGACGGAGCGTCGTCGGAGGTGGTCGGCCTCTACTTCGGCGAAGGCGATCAGACCCTCGACTACCGGATGGTGATAAATCATCAGGGCCGGAACACCACCTCGGATGTCTTCCTCAAGGGCGCCGTGGAGGACGATGCCCAGAGCGTGTTCACCGGCCTCCTCAGGATCGAGAAGGAGGCGGCGCGAACGTCGACCTTCGAGACGAATCGGAATCTGGTGCTGTCCGAGAACGCAAAGGCCCACTCGGTGCCCAACCTGGAGATCCTGTGCAATGACGTGATTTGCGGGCATGCCTCATCGGTCGGCCCTCTCGAGTCCGATCACCTCTACTACCTGATGAGTCGCGGCCTGAACCGGGAGCGGGCCGAACGGCTGTTGATCCGTGGCTTCTTTCAGCAGGTCATCGACCGGTTGCCGATCGAGGGCCTGGAAGAGCCGGTATCGGATGAGGTATTCCGCCGGTTCGTCACCGCCCAGGTGGAGGGACGGGTGGCATGAAGGTCGAGATAGGCGCCATCGACACCCTTCCCCGGGATCGCGGCATCCGGGTCACTCTCGGCGAAGACCAAATCGCCATGTTCCGGATCGGCAATGAGGTGTTCGCGGTCGGGGATCGCTGCTCGCACGCCGAGGCGTCCCTCGCCGAGGGCGAGGTCTTCGACCACGAAGTGGAATGTCCCCGACACGGCTCAGAGTTCGATCTGCGATCTGGCAAACCCCTCTCACTCCCCGCCACCAAGCCGGTGCCGACCTACGAAGTCGTGATCGAGGATGGCATCGTCTACCTCATGTGGGAGGCTTCATGACCACGGCGCTCGACGTGCGCGGGCTCTCTGCGGCGGTTGACAGCAAGCAGATACTCGAAGGGCTCGATCTGGTCTTCCCCTACGGCGAGGTGCACGCGCTGATGGGCCCCAACGGCTCGGGGAAGTCGACGCTGTGCCATGTCCTCACCGGCAAGGCCGGCTACCGGGTCACCGGGGAGGCATTTCTCGAGGGCCAGGACTTGCTCTCGCTCGAAGTCGACGAGCGGGCCCGTCTCGGCTTGTTGCAGTCCTTCCAGTATCCAACGGAGGTCCCCGGGGTCGGCTTGCGGGAATTCCTCCTCGAGGCCTCCGAGGAGCGGGGCGTCGACGAAGAGGAGGCGTCACAGCGGATCGAGGCGGAGGCAGCCCGTTTCGACATGACCAGGTTCCTCGATCGGGCGCTCAACAACGATCTGTCCGGTGGGGAGAAGAAGCGTTCCGAGATCTTCCAGATGGCCGTGCTCCGCCCCCGGGTCGCCCTTCTCGACGAGATCGACTCCGGTTTGGACATCGACGCCGTGAAGCAGGTGGCGCAGGCGGTGGAGGAGATGCGGTCCCCCGAGCTCGGTGTCCTGATGATCACCCACTACAACCGGATCCTGCGCTACGTCACGCCCGATCGCATTCACATCATGATCGATGGTCGCATCGTCGACTCCGGTGGTGCCGAGCTTGCCGAAGAGCTCGAGTCCGGCGGTTACAAGGCGGTGCGGGAACGTCTTGGCTTGATGGAGACCAGCACCGACCCGGTCCGGCGCCCCGCCGATTTCTTCACCGATACCCCCTTCGACGTGTGAATCGTCGCTGCTGATGGCGTCGAGATCGGTTGCCGGGAGATGGCTCGCCGAGCTGGCCAACCTTCCCACCGCCTCTGGGCTCGAACACGAAGTGATCGATTGGGTCAGGACATGGGTGGAGCGAAGACCCGACCTGAAGCTCACCGAGGACTCCGGGGGAAACATCCTCATCACCCGAAAAGGCCGGAGGCGACGGGACCCGGTCCTGGCGGTGGCTCACATGGATCATCCGGCCTTCGTCGTCACCGGCGTCACGGGGCGAGAGGCCGACTTCGAATTCCGGGGAGGCGTCAGAGCGGAGTATTTCGACCAGGCCCGGGTCGATTTCGTCACCGGCCCGGCAGAGAGTGCGCAGGTGTCGACCTACGAGTCGGCGGGAAGGAGTGGCGTGATCGAAGTTCGGCGAGGCCCGATGCCGAGGCCCGGGGACATCGCCCGGTGGCATTTCGCCTCCAGGAGTCCGAAAGAAGGGCGGCTGAGCGCCCCGGCCTGCGACGACCTGGCCGGTTGCGCCGCGGCCCTGGTGGCGCTCGATCGGGCTCGCGAGGGGGAGGAACTGAATCACTTCGGGGTCTTGTTGACCCGGGCCGAGGAGATGGGATTCATCGGGGCGATTCATGCCGCCAAGCACCGCAGCATCCCGCTTGCGGCCCGGATCCTTTCGATTGAGACGTCCCGCGCGTCGGCTGACGCTCCGCTGGGTGGCGGGCCGGTCATCAGGGTCGGCGATGCCACGACCGTCTTCGATCGGGATCTGACCAACCTGATCAGCACGGCAGCGTTCGAATCCGGCTCGAAGCATCAGCGGAAACTCATGAGCGGAGGCTCTTGTGAGGCGACGTCCTTCGGGGTGTACGGCTATCGGGCCGCCGGCCTATGTCTGCCTTTGGGCAACTACCACAACATGGGCAATCTCGATGAGGTCGAGGCCGGGCATGGCGCTGCTCGCCCGATGATGGAGGAGGTGTCGCTCGACGATTTCCACGGCCTGGTGGATCTGCTGCTCGTCTCCGCACAAGCCGTCGATGGGGAATGGGATCTCCAGGAGAGGCTCGATGCGAGATATGACGGGTACCGACACCTCCTCGGCTGACCCTGAATCCGACCACTACCGTCCGAGCCAAAAGGAGAGATGACTGTGGAGCACAGGGTCGAGAAGGACTCGATGGGTGAGGTGCGGGTCCCGTCCGACGCCTATTACGGGGCTTCGACCCAGCGAGCGGTGGAGAACTTTCCGATCTCGCAACTTCGCTTTGGCCGGCGATTCATCTGGGCGCTCGGTCTCATCAAGGGCTCCGCAGCCGAGATAGCCGAGCAGCAGGGCCATCTCGAGCAGGAAAAAGCCGACGCCATCAGAGTGGCCGCCGACGAGGTGATGGACGGGCGACTCGATCACCAGTTCGTGCTCGACATCTTCCAGACCGGGTCGGGGACCTCGACCAACACCAACGCCAATGAGGTCATCGCCGGCCGGGCGACCGAGATCCTTGGTGGCGAGACCGGGTCAGGGCGGGTGCACCCGAACGACGACGTCAATTTCGGTCAGTCCTCGAACGACGTGATACCGACTGCCATTCACGTCGCCGCGGTCTCGGCGATCCGAGAAGACCTGCTTCCAGCCCTGTCCGTGCTCGCCTCATCGCTGGAGGCGAAGTCCAGCGAGTTCGAAGATGTCGTCAAGTCGGGTCGGACCCACCTGATGGACGCCACCCCTGTCACCTTGGGCCAGGAGTTCGGCGGGTGGGGGGCTCAAGTGCGCAAAGGGGTCGCCCGGCTGGACAAGGTGCTGCCCGAATTGGAGGAGCTGGCACTCGGGGGGACAGCGGTCGGTACCGGGATCAACGCGCCGTCCGGCTTCGCGGCGGCCGTCATCGCCCTGATGGCGGAGCGAACCGGCTTTCCATTCACGGAGGCCGCGGATCATTTCGAAGCGCAAGGCGCCAAGGATGCCGTCGTGATGGCTTCCGGAGTCCTCAAGACCATCGCGGTCTCCCTGTTCAAGATTGCCAACGACATCAGGTTCCTCGGTTCAGGACCGACCTCGGGCATAGCCGAGATCAGGATTCCCGAGCTTCAGCCCGGTTCGTCCATCATGCCGGGCAAGGTCAACCCGGTCATGTCCGAGATGATGATGCAGGTGGCAGCCCAAGTCGTCGGCAACGACACCACCGTCGCCTGGAGTGGGGCGAACGGGAACTTCGAGTTGAACGTGATGATGCCGGTGATGACCCACAACCTGCTCGAGTCGATCGGCCTTCTCTCGTCGGCCAGTCGCACCTTCGCCACGAGATGTGTCGATGGGATCGAGGTGAATGCTGGGCGGATCAAAGAGCTTCTCGAGCGTAACGCGGTGATCGTGACCGCCCTCAACCCTCATATCGGCTACGACAACGGGGCCCGGATCGCTAAGGAGTCGGCAGCGACCGGTCGCCCAGTACGAGAGCTGGTGCTCGAAGCCGGGCTGATGACAGAGGCTGAACTCGATGCCGCCCTCGACCTCAAGAAGATGACCGAGGGTGGGATCACCTGAGGTGAGCGAGGAGACTCTCACCGTCGCCCAGCTCCTGACCACCCTGGAAACAGCAGTCGGAGCCGCGGTGCCCGGCTCGGTTTGGGTGCGAGGCGAGGTATCCGGCTTTCAGCGCACCAATCGAGGCGCAGCGTTCTTCCGGCTGGTGGATCCCGAGCATTCCGACAATGCCATCGAGGTGGGAGCGTCGGGACGAATGATGATGACCGTCTCACAAGCGCTGGACTCGGCTGGTGTCGGCGGTCTCCGCAGCGGGATCGAGGTGCGGGTCAAGGGGACCGTCGGGGTCCGCCGCAACCGGGGACACCTGCAGCTCAGCCTTCTCGAGGTCGACCCTGCCTTCACGGCGGGGCGGCTGGCACTCGACCGTGACGAGGTGATGCGCCGTCTCGCCGCCGATGGCTCCCTGGATGCCAATGGCCGTCTGGAGCTTCCCCTCCTGCCATTGACGATCGGACTGGTGACCAGTCGCGGTTCAGCTGCTCACGCCGATTTCCTCGATCAGCTTCGGCGCCCCGGGTACCGGTTCTCGGTGCGAACGGTCCAGGCCGCCATGCAGGGTGAGGCTGCGGTCTCCAATCTGGTTCGGGCAATGGAGCGGCTCGCCGCCGAGGACGTGGATCTCGTCGCCATCGTCCGAGGCGGGGGATCCAAGCTGGATCTGGCGGCCTTCGACGCCGAGGAAGTCGGGAGAATCATTGCCCGGATGCCCGTGCCCGTTGTCACCGGGGTCGGCCATGAGACAGATCGCACCGTCGCCGACGAGACCGCGGCTGTTGCCCTGAAGACACCGACTGCGGCAGCGGAGTGGATCGTGGCAAGGGTTGCGGACTACTCGGGCAGGTTGGAGACGGCCAGGCGCCTGATTCGTGATGCGGCACAAACGGCCTGGAACGGCGCCATCGTGGGGCTCGACCACACGGCATCTCAGCTCGCCGGCACTCGAGGCGTGCTTCTCAGACAGAGCGACCAACTCGACGTCTTGGAGACGAGTCTGGGCGAGGGGGCCCGGGCCGGGGTCCAGCGGCAGCGAGAGCAAATGTCGGTCTTCGCCGAGATGTTCGCCGCGATCGGTGTCGAGCCGACCTTGAAGCGCGGTTTCGCACTGGTCACGCGTCCTGATGGGGCGGTGGTGCGAAGCGCCGGCGAGCTCAATCCTGGCGATCGAGTCGGCGTCAGACTGGCCGACGGGTCGGTGCGGATGAGGGTGGAGGATTGATGACCGAGTCTCAGATGACCTACCGGGAGGCTTTGGACGAGTTGCGGGCGATCCATGCCCGGCTCCGCGGCGACGAGGTCGATATCGACACGCTCCTCGCCGACGTGCAGCGCGCCTCCGACCTACTCGCCTTCTGCCGGGCCCGCCTCGACTCGGTGGGCGAGCGGCTCGAAGAGGTCCTCACCGACTTCGATTGAGGGGACCTTTCAACGCGACGGAAGCCCCGGCCGACCGGCGTCTGTTCGCCCCGAGGTGTGAGGGTCGCTGACGCCGCTTTCGATTGACTGAGGGTGGCTGAGGGGCGAAGACGGCCGGCAATTAGGACAGCGCATCGACAAGCACGTTCCAGCCGAGGCTGGCGCACTTGATCCGGACCGGGTACTTGCGGACGCCCTGGAGGGACTCGAGGTCCCCAAGCACCGCGCCGGGTCGTTCCGGATCGAGCCCGATGTCGGTCTCGCCGTCCAAGGACATCATGTCCCGGAACTTCTGAGTGATGGTCTCGATCTCCTCACGAGTCTTTCCCTTGATCGCCTCGGTCATCATCGAGGCGGACGATTGGCTGATCGAGCACCCTTGCCCGTCGATGGCCACCTCGGAGACCCGGCCGTCCTGGAAGTTGAGCTCGATAGTCAGCTCATCTCCGCACAAGGGGTTGACCCCCTCTGCCTTGGCGTCCGGGCTTTCCAGATGACCCTGGTTCCGGGGGCTTCGATAATGATCGAGGATCACCTCGCGGTAGAGATCCTCGAGACTCACGACCCGACTCCGAACAGCTCCCCGGCACGACGGAGGCCACCGATCAAGGCATCGATGTCCTCCTCGGTGTTGTAGACGTAGAAACTCGCCCTGGCGGTGGCAGCGACCCCAAGACGCCGCATCAACGGCTTGGCGCAGTGGTGGCCGGAACGGACCGCCACGCCTTCCTCATCGAGGATGGTGGCCAGGTCATGGGCATGCACCCCATCCATCGACATCGACACGACCCCACCCCGGTCTTCGAGGCTGGTCGGGCCCTGGACGTGCAGACCGGGGACGTCGCTGAGCCGATCCAGGGCGATACCGGTCAGCTCTCGGTCGTGATCGATCACCTGGTCCATACCGATCGAGTCGAGATAGTCGATGGCGGCATGAAGTCCGACGGCCTCGATGATCGGCGGTGTCCCCGCCTCGAAGCGGTGGGGGATCTCCGCCCAGGTCGCGTCGTGCAGAGTGACATCGGAGATCATCTCGCCGCCGCCCTCGAAAGGCTCGGTGTCCTCGAGGGCATCCATACGGCCCCAAAGCACTCCGATGCCGGTCGGGCCCAGCATCTTGTGTGACGAGAAGGCGACGAAATCCGCCCCCAATGCCTCGACGTCGACCGGCGAATGGGGCACCAACTGTGCCGCATCCACCACGACTCGAGCGCCGTGCCGATGGGCGAGGTCTGAGATGAACCGGATCGGGGGCATGATGCCGAGCACGTTCGACATTCCGGTCACTGCGACGATCTTGACGTCAGGCCCGAGCATTTGCTCGTAGGCGGCGAGGTCCAGCCTGAACTCATCTGTCATCGGCACGTGGTCCAGGCTGGCGCCGGATCGCTTGGCGACCATTTGCCAGGGCACGAGGTTGGCGTGATGCTCGATCTCGGTGGCGAGGATCCGATCACCGGGCCCGAGGTGCTCCATCCCCCAGCCAAAGGCAACGGTGTTGAGCGCGGTGGTGGTGCCCCTGGTGAAGATCACCTGACGAGGATCGGGGCTGCCAATGAAGGCGGCGACCCGGGCCCGTGCCGCTTCGTAGGCGTCGGTGGATGCCACAGAGAGCTTGTATGCGCCACGGTGCACGTTGGCGTAGGAGGTGCGAGCGAACCGATCCATCGCTTCGAGGACCGGGATCGGCTTCTGTGACGACGCACCTGAATCGAGGAAGTGGACCCCGTTGGAGAGGACCGGGAAATCGGCTTTCAGATGCGAGAGATCTGTCACGTCTAGGTCAACACCGTCCGGAATGAATCGTATCCCTCGAGCTCGAGGCGGGTCGCCAGCTCGGGGCCACCGCTCTCGAGGATGCGCCCGTCCATGAAGATGTGCACCACATCCGGCGTCACGTAGTCGAGAAGACGCTGATAGTGGGTGATGATGAGGAACCCACGATCGGGGCCGGTGAGCTTGTTGACCCCGTCGGCGACGGTGCGCAAGGCGTCGATGTCGAGCCCCGAGTCGGTCTCGTCCATGATGGCCAGATCGGGTTTGAGCACCGCCATCTGCAGCACCTCGTTCCGCTTCCTCTCACCGCCCGAGAAACCCTCGTTGAGATAGCGATCGGCGAACGAAGACTCCATACCCAGCTCTTTCATGGTGTCCATCACCTTGAGACGCAGCTCGAGCACGGTCAGGTCGACACCGGTGCGATTGGACAGGGCCTGACGGAGGAACTGGATCACCGAGACGCCCGGTATCGACTCGGGGTGTTGAAAGGCGAGGAACATGCCGGCAGCCCCGCGGTGGCTGGCAGTGGCCGCCGTCACGTCTTCGCCCTTGTAGAGGATGCGACCAGCGTTCACCCGGTAGACGGGATGCCCCATGAGCACTGAAGCGAGGGTGGACTTGCCGGAGCCATTGGGACCCATGAGGGCGTGGATCTCCCCGTGGTTGACGGTGAGGTCGACGCCTTTGAGGATCTCGATGTCACCGGCGCCGGCGCGCAGCCCTTCGATCTGAAGGAGGGGAGTGGTGTCGCTCACCCCCCAATGGTATTTGCACTATTGCCGTAGGGGAAATGAACGGGTGATCACTCGCTCAAGTCTGCCCAGACTGGCCGGGCAAGACGGTCGAGGTCGTCAATGGAGATCGGGAACACCGTGGTCGGGGTGCCGGCGGCCGCCCACACCGGGTCGTTGCGGCGCAGCCGATTGTCGGCAAAGACACGCACTGGTGTGGCATGGCCGAAGGGCGGCGTCCCGCCCGCGGCGTAGCCGGTCGCTACGCGAGCCTCGTCGAGTGTCGCCCGTCTCGAGCCTGTGACCCCGGCCGCATCCGCCAGTTTCACGGTATCGAGACGCAGATCACCGGGGATGAGGGCGACGACGGGTTCCTCGGAGGCATCGGGGCCGATCAAGACGAATACGAGCGACTTGACGATCGCCGACACCGGGCAGCCGACGGCCCTCGCCGCATCCTCCGCGGTCTTGGTGCCTTCGGGGAACACGCGGGTGTCCATTTCGAATCCGTCCAAGGATGAGGCCAATCGTCGACTCGCCTCGGGTAGCTCGCTCACGTCCGCACCAGCTCCACCATCCGGGCAAGGCCGTCATAGTCGCCGAGATCGAGCCATTGGAGATAGAGGCGTTCGACCCCGGCCTCCTCGAGCGCAGCTATCTGCTCCCTCACTTGTGGCGGGGTCCCGAACAGCTTTCCCGCCTTGTGCCATCGATTGATCAACTCATCGTTCGTGATATTGCGGCGCCCCGCGGCCGCGTAGACTAGGTCGGCAAGCTCGGCGTCGGAGCCGGCCGCGGTCACCGGCCCCATCATCGTCGCCTCGACATGGCGATCGCCGGCCGCGCTACGCATCACCTGGATCTTGGCTCTCGCTTCCTCGGCGGGGCAGATGAAGATGTTGTACTCGTCGGCTCTGGTGCCGGCCAGAGTGGGGGTCCGTTTCGGGCCACTCCCACCGATGATCAGACGGATGCCGGTCGGTTTGGGCTCCACGTCGAGCTCGAGGCGGTAGTACGGGCCGTGATGTCGACCCTCTCCTGGTCCGAACGCTGCCCCCAGGTAGTCGATGGCATCCTCGAGCCGGGCCCATCGCTCCTGCGATTCGGGGAATGGGAGGCCCAACGCCTCGTGCTCGAAGTGGTTCCAGCCGGTGCCGATGCCGAGATCGAAACGGCCACCCGACATCTGGTCGATGGTCGCTGCGTTCTTGGCGATGATGGCGGGGTGCCGGAACGTGATCGGGGTGACCAGGACGCAAAGGCGCACCCTCTGTGTGTCGCGGGCCAGGCCGGCCAGGGTGGCGAACGCGTCGGTTGCATCGGGGGCGGGTTCTCTCGTCCAGGCGAGATGGTCCGATCGGGCAAACGAATAGAGGCCCTCCGACTCGGCGAGACGCGCCACCCGGAGGATGTCGTCGTATGTGCCCCCCATCTGGGGCTCGGTCATGATCGAGTAGAGCAATGGGCTTCCTGGATGGGGATTCGGGAGGCTAATCCTCGACTTCGATGGCAAAACCCTCATTGACCAGGGCTGCCTTGAGGGTCTCGGCCTCACCGGGCCGGACTGAGAGGCTGAGGATGCCGCCGCCACCGTGGACGGCGTGTCTCAGCTGGAGGTCGCGCACGTCCACTTTGCTGGTTTGGAGAGCATGGCCGACAGCGGCAATCTCCCCCGGCTTGTCTTGAAGGATCACCTGGACCATCGTCACCGGCGGCGCCATGGCACTCCGGTGTGACCGCGCCTCGTCGAGCTGCTCCGCAAGGCCGTCCATGTCCCCGGTCACGACCCGCGATCGGAGCTCCTCGAGGCTCTGCACCAGCTCATCGATGGCCCCGGTCACCGCTTGCGAGTTAGAGGTCAGCACCTCGGGCCACCATGACGATTCGGCCGAGGCGACCCGGGTCAGATCGCGAAAACTGCCGGACACCAGCTCGGTTGCATCGGGGTGGCTCGAAATGGTGTTGACCAGCGCCACCGCCAGCAGATGAGGGAGATGCGACACCGAGGCCACCACTTCGTCATGGCGCTGAGCGGACATCACGATGGGGTTGGCCCCTGTCGATCTCACGATCTCGGTCAGCCGCTCGACATCGTCCGCCGAGGCGTTGTCGTCGCAGATGACCCAAGGCGCTCCCCGGAACAGAGCGGGTGACGCGGCCTCGGGCCCGGCGTGCTCTCGTCCGGCCATGGGATGGCCGCCAACGAATCGGACCCCGTTGCGGACGGCGCCGAGCAGGGGCAGCTTGACGCTGGTCACGTCGGTGACGAGGGCATCGGTCTCGAGGCCCGCGAGCGTGGCAACGTTGGCGCTCAGAGGCCCGGAGAGGACAACAAGGTCGGCGCCCTCGATCGCCTCGGACATCGAGCCCGCGGAGTCGGCGGCAAGACGCTCGGAGGCCCGCTCGAGTGCCAGAGGCGATGGGTCCCACCCGATCGAAGACCACCCTTGTTCGCGAAGGGCAAGCCCCACTGATGCACCGATGAGCCCGGTCCCGAGGATGGCGACGCTAGGCATGATCAGGGCCGGTAGGCGTCGAGGATGACGTCGAAGTCGGCCGGGTTCCGCATGAACATCTGCGGATAGAAGCGCCGGCAGCCGGCTTGGTGGAGGGCGGAGAGCATCTCGGAGGGTCTTGATCCCGAGCCGTGCGGGTATCCGCGCTCCTCGTAGATCTGCTCGATTCGTTCCGGCGGGGATCCGGTGCGGTCGGCCATCATCATGAGGAGTCGGCGGTAGTCCGTCTCCTTCTTGGCTGCGATCGCAGGCGACGCCGACGAGAACAGGATGGAACTGGGGTCACGCCCCACCTCGGCTGCAGTCTTTTCGGCAAGTTCCCGACGGGCGACGTACTCATCGGGCTTGCAGGCATAGATGTTGAACTCGTCGGCGTAGCGGCCCGCCAGCGTCGGGGTCTTCTCGGCTCCTCCTCCGCCGACGAGCAGTCTCAGATTCGTTGGTTGAGGACCGCGCGGGAACGAGTCGAGTCGATAGTGACTTCCCTCGAACCCCTTCGACTCCTCCGACAACGCGGCGGCGAGATAGGCCAGGCACTCTTCCAACATCTCGAATCGGGTCGGCTGGTCGGGGTAGGCAAGTCCGAACAGGGTGAACTCCTCGTCCATCCATCCGGTCCCGACGCCCATCGTGAATCGCCCGCCCGAGACTTCGTCGATCGTGACGCCCATCTTGTAGTACACCGCCGGGTGCCGGAAGGTGACGGGGGAGAGGAGTGACACCAATTCGATCCGTGTCGTCTCCCGGGCCAGGGCTGCGAGGTGGACGAGATGGTCGAACGCGGGCTGTCCGGTGTCGTCCCCTCGTTCCAGATAGTGATCGGGCAGGGCCAGGGCCACCAGGCCTCGATCCTCCGCCCAGTGCGCTGCGTCGAGCACCTGGTCCCATGCGCCACGGGTCTGAATTCCGAGGTCCATCGACGGAGCCTATCGACCGCCTCTCGCGGTCAGGAAACCGCGGCGGCGTCCTCGAGAAGCGCCCGGGCGTGCCAGGCCACGTCGAAATGGGGGTCGATGATGCGATGGAGGGCGATGCCGTTCAAGGCGAGGACGAGGGTCTCGGCGCGTCTCTCGGCCAGAGTCTCGGAGAGCTCGGGGCTCTGTCGTTTCATGGCCGCGGCGAACCGAGCCACCCGGGCTTCGTGGTGTCTGACCATCCGGCCGCTGAGCTCCGGGCTGGATCCGGCTCCGGAGACCCCGATCCGTATGTAGACCCGGGAAAGCGCGGGCGACTCCTCGAGAAACCGCACATACGCCGCGACCAGCTCTTCGAGAGTGTCAGTGCCCTGGTGGGCGGGGTCGGGGTCGACGGCGTCGATTGCCTCCCGGACCACGGTGAGGATCGCCTGCTCTTTGGAGGCGAAGAGGTTGTAGAAGGACCCGGGCAGGACCCCTGCCTGATCGCAAATCGCTTTGATGGTTGTCCCATCCAGACCGTTCTCGGCGACGAGTGACCTGGTGGCCTCGAGAATCCTCTCCCTCGTCTCCAGCCCGGCCTTGTACCGCATACCGGAAACGGTAGACCGCTCTCACCAGCTTGCCGATGTTTGGTGCCGCGATTCCAGACGCGGTGCACTCCGGTCTGGGTCCGATTTCGGCGACTTTCCTCCGCCACCCCTTTATTTGAGCGTTGATTCAAATTAGAGTGATCACTCAAAGGTCAGGAAGGGGATATGGCGAGCCATTACAGGTCGAATCTCCGTGATCTCGAGTTCAATCTCTTCGAGGTCAACCGGATTCAGGATTATCTGGGCACCGGCCCGTGGCCCGATCTCGACGAAGCGACTGCGCGCGACATCCTCATCGAGATCGAACGCCTCGCCCGTGAGGATTTCGCCGCCTCGTATGTCGATCAGGACCGCATCCCCCTCGTCCTCGAGGACGGGGAAGTCCACCTGCCGGACTCGGTGAAAGCCGGGGTGCGTGCGTACAAGGAGGGGGGATGGGACCGGCTTGCCGTCCCGGCCGACATGGGCGGCATGCCCGTCCCCCCCAGCCTCTCCTGGGCCACCCAGGAGATGCAGCTCGCCGCCAACACCACCGTGTCGTGGTATTCGGGCGGTGCCTTGTTCGCCACGGTTCTGTTCGAGGAAGGCAACGAGGCGCAGAAGGATCTCGCCCGCCTCTGGCTCGACAAGCAATGGTCCGGATCGATGATCCTCACCGAGCCGGACGCCGGCTCCGATGTCGGGGCGGCCTCCACCAAGGCGATCGACATGGGTGACGGCACCTGGCACATCGAGGGGGTGAAGCGGTTCATCACCGGGGGCGAGCACGACGCGGCCGAGAACATCATCCACCTGGTCCTCGCCCGCCCCGAGGGAGCAGTGGCAGGCACAAAGGGGCTTTCGCTGTTCGTCGTGCCCAAGTACTTCGTGAACGACGACGGATCGCTCGGCCCACGAAACGGTGTCGTCGCCACCAACATCGAGAAGAAGATGGGGCTCAAAGGGTCCACCACCTGCGAGATGACGTTCGGGGCCGACGAGCCCGCCATCGGGTATCTGGTCGGCGACAAGCACGAGGGGATCCGCCAGATGTTCCGGGTCATCGAAGGCGCTCGGATGATGATCGGGACGAAATCGATGGGGACACTCAGCACCGGGTACCTCAACGCCCTCGAGTACGCCAAGGAGCGCCGGCAGGGAGCGGACCTCACCGTGGCCTCCGACAAGACGGCGCCACGAGTCCCCATCATCGATCACCCCGACGTGCGACGCATGTTGATGAACCTGAAGGCGTACTCGGAGGGTCTGCGCGCCCTCGTCATGTACACGGCGTGGGTCCAAGACCAGGATCGCCTTCACCCCGATGACGACCACTGGGAGCGCCGGTCCGATCTCCTCCTGCCCCTGGTCAAGGGCTACTCGTCTGAGAAGGCCTACGAGCAGCTGGCCGACGCCCTCCAGATCTTCGGTGGGTCCGGGTTCACCCAGGACTATCCGCTGGAGCAGTACATCCGGGACACCAAGATCGACACCATCTACGAGGGCACAACCGGGATCCAAGCCCTGGACTTCTTCTTCCGCAAGATCGCGAGGGATCAGGGGGCAACCATCGCGGCCTTGGTAGCCGAGATCACCGAGTTCGTGAAAGGTGGGAGCGACGGCGACCCCATCGCCAACGAGCGAGAGCGATTGGGGGCGATGCTCGACGATCTCCAGGGACACCTCGGTTCCATGGTGGAACACCTGATGGCGTCATTAGCCGGCAAGTCCGACGAGATCTACGAGGTCGGGCTCCACACCAACTCCCTGCTCGCTTCGACGGCCGAGGTGATCATCTCATGGCAGCTGCTCCGTCATGCCGAGATCGCCTATCCAAAGTCCGAGACCGATCCGTTCTATCGCGGGAAGGTCGCCTCGGCTCGCTGGTTCCTCGACAAGGCAGCCGCCGAGGTGGCGACGCGGCGAACCGCCGCCGAGAGCGAAGACGGGTCTTTGATGACGCTGCCCGTGGAGGCCTTCTAGCCCGGCAGGTACCTTCCCCGCTGTGTCGGCATCGGTCCTGACCCTGATCGTCCTTCTTGTTGGCGTGTTCCTCGTCATCCTCGCCTTGATCGTCTGGCAGGAGGCGAGGCGGCGTCCCAGCTATGAGCCCCTGGAATACGTGGTCGAGGACGCGGTGAGGCATGTCGAGGCCGGCCTCGAGGCCGAAGGAGATACCACGATGAGCCGGGCCGACATCCGCAGGATCCTCGAGTGGGAGGTCTTCTACCTGCAGGGTCTGGCCCAGGATGACCGGAAGAACCCGGTCGATACGGTGGCCGGGGGCCACGAGGCGTCGATCGAGTACATCACCGAGCAGATCGCCTCAAAACACGGGGTGTCCTACTCTCCCGAAAACGTAGAAGACGTCCTCCGTCACGAAGCCGATTACCTGTACCGCATCGGCGCCGTCGGCGAGAGGGTCGACCCCGATGGAGGTGAGGAAGAATGATGGTGCGTTGCGGTGCTTGCCGGACGCAGTTCGAAGTCCCCGGTGCGGGGCGCTTCGCTTGTCCGGTCTGCGGGTCGGTCAACGTGGTGCGGGAGGCTGCCGGCGGGGCACCAGCGACCATGGGTGGGTACCCGACGGCGCCGGGTGCGGGTGAGGCACAACCACCACCCCCGCCCCCTCCCAAGCCTCCACTTCCAAAGATCGAGTGCCCGGAGTGCGCCTTCAGCTTCATCGTCGGTGAGATCGCGGTTGCTACCTGTCCCAACTGCGGGGCGGAGGTCAGGACCGGGCTGGGCAACCTGGATGAGGAGGAGTGAGCACCTGATGGCTCGCCTCTCCCGGTTCGAGGCGTATCGATACGTCGGCGTCAGGGACACCATGCGGTTCTACGACTGCGACGACGAGGTGCAGTTCGCCGAGATCTCGGCCCGGGTGACCGGGGAGGGGCTGGTGGGGAAGAAGCTGCTCCAGGTATTCGCTCCAGACGAACCCACGGAGGCGATGAACCGGGGATTTCGGCCGGCACCCGCTTCGGCCGCCCGCTGAAGGACCCCAATCAGGTTGGGGCTTCGAAGCCCTGGGCGACCAGATTGCCGATTTTCTTGCCGCGACCGTGGAAGAAGTGGTCGCCGGGAGTGAGGATCAGGTCGATCGAATACCGCTCGGCATAGGCCCTGATCATCTCGATATCGACGACTTGATCTCTCGTCCCGACGACGATCCGCTTTGGCCCGGGTGGGAGATCCGCCGGCAGGTCGGACGGCGGTGGCGCGATGCCCGAATAGGGAATCGGCTCGGATTGGGCGGCGAGCCAACGCAATGCCATGGCTGCCCCAAACGACCATCCGGAGAGATGGAGCGACAGCCCAGTGGCGCGGGCAGCCTCGATCGCAGCCCCGACGTCGAGGAGCTCCGCTCCGCCAAAGTCGTGCTTCCCGGTGGACGCTCCGATCCCCCTGAAGTTGAACCGGAGCACGGAGAATCCCCGTTCGACCAACCGGGAGGTGACCGCCACCATCAGTGGCGCCATCATCGTCCCCCCCATCTGAGGGTGGGGGTGACAGCACACGACGACCCCAGATGGGAGAACGGGCCGATCCCAGCGCGCTTCGAGGGTCTCCCCGTCCGAAGTCGTCAATTCGACCCGCTCGATCATGTGAAGGCCACCAGCAGCCAGACGGCAGCGGCACCGACGATCACAAAGCCGAGCACCGCCGTCGCAACGAGGAGCCAGCGCGTCTGCATGGGTTCGGGGAGGGTAACCATGGGTACAACTAGGCTCGGATCCGCAGTTCCACCGAAAGGCTCAGGTTGCACGACATCGTCATAATCGGCGGCGGGCCCGGCGGCTACGCCGCCGCTCTCTACGCGGAGAACTTCGGTCTTTCAGTGGCTCTCATCGACGAGGAGCGTCCCGGCGGCACGTGTCTCCTTCGAGGTTGCATTCCCGCAAAGCAGTGGCTCTACATCGCAGAGGTGTTCTCCACGGTCTCCCATGCCGCCGAATTCGGCGTCGTCACCGAACAGCCGACCCTCGACTGGGATGCGGCGCTCGCCCGCAAGACCCAGACCGTCGAGGGCGTGGTGCGCGGCCTGGGTGGGCTGCTCAAGAAGAAGGGCGTCGAGGTCATCACCGGGTACGGCCGGCTCGCCGGCGGTCACAAGGTCGAGGTCGAAGGCGAAGACGGCCGGAGCACGATCGAGGGAGGTGCGGTGATCCTTGCCAGCGGTTCCCATGCCCGCACCATCCCGGGCTATGACTTCGACGGTGAGAGGGTGGTCAGCTCGGATCATGCCTTGGACTGGCCCCAGCGCCCCAACCGGGTGGCGATCGTCGGTGGCGGCGTCATCGGGTGCGAGTTCGCCTCTTTTCTCGTTGACGTCGGCACCGAGGTTCATGTCTTCGAGGTCATGGACCAGATCATCCCTGGCTCCGACGCCGACGCCTCCAAACAGCTTCAGCGTCAACTGCAGAAGCGCGGGGTCAAGTTCCACGTCGGTGTCGAGGTCGATGCCCCGAAGGTCGGCGAGACGGTGGTGGTTCCGTTCGGCGACGAGAGCGTGGAGGTCGATGTGGTGCTCGTGTCGGTGGGCCGGGGGCCGAACACGGACGACGTCGGTCTGGACACTGTCGCCGCCAAGGTCGACCGAGGGTTCGTCGAGGTCGATTTGAGCACCATGGAGACAGCCGAGCCCGGTCTGTACGCGGTTGGAGACATCGTCGCCGGGACTCCCCAGCTGGCCCATGTCGGGTTCGCAGAAGGTATGTCGGCGGTGACCCACATCGCCACCGGTCAGGCGAAACCTGTCAACTACCAGGCAATCCCCCGGGTCACCTACACCCATCCCGAGGTCGCGGAGGTGGGTCTGACCGAGGCACAAGCGACCGAGCGCGGGCTCGAGGTCGAGACGGCCAAGCACTTCTTCAATGGAGTCGGCCGGGCAATCATCATCGGCGACAACCAGGGCTTCGTGAAGGTCATCTCCGAGAAGGACGGCCCGATCGTGGGGGCCGCCGTCGTCGGTCCCCAGGCTGGTGAGATGATCCATGAGCTGATGTTCGCAGTCGGTTGGGAGGCTTTGCCCGAAGAGGCTGCCGCCTTCGTCCATGCACATCCGAGTTTGTCCGAGACGGTTGGTGAGACTCTCATGTCAGCCGCCGGCCGCAGTCTTCACTGAGAGGAGAGACCTTGGCTACGACGGTATCGATGCCGCAACTGGGTGAGACGGTCACCGAGGGGACCATCCTGCGCTGGGCAAAGCAGGTTGGCGACACCATCGCCGAGGACGAGGTCCTGGTCGAGATCTCGACCGACAAGGTCGATACCGAGGTCCCCTCGCCTGCCGCAGGCACCATCCTCGAGATCCTGGTCAATGAGGGCGACACCGTCTCGGTAGGGACTGCGCTGGTCGTCATCGGCGCCGAAGGTGAAGAGGCCCCGGCGGCGGAGGAGGCGGCGGACGAGACACCGCCCGCCGAGGAGAAACCTGCGGAAGAGACCGCCGTCGAGGAGCCGCCCGCTCCAGAGACAACCGCTGAGGAGCCGGCTGAAGAGCCCGCAGGCGAGCCCGCCCCGGTCAGCGAGGAAGCTCCCGCCGAGCCCACGCCTTCGCCGGGGGGAGAGACATCCGACGCCGAGGTCGATGCCTTCTTTGCCGAGCCCGACGAGACCGAGAAAAAGCCCAACCTTCTCTCACCAGTGGTGAGAAAGCTCATCAGGGAGAACGACATCGACGTCTCACGGCTCACCGGCACCGGCGACGGTGGCCGTATCACCCGGAAGGACGTCGAGGCGTACCTCGAGTCGGGACCGTCCGAGGCGGCCGCACCTGCGGCGCCGGCGACCGAGCCCGAAGCCGCGCCGGCGCCCGCAGCCGCGTCTGGCGCGCAGCCGGCCACGGCCCCGGCCGCGGCGCCCCAGGCGGGAGAGGAAACCGACCTCGACAGGATCCGGGTCCGCACCGCGGAGAACATGATCAAGGCCAAGCAGACCGCCGCCCACGTCTGGACCTCGGTGGAGGTCGACTTCGAGCGGGTGGAGCGGGTGCGTCAGGCCAACAAGGATCAGTTCAAGGCGGCGGAGGGCTTCTCGCTCACCTATTTGCCCTTCATCTCCCGGGCCACCATCGATGCCCTGCGGGCCTTCCCCGTCGTCAACAGCTCATTCCACCTCGAGGAGAAGAAGGCGGTCTTCCATCGCAATGTCGATCTCGGCATCGCAGTGGACCTCGACCAGCAAGGTTTGGTCGTGCCCCGGGTCCGGAATGCCGACGGTTTGCGGTTGGTCGGCATCGCCCGATCGATCAAGGAGATGGCCGACAAGGCACGGGATGGGAAGCTCGGCGTCGACGATCTGACCGGGTCGACCTTCACCATCACCAACCCTGGGCCATTTGGCTCGTTCATGTCGGCCCCGATCATCAACGTGCCCAATGTCGCCATTCTCTCCACGGACACGGTCTCCAAGCGCCCGACCGTGGTGACCGACCCTGAGGGCCAGGACATGATCGCCATCCGGCACATCGGCTATCTCGGCCTGACCTGGGATCACCGCGCCTTCGATGGCTCGACGGCGGTGCTCTTCCTCCAGCGCATCAAGCAAAACCTGGAGACCTGGGATTGGGAGCAGGAGCTGGCTTGACTCCTGACCATTCGCAAAACGAGATTCTCCGCACCCGCTGGCTGGGCCGCCTTCCCTACACCGAGGCGTGGGATCTGCAACGCGCCATCCACGAGGGGAAAGTGGTCGGGCGTACGACGGACGACTACCTCCTGCTGCTCGAGCACCCAGCGGTGTTCACGATCGGGAGGAATGGTGACGGCTCGAACCTCCTCGTCGATCGGGTGGGCCTCGGGGTCGAGGTCCACCACGTCGATCGGGGTGGCGACATCACGTTCCACGGCCCCGGTCAGCTGGTCGGATACCCGATCTTGACCCTCGACGACCCCAAGCAGATCGTCCCCTACGTGCGGCGGCTCGAGCAGACCCTGATCGCAACCTTGTCCGACTTCGGAGTCGAGGCCTGGGCCGAGCCTGGTTTGACCGGAGTGTGGACGGCAAGCGGCAAGGTGGCAGCCATTGGTGTGAGGGTGGCGCGGAAGGTCACGATGCACGGTTTCGCGCTCAACCTCCACCCCGACCTCACCTATTTCGGGATGATGAACCCGTGTGGGATCTCCGATCGCCCGGTCACGACGCTGTCTGATCTGGTGGGGAGGAAGGTCACTCTCGAGGAGGCGACCCGGGCGCTGATCCCTCGTTTCGAGGAGGTCTTCGGTTATCCCGAGACAGAGATCCAGTTGGGGGCCTTCGCACGAGGCCAGGGTCGGCGTCCCGAGTTCGAGGTCGATCGGCTGGTCGAGTCGGGGACGTTCAGCCCGGAGAAGCGAAGCGCGGAGCCGATTCTCATCAACGGGCGTCTCCCCGGAGAGCCGCCCCGCCCAGACTGGATGAAGGTGACGGCCCGGCTCGACGGCGACTACATCGAGTTGAAGAAGATGATGCGCGGCCTGCAGCTCAACACGGTGTGCGAGGAGGCGAATTGCCCCAACATCTACGAGTGCTGGGGCATGGGGACCGCCACTCTGATGATCTTGGGGGATAAATGCACCAGGGCTTGCTCCTTCTGCAATGTGACCACCGGGAAACCCACTGAGTTCGACGTATTCGAGCCGTTCCGGGCCGCTGAGGCGATCCATCAGATGAACCTCAAGCACGCCGTGATCACCTCGGTGAACAGGGACGACCTCGATGACGGGGGGGCCGGGATCTTCGCCCACACCATCACCGAGAGCAGACGCCGATCCCCGGGAACCGAGATCGAGGTGCTCATCCCCGACTTCAAAGGCGATCGTGAGGCCCTGCAGACCGTGATGGACGCGGTGCCTGAGGTGCTCAACCACAACACCGAGACCGTGCTCCGTTTGCAGCGCGACATCAGGACTTCGGCCAGCTATGGCAGATCTCTGGCGCTGCTCTGGCGTGCGAAGCAGATGAACCCCGATGGGCTCATCAAGTCCGGGCTCATCGTCGGGATGGGGGAGACCCGGGAGGAAGTGCTCGGCGCTCTGGCCGACATGCGTGCGGTGGGCATCGACATCATCACCATTGGCCAGTACCTGCGACCCACCCCGAGACACCGACCTATCGCCCGCTATGTCCACCCAGAGGAGTTCGGGGAGTACAAGAAGTACGGAGAGGGCCTGGGCATCCCTCACGTCGAATCCGGCCCGCTGGTCCGCTCTAGCTACCACGCCAAGGAGAGCCGGGACGCGGTCGGTGTCGTCTGCTGACGCAAACCTGAGGTTCATCGTCACGAATATCTGACGATCTGCATTGATAAGGCACAGGGTTACCCTGTCGGCTCAATGTTGCGCAGAGGGCTTGCTGCGAGTGTCGTCTCGATCCTGTTGCTGGGGTCGGTGCTCGTCGCTCCGGCCGCGGCCGACCCGTCAGAGTTCGGCACCCAGGACGCTGCCACCGCGACGCTGCAACAGGCGCTCACCGATACCGGTTTCTACCGCGGCGCCATCGACGGCAGCTACGGGCCGCAAACCCAACAGGCGGTCATGGCCTTTCGCAAGGAAGTGGGGGCGGGCCGCAGCTTCAACTGGGATGACTCGCTCTGGGGCTTGCTCAACACCTACGTGAAGCCGTGGACCCCATTCCGGTTCAACGAGCCCGACCGGGTGGAGGTCAATCTGACCCGTCAGGTTGCCTATCTGTTCAAAGGGGGCGTCCTGGACCAGGTGTTCCCGATCAGTTCGGGGAACGGGGAGGCCTACACGAACCAGTTCGGCAGCTTCAGCCAGGCCCACACCCCGACCGGTGATTTTCGGATCCAGCGCCATATCCGTGGCGAGCGGATCTCATTCCTCGGCGTCCTGTGGAATCCGTGGTACTTCACCGGGGGGTACGCCCTCCATGGCTCGCCCAGCGTGCCCGCCTTCCCGGCCTCTCACGGCTGCATCCGTCTCACGATGTGGGACAGCTCCTGGCTGGAAGGCCAGCTCTGGATCGGGCTGCCGGTGCATGTCTGGTTCGAGCCTGCCGGCGTAGGCCCGGTCTACGCCCCGGGCCGGACGCTGCCGGTTGGCGGCCCCGCCCCGTGCCCGGGTGGCAATTGTGACACCGTCGCCTTCTACGACCGAAGCTCGCGTTTCTATCTGTGGGATCAGATCAACCACGAGCATCAGACGAGCGCCTACTACTACGGCAACCCGAACGACATCGCCTTCTCTGGCGACTGGGATGGAGACGGCGTGGCCACCCCCGGCCTCTACCGCCAATCCGATGGATTCGTCTATCTGAGGAATTCCAACACCGAAGGGGTGGCTGACATCACTTTCTATTTCGGCAATCCGGGCGACGTGCCCCTTGCCGGGGATTTCGACGGGGACGGGCTGGACACCGTTTCGATCTACCGGCCCTCCGAGGAGAGGGTCTATGTGATAAACGATCTCGGTCTGAACGGGGGCGGACTAGGCCCCGCCGAGCACTCCTATGCCTTCGGCAACCCCTCGGACGTCCCGTTCGTAGGTGACTTCAACGGCGATGGCATCGCCACGGTAGGTCTACATCGACCCTCGACAGGCAATGTGTATCTGAACAATGCGCACGAGGGAGGCGCGGCCGACGCGCAGTTCATCTTTGGTGACCCGGGCGACCGACTGATCGCCGGGGATTGGGACTCCAACGGCACGGACACCATTGCGGTGTACCGGCCAGGCAACGGCCTCCTCTACGTCAAGAACTCGAACGGCAATGGTCCTGCCGACGTGACTCTCGACGCCGGAGTGGGGCTGGCCGGGCTCGTGCCCATGGCCCGGTAGACCCACCGAGATGATCGCTCCCACGTTCGACTACAGCGCTCGCGTGGGCCGTCTCCAGGAGCAGATGAAGGACCAATCAGTCGACGTGGTGTTGCTGTCGACGGGCTCTGACCTCCCTTACTTCACCGGTTACGAGGCGGTGCCGTTGGAGCGTCTAACCATGCTGGTCGTCCCTGCCGACGGTGACTGCGCATTGTTCGTACCCGAGCTGGAGGCGCCCCGGGTCGAACCGGGCCCATTCGAACTCATCCCGTGGGCGGAGACCGATGATCCGATCCGTCTCGTGGTCAGGGCGGCCGGGGCGACGCGGCGGGCCGCTGTTGGCGATCACACCTGGTCGACGTTCCTGATCGGGCTGCAGGCCGAGATGACCGACACGACTTGGTCGCTGGCATCGCAGCTGACCGGGCCGTTGCGCATGCGGAAGGAAGATGCCGAGATCGAGCATCTGCGCCGGGCGGCAACAGCGACCGACCGCGTGGTGGCCAGGGTGCCCCGGGAAATCAGGTTTGAGGGACGGACCGAGCGGGAGATCGCCCGTGACCTGAGCGACATGACCATCGCCGAAGGTCACGACTCTGCCTGGGCACCAATCGTCGCCTCCGGCCCTCATGGGGCCTCGCCGCATCACGAGCCATCGGATCGGGTGGTTCAGGGCGGGGACTTGGTCGTGTGCGACTTCGGCGGCCGAGTGGGTGGCTATCACTCCGATACCACCCGGACCTTCGTGGTCGGCGAGCCGTCACCTCGACAGGTCGAAGTGCATGCCCTGGTGGCCGCGGCCAATGAGGCAGCCCGTTCCATCGTCGCCCCGGGCGTCGTGTGTCAGGACATCGATCGGGCGGCCCGGCAGGTGATCGAGGACGGCGGGTTCGGGGAGTACTTCATCCATCGCACCGGGCATGGGATCGGTCTGGAGGTCCATGAGCACCCGTACGTGGTGGAGGGGAACGACCTCGAGCTGGAAGTGGGGATGACCTTCTCGATCGAGCCGGGCATCTACCTTCCCCAGGAATTCGGGGTCAGAATCGAGGACATCGTGGCCTGCGGCCCGTCAGGCGTCGACGATCTCAACCGATCCGAGCGTCGTTTGGTCGATGTTTCATGAATCCGGCCCGTGGGTACCCTCAGCCGGGCCCCATCCGAATGCAGTACATCACGTATTCGTGACGCCCTGCATCAGATAGTTGGTTATGAAGCGGATTCCGATCGCCCTCGCCCTTTTTCTGGCCCTGGCCTCCCCTGCATATGGCGCATCGTCGACCGCGGGAGACTCCACCCCGAACTTCACCGAGTCGAGCAGCTGCGGGGTCTATGGGATGAGGGGGCCGCTCAGCCCGTCCAATCGGTTGGGTGATCGCATATACGGCCCGTTTGCCGACTACTTCGGGCGAAACTTCGGCCAGGTGTCCTCATCGCTGGTCAACTGGGTCGATCCCTCCGGCCACGGATACCGCGTTCATGGCAGGGCCCTCGCCTCCTTCCAGGGCGCAGCTCAGCGGATCAATGCCTCCGGCGTGGGATACACCATCAGGACCGGCGATGCCTGGGCCTGGCGCAACATCGCGGGCAGCAACCAGATGTCACATCACGCCGTCGCCAATGCCCTCGATATCAACCCGCCGCAAAACCCGGTCACCAATGGGCAACTGATCACGGACATGCCGCCGGCCTACCGGGAAGCATGGATTTCGGCCGGATTCTGCTGGGGCGGTTCCTGGCGGTTCAGCAAGGACAGCATGCACTACTCGTGGCGCGGCCCTGCGGCCCGGGCCGGTCTGATGGCTCGGATCGCGCCCTATGCCCCGCTGACTGCGGCAGCAAGCTTCACAACCAGGGCCGTCGAGGGCCCATCGGCCCTCGGGGGCGCCGGCGCCCTCGCCATGTCTGGCAAGCGACGAGATGGTGCCGACGACCTGTACGGATTGGTTCCGGTGAACGGTCGCTGGCAGGTGCAGGTCGCCGGGGCAGGGGCACGGTTCGGGGTGCTCGGTCTCAGATGGACCAGCGGCGCTCCAAGCGACGGTGTCCCGATGTTCGCCGATGCCGATGGTGATGGCCGCGCCGACCTCTGGCGCTTCAACACCGGGGGCAACATCACGGCTGACGTCTACTACGACCGGTCCCGATTCGGCACTGTCGGCAAACAAGTCACTACCGGCGCCACCTGGTCGGCCGATGCCGAATTGGGCCTGGCCCTGTTCGACCAGGCCGACTGGATCCCGGACCTCTACGTGTTCCGGCGTAACACGGGCCGGGTCGAGGTGTACTCGTCTGCATCCGGCTATCAGCAACTGGCCCACACCTCGAATCTCACCGTCCCCGTGGGGAGCTCGAAGATCGTCCTCGCCGACCGCAATGTCGACGGCAATACCGACATTTGGCTGGTGGGCTCGGGCGCCAACGCCCGGGTCGATGTGATCCTCTGGGCAAGTGGTTATGGCGGGAGCCCGCAGCGACTGAACACCTCGATGACGGTCGCCGGCGATTCGTCGGTGCTTCCGGGAGACTTCGATGGGGACGGCCGTGTCGATCTGTACGTCTTGTCGGGCGGCCGCGTCTCGGTCTGGCTCGGCGGTGTCCCGGATCGCGCCATCGCCAACCTCGGGTCCTGGTTCACCAACCCGGGGCCGAACACGTTCGACGCCGGGCCGCTGTGCGTCGGGGCGTGCGATCAGATCGGGTACGTGGATGAAGGCGGGTCTTGGCGCCTCGCTCACGAGGTGGCGTGGAGCTCGTCTGAGTCGAACTTCTTCTATGGCAACCCGGCGGACACGCCCTTCATGGGTGACTGGGATTGCGATGGAGTCGACACCCCCGGCCTCTACCGGCGCTCGGACGGTTACGCCTATCTCCGTAACTCCAACTCCCAGGGAGTCGCCGACATCAAGTTCTTCTTCGGCAATCCGAGCGACATCCCGATCCCGGGCGACTTCGACGGGGATGGGTGCGACACGCTGTCGATCTATCGCCCTTCCGAGCAGCGGTTCTACGTCATCAACCGGTTGGGCGCCGGAGATGCCGGGCTCGGCTTCGCCGAGCACTCCTTCATGTTCGGCGACCCCGGAGACAAGCCGTTCGTCGGCGATTTCGACGGCAATGGGCTCGATGAGGTGGGTCTCCATCGGGAGTCCACGGGCCGGGTCTATTTCCGGTTCAGCCTGACCACGGGTAGGGCAGACCGAGATTTCATCTATGGGGACCCCGGCGACTTCCTCGTGGCCGCCGACTGGGATGGTGACGGAAGCGACTCACCGGCCATCTTCCGGCCGTCCGACGGCAACTGGTACATCCGCCTCTCCAACACCCAGGGCGTCGCTGATCACGTCATCGGGTTCGGCCTCGCCGACCGTGGCCTGCTGCCGGTGGTAGGACACAACGGCCTCGCCCAAGGCTTTGCCGCACAATCCGGAGTGGATACCACGCCTGGCGACGGTGACTTCCTACCGTCGGAGAACGAGTGAGTCGATGAACCGTGTGGTCTCCGTCGTTCCCGGTCGGGTGAAGCGAGCGCTAAAGCGGCTTCCAGGGGCAATGGAGCTGCGCGATCGCATGTACGACTACCCGCGCGGCCCGGTCCCACGGCCCGGATCTCTGCGGCCGGTGGTCTATCTCCCTACCTGGCTGGGCTGGGAGACGATGAAGCAGCGCCCTCAGTATTTGCTCGAGGCCCTTGCCGCGGCCGGTCATGAGGTGTGGTTCGTCGACCCGCGTCTGGGCGAGTCGAGTGTGGTGGAAGGACGGATCCACCTGGTCCCCTCGATCCGGGACACGCCACGCTCGGGTGTGATCGTCTACACCCATTTCGCCCCCACTCGCACTCTCATCGACCGCTACGCCGATCGGGTCGTGGTCTACGACCTCCTGGACGACTTGGCCATCTACGAGCCCATGGAGGACGGAATGCCTCGAGCCCGGACGGTGAGACATCATCACGGGCCGCTGGTGGAGAGCGCCGATGTCGTCATCGCATCCAACCCGGTCCTCGTCGACCGGCACCGGGCGGAGCGTCCCGACATGCTGCTGGTGGAGAACGGGGTCGACGTGGATCGCTTCGATTCTGTGGGGCCCATCGCCGACGCCCTCCCCGAGGGTCCGGTCGTCGGCTATCACGGTGCCCTTGCGCCATGGTTCGACTTCGAGCTGTTTGACGCCGTGGCCGGCCTGAGGCCTGAGCTCGACTTCGTCTTGGTCGGCCCGGTCGACCCCGAAGTGAGAGATCAGGCTCGAGAACTGCGGCAACAGGGCAATGTGACCCTCATTCCGGCCCAGCCGTCCCAGCAGATCGCCGACTTCGTCCGTGGCTTCAAAGTCGGCATCCTTCCGTTCATCGTCGACGAGATGACGGAGGCGGTGACTCCGCTCAAGATGTACGAGTACCTGGCATGCGGGGTCCCGATGGTCGGTACGCCTCTGCCCGCCTGTGTCAGCGAGCCTGCCGTCGATACGGCTTCAGGCCCCAATGACTTCGCCGCCGCGATCGACACCGCCCTCGCGTTGACCCCCGGCGAGAGGCTCGACCTGCGTCGGCATGCTTTGGCCGCGCACTGGGGTCGAAGGGTCGCCCCGCTTCTCGACCGGCTCGGCGACCGAGGGCAGCTGCTGGTCGGCTGACGCCACCGGCGGTCTACGTCTCCGGGACCTTCGCTCCAGGTCGCCTCTGATGAACCCGGCCAGCGAACTGACGAGCCCGTTGACGGTCGCCAGAGGGATGAGGAGCCACTTCAGCCACCCGTCCATGTGGCGGAGTTTCATCCGGCTCTTGTAGACGACGACGGCAGCCAACCCGAGGATGCCGAAAGCAAGTAGGGGCAGATAGAAGATCCCGACGATGAGCAGGGCGAATGCGAGGAGGCCCTGGACGAAGAGTCGCTGGTAGTAGACCGAGCGCAAACCGAGACGTCCGTCCCCCCGTCCCCAGGCGAACAGGGTCCGGGCCTGGGCCAACAAGCTGGACGGGGGCGTCCACGCCACCACCGCGCGCGGGTTGAACACCAGCGCGTGGCCTGCCGCGAGCAGCGCGTATCCGAACGACGTGTCCTCGGCGAACTGCTCGTCCTCGGGGAACCCGCCGACCTCCCGCCACAGCGATCGATGGAACGCCATGGATCGGGCCGACGGCAGGAAGTAGGGGAGCACGACTTCCTCTTCGACGAAGACCATCGTCAGTCCGATCGCAGTCGAGAGCGCGGTGTCACCCCGGGGACGGTAGAAGCCGCCGACCCACCCACTCCCGGCGAGCAGCGGCTCACTGATCTCTCCGAGCCATTCCGGCTCGGCGACACAGCCCCCGTCGATGCAGACGATGTGGTCGTGGCTCGCGGCTTCGATCGCGGCGTTTCGGCCCGCTGATCGACCGCCGGTGTCGGTCAACAGCTTCACCTGGGGATGAGCTCGGGCGTAGTCGGCGAGCAGTCGCAGCGTGCCGTCGGTGGACCCGCCGTCTGCGACTACAACCTCGGCAGGCACGACATTGCCCGTCATCACCGAGTCGAGCATGTCGATCACGCCGTGCCCCTCGTTGAAAACGGTGGTGATGACCGTCACCGAGGCGACCGGCGTCGGCAAGTTTGTTTCGGGCCCCATCGACCGGTGAGGATACGCAAGCCAGTTGGGCTAGCCGGGGTCGGCGAGCTCGCCGCTCAGAGTGAGGGCCTGTCCCAGAACCGGAGCTCCCACGAAGCTCCGATCGGGATGCCATTGGCCTCGTAGAAGTTTTGGCGGGCCATTTGCTCGTTCAGGTCGGGCACCGGCAGGTTCGTCGAGAACAACTCCATATTGACCCTCAGACTGGCAAAAGCGAACTGCTCGTAATTGACGGTGGTGAGGAAGTCATACCAGTGCTTGACGCCGCTGTAGCAGTCAAACGAAAAGCAATCGGTCTGGCCGAGTTTGTCCTGCATGTCGAGCCAGTCCACCCCGCGGGCAATCCCTTCGCCGGCGGCCATTGTCTGGACGTTCTGAAAGACCGTGCGGAGGTTGTCCCGAATGTTGTTCAGCTGAAGCTGTGAGTGCGAGTAGTAGGAATTGGCATAGGCGGGCGACCAGAGCACGGACCGGCTGGAAGTCTGGGGTTGCTCACCGGCGTATTGGAGCGCATCGTTGAAGGTCTTGACGAGTTCGAGCATGTAGGCGGTGTATGCCGAGGCGATGCCGTCGCTGTAGCGGTTCCCGCCCATCCAGTCGAAGTAGCCCTCGTAGGTCATATACCAGTTCAAGGTGTTTCGGACGCCCGGGAAATGAAAGTCGACGAATGCCAGAAACTGATCTGCCGCTCGTCGATTTGCTGCGATGTTGTCCCATCGCCACGAAGGGGTGAGGATCCCGCCGCAGTACAGGCTGTCGGCGCACCAAGCCTCGAGCCCACCGGGGAAGTCTGCCCGGCTCTTCCACGGTTGCCCTGACCCGTCGAGCTGGGTTGGGCCGATGAACACGTTGTCAAAGCATGTCTTGCGTCCGCCGCCAGGGACATGGGGGAGGACTGCGAGCAGCTGGTCCACGCGAAGGGCACCTCGCTGGTCGAGGACCCCCACGATGACGACGTTCGCGATGTAGCCGTCGTTGCTGGGATCTCGGTGCTCGGAGCAGATTCGGTCGACCCGGGCAGCGATCTCCTCGGCACTCGCGCCGCCGAGGTCGAGGAACATGCTTTTCGGGGTCAAGCCATCGTCGGGCAGGGCGACCGCGGAAGTGGCCGGCACGGCCAACAGGATGAGACTCATCGGCACGGCCACGAGTACGTGTCTGAGACGTGGCCGAACAATCCCTCTCGTCTTCATTTACCCCTACCCGAATTCGATAACCGCTCCGCCGGCATGCCCCGTGCACCCGGCAGCACATTGTTTCGTCCGAACGTCGCCGGAACTCAATGGGTTCCGCGGCCCTGTTCTCCTTCGGAATCAAAGTGGCTCGCATCTGAGGAGAAGCAGAGCCTGGTGTCGACAAGGCGGGGGTCGCCACCGTCCCGAGTGGGAGCGCAGGCTATGACAGCCGTATCAGCCGCCAAAGGGACGGTATGCCTCAGCCCGTGAGATATCCGCCCTCGATCTAGCCGAGGCCGAAGTCTCCGCTGACGGGTAACCAGCTTGGGATGCCGAAGGCGAAACTGCTGTCGGCGTTGCCTTGGGTGTTGGTGTGCCTGAAGTAGAAGGTGATGGCCGCCGGTCGGAACACGCCGGGAGTCTCCACCCGGTCCACGATGCCCCAGTCTCCGGCTACGAATCGGTCTCCAGGGTCTCCGAAGAAGAACTCGTTGTCGGCGATGCCGGTGGTCAGGGTGTTGCGGTAGTAGACGAACCCGGTCGACTCCCGATGCAGTCCGACCTCGTCGATCGCGTCGCCATCGAAATCACCGACGAATGGCTTGTCCCCGGGGTCTCCGAAAACGAACGAGAACTCCGCTGGTCCGAGGCCACCGTTGTTAGCACCCAGCTCATTGACGATGTAGAACCGTTGTTCGGAGGGTCGGTAGATGCTGAGGGTGTCACACCCGTCTCCGTCGAAGTCGCCGGCCAATGGGATGTCGGAGGGGTTGCCAAAGAAGAACCGGATGTCGGCGATCCCCTGAGAGTTCGCGTTGCGCAGGTAAGCGAAGGCATCGGAGGTGCGGAACAGCCCCGGTGTGTCGTCCCCGTCACAGTCCCAGTCGCCCATGAAAGGCACATCGCCCGGGTTTCCATAAACAAAGGTGGTGACAGCACCGACCTGGTTGCGCAGATGCCATTCACCCGAAACAGGGTCGACCAAACCCACAGTGCTGGGCGGCGGGTCCGGCGTGTTCACCACTACCTGATAGTCGCCCCCAAGTTGTGCGCCGGTGTCATCGAAGACGACCAGGAAATAGGACGGGGTGTTGCGGACGAAGTCGTAGGTGATCTGGATGGGGCCGCTGTTGTCGGCCGCCACGCAGTTCTCCAGCGGATTGGCCGGGTCGAAGCTCCCTTCGTACAGATAGGCCGAGGCGAAGTCAGCAGTGCTGGTCACATCGATGACATGGGTCCCGGGAAGGGGGCGGACCAACTCGATCACCTCATAGTGGACGGGAGTCACTCCTTGGCTGGTGCAAACCGGCGAGGTGATGAACACCACCGGCATGGTCGGATCGGACCCGTCGATGGTGCCCGAGAAATTGAGGGTGAGCGCGGCGAGAGTGCCGGCTCCGATGAACAAGCCGACGGTCACCGCGGCGAGGGTGAGCACAAGCCTGGTGATTCTCCTCATGATCATGTCTCCTGGTCTGGCGCTGAGATCTCGGGCAGGGTAACAACCTGAACCTCCGCGACGTCGCCGTCACGGGGCCATTCCCACAGTGGATCTGGGTTCGATCAGGCTGCAGCAAGCACGGTGTCAGAGGGGTGGCCTTCGGAGCATCGGCCAGAGCAAGGGGAGGGTGAGGGCCGCCATCAGGTAGAGCGGGTAGGCGTACCTGAATTCCTGGGCCGGGGAGGTGGCCATGACGTTGAGGGTGTGAGCGACCAGGAGGGCAGACGGAAGGAGTAGGCGCCGGGCCCGAAAGGCAAACACGACCACCGCGGCGAGGGCAGGGAGGAGGACGATGGCGGGTCTCCAGGTGAGCCACAGCCTGCTGTCGATCTCGGCCCAGCGCCAGATCCGGTCGGTGACGTCGAAAGCGATCCCGAGCACCGGAGCCCTGGCGAGACCCAGATCGTTGGGGGGGAAGTCGTACGGCGGGCGATGGAAGTAGGCATCGGCAGGCTGGTTCGGGGCGTAGACGAAGTTCGCCGCACAGAGACGGTGGCTCAGCACCGTGTCGAAGTCACGGAGCAGGACATCGACCTCGAGGGCCCGATAGTCCCCCGGCGACTCCCTGACCGGGACCTGATCGAACATCGGGTGAAAGAGGAGGGGAGTGCTGTCGTAGCAGTCGTACTCGGTGTTCCAGATGAGCGGCGGGGCGATCGCTTCCAGCATGTCGACGTCCGCCTCCGTGAAGGTCTCCGGCTCGTCGTTGTAGGAGGCTGCGACGTCGGGCAGGAACACCTGGGCCGGTTCGATGCTTGCCCCTTGAACATCGAGGACCGAGTACAGCGGTCCGATCGTGAGGAAGACGACGACGACAGCTGTGCCGGTAGTGATCCCGACCACGCGCAGCTTTCTGCGGTAGACCCACGCCAGGGCCAGAAGGACGAGGAGAACCGTGATCGGCCCGTTTCCCCGGAATAGCCACACGCCGGCCAGAGCCAGCCCGAGTCGGATCGCGGGCCACGGTCGCCAGGCTTGGTCCGGGTCGAGGGCGAAGGCGAGGAGCTCGATCCAGGCCCAGAGCATGAACAGGGCAAAGGGAACGTCTTTCCAGAGGGCCAGGGTGGTCGGGGCCACCGCGGGGGAGAGCCCGAGCAGCCAGGCGGTGCCGATGGCCAGCCAGAGCGGCACCCCAGCTTCGACCAGCCAGCAGGCGGCATAGGCGAGGAGTACGCCGAGCACGACCAACTGGACGAGAGCGACCAACCCCGGTCTCGCCCCACCGAGGCTGAGGATGTCGAGGTACAGGGTGTGGATCGCCGGGTGATGGTTGAAATAGGTCCCGCTCGGCGACTTGGCCGAACTGATCGATGGTGTCGGATGAGCCGAACCCCGGGTACCAGCCCAGCCACCACACGAAGACGGGGATCGCCGCCGTGGCGGCGAGCAGCCAACCAGGCAGGGCAGGACGGGGAAGACGCACGACCGGCAGGATAAGGGCGCGTCCAGCCGCTTTAGAGAGACCTCAGTGAGCCTTGCGAGAGATCGCCACCGTCTCGTTGTGGGTGAAGAAACGACCGGCCGACCGGGGAAGCGGGAAGGAGTACCCGGTCTCCCGGACCAAGCCATGCTCCTCCTCCAGGACACCGAGGTCGGCCAGATCGAGGAAGGTGACATGGGTCGCGTCCGATTTGAACCCGGCTTCCTGGGGAACGATGACCACCAGCCGGCCCCCGGTCCGGAGGTAGGGAAGATAGGCACCGAGCAGGGATGAAGCCTCTGGCTGGGTCATGTGCTCGAGGACATGGGCGAAGAGGAGAGTGTCGTACTCGCCCCGAGCCGCGTCTGGCCCGCTCTCGAATTCCTCGACCGTGTAGACGGTGAGACCGTTGCTCCGTGCCACTTCGACGGAGTGTGGATTGATGTCCACGCCGACGCCTTGACCGTCGAGATGATGGAGGTTGCGCCCGATGCCACACCCCACATCGAGGACCCTGCCCTCGACCACTCTCCGAATGTGACGGCGGTAGGGCGCCTGGGCCCCGAGCGCCCTCTTCCAGCCCTTCGCAGTCTCCCTCTCGAGTCGGGCGGTGTACTCCCGGTCGGCGCTCATATGGACGAGAACGCTAGATCCCTGCTCGACCACACCGGGATATATCCTCACCGGCCCGTGGCGACCGAGCCCTCCGTATCCGTCATCCTCCCGATCCTGGATGAGGTCGATCTCATCGATGACGTGATCGGCGACATCATGGCCCAGGACTACCCCGGCCCACTCGAGTTGATAGTCGCCGATGGCAGATCGACCGATGGGACCAAGGCAAAGCTGGACAATTGGGTGAACCGTGAGTCGAGGGTGAAGGTGATCGACAACCCGGATCGACGCCAGGCATTCGGACTCAATTTGGCAGCAGCGGCCTCCTCCGGCTCGATCCTGGTGAGGGCGGACGGCCATACCCGGTATGCCCCCGACTACGTCAGCAAGTCGATCAAAGCCATCGAGGAGCTGGACGCTGCCGTTGGTGGGCGGATGAGGCCCTCAGGCGAGAGCGACTTCGGGCGAGCCGTGACGGCCGCCATGGCGAGCCCACTGACCATGGGTCCCGGCCGGTTCCATCACGCCACCACCAGAGAGCAGGTCGACACGGTGTATCTCGGCGCCTTCGAGAAGTCAGGCTTCGAGCAGTTGGGCGGGTTCCGACCGTTCCCGTCGGGGACGTCAGAGGACGCCGACTTCTACTACCGATGGAGGGTCTCGGGTCGGACCGTCTTCGTCGACCCAGCGATCTTGTCCACTTACCGGCCACGTGACACGCCGGGTGCGCTGTGGCGTCAGTATCTGCGCTATGGCCAGGGCAAGGCGGAGATGCTCTGGCTCAATGGCGAGCTCCCCTCAGTCCGGCCCCTCGCCCCGCTGCTACTCGTCCTGGGTCTTCTCTCCGGCCTGATCGTTGGTGTCGGCAACGGGGTCTGGTGGCCGATCGTGGTGATCTCGGGTGCGTGGGCACTGCTGCTGATCTGGGTTGCGACCCGCAGCCAGACCTCGCCGGCCCTCGTGCTGATTGCAGCCGGGATCATGCATCTCGCCTACGGGATCGGCATGGTCTGGGGCCTCATTCGTGGCCCGGGCCCGATTCGAAGCCTCAGGAGCTAGGCCCGGTGTGCGGGGTGTGATACCAGCTCCGCACCCGCCCCGAGAGAAAACGTATCGGCAGCCAAAGCCCGGCCAGGATCACCAGTACCGGGTAGCGGACGATGCGCTTTGGTTCGACACCTTCCCGGGCGAGAAAGGGGATGGGCTCCAGGACCTGCACCGCGGTGGCCAGGCCCCACACCTGCCAGGGAAGGAACCATTTGGAACCTGTGACGCCGGCGAGGACGGTCATGACCGCCGAAACCAGAGCGACGAAAGAGCGCCCGGGCTGAACCAGGCGAAGAGCCTGGTCTAGCGAGGCGGGGGAGCCCTGGCTCACCAGAGCGGCGAGGTGCTTTCGTGAAGCCTCGCGTTTGCCGGCCATCCACCTGGCCCGTTGCCGGACCGCGACCGCCACCGAATCCGGCTTCTCGTCCTCGATCCTCACGTCGTGGAGCCATTCCACCCGCATCCCGGCCAGGACCAGCCTCGCTCCCAGCTCCTGATCCTCGGTGAGCGAGTCGCCGAAACCCCCGACCCTCTCCAGTGCGGCTCCGGTGAGCGCCATCCCGGTCCCACCCAGATCGGCCGACCAGCCCAGGTTGGATCGGGCCAGCTGCACCATTCGGTTCCCTGCCCAATAGGACAGGGCGGACGCCTCCGACATCAGGGAGCCGTCCGGGTTGGCCACGTCGAGATAGCACTGCACCACCTCGTGACCGGCCTCGATCTCATCGGCGATCCGGCCCAATGCCGTGGCAGGGACTCGATTGTCGGAATCGAAGACGACCAGGGCTTCGTCCGCGGCCAGAGGGTGCTGGCCCAGGTACCAAGCGAGAGCCGCCCCCTTACCCGGCGGTCCCTCGGACCGGACGGCCACATTGGCACCTCGACCACCAGCAATCTCGGCAGTCGAGTCCGAACAGTGGTCGGCTATCACCCAGATCTGCTTGGAGGAGTAGTCCGAATCGGAAAGATCGGAGACCACCTTGGCGATCACCGCTTCCTCGTCATGGGCCGGCACCACCACCCGAAGCGCCCGCCTCCGAGCGGAGACCGGCGAGGGGACCCGATTCCGCCAGCCCCACAGCGCGGTCACCGCGTTGTAGCCGGCCAGGGCGATCAGGGCGGTCTGGGCCAGTTGGACGATGAACCTGAGCATCGGAGATCAGGGTAGGAGCGGTGGAGGAACCACTCCCGGTTACAAATCCCGGTCCCAGGGGTATCCTCCCGATGAACGAAGGGAAACTCACTCATGAAACTCGTCCTTGCCTACCTCGACCCCGGAACCGGGAGCATGGTGCTCCAGATCATCGTGGGCGGCGTCGCCGCCATCGGCGTTGCCGGGCGTTACTACTGGCAGAAGGTGACAGGTAAGTCTCCCAAGAAGGTTGAAGGCGAGCCATCACCGGACACTGAGACCCCCACAACAGTGGAATAGATCTCGGCGAACCCCTCACCTGGAACCGCCTCTTCGTTCCTTCGGATTTTCCAAGTCTCCGCCGGCCAGACCATTGGTCTTGGAGAGTCGCGTAGGGAGTCATTTGAAGCGATTTCTCCGCTAGTACTCTGCACTGCCGGGGTGGTTCACAGGAGTCTCCAGTTCTCCCCGGTGCCGACATGACCTCGACCTACGTCTACGACTCAGATCAACCTCGCCGCCCCATCGCGACAGAGTTCACCAATCTCTGGGCATATCGAGGTCTCTTGAAACTGCTGGTCACTCGTGATCTGACGGTGCGTTACAAGCGGTCGACTCTCGGAGTGTGGTGGACACTGCTCAACCCGCTTCTGACGATGGCGGTCTTGTGGATCGTCTTCAGCCAGTTCTTTCGTTTCGACGTGCCAGGAGACGTGCCATACATCGTCTACCTGCTCTCCGGGATATTGCTGATCACCTTCTTTGCCCAGGGGGTGATCGCCACCGGCTCGTCGATCGTCAACAGTGCGTCTGTCCTGTCCAAGGTCTACGTCCCGGCCGAGGTGTTCTCGGTGGCGGCGGCGGTAGCGGCCCTGGTCAATTTCTTGATAAGCCTCGTCCCCCTCCTCATCATCCAATTGGTCACGGGTGTCGGCATTCCCTGGACTGTGCTGCTCACCCCGATCCCGGCGTTCTTCCTCTTGTTGCTCGTCGCCGGTCTCGGGTTGCTGGTTGCGTCCGCTGCGGTCTACTTCTATGACGTCCTCGACCTCACCGCGGTCATGACTCAACTGGTCGGGTATCTCACTCCTACCTTCTATCCGATCTCCATTGTTCCCGAGCAATTCCTTCCCCTGATCTATGCCAACCCCCTTTACTCATACCTCGTCGTCTTCCGGGGATTCGTCTATGAAGGCGTCTTCGCTCCTACCTGGAACTTCGTGATGATGATCGGCAGTTCGATCATCGTTCTACTGCTCGGGGTGTGGGTGTTCACGCGGTCTTGGAAGAACTTGGTGGTCGTTCTGTGACCGCTGCGGTGGAGGCGGCCGAGGTCTCTCTCGCATACCGGCTCACCCGGGATCGGGCTGGAACGATGAAGGAATTCGCTATCAGCACCCTCAAGCGGAAGGTGCAACGAGAGGAGTTCTGGGCGGTCAGAGATGTCAGCTTCTCGCTGCACTCTGGCGAAGTCCTCGGTGTCATCGGGCCTAACGGGGCGGGCAAGAGCACCCTCATGAAGATGGTGGCCAGGGTGTTGCCACCCACTGAGGGGCGCATGGTGGTTCGCGGTGTCGTGGCGCCGATGATCGAGCTCGGCGCCGGTTTCAACCCGGAGATGAGTGCCTACGAGAACATCGTCCTGTACGGGACACTGCTCGGCCGGACGCCATCACAGATGAGGGATCGAGTCGACGCGATTTCGGAATGGGCCGAGCTCACCGATTTCATCGACGTCCCCATTCGCAGTTACTCATCTGGAATGATGGCTCGTCTTGGCTTTGCGGTCGCCACCGACATCGAGCCGGACGTGCTGGTCGTGGACGAAGTCCTGTCGGTGGGCGACACCGCCTTTCAGGAGAAATCGAAAGGAAGAATCAAGGCGCTCATCGATTCCGGTGCTGCCGTCCTTTTCGTGTCCCACGATCTTGAGACGGTCAAAGCGATGTCCGACAGAGTCCTCTGGCTCGACCACGGGCGAACCGTGATGGTGGGTGATCCCGCCAGTGTCGTGGATGCATATGCCCATCCGGAAACATCATGACCACGGCGCTGGGTCGAGCGGCGCGCCGGGCATTGTGGTCACTTCCCGATCCCGTGAAGCGGCGCCTGTCGGCTGCCTATCGACGCGTCACACCGCCGCTCCCGCAGCCCGAGAACACGATCCACTTTCCTGCCGACATTGCTGACCGGGAGGAGCTCCGGACTTTCTTGGCCGACACAGACGTCTTCGGAACTGCGACGGAGGAGGCATCGAACTACCTGTCTCATGCACTGGAACGGTTTCGGATCACACTCGCCATCACGCCGAGCCTTTCCGACGGGGATCGGGTCCTCGAGCTCGGATCCAACCCGTATTTCTTCACCAGGATGCTGCAACGTCGGAGTTTTGATGTCACATGTGCCAATTGGTTCGGGGAAGGTGTCGAGACTGGTTCGACCGGAATACAGATGATCTCCAGCCCACTGGCCGGAGAGAGTCGAGAGTATGTCTACGACCACTTCAATATCGAGACAGATCGCTTCCCCTACGAGAATGAGACATTCGGCCTCGTCTACTTCTGTGAGATTCTCGAGCACTTGCCAGTGGATCCGATCAATGCCTTGGCGGAAATCCATCGCGTGCTCACTAAGCCAAACGGTGTACTGGTCCTGACGACACCCAACCCGTCCCGCGCCGAGAATCTCCTAAAAATGCTCAAAGGGGAAAACGTGTACGAACCGATATCCGGCTACGGCGTACACGGACGACACAATCGCGAATACACCGCTGCCGAGCTTCGGCTTCTGCTGGAAGACCTGGGTTTCGAAATCGAGCAGATGTTCACTGCCGATATCAGCCCTGCTCCTCCGCCCGTACCGACCGGGATCCCAGCTATAGAACGAGACAACCGTGGCGAGTATGTGTTTGTGGTGGCTACGGCAAAAGGACCAGACCGATGGAGATACCCCGATTGGTTGTATCAGAGCCGCCATGCTCTCTCACGGGCCGTGCTGCCCTATATGGAGGTCGGGCGTAACGACGATCTGCAGTGCCAGGGTTTCCACTCCCGCGAGACCATTATCGATCGTGACATCAGATGGATGGGCAAGGAGCCCATGGCCACAGTGTTGCTTTCGCCGACGTTCCGGGGACGTGGTGTGCTCCGAATCGAAGGTGCAGCACCTCCCGACGAAGTCGGCGGAGTGATCGAGGTTCGGGCCACCGTGGCCGGGAGCGAGGTCTCGGGCCACGCCCGCGCCGGCGAGGGCTGGTTCTCATGGGTATTCCCGATGGACATCGAGACTGGGTCCCAAGACGTGGTGCTGCAGGCCAATCGGACTTGGCGGCCCGTAGATGTCGGACTCAGTGCGGATGACCGAGAGCTGAGCGTCGCAATTTCGCTGGTGGCGCTGGAGAAGCAATCCGCCTGACCACGCCCACTCGGCGGGTCCTTTCGGCCGGATCGACCTCCTCGATAGGCATGTTCCAAGAGTGGTCCGGTTCAGCCTTTAGCATGGCGCTGGTCCGACCACTCCCACCATGTCCGCCGCACCATTAATCGACCTACGACCGCGCTCGGTGGCGGTGGTACTCGGTACCAGGCCTGAGATCATCAAGCTGGCCCATGTCATCCGGCTCCTCGGACCCGCCGCTGTCGTCCTTCACACGGGGCAGCACTACGACCGGGGGCTCTCCGGCACCTTCATCGACGCATTTGGGCTGGACGAGCCTCACGCCTACCTAGGGGTTGGGGGTCAGACCCGCGGCCAACAGATCGGTTTGGCGGTTCAAGCCCTCGACCAACAGCTCGCTGAGCTGCGCCCGGACGCGGTGGTGGTCCAGGGCGACACCAACACCGCCCTGGCCGGTGGCCTGGCCGCCAACGCCCATGAGACGCCGCTAGTCCACGTCGAAGCCGGTCTGCGCAGCTACGACCGCCGAATGCCCGAAGAGCACAACCGTGTCGTGGTCGATCACATCGGAGAGCTGCTCTGCGCCCCTACCGATGTGTCCCGGAAGAACCTGCTCGAGGAGGGGATTCCCGAGTCCCGGATCAGGGTGACCGGCAACACTGTGGTCGAGGCGGTGCTCGAGTTGATGCCGCCGCAAACGCAACGAGCCAAACTGTTGGACGAGTATGGGCTCAGGGCTGGTTCCTTTGTCCTTTCCACCTTCCATCGTCCCGAGAACGTCGACCGCCCGGAACGCTTCCGGGCACTGCTCCGCCAGCTCGCTTCGATGGAACTACCGGTTCTATTACCGCTGCACCCGCGCTCGAAGATCCAGGCCGCCGAGCACGACATGGGTGATCTGCTCGCGGCAGGTAAAGGTGGTGGAACCCATCGGTTACCAGGAGTTCCTCGGGCTGGGAGCGGAATCCGCTTTCCTCGTCTCTGACTCGGGAGGGGTGCAGGAGGAGGTGTCGGTCTACAAGCGCTCGGTCATCGTCGTGCGGAGGAGCACCGAGCGCCCTGAGGTGCTCGGGACGTTCGCCGAGCTGGTCGAGCCCGGGCCCGGCATAGCAGAGGTGGCCGGAACCTGGACCGCCGATATCGCCGGGCTCCATCAGCGCCTGGCCGGCATCCCTTCCCCCTACGGCGATGGCAGCGCCTCGGCACGCACGGTGGCAGAGATAGGAAAGCTCATTGCCCCTGCGTGATCGGGCTCGCGGCCTGATCCGTGGGCCTGACCAGCCGGCAACTCGGGATCCGCAACTCTCCTTCGGCTCATGGGACGTCTTGGCTGCGACCGAGCGGGTCATCCAGATCTGCCACCCGGACTGGCGGGGGGTGCGCACCGTCGCCTACTCGTTCCGCACCCCGGTGGTGGAGTGCGACAACCTCACCCTATGGGCGGACCATCTCATCGATCACATGACTTCAGCCGGTATCGAGACGGTCGTGATCCAGGGCTGGCCCCCCGGCGCCGCCGGTCTCGCCACCCGGCTGGCGGAAGTGGGGATCGAGGTGAAATGCGTCCTTCACTCCTCACCCGCCCAGCACGGGGCCGAGATGGGCGAGGCGGCCGTAGCCGATGAAGTCCTTTCCCTCGGCCGCAGCGGCATCCTCACCGAGGTGGGCATGGCCAAGGTGGGAGTCCCCGCGGCGTTCACGGCCGCCGGCTATCCGGTGACATATGTACCCAACCGGGTCCCGGTCTTGCCCCACCTGGATCCGGTCGATCTCGGGGCGGGTTTGCACATCGGCGTGTTCGCCGAGCCGTTCTGGAGGAAGAATGTCGTCACCCAGCTGCTCGCTGTCGGTTTGCTCGATGGGGCGGTGGCTCATGTGATGAGACGACCTGAGGTGTCCTATCTCGAAGGGCTGGATGTGGTTGAGCACGGGGAATTGCCCTGGGAGCAGTTCGTTGCGATCCAGGGCTCGGTCGACCTGAACTTCTATGTGACCCTCTCGGAGTGTCATCCCTCAACACCCCAGGAGTCTTACCTGGCCGGGGTGCCGTGCCTGATCTCCCGGGTGTCGGGAGTGTTCGCCGACGATCCTCGACTCTGGGAGATCACCACCACCGATCGGCCCGACGATCCCTCGGCCATCGCCGACGCCGCCCGCCGCTTGCTGAGCGTGAGAGATGAGGCGGTGCAGCGGGCGCGGGCCTGGATGGACAACCACGATCGTCAGGCCGCAGAGATCTGGGACCGGTTCACGGGGTCCACATGATGGAGTTCGATAATTGCCCCGCTGCCCTCTCACGCCTCTTGCGTTGTCTATCGTCCGTGCAGACCGCTGGCTTCGCCGAGTATCAAGGCAAATGTAGGGTCAGCATTGGGATCGATTGACATGAGGTTTGAACCGGAGTTGGAGGCGGAGTCGCGGGATATGGAGCCAGCTCTACAGGCTTTGGTCTCTCAGCTGCCTGAGACATATCAACCGATCTATGGCTATCCCGCATTCGCGAGTTCTCGGCTCAGCGACGACTCGCGGGTCGACTACCTGTTGGATCTGGTACCTCTTCTTTCCGCGGACCTTGGACGTCCCCTTCGAATCTTGGATCTCGGTTCGGCCCAGGGGTACGTGGCACTGCGGCTCGCGGAGGGTTACCACCATGTCACCGGGATCGACTATCTGCCGATCAACATCGCAGTCAGCAAAGCACTGGCCGCCGAACACCCTGATCTTGATGTGGCTTTCATCGAAGGCGATTTGATCGACACCGCTTCTCTGGTCGAACTCGAGACGTTCGACCTAGTCATCGGATTGGCAGTGTTGCACCACATTGCATATCGCGATGGGCATGGTCGTGCCGTTGAGCTCGTCAGGCAACTCATGGAACCGATCCCACACGCCGTCTTCGAAATGGCACTCTCGAGCGAGGCTATGTATTGGGCAGAGGCGCTTCCCCTCGATCCGAGGATCACCCTTTCGCCGTATCCGTTCATTCGGGAATTGGGCCGCACGTCCACCCATCTTGGAGAAGTTCGACGCCCCGTTCTCTTCTGCAGCCGTTTGCTCGCTTTGGTGAATGGACGCTTGGCGCCGATTCAGTCTTGGTTTGAGGAACCGCATTCGGCCGCGCCCGGGCTACTCGTGGGGCGCGTCCGCTATTTCGTTCTGCCTGACGGTCTTGTGATCATCACCGGCCGATTCTCCGAGTCGGTCCAAGCCAAAGTCTTGATGGAGCGACGAATCGAATCACGCCGATGCGCGCATGTCCTGGAGGCACTCGCAGGCACCGACGTCGAGGCCCCTGACTTGTTGGAATTCACGGATGGCCCCGACGAATCTGTCGTCATGCAGTCGCTTCTTCCGGGGGAGCGGTTGGATGAGATTGTCGGCACCCTGGATCATTCAGAGCGTACTGAGGTGATGACCCAGGTCATATCGGCTCTTGCCATCCTCGAGGAGCACGGCCTGTATCACGAAGACCTCCGGTTGTGGAATGTGCTCTGGGATGCCGATGAGCGTCGCGCTCACTTGATCGATTACGGTGCCGTCTCCGACGCGCCTGGAGACGTCTCCTGGCCGGGCGACGGCTACTTCTCGATCCTGACGTTCATAGTGGGCCTCTGGGGACCTATGGACGACCAACCCGGACTTAGGCTCCCACGGGCGTCTCGAATCAACTCAGCTGAGCTTCCTAATGACGTCACTGCCATCGTGTCTTTCTTGCTGCTGCACTCCAGAAACGACCGGGTCATCCGGGATCTATTGGATCGCTGGCAGGAAGTGACATCGGAGGGTGTTGCGTTCTGGCCTGAGATACCCCTGGCTTGGGAGTGGCTGGCTGCAGTCGAGATCCAGCGAGATGCGGTCGTTCGAGAGAATCAACGACTTGCCGTCGAACGAGATGGTGAGTTGGCACAGCGAGAAGCCTTGTCATCGGAGCTCGAAACATCCCTCCAAGAACGAGATGCCACGGTGAGAGATCTCGAGGCGTTGGCCCTGGAGCGCAATGAGTTGGTGGCTGCACAGGAGTCGTTTCGGGTCGAACGCGATTCGCTTCTCTCCAAACAGCGAGAGCAAGAGGCCGCGGTATCTCGACTCCGGCAAGAAACCGAACAGGCCTACGCCACGATCGAGATGATGAAAGGGAGCAAGAGTTGGCGCCTCACTGCACCTATCCGTCGCATCCGCTCTCTCGGCAAGGGACGATGACTTGCCGTCAGCGGATAGCCGCTCGGTACCACTCCACGGTTCGATCTATCCCCTCATCTAGGTCCACCCGAGGGGAGAAGCCAATGGCCTCCAGCTTGGCGATCGAGGCGACCCGGTAGGGCGCTCCCGCCGGCTTTGACTGGTCATAGACGATGTTCAAGGCCGGGTTGACGTGACGACGCACGGTGTCGGCGAGCTGGCCGATGCTCAGCTCGACACCGCTGTCCACGTTGTAGGCCTCCCCGGACTCCCCCTTGGTCAGGGCGATAAGCACGGCCTGGGCGGCGTCTTCAACGAAGACGAAGCTCCTGACTGTGGCGCCATCTCCCCAAACGACGAGATCCTCGTTGTCGCTGAGCCGGGCGGCGCGATCGATCAGGGCATGGACCACTGTTGACCTGTCCGGCTCGAACGGCGCACCCGGCCCGTATACGTTGCCGAACCTGCCCACGACCGTATCCAACTCTTGTTGCCATGAGGCGACGACCTCGTCGCTGATCTTGGACCAGGCGTAAGGGTCGGGCCGGTCAGCAGGCCCGAGTTGAGCGTGAGATTCGGTGAGGGGTTCCGTCGGCGGCACGATAGGTCACCAGGGAGGAGGCGAGGAAGACGCGCTGCACATCGGCCTCGGCGGATGCCGCCAACAGGTTGTCAGTGACACGGCGATTCGTGGCGAAGACATCCCCTCCACCTTTCTGCTGGAACTGGATGCCCCCGGCCCTGGCCGCCAGATGGATGACGGCATCGACTCCCTTCATGACCTGATCGAGCCCACGACGCTCCTCGAGATCGACAGTTACCGACTTCCCGGGCAAGTCGGGCAGGGCAGAACCCTCGTGCTGTGAGATCGCCAGCGGGTTGGCGCCGGCGTGTGAGAGGGCGCTCACCACGTGGCGACCGATGAAACCGTGGCCGCCGGTGACGAGGACGTTTTGGTCTTGCAGGGTGATTTGGTCAGCCACTCACGCCACTGGCCGCGAGGTCGGCCTCGACCATTTCCTTGACCAGGTCCTCGAATGTGGTCACGGGCTCCCAGCCGATCACTGATTTGGCCATGGTGATGTCGGCCTGGAGGTAGTCGACCTCGGCGGGCGGTAGAACCGGGGATCGATCTCGACATACTGATCCCAGTCGAGATCGACGACGGCGAAAGCAGCGTCGAGGAAGTCACGAACCGAATGGCTCTGCCCGGTTCCGATGACGAGGTCGAGAGGCTCCGGGTGACGCAACATCATGTGCATCGCTCGCACGTAGTCACGGGCGTGGCCCCAGTCCCGCCTGGCGTCGAGATTCCCGAGATAGAGCTTCTTCTGCTCTCCCTTCATGAGACGGGGAATCGTCGCTGTGATCTTGCGGGTGACGAACTCCTTGCCTCTTCGTGGGGCTCTCATGGTTGAACAAGATCCCGTTGTTGGCGTGGATGCCGAAGCTCTCCCGGTAGTTCACGGTCGCCCAGTACGGCGTAGACCTTGGCCACGGCGTAGGGGCTGCGAGGATGAAAAGGAGTGGTCTCGTTCTGTGGCGGCGGGGTGGAGCCGAACATCTCCGAGCTCGAGGCCTGGTAGAAGCGGATCGACTGGGTCCGCATGTCTGATCGCCTCGAGGAGGCGGACTGCGCCGAGACCGGTCACATCCCCGGTGTGCACCGCCTGGTCGAACGAAGCACGAACATGTGACTGGGCGGCCAGGTTGTACACCTCGTCGGGTCGCAAGTCCTCGATCAGGCGAGTCAGGGAGTGAGAGTCGCCGAGATCGGTCACGTGGAGGGTCACTCTGGGCGGGTCTGTGGTCAGGAGATGACCGACTCTGGTGTCCTCTATATCGTGGGTCGTCGTCCGGATGGTCCCGTGGACCTCGTAGTCCTGAGCGAGCAGATACTCGGCGAGATAGGACCCGTCTTGACCGGTGACACCAGTGATGAGAGCGATAGGCACAGTTGAGCTTCCTAGCGGTAGGGGAGAGAGGCCATGGTAACGATTTGACGGGGGGAGGCCGACCCTGAGGGTCGCATTCTCGGTGCATGCATACTCCCCCTCGGTTGGCGGAGCGGAGCGCTACGCCCAGGGCTTGGCCGAGGGTCTGGCTGCTCTGGGTCACGAGGTCCACGTCGTAACCGCCGATGTAGATGATCCCGAAGCCTTCTACGAGCTGGGCCATGAGACGATCGGGCCCGCCGAGGAGACGCTGAGAGGCGTCACGGTTCATCGGGTCCCCTACGGCGGCATGGGCTATCGCCGGATGGGAAGGATCATCGGGGCGGAAGGGGTCATTCGCTCGTCGACCAGGAAGTTCCTGGCACGACTAGGTGATCGCCTGACAGGGATCGATCCGGAGGTGGTCGTCGCCCTGCCCCATCTCTTCCCCAACGTCGAGGAGACGCTTCGACTCCGAGCCTCCGCCCCTTGGAAGCTGATCTACGTCCCGATGCTTCACGAGGACGATCCCTATTGGTCGATCGAGCGCGTCTCGGCCGCGGTGGCTCGATCGGACGCTGTGGTGGCGCTCACCGAGCACGAACGCAACCGGCTCGTCGAGTCGTATGGCGCAAAGACCGGAACGACGACGGTCATCCCACCGGGAGTCGAGAAAGGGCAGGGCACCGCCTACGCCGATCGGGATCCTGTGATCCTCTTCGTCGGGCGACGCACCGCGTCGAAGCGTCTCGACGTCCTCTACGAGGCGATGATGATCGTCTGGGAGGACTTTCCCGACGTCGTGCTTCAAATCGTCGGCTCCTCGCCTGGAGTCGGCCCCGACCCGGTGATTTGGATGGCTGCCGACCCGAGGGTTTCGATCATCGACGCCCCGACGGAGCCTGAGAAGGACCTCCTTCTTGGAAAGGCAAGGGTCCTCGTCAATCCGTCCTTGACCGAGTCGTTCGGAATCACAACATTGGAGGCTTGGTCACAGGGCACACCCGTGGTGGTAAGCGACACTCCGGTGAATCGGTCGGTGGTGCGGGACCGTGTGGACGGCTCGATTGCTTCCGGCGAATCCGCTCTCGACCTGGCCAGCGCGATAGCCGACATTGTCGAAGACTCAGAGATGGCCGAATCAATGGGGCGTGCCGCGCAGGAACGTGCCGAATCCGAATTTTCATGGGATCGATCAATCCAGGCCTTGCTGCAACTGCTCGAGGCAACCAACACTGGAGCTAAGCCCGTGGCCTGAGATGGCATCCCTCCGCCTCAGGCACCGGTTCAGCCGACACCTGTCGGGGATCACAGCACCTGTCGGATCAGTTCGTCGAGCCGCGAGGCGTATCGCTCCAGTGAGGCGGTCTCCAAAGCGTCGCCGTGCGCGATGTGCCCCTTTTCGATGACTCCAGCCCGGTCGCCGGCGATGGCCCTCATCGTCTCCACCAAAGCGTCCAATGATGGCTGGGCCCATACTGTCCCTGCGGGATACGGTCCGGCGCGCTCCGGAAGGCTGGTCAGGGTGTAGTCGAGGAGCCAGGAATTCGCCTCGGTGGTGAAATCCATGTTGCCGGAAAATGCGGTGGCGATGACTGGTGTCCCCAGGGCCATCGACTCCAAAAGGGTGAGCCCGAACCCTTCGGCTGCGTGAGGCGAGACATATACGTCGGCGATCTGCATTAGACGGAGGAGCTGATCGCGGCCCCAGTACTCATTCACGATGGTGACGCTCGAGTTGGAGGCTTCGATCCGTCGCAATCGAGCCTCCGAACCAGGCATTTTATGGAGATTGTGGGTCTTGACGATGAACCGCACGCCCACTTTGCCGCTCCCGAATGCCCGCTCGAATGCGGTCAACGCGAGATCCGGGTTCTTTCGCTCTGCCACACTCTGGGCGTCGAAGACGAACAAGAACACAAGATCCTCGTCCCGGAGGCCCAGCATCGAACGACTGGCGTCCGTCGGCTCGGGGAGATCCGCTGCCAAGCCGACAACCCGGACTGGGACCCGCCCGTATTGACCAAAGACATCAGCCAGGTAGTTGCTGGCGAGCCAGAGCTCGTCTACTCGGTCGAAAGCGGGCAACCATTCCGGCGGCAACGTGGCGCCCTCCCAAAACCACATGGCGGCATTGAACCTGCCACCGAGCCGATGATGGAACAGACCGAGTGGCGCGGCAAACTCGGCGGCGTTGGCGTGAATCAAATTGAGTTCCCCGAAGGCGCCGAAGGGGTGGCGATCGAGTCCCGGGTCCGTGGTGTTCTTCGACAGATACTGGTCCGTGGTGTCCAACACGGAGAAGGGCCGATCGAGATGCTCTAGGGCGTGAAAGGACGCCCTGGCGGCCTGACCGAGACCGCTGTTGGATCTGAGCAGGCCCATGAGCGTGATCGATTCGTTTTCAGAGCCGAAGCGGGTGGCGGCGACGTCCGGCTGCTTGCGAATCGGGCGCTGCAGTTTCGGCGTGGCTACTGGCCTGGGGCCCGATGCACGTTCCATTCCAGGGATGAGGCTGCGAGCGAGCTTGTATCTCCAGGCGACTGCATTCCGCATACGCTCCGACCGGCCCATGGCATGAGGGGGCGGCACCCATTCCCCCTCCGACACCGTCGGCTCGACTGAAAGATCGAAGAAATCGGTCCCGAACTCGGAGACGGCCCTCACGTCATTCCAGCGCTTCAGTCTGGACGCCTGCCACCGCACCTCGGGGAAAGTCTGCATCAGGTCCGCTCGCGCCAGCCACACGAGATGCGCCAGACGAGTGAGGCCCGCCTCATTGGTGTCATAGAGCCATTTGTGGAAGTCACCGTCACCGCCCGGGCCCCAACGCTGCCCGAGTGGGTCGGATGCCCGTCTGATGTCAAGGATCAGATCTGATGCTGGGTGATATGGCGCCGGAGCCCTGAGACTCGATTCCATTTCGGACTCGATGAACTCGAGCGGCTCTTTGAGCGGACCGAGGTCGTGAACGCGCAACTCCATGAGGAGTGTGCCGATCGGGGTGCCGCCATACCCCGGGGTTTCCTCCCCTTTCTCTTGCTGGTCCAGGGCGATCCAGAGAGACTCGGCATCGAGGAAGAATGCCCCCTCCTCGAGGTCGACCCGATAGTCGGCAAGACCCACGATCAGATGCGCAGGGAGAGAACCGGCCAGGCCGGTGTCGATCGCCGAGGTTGTGACCCAATCCAGCACTTGAGCCGGCCGGCGCATGAACGGGTCGACGACGACTTCGTCCATAGTTTCCCGGAGCAAAGACCGAAATCGCTCTGCTCGCTTCGGACCACATGACTCTGATCGGAGCCCTACTACCTGAGCTCTGGACCTGGTCGAGATACGGAGTACGCGAGCTCGGTTCGGCATGACGCGTCGCGCCGACCAAGACATCGTCAGATGACACTGATCGAACAAGACCCCTCGTCGCTGCAGTGAGGATCAGGTTGGGGTTGAGGACGATCGCGTCGCGGCCTTGAGATGCCAACTCGTCCAGTAGGTGCGGAAGGGCGTAGGCCACAGCATCGTCCGGGTTGAGCACCTCACCGAAAGTGTCAGTGTTCCCAACCACATCCCGGATCGTTCGGGTGTCGACACTCGAGTCCCACTGGGAGGAAGTCATGGCATCGATGACGACCGGGGTGATGTCGGGCTCGAGTGCCCTCATAGACGCGAGAAGGACAGCAGTACGCCGCGACGTGCGCGGCGTGGACCAGGTGATGTAGACCGGAGTATCGAGCGTCAACGGTGTCGAGAGTAGTGATGAAGGCCCAGCAGCCAGACCGAATCGGGCTGCCTCAATGGGCGCATGGCTGGTTCGATCACGCGTGATTCTGGCTGCTCGACTGTGGATCAGTCGTCTTGAAGGTGGTGGAGCACGGGTCCTTGGTCGGTGTCTTCGATGCGGTAGAAGTCGATTTCGTTCGTCCCGGTGGCGAGGGAGGTTGGAGGAACGATGGCGGTGAATTCGGCGCCCTGTGGAGTCCAGTCCCGGACGGGCGCCGTAGCTGCAACGGTTCCGTTGATTGCCACAGCCAACCATGTATTGGACCTGACATCGGCGGAGTCCACTGATGCCCGAATCAGGGCTGGAACAATCCCAGTAGCTGGGTCGACCTGCTCGTACTGCGTCTCATCGACGATTTCGATTGCTGCGGTTTCTGTGTCCTGGGTAAGGGTCTCTGCTGCCTGACCGGCGAGATCTCGGTAGGGGCCGAAGTGGTAGACGGTGTCCCAGCCGGTCCCGGAGCCGAAGAGGTCGACTTTGCGAGCGAGGGCATCTTCCAGCTCCGGGTTCGGGGGCAATTCAATGGGGGTGACCACCCCATCGAAAACCCGCTGCCGAGATCCGTCAGGACGGTCTTCGAGTAGCGAGACGCCTTCCATGGGCCATGGTGATTCGACCTCGAGCACATCGGCGATGGTGGGGAGAACGTCGTAGAGCATTGCGGGTCGGTCATCGATGCCCCCTTCGGTTTGACCGTGGGGTTTGACGAACAGCGGGACATAGGCGATGTCGTCGATGTTGTCCTCGATCCCGCCACGGATCAGGGCCCCCGCTGTGAATGCGATGCCGTGGTCGGCCATGACCATCACCAGTGCGTCGTCATACCAGGAGGTGGCTCGTATCTGCTCTAGGAATCGAACGAGTTGGCTGTCGACATAGCCGGTTTGCAGCATGTGGGCTTGGTGGGCTTGGTCGACGACATTCTGATCACCCCCGTCCCAATGTCCCTTTCCATTCGTGGCGACTTCTCCGCCATAGCGGAGACCCCCGGGTAAGGCGTGCCAGGGGAAGTGAGGGTCGAGGGTGTGGAGGAAGCGGAGGGAGTGTGGCCCGGCGGTTTGTAGCGAGTCGAGAAATTCGTCGTAGACGGCCGCCTCGTCGTCAGTGTGGGTGGCGTTGATCACGCCTGAGAGCGGCTCGCGGGGTGCGAAGCCGGTCCATGCACCGTCGAGTGGTGGGAGCCAGGCTGTTGCTCCGGTAGGAAGGACGACATGGGCGGCAACGACACTGGTGTCGTCGAGCAGGAGCTGCCAACGGTCAGCTGCATCCGGATCGGTTTGTTCCCGGCAGATTTCCGGCCCGCAGAAGTTGGTGAGCTCTTCGTGGGCCCAGACGTCGTGGCTGTTGCCCAACATGGTGAACAGGTTGTTGGGATAACCCAGCGATGATGCTTCGAGGTCCTCTTGGGCGGGAACACCGGTGATGATCATCGGCAGCACGTTTTCGGTGTAACTGTTCATGGTGGCGGTGTTGCGGAACCAGGTGAAGTCGTCGAGGAGACTGGCGAAACCGGGATAACGGGTGGAATCGATGTTGCCGTCGGGGTCCATCAACGTCTGGACCGGTAGTTCGTCGAGGACGAGGACCACCACCGGAATCGGGTTGCCCACTCCGGACACTTCCTCCAGGGCGGTGTCGGGGGCGATGATCAGCCCCGACGCCGGTGATGCAAACACGAACAAGGCGAGGACGATCACCGGAACTACCGCACCCCAACGCAAAAGTGTCTGCAGGCTCTGAAAGCGGAGACAGGCCGTCACGACTAGACCCCCGAGACCAAGGGCTAGGACGACAACCAGCCACGGAGGGTCGATGAGACGCTCCACAAAAGGTAACGAGGCTGCCGCCGCGAGCAGACCCAGCACCACCCCATATACCACCAGGCCGACGCGCGGGGCGAGCTTCATGAGGACGATCACTGGTAAGACCACCACCAGTGGGAGCACGATCGTCAACATGACAGCGAGCCCGAGGACGTCTAAAGGGATCGTTTGATGGGCGGTGAAGAAGGCCAGGTTTCTCGACAGCAGATCCAGAACGGGCTGAGACACCGCCAGCGCTACGAGAACAACAAGAGAACCAACCACATCCCACAATGCGATCTGCGTCGGGGAACCAACCGTGTCAGGCGGAACATCGCGTACGCCATCACGCCTAGATCCTGTCCGGATGCTCAAATCGATCTCTCCCTGGCCTTTTTGTCTGCTCGCTGGGCTCAGTTCAGTGACGGTGATGACCCAGACGAATGATCGAGATCTCCGGTCGTGAAGCTGTCCGCGCGTCAGTCAAGAATAAACAATCGTCAATGCTTTCAGATTCTCACGAGGCGCGCTGAGCCGGGGCCAGCAAATCGTTCAGGACCATCAGAACCGTCTGAGCGGAGAGGCCTTGCCGGGCTCAGGGGGTTACGAGCAAGTCGATATGGTCTCGTGCGGACGTCTTCCAGGCGTCAACCACTGTCTCTGCGCGTCACCGCATGAGATCGTCGATCCATCGGGCTGAATCACCGCGAAATCGCGATAACCCAGAGCTGCGACGAATCGGAGGTACTCCTCGCCAGAAACGTCGCTGACCGTGCGCAATCCGGGCGGTGCGAATTCGGTGATGATCACCGGCTGGGATTCACGCAGGAGCTCCGAGGCACCTTTGAGCGCCCGCATCTCCCCCCCTTCGATGTCGATCTTGACCAGGTCGACTCCGGTTTCCAGCGGGACATCGTCGAGTCGCATCGCAGGGACGAGCTGACGGGGACCGCCGACCCTGGGCACTTGTCCTTTCTCGATCGGGTGCACCCGGGCATTGGTGCCGACGAAGCGCTCATAGATCATGGTCCCGGCGACATCGCTCAACGCGATCGGATATGCAGTCACATTGTCGAAATCGTTGGTGATCGCCGAGAGCTCTATCAGCCCGCAGTTGGCCTGTCCGGGTTCAAAGGCGATGACACGCCCTGTGCTCCCGACCCGCGGCTGCGAGCAGAGTGAAGTAACCGACATTGGCCCCGATGTCGATGACCGTCCATCCCGGCTGCAGTACTCGTTCCATAACGGCGCTCACTTCGGGCTCCCAGCCAGCGCCGCCGAGCAACGGCGCCGCCAGCAGATCGGTCGGATCGACCCACATCGAATGGCCGTTTAGTTCGACGAGCTCGAGCTCGACTTGGTCGTCACGGCCCAGCAACGCCTGATACGCCGGCTGGGATCGGAACTCCTCAGAGCAGAGGAACATCTCCACGAGCGAGGCCAATGGCGTGGTTGACAGCCCCTCCCGGTAGGCCCGCCAGCCGTCCTCGTCGGGATTCCGCCCTAACAACAGGCGGTAACAGTGATAGAGATCGGCTTCGGTCGGCCACGGTTCAAATTTCTCCTCAGACGTGGAAGCATCGAACACGGCCCGGGTTGTGGGCTCTGTCATCGGCGGCCGTCTATTGCCAGCTTCCGGGCCCATCCAAGAGATACAGCTCCGGGGGGCCGGCCCGTTAGCCGCCCGATCTCCAGGCATCGCATGCAACAGCTCCTACACATGTATCGATCGACCAAACCTATCAAGGCAATGGATCGTCTCCATAGGGACCAACCACCGATCTCAACTGAGCTCAATCGTCAGTTCGCGAAGTCCAAACCCGAGAAAGCGAGAGTCCGAGAGCCCGTCGTTAACCGGTGAGTGAGCCTCGGGAAGATGGAGCCTCACCTCTTGATGATTCCCCGCAGACTCCACGACCAGGGCCAAGGGGCCGGTCGGGATCGGCCAGTACGTAGTCGACAGGCGTGTTCCCCGGCCCGACTCCGACCCGAACCTTGCCTGATGGTCCATAGACATCGCCAACCAGGGTCGCCCGCCACTTTCGCCCGTGTGGCGCTGGAATACTGAGGTGAGCCTCCTCTCCGTCGGTCCACACCCCCCAGTTCTCGACATCGCTCCATCCGTAGCCGAGAAGGGCGGTGAACGCGGGGTCGGCGGCATCGGCGGTCCACGTCCTGGTGGTATCAAGGGTTTCGGTCAAGTTGGCCTTTGTCGCCAGCTTGGCGCGCTCGGTGTCGAGGGCCGCCAGGACCTCTTCATTGACCGGACGCTGCAATGGCCCGGGGCGGCTGCCCATGGGGCCTAGCTCCGCCCCGGTCAATCTGGCAAAGCCAACGAAGTCATGGACAAAGCGTCCTATGCCCTCCCTGTGTTGTGGTGGCAAGTAGAAATGCCCCCGTCCAATTCGGAAGACGGCGAGGCGGTCTGCCAGCTGTGCCAAGAAAGTCGGCCACTCCGACTCCGGGGCAAACTGTCGGGCCACGCGATACATGCCCGCCCCCATCGAGAGCCAACCACGTCTCCGCCGCCAGTCCGGGAAGTCGAACCACTTCTTGAAGACATTGGAGCTGTGAAGACGCTTGAAATACATCGCCTTGTCCGTGCGCACGAATGCGCCTGCGGCGGCCATATGGGTCAGGAAGACGAACTCTTCCTGACAACTCTCGTCTTCGGTGATGGGTATGGCCTCGCCGCCTTGGGGGAGCATCGAAGACCTCATCAGCCCGCGCAGCGGCTCGTAGCGGATCGCCTCGATGTGTTGCATGACCCGCGAGAGGGGATCACCTTCGATGCTCGGCGTCGAGGTCCGGTCAAAGCTCGCTCCAAACCATTGGACGTCGGTGTGGGCGATCGAAGCGTCGGGCCGGGCGAGCAGTTCTCGACGAAGGCTCCCGAGGTAACCGGTTGTGGCCAGATCGTCCTGTTGCCAGTAGCAGAAGAAATCGCGGTCGCAGTTCTCAACCAGCCAATTGAAGTTGCCCGGCCATCCGAGCCTGGTTTCCTGTACGACGACGTCGATTCGAGGGTCGGAGGTGTACTTCTGGCAAATCTCGACCGTGGGGTCGTCCTCGCCGTCAATGCTCATCACCAGGTGGAAGTCGTCGAACTCCTGATTGAGAATCGAGCGCACCGTCTCCTCGATGACCTCACCGCCCCGGTACACCGGCATCCCGATGAACACGCCGCCGGTCACTTGGCTGCGACGACCCGATCGGCGACGTCGACGGCGAACAAAGGAGCGGTTGTGTACTTGCCGGTGTCCACCGAGTGATAAACCCCTTTGGAGGTCACTCCCACCTCCGACCTCCTGTGAAACTCGCTATCGGGATCGTCGACGTCGGTGTCACCCAGAGAGAAAATCACCCCGCCGCGGACGGCAGGACCTTCAGGTCCGTGGGTGGTGAGACCCGTGACTTTGGGGTAAACGCCCTCGAGACTGGCCAAGGTGTCCCGGGCAATGTCAATCGCCACTGCCGGCGAAGGGCGAGTGGGCCACGGAGGTGGCACGAGGTCACTAGACCAACCTCGCCGTCCGGCGGGATACCACGACAGGTAGTACTCCGAATTCCCGTAGTCGACAATGTCGCCGAAGGCGCCGAGAACCACCGTCGTGGAAGGGATCGGTGGTTGATCAGGCCGTGCTGTAGCGCGCAAGTAGTACTTCATTCGAAATGTCCACGGCCGGTCCATTGGTAGCCCCGCTGTGAGATCGAGAGCCGGCCGCCCCGCCCATGCGCAATTGACGATGTGATCGTATGGCCCGATGGAGCGTCCGGGCTTGTCCACGGTCGAGGTTTCGAGGAGTCGCCGACCAGCGTCGACGGCACTCACCGCCGTTTCCGTCAGCACGTTCACGTCGTCGAGATCAAGAATCGTCTTGGTTATGAGGTCGGCCAAAGGCGCCGGGCTGACCGCGATCTCGCTGGTTACGAACACCTCATCGATGAATGGCCCGTAGCCGTGGTCTGAACCGCGCAGCCTGGTCACGGCAGCGGGGTCGTCGACTCCGAAGTAGGCACCCGGTCGTGCGAAAGGCCGTTGCCGGCGAGCGATCTCCTTGTAGGCCTCTTCCAACGGACCCGGAGGCAAAAGGCTCTCTTTGTGCACCGCATAGTTGAAGGACGTGGACACCGGGATGTCGTCGAACAACGGACCGAGCCAACGACGCATCAATGGGGCGAACTCGGTCGCTCCCCGAAACATCAACTCGGCGGTTCGGAACGTCGGATCATTGGCGTATACGAACCCGAGGTGAATCTTCCCCTCGTTATGCCGGGATGCCGCGCCCATGAGCGTCGGGTTGACCTCCATGAGATCGACCTCGATCCCGCGGGCGGCGAGCTCCATGGCCACGCAGGTCCCTTGAATACCGCCGCCGATTACCGCAACCTTCAAGCCCTGACCGCCTCTTTCCAGACTTGACGGCCATTGTGACAGGGACTCACGATGGGGTCCGGCAACTAAGACCCGGGCCGATCAATCGGAGGCTGCGCTCTGATCAGTCGTCTTGGAGGTGGTGGAGCACGAGCCCCCGGTCGGTCTCTTCGATGCGGTAAAGATCGATTTCATTCTTGCCATCGATGAATGACGTGGGCGGCACGATGACGGCAAAGTCGGTGGGCGGCTCGGTGATCCTGTAATCGTGGTTCGCTGGAGTCCAGCGTTGAACGTGCGCCGTGCCTGCCACGGTTCCGTTGACGGCTACGGCCAGCCAGGTGTCAGCGTTGATGGTGCCGGAGTCCACTGATGCCCTAATCAGGGCTGGAACAATCCCAGTAGCTGGGTCGACCCGCTCGTACAGCGTCTCGTCGATGATGTCGATCTCTGCGGGCTCATCCTCTCCGATGAGGGTCTCGGCTGCCTGGCCGGCGAGATCTCGGTACGGGCCGAAGTTGTAGACGGTGTCCCATCCGGTCCCCGAGCCGAAGAGGTCGACTTTGCGGGTGATGGCGTCGTCCAGCACCGGGTTCGGCGGTATCTCAACCACCTCATGTCCCTCGAACGTTCTTTGGCGAGATCCGGCGGGTTGTTCCTCGATTAGGGATACGCCTTCCATCGGCCATGGTGATTCGACCTCGAGCACATCGACAATGGTGGGGAGAACGTCATAGAGCATCGCGGGTCGGTCGTCGATGCCACCTTCGATTTGACCCGGCGGCTTCACGAACAACGGGACGTAAGCGATGTCGTCGACGGTTTCCGCGATCCCACCGCGGACGAGGCCGCCTGCTGTGAATGCGATGCCGTGGTCGGCCATCACCATCACCAGTGCGTCGTCATACCAGTTGGTGTTGCGTATCTCATCGAGGAAGCGGACGATTTGGGTGTCGACATAGCCGGTTTGCAGCATGTGGGCTTGGTGGGCCAGGTCGACCACATGCTGGTCATCTCCCCAATTTCCCTTGTGCGAAGTCCTCACTTCGGCCTGATAGAAGAGACCGTCGGGCAAGGCGTGCCAGGGAGAGTGCGGGTCGAGGGTGTGAAGGAAGCGGAGGGAATGCGGCCCGACGGTTTGCAGCGAGTCGAGAAACTCCTCGAAGACTGAAGCCTCTTCGTCTGTTTGGCTGGGGTCGTTCGGATCAGGGGCCGGCTCGCCCGGTCCGAAACCGGCCCAGGCATCGTCGAGTGGTGGCAGCCAGGTGGTGGCTCCGGCGGGGAGGACGACATGGGCGGCGACGACACTGGTGTCGCCGAGCAGGAGCTGCCATCGCTCAACGGCGCCCGGATGCGGTTGTTCAGTGCATATCTCCGGCCCACAGAAATCGGTCAGCTCTTCATGGGCCCAGACGTCGTGGCTGTTGCCCAACATGGTGAACAGGTTGTCGGGATAACCCAGCGATGATGCTTCGAGGTCCTCTTGGGCGGGAACGCCGGTGATGATCATCGGCAGCACATGTTCGGTGTGGTGATGCATGGTGGAGGTGTTGCGGAACCAGGTGAAGTCGTCGAGGAGACTGGCGAAACCGGGATATCGACTGGAATCGATGTTGCCGTCGGGGTCCATCAGGGTCTGGACCGGTAGTTCGTCGAGGACGAGGACCACCACCGGAATCGGGTTGCCCACTCCGGACACTTCCTCCAGGGCGGTGTCGGGGGCGATGATCAGCCCCGACGCCGGTGATGCGAACACGAAGAAGGCGAGGACGATCACCGGCACTACCGCACCCCAACGCAACAAGGTCTGCAGGCTCTGAAAGCGGAGACAGGCCGTCACGACTAGACCCCCGAGACCGAGAGCTAGGACGACAACCAGCCACGGAGTGTCGATGAGACGCTCCACAAAAGGTAACGAGGCTGCCGCCGCGAGCAGACCCAGCACCACCCCATATACCACCAGGCCGACCGCGGGGCGAGCTTCATGAGGACGACCACTGGTAAGACCACCACCAGGGGGAGCACGATCGTCAACATGACAGCGAGCCCGAGGACGTCTAAAGGGATCGTTTGATGGGCGGTGAAGAAGGCCAGGTTTCTCGACAGCAAATCCAGAACGGGCTGAGACACCGCCAGCGCTACGAGAAGAACAAGAGAACCAACCACATCCCACAAGGCGATCTGCGTCGCAGTATCCACCCGGTCCGGCGGAGCGGGCGCCCGTTTAGATCCCGTCGAGATTCCCAAATGATGTCCTGGCGTTGTGGTTTGCACTCACGCGGCAGCAGCCGATTTGATGAGTCGTCATCGGTCTAGACCTGTCAGCCGGTTATTTCACCATAGGTTGCGGATAGTGCTTCAAGGTGCGGTGACAGGTCGTCGACTCCCATCAGCTGCAGTCGCTCACTATCGAGGACCGAATTGGCGGGGCGGCGGGCAGGCCGGTCGAGGTCGGAACTGCTGATCGGCCGCACCAGGTCAGGGGAGTGCCCCGCCACCTTGGCGATCTCCCGGGCCAGCCCGTACCAGGTGGTCTCGCCCTGATTGGTCAGATGGAGAATTCCCGAAGCGCCTACTTCGATCACAGCGACTGTGCCTCGAACAAGATCGTCGACGAAGGTTGGTCGCCCTCTCTGGTCATCGACCACATCGACGGGGCCTTTGGCGAGTAGCTCCAGCATCGTTGGTGAGGAAGTTGTGATGGGTAGCCGAGAGCAACCATGACGTCCGAATCACCAAGGCATTGGGGTGATCGGCCATCGCCAGCTGCTCGCCTTCGAGCTTGGTCTTCCCGTAGACATTGAGTGGGTTGGGTGGGTCGCTCTCCACGTAGCCGGTTGGCTTTTCCCCGTCGAAGACGTAGTCGGTGGAGAACGTGACGAACCCGACGCCGTGCCGGGCAGTCGCCTCAGCCAGGGCTCCCACCGCCAGCGCGTTGACCGCCCGGGCCGTGTCGGCATCGTTCTCGGCCGCGTCCACCGCGGTATATGCGGCGCAATTGATCACCAACTCAGGTTTGTTCGAGTCGACCCAAGCTCCGATCGAGACGGTGTCGGTCAACTCCAGGTCTTGCCTGGTAACCGCGATACATCGGTCGCCAAGCCTCCGCACGAAGGCGGAGCCGAGCTGTCCATTGGCGCCGAGAACTGCGATCACTGGAGCCGGCGGGGCTCGGCCATCATCCGTTCCAGATATTCGCGATAGGCGGACTCGGGCATGCGACCGATCAGATCCCGCATGTGTGGTTCGTCGACATAGCCGAGCCGGTACGCGACCTCTTCGAGGCAGGCGATCTTGAGTCCCTGTCGGTGCTCGATCGTTGCGATGAAGTTGGCTGCCTCCAGCAGGCTGTCGTGCGTACCGCTGTCCAGCCAGGCCACTCCCTGTCCCAGACGCACCACCCGCAGCCGTCCCTGCTCGAGATAGGCGTTGTTGATGTCGGTGATCTCCAGCTCTCCACGACCCGAGGGGGTCAGCTGTTTGGCGATGTCGACAACACCCGAGTCGTACAGATAGAGGCCTGGCACTGCGAGATTGGAGCGAGGCTGCTGCGGCTTTTCCTCCAGACTCGAGGCGTGGCCGTCTGTCCCGACCTCCACGACGCCATATCGACCCGGGTCGCCCACCGGATAGCCGAAGATCAGGGCGCCATCATCGAAGTCGCTGACGATCTGAGCTAGGCCCAGGTCGCCGTAGAACACGTTGTCTCCCAGGATCAGTGCGACGTTCTCGCCGGCGATGAAGTCACTCCCGACGAGGAGAGCCTGGGCGATGCCGCCGGGCTCATCCTGGATCGCGTAGGTGATCGATACCCCCCACTGGTGGCCATCACCAAGCAGGGACTCGAAGCGCGGAGTGTCGTCGGGGGTGGAGATGACGAGGATGTCGCGGATGCCGGCTTCGAAAAGAGTGGCGAGCGGGTAGTACACCATTGGTTTGTCGTACACCGGCTGGAGCTGTTTGGAAGCTACCCGGGTGATCGGATCCAGCCTCGTGCCGGCGCCTCCGGCCAGGACGATTCCCTTCATGAGGAATCCCGTTTCAACGGCTCCCACCAATCACGACGCCTCCTGAACCAGTCGATCGTCTCCTCAAGACCCGTCTCGAAGTCGTGGGCCGGGGCCCACCCGAGCTCAGCGATCTTCGACGAGTCGACGGCATAGCGCAGGTCGTGGCCGGGGCGGTCTGTCACGAAATCGATCCAGGAATCGTCCTTGCCCAGGCGGTTCAGAATGAGCCGGGTCAAATCCAAGTTGGCCATCTGAGTCCCTGATCCGATGTTGTACACCTCGCCGGGTGTACCACGGTCGACCAGCAGTTGGAGGGCACGGCAGTGGTCACCGACGTAGAGCCAGTCCCGCTCATTGGCACCCTGTCCATACAAGGGGACCTTCTTGCCTTCCAGCAGATTGGTCACGAACAGTGGGATGACCTTGTCCGGGAATTGGTAGGGGCCATAGTTGTTCGTGCAGCGAGTGATGACCACGTCGTAGCCATAGGTGACGTGATAGGAACGAGCAAGGAGGTCGGACCCCGCCTTGGACGATGAGTATGGAGATGACGGGTCCAACGGGTGTTCCTCGGTGGCCGATCCCTCGGACAGAGATCCATAGACCTCGTCCGTCGAGACATGGACGAACCGGGGGACCCCGGCGCGATAGGCCGCATCGAGCAGCACACCTGTCCCGACGAAGTTGGTTTCGAGGAACGGAGCCGGTTCGACGATCGACCGGTCGACGTGGCTCTCAGCTGCGAAATGAACCACGACGTCATGCCCGGGCATGACCTCCCCGACCAGCTCGGGATCCCGGATGTCGCCTTTGACAAAGGTGTGATTGGGGTGCTCGTCCAATTCGGCCAAAGTCGCCGGAACTCCCGCGTAGGTCAGCGCGTCGAGATTGGTGATCTGCGCGTCGGGCTTCGTGCTCGAAGAGGTGACGAACGAAGTTGGATCCGATGAATCCCGCTCCGCCGGTCACCAGATATTTGCGCGCCATCGAAGCCCTCTACTCGAAGATCTCGGCTTCGGCGAGGGTAGGGGCGACGGCGTCTCGTTCGCCCAGTATCGGGGCCTGCACCCGCGAGGGGCCATTCGATCCCGATGGCGGGATCGTCCCAGCGAATGGCCCGGTCCAGGGCGGAGACAAATGGCGCTGATGTCTTGTATTGAACCTCGGCACCTGTGTCGAGGGCGAGAAAACCGTGGGCAAAACCCTCAGGTATCCAGAGCTGCATGTGATTGTCGGCCTGCAGGGCAAAGCCCCTCCATTGCCCAAATGTGGGGCTCGAGCGACGGATATCGACGGCCACGTCGAAGACCGCCCCTCGGGTCACCCGGATCAGCTTGGCCTGTGCTCGGGGATCGAGTTGATAGTGCAGCCCGCGGAGAACTCCGGGTGCCGAAACGGAGTGATTGTCCTGGACAAAACGAATCTGTCGGCCGAGCCAACCATTGAACGCCTCCTCGTTGTATGACTCAAAGAAACTGCCCCTCAAGTCGGAGTGGACCGTTGGCTCGTAGACGCGAACTTCGTCATCGATGCTCATGACCGGCGGCAGACTACGACTCCGATCCGTCTGACCTGCCGACCAGCCTCTCCGAGTTGCTCCAGTGCACCGCCGGCCTGACGATTATCGAGACCGGTGAGTATTCGACCACCACGGCCTCGGTGCCAGTGATCTTGACTACACGGTCCTCCCACGAGTGCTCTTTCAGGGCTTGGGCCCGATCCGGGCGTTCGGAGGCGAGGGAGGCCCCGACAGCCGACACCAGGTCGGGGTCGAGGTGCGCCCCGTCCAACCCTTCGAGCGCCCGCAAGGGCGGAGCGGCGATGGGAACACCCGAGGCCAGGTACTCATACGCCTTGAGTGGGCTGACCGCATGCGTGGTGTCATTCATCTTGAACGGAACGAGCCCGACGTCGAATCGTTGCACGTATGCGGGGAGATCGGTCTGTGACTTGAGGCCGAGAAATCGCACATTCGAGGGCATTGTCGGGCGGGCCGCCTTGTCGTCACCGATGATGGCCACGATCGCCTGCGGGTTCGCCTCCGCCACCCGTCCGACCGACTCCCAGTCGAGCCATTCCCCATAGAGAGACCCGTGGTACCCAATGATCGTCTCCGCCTCGGGAAGGTCAGCCGGCCGGGGCGGAAGCTCGACGCCGAACACACTCACGTTCACCGCGTTGGGGACCAAGGTGGCCGCCCTACCCATAGCCTCGACCCTTCGGATCAGATCCGGTGCGGATGCCACCACCCTGTCCGCGGATGTGACCAACTCCTGCTCCAGCTCGGGGCGGTACCACTCGCCACCGAGCGCCGGGTCTGACCAGTCATCGATCACGTCGTAGACCAGCTCCCAGCCGGCCTTCTTGAGGGCTCGACCATGTGCCAGCAGAGGACCGGCCGGGGCCTCGACCAGGACCAGGCCGGTCGAGTGGGCGCGGCCGGCATGCGCCTGAGGATCGAAGCGGTCGACCCGAGTCTGCTCGAGATTGGGATGGACGAATCGCAATCCCAGGTCGACCGACTCCTGAGCCTCGAACAAGGGGACCACGGTCACGTGATACCCCTGCCGAACCATCTCGATGGCGATCTGGGTGCCACGCGATCCACCCCCGATGTCGTGGACCGGCACCGCGGCGAGGATGACCACGGGGCTTCGGTGAATCGGGTCCGACCTATTGGTGGGGGCGTTCCTACCGGTATCGGGATGAGGCCGACGCGGTGACCGGCGTCACGGATGCGAGCCAAGAGACCCGGTAGTGGGTGATCGCCTTCGGGGATCCCGCCCACCTCGTCGAGGATGTTGCTCCTCACCGCGATGAACCGAGGGCCCGTGATCGGCTCGGCTCGGAGCCGCCCCGCCAGTCGGGGCCCATCGATCTCGGCCACGACGCCGGCGCCGATGGCCGCATCCCCCAGAGCCACGATCGCCCGGTCGGAGATCTCCTGGTGAACGGGCAAGGTGGGGTCCGACGAGGTGACGAATTCGGTCGTCTCCCCGCTGGAGGGCAATGCCAGTCTGACCCGATAGGTGTCGGGAGTCGCGCTGAGCCATCGTCGGGCACGGGCGTCGTCATCCACGAAGACCTCGACGTTGACCCGGGAATACCGTGAGTGCTGGGCAAGGCGATAGCGAGCCATCACCCGATTCGGGATGAGCGGGCGAAGTAGGCGCTTCAGCCAGAGAGGCATGGTCTCACCACTGATCCGGGTCGGGTAGAGCGGCGGATTCCTCTGGTCGTTGTCGTTGCACCGTTGTATCCAGAGCCCGCACACTCTGGGGCACCACCCACCCGGGGCGAGGGAACGAGCCAGCCGGGGGAGGTGGCGGGCCGGTGCCCGGCTCGGGCAGGACCAATTCGAGGTTGGGCTCGGCATCGGGGTCGTGGAGGTTCCAGCGTCGGATCATGGTCAGTGCTGGATCCCCATTGGTGCGTACCAGGGCAGCTTTCGGCTCTGCTTCGAGCATGTCGGTCATCTCGACCAGGGTGGACCACGAGGTTTGGTCCTCGACACCCCTTAGGTCGACCACGTATTTTCCCCAGGTGCCATCGAGATCCTGGGGCGTGGCCACCAGTTCGGCACTCTCCGGCAGGGGGTTGGATTGGCCGACGATGGTGAGCAGTGGATACGAGCGGTTTCGCGTCGCCGCCAGCGCTTCGCGTTGATACAGCTGCGGGTTGCGGTCGCGGACCATTCGGCGGCCATGCTCGAAGCGGGACTCGGTGGTGACACTCATCGACACGCCGTGCTTGCGATAGAGGAAGAGGGGCTCCTCGACCCGGACCTGGCCCCAGCCGGCACCGGTCAGACGAAGCCACATCTCCCAGTCCTCGTTGCCAGATGTCATCGTCTCGTCATACCCGCCCACTGACTCCCAAGCGGCGGCGCGCATGAGGACACAACCCACCACGGCGTTCTCGATCAGCTGCCAATAAGGGTTGAAGGGGCGGGGGATCCAGACCCCGTCGATGTCGCCATGGAGACGGGCCAAGCAGTGGGCGAAACCCGCCTGCGGGTCCTGACGAATCGCAGCCAACAGCCTGGACAGGAACTCAGGCCCGAGCTCGTCGTCGGAGTCCAACGGAACGAGGAACTCCCCCCTGGCCAGCTTCATCCCTGCATTCCGAGCTCCGGGCAGACCGGCGTTGACCTGTCGCACCATTCGGAGGCGTGGTCGCTCGAGGTCGTCGAGGAAGGCGATGACCGCGGGATCGATCGACCCGTCGTCGACCACGATGATCTCCCACGAGGCGTGTGTCTGCTCGTAGACAGAGGCCAGGGCGTCTTCCAGGTAGTCGGCGTTCTCGTAGACCGGGATCACCACCGTCACGTCAGGGGCGTCGATCTCATCGAATTCCCCGGCGGCGATTCGCCTCTCCACCGCCTGTAACCGTGCCTCCCTCGCCAAGCGCTCCTGTTCCTCCGGCCAGGAAGCACGCTGACGAAGACGGTCTTTCATCCCCTGTGGGGCCATTCGGGCGGCGACCCTGGCCACCGGCCCCGGCAGATAGCGATACACCCGTCGCAGTGCGGGGCTAGGCCGGGCCGGCAAGACCGGGGAGGATGCCTCGACATCCTTGGTCGCCCCAGTGGCGAGGCCTGCCTGCGCCCTGGGATGTCTTGGCGCAGGGTCGGACCTATAGGCCTCCCAGGTGTCACCTGGCTGGGGAGGGGGCCGGTTCGCCAGCGATGGGGCGAGATCCTCCTCGACGATCAAGCGGCGCATCGCAATCGCGAGGTCTTCGACTGTCCGGTCGTAGACAAGTGCCCCGGTCTGCTCCGAGAACAGACCGGTGAACGCCGGTAGATCGGGCACGATCACCGGAAGGCCGAGACGGCGCGCCTCGTGGGCAGCAAGGCAAAAGCTCTCGAACCTGCTCGAAACCACCACCGCGGTCACATCGTCCAGCGCGTCAGAGAGATGGTCTCGGGGCTGTGGGCCGGGAAAGTCAAAGGCGGCCCGATGACGATCGGGGATGAGCGAACTGAGCCATTCGGTCATCGACGACCCGGCCGTGGGGCTCCATCCATCGCCGCCGATGAATCGCACTCCGAACTCCAAACCCTCGTCGAGCAGCTGCAAGGCAGCCCTAACCAGGTCCTGGGAGCCTTTCATCTCGCCGAGTCGGCCAAGAGCGGCGAAGACCGGCACGCCGGAAAGCTCCGACCACTCTCCCTCCAACGGCGGAATTGGGGGAGGGCTCACCGAGATCCGCTCCGCCTCGATCCCGTACCGGTTTTCGATGACGTCGATGTGGCCGCGGACCGGGATCAGGACCTGGTCAGCCATGCGGAAGACACCCCGCTCCATGGCGGACGGGAGCGACCAGTCACCGAGATCTGTCTCCATCGCATCCCGAAGCAAGTCGTAAGGGCCGTGGAACCTGACCGTGATCGGATTTGCCTCGAGCCCGAGCCGGGCCCGGTCGAGGAGCATCGAGTAGCCGAGTCCTTCGAAGTCCTGCACCTCGATCCGGTCACCGGGCCTGGCCAGGCGGGCAACCGCCTCCGCGGTCACCTGAGAGCGTTCCGTGAAACCGGTGGCCGGGACCAGGGTGACTTCTGTCTCGACGCGCTCCCGGTCCATGACCTCGACCGGGTCCGGAGTGGCGAGGACGACCAGGACCGGTCGGGTCGACGCCAGATGGCGCGCCAGGGCATCGACCACCACACCTGCTCCGCCCTGGGTCTCGGGATAGAGCTCGGTGGTGACGAAGACGATGCGTGGGGACTCGACCGCCATGATCGAGAGATGGTAAGGGAGCCCGTCCGAGGTGGCAGTGGGCAAGCCCATCGCTAGCCTTCGATGGCTTCCCCGTGATCTCGACGTCTCCCCGCTCCATGTCCGACCGCCTGTTCCTGGCGTTGGTCGCGCTGCTCCCGCTCCACACCTTGTTCTTCCGTCTCGAGATCGCCTGGAAACCCTGGCTCATCCTGGTGGCGGCGGTCGCCGTCCTCGATCTATGGCAGGAACGAAGCTTCCCCTGGGCACGGAAAGCGGCGCTGGGAGTGGTGATCTTCATGGCCGCAGCCCTGGTGTCGTGGCCGGGGCCCGACGCCGGTGCGGGCTTCTGGCGTCTCTACTTGGCCTTGGTGGCCGGGGGCCTGCTGATGCTGGTCACCGGGCGTCATGCGGATCGGACAGATGATGTGCTCACCGTTGTCTTCTGGTCGGGGGCGGCCATGGCGTTGACCGGCTTCATCCTCGCCATGGTCACCAACGGGGTGTTCGGGGCCGAGCCTGTGGGCGCGGCCAACGACATCTGGCTGATCGATCGGGTCAACAAGCCGGCGCATCTCGATTCGGGGTTCGTCGCACTGACCAACTGGCACCAGGACCCGGGCTATTCGGCCTTGTGGACCAACGTCTGGATTGCCCTGTCAGTCGTCGGTATGGGGCGCGGCGCCATCCGGGCGCCGAGGTGGGCGCCGCCCCTGGTGATCGGTGGACTGGCGGTAGCGACCTTGCTGACCTATTCCCGCACTGGCTGGCTCGGTCTCGGAATCGCCGTCGTCGCCAGTCTCTTCGCACTGTGGCGCGATGGCCGGCGGGAATTGTCGAAAGGCTTGAAGGTGGTCGGATTGGGCGCGGCGGTCGCCGTGCTTCTCGTCGGATTCCACCTCGCCACCGACCCTGACGGTGTCGGTGGTGATGTGGGTGAAGCGATGAGTTTCCGTTGGACGTATCTGCTCGCTTTGGGGGACATCGAGACCGCGGGAGGGGCGGCACAGCCTGACCTCGGGGCCGATGACAATCGGCTCGCCGTTTGGGCCGAATATGCCGAGCGATTCGCAGACAGCCCGATTCGAGGCATTGGTCTGAGCACGGGATGGACTGAATCAGGGTTCCAGGAGCCTCACAACCTCGCGCTGGAGCTTCTTGCGGAAACCGGAATCATCGGATTCCTCGGATTCGTAGTGATGATCCTGACGCTGGGGCGGGGTGGCGGATCGACCGCCGGCCCGGCACTCGCGGTCGTGGCAGCGGCCGCCCTCACCCAGACGGTGCTCTTCGAGCCGGTGCTGTGGTTCACCCTCGGTCTCTGGCTGGCCGCCAGCTTGGCCCACGATCGGGTGGTGGCGACCGCCGTGGCGACATGACCGTCGGCGACGAGATTCCCGTCCCCGGCGACGGATTCCGCGCTCCGGGGACAGGGCTCATGGTCGCCGGGAGCCTGATCTCGGCCTTGGCGGTATACGTCTTCCAGGTTATCGGCGGTCGTACTCTTGGCGCCGAGGGATTCGCCCCGGTGTCGGTGTTGTGGACGCTCGCCTTCATCCTCGCCACCGTGGTGCTGGTACCCGTCGAGCAGCACACCACGCGGGAGGCCGCGTCCGGGCGGAAGGTGCTGAGCTGGCACGCTCTTGTCCCTTCTCTGGTCGCGATCGCACTTGCCTCGCTCGCCGGCCTCTTATTCGTATGGTCGACGTTGGACGAAGCGTTCCTCGGTGACAGGTCGTACCTCGTCGTGACTGGCGTGCTCCTCCTCAGCTACGGGCTGTATGAGGTGGGCAAGGGACTGCTGGCCGGGCATCGAAGGTTTGGACTCGTCGGCGGGGCGATGATGGGTGAATCGTTGGGCCGGCTCGTCCTGGGCGTCGCCTTTCTCGCGGTCACCCCTGAGGCAATCTCGTTGGGGTGGGCGATGGCCCTGGCCACTCTCACCGTGCTCGGCACCCGCTTCTGGCGTTTCGACCACGAGACGTCGTCTGGGTCGATCGCGGGGGCATCGAAGTTCCTCGGGATCTATGTCCTGGCCAGTGCCGCGTCCCAAATGCTCCTCGCCGGGGCGCCGCTGGCCGTCCTCGCCCTCGGGGGCGGCCCTGAGCTGATCAGCATCGCCTTTGTCACCTTCACCCTCTATCGGGCGCCGCTGACGCTGACGTATCTCCTCCAGGGCCGGCTCCTGCCCTATCTGGTTGCGAATGGCCGAGACTGGGGAGCGAGTCGAGACGAACCGTCTCATCTCCCGACTCCTTTGGGGCGGCGCCGGGTTGTGTTTGGCGGGAGCAGCTACCGGGTACCTGGTCGGGCCGGATGTGGTTCAGCTCTTGTTAGGAGCCGAGTTTCGGCCGTCCGCCGCAGTGGCTTCTCTTGTCGCCGGTGGTGTCGTCGCGGCCGTGACCACTCAGGTGGTCGGGCAGTTCCTGGTGGCTTCGGGCAGGACCCTGGCCCTGACTGTTGTCTGGTCCCTCGGGTTGGTCGCGGCTCTGATCGTCCTTGGGGTGTCCTCGCTCGAGCCGCTCACCCGGGTGGCACTCGCGTTTGCGTTGGGGGAGGTGGTCGCCTTGACTGCCATCTGGCGCGTGGCCCGTGCCGCCCCGGTTCAAGAGGTTTCACTGAATGACCGATAACAGGCCAATGCGTCGTCAGGTGACCATGTTTGTCGCGCTGGTCCTCCTGGCCGGCACCATCGTTGTCATCCCTCCGGCCCGCTCTGCCGAGGCGGCCACGATCACAGGCGCCGGCTCGGTGTATGCCGGCATCTACTCCGAGCAATTCGCTGCCGGAGCCGACCTCAACAATCTCGCTGCCGCGACCGGCAAGCGAATGACCTTCGGCGGGACCTTCCACAACGTCAACGAGAACGACGGTGTTGCCGGTGGATGGTCGAACACGAGAGAGATGCTCGAGGAGGTTTGGAAGGGGCAGGCCACCCCGTTCGCCAATCTCACCATTCCTGCGTCCGCCGCCTCGATCGCATCTGGGGCTTGGGATGCAAAGATCAATGTCTGGGCATCCCACCTGGAGCAGTTCCTCAACAAAGGTGGAGGCCGCAGCCTGATTCTCGCCCCACTCCAGGAAATGAACGGGACCTGGACACCGTACGGGTGTGATCCGGCCAATTTCGTCAACGCGTACCGACGCGTCGTCGACATCATCAGGGGCCGAGGCATCGACGAGACCCAGGTTCGATTCGCATTCGCCCCCAACGGCTGGACCGACCCCCAATGCGGCTCGATCGGCAGTTATTACCCGGGTAACTCCTATGTAGACGTGATCGGGATATCGGCCTATCGCTGGTCGGACGGCGCCAGTGTCTATTCGGTGATGGGCGGCATCGTGAACCAGGTCGCCGGGAGCTTCCCGGGCAAGCCGATCGTCATCGCCCAAACCGCGGCGTGGCCTTCAGCCACCAAAGACCAGTGGATCAGCGAGATGATGAGTTGGGCCGCCAGCCATCCGTCGGTGGTGGGGGTGATCTACTTCAATCTGAACAAAGAGACCGACTGGCGGGTGTGGATCCCGCCCAACGTCAATGGTGGCTGGCGGGCCGGGGTCCAGTCAGCAGGCACGAAATACCAGTGGCCTTTGCGCGACTGGTTCCAGCCTGGCCAGCTCAACCTCAGCCTCAACTCCGGCGTGACCTTGTGCCAGGGCAACGCCGATTGCGACACGGCGGCGTTCCAGGACGGAGGCGGTCGCTTCCACATCTGGGACAAAGCGACCAGCGGGAAAGTGGAGACATCGTTCCACTACGGCAATCCGGGGGACGTGCCGTTCTCGGGGGATTGGAACTGCGATGGGGTGGAGACGCCCGGGCTGTACCGACAGTCCGACGGATACGTGTATTTGCGCAACTCGAACAGCCAGGGTGTGGCCGATGTCTCGTTCTTCTTCGGCAACCCGGGCGACTATCCGATCTCGGGAGACTTCGACCAGGAACGGGTGTGACACGGTGTCGATCTTCCGGCCGGCCGAGCAGCGCTTCTACGTGATCAATGAGCTCGGTTCCAGAGACGGAGGTCTCGGCGCGGCCGACTTCTCGTTCATATTCGGTAACCCTGGCGACAAGCCGTTTGTGGGGGATTTCAACGACGACGGCATCGACACCATTGGTCTCCATCGCGAGTCCACCGGATTGGTGTACTTCCGTAACTCCAATTCGACCGGGATAGCGGACAACCAATTCATCTACGGCGATCCAGGCGACAAGATCGTGGCGGGTGACTGGGACGGCGACGGCGACGACAGCATCGGTGTCTACCGACCCTTGAACGGGATCTTCTACCTTCGCAACTCCAACAACCAAGGGAACGCCGACGCCTGGGCTTTCGCTGGGTCGTACACAGGTCTGGCGGCGCTGAACAAATGAGGCGGCTCCTCCTCGTGCTGCTGGTTGCGTTCACGGCCGTGCCGGCAATCCCGGCTCCGCCGGCCGACGCCCAGGTGGGGCCCAACGGGGTCTACCCGATGGTGTTCCCGGTACAGGGTGAATACCGGCTGACGAACAGTTTCGGCGACCCGCGTTCGGGACACACGCACGAGGGTGAGGACATCATGACTCTGGGGGTCAAGGGCGTTCCGGTCGTGGCCGTTGCCGACGGCACAGTGCGTTGGATCGGCAGCACGTGTTGCTATCTCGCCATCGAGCACGACGACGGGTGGGAGAGTTGGTACATCCATCTCAACAACGACACCCAGAACCCGGACGGCTCCTACAGCGACGACGGGCTGGGCAATGGGATCGCCGAAGGCATCGAGGTCGGGACCAGGGTCGAGGCCGGTCAGGTGATCGGTTGGGTCGGTGACTCGGGCAACGCCGAGTGGTCCGGGCCTCACCTTCATTTCGAGTTGCGTGACCCCGCCGACACACCGATCGACCCGTATCCGTCGCTGCTGGCAGCCGAGATCGCTCCCAAGGTGGCGCCGCCATGTCCCGACGGCACCATCTGTGACACCGTCGCCTTTCAGGAACGAGGAGGTCGGTTCGACCTATGGGAGCGGCTAGCGGCCAACACCGCGCTCACCTCGTTCTATTTCGGCAACCCGGGGGACGTGCCGTTCTCCGGTGACTGGGACTGTGACGGCGTCGAGACACCGGGTCTTTATCGCCGGTCCGATGGCTATGTCTATCTGCGCAACTCCAATACCGAAGGGATGGCCGACATCACCTTCTTCTTCGGTGACCCAGGCGACTTCCCCCTGGCCGGTGACTTCGACAACGACGGCTGCGACACGGTCTCCATCTACCGGCCCGCCGAGCAGCAGTTCTATGTGATCAACGAGCTCGGGTCGAACGACGGTGGTCTCGGCGACGCCGAGTTTTCGTTCCAGTTCGGCAACACGGGAGACAAGCCCTTCGTCGGTGACTTCGACGGCGACGGCGTCGACACTGTCGGATTGCACCGGGAATCGACCGGTCTGGTCTATTTCCGGGACTCCAATACGACGGGGATCGCCGAGTTCGAGTTCATCTACGGAGATCCGGGCGACAAGATCGTGGCCGGTGACTGGGACGGCGACGGGGCGGACAGCATCGGCGTCTATCGCCCATCGAACGGCGTCTTCTATCTCAAGTTCACCAATCAGGAGGGCGTGGCCGACGCCAGCTTCCTGGCCGGCGAATACACCGGAGTCATAGCCCTCGTCCCCTGACCAGGGTCAGCCGAGTTGCGGCGAGATCGTCTAAATGAGGGTGGGGCATACGATGACCCGGTTGACCTCACCTCCCAGCTCTCCGCTCCGCAGAGTGGTCGTGGCTTGCCTCTCGGTCATGCTGCTCGTCCCTGCGGGTCTCGCCCTGGGCACTGAGGGCCCGGTGACGTCTCCAGATCCGGAAGTGCCCTCTGAGACCACGGCCGCCCACGCGGAGACTCACGTCCTGGTGAAAATGGCGAGCCCGGCCCAAGCCCTGCGGACTCTCGGCACCGGTTCCGAGTCAGTCACTAGCAGACTGGTTCGAGGTCGAGGTCCCCGCCGGCAGGGAGGCGACCGAGTGGGCGGAGGAGATGGAGACTCGCCCTGGTGTCGAAGCGGCGGAGCTGGACTTGATCCTCACCCACCAGGCCACGCCGCCTTTTGTCTCCCCGGACCCTCTCTATGTCAACAGCAGCTCGCCCTCCTGGCAATGGCATCTTCATGCCTCCAACGTCGGGACCGCCTGGCTGAGCACGGTCGGGGCCGGCGCGACCGTGGCCGTGCTCGACACCGGCGTCAACGACGGCGCAGACGGGTTCTGTCGGCCCTTCGTGGCCGAGGTGAATGTCGTGGTCGACCCGCCGGTCACCGGCTCGGGAGCCGCCTTCGACAGCGATGGCCACGGGACCCACGTGGCCGGTTCGGCGGCCCAGTGCTCGGACAACGGAGTCGGCGGGGCAGGCATGGCCCCCGAAGCCTCCATCATGCCGGTCAGGGTGTTCTCGAGCACGGGAGGAGCGAACACATCCGATGTCGCCCAGGGCATCGACTGGGCAATCGCTCAACGGAGCCCGGGTGATCAACATGTCACTCGGGTGCAGCAACTGCCCTGGTGGGAACACGATGCTCAATGAGGCCATCGATCGGGCTGCGGCGGCCGGGGTGGTGATGGTCGCCTCGTCAGGCAATTCCCCGGTCGATGTCTTCTACCCGGCCAATCACCCCTCGGTGGTGGGGGTCGGGGCCACCACCCGGGCCGGGGATGTGGCCCCCTACTCCGCACGGGGCCTCGGCCTCGACCTGGTGGCGCCTGGAGGAGATGTCAGCGGCAGCCCCACCACATTCATCTGGCAGGACACCAATGGCGGATATGCCGGTCTCGTCGGCACCTCGATGGCGGCGGGACATGTCAGCGGCGCGGCTGCTCTGCTGGTCTCGAGATTCCCCAGCGCATCTGGTTTGCGAGTGCGCAACGCCCTGGCTTGCTCCGCAATCGACATGGGGAGTCCCGGGTGGGACGACGCCTCGGGCTTTGGGCGGCTCGATGCCGGGGCTGCCGTGGAGCAGTTGCGTCTGATGATGCAGAGCGGCACCGACAATTGTGTGGGACAGGTGCCGAGTACCAGCCCTTACGGCGCAGTGCAGACCAACTCCGGGTTTTGGCGCCTCTACCGGGGCTCGAGTCAGGTCGCGGGCTTCTACTACGGCAATCCGGGGGACTTCGGTTTCATGGGTGATTGGGACTGCGACGGCATCGACACCCCGGGGCTGTATCGCCAGTCGGACGGATACGCCTATCTGCGCAATTCCAACAGTCAGGGCGTGGCCGATGTCAGCTTCTTCTTCGGCAATCCCGGGGATGTGCCCCTCGCCGGAGACTTCGACGGCGACGGTTGCGACACTCTGTCCATCTATCGACCCTCGGAGGGGCGGTTCTACATCATCAACCGCCTGGGGTCCGGCGACCAGGGACTCGGGTCCGCCGATACCGCCTACTACTTCGGCAACCCGGCAGATGCGCCCTTCATGGGGGATTGGGACGGTGACGGGATCGACACGCCGGGTCTCCGCAGGAACTCAAACGGGTTCGTCTATCTCCGCCACACCAACACCCAGGGGACCGCAGACATCGAGTACTTCTATGGCGATCCGGGGGATGTCGTGTTCACAGGAGACTGGGAAGACGATGGCGACGACACCCTCGGCCTCTACCGACCGGCCACCGGGACCGTCTATCTGCGCAACACGAACAGCACGGGCATCGCCGACGCGACCTACGGGGTAGGTGGAGGCATGCACCCAGTCGGTGGCGATTTCTAGGTGAGGCGCCTTCGCTTCGCTCTGGGCTTGGCTCTCGTCCTCCTCGGCGCGATGCCCGCACTGGCGACCGACACGGTGGGTGTCGTCGATCCGACCACCGGCCACTGGGTCCTTCGCGACGAGAACACCAACACCAAGACCATCATCTACGGAAACCCGGGTGATGTCCCGTTCACGGGTGACTGGAACTGCGACGGGGTCGCCACCCCGGGTCTGTACCGGCAATCCGACGGCTTCGCCTACCTGCGCAACAGCAATACAACCGGGATCGCCGACATCACATTCTTTTTCGGTAACCCGGGTGATCTGCCGATCGCGGGCGACTTCGACGGCGACGGCTGCGACACGGTTTCGATCTACCGGCCGGCGCAGGCACGGTTTTTCATCATCAACGAGCTCGGGGTGAATGGAGGCGGGCTCGGCGCGGCCGATTTCTCCTTCGAATACGGCAACCCGGGCGACATCCCGGTGGCCGGCGACTGGGAGGGTGACGGCGCCGATACACCCGGGCTCCGCCGTCCCGGCGATGGTTTCGTCTATCTGCGAAACAGCAACAGCATCGGTTTCGCCGATATCTCCTACTTCTACGGCGACCCGGGCGATCTCCCGGTGGCCGGGGACTGGAACAACGACAGCGCCGACACGTTCGGCCTGCTCCGGCCGTCGAGCGGAGCCTTCTACCTCAAGAACACCAACGCCACCGGCGTCGCCGACGCCAGCTTCAGCCTTGCCGGCGGTTCGCTCCCTGTCAGCGGAGACTTCGACCTGAACCTCCCGCCGCCCTCCCCGCCGCTGGCATTGCAGCAGGTCGCAACCGGTCTGAGCCGCCCGGTCCTGGTGGCTGCACCTCCGGGCGACCCACGTCTCTTCGTAGTGGAGCAGGGCGGGGACATCGAGATCATCAACGGGGGAGCGATCTTGCCCCGCCCATTCCTCGACCTGCCGGTGACCACCGGTGGCGAACGAGGTTTGCTTGGCCTCGCCTTTCATCCTCAGTACTCCACCAACGGCAGGTTCTATGTCAACTACACCATCGGCGACGTGTCGCGGATCTCCGAGTTCACAGTGTCTTCGAACCCCAACCTGGCCAACGCGGGCTCGGAGCGGGTGCTGCTCACCGTTGCCCAGCCGTTCACCAATCACAAGGGCGGGATGCTTCATTTCGACGGATCCGGGTTCCTGGTCATTGCCTTTGGGGACGGTGGCGGAGGCGGCGACCCGGACAACCGGGCCGAGAACCCGAACCAGCTTCTCGGCAAACTGCTTCGCATCGACGTCAACACCACATCGCCGGGCAGGCAGTACGGCATTCCCTCGTCCAATCCATTCGCCGGCGGCGGCGGTGCCCCCGAGGTGTACATGCTCGGGCTCCGCAACCCGTGGCGATTCGATATCGATGCAGACATGGCCTACATCGGCGACGTCGGCCAGGGGAGCCGTGAAGAGGTGACCATTCTCCCGTCGGCCTCCGCCGGTGCCAATCTGGGCTGGAACACCTGGGAGGGCACGAGCTGTTTCCAGGGCCCTTGTGGCACCTCCGGGTTCGTCTTCCCCCAGGTGGAGTACACCCACGCCAACGGCTGCTCGGTGACCGGCGGTCAGGTTTACCGGGGGAGCGGCATCCCCGGGCTGGCCGGGACGTACTTCTACGCCGACTTCTGCGCCGGCCGCATCCACAGCCTCGTGTTCGAGGGCGGGATCGTGACCAAGCACGCCGATCGATCCGGCGAGCTGGGCGTCATCTCTCAGCTCTCCTCGTTCGGCTACGACGCGGCGGGCAACGTCTACGTCACCTCGCTGAACGGCCAGGTGTTCCGCATCGTCGCCCGCTGAGATCCGGTCAGGGCGTCGTCTTTAGTGTGCAACATCAGGGATGCACACCCCCGGTACCCTTGAGACATGACCGATGGCACCTTGGTGGTCACCCCGGCTCACGACGAGGAGGAGTCGGTTGGGACGGTGGTAGCGGGGGTGAGGGCTCTTGGTTTGCCGGCTCTGGTGATCGATGACGGCTCGTCAGACAACACCGCTCTGGTGGCGGCCGCGGCCGGTGCCACCGTCGTCCGTCTTCCGGTGAACGTCGGTGTCGGAGCGGCGCTGCGCACCGGATTCCGTTACGCGGTCGGCCACGGGTACAAGCGGGTCGTTCAGGTAGACGCTGATTTGCAGCATCCCCCCGAGGCCATCCCGCTGCTCCTGGATGCGGCTGGCCAGGGCGCCGACCTGGTCATCGGAACGCGCTTTGGCTCCGGATACGACCCCGGGGTGAGACGTCTCGGGATGAAGCTCCTCTCCCAGTTGGTGAGCCGCCGGATCGGAGTCCAAGTCACCGATCCCACTTCGGGATTCAAAGTCGTTTCTGAGCCGCTCCTCTCCGAGTTCGCCCGCTCCTACCCGGCGGAGTACCTGGGCGACACCGTGGAGGCTCTTCTCCAGGCATGGGCATTCGGCGCGTCCGTTGTCGAGGTCGAAGTCCCGATGCAGCAGAGGCTGGGCGGCGACCCAACGACGACCGCCCACGCCGCGGCCCAATTCGGGCGGGTGCTGCTTACGGTCATCGCCGGCCAGCCGGGCAAGGGCAGACGATGAGTGGCCTCGCCCAGGCGGCCGTGATAGTTATCGCCCTCGGCGCCGTCGTTGGCGTGGTGATGCTGGTGAGGAGCCGCCGCCTCAAAGAGCGTTACGCGGTCATCTGGCTCCTGGTCGTGTTCGGGATGGTTGCGCTCGTGATCGCCCGCCCGTGGCTCGACAGCATTTCGATCGGGCTGGGGATCCAGTCCGGGACCACAACCCTCTTCCTCCTGGCAACGCTCGTCATCCTCGGGATCCTGCTCCAGCTATCGGTCTCCCTCTCGGCCATGGAGGAGAAGGTGCGTGACATCGCCGAAGCCGTGGCCCTGGCGGATTCAGCCGAAACGGTCGGCGACCCGGACGAGGGGTAGGGCGAACTGCTGCCACAGCCGGAGCAGGAAGTCGATGAGGATGGTTCCCCTGGGAGGCCGGATCTGAGGGATTCCTGAGAGACTGTGGCTCATGGCTGCGACCATTGGCGCGTCGCCGATCGTCCTGCTGGCGTCGTTCATGGCGCGGCCCTCGCGCACCACTGACCCTGCCCTGGCGGCATCGGCCCATGCCCTTCGCTTTTCAGCAAGCCACCCGTCCCGGCCCGCGGTCACGGTGATCCCGATCTCGACCAGCAGCAGTGCGGGGGAGAGGAGCGCCAATGTCCGCCTCCGATAGTTGGAGCGGAGCATGAGCCACCGATTGCGCTCCAGGTAGTACATCTTGGTGGGGGAGCGGGCGAAGTCGTAGTGATGGGCGACCCTCGAGGACGGGACACGCACCACACGTCTCCCGGCGAGCCGGAGACGCCAGCCCAGGTCGGTGTCCTCGTGGTACATGAAGAACTGTTGGCGAAATCCACCGAACTCTTCCCAGGTGCGGCGTCTCATGGCCGTGGCGGCCCCGGAAGGGAACGGGACGTCGATCGGATCGGTCTCATCGGGGATCGGGCGGCCCAAGTCACTCACCCAGGCGATCCCGAAATAGGTGAGAAAGCCGCCCGAGGTGTTGAAAGTCCCCGGCTGGTCGGCGTCTTCGATGGTGGCCATGGCCGCCCCGATGTCGGGATCGTCCAGAACGGCGACCAAAGGGCCGAGCCATCCCGGCCGGGGCACCGTGTCATGCCCGAGGAAGACGAGGGTCTCGCCCGTGGCGGCCGCAGCTCCAATATGGCACCCCTTGGCGAATCCGACATTGTCCTTTTCCGAGATCACATTGACCGTATAGCCAGCGAGCACCTCGAGGGTCCCGTCGGTCGATGCGGCGTCCACCACGATCACCTCCGCCGGCCGCCCCTGGTCCGCGAGCAGGGCGTCGAGAACTGGAGGCACCAACTCGGCCGAGTTGTGGGTGACGATGATCACGCTGGTGGTTGCCGGAGTCACCTCGGCGGCCGGATTTGGCCGCTAAGGCGTTCCGGCGACGGGCCGGTGGCCCTGGCCACCCATTTCGTAGGCGAAATCGGCAATTCCCGTCGAGTTGCTGTTTCGGAGATAGACGGTGCCGTTGGAAGGCCGATACAGGCCGAGCGTGTCGTCTCCGTCGTTGTCCCAGTCACCGGTGAACACGATGTCTCCGGCATCGCCATAGAAGTACTCGACCTCGGCATTTCCCTGGGTGTTGGAGTGGCGGAGATAGACGAAGCCATTGGAGTTGCGGCGCAGCCCTGGAGTGTCGATCCCGTCACCATCCCAGTCTCCCATGAACGGCGCGTCTCCCGGGTTGCCGAAGTAATAGGAGAACTCGGCTTGGCCCAGACCCGTGTCCTTCGAGCCGAGTTGGTTGATGACATAGAACCGCCCCTCCGAAGGCCGGTATATCGACACCGTGTCGCAACCGTCCCCGTCGAAATCGCCGGCCATCGGCACGTCCCCGGGATTACCGAAGAAGAAGCTGACATCCGCAACTCCCTGGGTGTTCGAGTTGCGCAGATAGGCGTATCCATCCGACTGGCGATAGAGCCCAGGCGTGTCGATTCCATCGCAGTCCCAGTCACCCATGAACCCGAGGTCCCCGGGGTTCCCGAAGTAGAACTCACCGAGAGTCCCTGCCGAGTTGTAGAAGCGCCATTTCCCGGTCCCCGGGTCGTGAAGCATGGTCCGGTCAGCCCCGGGGATGAAGGGGACGATGCCGGTGATGTTGCTGACGAAGTGGGAACGAAGACCGAGCGCGGCCTTGAACTGTGACCCCGTGTAGGTCTTGGTCAACGGCGCACCGTTGTTCGAGCCCTGAACGACGATCTTTCTTGGGCTGCCCGATGTGTAACGCTCGGTGATGACGGCGGTGACGATGGCATCGAAGCCGAGCGTCGCCGTCATCGACGATTGCGGGATGTTGGCCGACCACGAGGTGGCGCCGGGATCTGGCTTGGAGCGCAGGTACGGATAAGGCGAGCCACCCCATTGGTCTTCGTTGTTCTCGGTGGCCCCTCCGGAGCTGGAGAAGTAGTACGCCTCGAGCGCCCTGCCGCCGCTATGACTGTGAACGAGCGCCTGGTTCTTGGTGGCGTCGACCGCCGACCGCCATATCGTCCCCCAGGTGCCGCCGCCCTCCGCCTCCTTGGCCCAGCCGATGTACTTCTGATCCATCGTCGATGCATAGAGATGGCAGCCGCATGCAGCCATCCGGGCGGCGTTGCCGGAGAGGTCCCGGAAGACCCACGCCCGATAGAGGGCGTAGGTGCGACCGGCGATGGCTTGGGCCTTGAGCGCCTCGATGTGCCACGAAGACGGCATTTCCGCGAGGCCGTAGAGATATTGCTCGAGGTCGATCTCGACCACGAGATGGAAGGTGTTTGCGGGCGCCGGGACGATGACGAGCTTGCCCCGTGCGTAGATGCGATTGAGCGTGGAAACGCTGATTCTCACATTGGGTTGGTTGGCCCATGTTATGGCTCCGCTGCACGGCCCAGGTGGCGCCTGCGACCCTTCACCGAAGAACCACTGGCACTGCCCGGGAGCCACGACCCTGAGTGACCAGCCTTGCCCGGGTTGGGCGACCAACCCGCCGGGGAGATTGACTGGTCCGCCTACCGCCGAGAAATCGAACCGGGTCAAGCTCTGGCCGACACCGATGCGGAGCGGTGAGGCGTGGCCGACCAACCCGCCCTGGCCCACGGTGCCGACGGTGGCCCCGCTGTAGAAATGCTGAAGGATCTGCTGAGCTCCGTGCCCGCCCTCAGCGAGCGTCTTGGCCCCGTGCTGCGACATTCCGATGCCATGGCCCCATCCACCCCCGGTGATCGTCACCTGGTTGTCGGCGCCGATTGCGGGCAGGGCGGAAGCGCAGACGAGGGCCCCGGTCAGGGCCCAGATGATGACGCGCTTCTTGAGTGTGGGTCGCAGCATGGGCAGTCCGCTCACCTCCGGCGTGGCTTTTGTTGATTCGGCACGGCTGCGGACCCTCTGAAGGGCATCGTCATTCTGCCCCCGACCTCGATTTAGGGGTAATGACAGTTGCTCTTGGCGCGGCAATGTCGGCCTATAGACCGAGAACGACGCGCCAAAACGGAGGATGGCTACCGTCCCCGACCCGTGCCCGACGATCTGACGACGCTGGCCAAACCCGAGTTCGTGCTGGTGGCGTGGGCTGCCGGATTGGCGCTCGTTTCGGGAGTGGTGGCGCTGCTTCGGTTGGTTGGGCCAGGGTTCACGTGGCTTGTCGCGTCGGTGGCGGCGGCAATCGGGCTCGTGGGCGCATTCGCCCCAGACCCATGGTGGGCTCGCTTTGGCCTGATCCTTCTCGCCTTGGGCCTGCTCACCGCCCGCAATCGCCAGCTCTCGGGGATTCTCCAGTTGTTTGCCGGCCTCGCCCTGGTGATACAGGCATCCTCGGGTGGCGGGTGGGCGCCGGCCATCACTGCCGCGCTGGCCCTCGGCGGAGTGACTGGTGAGATGGCATTGGGGCATTGGTATCTGATCGATCCGAGATTGCCTCGTTCGGCACTCAAGATCCTCTGCATCCTCGGGATCGCCGGCCTGGCCGCCGACGCAACCTTGCTCGCCACAGCGGGCCTCCCCGCCGGTGGGGCGACCGTCGCCTTTTGGGTGCTCATGGCGACTTCGGTCGTGTTGATGGCCGGCGTTTTCGGATCGCTGCGTTATCCGGCATATGCCGGAGTGATGGCAGCCACCGGTTTGTCATACTTGGCCGTACTCACGACGCTGGGAGGGATGTTCCTAGGCCGCGCCCTGGTCGTGGGTCTGGGCCCGTTTGCTAGCTGAACAGGAGAGATGGTGGAGATAAGAACCGCACCCGTAGACCTCGATCTGGCCGACGCGACTCTGATTGTCGGAATGATGACTGACAATCAGCCGGCGCCCGGAGCCGAGGACGCCCATGCAGCGTCCGACCCCGCGCTCTTCGAGCTGGCCAAGTTCGAGGGGAAGTCGGGTCAGGTCCTCACTCTCCCTCATCCAGGAGCGAAGTCGGTTGTCTTCGTCGGCCTCGGCGACGAGGCAACGTTCGAGACGATCAGGAGCGCCATGGGCAATGCCGTGCGAGTCGTCAAGACAGGTCGCGCGGTCACAAACCTGAACCAGATCCCGATCGATGGCTCGACCAGGGCAGTGGTGGAAGGCGCCGCCCTGGGCGGGTATCAGTTCCGCGCCTACAAGACCGAAGACGAGGGTCTATCCATCGAGACGCTCGAGCTGATAGACGGAGACGCCGAGTCGATTGCCGAGACGCTGGCGATGACAGAGGCAACCAACCTGGCTCGGGACTGGGTGAACACGCCAGCACTCGACAAGGCGCCCGAAGTCTTGGCCGAGCGGATTCGGGAGGCCGCAACCGCAGCCGGCCTGGCCGTCGAAGTCTGGGAGGAGGACCGCATCCTCGATGAGAAGCTCGGAGCACTTCTCGGCGTCGCAGCCGGCTCCGACCGCCCACCTCGGCTGGTGGTGCTCGAGTACCAGCCCGAGGGCGCCACCTCCCACCTCGGTCTCGTTGGGAAGGGCATCACCTTCGACTCGGGGGGGCTCTCGATCAAGACCGCCCAGTTCATGGAGGAGATGAAAGACGACATGTCGGGGGGCGCCGTCGTGAGTGCGGCGACGATCGCGATCGCTCGTTTGGGTCTGCCGATCCGGGTGACCACCGTCGTCCCCTTGACCGACAACGCCGTCGGAGGCAAGGCGACTCGGCCCGGCGACGTCCTTCGACCGGTAGCCGGGCCCACGATCGAGGTTCTCAACACCGACGCCGAAGGGCGTCTCATTCTGGCCGACGGGTTGGGCGTGGTTCGCCGGTACGAGCCCGATCTCATCATCGACGTGGCCACACTCACCGGCGCCGCCCACGTTGCCCTCGGGGACAAGATCGCCGCAGTTTTCGCCTCGGACTCCGTGGTCGCCTCTGCAGTGCTCACCGCCGCCACCCGTGCCGGGGAGCATTTCTGGGAGATGCCGTTGTTCAAGGAGTACAAGAAGTCGATCGAGTCCGACATCGCCGACATCAAGAACATTTCGGGGAGCCGCTATGGCGGTGCGATCACAGCCGCTCTATTCCTCTCCCACTATGTCGACGACCTGGATTGGGCACATCTGGACATCGCGGGCCCGGCGCGGACCAGAGAGACGAGCGGCGACCAGGTCAAGGGCGCATCCGGCATTGGGGTACGGACACTCGTCGAGTTGGCGCGCTCCCTCGGCGAGCCCGACTGAAGATACCGGCGTTTCCTAGCATCTCCTCTAATGCGCAGACGGTTCCTGATCCGGTCGAGCCTCACCGACCTCCTCGCGCTGGCGATCTCGATGCTCGTCGCCTCGTGGAATACGTTCGGCACGGTCCTTCCTTGGAATTCGTTCCAGGGTGCCGAGACGATCCCGATGGTCCTCTACATGACGCTGTCGATGATCTTGTTCTCTGCGTTGACAGCGCAGATGTCTGGCCCGGGTGTGCCGCGTCCGAGTTACGGACGCATGTTCGCCATCTTCCTTGGCACCGGTGGGCTCACCGCCTTGCTCCTCCTGTTCAGCCGGCAATATTTCTCCAGATCGTTCTTGCTCATCACTGCCGGATCGTGGCTCTTCCTGGCAACCGCCCATCGCATAGTTCGTCGGCGTCGGCCGTGGACGGAGCGAATCGCCGTGATCACCGCCGAAAAGCAGCTGGCCGATGATCTGGTCGATTCCCCTCACGCCGACGTGATTTGGGTGCTCGACCCCAAATCGGAGTCTGTGCCCGACCTCCCGGATCGAGATGTCACCATCGCGGTCGACCTGAAAGCCGTGCTCTCAGAGCGCGTCGCCCAATACGTCTCCTCGTGCGACGTCGCCGGATCCACGATCCGGCCCTTTACCTCGACATACGAGGAGCACACCGGAAGGGTGCCCTTGGTCCATCTTGCCGAGGGCTGGGAGATCTCGGCACCCTTGCTCGAGGTTGCACCGTGGCTTCCAGGCAAGAGAGCACTGGAGACGGTGGTTGCTGTCGTGACAGCACCGATTTGGGTCGCACTGGGATTGCTGATCGCCGCTTACATGCGGTTGACCTCGTCCGGGCCGGTCTTGTTCCGGCAAGAGAGAGTCGGCTTCGGTGGGGCGCCCTTCATCATGTACAAGTTCAGGACGATGGACGAGGACGCCGAGAAGGATGGCCCGAGCTTCGCGACCGAGGGTGACCACCGCGTCATGCGCGGAGCGCGCTTCTTGCGCAAATCTCGTCTCGATGAGATACCTCAGCTGTGGAACGTGCTGAAAGGCGAGATGAGCCTGGTCGGGCCCCGGGCCGAGCAGGTGCCTTTCGCCGACTCCTTCGGGCGGCGGATCCCGTTCTACGAGCATCGTCATCTGGTTCGTCCTGGTCTCACGGGATGGGCTCAGGTCAACTACGGATATGCCGATGATCAAGCGGACACCATCGAGAAGCTGACCTATGACCTCTACTACATCAAGCACATGTCCCCGGTGATGGATCTCCGCGTGCTCTGGAGGAGCGTCTGGACGGTCCTATCCGGGTTCGGCGCCCGTTGAGCGCCCCGGTGCTAGAGGCTGAGCGGAGAGGCTTCAAGGCTCCCGGAACCACCTTCATGGTGGTGGGCGGGCTGATCGGAGCCCTTGGCGCTTATCTGTTCCAGGTCTACGGGGGCAGGGCGCTCGGTCCCGAGGCGTTCGCCCCGATCGGTGTCCTCTGGACGACCTTCTTCATCCTGGCCACGGTGCTCCTCATCCCGGTGGAGCAGTACGTGACTCGAGAGGTGGCGTCCGGGCGCCGGGCGCTACCGCATGATCTCAAGCCAGCAGCCCTGATGGCAGCGATCGGCTCGGTGGTCGGGGGCGGTTTCGTCATCTTCACCCTCGACCGGCTCTTCGACAACAACTGGCAGTACGTACTGCAGGTCGTCCTCCTGATGGTGGGGTTCTCCCTCCTCTTCTTTGCCAAGGGCGTTCTCGCCGGGCGGCGCCGTTTCGCCGACGTGGGGTGGGTGTTGATCGTCGAGACCGTCGTACGACTGGTGGCGGGCGTCATCGCCATCCAGTTGGCGGCATCTGCCGAGGCGTTGGGCTGGGCGATGGTGCTCGGAGGTTTCGCCGTGCTCGGGCTGCGGTGGTGGCGCCATGACAAGGGTGACCCGCGGGCGCCCGCCGCCCCTGCCTCTCACTTCCTGAGCGGTTACGTGGGGGCAACGTCCTCGTCTCAGATTCTTCTGGGCGCTGCACCGATCGCGGTGGCGGCACTCGGAGCCGACGCTGCCCTCGTCTCCGTGGTGTTCGTGACCTTCACCCTGTTCCGGGCACCCTTGACCCTGATCTTCTCACTTCAGGGCCGGATCTTGCCCTATCTGGTCGGGGTCTCCGGCTCGGGGGACCATGCCAAGCTGAGCCGGTATGCCCGGGGTGTGGTGGTCATCGGAGGGGGGCTGGCCCTTCTCGGCGGGTTGGTGGGTTGGATGTTCGGCCCCCAGATCGTCTCGGTGCTGTTTGGTCCCGAATTCACGCCATCCGAGTTGGTGGCCGCGTTCACTGCAGCCGGGGTGACCGCAGCGGCCGCTGCCCAGGTCGCTGGTCAGGTCCTGGTAGCCGAGGGCCGCACCTCCAAGCTTGCCATCGGCTGGTTCGGCGGTCTGGTCGTGGCCGTGGTGGCCCTATTCGCAATTGGCGGTGCTCCAGACTTCCGGGTGGCGCTGGCCTTTGTCATCGGTGAGGCGGTAGCGCTGGTGCTCATGGCATTTCTCGCTACCCGCCGCTGAGTTCAGCCAATCCAACTGGCGTGCTCGGCACTGAGTCCGGGCGGAAATCTCCAACGCAGCTCGACCGGCACCGCCGGGATGTGATCGAACACGATCAGGCCGGCTGATTCCGCCCCGACCAGACCGGCACGAAGCAGGATCGGGAGGGTCCTGGGCAGCCGCACCCCCTCCCCCTTCTCGGCCGCCCGAACCAGGCGGAGCAGCTCGGCTACGGCGCTCGAGCCGATTGCGGCTACCCAGAACCTCCTGACATACGGATCCGAGGGCTCGAACCCACCGCGGCGAGACTCCAGCCGGACCGGGATCACCGGCCGGACCCTCGCCGTCGGCCGGACCGGAGTGCCCGGGGGCCCCACGGTGCGCAGATGCGGAGGACGAGCAGTCTGGCCACCCCCGGGCACTTCGGTTCTCATCCGTCGAGATCTACCAGCGACCATAAAACAACGTCAAGAGTCATAAACGCAGGTCGCGAAACAATTGCTCGGGCGGGATCAGATTTCCCTGGAACCTATGGCTCGCGGGTAGCGTCGTATGTAGGGACAAGACACCCGTCGAGGGAGACGAGGAGGACACATGCGAAGGTGGCGCAGCCTGATCGTGCTGCTGCTGCTGATCGCCGCATGCGGTGGTGGAGGCGCGGCAGACCCCGAGACAACGGAGACCGACGAGGCCGAGGAGTCGAGCACAGAGGGCGAGACCATGGCCGATTTCTTCGGATACGGCACCGAGGACCCCGAGGCCCAGGAGGCGGAGTACAGGGAGCAGGAGGCCCGGGTCCAGGAGGCGATCCGCCAATGCATGGCCGAGGCCGGATTCGAATACCAGCCGATGCTGCCGCCGGAGGGGTCCTTCAGTGTGGGTGAGGAGTGGGACGAGGAGGAATACGTCCGCACCCAAGGCTACGGGATCACCACCTGGTACGGGAACGAAGAAGTGACAGACACCACAATGGCCGGAGAGGAGTGGGTCGACCCAAACCAGGAGATGCTCGAGGCCATGTCCGAATCGGAGGCCACCGCGTGGCAGGAGGCTCTGTATGGCACTCCCGAGGAGCAGGAGGCGGCATCGGAGACCGTGGTCGACCCCGAGACCGGCGAGGAATACATGGAGATGACCGGTTACGGCCCCGGTTGCTACGGCGAAGCCCAGGAAGCCGAGTACGGGTCGATGGAGGACTCCAATGCGCTCTGGGAGGAGCTGCAGCCGGAGATGGACGCAATGTACCAGCAGGTCCAGGCTGACCCTCGGATCGTCGAGCTCGATCAGGTGTGGTCCGCTTGTATGGCCGAGCGGGGCTTCGAGTACGAGTCGATGACCAAGATGCAGGAGAGCATCTACACCGACCTCCAGACACGGTTCGACGAGATCGTCGGTTCCAACGGGGGCTTCGCCGATCCGTTCGAGGGCTGGACCCAAGAGGAGATCGATGCCTTCTTCGAGGAGAAGACCCCCGAAGAGATCGACGCCTTCTACGCCGCATCCCAGGAGGAAGCGGAGCAGAACATCGACATGGAGGCACTCGCCGCCCTCCAACAGGAGGAGATCGATCTCGCCGTCGCCGATTTCGAGTGCCGTGGCGATTACTGGGAGGTCTATCAAGAGGTGAGTGAGGAGTACGAGGCGGAGTTCATCGCGGCGAACAGGGCGATCCTCGAGGAGATCCGGGCAGCCGAGCAGGGTTGAGTCGTCGGACTTGACAGAGGAGAAGCGGGGGCGTTGAGACGAAACGTGCTTTTGGGGGGTGTCATAGCCGCAGTGGTGTTGGCTGCGGGTCTCGGGTGGTTCTTCGGCGGTCAGATCCAATCCCCGGCGGAGGCAGCCGCCGAGGCCGAGCCGCCTGAGGCGTCGAACATCACGGTTCAAGTCGTGAGCGAGGTGTTGTCCGCCGACGTCATCACCCGTGGCGACATCGTCTACGACGAACCGGTATCGGTCTCACTCTCCGGATCGTTCGCCGAGACGCCTGAGAAGCTCGTGGTGACTCAGGCGGTGGAGGTGGGCGCTGACCTCGTCGAAGGTGGGCTGGCGGTCGAGGTAGTGGGGCGCCCGGTGTTCCTCCTCACCGGGGAGATCCCGATGTATCGAGATCTGCGCCCGGGCGCCACAGGGGACGATGTGCTCCAGGTGGAGGAAGCCTTGGCCCGAATGGGGTTCTTCTTCGGAGTGCCAGACAATCTCTGGGATCAGGAGACCAGTGCGGCGGTGACTGCCTGGTATGAGACCGCCGGTTACCGGCCAAATGGGCTCTCCGAAGAAGACGACACAGCCTTGCGTGCCGCTCGGGACAGGGTGACCGCCGGCCAGACTGCCATCGCAGATGCCGAGCAGGCGCTCCGAGACGCAAACGCCGGCTCCGGTCAGGCCGCGGTAGCGGGGGCCCAGGCAGAGATCGACGCAGCGCGGGATGCCTGGGGGTTGGCCAACATCGACGCCGACCGGGCGAATCTCCAGGCTGCTCGCGCGGTGACCGCGGCCGAGCAACAACTCGCTGCCGCCCAACAGGATCTTGCCGAAGGAGTCCCTGGTGCTGACGCTGCGGTGGCTGCGGCAGCGGGAGCGCTCGAACAGGCCCAATTCGACGCCACGCGCACCGCGACGGAGCAGCAGGCGCTGGTGGATGCTGCCATCGCCAGGCTGACCGTCGCGCAGGCCGCGCTCGCTGATCTGCAACGGGGGGTGGACACCTCGGCGATGAGACGTCAGATCGATGCGGCGCGTGAGGAGACGGCAGTTGCTCGGGATGAGCTGGCTGCCCTCGAGGCCGAGCTCGGTACCTGGCTCCCTGCTGGTGAGGTCGTTTTCCTGAAAGCGATGCCGGTCCGGGTCGACCAGGTCGCGTTCACCCGCGGATCGGTGATCGATGGCACCTTTATCACCGTCTCAGGTTCCGAGCTCGCACTGCGTTCGTCGGTCAGCGAGCGTGACGCACCCCGGGTCGAGGTGGGGATGGAGGTTGAGATCGAGAACCCGGAGACCGGGGGGATGATCCCCGGTGTCATCGGGTTCAAGGCGGATCGTGCCGGCACGGATGGAGTCCAGCCCGACCGGATCTATCTGGAGATCACCCCATCGGAGCTCCCGCCGGAGATCGTTGGGACGAACGTGAGGGTGACGATTCCGGTCAGCTCCACCGGGGGCGAGGTGCTGGCCGTTCCCGCCGCAGCTCTCTCTGCCACCGCTACCGGAGACACGATTCTCCAGGTGGAGGAGGAGGATTCGACCCTGCGAACCGTCACCGTCGAGCCCGGCCTGGCGGCCGGAGGCCTGGTCGAGGTGACGCCGATCGAGGGAGAGCTAGCGGAGGGCGATTGGGTTGTGGTGGGCCGGGAGGGAGCTTCTTCGGAATCGGCCGGGGATGACGAGACGGGCACGACGGAGCCGGCCGAGACCACAGACAGCACAGAGCCCACAGAGACCACTGACGGCGAGGCATGAGCCCCGGGGCCACGGTCGTCGAGCTCAAGGATGTTGGTCGGACATTCTCGGCAGGCGATGTCTCCGTGCCGGCCCTCACCGGGGCGTCCCTCACTGTCAACCGCGGCGACTATCTGGCCGTGGTCGGCCCGTCCGGTTCGGGAAAATCAACCATGCTCAACCTGATCGGCCTGCTCGATCGCCCGACTCACGGGTCCTACCTCTTCGAGGGCATCGACACCTCGTACCTGGAGGAAGGACAGCGTGCCGGTCTTCGCAGTCGACGCATCGGCTTCGTCTTTCAGTCTTTCCACCTGCTCGCCCATCGATCGGTTATCGAGAACGTCATGCTCTCCACGATCTACAACGGCATGCCTCGCGCCGAGCGCATCCCCGCCGCAGAGACTGCTCTCATCAGGGTTGGGCTGAGCCGGCGAATGGACTTCATGCCGACCAAGCTCTCCGGTGGTGAGCGGCAACGAGTGGCCATCGCCCGAGCCCTGGTCACGCGTCCTGCGCTTCTCCTTGCCGACGAACCGACGGGCAACCTCGACTCTGCCACGGGAGGCGCCATGCTCGACCTCTTCGACGAGCTGCGCGCCGATGGCTTGACCCTGATGGTGGTGACCCACGACAACCAAGTCTCGGCTCATGCCGACCGCGCCGTTCATCTTCGGGACGGCCGGATCGTGGATGCGGCATGACGGACCTCGTCGTCCCGCAGACGGTGGTCGACGTGGCTCCGGCGCGGATGTCCTTCCGTGATCTGGCAGCGGAGGCAGTCGCCGGGATCTTCGCCCGACCCGGCCGCACGGTGCTCACGGTTCTCGGGACCGTCCTGGGCATCGGGGCCCTCGTTGCCACCTTGGGTGTCGCCAACACCGCCGGCAATCAGATCGTGGGGCGGTTCGACGAATTGGCAGCTACTTCTGTGGTGGTCACCAATGAGCAGAGCTTCTTCGGAGGTAGCGGCGATGTCCGCGCTTCGATCCCTGTCGACGCCGAGACCCGCCTGCTTCGACTCAACGGGGTCAACGCGGCCGGATCGTTGGGCCCGGTCGATGTCGGTGCCGCGTTGGTGCGCTCGGTGCCCATCCCTGATCCGTTGGCCCAGACCGAGTTCCAGATCAGTCTCTATGGAGGCAGCCCGGGGCTTCTCGAAGCCGTGCGGGGAGAGTTGAGCACTGGCCGTTGGTTCGACTGGGGTCATTCCAACCGGGCCGACCGTGTCGCCATCATCGGCACGGGTGCTGCTCAGCGTCTCAATGTGACGAGAGTTGATCAGCAGCCGGTGGTGTTCGTCGGCGACGATGCCTTCGTGGTCATCGGCATCCTCGACGAGGTCCGTCGGCAGCCCGAGCTGCTCAACGCAGTCCTCATCCCGGAAGGCACCGCCCGGGACTTATACGGCTATCAGTCAGCGTCCACGGTTCAGATCGATGTCGAGATAGGCGCCGCCTCGCTAATCGCCGAGCAGGCGCCCATTGCCCTTTCGCCCGATGAGCCATCCTTGCTGAGGGTTCAGAAGCCGCCGGAGCCGGAAGACCTCAGACGTGACGTCGAGGGCGACGTCAACGCCCTCTTCCTCGTGCTCGGAGGCGTGTCACTTCTGGTCGGCGCCATCGGTATCGCCAACGTCACCTTGGTCTCGGTATTGGAGCGGGTGGGGGAAATCGGCTTGCGCCGGGCGCTCGGGGCCGCCCGCCGACATGTCGCCGGGCAATTCCTGATGGAATCGACAGCGATGGGCCTGGTTGGCGGGATCATCGGGGCCAGTCTTGGCGTATTGGTCGTGGTGGCGATCTCCGCAGCCCGCACCTGGACGCCTGTCCTCGATCCGGCCGTTCCTTTGCTCGCCCCCTTGATCGGAGCCGTGACCGGTCTGGTCGCCGGTCTCTATCCAGCACTTCGGGCTGCCGCCCTGGAGCCTGTGGAGGCCCTCAGGGCAGGCTGATCCGCTGGTCAGTCGTCGACGGTGGTGGTCGGGGACTCGGGCGGCGCTTGCTGGAGCACCCCGATCAGAGCCACCACGTCTACAGCGCCTTCGACGGCGGTTGCCGGGGGCGGGTTGGTGTTGACGATGCGACCGACGAGGGCCGGGTCCGTGGTTCCGGTGTTCTGCTGGGTCAGGTTGATCCGAACTCCGGTGTCGAGCTCGAATGAGCGCACGATCTCGACTGCCTCGTCGAAGGTCAGCCCGGTGAGATTGGGCAAGGCGCCCACCGGGATCTCCCCGGTCGAGATGTAGATGGTCACGAAGGAGCCCTGCCTGACCGTGGACCCACCGCCTGGTGACTGGTTGACCACGGTCCCGGCCGGCTCGAGTGACGGGATCGGCTGGGCCGACGCGTTGAGCTTGGCCTGACGCAGCTCTCCCGCTGCGTCGTCCTCGCTCAAGCCGATGACGTCGGGGACTGTGGTTGGTGGCGGCACCAGCCACTTCTGGATATTGCCCGGCTCGGGCGGGAAATCGGTGACGGGGAGCCCGGCATGGACGTAGGTCATGAACTCAGCCCAGATCGGCGCCGGGACCGAGCCACCAAACACACGGTCGTAGTGCTGGCCATTGATGACGACATTGGTCAAGGGGACCTGCTGGGCCTCGTATCCGACCCAGACTGCGGTGCTGTATTCGGGGGTATAGCCGACATACCAGGCGTCGAGGTAGGCCTGGTGAGTCCCGGTCTTGCCGCCCTGGGGGATGCCGATGTTGGCCCGGGGAGCGGTACCCGACACGGGCACGACCTTGAGCGCCGCGGTTGGCGGCGGCAAAGATCGCCGGGTCTGCCACCTGAGTGGTCTCCGGCGTGTGCTCGTAGATGGTCTCACCGGCACTGTTGACGATCTTGGCGACCACGTAGTCGTCGGCGTGCATCCCGTAGGTGGCGAAGTTGGAGTAGGCATTGGCCATCTCCTTGGTGCTCACTGCCGAACTGCCGAGGACGATCGAAAGGACCGGGTCGAGCGCAGACTCATCCACGCCCATCCGCTTGGCGACATCGACGATCTTCTCCGGGCCAACTTCGAGGGAGAGCTGGGCGTACACGGCATTGACGGAGTTGTACGTGGCCTCGGCGAGATCGATCACCCCGAAGGAGGCACCGGCGTTGCGCACGGTCCAGATGTTGGAGCCGTTGGGGGCGCAAGGGAAGGGGCACTCGATCTTGATCGGGCTCTTTCCGCTCCAGCTGTGGCCCATGGTGAAGCCGTTCTCGAGGGCGGCAATGAGGCCGAACGGTTTGAACGAAGATCCGGGGTTTCGGCGCCCCTGCACGGCCAGGTCGAACTGTGAGAATTCGAAGGGAAGCCCTGACGCCATCACCTTGACCGCGCCGGTCCAGTTGTCTGTCATGGTCATGGCCCCGGTCGGGACGCAGGAATGGGTCTCGGCATAGCGGGCCAGGTAATTCGTCGGTCTCGTTGGGGAGGATCTCGCGGCATTTGGCCACGTTCTCCTCGTAAGGCGGTAGCGGGAGCCAGGCAGCAAGGATCTCGTTCGCCTTTTTCTGAAGCTCCAGGTCGATGGTGGTGTACACCTGGAGGCCTCCTCCGCCCTCACAGGCGACATCGTCCGCCGGACATCCGAATACGGACTTCTTCCGCTCTTCAGGCGTGGAACCGAGGAAATCGAACTCGGGATCGTTCAGCAACTGGCGCTTGACCTCGGCGACCACATGATCCGCCTGCCCGCGCCGGAGCGGTGCCTCGATGACGCCGATCGGATCCTCGGCGGCGGCATCGGCCTGTGCCTCGGTCACCCATCCGTTCTCCTGCATCTCCCGGATGACCTCGTCACGACGCTGCAGGGTCAGCTCCGGGCGAGTGCGAGGGTTGTAGAGAGATGGGTTCCTGACCATGACGGCGAGGGTGGCCGCCTCGCTGATCGCCAGCTGGTCCATCGGCTTGTTGAAGAACTCCTCGGCGGCGGTCTTCACCCCGTATGCGCCCGCCCCGAAGTACACCGAGTTCATGTAGAACTCGAGGATTCTCTCCTTGGGGAAACGGCGTTCGACTTCGGCGGACACGAATGCCTCGGTGACCTTGCGCTGGATCGAGACCTCGGAGCCGACAAATGCGTTCTTGACCACCTGCTGGGTGATCGTCGACCCGCCGCGGGTTCGGTCGGAAATCAGGTTGTCTATTGCGGCGGAGACGATGGCCGAGAAGTCGATTCCCTCGTGCTCGAAGAACTCGCTGTCCTCGGCGGCGAGGATGGCGTAGACGAGGGTCTCAGGCACGTCCTCGTAGGCGACCGGCTCCGAGTTACGACCATCGTGGAGCTCGGCGAGGACTTCACCCGAGTCGGCGTAGATGCGGCTGACCCGGCTCAGGTCGGGAAGGGTCAGCTCCATCGACCGCGTGTCCGGCACCCACTCGTTCTTCACCCCTTCGAAGGTGCCGTAGGCGGAATTGGCGCCGAGAAATGCGAACAGCCCCACCCATCCGGAGAGGAGCAGGGATATGGAGAGGAGCGTGGCAAGCGCGCCGAACCATCGGCCGCGCCGTTCCCGCGCCTCGATTTGGTGGATCAGCGCTTTTCTGGCCATTGAGAGAGATGGACGTCGTAGTTGTCCTGGGAGTTCCCGGCCGACCTACACCGACGGGAACGATGCAAGGATACCTGGTATATGGAACAAAACCGTCGCACTACCAGTGACATCGAGATCCAGGTCGTGCACGAGGACCCCGGCGACCCGAAAGCGATCGGCCGGCCGGGGGAGTTTCCATTCACCAGAGGGCCCTATCCGAGCATGTACCGGGGGCGGCTCTGGACCATGCGCCAGTACGCCGGATTCGGGACGGCGGAGCAGACCAACCGGCGATTTCGGGACCTGCTCGAGGCCGGTCAGACCGGGCTGAGCGTCGCCTTCGATCTCCCCACCCAGATGGGTCTCGACTCGGACGAGCCGCTCGCCGCGGGGGAGGTAGGCAAGGTAGGTGTCGCCATCGACACCCTCGACGACATGAGGAGACTGCTCGACGGGATCCCGCTCGATCAGGTGTCGACCTCGATGACGATCAACTCGACCGCGGCGATCCTGCTCCTCCTGTACCAGCTGGTGGCAGAGGAGCAGGACATCGATCCTGCCCAGCTGCGGGGCACCATTCAGAACGACATCCTCAAGGAATACGTGGCTCGAGGCACCTACATCTACCCCCCACGCCCATCGATGCGGTTGGTCACCGATATCTTCGGATATGCGGCCGCCGAGCTCCCCCAGTGGAACACCATCTCGATCAGCGGGTATCACATCAGGGAGGCCGGGGCCACCGCCGCCCAGGAGCTTGCTTTCACCATCGCCAACGGGCTGGCCTATGTCAGGGCAGCGATGGATGTCGGCCTCGACATCGATTCGTTCGCTCCCCGGCTCTCCTTCTTTTGGAATGGCCACAACGAGTTCTTCGAGGAGATCGCCAAGTATCGAGCGGGGCGGCGCATCTGGGCGCGGCTCATGAGAGACGAGATCGGCGCCAAGGACCCGAGGAGTTGGGCGATGCGCTTCCACACCCAGACCGCCGGATCGACCCTCACCGCACAACAGCCCTTGAACAACGTGGTCAGGACGACGATTCAGGCCCTTGCCGCGATCCTCGGTGGGACACAATCGCTCCACACCAACTCGTACGACGAAGCGGTGGGGCTGCCCACTGACGAGTCGGCCCTGGTCGCCCTTCGCACCCAGCAGGTGATCGCCCACGAGTCCGGCGTCGCCGACACGGTCGACCCCATGGCCGGGTCGTACTTCGTCGAGTACCTGACCGACAGTCTCGAAAAGGCTGCTGAAGCGCTGCTGTCGCGAGTCGAGGAGATGGGCGGGTCGGTGGCCGCCATCGAAGAGGGCTGGATGCAGTCGCAGATCGAGGACGCCGCCTATGCCGAGGCCAGACGACAAGCCGATGGGTCGAGCGTCGTCGTCGGCGTCAACCGCTACGCATCAGAAGGCGGCCAGGCGATCCCGGTGCTCGAGGTCGATCCCACCCTCGAGGAGGAGCAATGCCGACGTCTGACGCGTTGGCGGGCGGCACGAGACGAGCAATCAGTGGAGACCGCTCTCGGTGACCTCGAGGATCATGCGGGCGGCGAAGGCAACCTCCTCGTGCCGATGAAAGAGGCCTTGAAGCGCGGCGCCACGGTGGGGGAGATCTCGAATCGCCTGCGCGCCGTATTCGGTGTCTACCGTCCGGGCTGACCATGAGCGACGCGCGCAGACACTTGCTGATCATCGGAGGGGGCCCGGCCGGGACCCAGGCCGCCACGACCGCCGCCTCCAAAGGGGGGAGGGTCACTCTCGTCGAGAAGGAGATCGTCGGCGGGGCCGCGCATCTATGGGACTGCATCCCTTCCAAGACGATGGCCGCCAGCGCCCTGCGTCATTCGTCGGTGCGAAATGCCGCCAAGTTGGGTCTCTACACCGAGCCGACCCGAGTAGACACTGGGATCCTTGCGGCCCGGATCAAAGCGATCACCGGCGATATCAATCGCAACTGGCTCGAACTGCTGGAGTCTCAATCGGTCGAGATGATCTACGGGTCGGGTCGATTCGTGTCCGACCGGGAGGTGGTCGTCGACTCCGAATCCGGTGAGCGCAGGGTGGTGTTCGACCGGGCCATGATCTCGACCGGCTCGGCCCCCCGCATTCCCGACTGGGCACCTGTCGATGCCGAAACGGTCCTGACGACCCGGGATTGTTACGACCTGACCGAGGTGCCTGATCACATCGTCATCATCGGTTCCGGCGTCACCGGCGTCGAGTTCACTCATATCTTCGAGAGTCTGGGCTCCAAGGTCAGCCTGGTGGTCTCCAGACGTCAGATCCTGCCCCACCGCGATGCCGAGGTGGCGGCGGTCCTCGAGGAGGACTTCCTCGAGCGCGGTGTCCATCTGGCGATTGGAGCTCGGGCCGAGAAGATCGATGTGGATGGCGAACGGGTGTCGGTGTTCTGCGATGACGGGCGAGTTCTGCACGGCTCACATGCCCTTCTCGCGGTCGGCTCCATACCACTGAGTGAGGGACTGGGCCTCGACCTGGCCGGCGTGAACACCGACCAGGGTTACATCGAAGTGGACGAGTACCAGCGCACCTCCGTCCCGCACATCTACGCGGCGGGAGACGTCACCGGGCAAATGCCCCTCTCCTCGGTGGCATCCATGCAGGGTCGGAAAATCGCTCGTCACGCCCTCGACCTGCCAGTGACCCCGCTCGACTACTCCAAGGTCGCCGAGGCCATCTTCACCGAGCCCGAGATCGCGTCGGTCGGGTTGGTCGATGTGGAGGCGGCGGCGCAAGGCCGGAAGGTGCGCACGATGAAGGTGCCGTTCGCCGCCAACGCGAGATCGGTCCTCCAGCATTTCACTCGGGGCTTCGTCAAGCTCACCTCAGACCCGGCTACGGGTGTCGTCCTCGGCGGCACCATCGTCGGGCACCGTGCTTCCGAGCTGATCGGGGTCCTCACCTTGGCGGTTCAGGCCGACGTCACCGTCAATCAACTGGTGGAGACCCTGATGGTCCATCCGTCGATGACAGAGGCGATCTCAGATGCTGCCGAGTGACTTCGTCACTCAGCATTTGATTGCCGGCCGACTTTGCCCTCGGCCAACCCTCAATCAGTCACCACATCGTTGTGGTCGCGGCACTGACAGCCTCGGGCAAACAGACGCCGGTCGGCCGGGGCTGCCGCTCCAAGGACAGTCGCTCTATTTGACTATGGCAATGACTTGACCCGGCGTGACCGTGTCGCCGGGCTGCACCCGGAGATCGACGATCTCACCACTGGTGGGGGAGCGCACCTCGTTCTCCATCTTCATGGCCTCGAGGACACAGATCGGGTCACCCTCTGAGATCGCCGCTCCGGCCGAGACGTGGACCTTGACGATGGTGCCCTGCATCGGCGCGGTCACCATCCCATCGGGGACGGCACCCGGTCCGGTCAGTTGGAGCTTCGGCGGACGGCGCCGGATGCTCCCCGTCATCGGCTCCGGGGCCCAGTAGCTGACCGCGAACCGGCGGCCTCCCACCTCGACCGTGATGTCACGTCTGGCGAGACTCTCCTCCTCGGGGAGCGATGGAGTCGAGTCGGGATCACCTCCACCGAGGTCGACGCTTTCCTCCATCCACTTGGTGTGGTGCTTGCCGTTGATGAAGTCGGGATGGGACAGGACCGCCAGATGAGCGGGAATGGTCGAGGCGACCCCGGTCACCCGAAACTCCTCCAGGGCGCGTCGGCCCTTGCTGATGGCATGGGCACGGTCCGGGGCCCAGACGACGAGTTTCGCCATCAGGTTGTCGTAGTACTGCGAGACGTTGGTCCCGGGCCGAACCCAGGAATCGACCCGGACTCCGGGCCCGGCAGGCTCCTGCCACTCCACGACCTGGCCTGGCGTGGGGAGAAACTGGTTGAAGGGGTCTTCGGCGTTGATCCGGAACTCGATGGCGTGACCGCGCGGCTGGATGGCGTCGATTGTGAGTTCCTCGCCTGCGGCAATCCTGAGCTGCCACTCGACGAGATCCAGGCCGGTGACCATCTCGGTGACGGTGTGCTCGACCTGGAGACGGGTGTTCATCTCGAGGAAGTAGAAGTCGCCGTTGCGATCGACGAGAAACTCGACTGTCCCCGCGTTCACGTAGCCGCACGACTTCCCAGCAGCGAGCGCGGCCCGGCCGAGTGCACGACGCTGTTTCACGGTGAGACCGGGCGACGGGGTCTCCTCGATCAGCTTCTGGTGCCGGCGTTGGACGGAGCAGTCCCTTTCCCCGAGAAACAGGCTCTTTCCATGGCTGTCGAACAGGACCTGGGCCTCGACATGCCGCGGCTCGTCCAGGTACTTCTCGACGTAGACCTCGGGGTTGCCGAAATATGCATCCGCTTCCCGTTTTGCCCCCTCGAAGGCGTCCTCGAGCTCGTCTGGCTCCCGCACGACCCTGAGGCCCTTGCCGCCGCCCCCGTGAGCGGCCTTGATAGCGACGGGGTAGCCGAATTGCTTGGCCAGATCCGCCACCGCCTCAACGGAAGTAACCGGGTCGGTGACTCCTGGAACCGTGGGGACACCGAACTGCTCGGCATTGCGTCTCGAGGTGATCTTGTCACCCATCGCCGTGATGGCGCTTGCGGGCGGGCCCACCCATGCGATTCCGGCGTCCGCTACTGCCGCGGCGAATCTGGCGTTCTCGGAGAGGAACCCGTATCCGGGGTGCACGGCCTCGGCCCCCGAGTCATGGGCGATCTGAAGGATCTTCTGTTGATTCAGATAGCTCTCGGCGGCGGGAGCGGGGCCGGCATTCCACGCCTCATCGGCGAGGTCGACATGCAATGCGTCACGGTCGAGCTCGGAATAGATGGCGATGGTGCGAAGTCCCATCTCCCTGGCGGTTCGGATCACCCGGACCGCGATCTCGCCGCGATTGGCGACGAGGAGGCTTTTCATCACTGCGGGCCGTTTCCGTGCTTCTTCGGAGGGAGGGTCTCCCGCTTGGTGCGGAGCACGTCGAGCGCTCGGATCAGCTTGTACCTGGTCTCGCGTGGCTCGATCACCTCATCGACGAGCCCAAGCTCCGCAGCCACGTACGGGTTGTTGAATCGCTCCTCGTAGTCGGCGATCAGCTCGGACCGCACCTTGTCGGGCTCCTTGGTGGAGCTGATCTCACGACGGTGGATGATGTTGACCGCTCCCTGCGCCCCCATCACCGCGATCTCAGCGGACGGCCAGGCGAACACGAGGTCGGCACGGATCCCGCGGGCATTCATCACCAGGTATGCCCCGCCGTATGCCTTCCGGGTGATCACCGTGATCCGGGGCACGGTGGCCTCGCAATATGCATAGAGCAACTTGGCTCCATGGCGGATGATCCCGTGGTGCTCCTGCTCGACACCGGGGAGGAACCCGGGCACGTCCACGAAAGTGATGATGGGGATGTTGAACGCATCGCAGAATCGGACGAAGCGAGCTGCCTTCTCCGAGGCCTCGATGTCGAGGGTCCCGGCGAGGACGGCAGGCTGGTTGGCCACGACCCCGACCGTGTGGCCATCGAGGCGACCGAATCCCACCACGATGTTCCTCGCCCAGAGCTCGTGGACTTCGAGGAACTCTCCTCCGTCGAGCACCGTCTCCAAGAGCTGGACCATGTCGTACGGCTGGTTTGCCGAATCGGGGATCATCGAGTCGAGGGAGTCGTCGATCCGATCGGGCCGGTCGGTCGGCGTGAAGTAGGGGGGCAGCTCCATGTTGTTTCGGGGCAGGTAGGAGATCAGGTATCGCACTGCCTCCAGCGCGTCGATCCCGGTCGGGTAGACGAAGTGGGTGACCCCCGACTTGGAGGCGTGGGTGGCCGCCCCTCCGAGGTCTTCCATGGTCACTTCCTCACCCGTCACCGCCTTGATGACATCAGGCCCCGTGATGAACATGTGGCTCGTTTGATCAACCTGGACCACGAAATCGGTGAGGGCGGGGGAGTAGACGGCACCCCCGGCGCAGGGGCCCATGATCACCGAGATCTGCGGGATCACCCCCGATGCCCTGACGTTGCGTTCGAAGATCCGCCCGTAGCCGTCTAGTGACGCGATCCCTTCCTGGATGCGGGCCCCACCCGAGTCCTTCAGGCCAATGACCGGTGTCCCGGTGTCGAGTGCCATGTCGAGGACCTTGCAGATCTTGTCCGCCACCACCTTGCTGAGGCTGCCCCCGAACACGGTGAAGTCCTCGGCGAAAACGAAAACCGACCGGCCGTCGATGGTGCCATGCCCGGTGACCACGGCGTCGCCGAGGGGGCGCTTGTCCTCGATGCCGAAGCCAGACGACTGATGACGGACGAACTGGTCGATCTCCTGGAACGATCCCTTGTCGAGGAGCGCGTCCAGACGTTCCCGCGCTGTCAGCTTGCCTTGTTCGTGCTGACGGGCGATGGCACGCTGGCTGCCGGCATGCAGGGCCTCTTCGCGTAACTCTCTGAGTCGCTCGATCCGCGCCTCGGTCCCCAAGACTCCTCCGTAACCTCAGACTGTCCGACTCGTCAGGAGACGAGATGGCTACACCCTATTTGCAATTGTGGGAAGAAGAGGTCGCATCCACTCAGGACCGGGCAAGGTCCGAGTTGGTGGATCTGCCGGTCATGGTCGCTGCCCAACGCCAAACCGCGGGCAGGGGGCGTAGCGGCGCCGTATGGGACTCGGCGCCGCGGGCGCTGGCGGTATCGCTTTCATTTCGCCCAATTGCCGACGATCAGCGCCCGTTCTCACTGATGGCTGGTGTCGCCGCGTCGCGTTGTCTCGACGGTGTCGGGTTGAAATGGCCAAACGATCTGATGTTGAGCGATCTGAAGGTAGGCGGGATCCTGGTCGAGCGTTCCGCTGAGGTCGTCGTCGGGCTGGGGATGAACCTCTGGTGGCCGAACCCACCCGAAGGGGTCGGCGCCTGGCATGAGACCGACCCTGGTGAAGATCTCCACAGGCACATCGCCGGGCTCTGGACCGCTGAGCTGATGCAGCTGATCGAAGCCGAGGGTTGGCCCATCGAGGAGTACCGATCGCTCTGCACCACCCTCGGGCGGGACATCACCTGGGAGCCTGACGGCTGGGGGGCGGCCGCCGATGTCACCGCGGACGGCGGTTTGGTGGTCGAATCAGGCGGGATCCGACAGACCCTCACGTCCGGCGCCATCCGGCACGTGCGCCACTAACCCAGATCGACCTCGATGGCGTCGGGCAAGGTTGCCTTGAAGAATTCGACGAGGCGAGGTCCGGCGTCGCCCGCCGCGTCCACGTGGTATTCGTCGGCTTCTGCATCCAGGAAGGAGTGGCCGGCGCCTTCGTAGAGCAACCACTGCCCGTGATCGTTGCGTCGTTGCGCCTCGTCGACGGTGTCCAGGTGGATCAGGTCGTCCTCCGCTCCGTACAGCCCCAGCACCGGGACCGGCAGATTGTCGAGATAGGAGGCCACCTGGAATTCGCGATCCTCGTCGCCGGTGAGAGGCGTGTAAGCCACTGCGAGCGACTTGACCCAGGACCGAGTCGAGGCGGCGATGATCCCGAATCGGCCGCCGACATCCACGCCCAGGATCCCGAGGTCACCGCCGACGGCCCAGGTCACGTCGTCGGAGACGATGAACTCGTGGATCTCGTCGAGATCGATGAGGGCCTGACGGTCAGACAGCGACTCGTATGCCTCGAACGGATCACCCTTCTGCCGGTAGGAGTCGACCGCGATTGCGACCACACCCCATCGGGCGAACATGCGACACAGGTCCTTCTCGAATCCGCCGAGGCCATTGAGGGTGGGTAGCACGAGCACGACTGGAAAACGCCCGGCCGCATCGGGTCGCGCCAGGTACTGGGTGCGAAGACTCGAGCCGATCGGCAACGGCCAACCCCCATACATGATGGAATGAGTTCCTTCGTGGGGGAGTACCGCCATCGGGCGGCAGGATACGCCGGGATTGCCAAAGAAACCCGGAACCCCTGCCTAGCCTGACGACGTCTCACCCGACGATGTCCTCATCCTCCCCACGACACTTGGCGCCTCGGCGCGGGCTAGCCCGATGGGCCAAGGTCACGATCATCTCATTCCTGGTCGTGGCCGGGCTCGGCGCGCTCGGCGTGTTCTGGGCCTTGCACACCGGTCAGGACGTCCTCGCCTTGGCGACCACCAACCACGAGGTCGTCGAGGAATTGAGCGAGCCCACCGGCGACACCCTGACCTTCCTCGTCGTCGGGAGCGATTCCCGTGAGGGCATCGACGATCTGACCTTCTTCGGCGAGGCCGAGGGCCAGCGAGGCGACGTGATCATGCTGGTTCGACTCGACGGAGCGTCCGGCGAGGCGCGGCATGCTGTCGATTCCGCGTGATCTGTGGGTGGACATACCGGGCCACGGTGATGGCAGGATCAATGCCGCGTACACATACGGCGGGCCGAGTCTCATGGTCCAAACGATCAGGGAGAATCTCGGAATCGACGTCAATCACTACGTCGAGATCGATTTCGCCGGCTTCACCTCGATGGTGGACGAATTGGGTGGGATCGAGATGACCTTTCCCTATCGGGCGCGAGACGCTTCGTCGGGCCTCAGTGTGGAAGCCGGGACGCAGATGCTGAGCGGCGAGCAGGCGCTGGCCTTCGCCCGTTCCCGGAAATACCAGGAGTACCAGGACGACGGCTGGGTGAGCGTCGACGCCAATGACCTCGGTCGGACCCAACGCCAGCAGGAGGTGGTTCGAGCCATCCTCACCGAGCTCAAATCACCGGCCTCGATCGCCGAGGCGGGCGCCATCGCGGGCTCGATGGCCCAACACATGACGATCGACGCAACCCTCGCCGAATCCTCGGTCGCCGCCCTCGCTTGGGACTTCCGGAGTTTGGTCAGCGGTGGCATCGACGGCCAGACCTTGCCCGTCCACGAGGACAGAATCGCGGGCGCCTCCGTCGTGAGGGCTTCCGAGCCGGACGCGACCGCCATGATCGAGGCGTTCGCGGACGGCGCGGTGACTGTCGACATGGCCCCCATCCGTGTGCAGGTCCTCAACGGGAACGGAGTCAATGGCGCCGCGGGGGCGATGTCCGAGAGGCTCGAGGAAGCCGGGTTCGAGATCGCGTCGGTTGGCGATGCCGGAGAGAAGGACTACGCCACCACGACTGTCGTCGTACGAGACGGCAGCAGCGCCGGGGACCGAATCGTCGGCCAGATTGGTTTTGGTGTAGTTCGGTTCGGCGCGGTCGATAACGGTTATGACGCCGTTGTGATCGTTGGAGCCGACGCCTCCTGATCGCAGCGCACCGCGATCTACCATGAGGGTTCAATGGATATAGCAATTATCGGTGCCGGCTATGTCGGTCTCGTCACCGGAGGCGGGCTGGCGAATTTGGGCCACCGCGTGCGTCTGGGGGAAGCAAACGCCGAGCGAGTCGAGCTGCTTCGCAACGGCGGAGTGCCGATCTACGAGCATGGTCTACCCGACCTCCTATCCCGTGCCATCGAGCGTGACCTTCTCAGCTTCCACACCTCGAACAAGGAGGCCGTCGAGGGCGTGCGCTTTGTCTTCCTCGCCCTGCCCACTCCCGAGGGAGAGGACGGACGGGCTGACCTCAAATACGTCCACGCGGTCATCGACGAACTCGCCAATGAGGTCGACGAGAAGACCCTCTTCGTGGTGAAGTCCACAGTGCCACCCGGCACGGTCGCATCACTGCGCAAACGGCTGGCCGACCTGGGCAGTCCCGGTCGGATCGTGTCTCATCCCGAGTTTCTCCGTGAGGGCAAGGCGGTCGAAGATTTCCTCGAGCCCGACCGCATCGTGGTGGGCGCCTGGGACGAGGCCGATGCCCAAGCAGTGGCCGACCTGTATCGGAGCCTTGACGCTCCCGTCGTCATCACCGACCCGACCTCGGCGGAGATGATCAAGTATGCCTCCAACGCATATCTGGCGGCACGGCTCACCTTCGTTAACACCCTGTCGAACGTATGTGAAGCGGTCGGCGCCGACATCATCGATGTCGTCCAGGGTCTGGGCATGGACCACAGGATCGGTCCCCACTTTCTCCAGCCAGGACCGGGGTACGGAGGGTCGTGCTTCCCCAAGGACACCCAGGCGCTGATCGCGGTCGCTCAGGACGCCGGCTATGACTTCGAGCTTCTTCGGGCTGTGATCGCGGCCGACGAAGAGCAGAGACGTCGAGTGGCGGACAAGGTCCGGCAGGCCGCAGGCGGGGGCTTGCGTGGCCGTCGTGTCGGCATGTGGGGTATCGCTTTCAAGGCAGGAACCGACGACGTGCGGGAGTCACCTGCAGTGCGCATCGCTGCTCTACTGCAAGCAGATGGCGCCGAAGTGGTGGCCTACGACCCCGAGGCGACCACAGACCTGTTCTCGATGGCTCCCGACCCGATCGCCGCGGTTCGCGACGCCGATGTGTTGCTGATCGCCACCGAATGGCCCGAGTTCCTGACCGTGGACATGTCCAATGTGTCGAAGGCGATGCGTGGTCATCGGGTGGTCGATGCTCGCAACATCCTCGACCCGAAGAAGGTGCGGGCCGTCGGTCTCGACTATTGGGGTTTGGGTCGTCCCAGGGCATAGGCGCTCGCCTATCGGAACAGGTCCTCGTCGGGTGGCCTGACCAGGTCGCGGCCCCGGCCGTCGCCGCGGCGGGCCTTGGTAGCCGCGGATGAGGGCGGCGGGTATGCCATCGGCTTTGCCCATCACCAGGTCGGCCGCCGATGCGAGCTCATCGGCGACAGCGATCTCGGTGACCTCCAGGTCACGACCAACCCAGTCGGGTGTCCCCTTCAGGTCGACAACCGCCTCCAACCCGGAGACGCCGATGGCGATGTCGGTCAGCCCCCGGCGCCAGGGGCGGCCAAACGTGTCGGAGATCACCACGGGAAGGTCGATGCCGAAACGATGACCGAGACGCGTCCTGATGCGGTGGGCCGACCGATCTGGATCCTCGGGGAGCAGGATCATCGTGCCCGGATCCGCATTGGAGCGGTCGACTCCGGCGTTGGCACAGATGAAACCGTGCTCGGTTTCGGCGATTATCAGGTCGCCTCGTCTTCTCACTATCGAGACGGCTTCGGATTCCACCAGGGCGAGCTTGAATTGAGCTTCGTCACCCTGGATCGTGACCACCCGACCCTCGGCCTTGGACACGATCTTGTGGGTCACGACGACAACGTCTCCGGCCATGAGGCCCATCGGCTCCAGGGCCCCGGCGAGGACCTCGCTGACGTCATCGCCGGGCCGGACGAATCCGATCCCAATGACGGGTAATACCTGGAGGGTCACAGGCCCAGTATCGCCCGGGCCAGGTCGGCCGCCCGATCACGCTCGGCGATGCGGGTGTCGTGAGGGACGACTGTGACCCCGTCGAGCTGTCCGGCGTCGCGGCTGTCCTCGCTGTCGACGACCAGGGTGTCGATCAGGCCGCGGTACGCGGCAATCACTGCCGGCGAGCCTGCGCCAAGGCCAAGGTCCGCCAACACCACATCAGCGGGGCCTTTCAGGGCGCGTCCCCCGATGAGCGGGCTGACCGCGATCACCTTCGGATGACGTCGGACGGCTCGCTCGATCTCCCCGATGGCGAGGATGGGCCAGATGGAGAGCGGGGGATTGGATGGGCCGATCACAACGACGTCGGCCCCGTCGATGGCTTCGATCACCCCGGGAGCGGGTGTGGCCGAGTCAGCTCCTTCGAAGTCGAGACGCTGCACGTGATCGCGATGGCCCCTGTCGACGAAGTACTCCCTGAAGGTCATCACGGCGCCGTCCGTCGTGGTGACCATCGTCCGGACCGGCTGATCGGAGGCAGGGAGGATGGTGGCGCTGATCCCGAACCCAGCCCGCACGGAGTCCGTCACCACGGCGAGAGTGTCCCCTCGTGCGAGACAGTCGGTGCGATGGATCTTGAGGGCGAGATCCAGGTCACCCAGCTGGAATCGATTCTCGACGCCGAAACGAGCCAGCTCCGAGTTGGCCGCGAAGGTGTCGTCGGCGCGACCCCATCCGTGAGGGCCCTCGACCCCGGCCAAGGTGTAGACCATCGTGTCCAGATCGGGTGACACGTATAACCCGTGGACCGGCAGGTCATCACCAACATTGACCACAACCGACAAGTCGATATCCAGCGCGTCGAGGCCCCGAGCCAGACGCGCCCCACCGACCCCGCCTGAAAGCTCGACAACAGTGGTCATCGGTCTCCGATATTGCTCAGTGGCGCGGTCCGGTTCAGAATGTCCTTCCGCATGACTAGTGCTTCAGCTCCGCAACTCGCGGACGAATCGACGCCCCTGGTTGAGCCGGACGCGCCCCGCGTCAAGGTCGTCGTCACCCTCGTCGAGGGCGCTGACCTCGAGGCGGCCCTGGCCACCGTGGATCGCCAAGTCTATGAAGGCATTCGAGAGGTGGTTGTGATCGGGGAGCCAAATGGCGATCTTCCCGGCGGCGTGAGTCGGGTCCCGACCCTCGAGGAAGCCATCGCCGAGACGGATCCCGCCGTCGATTATCTCTGGATCCTGCACTCAGATGCGAGACCCCGCCCGGACGCCTTGGCGGCCCTGGTTTGGGAACTGGACCGCAACGAGGCATCACTGGGTGGATCGAAGCTGCTGTTCGCCGGGACCCGTGACGAGCTCGAGTCGATTGGGAGCGCAACAGATGTGTTCGGTGATCCGTTCACCGGCCTCGACGACGGCGAGATCGATCTTCAGCAGTACGACGTGGTCCGCGAGGTCGCCTTCGTCTCCTCGGTGTCGATGCTGGTGCGTCGGGACCTGGCGCAGGGTCTGGGCGGGCTCGACGAGCTGCTCGAGCCGGTGGCCGCAGGTCTCGACTTCTCTCAGCGGGTCCGGTTGGCGGGAGGAAGGGTGATAACCGTTCCTTCCTCAGAGGTCTATCACCAGGCCCGATGTGAGGAGGAACCTGGAGGCTGGCGGGAGGAAGCTGGTCGGCTCCGCGCCATGCTGAAGGCGTACCGCCCCATCACTCTCCTCTGGGTGGTTCCCTTCGAGATCCTGGTCTCGGTGGTCGACTCATTGGCCAACCTGATCCTGTTTCGCTGGAGGGTGGGGGCACACCATGTCATGTCCTGGCTCTGGAACATCGGGCACCTGCCGTCGACCATCGGTGCGCGTCGCCGGTTTCGCCAGGTTCGAGCTGTTGGCGACGAGGAGCTCTTTCGGTTCCAGTCACGGGGATCGGTACGACTGCGTGAGGTCGGCTCTGAGCTCACCGACCGCATCCTCTCCGTGTTCGACGACGATCAGGCCCTGGCTCGCGGCACCAGGAGGATCTGGTCGAGCCCAGGTATTTGGGGCGCGCTCCTCGCCGCCGCAGTCGTCCTGGTTGCCTCCTGGTCGATCATCTTCTCCGGCCTGCCCAACACCGGATTCAGCTTTCCCTTCGAGCCGCCAACCGTTGCATTCGACCGGTTCTTCGCAGGCTGGAACGACTCCGGTCTCGGCTCGGCGGACGCGGTGCACCCGGCTACTGGGTTCACCGGGCTGATCTCACTGCTCTGGTTTGGCGCCGAGGGTGCGGCCCGGACGATGGCGACCGTGGTCTTCGCCGTGCTCGCGGTGCTCGGCATGGGGCGCCTAGCCGGGCGACTCGGCTTCAGGGGGCCCGGCCGGTATCTGTCTGGTCTCGTGATCCTGGCCGGCCCTGGCACGGCCCTGATTGTTGGCGCGGGGTCGTGGCTAGCCCTCGGCGCGGCGGCCCTGCTGCCGTGGGCGGTCCGTTCGGTCATCCTCCATCCGGACGACCGCGGCAAGAGCTGGCTCACCCACGTCGGCTGGGTCCTGCTCTGGACGTTGATGCTGACCGCTGTCTCGCCGGTCCTCGGCGTCGTTCCCATCGTCGTCGCCGTGCTCTGGCGTTTGTTGGGGGGAAGCCGCACCTCCCTTCGGCTCGCCCTCGCCACTGTCCTGGCAGCGGTGGTGGCCATTGGGTTCGTATACGACGACCGTGGTTGGTTGTTCGACGTCGAACGTCGGATTGGGCTCATCGTCCCTGATTGGTGGCCCGTCTTGCTCGCCCTGACCGCGATCCCGCTGATGCTGATCGAGGGCCGTACCCGGCGACTTGCCTTCTTTGGGGCGCTGCTCGGGTTCGGCGGCATGACCGTGGTGCGTCTCGCCATGGGGGGCCCGGGGGTGGAAGAGGCAGCGCTCGTCCTCGCCTCGTTCGGATCGGCGATCGTGGTGGCGGCCGCCCTGGACCGGCTCAGCATCGAGCCACGCCGTCTCCTCTCGTCGATCGGCGCGGCTGCCATCGTCGTGGTGTCGATCCTGGGTCTCTTGAACGGCCGCCTCGGACTGCCATCTGGCGATGTCAACGAGCGCTTGGCGTTCGCAACGACCCTCAATGACGAGGGGAGCCCGGGGCGTGTTCTGGTGATTTCCACCGATCGTCATCTGATCCCGGGGGAGGCGAGGCCTGGCCCCGGTCTGTGGTATCGGACGCTGGACGGCCAGGGGACGACGATCGACGAGGTCTGGCTGCCCGAGTCACAAACAGGCGATGCTCAACTGGGGCTTGCGCTAGACCGCATCGCCGGGGGTGCCGACCTCCGTCCTGGAGCGCTCCTTGCCGAGTTCTCCATCGATTGGGTGGTCGTGGAGGGCCCTGAGACACCGCTCGATTTGATCCTCGACTCGCAGGTCGACCTGGTCCCCACTCCTCTCGTCACCGGCGCCGAGGTCTTCGAGAACCCTTCGTCCGAACCATTGGCGGCGACGAGCGATGGCGTTGTCTGGCACCGCCAGGGCGCCGGCTTCGAAGGGCAGGCAGCGGAGCGTGCGATGATCAGGGTGAATTACTCCCATGGGTGGGCGCCCGAACCCGAGCTCCAAGACTGGTTTGTGACTGTCGCTGCGGACCGAGGGACGGCCTCGTTCTCCGCAACCGGCTACTTGGCCCTGGCCCCTTATCTGGCGGCAGGACTGCTGTTGATCGCCCTTGTCCTGATCGGGTGGGGGAGGGCGCGGCGATGACCAAAGCTCTTCTCGCTTTGGTCGTGGCTGCGCTGGCCATCGCCGTTCTGCTCATCCCCAGCCCCGCCCTCCCGGAAGCCGGGGTCGTCGCTGCCACCAACCCCCCTTCGGTCGCCGTGTGCCCGATCGAGGAGAGCAGCGGGCGCAGCACCACGATTGGCGTCGCCTCGGAGGTGAACGGGGACGGTCGCTTCACCGCATTCGCCGCCGGCGTCTCCGCTGGGTCGGCGAGTTTCTCGACCGGTAGCTCCGGCTCCGCCGCCGTTTCCATCGCCGAGATCGCCCCGCTGGGCACTGGGGCTGGATTGACCGAGTTGCCCGGGATCGACGTGGCGGCCGCATCGGTCTTGATTGGCACAGAGTCGGTTGCCGTCGAGACCTGTGTGGCCACCCCGCTGCCTCAGACACTGTTGGCGGGTGGGTCCACTGTCAGCGGTAGCCACCATCTCGTCCAGCTGATGAATCCCTATGCGGGCGATGCCGTGGTGGACCTGGTCGTGCAATCGGAGTCCGGGCTCGAGGCCGCACCACCGTTGCGCGGCATCAGGGTGCCTTCTCGATCGTCCGCAACCATCGACCTCGCAGAGATGTTGCCCGGGCGCCAGTCGCTCTCGATTGCTGTCGAAGTGGCCAGCGGCAACGTCGTGGCTGTGGGCCGATACGACGCCGGGGCGGACGGTGCCTTGTGGCACTCAGTGGCTCCGGCCCTGGACTGGTATGTGCCGGTGCCCGCCGCTGGAATCGGCGGGGAACTCGTCATCTCCACTGGGGTCGCGGCGGAGGTCGGGTTCCAACTCGATCTGTACGGCCCTCAGGGGTTGGTGGAGGGGTTCCAGGATGGCGTGGTCCCAAGCAGGGGGGCAACGGTGGTCCCGTTCTCCGGGATGGGGCTCGAGGGCGCGTCGGCGTTGAGGGTCATCTCGACCCAACCGGTGGCGGTGTTCTTGCGGAGCTCATCGGAAACCGGCGTGGCGATCACCAGCGGGGCCTCGCAGACTTCCTCGACGTGGTTGCTTCCTGGCGCCGGCCTGGCGCCCGGCAGCCTCGGGAGCGCGGTGATTCTCAACGCCGGACTCGATGAGGACACCGTGATCGTGACCGCGCGGCGGGCTCAGTCCGCCGCGAAGCAGTTCGCGCTGCCGGCGGGGACGGTGCTCGAGGTGCCCGCCTTCGAAGGGGGCGCCAATGCATATGCGGTGAGGGGCCAGGGTGCCCTGGTTCCGCTCTGGGTCACGACCAGCGGTACGGGGGTTGCATACAGCATCGGCGAGCCGCTGATCGATGAGTGAGGTCTGGCTCAGGCTGCTGGTCGTGGTCGCCGCCGTTGTCATTTCGGCCGTGGTTGTCGTGGGGCTCCGCCACAGACGCCCCAACCTGGTCGAGACCGAAAGTCACGGGCTGGACCCGGGCGTGTATCTGTTCACATCGACGACCTGTGCCGACTGCGAACCGGCCCGAGCACGCTTGGAGGAGGCGCTCGGCGTCGCCGGATTCGTCGAGATCGAATGGGAGCAGCGGCCCGGGCTGTTCTCCGACATCGGAATCGACGTCGTTCCGTGCACCCTGGTCGTGACTGGCGACGGGTCTGCCTCACGGTTTCCAGGACTCCCGGACAAGGCCCTGGAAACGTTGAATCCTTGAACAGCCCGTCCACAACTTCTACCGTCTCCGACATGATTCTCAGTTGTGCCCGTTGCGGCTCGCCCGCTGCTGCCGTGATGACGTTCTCATATCCGGACAGTTCGGTCTGGATGGATGACCTCGTCGGCGGCGTCGACCGACATGGGTACGCGATGTGCGCCGATCATGCTGACCGCATGATCCCGCCGCTCGGGTGGACCCTCACCGACCGACGCACCGTCACCCGGTTGTTCGCCCCGCTCTCTGTGGCCTGATGGCCCTCGACCGCGATCTGCTCGATGCGGTCAAAGATCTCGACGAACACGACCTGCGCCGTCTGCTCATCCTGACCCGAGCCCAACTCCAGGGCTCCGGCGCGCTCACCTCCGACGACCACCCCGAGGTCCACCTCCGCCAGCAATCGGTGCGTTGTGGCAAGCAGGGCTGCACCCGCTGCCCGCACGGCCCGTATTGGTACGCGTATTGGACCGAGAATGGTCGGCGCCGCAGCCGTTATGTGGGCCGCCTCCTCGACGAGGAGGCATTGTCGTAGCGGGCCGAACTTCGTACCATATGCCCTGCCCCAGCGTCGAGACGAGATGAACTGTCCACAGTGCTCACAACCTGATGTGATCGAGATCGAGCACGTCCTCCCGGACGGGACCGAAGTCCTGTTCTTCGCATGCCACAACTGCGAGGAGAGATGGTGGAACCGGGATGGCGAGGACATCGATATCTCGCAGATCCTGGAGATCGTCCGACAGCATCGAGCGTGACCACCCCACGGTCGATGATCCGGGGTAACCCCTGGCCGGTGGTCCTCACCCTGGCCGGCATCTCGCTGGTCATCTTCGTGGTGATGAACCCGTGGTGGATCGTGTCGTCCACCACCCCGACCGGCGGAGACATGGGCGCACATGTGCTGGGGCCGGCATTCCTCCGGGACAGCCTGCTCCCCGAGGGGAGGATCCTGGGCTGGTCCAACGACTGGTTCGCCGGGTTCCCGGCGTTCTACTTCTACTTCCCGCTCCCGTCGCTGACCATCGTCTTGCTCGACGTGATCCTGCCGTACGGCGTTGCATTCAAGATCGTCACGGTTATGGGGCTGCTGGCAACGCCGCCGGCCGCTTACTTCCTGGCGCGATCCATGAAGCTGGGCAAGCACATCTCCCTGGTCGCGGCCGGTTCGGGGGTGGTGTTCGCCTTCCTCGAGAGCTACTCGATCTACGGGGGGAACGTCGCCTCGACCCTGGCCGGTGAGTTCTCCTATTCGTGGTCGTTTGCCCTGTCGCTCCTGTATCTCGGGCTTCTCATCCGGACAGTTCGAGATGACCGCAAGTACTTGAAGTGGGCCGCTCTGGCCCTGGCGGCAACTGCCCTGTGCCATGTCCTGACCACCATTGTCGTCATCTTTGCCTCGCTGTTCGTACTGCCCTGGCGCAAGGGCCTGCTGCGGACACTCGCCATCTGGATCTGGGGATTCGCCATCGCCGCCTTCTGGGCCTTGCCTCTGGTCGCCCGAATCGGGTTCAGCTCGGACATGTCCTGGACGCCCCTCTCCCGATGGGAGGAGATCTTCCCTGTCGAGCTGTGGCTCCTCCTTCCGGTTGCGATACCCGGCGCGATCTGGATCAGTCGGCGCACCTCACGGGCGGCGCCTCTTCTGGCCGCAACCATCCTCCCGGTCCTCTATTTCCCGCTCCCTCACATCATGCCTGAACTGTTCCCCACGGTCTTCGGCGGCGAGCGATGGAAGCTGTGGAACGGGCGGCTCCTCCCGTACTGGTACTTCGGGGTGGCGTTCTTCGCCGCGGTGGGGGTGGGAGCGGCGGTGATCTGGTTGTCGCGAAGGCTCCCCTCCCGTCTCTCCACTCACTGGCCTCGGGCGTTGATCCTCCTGGTGACGATCGTCGCATGCGCCCTCGTCATCGACTCCACCGAGTTCCCGGCCTGGGTCTGGGTGCCGGTCGCGATCGCCGGGGCGCTTCTCATCGGGCTCACCTTCATGTGGGAGTCGACGCTGTCGACCCGGACCTTCCTCACCGGCGCCACCGTGGCGGTGGTGGTGCTTGGCGCCCTCTCCGGGGTCACTTTCGTGGATGGTTGGGCGAAGTGGAACTACGAGGGCTACGAGTCGAAGACTGCATGGCCGGAGTATGAGGCGCTGATGACCGAGATCGACTCTCTCCCCGATGGCCGGGTCCACTGGGAGGCGAACAGCGAGCTCAACCAGTACGGGACTCCGATGTCTCCGATGCTCATCCCATATTGGACGGGCGGTTCGCACCCGTCGATGGAAGGTCTGTTCTTCGAGTCGTCGCTCACGACCCCTTTCCACTTCATCAACTCCTCCGAGATGTCGGAGAAGCCCTCCAACCCGATCCCGGGTCTGAAATACCACACAGGGGAGATGGAGCGAGGCATCAAGCACCTGGAGTTGTTCGGGGTCGACTATTACGTGTCGTTCACACCCGAGGCAACGGAGCGGGCCGACGGAATGGCCGAGCTGACCAAGGTGGCGACGACCGAGCCTTTCACCATCTACCAACTGCCCGAGACCGGTTTGGTCGAGGTCGCGACGCATCTCCCGTCCGTCTATGAGGTGCCCGAACACGGATTGCTCGATTCGCTGACCGGCTCAGACACCGTCACCGGGTCCGACGGTCAGGAGCTGCCCAGCTTCTTCGACCTGGCGCTCGAGTGGTATGAGGACGTCGACAACCTCGACCGACTGGTGGTCGCCGACGGGCCGGAGGAATGGCCCCGAATCGAGTCGTTGGACGAGAGACCCAACGTCGCCCTCGACGCGCCGGCTGATGCGGTCAGTGACATCGTGGTCGATAACCATCGGATCTCCTTCACCACCACCGCGGTGGGCCTGCCTCATCTGGTCAAGGTGTCCTATTTCCCCAATTGGGTCGCCGAGGGGGCGGAAGGCCCGTGGCGGGCGAGTCCTTCGCTGATGGTCGTCGTTCCCACCAGCGAGCAGGTCGTGCTCGAGTTCCAGGACACCTGGGCCGAGACAGGGGGCAAGTTCGCCAGCTTGATCGGCCTGGTCGGTCTAGCTGGTGTCGGTGTCTGGACTGTGCGACGCCGCAAGATCTAGACCGTCGGCGGCGAGGGCCTGTCGAATGCTCCATAACCCCTTGATCGTCCGTGGCACCCGCTTCACCAACGATGAACGCGCCACCCTCATCTCCTCCACGACGACCGGGACTTCGGTGATCCGATATCCGGCCCTCTCTGCCCTGACCACGAGCTCGGTGTCGAACAGGTCCTGACGACTGAGGACCGAAGGGACAAGGTCAGTGACGAGGTCGCGGCGGAATGCCTTCATTCCATGGGTATCGCTCACCCTCGATCCAAGGATGCTCCGCAGCAACAGGTTGAACACCCTGGTGGCAACCCGTCTGACCCAAGGCCGCCTGTCCTGGGAGTTGGGATCCCTCTTCGATGCGATGACGAGGTCTACCGCTTCCAGTTCCAATACCTTTCTGAGAAAGTCGGCCGAGAAATAGTCGATGTCGAAATTGACCACCCAGTCGCCGTCCGCCTCGAGAAACCCTTGTCTCATGGCGGCCCCGTAGTCGGCTTCAGGCAGGGAGATGACGGTGATTGGATGACCTTCGGCGGCTCGTTTCGCCGCCTCTGCCGAATCGTCGGTCGAGCCGTTCTCGACGATTAGGACGTGGTATTGCGTCCCGAGGCTCTCCAGCTGCCCGACCAACGCCGGCACGGCCTGGGGAATGAAGGCGGCCTCGTTGTACACAGGGACCACAATCGAGAAGGCGGGTGGCATCGGAGCCGGCAAGTGTAGGAATCAGCCAGAGATAGGCCTACCCCTAGACTCGACCGCCGATGAGCCCCGACGCCGTGTTCAAGGCCTACGACATCCGTGGCCGCACCGACAACGGGGAACTGGGCCCGGAGTTGTTTCGCAAGGTCGGAATCGCCTTCGTCGCACTGGTCGAGGCGGGAGAAATCGCGGTCGGCCGGGACTGCCGGGAGTCGTCTCAGGAGTTGTTCGAGGCCCTGGTAGACGGGATGACCTCTGCCGGAGCGGACGTCATCGATCTGGGCGAGGTGCCCACCGACCTTGTCTATTTCTACTCAGGAAGACACTCGGTTCCGGGGGCGATCATCACCGCATCCCACAATCCATCCCAGTACAACGGGCTGAAGTTGTGTCGGGCGGCAGCCGCCCCGGTCGGCGCTGAGACCGGACTCGAGGATATAAAGACGGCAGTGGTCAACGGCATCGAGCCGACCGCCGCCGTCGCTGGGTCGGTCCGGGGCGTCGACGCGGTCGACGATTACGTGGAGCACCTATTGGGCATCGTCGACGCCTCGACAATTGGACCGCTCCGTGTTGCCGTTGATGGCGGCAATGGGATGGTCGGGGTCACCATCGACCGGGTCTTCGCCCGCCTCGAGGCGACACTGGAGGGTCTCTATCTCGAACCTGACGGCACATTCCCCAACCATCCGGCAGACCCGATCCAGCCGGAGAACCTTCAGGACCTGATCTCCATGGTGGGCAACGGGGGTCACGACCTGGGAGTTGCCTTCGACGGCGACGCGGACCGGGCCTTCTTCATCGATGACAAGGCCGAAGCCGTCAGTGGGAGCACTGTCACCGCACTCATCGCCCGTTGGATGCTCGAGCGCCATCCGGGTGCATCGATCATCCACAATCTGATCACATCACGCGCCGTGCCGGAGATCGTGCTGGCTGCTGGTGGGACACCTATCCGGACCCGAGTCGGGCACAGCTACATCAAACAGGTCATGGCGGAGTCGGGGGCCGTCTTCGGGGGCGAGCACAGCGGCCACTACTACTTCGCCGACAACTTCCGAGCCGACTCGGGGATGCTGGCCATGCTCGTGCTCCTCAGGGTCATCTCCGAAGCGGGGCGCCCCCTCTCCGCCCTCAGGCGGGACGTCGAGCCCTATCACGCTTCGGGCGAGGTCAATTTCGTCGTAGCCGATCCGGAGGCATCGATGGCACGGATCGAATCGATGTTCCCGGGAGCCGGCACCGATCACATCGATGGGTTGACAGTCGACCTCGGCGATGTCTGGTTCAATCTGCGCCCGTCCAACACCGAGCCACTACTGCGGCTCAACGTCGAGTCCGCGGACGCGCAGACGCTTCAAGAGACCGTCGCGACTCTGGCATCGACCCTGGAGGAGGGCAGATGAGCCTGATCGATCCGCAATTGGCCGCCATCCTCGTCTGCCCGGTTGACAAGGCCGATCTGACCGAAGACGAGCCGACTTCGAGACTCGTGTGCTCCGCCTGCGGCCGGCGCTATCCCGTCCGGGACGGCATACCGGTGATGCTGATCGAGGAGGCCGAGGGTGGACCCGATGAGTGACATGCTTGGGATGATCCGCACGCTGGGCGACCAGCTGCGCTGGGCCCGTGATCTCGAGGTGCCGCAGATCTCGTTGAGCCCTGAGGTCTTGGTTGCAGGGATGGGCGGCTCAGGGATAGGAGGCGATTACGGCGCCGCCCTGGTCGCCACCACTCAGGGTCGAGTCGCAGTGCACAAGGGGTATTCGCCTCTGCCCGGGTGGGCGGCCAGGGTGAGGCCGACTGTCATCGCCGCGTCGTACTCGGGGAACACCGAGGAGACCCTCGACGTCGTGACCGCCGCCGACGCCCAAGGGCTGCCGATCATCACCATTACTACCGGTGGACGGCTGGCCGACATGACGTCGGAGCGGGGATGGGCGACGGTGTCGGTTCCCGCCGGGCTCCAGCCCAGGGCCGCGATTGGATACATGGCGGGTGCGGTGGCACGGATCCTGACCGCCGTGGGGCTGCTCTCGGATCAGCAGACAGCGCTCGACGAAGCCGCCGACCTGGTCGACGCCGCCACGACCGAGGGCTCGGAGACCTGGGACCTGGCACAGGGCCTGGCCAAGGGTCTGGTGGGCAGGATCACGATCATCTACGGGGGCGGTCCGATCAGTGCCACGGCCGCACAGCGTTGGAAGACCCAGATCAACGAAAACGCGAAGATGCCAGCCTGGTGGTCGGTCCTGCCCGAGCTCGATCACAATGAGATCGTCGGGTGGGAGACGCTTCCGGCAGTGACCCGAGACCTGACATGTATCGTGGCCCTCACCGATCGGTCCGATCACCCCCGGGTTGGTTCACGACTCGAGCACACATCGGATCTGACCACATTCGCCGTGCCCTGGGTTGGCGAGGTGTCGGCGCGGGGGAATCGGAGCTTGCTCGTCTGATGTCACTCACGGTCTGTGGGGACTTGGTGTCCTTCCTGCTGGCTGGGGAGGCGGGTGTCGATCCGGTGCCCGTCGAAACGATCGAGAAACTGAAGAAGCTATTGGTGAAGGACTGAGATGAACTACGACATATCCAACCCTGCCCTCGCCGAGGTCGGTGCCAGGAGGGTCGCATGGGCCGGGCGCCGGATGCAGGTCCTGGCGTCGGTGCGGGAGCGATTTACCAAGGAGAAGCCACTGGACGGTCTCGTGGTCGCCGCCTGCCTCCACGTCACGGCCGAGACCGCCAACTTGATGCTGGCATTGCGCGATGGTGGTGCTGAGCCGTTGCTGTGCGCATCCAACCCTCTGTCCACTCAGGATGACGTCGCCGCGGCCCTGGTCGCCGAGGGCATCCCGGTCTTTGCCATCCGCGGCGAGGATGCCGACACCTATTACAAGCACATCCACGCGGTCCTGGATCACGCCCCGGCGATCACCATGGACGATGGCGCCGACCTGGCCACACTCCTCCACACTGATCGACGAGACATCGAGGTGATCGGCTCGACGGAGGAGACAACCACGGGCGTCATCCGACTCAAGGCGATGGCTGCCGACGGCACCCTGCGGGTGCCGGTCGTGGCCGTCAACGACTCGGCGACGAAGCATCTGTTCGACAACCACTACGGCACCGGGCAGTCCGCGATCGACGGCATCATCCGGGCGACCAACATCCTCCTGGCCGGCCAGAACGTCGTGGTGATTGGCTACGGCGACTGTGGACGGGGCGTGGCCAACCGGGCCGATGGACATGGTGCCTCCGTGATCGTGGTGGAGGTCGATCCGGTGCGAGCTCTATCGGCCGCCATGGATGGTTTCCGGGTGATGACCGGCGCCGAGGCGGCGAGGGTCGGAGACGTGTTCATCACCGTGACCGGGAACAAGCATGTGCTCCGCATGGAGCACTTCGATGTGATGAAAGATGGTGTGATCCTGGCCAACGCCGGTCATTTCGACATCGAGCTGGATCTGGCCGCTCTGCGGGCGGCGTCGGTGGCGCGACGCGAGATCCGGGTCAATCTCGAGGAATTCGAGCTCGAGGACGGCCGCCGTCTCTTGGTGATTGCCGAGGGAAGGCTGGTCAATCTCGGAGCGGCGGAGGGCCATCCCGCCGACGTGATGGACATGTCCTTCTCGAACCAGGCACTGGCCGCCGAGTATCTGGCATTGAACCGGGACGACCTCGAGCCAAAGATCTACACCCTGCCGACCGAGATCGATGCGGATGTGGCCCGTATCAAACTCGAGCATCTCGGCGGGGGGCTCGACACCCTGACCCAGGAGCAGGTGGACTACCTGTCCGGATGGCAAGAAGGAACCTGATCGGCGAAGCGCCGATCAGGTTCCAGTCTCAGGTCATAAGTCGTAGGTTTTAGGTGACGGCTTTTCCGGCACCTACCACTTACCACCTACCGCCTTGGACTCTTGATGCTTTGTCAGGCCTGTCATTACCCGTCCGCCGGCTTTCTGTGCCCTGGATGCCGGGCCCGTTTGCGTCCGGCGCCGGAGCGGATACTGGACGGTGGGATACGGCTCATTGCGGCCTTCGAGCACAGCGGGGTCGCCCGGGAGCTTGTGCATGGGCTGAAATACCGTGGGCTCACCACCTTCGCCGATCTGGTGGTGGCGGTGGTCGCCCCGAAGGTGCCACGTCTCCCCGTCGTGCCTGTGCCGCGAGCCTGGTCCCGTCAAATCCGCTACGGCGTCGACCCGGCCCGGGAGATCGGCCTTCGTCTCGCCCGCGCCCTGGATGTTCCTGTCCTCGACCTACTCTCGCCCCCGCTTCATGCCCGGAGGCGAGCCGGTGGCGACCACAACCGGCCCCCACCTGCGCTCGAGGCGAGCCGGGTGGACAAGGGCCGGTTCCTGCTGGTCGACGACGTCGTCACCACAGGCGCCACGGTTCGCACTGCGGCGAGGGCTTTAGGCCCTGAGCGAATAGCACTTGTGATCGCGGCCAATTTGGCCGATACGGTGTCTAGTCCATCAACCTCAGACTGGGAGAACAGATGAAGATTTCGCTCGATCCAGGAGGCATCTGCCCGTGGCCTCTGTAGTGATCGTCGACGACGCGGAGTTGTTCCGCGAGGCGCTGCGCGCCGTTTTCGTCCAGGAGGGGTTCGAAGTCAAGGCAGTTGCGGCCGACGCGATGAGGGCGATCGACGTGGCCAGGCTGCACCAGCCGGACCTCGTGATGCTCGATCTGCTCATGCCCGGCATGTCGGGGACCGAGGTCGTCGGCGCAATCCTCAAGGCCAGCCCCAACTCACGGGTGGTGCTCTTGACCTCCAGCGAATCGGCGAAGGACCTCCTGGCGGCGGTCAAAGCCGGTGCTTCCGGATATCTCACCAAGGACACCCAGCTTCCCCGTCTGGTGGCGGCGATGCACGACGTGCTCGCCGGCGGCGCCGCGGTGTCCCCGGCCATGGGCGGCAAGTTGTTCACCGCTCTCCGCGATCTGCTCAGGCATCACGGTGAGGCCATGGCGCGGAGCCCGGAACTGACCGGGCGCGAGCTCGAGATCCTCGGATATGTCGGCGCCGGCAAGACTTCGAAGGAGATCGCCGCCGAGCTCTTCATCTCCGAGAACACGGTTCGCAACCACGTACGCAACGTCCTCGACAAGTTGGGCCTGAAATCCCGGTTCGAAGCGGTGACCTGGGCACAACGAGAAGGTCTCATCGACGTTCGCTGAGGTTCGACCCGAAGTGGGTCAATTCGGGGCCGCCGGTAGCATGAAAGCCCAATGCCAATCCTCTCCAAGGTCCTGCGCGCCGGGGAAGGCAAGACTCTCAGACAGTTCCAGAGCATCGTCGCCGGGGTAAACGACCTCGAGCCCGCTTACGAGGCTCTCTCCGACCAGGACCTAGCAGCCAAGACAACTGAATTTCGCAATCGCAGCGAGGCCGGTGAGTCCCTCGACGACCTGCAGATCGAAGCATTTGCCACCGTCCGCGAGGCGGCGAAGCGGGTGCTCGGCCAGCGTCATTTCGACGTGCAGGTGATCGGCGCCGCAGCCCTGCACCGGGGCATGGTCGCCGAGATGAAGACCGGTGAGGGGAAGACACTGGTCTCGACCATGCCGGCCTATCTGAACGCCCTGGCCGGTGAGGGAGTCCATCTGGTGACGGTCAACGACTACCTGGCTTCTCGTGACGCCGAATGGATGGGAGCCGTCCACCGATTCCTCGGGTTGAAAGTCGGCCTGATCCAGAACGGCATGACATCGGCGGAGCGTCATCCGGCCTACGACGCCGACATCACCTATGGCACCAACAACGAGTTCGGATTCGACTACCTCCGCGACAACATGGCGATGCGTTCCCAGGATCGGGTGCAACGTGGCCACACCTATGCCATCGTGGACGAGGTCGACTCGATCCTGATCGATGAAGCCCGGACCCCTCTGATCATCTCGGGCCGGGTTTCGGACAGCGCCAAGTGGTATCGGGATTTCGCCAAGATCGCCAACAGGCTGCAAAAAGACCTCCACTACGAGGTCGATGAGCGCAAGCGGCAGGTCCTGACCACCGAGGAGGGCGTCACCCGGGTCGAGCAGGTGCTTGGGATCGAGAACCTCTTCGACCACGCCGCTGTCGACTTCGTCCACCACCTGGAGGCAGCGCTGCGGGCCAAGGAGCTCTATCTACGCGATGTCGACTATCTCATCGACCACGGCGAGGTCAAGATCGTCGACGAGTTCACCGGTCGTGTGCTCGAGGGCCGCCGCTACTCCGAGGGTCTGCACCAGGCGATCGAAGCCAAAGAAGGCGTCGCCATCAAAGACGAGAACCAGACGCTGGCCACGATCACGCTGCAGAACTATTTCCGGCTCTACGACAAGCTCGCCGGGATGACCGGTACCGCCGAGACCGAGGCAGCCGAGTTGGCTCAAATCTACGCACTCGAGGTCCTCGCGGTGCCCACGAACCAACCGGTGGCCCGTGACGACGAGAGCGATCTCGTCTACAAGACTGAGGACGGCAAGTATGGAGCCGTGGTGGGCGATGTCGCTGAAAGGGCCAAGCGGGGGCAGCCCGTCCTCCTCGGGACCGTGTCGATCGAGAAGTCGGAGAAACTCTCCAAGGCGCTGGATCATCACGGGATCAAGCACGAGGTCTTGAACGCCAAGCACCACTCTCGGGAGGCGGACATCATCGCCCAAGCGGGACGCCCGGGTGCGGTGACCGTCGCCACCAACATGGCCGGGCGCGGCGTTGACATCAAGCTCGGCGGGAATCCTGACGGCATGGCCCGCACCGAGCTGAAACGTCGAGGGGTCACTCACGACGACCCCTCCTACGAGGAGTTGGAGCACAAGCTCACTCAGGAGTTCGAGAATCAGATCACCCCCGACAAGCAACTGGTGATCGACGCCGGCGGTCTCTATGTGGTGGGCACGGAGCGACATGAGTCACGGCGGATCGACAACCAGCTGCGTGGCCGTTCCGGCAGACAGGGCGATCCCGGCGAGTCGCGCTTTTATCTCTCGCTCGAGGACGATTTGATGCGCCGTTTTCAGGGGGAGTGGGTCACCGGCATCATGGACCGCCTTCGTCTTCCTGAGGACCAGCCAATCGAGGCCAACATGGTGTCCAAGGCGATCGAACGAGCCCAAAGACAGGTCGAGTCGCAGAACTTCGAGATTCGCAAGAACGTCCTCAAATACGACGAGGTGATGAACCGCCAACGTGAGGTGATCTACGACTGGCGACGCTCCATCCTCGAAGGCACCGCCGAGGATGATCTCCTCGGTGACTGGATCGAGACAGCGATCGCCGAGGTGGTCGAGTCGGAGATCTCATCCGATGTCCCGAGATCGGACTGGGACTGGGAGGCGCTGCACAGGGAGTTGAGCCAGGTCTATCCCACCACCATCGATTCCTCGACCGTATCCGGCTCTGCCGATGACGTAGTCGAATATGCGGTCCAAGAGGCCCTCGACGCCTATGCGAAGCGGGAGGAGGATCTCGGCTCGGACCTGCTCCGTCAGGTGGAGCGATCGGTGATGTTGTCGGTCATCGACAACAAGTGGCGTGAGCATCTCTCCGACATGGACTACCTGCGTGCCGGGATCGGCCTCCGGGCGATGGGTCAACGCGACCCGCTCTCTGAGTATCAACGTGAGGCCTACGACATGTTCACCGAGATGGTCGATGCAGTGAAGCGCGATGCCGTCAGGTACCTGTTCCGGGTCGAGCTGGCCAAGCCGACGACCGAACCGCAACGCGTCGCCCCGGCACCGGTCGGCCCCGCACCGGCGAAGCAAGCGGTTTCGGACAAGATCGGCCGCAATGACGCATGCCCCTGCGGCAGCGGCAAGAAGTACAAGCGCTGCCACGGCGCCGCTTAGGCGGAGCGATGACCACCGAGATCACAGACCCCAAGGCGACGCTGGCCGAGCTCCGCCAGAGACTGGTCGAGGCCAGAGGGTTCCTGGACCTGGAGACCAAGGAGAAGGAGCTGGACGAGCTCCGGGAACGGGCCTCGGCGCCCGATCTGTGGGATGACCAGAGCGAGGCGCGCCTGGTCAGCCAACGTCTCGCCCGATACGAGGGGCTCTTCGACATGGTCAGCGGGCTCACCGCGAAGATCGACGACGCCGAGGTGTTGCTGGAGCTGGCCGACGAAGCCGGCGACGAGGTTGCCCGCAAAGAAGCTTTGGAGGAGCTGGCCGCAGTCTCAGGGGAGCTCGATGCGCTCGAGCTCGAGTCGCTCTACTACGACGAGTACGACGAAGGTGACGCCATCCTCAGTGTCCATGCCGGGGCCGGGGGGGTCGACGCCCAGGACTGGGCCGAGATGATGGCCAGGATGTACCAGCGCTTTCTCACGGATTCCGGCTTCACCTACACGGTGGAGGAGGTAACCGAGGGTGAGGAGGCCGGGATCAAGTCGGCCACCTTCACCGTCAGAGGCGACCGGGCTTATGGGACGCTCGAGTCCGAGCGGGGTGTTCACCGGTTGGTTCGGATCAGCCCGTTCGACTCCAACGCCCGCCGCCATACTTCATTTGCCGGAGTGGTTGTCGTCCCCGATCTCGGCGACCAGGCCAAGGTCGAGATCGATGAGGACGATCTCCGGATCGACACCTACCGGTCTCAGGGGGCGGGAGGCCAGCACGTCAACACCACCGACTCGGCAGTGCGGATCACGCACTTGCCCACCGGCATCGTGGTCCAGTGCCAGAACGAGCGATCCCAGCTTCAGAACAAAGCGCGTGCGATGGCGATTCTCCAGTCACGTATCGCCGAGCGGGTCCGCCAGGAGAGGCAGGCACACCTCGAAGAGCTCAGGGGTGATCAAGGTGAGGCCGCGTGGGGCCGTCAGATCCGCTCCTATGTCCTGCAGCCGTATCAGATGGTCAAGGACCTGCGCACCGATCACGAGGTGGGGAATGTCCAGGGGGTCCTCGATGGCGACCTCATGGGTTTCGTGGAGGCGTATCTCCGCTGGCGGAGGGCTGGTCACGAGGCCTCGACTGATTCCGCGTAATTCCAGCCGGGCCGTTACCGTCCCAGGTCCGCGGTTGATCCAATGAAGGCTGCGAAACTCCTCTTGTTCCCATGATTCGGCTCGAACACGTAACCAAAGTCTATGAAGGCGGCACCGTCGCCGCCCACGACGTCTCCCTCGACATCCAGAAGGGCGAGTTCGTCTTTCTCGTCGGGGCCTCGGGCTCGGGCAAGTCCACGCTCATCCGCCTCATGCTTCGTGATGAGGGGGTGACGCGGGGCAAGGTATGGGTAGCGGGCAAGGACATCACGACCCTGCCCAAATGGAAGATCCCCTATTTGCGGCGCTCGGTGGGGACCGTGTTCCAGGACTACAAGCTCCTCCCCAACAAGACCGTCGTGGAGAACGTCTCGTTCGCTCTCGAGGTCTTGGGACGCCCTCGCTCGGTGATCGGGCCGCAGGTCGATCAGGTGCTCGATCTCGTCGGGCTCTCCGAGATGGGGGGTCGCTATCCGAAACAACTATCCGGTGGAGAGCAACAGCGTGTCTCGGTGGCCAGGGCCTTCGTCAACCGGCCCCCGATCATGCTGGCCGACGAGCCGACCGGGAACCTCGACCCCAAGACCTCGGTGGGGATCATGAAGCTGCTCGACCGGATCAACCGAACCGGTACCACCATCGTCATGGCTACCCATGACTTCGCCATCGTCGACGCAATGCAACGAAGGGTCGTCGCGCTGGACAAGGGCGTGGTCACCAGGGACGAGCACTCCGGGCGGTACGAGCAGGGCCAGGCGTGAGCCGGTTCTTCTTCCTCCTCCGTGAGGCGCTGGTCAATCTCAAGCGCAATTTCCTCGTCGTGGCCGGTGCGATCCTGGCCGTGTTCATCTCCCTCAGCCTTGCCTTCGGCGCCTTGGTGGTGAACGAGATCCTTCGCGTGAACACGCTTGCCTGGCAGGAAGGGGTTCACGTCATTGCCTTCCTTCAAGATGAGGGAACCACCGGGGTGCCGCCCGGTGCCCACCAGGCTCTGCTCGCCGAGGTCGAGTCCTGGGAGGAGGTGAACCGGGCCTCCTATGTCGACAAGGCTCAGGCCTGGGTCGAATATCAGGAGATATTCGCCGGCCAGGACGAATTGCTCGAGATCGACCCGACCATCCTGCCTGCCTCGGTCCGGATCGAGTTGGTCGCAATCGAGTTGCACCAGTCGGTCAAGTTCAAGCTCGAGCAACAACAACAGGTGGTGCGCCGAGTGGACACCGCTGCCGAGCAGATCGAACAGTTGCAGAACCTCTCCAGCGTGCTCAACGTGCTCGGGATTGGGATGGCCATCATCCTGGGCGCATCGGCGGTGGTGCTGATCGCCAACACGATCCGTCTCGCCATCTATGCCAGACGTGATGAAGTCGAGATCATGAAGCTGGTTGGCGCCTCCAACTGGTACATCAGGATCCCGTTCCTCTTGGAGGGCCTCATCGAGGGGGTGGTCGGTGCTGCGCTGGCGGTGTTCACCGTCTGGCTGGGCGCCACCCGGCTCGCCGAGGCCAGCGCCGAGTTCGCTTTGTTCCGACTCGATGTGAGCAACCAGTTCTTCCTGCGATGGGGGCTGCTCTTCATCATCTTCGGGGCGGCAGCGGGTGTGATCGGCTCATTGCTCGGCCTGAGCCGCTATCTGCGAGAGGCCGACGGGGTCGGGGAAGAGATTCCCACCGGGGTGGCCTGAATGGCGCGCTCGGCTGAGTCCGAGCGGGTCAAGGTCGTGGCCAGCAATCGCCGGGCCCGGCGCAACTACACCGTCGTCGAGACCCTCGAGGCAGGTCTCCTCCTGGTCGGATCCGAAGTCAAGTCCCTACGGGAGGGACGACTCGATCTCAAGGACTCCTACGCCCTCGTCAAGGGCGGCGAGGCCTATCTCGTGGGCGCCTACATCGCCCCGTACGAATTCGCCCGCGATGGGGGCCACGAACCGGAGCGCGAGCGAAAGCTGCTGCTCCATCGTCGCGAGATCGACCGGATGGAGGGTCAAATCGCCGAGAAGGGCCTCACCCTTGTCCCGCTCCAGGTCTATTTCAAAGAGGGCAGGGCAAAGGTGGAATTGGGCCTCGCCAAGGGCAAGACCTCTTATGACAAGCGGGAGACTCTCAGGGAACGGGATGCCGACCGGGAAGTGGAGCGCGCGATGAAGAGTCGTAGGTCCTGAGGGTTCTGAGTGGTGGGTCTTGGGTTGTGGGTTTCTCATCACTCACCACCACGCTGGTGAGCGAGCGGTTCCCAACGGCTAAACTGGCGGCACCCACTGGGGGTGAAACGGTTTCGACGTCGAGTGTTGAGGCGTTGGAAGCGAGCCGGGGTCTCCGGGGCCTCGTCAACAAACCGGAAAAACCAATAAGTGCCGAAGACAACTTCGCACTGGCTGCCTAAATAAGTAGCCCGTCCGCCCAGCCGAATCCCGCACGGCTGGGGCCGGGCGCCGCACAGCGGGATGCCCCTCACGGGGTTTCGGGACCGTGGGGCCAAGTCAACTCCGGATAGGCGCAGGGAAACTCGTCGTCAGAGTTCCTGTTGCCGAAAGCTCGCTGACGACTGCGCTCGGAGATGCCGGCGCTGAGGGCTCGACGGACCGGGGTTCGACTCCCCGCACCTCCACCAGAAGGGAAGAGAAATCTTCCCTATGCAATGACCTTTTCGACTCATAGCCGGCGACTTCCTCTGAAACGTGGCCGTAGATGTCGCCGGTGGCGCCAGCTAGGCATGGCACCACTGCTCCTGCACAACCTTCATCGAGACCCCGGTTTCCCGCGCCCGGGTGACCCAACCGTGGCAGGCTCCGCTGTGTGACCGCAAGACCTGGACACCCGCCACCTCGGCCAGGCGCTTTCATATCCTCGTGAACCCATCGGCCTGACCGAACTGCTCGCCAGGCAAGGTCCGTCCCGAGTTCGCTTTCCCTGATCCTCGCACAACGAAACCCCCAGAATTGCTCGGTGTCGGGCCACCCGTACACTTGTTCAGACATGAAGAGGTGGGGATGCTTTCTGGGGGCAGTATTGCTGTGCGCCTTGTTGGTCGCATGCGACTTATCCGACTCCACTGAACCGCGCTCCGTCGAACCAACTCAGAGTGTCGCCCAATCGTTTTATGACCAGACTGATGCAGAGCCTGGCTCTCTGCTAGTTATCGGGGATTGGGGATCGGGGGACGAAGACGAGTCGATGATCGCCTCCGAAATGGAGGGGTATGCCTCCTCTCATGCCGTGCAGGCAATTCTCACGACCGGGGACAATATGTATGAAGACGACCGAGACGAGATCATGCATCCGTTTCAATGGACTCGTTCCGCTGGTGTCGACTTCTGGATCACCTGGGGGAATCACGACGTCGAGTCGTCCGACCGCATCGCCGAGGTCAAGGCGGCATTTGGCAACCCGCCCCGTTGGGCCACCATCGAGTGGGGTGACACCGAAATCTTGATACTGGATTCCAACAACGTGGACTCACCGGCTCAGCTCTCCTATCTGGAATCGGAGATGGAGCGCATCGATGTGCCCACCATTGTCGTATTCCATCATCCGCCCTTCAGCTGCTCTGCTCATGACGATGACGAGGCGGTAAAAGCGGACTGGCTGCCACTCTTCGACGATGACGTGATTCTCGTGCTCAGTGGGCACGCTCACACCTATCAGCGATTCGAGGAAAATGGGGTGCCCTATGTAGTGACGGGCGGGGGCGGGCGGGATTTGCATGAACTGGACGACTGTCCCAGCGGCCATACTCCTCGGATCGTTGGGGAAGAGGTTCACAACTTTCTCACCCTGACTCAACAGGAACAAGAGCTCACCGTCTCTGCGGTGAGTGATGCGGGAGAGGAAATCGACGCGCTGACTATTCCTCTTGAGGACAGCGCCAGTCCCTGATTCCGCCGCTCTCGACATAGCGAGTCCCAATGGTGGCCGGACCCGGAGTGGTTCGACGAGTCTTCAGGTTTCAGCTGGTAATGGAGAGCCGAGGGTTGACCAGATTGGGCGCGAGGCACCCCGGCGATCTGCCGCGGAATCCTCGCCCCGGAGTGCGGATCCTCCCTGCTACTGCGTGACAGTGGGGTACGGAACGACAGCGGACGATTCCAGCTGACAGGTATCGACTCCCCGCACCTCCACCATTGGATTCCCGCTCCTCACGGGGCGGGGATCACGTTCTCGTCGATCCAGGCGAGGTAAGGTCGACTGGCCTTATCCATCTCGACCATCAGCACCGGCGGCACCTCGTATGAGTGCAGGTCGCTCACCGAGGCCTCGATCGAATCGAACCGATCCTGCCGGGTCTTGGCCAGGATCAGCCACTCATGGTCCTCCACGATGTTGCCCTGCCAGCGGTAGATGCTCTCGATAGGGAGGATCTGTGCGCCGGCCGCCAGACCGGTTTCCACCAGGCGCCGGGCGATCTCCCGGGCCTCATCCTGGCCTCCACATGTGATGAGAACGAGGGCGTGTCCATCCATGCCTGCTGTCGATGGTAGAGGGGGGCGTACCGTTGCCCGATGGGGCTCGCCTCCCAGCTCGGCTATGTCCAAGGAGATCAGAACGCGATCCGGCGCGCCGTAGTGGCCGTGGTGTCGACCCGTCCGGTGTCAGCGGTCAGTCGCAAGATCCTGCCGGCGGTTGACCGCTTCGTTTCACGCATCACCGGGGGGAAGTCGACCATGACGTCGATGACAAGCGGTCTTCCAGTCCTGTGGCTGACGACCCGGGGCGCCAAGACCGGGACGGAGCGAACGGTTCCCCTGCTCGGATTCCCGGTGGGCGGCGATCTGGCTGTGCTCGGCACCCATTTCGGGCATGAGACGACGCCAGGGTGGGTGCGCAACCTGGAGGCCGATCCCTGCGCACGGGTCTCGTACAGGGCCGCCCAGGTGGAGGTCCGCGCTCGCCCTGCCGACCATTCGGAGACCGAGAGCACATGGGAAAAGGCCGCCTCTGCCTACCCGGGATATGAGTACTACGCCGGTCGCGCCTCGCACCGCCGGATCAGGGTGTTCGTGCTGGAGCCAGACGAGATTGATGAGCGGCAGCCCCGGGTAGGGTCATAATGAACGGCTCTTTCGAGACGAGGTGAACTGAAGTGGCCGACAAGACCAAGCTGATGGTTTGGATCGATCAGGACCTCTGCACCGGCGACGGGATCTGCGAGGAGATCACCCCTGATGTGTTCGTGGGCCGTGACGACGGTCTCTGGGTGGTCAAAGAGGAGTCGAAGCATTTTGGCCGCACCATCGTGTTCGATGGCGAAGCAGCTCCCGACGGCGCCCGTGGCGTAGCCCGAGTCCCGGACTCGTTGATCGAGGACACCATCGAGTCGGCCGAGGAATGCCCCGGTGAGTGCATCATGATCGAGCCCTACAACGAGGACGCGGTGCATGCCTGAGGCTGCCGAATCAGTCGCCCGGATGCGCCCCATCGAGCGAGTGGTGATGAGATTGCAGGACGAAGGCTGCTCGCTGGCCGACATCGGCAAGAAGGTGGGCAAGAAGCCAGGGACGGTCACCCGAATCATCCGGATGGCCGAGTACAAACGAGATGGCCTCCCCGATCAGGCCGTGACGGAGAACGCATTGCGACCGGTGGAGCGTGTTGTCCTGCGTTTACGGAACAACGGCGAGACCTACAGCCAGATCGGGAACCGCCTGGCTCGCAGCGGCCGGCGGATTCAGTTCATCGAGAGCCTCGCCGAGTTCAAGCAGAGCGGCTGAAACGCCTAGGGCTTTGCAGTTACCGTCGCGGACGTGAGCGCTCTGCCCACGCGAGTTCTCGTCACCGAGTCATCCTCTCGTGACGGTCTCCAATCGCTCGGTGCATGGGTCCCGACGACCGCGAAATCGGGCCTGATCAACTCCTTGGCTGGGGCCGGTCTCCGCTCCTTCGATGCCGTGTCCTTCGTCAGCCCGAAGGCGGTTCCGCAGATGGCAGATGGGTCCGAAGTGCTGGCCGGGGTCGAACGAACCGATGACATGACGCTGTTCGGGTTGGTGCCCAACTCGAAAGGCCTCGAAGCGGCGGTGGCGGCCGGCGTCGACGGCATTGGGGTTCTCACCGCGGCGTCCGACACCTTCAGCGAGCGCAACCTCAACGCGACGGTCGACGAGTCGATGCATCGGATCCGTCGCATCCTCCTCGATGCCCCTGAGGACGTGGTGATCCGGGGTTATGTGTCCACCGCCACCCATTGCCCCTATGAGGGTGAGCAGGACCCCGATTGGGTGGCGCACCTAGCCGAGACGCTGATCGAATGGGGGGCCCATGCGGTGTTCCTGGGGGAGACGATTGGCCGGGCCACGCCGGCTCACATCGAGCGTCTCCTCGAGGAAGTTCTCGGGAGGGTTCCTGCTGAGGCGGTCGGCGTCCATTTCCACGACACCTACGGTCAGGCCATCGCCAACACGATGGTCGCACTCCAACGCGGCGTCGCCATGATGGATTCTTCTGCTGGGGGACTGGGAGGGTGCCCCTACGCACCCGGCGCCAGCGGCAACGTGGCGACCGAGGACTTGCTCTATCTGCTCGACGGTCTGGGGATCGAGCATGGGATCGACAAGATGGGGGTGGCAAGTGTCGCCCAACGGTTCTGCGCCGACCACAATCTCACCTACAACAGCGCCGCCGGCAAGGCCCTGCTGGCGACCAGGGATGGGGAGTGACCAAAGTTTGAAGTCGATCTACGTCAACGACGACCTCGAGGCCATTCGCGCCCAGACCCGTGAGTACGTGGAGCGAGAAATCGTGCCGCGGGCGGCCGCTTGGGAGGACGGGGGAGTACCCCGCGAGGTCCTCGACGACATGGCGCGGCTTGGGTTCTTCGGCCTCCGGGTCCCGGAGGAGTTCGGCGGCGTCGGTCTCGGAGCACTGGCCTCGGTGGTCTTCGCCGAGGAGCTGGGACGGTCGACATATGGTGGGTTCACGATCACGGTGCTCGTGCACACCGACCTGGCCATGCCGTACGTGACCAATTTCGGCAGCGAAGAGCAGAAAGCGCGGTGGCTTCCGGCGATGGTCGGCGGCCAGATACTGACCGCCATCGGGGTCACCGAGCCAGACGCCGGCTCGGACGTTGCGGCGATGAGGACGACCGCGCGCCGCGAGGGTGATGGGTTCGTCATCAACGGAACCAAGATGTTCATCACCAACGGGGGTATCGCCGACTTGGTGTTCATTGCCGCCCGGACCGATCCGGCGGCCAAAGGCTCACGCGGGATATCGATTCTCGCCGTCGAGAAGGACACTCCCGGCTTCAAGGCGAGCCGGGCACTCGAGAAGATGGGATGGCACTCCTCGGACACGGCCGAGCTCGTGCTCGAGGAAGTGTGGGTGCCCGAGGCCAATCTCATCGGTGAGGAGAACCAGGGCTTCTACTACATCATGGCCAACTTCCAGAACGAAAGGCTGGCCATCATGGGTCAGGCGCTCGGAGAGTCGCAGCGGGCGCTCGAGCTCACCATCGAGCACGTCAAGCAGCGCGCGGCATTCGGCGCGCCGCTCTGGGAGAAACAGGCGATTCGGCAACGGCTGGCCTCCCGCCAAGCCGAGATCGACGCCGGGCGGGAGCTCACCTATCACGCAGCCTGGCTGAGCGACGAGGGCGAGGATGCGACCCGACAGGTATCCGAGGTGAAGGCCTTTGTCGGCGAGATGGCCAACCGCGTCCTCTACGACTGCGTCCAGTTCCACGGTGGCATGGGCTTCATTGCCGAGACCGCAGTGGAGCGGCTCTATCGGGACGTCAGGATCGCCTCGATCGGGGGCGGGGCCACCGAGGTCATGCTCGACGAGGTAGCTAAGAGGTTGTAGGTCCTAAGTCGTAGGTGGTTGGTCGGCCGATTTCGCTGCCTCGGCGATCTCGTGCTGTTCCAGCGGGTGCCACGAGAGGTCCAACGCCATCCACAAGGTCTTGGACAGGGGATAGAAGAGGATGGGCAGCAGGGCCATGGTGCCGAGAGTGACCACCGAAAGCGCTCCCCACGGCACCTCGGGCCAGTAGACCAGGATCCCACCCACGAAGAGGACGAGAAATGTCCCGAACACCACTGCGGTGTTGATGATCAAGGCTCCCACCCAGTAGCCCTCCTCACGCTCGAACCTGACGCCGCACCCGAGACAGTGCTCGCGCAGGGCGAAGAACGAGGAAAAGGCCCTGGTTCCGCATCGGGGGCATCGACGCCGGAGGGCCCGCCCGACCATGGTGGGGGTCGAAGCTCTCGGGTCCTGGCTCACGGGCGCGAGGCTATCGTCAGACAGGTGATCGACGACCAGGTGGCCCGCCTTCGCCGTGAGTACGAGGCCATCGGGCTGAGTGAGGCCGACATGGCCGCCGACCCGATCATCCAGTTCCGACGATGGTTCGATGGCGTTCTCGAGGCCGGCATCGACGAGCCGAATGCCTTTGTTCTCGCCACCGCAGATGCCCAGGCGGTGCCATCGGCGCGCGCCGTCCTCATGAAGGGAATCGACGACGATGGCCTGGTGTTCTACACGAATCTGGCCAGCCGGAAGAGCGAGGAGCTGCGGGTGAATCCATCGGCCGCAGCGACCTTTCTTTGGACCCCGCTGCATCGCCAGGTCAGATTCGAAGGAAAGGTATCGATGGTGACTGGCGAAGAGGCCGACCGATATTTCGAGGCGAGGCCTCGGGGGGCCCAGATCGCAGCTCATGCCTCGGCGCAGAGCCAGGTGGTGTCGTCGCGGGAGGATCTCGATGAGGCCTTCGAGGCATTGGACGCCAGGTTCCGTGGGGTAAAGGTGCCGAGACCTCGGGCTTGGGGAGGATGGCGATTGAATCCTGACCGGGTCGAGTTCTGGCAGGGTCAGCCGAACAGATTCCACGACAGAGTGCGCTACGTGAGGGTTGACGCCGCGTGGCGAACGGAGAGGCTGGCGCCGTGAAGCTCACAGTCATTGGCTCCTCGGGGACCTTCCCGGTCGCCGGTCGCCCCGCTTCGGGATATGTGGTGGAGCAGTCGGGGACGAGGGTGTGGCTCGACGCCGGCCCGGGAACATTCGTCAACCTACCGGTCGACTCCTACATGATCGACGCCATCGTGATCTCGCATCAGCACCCGGATCACAGCTGTGACATCTTCACCGCCTTTCACGCCTGGACCTACTGCCCGGATCCGAGGAAGGCGATTCCGTTGTATGCACCCCAGGCGGTGTGGGACGCGGTGTCGGGCTATCTGGACGGTGGCCAAGGATCGCGACTGACCGAGACGTTCGACTTCACACCAGTGTGGACAGGGGACCGGGTCGACATCGGGGATCTCTCAGTCTCGTTCACCGAGATGGACCATTCGGTGCCAACGGTTGGTTCGCGGTGGGAAGCGGAAAACCGTTCCCTGTTCTTCACGGGTGACACCGGGCCCAAGGGCGACTGGCGGGAAGCAGCCCGTGATGTCGATCTCATGTTGTCCGAGGCGGCCTACCAGGAACGGGGCGAGGACGACTACCCGCATCATCTGACTTCAGCCGAGGCAGGACGGATTGCCCGTGAGGTGGGGGCACAACGTCTGGTGCTCACTCACATCCCGCCGTACCTGGATGTGAGTCGATCGATCGACGAGGCCGAGACAACCTTCGACCGGCCGGTGTCGCTGGCGATGCCGGGAGTCGCCTTCGATGTCTGACCGCCCTTTCGACCAACTCCGAGTCGTAACTCTGGAGGTCCCCTACACGTCCTCGACCGCGGGCTCGGTGCTGATAGCGATGGGGAAGACCAGGGTGCTCTGCACCGCTTCGGTCGCTCAGGAGGTCCCTCGCTGGATGCGGGACTCCGGAAAGGGGTGGATCACCGCCGAGTACGGGATGCTCCCTGGGTCGTCGAACGAGAGAATTCGCCGTGACCATGTTTCCGGGGGCCGCGCCAAGGAGATCTCCCGGCTGATCGGGCGTTCGCTGCGCGCTGTCGTCGACCTGAAGGCAATGGGCGAGGCAATGGTGATGGTGGATTGTGACGTGATAGAGGCGGACGGAGGTACCAGGACCGCGGCGATAACCGGCGCCTGGATCGCGCTGTACGACGCCCTGGCCGATGCAGTCGAGAAGGGACAGATCCCGTCGTCGCCGATCCTCGACGAGGTGGCCGCGGTGTCGGTCGGGATCGTCGATGGACAGCCGATGCTCGACTTGGATTACGAGCGAGACGTCCGGGCCGAGGTCGACATGAACGTCGTGATGAGCGGCCGGGGTCTCCTCGTGGAGGTACAGGGGACCGCCGAACAGGCCCCGTTCACCAGGGCCGAGCTCGACCAGCTCCTCGACCTGGCTGCCGCTGGAATCAGCGAGCTGCACGACCTGCAGCGCCGAGCGGTGGCGGAGTGATCCCGCGTGTGGTCGTGGCCTCCAAGAACCGGGACAAGATCTCGGAGATCGAGGAAGTGCTCGGCGAGGTAGGGCTCGTCGGCGAGATCGTGCGTGGTCTCGACTGGCCCGACGTGGACGAGACCGGGGACACGCTCGAGGAAAATGCCCTGCTCAAGGCCCGATCGGTGATGGATGCGGTTGGGCTTCCCGCGATCGCCGACGACACCGGGCTGGAGGTCGCAGCGCTCGGCGGCTTTCCCGGGGTGCGAACCGCCCGTTACTCCGGCCCAGGCGCGACCTACGCGTCGAACGTCGACCTGCTCCTTCGTGAGATGAAGGGCAAGGAGGATCGGCGGGCGCGTTTTCGCACCACCGTTGCACTGGTGATGCCGGACGGGGCGGAGGTCGTCGCGAAGGGCGAGCTCGACGGTGTGATCACCGTTGCGCCCCGGGGTGGGAGCGGATTCGGCTACGACCCCGTGTTCGAGGTGGCCGGCCGTACTTTGGCCGAGATGGGAATTGCCGAAAAGAACACCCTTTCGCATCGCGCTCGCGCACTGCGCTCTCTGGCGGAGGCGCTTGGGGCAGGCCGGTGAGTAACAACCCTGTTCGGGTTGTCATCGTCGGCTCGGGCTTTGCCGGATTGAACGCGGCCAAGGCGCTGCGCCGGGCACCCGTCGAGATCACCATCGTGGACAGGCGCAACTTCCATCTGTTCCAACCATTGCTCTATCAGGTGGCGGCGGCCGCACTCAATCCGAGCGACATCGCATATCCGATCCGCTCGATATTCCGGGATCAGGAAAACGTGAGGAGCGTGCTCCTCGCCGAGGTGACCGGGCTCGAGCTGGACTCGAGGACGGTGACACTCGACGATGGCTCGGTCCTCGGTTACGACTATCTGATCCTGGCAACCGGGGCGGCGCATTCCTACTTCGGCCACGACGAATGGGAAGAGCTGGCACCAGGGCTGAAGACGCTGGAGGACGCCCTGGTGATGCGAAGGCGGATTCTGGCTGCTTTCGAGGAGGCGGAGCGAAATCCAGGGGACGCCGATCGTCTGCTCACTTTCGTCGTGGTCGGGGGCGGCCCGACCGGGGTAGAGCTCGCGGGAGCGCTGATCGAGATCGCGGTCCACTCCCTGGGTGAGGAATTCGACACCATCGATCCGTCGCAGGCGCGGGTCTTCCTCGTCGAAGGCGCTCCCTTCGTCCTTCCCGTGTATCCGCCGGACCTCTCCGAGAGCGCTCGACGACAGTTGGAAGGGCTCGGAGTGGAAGTGTTGACCGGAACCATGGTTCAGGATATCGATCAAGGCGGTGTCACTCTCACCGATGGCCAGCGGATCGAGGCGGGCCTGGTGTTGTGGGCGGCGGGCGTGCACGCGTCGGACCTGGGAGGGATGCTGGGGCTGGAGACCGATCGAAGCGGTCGGGTTCCGGTGACAGACGACCTATCGGTCCCGGGGCACCTCGAGGTGTTCGTGGTTGGCGACCTGGCCACGGTCTCCGGAGTACCCGGCGTGGCGCCGGCAGCAATGCAGATGGGCCGTCACGCCGGTCAAATGATCGAATCCGACCTGCATCTCGAGGAGAGACAGCCGTTCCGCTACCGGGACAAGGGCTCGCTTGCGACCATCGGTCGGGCGAGGGCAGTGGCGGACTTCGGGCGGATCAGGTTCGGCGGGTTCTTCGCCTGGCTCGCCTGGCTGGCGATCCACATCTTCTATTTGATCGGATTTCGCAACCGGGTCCTGGTGTTGATCTCCTGGGCTTGGAGCTACTTGACCTTCCGCCGCGGGGCCCGGATCATCACCGGGCTACCGCCGCTACCGGAAAAGGGTGAGCCATGAGCCAAGACGATCGAGACTCCTATGAGGAGCGGTTGCGCGAGAAGCATCCGGACAAGCTCTGGTGGGAGAGTTGGCGCGACAACAAGTGGCTGTTCTTCTGGATCGGCTTGGCGGTCGCGGCGATGATCGTCGTCGGGTTCGTCGTCAGTTGATCTGGTGCGGGTGAGAAGACTTGAACCTCCACGGGCTCTCGCCCACAGGGACCTAAACCCTGTCAGACCCATCCCGGGGTGTCCCGGTGAGTACCGAATAGTCAACTAATCCGGGGGAGTGGGAGAGTCGGGCTACCGGGGTGTACCAGGCTGTTCCGACTGGTTGGGTTGCAAATGGTGGTTCGACGAGTCTCCGGAGGTTTATGCGGGTTTCGTAACAACATCCGAAGGTGCGGTCCGGGCCGCTTCCAGAACACGGGCGTGCCCAACAGCATTGCTCTCAGCCACCCAAAAGGGAGTGACATGACAGAACCCCCGTGGCTTCTCCCCATACCACGGGGGTTCGTCTTGTGGAATCGAGGCCGACGGTTTTCTGGGGACGCGTGGACTTCGATTCCCGAAGCACTTCCCCGAGTACTCCATAAACGAAACCCCCAATGGTCATGAGGGTTTCGCTCGGCACTAGTGAACGTGGAAGGGTTTCAGGTAAAGACGCTAACGCCGCCTGGTCCGACTATCAGTCCTACCACGATCAGAACGATGCCCCACAACAGTTGACCCCTAAGAATGGCCGCGATCCCCGCGATCACCAGGATCGCCGCCAGAATCCAAAGGATTGTTGCCATAGGTTCGTCCTCCCAGGTTGAAGTGGCCCATCCGTACCCGGCATGAGGGGCTAACAAACACCCCGGCGAACGAACCCCCCAATGGCTAGCCGTACTTGAAGTGGTTCGACGAGTCTTCGGGGGTTCAGTTGTGCGGGTTCATGACAGACACCCGAAGGTGCCACCCCGCACAATCTCAACTTACTCGGATGGTGGTGCGGGCGTCTCCGTAGGAGTTGCATCTGTACGAGGAGGTTCGGTCGCCATTGGTGGGGAGCCCGAACCCTCAGTGTCGTCAATCCCTTTTCGGGTGCCTTCGGTGACGACCTTGGAGTAGGTTTCCACAACGAACCGAGTGGGAGGCTCAATGCGTCGCCGAGTAACGGTCCTCCTGGGATTGGTGCTCGTCCTGGGAGTTGCCGCACCTGCTTTGGCTCAGGAAGGGTCGATCGGCATCGTCGACACTTCGACCGGAGAGTGGTACCTCCGAGACCCGGCAACCGGTGCGACCACCAGGTTCTTTTACGGCAACCCTGGCGATCTTCCAATGGTGGGAGACTGGGACTGCGACGGAGATGAGACGCCTGGGCTTTATCGGCAGTCCGACGGCTTTGTCTATCTGAGAAACTTGAACAGTCAGGGTGCCGCCAACATCCGATTCTTTTTCGGCAACCCAGGCGATATTCCTTTGGCCGGCGACTTCGATGGGGATGGCTGTGACACGGTGAGTATCTACCGGCCCTCCGAGAGCCGGGTTTTCATCATCAACACGCTTGGAGCCAATGAGGGCGGTCTCGGTGCAGCCGATTTCGCCTACTACTTCGGCAATCCTGGCGACAAGCCGTTTGTCGGCGATTTCAACAATGATGGGGTCGACACGATCGGCCTGCATCGGGAGTCGACCGGGCTGGTCTACTTCCGACAGACCCACACTCAGGGCAACGCCGACTCACAATTCATATTTGGCGATCCGGGCGACAAGATCGTCGCCGCCGAATGGGCTACTCGAGGAGTGCCTGGCCCCGAGTCGGTGGGCCTGTTTCGCCCGTCGACCTGCACCAGCTACCTCCGCCACACCAACACCCAGGGGGTCGCGGACGTTACGCTTACCTACGGGGTGCCCACCGGGCTGCCGGTGGCCGGCGACTTCGGTGCTCTTCCTGGAGGAGGTAGCCCGCCGTCGGGATGTGCCACGGTCGCACCACCACCCCCTCCACCGGGCGGCTTTCAGGCATTCACCATCAATGGCAGCGGAAACGCGGTGGTCGACCTGGCAGTTCCCGGCGATGCGCCTGCCCTAATCGATCTGGCTCACAATGGGTCAAGCAACTTCATTGTTTGGTCGCTAAATGGAGCTTTCGGTCAAATCGACCTTTTGGTCAACGAGATCGGATCGTACAGCGGCAGACGAGGACTGAACACCGGTTGGTTTAGCTCTAGCGGTCTCGATCCAGTCCGGCATCTCGAGATCGACGCTGATGGGAGCTGGACCCTCACGGTGCGGCCGATGACTCAGGCTCGCGTCATGACCGGGTCGCTGAACGGCCATGGAGATGAGATCGTGCGCTATCAGGCCGGGTCCGTCATGCATTCCACCCACCACGGCACGAGCAACTTTGTCATCTGGGCACTCAGGAATTCGGGCGCCCTGCACGATCTCATTGTCAACGAGATCGGCCCATACAACGCGAGCGATGTTGTGCCAGCAGGTACTGCTTTCCTCGAGATCACCGCAGATGGGAACTGGACTCTTGGTCCGTGACAGCCCGGGCGGTCCATTTCATGGAGGAGCATCGCCGGACGATTGGGCCGATGGGGGAATCCTTCCGACCGGACTCTGAACAGTTGGCTCGTTGGGGACTACTTGTGTGCGACTCGTTGCCACACATCGATTCGGCGCGGGAGCGGGAACCCCCGAGTCGTCGAATCACTGGAAGATCAGGCCGGTCGGGGGGTCTCCGGGTCCAGTCACCCGACGAGCGCCACCGTGCATGACACGTTTTCAGCAGGGCCACGGAGCAGGCCCGCCAAGATCCTTGGAACGAACACATGTCCGGGCCGGGAGGGCATGCCGTCCTCCCGGCTGGGCGGTGCACGGGATACGGGAGCCGGTACTTGAGTCTTCGATTACTTTGGGGCGCTACTGCGAAACGCCTGAGTACTACCCGAGCAACTCGCCTAGTAACGGAGTCTGCTCTCCAACCGAGAGGAATGCTTCGGCAACCGCCCCGCGAGGCCTTTTGTGAAGCGAGACAAATGGATTCGTCGCAGCCCGTCCGAGCGCGGCCGGCGAGCGGAGGACGATCACCTCGGTTCCTGCCCGTCGCAACATGCGCACCTCGCGGGCCAAACGTCGCCCGGCCCAGCGCGTCAAAATGCCGGTTAGGCCCAAGTTCGATCCTGAGACCGGTGTCATAGGGGAGAGGACCAGAGCTAGGTCGAGGTTGTAGTGGATGAGGACGTCTGCGTTTGTCGGGGAGCGGAGACCACCATCGACGTAGGACCGGTCGCCAATCACGACGGGGGTGGCATATCCGGGGATGCTGGAGGAGGCCACGATGGCGTCAGTCAGATGGACCGCGCCGCCGCCACCCCACACCACCAACTCATGGTCATCCTCGCTGACTGCGCAGATGCGGAGGTCGCCGGGAGGCCATTCGTCATCGAGGTGATCGAGGAAGTCGAAGTGAGGCCTCAGGTCGACCTGGCCATCAGGGAGCAGACGGAACAGCGCGCTCGCCGGGCTCCTAAGTGCGCTGCCCAGCCGACGGATGTGCCGGGGGCGAGGCAGGAAATGCTGCCATCTCACCGGGGGCAGCTCGGGCAGCCGAACTCCTTGGCGCACGAGGAAGTGATTGGCTGGAAGCGGCGCCCCAGAGACGAACGCGGCGAGATCCGTGCCACTCACCCCGAGACGAAGAAGTGCGCCGGTGAGGGCTCCGGCGGAGGTTCCGAGTATCACGTCCGCTCTGCGGGCATCCCAACCGAGATCGATCTCCAATGCTGCGAGGGCGGCGGCATGGAAGGAGACCCCGGCCAAACCCCCACCACCCAGTACCAAGCCGGTCTTCAATGCGGCCGACTTGAGAGCAAGAGTGATGAGGGCATTGCCTTCCTTTCCCTTGTGGGGCGCCCGCGAAACCCAGTAGTTGAAGTTAACAACTTCGACATCCTCATACCCCTCGCTGTCGGGGTTCTCGGCGGTCTCGTCACCTGGCGGCTGCTGGGATTGAGAGACACAGACCGCACCTAGGTGCCGACCCGAGCAGGGGGTTCGGAGCCTCGCTCTTAAGGACTTCGCTGCTACTTCGTATCACGACACCTGGAGCCTGACCGTCGGCTCGGGTCCCACCAGCACCGCCTCAAGGATGTCGAGCTCAAGCAAACCCTTGGCCGATTGTCCCGCCTCCGAACCGAGATCCACAGCGCCATCCGACCATCAGCGAGCACTTCGGCTGTACCGCAATGGTGAGGGCCTGGGGCGAGACTTGCCAAACCGATCTTGGACGTTCTGATCCAGTTCGACGCTGAGTCGTTTTCCCACGGTCAGTCTGCCGGCCCCCGCCGCGTCGACCAGGAACACTGCCTGACCCCTCACGATTTGCCGCCGAGGTCGTCCTGCATCATCGCGACGGCCCACTCCTTCGCCTCGGCCTCACGCTGCCGGGCACCCTCTTCGAGCTGCTCCACGAGGAAATTCGGTTTTAGCCATCCGAACTCGTCGTGTGGACTCTGATAGCCGGCCTGGGCCATCATCACCTCCCTCGCCGTCAAGCCTTCCTGTGCCGGCACTCCGGCGGGGCCCGGGGCGAGCTTGGAAGCCAGCTCTTCGGTGATGGTTGCAAAAGGGTTGCAGTCTGGCCTCTGGCGGCGAGCGCCCACCACCGAAAAGCCTTGTGCGGGTGAGAGGATTTGAACCTCCACGGGCTTTCGCCCACAGGGACCTAAACCCTGCGCGTCTGCCAAGTTCCGCCACACCCGCGTGTGGTGATCATTCTCCCATTGAACAAGCCCTCGGGGCTGGCCGAGGGCTTGGTGGTAGGCCGCGTGGGACTCGAACCCACAACCTTGACCTTAAGAGGGTCCTGCTCTAGCCAATTGAGCTAGCGGCCCGACCTAAGTCTAAGTGGACGGACGTCAATCTCGAACTGCTCAGACAACGTGTCGATCCATTCCATCACGATGTTCCACGGATCTGCAGGTCGGCGCAGCTTGACAGTGCAGACCCCGTGCTCCAAGTGGTTCTTGCGGTGACCCGTGCCGGCCGGCTTGATGAAGGTCCGATGGAAGTTCGCCGCGATCAGGCCGGTTTCGTCTATCCAATGAGCACGCGCCGATGGTTCGTCATTTCCCTCATGAAGGTGAAGATGCAGAGAGAACTGAGCGTCCTGCCGGAGATATGTCCGCACCCAAGCGACGAAAGCCTCAAGGCGCGTGGGTCTGCGTTTGCCACGCTCAGGCTGCCGGGCGTCTTGGCACCCTCGGCCCAGTAGAGCATCGTTCCCGCGACCCAAAGCGGATCATCGATCAGAATCGGAACACGCCGTCTGGCGCGTTCCCTGATCTCAGCGATCTGTTGGCGCCGTTTTCGGTTCGTGTCCCTCGGAATCCCTTCCCGCGAGCCAGTCCGATTTCGAATCGCTCTGTATTGCTCCTCGCTCAGCATCACATCCCGGCACCAGGTGGCCAGGGTGGACTTCTTCACCGAAATCAGATCCATGATCTCGCCGTAGGAGAGTCCGAGGCGGCGAAGGTCCTTTCCCAGCTCGGACCGCTCCCAGCGGGACATGTAGTCCCATGAGGCGATCCGGTCATAAAATCGGTCCCCACCTCCATGGTTCGACGATACGAATGGGGTGGGACAGGAATTGGGTGCGAAGTACCCTGACCCGATCAACGGGCTGTGGCGCAGCTTGGTAGCGCGCTTGCTTTGGGAGCAAGAGGTCGTCGGTTCGAGTCCGACCAGCCCGACTGGGACCGTAGAATGTCTCGTCCCGCGGGTGTAGCTCAATGGTAGAGCTCCAGCCTTCCAAGCTGGCGGTGAGGGTTCGATTCCCTTCACCCGCTCGAATGGGTAAGCCCTCCGGGGACAGACCTGGCCCTCGCCCCTGTAGCTCAATTGGATAGAGCGGCGGACTTCTAATCCGCAGGTTGGGGGTTCGAGTCCTCCCGGGGGCGCAAGGGAAGACCCATTCGAAGACATGGTGGCCGTAGCTCAGCCCGGTTAGAGCACCTGGTTGTGGTCCAGGAAGTCGCGGGTTCGAATCCCGTCGGTCACCCCACGTTGACCGCCCGCAGGGGCGGTCACGTACTTGGTACTCAGTACCGGGTATTTGGACAGACAACCAGGAAGACAATGCCAACAACCGTCACCGAGACCGGCCCGTTCGAGCGTCTGGTCACATTTCAGCTGAGCGACGACCAGATCACTGCCGGCAAGGCAGCTACCGCCCGCAAGCTCTCTCAGGACATGAAGCTGAAAGGCTTCCGTCCCGGCAAAGCGCCGCTCCCGGTGATCGAGGCGGCGGTTGGCACCGACCGCCTCCGCAGTGAAGTCATCGATGACCTCGTCCCGCCGGCGCTCAGCGAGATCCTCACCGAGGAAGAGCTACGTCCGGCGGTTACGCCCCAGCTCGAATCGCTCAACGACGTGGACGGCGGGGTCGAGGTGGAGATCAAGGTCACTCTCTGGCCGGAGCATCGAGCTACCCAATTATCGCGACCGGAATGTGGAGGTCGACTCACCGGAGGTGACGCCCGAGGAGCTCGAGATGCAGATCGAACGCATGCTCGAACAGTTCGCGACGGTCGAGGAAGCCAACCGCCCGGCCACGCTCGGTGACTTCGTCTCGGTCGACGTCAAGGCGACCAAGGACGGGGAACCGGTGGAAGGGGCGACCGCCGCCGATCTGCTCTATGAGGTGGGCTCCGGCCTTTTCATCGACGGCATCGATGAACGGCTCGAGGGTGCCGAGCCCGAGACGGTCTTCACGTTCGACGCCCAGCTCCCGGAAGGGTTCGGTGATCGCGCCGGCGAGGACGTCACCTTCGAAGTCACCGTCAACGAAGTGAAGGAGCGCATCCTGCCCGAGCTCGACGACGTATGGGTCGACGAGAACACGGAGTTCGACACCGTCGGGGATCTCCGAACCGAGCTGGAGACGCGCTTCGGCGAAGCCAAGCTTCAGTCCGATCTCACGACAATTCGCGGAACGGGCGCTGACCACACTCGTCGAGCAGGTGCAGATCCTCCTCCCCGAGGCGCTGGTCCGCTCGGAGATGGACGACCATCTCCATCGCTTCGTCCACCGACTCGAAGAGAATGAGCTGACCCTCGACGATTACTTCCAAGCCTCCGGCATCAGCCAGGAGCAGTTCCTCGAAGACCTCCGCCAACAGGCCGAGCTCTCCCTGCGAAACCAGCTGGTCCTCGAAGCCGTGGCCAAGGATGCCGGCATCGATGTGACCCCCGAAGATGTCTCGTCGGTGATCCAGGAGCTGGCCGCCCGGTCCGGGGATCCGGTCGCCTACTTACGGGCCTTCCGGCAAAGCGGCCGGGAATTGGCACTGGCCGGTGATATTCTCCGAAACAGGGCGTTGGACGCCATCCTCTCGGCAGCGAACCCAGTCGACGAAGACGGCAACCCGATCGATTTGAAACTGAGTGTGACGGAAGTCGAGGCAGAGATCGTCGAGGCCGAGCCGGTCGGGGACATCCCGGAGGGCGAAGTGCTGGTCGGCGAAGTGCCAATGGGCGAAGTGTTAGCCATCGCGGCGGAGGAAGAAGAATGAGCGACCAATTCCAGAACTACGTGATCCCCACAGTCTTCGAGCAGACCAGCAGGGGTGAGCGCTATTTCGATATCTACAGCCGTCTGCTCAAGGATCGAATCATCTTCTTGGGCACGCCGATCGACGACACGATCGCCAACCTGATCATGGCCCAGCTTCTCCATCTCGAGTCAGAGGACCCCGACAAGGACATATTCCTCTACATCAACTCGCCAGGCGGGTCGATCACTTCGTTGTTCGCGATCTACGACACGATGCAATACATCAAGCCAGAGGTGAACACGGTGTGCATGGGGATGGCCGCCTCGGCTGCGGCCGTGATCCTCGCCGGCGGGGCGGAGGGCAAACGCTATGCCCTGCCCCATGCCCGAGTGATGCTCCATCAGCCGCACGGAGGCGCCCAGGGCCAGGCATCGGACATCGAGATCCAGGCCAGGCTCATCGTGCAGATGCGGGAGTCGTTGAACCAGATCCTCGCCGAGCACACCGGCCAGGAGTTGGAGAAGATCGCGACGGACACAGAGCGTGACTACTGGATGCTGGCCGCCGAGGCCAAGGACTACGGGGTCATCGACGGAATTCTCACCCGTCGAGAGCTTGCGGCGGTAGCCTCCAAGTAAGGAGGTCCATAACTCGATGGCACGACTCGGTGATGGCGGCGAGCTGCTCAAGTGCAGCTTCTGCGGGAAGTCTCAAAAGCAGGTCAAGAAGCTCATCGCCGGGCCAGGCGTCTACATCTGCGACGAATGCATAGATCTCTGCAACGAGATCATCGAAGAAGAGTTCTCCGCCACCGAAGAGATCACCTTCACCGAGCTGCCCAAGCCGGTCGAGATCAACTCCTATCTCGATGACTACGTGGTCGGGCAGGAGGATGCCAAGAAGAAGCTCTCCGTCGCCGTCTACAACCACTACAAGCGCATCCGGGGCGGTGAGGTGCAGCGGGACGTCGAGCTGCAGAAGTCGAACATCCTGCTGATCGGGCCGACCGGGTCGGGCAAAACCCTCCTCGCTCAGACTCTGGCTCGTCAGCTGAACGTTCCCTTTGCCATCGCCGACGCCACCAGTCTCACCGAGGCCGGCTATGTGGGCGAGGACGTCGAGAACATCCTGCTGAAGCTGTTGCAGGCCGCCGACTATGACGTCAACCGGGCCCAGCAGGGGATCATCTACATCGACGAGATCGACAAGGTGTCTCGAAAGGCCGAGAACCCTTCGATCACCCGAGATGTCTCCGGGGAGGGCGTGCAGCAGGCCCTTCTCAAGATCCTGGAGGGCACCGTCGCCTCGGTGCCGCCCCAGGGTGGGCGCAAACATCCCCACCAGGAGTTCATCCAGCTCGACACCACCAACATCTTGTTCATCTGCGCTGGCGCCTTCGGGGGCCTCGAGGACATCATCGCCAACCGAGTCGGCAGACGTGGTGTCGGGTTTGGCGCAGAGGTCCGGGGCAAGTCCGATGGCCGCCCTTCGGACCTGCTCAATCAGGTGATGCCCGAAGACCTGATGAAGTACGGCCTCATCCCCGAGTTCATCGGCCGTCTCCCCGTGATGGCGACAGTCGAGGACCTCGACATGGACGCACTGGTGAGGATTTTGACCGAGCCCAAGAACGCTCTCACCAGACAGTACGCCCGCATGTTCGAAATGGACGAAGTCGAGTTGGTATTCACCCCGGATTCGCTCGATGAGGTCGCCGCTCAGGCAATCAAGAGAGGGACCGGTGCCCGAGGGCTGAGGGCGATCCTCGAAGAAGTGTTGCTGAACACCATGTATGACCTTCCCTCCCGCAACGACGTCGAGAGAGTCGTCATCGACCGTGATGTCGTGGCAGAAAAGGTCAACCCGACACTGGTGCCGGCGCGCCAGGACGATGGCCCGGCCGAGAAATCGGCCTAGCTTCGCCCGATCACCGCAGGGACTAGCGCATGTGGGTGAATGTGCGTCATTGGCGACGTCCTGACACGCGAGGTCGTTACTGTTCGAACGACCCTCCTCGGGCGGTGGGTCATGAAGGGGAATAGGGAGGCGTTGATCCCGCACCTGTAAGGCGGTCACCTGGGTGTTGGGGAAGCCAGTGGTGAGACCGGCCCGTCCTACGCGCAATGAAGGGATGGGATTCATGCGGGTGAGTGTGCGACGGGTGCGCTTTTTCGTCGCAATGATGATGGCTCTGATCCTCGTCTGGTCGTTGTCGATCGTCCTTTCCGGGACGGCCTCCGCGACCACCGGGCAGAACTCCAGTAGCCCTCAACATGACGACGTTTGCGACGACCAACAACAAGGTGATGTTCAGGCCCTTGGAGCCGGCCATGATGACTGTGAGGAGCCGGAGTGTCCTGAGGGTGCGGTTCAGGCTCTTGGAGCCGGCCATGATGACTGTGAGGAGCCGGAGTGTCCTGAGGGTGCGGTTCAGGCTCTGGGAGCCGGCCATGATGACTGTGAGGAGCCGGAGTGTCCTGAGGGTGCGGTTCAGGCTCTTGGAGCCGGCCATGATGACTGTGAGGAGCCTGATTGCGACGAGGAAGATCCCAAAGACGATGACTGCGTAGCGGGCACGTCGAGTACCACCACCTCGTCCACCACGACCAGTTCCACCACGACCACCTCCACCACGGCTCCGCCCGGAATCGCTCCACCGCTCGATATTGCCGCGGTGGGTGCGGAGTGCTTCAACGACATCCCCTACCTCAGCTACGACATCGCATACCCAGGTGGGGGGTCGGCGACGATCACCTTCCTCAATCCCAATGGGGCCGATGTGGTCTACACGGACCAGCCGCTGAATGGGGCCGTCCTCTGGCCAGGGGCCAATGCCAACCCGCCCGACTGGCCCGGTTGGATCCTGCGGGAGGACGGTGTCTGGGAAGAGGGCGACGATGGGTACCTCTGGGCCCGGGGCACGGTTGAGGTGCTGTTCGAGGTGAACCCGAGCGTGGTTGTCCCGGTCTCCTACCTGCAGTCTTCCGCAATCTGCGCTGATCCAGAGAACGTTCAGGGAGTGGTGATAACGCCACCCGTCGACCAGGTCGGCGGGGTAGAGGTGTTGCCCTTCACCGGGGTCGACACCGGCGCCATGGCAGCAATTGCTCTCGCCGCCATCGGCCTGGGCGGCTTGCTGTTGGTGAGCGCCCGGAGGGACGAGGCCGACGAGACCTGATCGACAGTCCAAGACCGATAAAGCCCCGGGAGTACCCTCCCGGGGCTTTTTCATGGACTACCTCGAAGCACTCGACTACCTGGACGGCCACATCGCGCACGGGATCAAGCCCGGTCTGGAGCGCATGGAGGAGCTTCTCGACTACATGGGCCGGCCCGACCAGGGATACCCGATCATCCACGTAGCCGGGACAAACGGCAAGACGTCCACGGCCCGCTTCGCCACGTTGTTGCTCGTCGCCCACGGTCTCAACACCGGCACCTACATCTCGCCCCATCTTCAACGAGTCGAGGAGCGGCTCTCGATCAACGGGCGGGCGGCCACGAAGGAAGAGTTCGCCCTTGCCGTATCCGACGTGGCGGCCTTTGCCGAAGTGCGGGCAGAGGCGGGGGCCGACCCCAACACCTATTTCGAGCTCACCACCGCCGCCGCATTTGCCCTTTTCGCAGACCAAGCGGTCAACGCGGCCGTTCTCGAAGTCGGCTTGGGCGGCCGATTGGACGCGACCAATGTGGTCGACGCCGAGGTATGCGTGCTGACCAGCATCGGCATCGAGCACACCGAGTATCTGGGTCACGACGTCGCGACCATTGCGGGAGAGAAGCTCGCCATCGCCGGTCCGAATTCGATTCTCATCAGCGGGCCGCTTTCCGACGCGGTCGTGGAAGTCGCCGACGCCAGGGCGCGTGAGCTGGGAATCCACCACCGGCACTATGGGAAGGACTTCTCGGTGCTCGACTCGGAGCGGGGCGTCGGCGGGTGGGTAGTCACGATCGCAGGGGCCGAGGACACCTATGAGGACCTCTTCTTGCCCCTTCACGGTCGATATCAGTTGGCCAACCTCGCCAGCGCCGTGGCCGCGACCGAGGCGCTCCTTGGCAGGAAGCTCGATCACGAAGGCGTGCACGAGGCTGTGGCGGGCGCCACGGTCCCGGGACGGATGGAGGCGTTGGGCACCCGTCCGCTGGTCTTGGTCGATGGCGCGCACAACGCCGACGGTGTGGTGGCCCTGGCCGAATCTCTCGAAGAGGAGTACCCGACCACCAGATGGCAGCTGGTGCTCGGAGTCATGGGCGATAAGAACGTCGAGGCGATGGTGGCGAGCCTGACTCCGCTGATCGCCGGAGTCATCACCACCGCGCCCGAATCGGAGAGAGCGGTGGCACCGTCCGCGCTGGCCGACCGAATCCGAGGGCTGGTCGACGTGCCGGTGCTCGAGGCAGACGACGTTGAGCTCGCGCTCGACATGGCCCGCGCCGAGGCCGGGCATGACGGGGCAGTGCTGGTTGCCGGATCGCTGTATCTGGTCGGTGAGGCTCGGGCACTGCTGCTGCCGGCCTGACTTCCGGCCGGACTTCTTGAATTGGCGCCCGACCGCCAGGGCGAGGTGTCTCTCTGGTGCAGCACCATTACCCTCCGGTGCGATGGCAACCGAGAGCACATTCATCATGGTCAAACCCGACGGTGTGGCCCGTGGCCTGGTCGGCGAGGTCATCGGCCGGTTCGAGCGAAAGGGCCTGACCCTCGAGAAGATCCGGATGCTCACGATCGACGAGGACCTGGCCCGTCACCACTACGAGGAGCACGTCGAGAAGCCGTTCTTCCCTGAACTTCTCGAGTTCATCACCTCGGGACCGGTCGTCGCCATGGAGTGGTCCGGCGAGTCCGCAATCATGGTGTCCCGCGGCGTGATGGGAGCCACCGACCCCAAGCAGGCGGCACCGGGCACCATCAGGGGGGATCTGGGATTGCAGGTGACCCACAACATCGTCCACGGGTCTGACGGGCCGGAGAGCGCGGCGCGCGAGCTGGAGATCTTCTTCGGCTGAGGCGTGAGGGGGCGGCTATGGCACAAGATCTGACCGACACCTACACTCGGCGAGTCGTCGCGGGAGTCATCATCAGCCATGGCTGAAACCCTTCTTTCATTCGCCGGTCAGGACATGGCCATCGACCTCGGCACCGCCAACACCCTGGTCTATGTGCGTGGCGGCGGGATCGTGCTCAACGAGCCGTCGGTGGTCGCCATCAACGCGCAGAACGGGCGAGCCCTCGCAGTCGGCATGGAGGCCAAGCGGATGATTGGGCGGACCCCGGCTCACATCACTGCGATCCGACCTCTCCGGGACGGGGTGATCGCCGACTTCGACGTAACCGAGAAGATGCTCCGCTATTTCATCCAGAAGGTGCACAGACGCAAGTGGGCCCGGCCCAGGATCGTCGTCTGCGTGCCTTCCGGGATCACTCCTGTCGAACGAAGAGCCGTCGAGGAGGCGGCCTACCACGCAGGTGCTCGGCGGGCATACACCATCGAAGAGCCGATGGCTGCGGCCATCGGCTCTGGGCTGCCCATCGCCGAGCCGGCCGGTTCGATGGTCGTCGACATCGGCGGCGGCACGACCGAAGTGGCCGTCATCTCGCTCGGGGGCATCGTGGTCTCACGCTCGATCAGGGTTGGCGGCGACGAATTGGACACGGCGATCATCGATTGGGTCAAAAAGGAGTACAACGTCCTCATCGGTGAGCGCACTGCCGAGCAGCTCAAACTCGCTGTCGGCTCGGCCTGGCCCTACGCGGATGAGCCCTCAGCCGAGGTCCGAGGCCGTGATCTCGTGACTGGCCTTCCCAAGACAATTCTCCTTTCCAGCCCTGAGATCAGGGAGGCGATCGAAGAGCCGACCCAGGCGGTCGTCGACGCAGTCAAGTTCACGCTGGACAAGACGCCGCCGGAACTGGCTGCGGACGTTGTCGAGCGCGGGATCGTGCTCACCGGGGGTGGAGCTCTGTTGGTGGGGCTGGACCATCGTCTGGCCCATGAGACGGGGATGCCCATCGTCACTGCGGCCAATCCGCTGCAGTCGGTGGTGCTCGGCTCGGGGAAGTGTCTGGAGGAATTCGACACGCTGCAGGACGTGCTCGTGTCGTCGTCCCGTCCATGACCACCTCGACCCGTCTTGACCCATGCTGACCTCCAAACAGTCCGACCGAGCCCTCCCCACCTTCATCAGCCTGCTGGTGATAGGCGTCCTGTTGATGACTTTCGATGTCCGTCTCGATGGCGGGGGAGTCGTGGGGGTCCTGCGGGGCGGCACCCAGGCAATCGTCTCCCCACTGCAGCGGGTGGCGGCATTTGCGGTCACTCCGATTGCAAACGCCCTCGACAGCCTGTCCAACGTCGCATCGCTACGTGAGCAGAACGCGGCTTTGTCGGCCGAGCTGGCCGAGACGCAGGCCGAGTTGGTGGCCGTCCAGGACGACCGGGCCAAGCTGGCGTTGCTGGAGCAGATCTATGAGCTCGACACCGAGGGTGGGGAGCTTGGGCAGACAGTCGCCAATGTGATTGGATCGGTCGATGCCGCCCTCATCATCGACAAGGGCAGCCGCGACGGCGTGCTGGTCGGACAGCCGGTCATCGACACCAACGGTTACGTAGTCGGCACCGTGAAGAGCAATACCTCGGGGAGCGCGACGATTCTGCCCATCACCGCCACCCGGGAAGGCCTCACGGTGTTGGTCGGATCCCAGACGGGGACCCTGGTCACCAGGCCCTTTTCATCCGAGCTCGGGCTCGAGATGGACCTCGACGTGTTCGATGCCCGTGAGCCGGTGCTGGCAGGAGACAGGGTCCTGACCTCGTCCGCAAGCACCGATTACCCGGCCGGTCTTCCGGTCGGCGAGATTCTCGCCGACGCCTCCCCTGAGTCGACTTCGCTGACGACCACGGTCCGCCCTTTCGTCGATCCGGAGACTCTGCGATTCGTGGTCGTCCTCGCCTGGCCCCCCGACCCGGTGTCTGCAGCCACCGACGACACCATTCCCGAAGAGCTCACCGCCACCACCATCGCCGAGGATGCGGCCACCACCACGACCACCCCTGAGGACGATGGTTGATGAGAGGCCGCACCGCGCTGGTGATCGGCCTCACGGTTCTGATCGCCGTGATCATCCAGACGACTCTGTTCGGCAGACTGAGAATCGTCACCCCCGACCTGGTCATGCTGATCGGGATCCTGCTGGCTCTCACCCGGATTCGGACCGAGGCGGTACTCGCCGTGGCGTTCATCTCCGGCTTGATCATGGACCTGCTCGGAGCATCGTTGATCGGGCTACGTGCCGTCGTCTACACGACAATCGCCTACATCGCGATTCGCACCAAGGAGCGAGCCGAGCTGGGGCGGATCACGATCGCGTTGTGGGCGGGGTTGTTGACTCTGGTCGGGGTGGTGCTGCTGCTCCTCGTTGGCACGTTATTTGGTCAGGCGGCGCTGGTGGGTGAGAGCGCGCTCAGCCTCATGATCCTGGTTCCCTTGGCCAATCTTGCCGTTGCCGCCCTGGTTGCGCCCACCTTCGTACGATTGGTCGACCGCGACCGGACCGCCCTCAGGTACCCATGAAATTCGCGCTCAGGCTGACGACGCTCGGGATCATCTTCATCGCGATGTTCTCCGTCATCGGGTTGCGGCTCTGGTTCGTCCAGGTCGCCCAGGGGCCCCAGATCGCCCAGGCGGCCGAGGAGGCTACCTGGGTGGGTAAGTCGACCTACGCGCCACGCGGCGACATCTACGACCGGAACGGGACGCTTCTCGCCACCAGCCGGATGGTCCCCGCGGTGATGATTGATCGGACCTTTGTCCAGCCGGAGCAGCGGGAGCCCTTGATCCAGGAGCTCGCCTCCATCGTTGGCGTCGACCCGGTGGCCCTGGACACCTTGTATGACGAGGCGGGCATCAACGGACGGTTCCAGGTGACCACGGTCTCCAACGAGACGGCGTACGCCATCAACGAGGCTCTGGACGAGCTCCCCGGCGTCGAAGTGGTGAAGGTCCCTGAGCGGGTGTACCTGACAGGGCCGACGATGGCTCATGTCATCGGGCACCTCGGTCTGCCCGAGGAAGCCGACCTTGCCGAGCGTGAGGAGCTGGAGCCCGACGTCAGGATCGGCAAACTCGGTGTAGAGAGGGTCTACGACGAGGTGCTCCAGGGCACCGGTGGATCGGTCGAGTACCGGGTGCGCCGCGGTGAGATCATCGAACAGCGCCCACCGGTCGAACCGGTGGCGGGCAGCTCGCTCGTACTGAATCTCGATCTGGCCCTCCAGGAGCAGGTCGAGCTCGCCTTGGAGAGTGGTGTCGAACTGTCGAACGCGGTCAAAGAGGGAGAAAGAGCGGACGGGGAGGAGGTCTTCAACGAGACACAGCGAGCTGCGGCTGTGGTCCTCGATGTGAACACCTTCGATGTCCTCGCTCTTGCTTCCTACCCAGATTTCGATCCGCAACTCTTCGTCGCCGGGATCGATGAGGCCACTTTCGAAGGGCTCAACGAAACGAAGGCGTTCAACAATCTCGCGGTAAGTGGTCTTTATCCGCCTGCGTCCACCTTCAAAGCCATCACATACACAGCCAAGCTGGAGGAGAACCTGCCGTTCCCGCCTGATGTCGAAGGTGTGGACGGGGACCTGATCCATTGTGATGGCACTCTGGTCCTGGACCAGCTCGCCGACGGATCGCCTCAGGTCAAGCACGACTGGTACGACCCGCGCAACCTGGGATGGCTCGACATCCATGGCGCCCTCGAGAACTCGTGCAACATCTACTTCTGGAACGTGGCCCTGGGCACTTACGTCGCCAATCCCCAGGGGTCGGCCCAAGAGAACATCCTTCAGGAGTGGGCGACCCGGGTCGGATACGGCCACGAGACCGGGATCGACCTGACCAGTGAGGCGCCCGGCATCATCCCCACCCGTCAACTGTTCGAGGAGTGGAAGGAATATCAACTGGAGAACCCGGACGAGCCGCCGCGTCTCGAGCCGGCCCGCCTCGAGTTGGCCTCGCCCTGGCTCGGGGGAGACCTGATGGACTTCGCCATCGGCCAGGGGGCGTTCACCGCCACTCCACTCCAAGTCGCCTCGTCATTTGCGGTTCTGATCAACGGCGGCAAGGTCATGGAGCCGCGCGTGGTCAAGGAGACCATCGACAGCGAGGGGAACGTGACTCCGGTCGAGCGCCCCGCCCCGGTCACGGTCGACATCGACCCCGCGACTCGCGCCTCGCTCTTGGCGGATCTAGGCAGTGTGGTCAGCGGAGGCACTGCCGCCGCTGCGTTCAGCGATTTCGGCGAGGGTCTCGAGAACGTCGGAGGCAAGACCGGGACCGCTCAGGTGTCGGCGACAAGGGACAACCATGCTTGGTTCGTCGGCGTGGCGCCGCTCGACAACCCCCGCTATGTGGTCGCCGTGTTGATCGACGAGGGTGGTTCAGGCGGCCAGGTCGCTGCCCCGGTGGCTCGTCACATCATGCAATTCCTGGCCGGCAACGAGCCAACGCCAATCGTGCAGGGCGAGGAGGCGGACTAGTGGCTGTACTTTCCCGTCTCCGCGAGGTCGCCGTCGACCGGGGTCGCAACAAGTCGGACCGGATCCTCTTCGGGACCATGCTCGCCCTCTCCGGATTCGGACTGCTCATGGTGTACTCGGCCACGAGGAGCACCGGGTCAGTCGGGATGGAGCGGCAAATGATCTTCGTGGCGGCCGGGCTCACCGTCTACGTCGTCATCTCCAACATCGACTATCGGGAGCTGAAGAATCTGATCCCGATCGTGTCGATCCTCGTCGTTCTCGGGTTGTTAGCGGTTTACATGTTCGAGCCGATCAACGGCGCCCAGCGCTGGATCCCCCTCGGGTTCTTCAAGCTCCAACCGGCCGAATTCGCCAAGGTGATCGTGATATTGCTCCTGGCGGCCTTGCTCTCGCCGAGTAATCGTGACGAGTTGGGCCAGCGGCAACTCTCATGGGGCACCATGGCCCGAGCCGTCCTCCTCGTCGCGGTCCCCGCCGCCCTCGTCCTTTTCGAGCCCGACCTGGGCACCACGCTCGTGTTCGGGTTCATCCTGTTCGTGATGCTCTTCGTCGCCGGGGCCACCTGGCGTCAGATGTTGGCCCTGGCCGGCGCCACGACCGTTGGAGTGCTGGTCGTGCTGCAACGAGAATGGCTGGCCGAGTACCAGCTCAACCGGATAAAGGTGCTGTTCAACCCCTCGATCGACCCTCAGGGGATCGGTTACAACATCCAGCAATCGAAGTACGCGGTCGGTTCGGGTCAGTTGTTCGGCCGCGGGCTCTTCGCGGAGGGAACGCAGACCTCGTTCGAGTATGTGCCCGAGCAAGAGACCGACTTCATATTCACCGCCGTTGCCGAACAACTCGGATTCGTTGGCGGGATCCTGGTCGTCGCTGCTTTTGCCGTGATCATTTGGAGGCTGCTCGTCATCGCCGCCAACGCCCGGGACCGCTTTGGGGCCCTCATCGCGGCCGGTCTCGCCGCGATGATGGTCTTCCACGTCTTCGTCAACGTGGGGATGACGATCGGCATCATGCCGGTCACCGGCATCCCGCTCCCGTTTCTCTCCGCCGGAGGCTCGTTCTATTTGGCGATGACCCTGGCCCTCGGTGTGGCCAACTCAGTCTGGTTGCTGCGCACCCCGGTGCCTGGGGAGAATCAACTCAGCTAGAGCTGAGTTGATTCTCGTTCTACGTTCTACGTCGTAGGTTCTACGCTCCCCGGACATGGATCGACGTGGTGAGCGGGGGTGGGTGGAGGTCATCTGCGGGCCGATGTTCTCCGGCAAGAGCGAGGAGTTGATCCGCCGGGTCACTCGATATCAGATCGCCCGGGTGCCCGTCCAGACTTTCAAGCCACAGCTCGACGTGCGATATGCCGACGGTGAGGTCGTCTCCCATTCCAGTCTCAAGGTGGAGGCGACCCCGGTGGAGACCTCTTCCGACCTGCTTCACCATGTCGACGACAACACTCTGGTGATTGGGATCGATGAAGGGCAGTTCTTCGACAACGGACTGATCGAGGTGGTCGAGCAACTGGCGGCGGCCGAGAAACAGGTGATCGTGGCCGGTCTGGACACCGACTACCTCCGCCGGCCGTTCGAACCGATCCCGACCCTGTGCGATCGGGCCGAGTACGTCACCAAGATGCTGGCTGTCTGTCACAAGTGCGGCGGCCCCGGCATGTACACCCAGCGAATCGTCAGGTCAGAGGAGCTGGTGGTCCTGGGAGCGCAGGGCGCATATGAGGCACGGTGCCGTGTGTGCTACGACCCAACCGAGCCGGAACAGCCGGAGCTCGATCTCGACGGTGGGTAGGTTCAGCGTTTCCTTTCTGGTAACCTTCGCCAGTCCGCCAGACGCGACATCTTCCCCTCTTCGGAGTGTTTCGTTGATGAGCACCCTTGTATGCCGGCCAGCCGGCAAGGCCACCCTCGGCGACCGCCCCCATCGGCGGCCGCACGGGCGCGATCTGGCGAATCTGTTTGGACCAGGAAGCCGCTGTCAGGGAATGGGCTTTCCGGTCGACCCGATCATCGACTCTCAGAGGAGTAACACCACATGGCTCTATTTCGCAAGAAGAGCCCACAAATCGTTCGGAAATCCTCGACGGAAGGGACCGTCGAAGAGCACAAGACCGTCCGTGTCAAGGGACGCAAGGTAGAAGTCACCCGAGTCGAGGCCCGACCGGCCCCGACCAACAAGCCCAAGAAGGAACGACGCCACCAGCCCTCGAACAAGGGCGGCGGCAACCACTCCAGGAACGGGGTGTCGACCTCCCGCACCAGGACCCGTCGTCCCATGGACGACGAGGTGATCGTCCCCGTCGAGACCGGCCGAAAGCAGATGCTGGTCCGGGTCCACAAGGGTCAGACCCAGATGGTGATTCTCGAAGGACCGGTCCTGGTCGAGCACTACGTCGCCCGCGAAGACGCAGGATCGGTGGCCGGGAACATCTACCTGGCCAAGGTCCGCAATGTGCTTCCAGGCATGGAAGCGGCGTTTCTCGATTTCGGTGCTCCCAAGAACGGCGTGCTCTACGCCTCGGACGTGGCTTCGGACGGGAAAGGCAACGGGCGACCGGCGCGAAGAATCGAAAGCGTGCTCAAAGAGGGCGACGACGTCTTGGTCCAGGTCACCAAGGATGCGATGGGGGCCAAAGGCGCTCGTCTCACCGGCGTACCGTCGCTTGCCGGGGCGCTATCTGGTCCTTGTCCCCGACTCGGACAGCATCGGGATCAGCCGACGATTGCCTGACGATGACAGGTCGCGTCTCCGTGAGGTGATCAATAAGGTTCGTCCCGACGGATACGGCGTCATCGTGAGGACCGCTGCACTCCACGCCAGCGCCGAAGAGCTCGCTGCCGACATCTCCCGTCTGCGCAAGGTGTGGGACCAGATCGGCGAGGAGTCCCTGGCCGGTGGCGCCCCCCGCCTCGTTCATCAAGAGCCCGAGCTGCTGATCAAGGTGATCCGCGAGCATTTCACGGCCGACTTCCGCAAATTGCTCATCGACGACGCCAAGGCCTACGGGGTCGTCGTCGACTATCTCCAGGGCACCGCTCCCGATCTCGTCTCCAAGGTCCAGCACTACACCGACGACGTGCCTCTGTTCGAGCGCTATCACGTCGACGACCAGATCAAGAAGGCCCTCGACCGCAAGGTCTACCTGCCCTCGGGCGGTCATCTGGTCATCGATCGGACCGAGGCTCTCACCGTCATCGACGTGAACACCGGGAAGTTCGTCGGCTCCTCGAACCTCGAGGAGACAGTGCTGCAGAACAACCTGGAGGCGGCCGAGGAGATCGGTCGCCAGCTCCGGTTGCGAGACATTGGCGGGATCATCGTCATCGACTTCATCGACATGGAGACGATCGACAACCAACAGGCGGTTCTGAGACGGCTCAAAGAGGCTCTGGCCAAGGACAAGACGAGGACCCAAGTCTTCGACGTGTCCCATCTCGGGCTGGTCGAGATGACGAGGAAGAACGTCTCGGCCGGTCTCCTCGAGCAGTTCTCATCCAAGTGTGAGGAATGCGGGGGGCGTGGGGTGATCGTCCATGAGCACGCCATCGCCGCCCAGGACCTGATCGAGGACTTCTCGCTGACGGAGTAGTCACGACCTACGACCTATGACTTTCTCGCTTGGCGATACGGAACCCTCACCGGTACCATCCAGGTTCAATCCCTTCCCAGAGGTTTACCCATGTACGCCATCATTCGCGCCGGCGGCAAACAGGCCAAGGTGCAATCGGGTGATGTCATCGAGATCGAGCGGGTCAAAGGCGACGCCGAAGAGCTGTCGTTTGCCCCGCTGCTCGTCGTAGACGACAAGGGGAATGCTGTCTCCGATCGCGACGTCCTGGCCAAGGCATTGGTGACGGCGAAGGTGCTGGGCGAGTCCCAGGGCCCAAAGATCGACATCTTCAAGTACAAGAACAAGACGGGTTATCGGCGTCGCCAGGGTCATCGCCAGAAGTACACCCAGATCGAGATCACCGAGATCAAGCTCCCCGGGGCCAAAGCAAAGTCCACCGCGAAGTCTTCTGACGCAAAGACCGGACCGGACAAGACGACAGCATCGAAGGCCGCAGAGAAGCCAGCCGCCACCAAAGCGGCTACGGAGAAGACTGCAGCGAAGCCCGCGGCCAAGACAACCGCGGCGAAGGCGACTGCCGCAAAGTCATCGGCTGCGAAAACCACCAAGAAAGCAACGACCGACTCGTCAGAGGAGGAGTGAGATGTCAAAGACGAAAGCAGGCGGATCTTCCAAGAACGGTCGTGACTCCGCCGCCAAGCGGCTGGGGCCAAAGGTATTCGACGGTGAGTTCGTGAACGCCGGCGCCATTCTCGTTCGCCAGCGAGGCACCGCGATCCACCCCGGCGAGAACGTGGGCAAGGGGTCTGATGACACCCTGTTCGCCACTGCGTCCGGAACCGTCAAGTACGGGACCCGGGCCAACCGCCGCCGTGTAAACGTCCTGCCCGAGTGAACTGAGTCCGGTCGTGTTCGTCGACCGGGTCCGCGTCAACCTCCGCGCCGGCAATGGCGGTGCGGGGGTTGTCTCGTTTCTGAGGGTGAGAGGCAAGCCGAAGGGCAAGCCGACCGGGGGAAACGGGGGCCCGGGCGGTTCGGTGATCCTCAAAGCCGACCCATCGGTCGCCACGCTGCTCCGCTACCAGCGCAACCCTCATCACACGGCGGAGCATGGCACCCACGGCCAAGGCGACCTACGTCACGGCCGCACCGGGGAGTCGCTTGTTCTGTCGGTACCGCTCGGGACCGTTGTGATCGACGATTCGGGGACGATGGTGGCTGATCTCGTCGAGGCGGGTCAGGAGGTGGAGGCTGTGAAAGGCGGCCGGGGCGGCAGGGGCAACGCCGCCTTCGTGAATCCTTCCAATCGAGCCCCCGGCGTCGCTGAGCAGGGCGAATACGGGCGGGCGGAGTGGCTCACGCTGGAGATGAAGCTCCTCGCCGATGCAGCGCTGATCGGTTTCCCCAACGCGGGCAAATCGACCTTCATCTCGAAGGTGTCGGCGGCGAAGCCGAAGATCGCCGACTATCCGTTCACGACTCTGGAGCCCAACCTGGGTGTGGTGAGCTTCGATGGGCGGGAGTTCGTCCTGGCCGACATCCCTGGCCTCATCGAAGGCGCGGCCTCGGGAAGAGGACTTGGTCATGAGTTCCTCCGCCACGTCGAAAGAGCCCGGGTCCTCGTGATCCTGCTGGATCCGGCACCCACCCAAGAGCGGGCGCCAGCCGAACAGCTCGAGATTCTGAGGCGGGAGATTGCCGACTACTCATCCGAGATCGCATCCCGGCCGAGTGTGGTCCTGATCAACAAGTCTGATCTCGGAGGCGTCGAGGACCAGGCGATCGAGCTGGAGGCATTGCCGGTCTCAGCCGTGAGCGGAGATGGGATGCGGGAGGCATTGCACGCCATCGCAGATCTGGTCGATGAAGCCGAGCGGGTGGCCCCGCAACGCAAGGGCTACGTGCTGCACCGGCCCTTGGGCCCAACCTTCACGGTCCGGCGAGAGGATGGCGCCTGGCGGGTCGAGGGCCTTGCTGCCGAGCGGGCTGTCGCCTTCGCCGACCTGACCCTGGCCGAGGCTGCGGACATGGCTGCTTGGCGTCTCGAGCGGCTCGGAGTCGATCAGGCACTCAAGGATGCTGGGGCAGTCGAGGGAGATGAAGTCAGGATCGGGGACATCTCGTTCGAGTTCACCCCTGTGCGGGACGAAGAGGAGTAAGCACGCCAGGTCAACTGCGACCCGCGCACCCCACGCAGCGTGACGCGGCGGGAAGTGCTTCGAGCCGTACCTCACCGATGTCGTTTCCGCACCGGTCACACACCCCGTAGGTGCCGTCGTGGATCTTGACCAATGCCCTATCGATGTCCTCGATGGAGTGCGTGATGGATCGCGCAGTGGCAGTGGTGCTGAGTCGCTCCACAGCCTCGGTGGTTCCGTCCCCCACCCGTTTTCCGAACGAGACGGCGGCGCTAGTCGTCGGAGGTGCCGTCAGTCTCGCCAATTCGACCTGCAGCTCTGCTTTGCGATCTATGAGGGTCTGACGAACGGCGTCCACGCTCGAACCTTAGGAAGAGGAGTCCTCAGTATTGACCCGTACAATGGCTGCCAATGAGCTTTGAGAGCCCTGAAGCTGTTGCCGACGCCTTGCGGGCGGTCGATTATCTGCCGGACGACCGCATCGCGCAGGTCGTCTTTCTCGCCGATCGCCTCGACAAGCCGATCCTGGTCGAAGGCCCGGCCGGTGTCGGGAAGACCGAGTTGGCCAAGTCATTGGCCCGAGTCACCGGGCGCGACCTGATCAGACTCCAGTGTTACGAGGGACTCGACGAGGCCAAGGCCCTCTATGAGTGGAACTACAAGAAGCAGTTGCTGAGGATCCAGGCCGATGTCGATCACGACTGGCAAGACATCGAGCAGGACATATTCTCGGAGGACTTCCTCCTCACCCGGCCGCTGCTCGAGGCGATTCGCTCCGATCAGCCCGTGGTCCTGCTCATCGACGAGGTCGACCGGGTCGAGGTGGAGACCGAGGCATTGCTGCTCGAGATACTCTCCGACTTCCAGGTCTCGATCCCGGAGTTGGGCACCATGGAGGCGAATACCCAGCCGATGGTGGTCCTCACCTCGAACAACACGAGAGAGCTCAGTGAGGCTCTGAAGCGGCGTTGTCTCTTCCTCCACATCGACTACCCCGATGCCCTGCGAGAGCAGGAGATCCTCATGGCGAGGGTCCCGGGGCTATCCGAGCATCTGGCGAGCCAGGTGGCCAAGGTGGCTCGCTCGATCCGGAGTCTGGACCTGAAGAAAGCTCCCTCGGTGTCAGAGACCATCGATTGGGCGAGGACTCTGCTCGCGCTCTCCATCGACGAGGTCGACGAGGCAATCCTCGGTGACACTTTGCATGTCTTGCTCAAGTATCAAGCCGATATCGAGAAGGCGGCCAAGGAGCTGACTTCGAGCCCGCACCCCTAAGGCAATGCTCGGGATCATCACCGGATTCATAGACGAGCTCAGGGCGGCCGGCGTACCGGTGTCGATGGTGGAGGCCATCGACGGCATGAAGGCCGTCGAGGCCATCGAGATCGGCGACCGGGTCGCGCTGAGGGAGACGTTGCGGGCGACCCTGATCAAGAACCTGCGCCATGAGCGGGCGTTCGACACCGCCTTCGACGTCTACTTCTCGACCGTTCCCCATCCGGTTGCCCGGCCCGGGGAAGACGCTCCGGCTTCGACGCAGGGCGAACACGACGGTGACGATCTTCCGGAGTCTGCTCCTTTCGATCTCGACGAGCTGCTCGACTCGCTGCTCGAGGCACTGGCAGGTCTCGACGAGGCTGCGATTCGTCGTGGTGCCCGGACCGCCGTCGAGCAGCTGGCTGGGATGGAGCCGGGTCGGCCGGTGGGAGGGACTTACTACCTCTATCGCACCCTGCGTCGCCTCGATCTCGCCGACCTGGAGGAGCGTCTGATCACCGCCCTACTCGAGGATCAGGATCTCTCCGACTTCGAGAGGCGACTGCTCAAGGAGGAGGTAGAGGCGAGGATCGAGAGGCTCCGTGAGGAAATCGAAGACGAGATCCGGCGTCGGCTCGTCGCCGATCGCGGCCGCGAAGCGGTCGCCCGCACCCTGCGCCGTCCCCTGATCGAGGACCTCGACCTGATGCACGCGACCACCAGGGACCTGCAGGAGATGGAGGCGGCGATCGGGCCGCTCACCCGTAAGCTCGCCGCCCGCCTCGCCCGCCGCCGCCGCAGACGCACCGGCAGGCTCGACTTCAGACGGACGATGCGAAAGTCGCTGGCGACCGGCGGTGTGCCTGCCGAGCCCCAGTTCCGCCATCCCCGCCCTCACCGGCCCGAGGTGTGGTTGCTCTGCGACATCAGCGGATCGATGGCGACCTTCTCGCGATTCACGCTCCAATTCACCCATGCCATGTCGACCCATTTCTCGAGACTGCGCTCGTTCGCCTTCGTCGACACGATCGACGAAGTCAGCGATTTCTTCGGCCCCGGAGTCGATTTCGGTTCGGCTCTGCAGCGAGTCACCACCGAGGCGGAGGTGGTCTGGCTCGACGGGCACTCCGATTACGGGAATTCTCTCGAGACATTCATGGCTCGCTATGGGCGCCAGCTGACCCCGCGAACGACGGTGATCATCACCGGAGACGCCCGCAACAACTACCGCCCCCCGCGCGCTGGGGTGCTCGAGGAGATCGCCAAATCGGCGCGAGCCCTGGTCTGGCTCAATCCCGAGCCCGAGGCATATTGGGACACCGGGGACTCCGCGATGTCGCACTATGCCGAACACTGCACCTCGGTCCATGAGGTCCGCACCCTGCGACAACTGGAACAGTTCATCGAAGAGCTGACCCTGCCCGGCACCCGATCGCTCCAGAATGTCTAAACCGTGAGAGCACTATTGCCGATGTTTGCGGATACGCCCCCCGATGGGCGCCAGGACCAGAGGTGAATCAAATGGGCTCGCGGATACTCGTTGTCGAAGACTCGGCCGTCATCAGACGGCTCATCGAAGTCTGTCTCCGCGCCGCCGATCTCGAGATCGTCACTCGGGAGGACGGCAAGAGTGGCCTCGCCGCAGTCGGCTCGGAATCACCCGACCTGGTGGTGCTCGACATCGGTCTCCCCGGAATGGATGGATGGGAGGTGCTCGACCGGATCCGCCGGGACGAGTCGACCCGGAACATCCCGGTGGTCGTCCTGACCGCACACGCCGAGGAGGAGTCCAGGCGCCGGGCCAATGAAGGCGGGGCCGATGCCTTCGTCACCAAGCCTTTCCAGCCCAACGACTTCCGCTCCACGGTTCTTTCGTTACTGGAGTAACGAAAGAACGTCCTAGGTCTCAGGTCGTAGGTCTGAGGAAACCCACCACTTACAACCTACGACCTACCACTTGAAAGCACGTCGGCCAGACGCTGAGCTAGATCCACCACCCGGTTCGAGTAGCCCCACTCGTTGTCGTACCACGACATCACTTTGACCAGATTCCCCCCGAGAACCTGAGTCGCGCCGGCGTCGAAGATCGATGAGTGGGGGTTGCCGATGATGTCAGTGGACACGATCGGGTCCTCGACATACTCGAGAATCCCGGCCATGGCTCCCTCGGACGCCGCCCGCACTGCCGCGTTCACCTCTTCTACTGTCACGTCACGATCGAGTTCCACCACCAGATCGACGGTCGATCCGTCGGGAACGGGAACCCGCATCGCCATGCCGTCGAGCTTTCCGGCCAGGCTGGGGACCACTTCCCCTATTGCGGCCGCAGCGCCCGTAGTGGTAGGGATGATGTTCTCGGTGGCGGCCCGGCTGCGCCGCAGATCCTGATGGGGGACATCGGCCAACACCTGGTCGTTGGTGTACGCATGCACCGTCGTCATGATTCCCTTGCGGATCCCGAAGGTGTCGTCGAGCACCTTGGCCAGCGGCGCCAGCGAGTTCGTTGTGCACGAAGCATTGGAGACGATGATGTCGTCGGCATCCAGCTGGTCGTCGTTCACGCCGAGCACCACGGTTTCGTCGATCTTGTCCTTCGCAGGAACAGTGAGGATCACCCGCTTCGCCCCGGCGTCAATGTGCTTCTGATTCGAGGCGCGGTCCCGGAACACGCCGGTCGATTCGATCACGATGTCGACACCCAGCTCGGCCCAAGGGAGCTTGGCCGGATCACGTTCCATGAGCATCTTGATCTGGTGCTCGCCGACCTTCATCACTCCATTGTCGACAGACACCTCCTCCTCGAAGCGGCCCATCACCGAGTCGTACTCGAGGAGGTAGGCGAGGATGTCATCGTCGGAGAGATCGTTGATGGCGACGACCTTGAGCCCCACATCCGGTCGGGTTGCGATGATGCGGAACACCGCCCGGCCGATCCGCCCGAACCCATTGATAGCGACGTTTGCCATTTTCACTCTCCGTTGAGGTATGTGGCGACCATGCCGGTGACTTCGACCACACGGTTGGAATAACCCCAGCCGTTGTTGAACCAGGTGATCGTCTTCACCAGATTCCCACCGGTGACCATGGTCGCGAGGCTGTCATAGACGCCCGAATGTGAGATCGACCGCACATCAGAGGAAACAATCGGATCGGCGACATATTCGATGATTCCCTGGTATTTCTCCTCACAGGCCGTTCTCACCAGCGAGTTCACCTCGGCTTCATCGGTAGGCCGATCGAGGTCGAGAACCATGTCGATCGTCGACCCGTCCACCACGGGGACGTTCAGCGCGACCACAGCCAGCTTGCCTTCGAGCTCGGGGAGGGCCTGGGTGATGATCTCGGCGGAATTCGTCTCGGCCGGGATGATGTTCTCCCCGGCAGCGCGGCTGGTCCGATAGGAGTCGGTGGGCACGTCGGCGAGTCGTCCGGCATTGGACATCGCCTTGACCACTGTCATGTAGACCCGTTTGATCCCGATCCCGTCGTTGAGTGTCTTCAGGATGGGCGCTGCCGCATTGGACGTATTGGAGCCGAGCGCGACCTGGTCGACATCGGGGCCCAGTACGTCGTCGTTGATCCCCCGGAGCAACAGTGGGATCTCGCCGGGGATCTCGGGACTCGAAGTCAGGACCACCTTCTTTGCCCCGGCTTTGAGGTGCTGATCGAGGGCGTCTTTGGTCCGATAGCGACTGGTCGTCTCGAGAACGACATCCACTCCGAGCTCGCCCCAATCTGCGTCTCCCGGCTCCTTGGCGTTCAGCCACGCCACATTCCGCTCGCCGTATGACAACGTGCCTTCGGAGTACGAGACCGGCGCCGGGAACCGTCCGTATATGGAGTCGTATTTGAGTAGGTAGGTGAGCGCCTCGGGATCGGCGACGTCGCTGATCGCCACCACGTCGAGGTCGGCCCTGTTGTGGAGGAGACGCATGACGTTCCTCCCGATGCGTCCGAACCCCATAAGCCCGATCCGTGTTGTCATTGATAATCCTTTCTGTGCACCCGAAATTAGTGCCCATACCCCTTGGCACCCCAAACCGACCTGGGTAGGTTCGATCGAGGGAGGGTTGAGGTGCTGTTAGCGCTGGCATTGGCCGCCGTCTGTTTGGCGGCTCCGGTCGACGGCCGGGTGGTCGCCGACTACGCCCCTGTCGGTTCATATGGGGGCCACTGGGGAGTCGATTACTCCGCGCCCATCGGTACCCCGGTTCGAGCACCGGCTTCGGGACGGGTGACCTTCGCCGGGACGGTGGCGGGGATGAAATCGATCACTATCGAGCCCGTTCAGGGCTTCAAGGTATCGCTTTCGTATCTCGCGGACATCCAGGTCAGATCCGGCACCAGCGTTGACGGAGGCGACGTGGTGGGCACCTCGGGTTCACCCCATGGCATCGCCGGGGTCCATCTGTCCACCCGAATCGACGGCATCTACACAGACCCCGAAACCCAACTCGGCTGCCGGAACACCGATATCAGTCGTGCCCTTCATCTGGTGGCGCCGCCAGGGCCGTATGCTCGCCGGCGTGCGCACCGGGATCCTCGGCGGGACCTTCGATCCGATCCACATCGCCCATCTCCACGCCGGGGAGACGGCTCAGTTCGCCGCCGGACTGGACCGGGTGCTATTCATGCCCGCCGGCGACCCGTGGCAAAAGGCAGAGAGGTCGATGACCCCTGCTGCCGATCGCCTGGCGATGACCGAGATGGCCATCGAGGGAATCGAAGGATTCGAGGTCGACGATCGTGAACTCCATCGCGATGGGCCTACCTATACCTTCGACACCCTGCTCACGTTCCCCGCGGAGGAGGAGCTCTTCCTGATCGTCGGGGCCGATGCCGCGGTAGGCCTGCCCACCTGGCATCGGTGGGAGGAAGTGATCGAGCGGGCCGGTGTATTGGTTGTGCCCAGACCGGGGACCGAATCGATTGAGGTCGCTCGAACCCTGCCAACGGCCACGATGCTCGACATGGCGGCCCTCGATGTGAGCTCTACCGCGATCAGGGAAATGGCGGCGTGGGGTAGGCCGTACCGATTCTTGTTGCCGCCTCGGGTGCATCGCTTCATCGAGACGCAAGGCATCTACACGCAAATCCGATCAGGCGATATGGTGGAGGCCGCGAAACGACCAGGAGGAATCCCCGTAGATAGCGGAAGAGAACAGGCCCGGGTGGCAGCAGACGCCATCTTCAGCAAAAAGGGCATGGACATCGTGTTGCTCGACGTTGAAGGGCTGTTCGTTCTATCTGATGTCTTCGTGATCGCAACGGGGACCTCCCGACCTCATGTGCAGTCGCTCGCCGAGCACGTCGAGGAGCGGATGGTCGAAGAGCTGGGTCTCAAGCCCCTTCGCAGCGAGGGCCGGACAGAGGGCGAATGGGTTCTACTCGATTTCGGCGACGTGATCGTGCACCTCTTCCAGGCAGCGGCTCGGGAGTTCTATGGGTTGGAGCGGCTCTGGGCCGACTCGGAGAAGGTCGACTGGATCGAGCCGGTGGTCGCCGACGGGTGACGATTCAGCCTTGGGTCTTCCCCTGCCATAAAATGACGACTCCCCAAACGGGGCTGTAGCTCAGCCTGGCAGAGCACCTGACTGGCAGTCAGGGGGTCAGGGGTTCAAATCCCCTCAGCTCCACTACAGAGGCGCTCCCGCGCCTGCAACAAGGAAACACTGAGATGGTGATTCCGCGGAACCAGATCGAGATCCCAGCGACCATCGGCGAGGCCAGAGATCGGTTGCTCACTGCCCGAGGCTGGGAGCGAGCCGCCATCATCTTTGCCTTCACCGAGGGAGATCCCGCCGATCGCCTGACCGCGGTTGACCTTCCGCACTTCGGGATTGCCCTCCAAGCCGATGCGGCGATCCACCGTTACCGAGGTTTCTGGCAATACGCGATCGACTCCGGGGAGGCGGCCGCGGTGAAACCAGGTGACCAGGTCTCGGAACCACGGATCCCCTGGGTCGACCACAACGACCCCGGCGCGAATTAGGAGAAGACGACGTCACGTTCAGGGTCACATCTCGGTCGTCGAAGCGGCAGCGCGCGATATTCATCAACAGTTCATTGCAAGGCGGCGGAGCAGATACCGGGGTGACAGATCCATGGCGCATACTTGGCGCAGCGGGCACAAATGGACCTCCAGACAAACAGCCACTATCAGCTCACCATCCACCGGCCGGGATCCACCGAGCCAGAGCGCATCCAGGTGCGATACGAGAGACGTGAGCGGCACGACGACGACTTGGTCCATTTCTTCGTAGGGCCCGATCGGTTCAATCTCGGGATACCCGACGCCCTGATCGGCTCCGATTTCGATATCGAGCCGCTCTAGTGGTCAGAGTTCATCTCCACCCGATTCTCGACCACCCGCATGCCGGTCGCGACATACCCACCCCCCGCTCGGACATGACGGCCGCGTCTCGCTTCGTGCGGATGATCCGATCGAGCACAGCTATTGCTCGCTGCAAGTCCTTCAGTGCCCGGGCCACGTGCGAATGGCATCGTTCGAGGGATCAGCGCCCATCCAGGTCAAACTACGAGAGGTCGGCTGTGCTGTCCTTGCAGATTCAGATGATCGCCCCTTGTTCCTCTTCCGGTGACTCAAACGGACGTTGGTTCATCTACTCGGAGTAGTCCAACCGGCGATTGATTCGGCACGCTCGTATCGAAGCCGATTGCTCCAGCCACCCAAGGCGCCCTCGCCCATCTCCTCGAGCGCCCGAGTTCGGCATCTGGAGGTAGCGTCGAGGAATGCGGCGTGACCACTCATACGGTCCCTCCACCTACTCGATCGTCGCCGCCGACCCCGAAGCTGGGGAGTGTGGGGTAGCTGTCCAGTCCAAGTTCCTCGCGGTCGGCGCATTCGTCCCCTGGGCCCGGGGAGGAGTTGGAGCGGTGGCCACTCAGGCATATGCAGAGATCACCTACGGCAACCGAGGCCTCGAATTGTTGGAATCCGGGCTTCCACCAGAGACGACGATCGATCGTTTGACGGCCAACGACGAGATGCGCAGTCATCGGCAGGTCGGCGTGGTCGCCGCCGATGGCAGAAGCGCCTCCTATACCGGCGAGGACTGTTTCGAACATGCCGTGGGCGTGACCGGGGAGGGCTTCGCTGCTCAAGGGAACATCCTCACCAACCCCCAAGTCCCTGAGGCGATGGCCGCAGCTTTCCGCGACAGCAAGGGCGAGCTCGCCGAACGCCTCCTCGGGGCCCTCACGGCCGGGGAGACGGCCGGGGGAGAGAAGCGGGGCGTGGAGTCGGCTGCTCTGCTCGTGGTACGACCAGGTGGCGGGTATGGCGGGAATCACGATCGGTGGCTCGATCTGCGCATAGATCATTCCGACAGCCCGATCGAGGACCTGCGCGGTCTTCTCGACCTCCACACCCTCTACTTCGGCAAGACCACGGAAGACGAGCTTCTTCCGTTTGACACCAGTGTGCAGACCGAGGTGAGCGCGATCCTCGATTCGATCGGTTGGTCGGATCCAAACGGCTCTCTCGAGGTCAGTCTCCAGAGTTGGCTGGGGTGGCACAACTTGGAGGAACGCTGGGTGGGAACAGACCGCATCGATCCGGTCGTCCTGCGAGAGCTTCGCTCGGCAGCGGGCCGCGTAGCCTCCCCCGAATGATCGTCGACGCTGCCTGCTATCAGCTCGGACAGAGGGTTCCCGGCGAATTCGATTACGAGGAGGCGGGGCGACTGATCACCGAGCCGGATACCTTTGCCTGGGTGGGCCTGCACGAGCCGAGCGCGGAGGAGTTCGCGCAGGCGGTCAAGACGTTCGAGCTTCACGAGCTCGCGGTCGACGACGCCCTGCGCGCCCATCAGCGGCCCAAACTGGAGACCTTCGACGAGACACTCTTCGTCGTCACCAAGCCGGCCCGATACGCCGACCCGGTGGAGATCGTCGAATTCGGCGAGATCCTCATCTTCGTCGACGAGGACTTCGTGGTGGCGGTCCGGCACGGTGAGGCAAGCAGGCTTATCGAGGCTCGGCACAAGCTGGAAGGAGATCCTGGGCGGCTCGCCTACGGCCCGGGATCGGTTCTTCATGGCATCCTCAATCAAGTGGTGAGGGACTATGCAGTGGTTCTCGACGAACTGGGAGCCGATATTCGGGGCATAGAGGAGGACGTCTTCTCCTCGCAAGGGGACTCTGAGCGCATCTACCGGCTCAAGCAGGAGGTGCTCAGTTTCCACGAGGCAGTAGAGCCCCTCGAGGACCCTTTGGATCGACTGGCTACCGATGATTTCAAGGCGATCGACCCCAGTTTGAAGCCCTACTTTCGTGACGTCCTCGACCATCTCCTTCGGGTTCTGGACCGGATCAACGTCTACCGGGACACACTTACCTCGGTCCTCGCCGCCAACCTGACCCAGGTCAGCCTTCGTCAGAACGAAGACATGCGCAAGATCTCCGCTTATGTGGCGATCGCCGCGATACCTACCTTGCTGGCCGGGATCTGGGGGATGAACTTCGAGCACATGCCCGAGATCGATGCTGTGTGGGGCTATCCGGCAGCGCTTCTGGTCATGGCCGGGGTGTGCCTGTTCCTCTACACCAGGTTCAAGAAGAGCGGCTGGCTCTGAATCGCATGGGGGCGATTCCCCATGCTGCTCCTTTGACGCATCCTGGGTTCCCTGCTCAAATTGCCGTGAGCTCGCAGCAACCGAAAGCGGAGCGATGACAGAATCGCACAACCACGAATCTCGCCTTCACGGGCTCCCGTGTATCTGTCTTTGCTCTCGGGTGGCTGCCGCGAGCGACGTCATTCGCTCGTAGGGACGTCAAGGCTCCCGAGAGTCAACGAGTTGATCAATCGAGACGTCCTGCGCTGCAAATCCCGACCACAAGGAGGAAGACAATGACGACGACCGACACACCGGTCGACAACGGAGTCAACGTACAAGCGTTGCTCGATGCCCGTACCGCCCTCGTCGATGCCCCGGAGGCGGCCCAGTTCACCTGGAAGGCGTCGACTCAATGGGTGGGTGGCACCCACAGCCAATCGGAGGTGAAGGGATTCTTCGGCCTCGGCGGCGAGCAATCGCATCGCTCCACCTTCACATTCGAGGCCGATCATCCGGAGGTGTTCGCCTCCGAGGACAACGGGGCGACCCCTGTCGAACTCGTCTTGGTGGGCCTCGCCAGCTGTCTGACGGCAGGCGTCGCTGCCGTGGCGCAGAACCGCGGCATTCAGCTCAACTCGGTGAAGGCGACTATCGAGGGGAACATGGACGTCCTGGGCATCCTCGGCGGCGACCCCGAGGTGCGGAACGGGTTCAATGACATCAAGGTGCACTACGACATCGACGCCGAAGCCACGCAAGAAGACATCGAAGCCATCGTCGCCCAGTCGCAGAAGCGGTCTGCGGTCTTCGACGTGGTCACCAACCCGACCAATGTGACAGTCGAGGTCAACTGAACAGGACCAGAATGCGGACGACGACGGTTGTGATCGGCGCCGGTCACGCCGGTCTCGCCGTCAGCCACTTCCTCAGCCAGCGCTCGATCGACCATGTCGTGATCGAGCGCGGCGAGGTGGCCAATACATGGCGCACCGAGCGCTGGGACTCTCTCCGCCTGCTCACTCCCAATTGGCAGAGCCGGCTGCCCGGCTTCGAGTACGACGGCTCGGATCCCGATGGCTTCATGACCATGCCGGAGGTGATCGACTTCATCGAGGGTTACTCCAAAGTCGTCGACGCTCCACTTCATACCAACACCAAGGTCACCTCGGTTCGCCCCACCGAGGACGGTTACGAGGTGGTGACCGCCGATGGAACTTGGGCGAGTACCAGCGTTGTCTTGGCGACGGGAGGCTTCAACCTGGCCAGCGTCCCGGCTGTCGCCGACACCGTCCCCGCCTCGGTCGAGATGGTCACCGCGCTGCAGTACCGGAGGCCCGAGCTGCTACCTGAGGGCGGCGTGCTGGTGGTGGGCTCATCGGCTACCGGGATTCAGATCGCTGAGGAGGTACACGCCTCAGGGCGCCCGGTGACCCTGTCGGTGGGCGAGCACGTCCGTCTGCCCCGGGTCTATCGAGGCAAGGACATCATGTGGTGGCTGGACAGGACCGGAGTGCTCGACGAGCGGTGGGACGAGGTCGACGATCTGGTACGCGCCCGCAACATCCCGTCGCCCCAGTTGGTGGGGACTCCGGAGCGGAGGACGCTCGACCTGAACGCCCTGACCGACCAGGGGGTGCTTCTGGTCGGCCGTGTGGCCGGGATCGTGGACGGGACGGCCCAGCTATCTGGATCCCTCCGCAATCTCTGCAATCTCGCCGACCTCAAGATGAACCGACTGCTGGACACCATCGATGACTGGGTCCCGCAGAGCGGCCTCGAGGGGGATATCGAGCCGGCACATCGCTTCGCGCCGACCCGGGTGGATGATTCCCCGCCACTCAGTCTCGACCTCTCAAACGGGCGCATCTCAACCATCATCTGGGCCACCGGGTTCCAACCTGATTACTCCTGGCTGCACGCCCGGGTGCTGGATCGTAAGGGTCGTATCCGCCACGACGCCGGCGTGGTGACCGAAGCCCCCGGGATGTACCGGATCGGGCTCAACATGCTGCGCCGGCGTAAATCGAGCTTCATCCATGGCGCCGAGGACGACGCCAGAGATCTCACCGAGCATCTCGCCAACTATGTAGGTGTCGGCGCTTCGGTCTGACATAGACGGATCAGCCGAAGGACCCTGCCACGGGCAACATGCCCTGGTCGCCCAGGGGGAATGAGTTGTCGGCGATCCCCTGAGTGTTGGTGTATCTGAAATAGAACGTTGTCGCGCTCGGCCGGAACAGTGACGGCGTGGAGAACCCGACCCCGGTCCAATCGCCGGCCACCAACAGGTCACCCGGGTCACCAAACAGGTACTGGTTATCGGCGATCCCCTGGGTGTGGGTGTTCCGGAAATAGACAAGGCCGGTTGTCTCTCGGTGGAGACCGACGGTGTCGGTCCCGTCGCCGTCGAAGTCACCGGCGAACGGCTTGTCGCCGGGGTTGCCGAAGAAGTACGACGTGTCGGCAGCCCCCGCGCCGGCAGACCCGGAGCCAAGCCTGTTGATCACGTAGACCCTTCCCTCCGACGGCCGGTAGATGGAGACCGTGTCACAGCCGTCAGCGTTGAAGTCACCTGCAATCGGCAGGTCGCCAGGGTTCCCGAAGAAGTAGCTGACATCGGCGATGCCCTGGGTGTTGGAGTTTCGCAGGTAGACGAACCCATCAGAACGGCGATACAGCCCGGGTGTGTCGATCCCATCACAATCCCAGTCGCCCATGAACGGCGTGTCTCCCGGATTTCCGTAGAAAAACGAGCTCATGACGCCACCTCGTCGAAGATGCCAGACGCCACTGGCCGGATCGACCAGCCCGATGTCCTCTCGGGCCGGGCCGAAGACGAAGTCACGGGCGGTATCGAACTTGAGCAGGACGGCGTCGCCGGCTTCGAGGATGATGTTCGCCCTCCGAAGATTTCCTCCAAGGTTCTGCAGGGGCAGGTCACCCATCACCCCGTCGGCCGAGCGCAAAACCCTCATGTTGTCTCTGGGGAGCCCGGCGGGGGCAGGGGAGAAGTCGAAGTTGAGATGAATCGTGCCTACCGCGTTGGAGCCAGGGAGCGGCGGGTTGGGGCGATCGGTCGAGTGCGTGTGGCGGGCGTTCTGGACCGCGACGTAGCGCTCACCGAACTCATCGACGAAGAAGCCGACCAGGATCTCCAGCGGTGGCTGACCCGGGGCCGGTCCCACCTCGTACAGGTAGGGGAACCCTCCGGCACCCGCCGTGTAGGGCTGCAGGTCGACCGGCTGCTCGCTCAGAGCATGGTTCGCCCTGACGAATCTGACATCCGTCGAGGTCAGGCGGGTGATTGCCTTGCCCAGGTTGGCCAGACGGCGGTTCACCTCACCGATGATCCCGTGATATTGGGTGGGCGACGCCCCCCAGGTCCCGGTGGGCTGGTTGATGATCGAGCCGCCCCATGCTGTGGCGCTGGGATGCCCGGTCGTCGACGCCTGGTAGATGAACCAGAAATGCCCGGTGTACCCAAAGGTGAGTCCGGCCATCGCCTGCCACAACAGATCGGATCGGGTGTGGGTGATCTGACAGTCGGTCTCCTGGCCGACATAGGCGTTGAGGTAGTTCCAATAGGGGACGCCCTTGGCGAGACCGGCGCGGCGGAAGGTCTGGAGAACCGTGTAGTGGCTCGATTCGAAGTTGTAGTCGGCGGTCACCACCACATCGCCATCGACAGACGACACGTATTGCTGGGTCGTCTGGGCCGAGTTTGGTGCCCAGTAACTGAGATTGGTGAATAGGAGCGCATCGGGGTCTGCTGCGCGTGCTCGATTGATCCCTGCTGAGATCTCCTGCAATGCCGCGACCGAGCCCGGCTCGTCCCCGACCTGGAAGCCAATGCGTCCTGGGGTGTTCCGGGCAAGCCCTCCCAACACCTTCCCGGAATCGACGAACTGCGACCCATTCCAGATGAGTGAGTTGCCGGTGGCGGCGAGCCATGAGAGGAATCCGGCGCCCCGCCGATATTGAAGCCAGCTCTCGACCTGGGGCGGGCCATCCATCCATACGTGGACGGCGTTGGCTCCGAACGGCTCCATGTAGCGATCGACCACCGTGGCGGGCGGATTCGGCAGACTTGGCACCAGCCCAGTGATCGGCATCGGATGCATCCGGAGCCAATTGCGCGCCCTGTTGCTGGTCACGGCTGAAGGGGTGAACTCGGCGACCGGCTCCACCGCCTGCATCGGCAGACTCGGGCAGGGGGGAACCTGCGCTGTGACTCGCTCAGCCGGCACGACCATCGTCGTGGCTGCCATGAGGAGAACCAGGCTCGCTCGCCGAAGTCGGGTGCCGACCGACATCCGGGACACCCTAGGGCTGCCCCTGTCATAAGCGAGCATGAGCCGGGTCAGCTGGAGAGCAGGTCCTGATACAGCTCCAGATGTTCCGACCCGAAGCAAACGAACAGAACCGAATCGATGGTTCCGTCGTTCACGCTCACCCAGTCGGTCACAGCCTTGATCGCAATTCGGGCAGCCAGCGCCTTGGGGAACCGATAGACACCGGTCGAGATGTTGGGGAATGCCAAGGTTCGGGCGGACTCCGAATGAGCCAGATCGAGGCTGTTTCGATAACAAGAGGCGAGGAGCCTGGTCGCCTCGGCCTCAGGCACGGTGCCCCAGATCGGACCGACCGTGTGGATCACGTGATGGGCGTGCAGATTGCCAGCGGTCGTGATCACTGCCTGACCGGTGGGCAAGTCGCCCTGTCGGCTCACTATCTCACGACATTCCTCCAGGATTGCGGGCCCACCTGCCCGGTGGATTGCACCATCGACACCCCCACCACCCATCAGCGAGGAGTTGGCCGCATTGACGATGACGTCTACGTCGATCGTGGTGATGTCGGCCTGGATCGCCTCGAGACGGGTCACGGGTCGACTGTAGGAAGTCCCGTCGGGGGGAGAGAGAGTGTCAGGCGACGGCGGAGGGGGCCCGAAGCCGGGTGACAGAGCCGAGCAGCGCGGCTTCCTCGGTCCGGGAGAAGACTCGGCGACGCACGGCCTCGGCCACCGCGTCTCGCCGCGGGTTGGGGCCATGCCCGAATGCCTGCAAGGCTGCCTCGGTGCTCATCACTGCGGCGCGGAAGGGGTCGGGGAGCACAGCGTTCAAGGCGACCAGCCAGACCGACCTGGTGACCCTCGAGGCGGCTTCGAGCCCGGTCATGAGGGCCCGCTCGATCGAGGCCAGCTCGTTGTCACGATTCGCCCTCACCAGCTGGAGCGCCTCATGGAGCAGACGCTGGATGAAGTCCCTGGCTGACTCAGTGAGGTCGGGGAGGTGATATCGGAAGACTATCGAGGCGCAGTCGATGGCGTAGAGACGGGCGTAGGGCTCGTCCCAGTCTCCGAGGCGGTAGCGCTCAACCTCGAGGAGACCGGCGATGGTGTCGAGACCGTCGAATCTGCTCGACATCATCCCGCTCGCCTCGACGTGGTTTGGTGCCACCATCACCTCTTGCCCAGCCCTTTCCCGAAAAACGATCGATTGCCTGTCCTGTGGATAATCCACAATTTCGGAGCGTTTGGGCATGGGCCGCATGGCCCATTCTTTCCACAGCCATCTGAACTAGTCCTCTGGACCCAGAGACATCCCGGGATTGCAGCGAGCCCCGGCTAGATTTTCGCCCTTACCGCCGAACCTGGCCCCGCGCCGGGTGGGGGGAACCAACCCATCGGGGCGAATCCCGGTCTGGAGGCCGGGTAGGGCGAACTTCCAGCCCGAGCCCGTCAGCTAACTCCCAAGGCGACAGAGGAAGACAAGAGGCACCGATATTGGAGACGTTCAGCGCCGCCTCCCACGCTGAGGTGTTGCAACTCGTGATACAGATCGCGGTGCTCCTCGCCGCGGCTCGATTCCTCGGAGGTCTGGCGCGGAGGATGGGTCAGCCCGCGGTTGTCGGTGAGATCCTCGCCGGGGTGATCCTTGGACGGTCCCTGCTCTCGGGCCTGGTGCCGTGGTTGGGCGAGTGGATCCTGCCCCAGACCGAGGTTCAGGGCTACATGCTCGAGGTGGTGGCGCTGATCGGGGTCATGTTGCTGCTCGTCATCACCGGGCTCGAGACAGACTTGTCCCTGATCCGGCGTCGGATTGGTGTGGCGCTGGGAGTGGCGGTCGGAGGACTGGTGGTCCCGTTCATCACCGGGCTCGCCCTCGGTTACGCCATCCCCGATGATCTTCTCGTAGACCCGAGTGATCGAACGGTGTTCGCCCTCTTCGTGGCGACCGCGCTGTCCATCTCCGCCATCCCGGTGCTGGCCAAGATCCTCATGGACCTCGACCTGATGCGACGCGAGTTCGGTCAGACCTTGCTCGCGGCCGGGATGATCGATGACATCACGGGTTGGACGCTGCTGGGGCTGGTGACAGCTCTCGCCAGCGCCGAAACGCTCACTGCAGGCTCGGTGCTGGTGACGTTCGCGATGGTCGCAATATTCATCCTGGCAACCGTCACCGTTGGGCGGGTGCTGGTCGAGCGCGGTCTTGGCCTCATTCAGGACCGTTTCCGGGGTCGGGATGCCATCCTCACGCTCGTCGTCGTCCTCGCCTTCGCCTGGGGAGCATTCACCCAGGCTCTCCGGCTGGAGCCGGTCATAGGTGCCTTTGCCATTGGGATCCTGTTCGGCCGCCTGTCCCGTCTCCCCACCGATGTGGTCCACAAACTGGAGAGCATGGCTCTCGCCGTGTTCGCGCCGATCTTCTTCGCAGTGGCCGGACTCAAGGTCAACCTCGGCTCGATCCTGGAGCCGGAGCTCATCTTCGTTGCGGTGCTGGTGATTCTCGTGGCCACGTTTGGCAAGGTCGCCGGCGCCTATTTGGGTGCCCGATACATCTCCGGGCAGGATCATTGGTCTGCCCTGGCCTATGGCTCTGGTCTCAACGCACGCGGGGCGGTGGAGATCATCATCGCAACCATCGGTCTCTCGCTGGGGATTCTCACCACCGAGATGTTCTCGATCATCGTGTTGATGGCGGTGGTGACGTCGATCGCGGCGCCGTCCGCTCTCCGCTTCTGTCTTGCCCGGGTCGAGCCCGGAGCTGACGAGGAGCTACGACTGGCGCGGGAGGAGGTGATCAAGACCAGCTTCCTCTCAGGGCTGAGGCGGGTGCTGGTTCCGGTCCGGCCCCGGATCGGACAGGTCGGAACCCAGACCATCCAGGCGGTGCTCGTTGCCCGTCTCGGTGAGTTCAACGAGATCTCCACCACTTTGCTCGCCGTGGCAGGGGATCAGGACAGAGTGCTGGCCGGTGCCTACCTCAACTCTCTGCGGGCAGTGTTCCGGGATGGTGGGACGACGACCCGGATCGTCTCCAACCACGATCCGGTTGAGGCGATCCTGCACGAGGCGGAGGCCGACTACGACCTCCTGGTGATCGGCACTCCGACCATGAGTGGCTCCGGCGAGGGCGTGTTCGGGCCTGTCATCGACGATCTGATCAAGCTGTCCCGTACCCCAACGCTGGTGGTGAGGGGTGAGAACGTGCCCGAGGAATGGGCTCCCTCGCGGATCCTGGTCCCGGCCAGCGCCAGCGCCAGCTCGAGAAACGCCGCAGACCTCGCGTTTGCCATCGCAGGGTCGGATGCCGTCGTCACCGGAGTCCATGTCGTCACTCCATCCCGGCTGTCGGGCATGCGGCCCAACATCGCCCTCGACGTCACGGCGGAGTTCGAGATCCTCGCCACCCGGATGGGCCAGCATGTGGAGACCGAAGTCCGGGAGGCTGACGACGTCGAGACCGGGATCCTCGACGCCCTTGCCGAGATGGACGCCGATCTGCTGGTTCTGGGAACGAGTGTCCGGGCGGGCACGACCCATCTCCATCTCGGACCCCGAATCGAATATCTGACCCGGCTGGCCCCGTGTCCAGTCGTGATCCTGAACAGCTAGGTCAACCGTATTCGTAGAAGCCGCGCCCGGTCTTGCGGCCGAGCAGCCCGGCTTCAACCATCCTGGTGAGCAAGGGCGGTGAGGCGTAGAAGGGGTCCTTGTACTCATCGAACAAGACATCGGCGATGTGTTTCATCGTGTCGAGACCAACGAAGTCGGAGAGCTCCAGAGGGCCCATCGGGTGGTTTGCCCCAAGTCGCATCCCGGTATCGATGTCCTCCCGCGTTGCAACCCCTGCCTCGAACATTCGGATGGCGCCGATCAGATAGGGGACCAGAAGCATGTTCACGATGAACCCCGCCCGGTCCTTGGCCTGGATCACGGCCTTGCCGAGTGACTCGGCATACTCCCGCGCCGCCCGCTCGGTCTCTGGCGAGGTCATCACGGTGGTGACCAGTTCGACGAGACCCATGATCGGGACCGGGTTGAAGAAATGGAGGCCGACGACGCGTTCTGGTTGGGTAGTTGCCGACGCGATGCGGGTGATCGGAATTGAAGAGGTGTTGGAGGCGAGGATCGATTCGGCGGCAACCAGCTGGTCGAGCTCGGCGAAGATCCCCTTCTTCAGGTCTTCGCTCTCGGTCGCCGCCTCGATGACCAGCTGACGATCGGATTGATCTGAAATGTCGATCGAGAAGTCGATTCGGCCCAAGATCGAGGTTCGCGGTCGTCGGGCGCGAGCTTGCCCTTCTCCACGGCGCGATCCAGGGATCGTTCGACCCGTTCCTTCGCTGACTCGGCCGCTCCGGAGTCGATCTCATGGACGACGACATGGCTCCCGGCCCGGGCACACACTTCGGCGATCCCCGCCCCCATCTGCCCTCCGCCGATGACACCGACTCTTTCGATTGTCATGCGATCGATGGTAGAGATTGCTCGCCGCCCCGAATCGGCGAGCCCTAGGGACTAAGGGCTGAAGCCGGCCGGCAACCGGTTCGGCGAGGTCGCCGGCGCGGAGCCAGCACGCCGCCTGATGATGGGGGCCTTGTGGCGAGGCCATCAGCCGAGGGTCATCGACATCGCACAGACCTTCCCGAGCGATCGGGCAGCGCGGATGGAAATGGCATCCGCGAGGCGGGTCGAGCGGGGACGGGATCTCACCCTGGAGGATCTGGCGATCGCGGGGCCGGTCCGGATCGGCGATCGGGATGGCGGAGAGCAGCGCCTCTGTGTAGGGATGGAGGGGGTTGCGGTACAAGGTGTCCCGGTCGGTGATCTCGACGACACGTCCCAGGTACATGACGGCGACCCGGTCAGAGATGTGCTCCACAACAGCGAGATTGTGGGCGACGAAGAGCAGGGTGAGGTTGAGCTCCTCCTGGAGGTCGGTGAGGAGATTGAGGACCTGGGCCTGCACCGAGACGTCGAGAGCGGAGACCGGCTCGTCTGCGACCACCAGGTCTGGCTTGAGGATCAGGGCCCGGGCGATCCCGATCCGCTGTCGCTGGCCTCCGGAGAACTCATGCGGGTAGCGACTGGCATGCGCGGCGCGGAGGCCGACCAGTTCGAGCATCCCCTTCACCTGTTCCTGGCGCTCGTCCTTGTCTCCGATTCCGTGGAGACGAAGACCTTCGGCAATGGCAGGGCCGACCTGGGATCGCGGGTCCAACGATCCGTAAGGGTCCTGGAAGATGATCTGGACGCGTCGGCGGAACGGCTTGAGATCGCTGCCGGATAGGTGAGTGATGTCTTCCCCGTCGAACTGGATTGTCCCCGAGGTTGGTTCCATCAGCCTGGTGAGAAGACGTCCGAGGGTGGTCTTCCCGCAACCGGACTCGCCGACGAGACCCAGTGTCTCCGCCTTGAAGATGTCGAGGTCGACCCCGGCTACCGCCCGCACGGTGGCTATCTGGCGTTGCAGCACCCCGCCCCGCACCGGGAACTCTTTGACCAGATCGCGAATCTCGACCAGGGTCTCAGCCATCCGGATCCTCGACCTTTTCCGGCCCGTAGTAGAGCCAGCATCGGACCTTGTGGCCGTCCTCTACTTCCTCCAGGTCGGGGTGGATCTCGGTGCAGATCTGCAGCGCATTCTCGACGCGAGGGATACAGCGAGGCGCGAAGCGGCAGCCCTGGGGGAGGTTGACCATCGATGGCACGACACCGGGGATCACCTCGAGGCGCTCCTTGAGCGATCCAAGAACGGGGATGGAGCCGATCAAACCCTTGGTGTAGGGGTGGAGTGGATTCCTGAAGATGGTGCGGACGTCGGTCTCTTCCACGATCTCGCCGGCATACATAACCGACACCCGATCGGCCATCTCGGCCACGATTCCCAGATCGTGGGTGATCAGGATCACGGCCGTGTTCGAGGTCTTCTGGAGGTCCCGGATGAGGTCGAGGATCTGTGCCTGAATGGTGACGTCGAGGGCGGTTGTCGGCTCGTCGGCTATCAACAGCTCGGGCTGGCAGGCGAGCGCCATGGCGATCATGATCCGTTGGGCCATCCCTCCGGACAGCTCATGTGGATATGACTCGGCCCGGCGTTTTGGGTCGGGGATCCCGACCTTGGCCAGCATCTCGATGACTTTCTCGTCCTCGACTTCGTCGCTCCAATCGCGGTGGAGTTCGAAGACCTCCTTGATCTGCGCGCCGGCCCGATAGACCGGGTTCAGGGCAGAGGTGGGCTGTTGGAAGATCATCGAGATGTGCTCACCTCGCAGAGCACGGACATCGGCCGCCTTCATCTTCGCGATGTCTTTGCCGCCGAACAGGATCTCGCCGGCCACGACTTTGCCCGGGTGGGGGATCAGACCCATGATCGAGAGAGATGTCACCGATTTCCCGCATCCCGACTCGCCGACCAATCCGAGGACTTCGCCCCGGTTGACGTGGAAGCTGGCCCCGTCGACTGCCTTGACCAGCCCTTGGCGGGTGTCGAAGTGAGTCTCGAGCCCGTTGACCTCGAGCAATCGCTCTCCGGCGGCGACCGGAAAGGGAGCGTCCGTGTCGATCGGGCTCTCGGGTAGTGGCCGGGCAGCGCTCATTTGTTCAGGGTTGGATCGAGAGCATCACGGAGCCCGTCCCCGATGAGATTGAACCCGAGGACGGTGATCATGATTGCAAGCCCGGGGAAGATCATCAGATGGGGCGCGGTGAAGATCCGGTCCCGCTCCGCCGCCAGCATCGAGCCCCATTCCGGGATCGGGGGGACTGCACCGAGGCCAAGGAACCCCAGGGCAGCTGCTTCCAGGATCACCGTGGCGATGCCGAGCGTTCCGAGGACGACGAGCGGCGTTAGCGCATTGGGGACGACCCGGGTGACCAGCACCTTCCACCTGGACGCGCCCAGTGCACGGGAGGCGGACACATAGTCGACCTCCTTGATCGACAGCACCGATGCCCGCATCACCCTCGCGTACTGGGGGATGGTGACGATGGCGATGGCGAGAAGCGTGTTGCGGAGCCCTGGCCCGAGGACGAAGACGATCGCGATGGCCAGGATCAGGGACGGGAAGCCGAGCACCACATCCATGATCCGCATCATGAGGTTGTCGGACCACCCTCCGAGTATCCGGCGATGGCTCCGATGATCGTGCCGATCACGATCGTGATGAGCACGGTAGTGAAGCCGAGGGGAAGGCTCACCCGCGCCGCATAGACCACCCGGCTGAAGAAATCCCTGACGTTGCCGTCCAAGCCGAAGAGGTGCTGGGTCCCCTCGCAGCCGAAGGCATTGACGCAAGGCGGCAGCCATCGTTCCGCCCCGGGTTGGCCGATGAAGTTCTCGTATGGGTCGTACGGGGCGATGAGTGGGGCGAAGATGGCAACCAGGATCATGAAGCTGACCAGGATCAGGCCGGCTATGCCGACTTTGCGCTGGAAGAAGCGACGGGTGGCGATTCGCCACACCGAGCCGGGCTGCTGGAGTAATGACTCGGGGTCGGGGACGGCCACATCGGGCCGAAAGCTCATCTCAGCCTCACCAAGCGTCATTCCAGCCTCACTCTCGGGTCCAGATAGCCGTACGAGACGTCAACCAGCAAGTTCACGACCACATAGGTGGCGGCGATGATGAGGGTGAATCCCTGGATGATGGGGAAGTCCCTGGCGGTGATCGCGTCGAACAGAGCGGTCCCGACCCCTGCCAGACCGAATACGGTCTCAGTGAGCACCGCTCCACCGAGCAGAAGCCCCAACTGGAGCCCGATGATCGTCACCACCGGGAGCATCGCATTGCGGAGGGCATGGCTCCTCACCACTTTTCGCTCCATCGCACCTTTGGCGCGGGCGGTGCGGATGTAGTCGCGCCCGAGGACGTCGAGAAGCGACGACCGGGTCATCCGGGCGATGATGGCCATCGGGATGGTGGCGAGGGTGATCGCGGGCAGGATCATGTGCTTCACACCGTCCCAGAAGATCTCCCACTGGGCGCTGATGAAAGCATTGGTCACCGTCATGTAGGAGATGAACTCGGCGGCGGTGGAGACGAATCCCTCCTCGGAGATCTCCCATCCCCATACCTCGTAGAAAGGGAGCGGCCGCGTGCCCGGGCTGAGCGAGCCGCTGGGCGGCAGCGCAAAGGGTGTGCCCAACAACACCACGGCGAAGAGGTAGGCCAGGAGCAACCCGAGCCAGAAAATGGGCATGGAGACGCCGACGTTGGCGAAGGCCATGGCGGCAACGTCGACACCGGAGTTGTGCCGTCTTGCCGCGGCGATCCCCAGCGGGATGCCGACGATGATCGCGATCGACAACGCGGCGATGCTCAGCTCCAAAGTGACCGGGAGCCGCTCGATGATGATCTGGGTGACCGGTCGGGAGAAGCGGATCGACTCCCCGAGATCACCGTTGAGCACGTTCTGGAAGTAGATGCCGAGCTGGACGATGATCGGCTCGTCGAGGCCGTTCGCCTCGTTGAATCGAGCACATGCCTCCGCCGTCGCCCTCTCGCCGAGGATGGCGATACACGGCTCCCCAGGGAGCAGGCGGACCAGCAGGAACACGAGGAGCAACACCCCGATCAGGACGGGTATCGCGACCAGGACGCGGCGGAGGATGTAACCGATCATTTCCTCGTCCGGAGCGTAGAACGGGGGGAGGCGCCGATGCGCCTCCCCCCGTTGCCACTCTGAGCGATCAGAGGGTCATCCCGCCGTCGTTGTCGTGGGCGGAGGGTTGATCAACCCGCCCCAGAGGGCGGCCGGGTATTCGAACAGTCCGGTATTACCGGTGTGCAGCGGATTGCCCCGCATCGAGGATGGCGGACCATGACGCCACCACGTCGTTGGCATCGAAGGCGGAGCCATCGTGGAAGGTCACGCCCTCCCGCAACGCGCAGGTCCACACCACGCCCTCGGCGTCAGGGACACACTCGGTGGCCAGCTTGGGCACGGCCTGACCTTCGAGGTCGTATCCATACAGGATTCGACGACCTGTGGTCATCTGACAGCGCTTCGAGACTCACCGTCCGTCTCATCGGGGCAATACAGGGATCCGGCTCACCGTTCTGCACGAACACCAGGTCGGTGTCGCCCGGATTCATCAGAGTTGAATTGTGGCGCACCGAATGGCGGGGTCACCGCACCCTCCAATGTGGCGAGCCCGGCGTTGGCCGAAGCTCCCCAGGCGACCGGGACCATCGGCACGTCTTCTACGAGCAGACCGTTGATCTGCGCGTAGATTGGCTGTGCCGCCGCAGGGTCCACCGTCCCTGATCCTTCGATGACAGCGTCCACGATTTCCTGGTTCATCTCACCGAACTGGACGTTGATCCCACCGAAGTGGTAGTCGATGAAGTTGGTCACGTGCGGGTAGTCGGCGCCCCAGCCGAGGAGGTGGATTCCCTCCACCTGGCCGGCGGCTGTCGCCTCGATGTAAGCGGCCGACTCCATCACCTCGATGGTGGCATTGATCCCGAGGTTCTCCGCCAATTGGGCCCGGATGTCCTCGGCCACCGCCGTCGGCTCGGGGAGATAGACCCGGAACACATCACGAAGCGAGATGGTGGTGTCGAACCCATCGGGGAACCCGGCCTCAGCGAGGAGCGCCCGTGCTGCTTCGGGGTCGAAGTCAGGGAACGGATCGCCTTCACAGGCGTTCTCCAGGATGCATGGTGCGAAGTGGGTAGCCACTTCCGAACCCTCAGGGTAGAAGGTATCGATGATCCTCTGCCGGTCGACGCCCAGCGCGATCGCCTGCCGCACCAGCGGGTTGTCGAACGGCGGGAACTGGTTGTTGAACCCCATGTAGAACACGTTCGGGTTGTTGTCGACGAGCAGTTGCAGATTGGCGTCACCCTCGATGCCGGCGTAGTCACTCGCCGCCAGGTTGGTGATGAAGTCTGCGTTGCCCGACACCAGCTCTGTGATCCGCGCGGTGCTGTCCTCACGCCACTGGAACACGAGTGTGTCGAACGCCGGAGCCTCGCCCCAGTAGTCGGGGTTCGCCTCGAACACGATTTGGGAGCCACGGGTCCAGCCCCCTTCGGGGAGCATGAACGGGCCTGTGCCCACCGGGTTCTCCAGGGGAGAGCCGGCGGTGGCCTCGAGGTGTTCGGATGGCTGGATAGAGAACGGGACGAACGCAATCTTCACCAGGAATGCCGGGTCTGCTGCGCAGAGGGTGAACACCACCTCGGACGCCGAGGTGGCTTCGATCTTGTTGATCTTGCCCCCGTAATCACAGCCTCCCGAATCGAGGGTGAGCAGTTCCGACGGCTCCTCGGTCTCGGCCGATGTGGTCGAGCCCTCGGCAGCGGCACTCGTCGTCGTGTCACCACCCGCGGTGGTCGACGTGTCGTCGCCGCTCTCGCTGGCGCAGGCGCCGGCAATGAGAGCGAGTACTGCAACGAGCGCCAACCAGCGCATTCGTTTCATATTTTCTTCCTCCCTTGTTGGGTCAGGTCGCGGCGAAGGCGAGCCAACCCCGCGACGACGACCACGGTACCGGTTTCGAACGTGGCGCGCGCAAGTCCAGCCCACTCACCACTCATGACTCACCACCCACCACTCAGAACCCATTTACCCTTGACTCCGATGTCTTACGACCACAAGGCGATCGAGGCGAAATGGCAGGACCGCTGGGAGTCCGAGGGTGTGTTTCACACCACTGAGGACCCGACACGGCCCAAGTTCTACAGCGTGGCCATGTATCCCTACCCGTCGGGTGAGCTCCACGTCGGGCACATCCGCAACTACACCTACATAGACCTCATCACCCGGTACAAGATGATGCAGGGCTTCAACGTGCTCAGCCCCATGGGCTGGGACAGTTTCGGGCTACCTGCCGAGAATCGGGCCATCGAGACAGGCATCCCGCCACGGGTCAGCGTCCTCGACCAGATCGCCCGAATGAAGGAGCACTTCCGCCAGCTAGGAGCGGCGTTCGACTGGAGCCGGGAGCTGGCCAGCCACGATCCCGCTTACTACCGGTGGGACCAGTGGCTGTTCCTCGAGCTCTACGACCGCGGTCTGGCCTACAAGGCAGAAGCCCCGGTCAACTGGTGCCCCAAAGATCAGACTGTCCTCGCCAATGAGCAGGTGGTGGACGGAGCCTGCGAACGATGCGGGACGCTGGTCGAGAGGCGGAACCTGGCGCAGTGGTTCTTCAAGATCACCGAGTACTCCGACCGACTCCTCGATGACATCGACACGCTGGATGAATGGCCCGACCGAGTCCGCACCATGCAACGGAACTGGATAGGTCGATCGGAGGGCGCTCGCTTCAGCATCGCAGTAGAGGACATTGGCGCTTCCTTCGAGGTCTTCACCACGCGGCCGGACACGATCTTCGGCATGACGTTCTGCGTCCTGGCACCCGAGCACCCGCTGGTGGAACGTCTCATCGAGGGCAGCCCGAACGAAGAAGAGGTGAGGGAGTACGTCGCCGGAGCCGCCCGCCAATCCGAGATCGAGCGTCTGGCGGAAGGTGACAAGACCGGGGTATTCACCGGGAGATTCGCCATTAACCCGGTCAACGAGCAACCGGTGCCCATCTATATCGCCGATTACGTGCTCATGGGTTACGGGACCGGGGCGATCATGGCAGTCCCGGGACAGGACCAGCGGGACTGGGATTTCGCCACCCGATACGGTCTCGACATCATCCGCACCGTGGCGCCCGAAGAGGACTGGCAGGGCGAGGCCTATCTCGGCGACGGGCAGACCATCAACTCGGGGTTCCTCGACGGTCTCGATCGAGCCGGGGCCAAAGACCGGATCCTCGCCTGGCTGGAGGAACAGGGGATTGGGGAACGAGCGATCCAGTACCGCCTGCGCGATTGGCTGATCTCGAGACAGCGCTACTGGGGGTGTCCGATTCCCATGGTCGAGTGCCCCGAGTGCGGTTTGGTGCCCGTCCCACGCGAACAACTGCCGGTGACCTTGCCGGAAGTCGAGGACTACGCCCCGAAAGGCCAGTCGCCGTTGGCCGCGGTTGAGGAATGGGTCGTCACCAACTGCCCACGATGCGGTGGCAAGGCCAGACGAGAGACCGACACCATGGATACCTTCGTCGACTCCTCCTGGTACTACTTCAGATACACCGACCCGCACAACGAAGAGGCCATCTTCGATCGGGACAAGGCGGCGTACTGGATGCCCCTCGATCAGTACATCGGCGGCATCGAGCACGCCATCCTCCACCTGCTCTACGCCCGGTTCATCACCAAATTCCTCCACGACATCGGGTTGAGCCCGGTGGAGGAGCCGTTCACCCGGATGTTCACCCAGGGGATGATGGTGAAGGACAGCGCCAAGATGTCCAAGTCCAAGGGCAACGTGGTGACCCCCGACCACTACTACGAGAGCTATGGCGCCGACGCACTGCGTCTGTTCGAGCTGTTCGTGGGCCCACCTACCGACGATGCGGTTTGGAACGACTCAGGGGTCCCCGGCACCAAGAGATTCCTCGACCGGGTTTGGAAGATGGGCGTCACCAAGCATGCCTTCGTCGACCGGGAGCCCAACGAGGCCGATGCTCAGCTCATAGCCGAAACCCACCGCACCCTGAAGCGGGTCACCGAGGACATAGACCGGTTCCACTTCAACACCACCGTCTCCTCCCTCATGTCGCTGGCGAATGCGTTCCAGGAGTACCTGGCGGGCTCTCCGGTCGAGAAGACATTCGACGAGGCCTACCGAACAATGCTGCTGATGCTCGCTCCGGCCGCGCCTCATGTGGCTCATGAGCTGTGGGAGCTGCGGGGGATGGGAACCATGCTGGCCAAGGAGCCTTGGCCGGAATGGGACCAGGCTCTCGCTGCCGAGTCGACGGTGACGATGGTGGTGCAGGTCGACGGGAAGGTCCGTGATCGCGTGGACGTGCCGGCCGATATCAGTCCAGAGGATGCAGAGCGCGTGGCACTTGGATCGGACAAGGTTCAGGGCTGGATCGACGGCGCAACCGTGAGCAAAGTGATCGCCCGGCCGCCCAATGTGATCAACTTCGTCCTGGGGTGAACGCCGGCCAGATGCTGCGAGCCGGAGGTATCGATTCTCTCCGCGTTCGCCTGCTCATCGATCCGGTAGAGCCCGACTCGGTCCGTGTTCGTACCGCCCCAAAGCTGATGCGACGATTCTGGGGCCCGGGCATCACTGCCATGACGCTCAGCAGAACCATCTTCTTGGACCCGAAGCTGATGACGAAGATGCAGGGTCGCCCTCTCATCCTCGTGCACGAGCTGGTGCATGTCCGTCAATGGGGCGAGCTGGGCATCCTGCGTTTCCTGTGGCGGTATGTGTCTGGATACTTGCGTGGGCGGTGGCAAGGCCTTGGCCACCACGCCGCCTATCTGGCCATCCCGCTCGAGGTGGAGGCGCGTGCGGCCGAGCGGCTCCTCGTTTGAGGGTCGCTACTCGATGACGATGCCCTCCAGATCCGGCTCGGGCGGGAATCGGGGGTCCATGTTCTCCAGCGTCTCGATGAGGATCGAAGCGACAACCAGGTTTCGATACCACTTCCGGTCGGCCGGGACCACATACCAAGGAGCGTGCCCGGTCGAGGTCTGGCTGAGAGCCTCCTCGTAGGCGAGAGCAAAGTCATTCCACTGCTTGCGATCCTCTAGATCGCCTTCGTTGAACTTCCAGCGTTTGTCCGGCTCCTGGAGCCTTGCTTCGAGACGCGCCTTCTGCTCCCCCTTCGAGATGTGCAGGAACAGCTTGACCACAGCGGTGCCTTCGTCGGCCAAGAGCCGCTCGAATTCGACGATGTGGCCGTAACGCTTGCGCCACCGCTCTTCGGGCGCCAGCCCCTTAACGCGCACCACGAGCACGTCCTCGTAGTGCGATCGGTTGAATATGGCGATCCCTCCGTTTTCGGGAGTCCTGAGGTGGATGCGCCAGAGGTAATCGTGGGCGAGCTCCCAATCGGTCGGTACCCCAAAGCCCCACACCCGGACTCCCTGTGGGTTGACCCCTTTGAAGACGCTGCGAATCGTCCCATCCTTGCCACCCGTGTCCATCGCCTGGAGCACCACCAATAGCTTCTGCTTCGACTCCGCCCAGAGACGGCTCTGCAACTCGGCGAGTCTCGCGTTGAGCGGCCGCAGCGCGGCCTTCCCTTCGACCTTTCCGCCGTCGAAGCCTGCGTTGGATCGGGGATCGCGTGACCCGAGGTTCGCCTCTGTCCCGGGAGTGACCAGATACGGGGTGGTGTCGAGCACGGTTTCCGACACTACTTACGACTCTCTTCCCCCATCGCCTGCTGGTTGGTATCTACGGGGGAAGGCGGCCGAGGGGGTGAGAGGCAGCCATGAGTCGATCACAGTCGATGACGTTGGGTCTGTGCCTCGCCGCCGTGCTGATCGGGGCAGGACTCGGCACCGTGCGCGACCGGCCTCCAGACGATTCACCATCGACGACCATGGGAGCCATTCCGGCCGACCGGGCGGTCTTCGCGGTCTACGTTTCGGGTTGGGTGGCAGCCCCGGGTGTGGTCGAGGTGACCGACGGGGCCATCGTCGCAGATTCGGTTGCAGCAGCGGGCGGTGCGCTGGAAGGGGCGCGGCTCGACTCGGTGAATCTGGCCCGGCCCCTGGTCGCTGGGGATCACGTGCAGATACCGGGTCCGGATGACTCGCCGATGAGCGGAGCGGCGGGTCAGGAAGAGAGTGGTCTGATCTCGCTCAATCAGGCCGATGCCACGACTTTGGAGGATCTCCCCGGCGTCGGCCCAGTGCTGGCCGAGCGCATCGTCGCCTATCGGGAGGCCAACGGGCCCTTCGAAACGGTCGAGGACCTGCTCTCGGTCCCGGGGATAGGCGAGGCCAAATTGGCGTCGATGAGGGACCTGATCGTCGTCCCTTGACATTCGCGCATACGGTCACGGTCCCGCCCGTCTCCCGGCCCTGGCTGCTGTGCTCAGGATCGGTTGTCTGTGCCGCCTATGTCGGAGCCTGGCCCGGCACGGGCCTGATCTTCGCCGGCCTGATCGTCCTCGTGTTGGCCGTCACTCATCGGCCACTGGCGGCCCTGTTGGTAGCCCTAGTCGCGGTGGCCGCGTCGTTCAGCGTGAGTTCTTTGGAGCCCCTGCCGTCTGGGCGGATCGAGCTCGACGGGATCATGGCCGGTGACATCGTTGAGGGGAGGTACGGGCCGTACGCGCTGGTCGAAACCGGGGCGGGCCCGGTTCTGGCGAATCTCCCCGCGCAGGCGGATGCCTCCCGCGGCGACAGGGTGCGGATCGAAGGAAGCGTGATCGGTGAGCCGGGCACAGTTCGAGAGGAGCCGCACCGAGGCACGATCGACGTCCGTGTCTTCCGTCGTCTGGACGGGCCCGGCTCCCCAGTCCTCGCCGTCGGAAACTCGATCCGTGACCGGGTGATCGAGCGTCTCATGCCGCTGGAGGGAGGAAGGGCACTCTTGGCCGGGTTCTTGGTCGGGGACACCAGCGGGGTGGGCGACGTCGACCAGTCGGCGATGAGACGGGCCGGTCTGTCTCACTTCACTGCGGTGAGTGGGTCGAACGTCGCCCTCTTCCTCGCCCTGCTCTTCGTGGCGGCAGGGCCACTTGGGGTAGGGCCTCGTCGTCGCGCAGTCCTGGGGCTACTCGGTCTGCCGATATTCGCCGCTGCTACCAGGTTCGAACCCTCGGTAGTCCGCGCTTCGACCATGGCCGGTCTAGTGCTGTGCGGGCGGCTGATCGGTCTCGTCATGGAGACCTGGCAGGTGTTTTCCGCAGCCGTGGTCGGGTTGTTGCTGTTCGATCCGGGTCTCGTGCGGGATCCAGGCTTCCAGTTGTCGGTCGCCGCCACCGCCGGTGTCATTGTTGGCGCCCGATGGCCGGTCTCTCGTGGCAGGCTGGCGCGTGCACTGATGGTGACCGCCGGCGCCCAGATCGCAGTGGCTCCGCTCCTCCTTGTCCATTTCGGCCTTCTCCCGCTGCTGTCGCCTCTCGCCAATCTGGTGGCGGCGCCTCTCGTGGCCTTTTCGACCGTCCTTGGGGTCGTCGGGGTGCTCGGGCCTAACGCGATCGTTGACCTGGGAGCGTGGCTGGCCGAGGTGGTGCTCGAGATCGCTCGAAGTGCTTCGGGCTGGCCGCAGGTGGGATGGTTGGGGCTGGGTACGATTCTGGCCGGGGGATTGCTGTATCTGTCATGGCCGAGGATGCGGACCGTCCTCGGTCTGCTGGCGGCAGCCTTGGTAACGATCTCCGTCCTTGGCCCGATGCGAGGCCTGCCCGACCCAGGTGTCGTGGTCCTCGACGTCGGGCAGGGAGACGCGATCCTCATCTCTGGCGGTGGGGGGCGTCTCGCACTTGTCGACGGCGGGCCCGATCCGGTCGCGCTCTTGGAGAATCTCCACCAATACGGGGTCAGACGGCTCGATCTGGTCGTGCTGACCCACGCGCACGCCGATCACGCGCTGAGGGCTCGGTGTCCTCGCCGGCCGAATCCCTATCGGCGAGGTATGGGCTCGGCTTGAAGCTCACCAGACGTCGGTATCGACCGAGTTGTCCGAGCTGTGGTCACGGGGTGGGATGCCGGTCGTGGCGCCAGTCAAAGGCGACCGGTTTCGACTCGGCCAGTTGACAATCGTCGTGGAGGGCCCGGTTCGGAAATATGCCTCGTCGAATGACGAGTCCATCGTTCTTTCGGTGACCGACGGGTCGAGAAGCATGCTGCTGGCGGGTGATATCGAGGGATACGCCCAGGCGGATCTGGCACATCTCAGGGCGGACGTTCTCAAGGTGCCGCACCACGGTGCGGCCACCTCGAGGCCCGAATGGCTCGAGGGGATCGGGGCCGACCTGGCCGTCATCTCGGTCGGGGACAACGACTTCGGGCATCCCGTCGGCTGGGTGATCTCGACCCTCGAGGAGAGCGGGTCCACTGTTGCCCGCACCGATGTGTCCGGCGATGTCGTGGTGCCCCTCGGCTGAAGATGGGAGACTTGACCCGTGCTGGACCTGGGCATCGCACAGCTCCCTTTGGGCGAGACCACCTACGTCATGGGTGTCATCAACGTCTCGCCCGATTCCAAGAATGTCCACACCCTGGCTCGCTCTGTCGACGAGGCATTGTTGATGGCCGAGAGATATCGGTCATGGGGGGCGACCATGATCGACATCGGCGGGCAGTCCTCGCATCTGGACAACCCGACGATCGAGGCCTCGGACGAAATCGCTCGGGTGGTACCGGTGATCGAGGCCTTGGCGGCAGAGGGACATCTGGTCGCGATCGACACCTGGAAAGCAGATGTGGCCGGCGCCGCCATCGACGCCGGGGCGGTGATCATCAATGACACGGGCGGTTTGGCCGACACCGAGATGCGCCAGCTCGTCGCCCAGACCGGTGTAGCCGCGGTTGCGGTGTACGTGGAGGGTCAAAACCCGCACGAGGTCGGAGAGATCGAGATCAGGGAAGACAAGGCCGCTCACACCGCATCGGCCTTTCAGTCCCTGCTGGCCGAGCTCGGTGAGCTGGGGATCGACAACGTCATTCTCGACCCGGGCATCGCGCTCAACTACCGGGGCGACTACGAGGCCTATACCCGGATGCAAATCCAGGTGATCGCTGATAGTGAGCATCTGCGCGCTTTGGGCAAGCCGATCCTCATCCCGATCCCACGGAAGCGGGACTTCGATCGCGTCGTTGCCTACATCACCCTCGCCGTCGAGCATCAGGCCGACATCATCCGGGTCCACGACGTGGCAGTCGCCTGCGACCTGGTGCGGCTGTTCGGGAGGGGTTGACGAGGCGGAAGCCCCGGCCGACCGGCGTCTGTTCGCCCTGAGGTGCGGGTGATGGATAGATGGGAGCTGCGCATGGATGATGGTTGCCGAGGGGCGAAGTCGGTCGGCAATGAGTCTGTTCGGCGGGGCTGCCGCCCTGCTGAAATATCCGTGCACCTGATTACGGTCTAGCCATGGCATTGCTCCTGATCTCGGCGCCGGCGAACGCGGGGCCCGGCGAGCGGCAACAGATGCTCGACGGTGCGGCTCAGTATTTCGCCCGAGCCGGTCTGGAGCGGAGCCAGGTGATCAGAGTCGACGTGCCGGGCCGCGGAGCGGGAGAGGAAGGGGAGGGCGCACTGCGGACCGAGCTGGAGCCGGCAATCCCTCTCCTTCAATCAGGCTCGCTCTTCGGCGAGTCGCAGGGGCTCGAGCTGGTGGATGCCCAGAACCTCCAAGCTTCGGAAGGGTCGGTGCTGGAGGAGCTGATCAAGACTGCGGACCTCTCCTCGATCGAGGTGGTGATCCTCGCCGCTGGCGCCCTGCCCCGGTCGCTGTCGTCTCTCATCAAGAGTCTGGGGAGCTCCCAGTCGGTGAAGAAGATGTGGGAGCGCCAGGCACTGCAATGGCTCGAAGCCGAAGTCCGGGACCGGGGCCTGGTGTTCGAGAAAGGCGCGGCCAAGGCCATCCTCCAGAAATTCGGCACCGACACCGCGGCTATGGGCCAGGCGCTCGACCAGCTCGAAGAGGCGAGCGGGAAGATCACCAAGGAGATGGTGCTCGACCGGTTCAAGAACCGCCCCGACGAGCCGACCTTTCTCATCACCGACGCCATCTCGAAAGGTGACGTCGGCGAGGCCCTGCGCCGGCTCTCGGATTTCCTGGTCCACGGGCACCCTTTGGTCTTCCTCGCCGCCGTCGAGTCTGATCTCAAGAAACGGGCGCTGGCCGCGGCGGCACCAGACGAGCCAACCTTCAAAAGCTGGGTCGCCGCCGGCACGGCCGATCGGGGGGCGGCGCGGTTTTGGTCCCAGCGGGGACGGGTCAGGGAATCATCTCTGCGTCGGGCTCAGGAGGCCCTGGTTCGGGCAGATCGGGTGATCAAGTCCCAGCCGGAAGAGGTGCACCGTGTGACCTTGGAGCGGCTGACCGTGGCGTTGTGCCGCTGGTATGGGTAGGGCGGCCTTTCGGCCGCCCGGTCCTGAGTCCTAGGTAATAGGTTCTAGGAGTCCGCAGAGACTCGCTTGGCGAGTCGCGACTTCTTGCGGGCGGCGGCCTTCTTGTGAAGAACGCCCTTGGACACTGCGGTATCGATCTTGGCCTGCGCCTCACGAATGAGCGCGTCGGTTGGCTCACCGGCGGCCGCTGCCGTTTCGACCTTCTTGACGGTGGTCTTCAGGTTGCTGTTGATCGACTTGTTACGCATCCGCCGGCGTTCGTTTTGCCGGTTTCGCTTGATTTGTGACTTGATGTTGGCCATATGGGTATTGAGTCCTGAGTTCTGAGTTGTGGGTGCGCGAGTCGGCCACCCACTTGGTCGGATGGACCTCGGCCGAGAGACCGAAGACCGCAGATTAACAGCGGGATTTCGGTAGGTACAATGCCGCTTCCTCCCGGTTACCCGTGACCAATCAAGCGCGCATTCGCAACTTCTCCATCATCGCCCACATCGACCACGGGAAATCGACCCTGGCGGATCGACTGCTGGAGCTCACCGGTGCCATGGATCAAAGGGACATGCGCGAACAGGTCCTCGACACGATGGACCTGGAACGGGAACGGGGGATCACCATCAAGGCCCAAACCGTGAGGCTTGCTCATCGCGCCGCCGATGGGCAGGAGTATGAGCTCAACCTGATCGACACACCTGGCCATGTCGACTTCTCCTATGAGGTGTCACGGTCCCTGGCAGCATGTGAGGGCGCCCTTCTCCTGGTCGATGCCGCCCAAGGGGTCCAGGCACAGACACTGGCCAATGCCTATCTGGCGGTCGACGCCGGTCTCGAGGTGATCCCCGCCATCAACAAGATCGATCTCGTCGCCGCAGACCCCGATCGGGTTGCTGGCGAGATCACCAACGTCATCGGGGGATCGCCCGAGGACATCGTCAGGATCTCCGCCAAGACCGGTGAAGGCGTCGAAGAGCTACTCGAGCGTCTCGTCAACGTGGTCCCTCCTCCTAGGGGTGACCCAGACGCACCGCTGCGGGCACTGGTCTTCGACTCGTACTACGACGCCTATCGGGGCGTCGTCTGTTATGTCCGCGTCGTCGATGGCAGGCTTCGCTCGGGTTTTCGGCTGAAGTTCATCGCCACCGGCGAGACCCACGACGCCATCGAGGTGGGAGTGCTGACTCCAGCGGCCAAGCCGGTCAACATCCTCGAGGCTGGTGAGGTCGGCTATCTGATCACAGGAGTCAAGGAGATCGACCGAATCAAAGTCGGTGACACGCTGACCGATGCCGCCGCACCTGCCCGAGAAGCCCTGCCCGGATATGCCGAGCCCAAGCCGATGGTGTTCTCCGGGTTGTTCCCCACCGACGGCGACGACTTCGAGCGGCTGAGGGAGGCGCTCGAGAAGCTTCGGTTGAGCGATGGGTCCCTGATGTGGGAGCCGGAGACCAGCCGCGCCCTCGGCTTTGGATTCCGGGTTGGTTTCCTCGGCCTCCTCCACATGGAGATCGTTCGTGAGCGGCTGGAGAGGGAGTACGACCTCGATTTGGTCGCCACCGCGCCTTCGGTCGCCTATCAGGTGACCATGCCCGACGGCAGTGTTCGTGAGATCAAATCGCCACAGGACCTCCCCGACCCCGGGCTTCGGACCGGTCTCTACGAGCCCTATGTGCGGGCGATGATCCTGACCCCCAGCGAATACGTTGGTCCGATCATGGAGCTGGTGACCACGAAGCGGGGGGAGATGGGCAACATGAGCTATCTGAGCCCGGAGCGGGTCGAGCTGGACTACCAGATCCCGCTCGCCGAGATCGTCTTCGACTTCTTCGATCTGCTCAAGTCGAAAACGAAGGGCTATGCCTCGCTCGACTACGAGCCGGCGGACTACCGGGCTGCCGACCTGGTCAAGGTGGACATCCTGCTCAACGGCCAGCCGGTCGATGCCTTCTCCGCCATCGTGCACCGGGACAAGGCCAACGACTATGGGAAGACCATGACCGGACGTCTTCGCGGCCTCATCCCGCGCCAGATGTTCGATGTCCCGATCCAGGCCGCGATCGGGGGCAAGATCATCAGCCGGGAAACGGTGAAGGCCAAGCGGAAAGACGTCATCGCCAAGTGCTACGGCGGTGACGTGACCCGCAAGAAGAAGCTGCTCACCAAGCAGAAGGAAGGCAAGAAGCGGATGAAGATGGTGGGCTCGGTCGAGGTGCCCCAAGAGGCATTCGTGGCCGCTCTTCGGGTCGACGACGACTTATGACCGGCCCCGATGTCGATATTCACGCCGGGCGGGCCGCGGCCTACGTTCACATCCCGTTTTGCTCTGCCGTCTGCCCCTATTGCGACTTTGCGGTAGTAGCCGGGGCAGACGACCGGATCGAGCGCTATGTCGCTTTGGTGATCACTGAGATCGAGCTGGCCGGCACCTGGCGCACTCTCGACGCGGTGTACTTCGGAGGGGGAACACCGAGTCATGTCGCACCGGGGCTTCTCTCCGGGATCCTCGAGGCTCTGCGCGGTCAACACGGTGTGGCCGCGGACGTGGAGGTCTCCTTGGAGGCGAACCCCGAGGATTTCAGCCGCGACCGGGCAGAGCAACTGGTCGAAGCCGGCTTCAACCGGGTGTCGTTCGGAGCGCAGAGCTTCGATGACGGGGTCCTGGCCGGTCTCGGCCGGCGGCACCGAGCCGAGGACATCGAGGAATCGTTCAGCAATGCCCGTCACGCCGGGTTCGAGAACGCCTCGCTCGACCTGATATTCGGGGCTCCGGACGAGTCCGACGACTCCTGGGAGGATTCGCTTCGGCGGGCGATGGCGCTTCGGCCGGACCATGTCTCCTGTTACGCGCTGACGGTGGAGCCAGGCACCCCTCTTCATCGCCAGGTGAAGGATGGAGCCCCGGCTCCGGACGCTGATACGCAGGCCGACCGTTACGAGATGGCGGAAAAGCTCCTGGCCGAAGCTGGGCTTGTGAGATATGAGGTGTCCAATTGGTCGCGGCCCGGTCGGGAGTGCCGCTACAACCTCACAGTGTGGGCCCAAGGGGAATACGAGGCGTACGGGAATGCGGCACACCGGTACCGGGACGGGGTCCGCAGCTACAACGTTCGCCGACTCGATGCCTACATCGATCGCCTCGAGCAAGGGGTGAGACCGGTGGCAGGAGGCGAGCCGATGGCGGGATGGGAGGGCGAGATCGACCGGTTGTTCGTCGGTCTGCGGCGAACCGCTGGTGTGACCCACGGTCCGGGAGTGGACGCCCTTCTCGGCTCGGCCGGGGGAGAGTTGTTGCTGCGGGAGGGGGTTATCGACGCGGCAGCGGGGCGACTGATTGTGCGGCGCCCGTTGCTCACCGACGAGGTGCATCGTCGGGTGCTCGACCTGAGCCCACCCGAAGGGTGGGTTGAGCCCGGCAACACGGATAATCTCTAGGGCAGATGCTGGAAGATCGCCGGTCAGAGATCCTTCGCGCCCTCGTCGAGGAGCACATTCGCTCCGGTGAGCCGGTGAGCTCCCGCGCCATCGTGGAGCGGGCTCGCCTCTCGGTCTCCACCGCCACAGTGAGGAACGATCTCACCGCCCTCGAAGCGGAGGGCTTCGTGATCCAGCCTCACACCTCGGCGGGTCGGATCCCGACGGCCGCTGCCTATAGGTATTACGTCGACCACCTCGGCCCGAGACGTCTCCAAACGACCGCTCAGGCCAAGATCGACACCTTCTTCGGTGATGTCCATCTCGAGCTCTCCAAGCTGCTCAAGGAGACCTCCGATCTCCTGGCCGAAGTGACCGACCTGCCGTCCGTTGTCGTGGCGCCCGCCTTCAGAGCCGACCGTGTTCGCGCCCTGCACAGTGTTCAGGTGACGGCCGATCAGATGCTTCTCATCGTGGTCACGGACAGCGGGCGTGTGCTTCAGCAGAGGGCCCGGGTCCGCGTCCCGATCACCACCAACGAGCTCGACGAGGCCCATCGGTTGGTGAGTGCAGCCGTGGTGGGGATGGATCTCGGTTCAACGCCGTCGATCAGTGATGAAGTCCTCGGTTCTCTCGACGAGAAGACCCGGGAGGCAGTGCTGACCATGAACGACGGCTTGCATCTGGCCGCCGCTGCCGGGACGGAGATGTTCATCGGCGGAACGCAGAGACTGACCTCGGTCTGGGAGGATTTGAGCGCCGTGCAGCGCATTCTCGAGGTGCTGGCAAGAGAGGCCGAGGTGATGAAGATTCTGGCGGTCGCCTCGGGGACGTCCATCCAAATCGGTGCCGAGCTCCCAGTTCGCGATGTCGATCTCGCCGTCGTGTCCAAGACATACGAGGTTGGCTCGAGCGGAGGCTCGGTCGGGGTGATCGGGCCGATGCGGATGAACTACAAGCGAGCGATCTCGGCGGTGGAAGAGGTCTCCCGTGAGTTGGAGGACCGGATCAGCTCCGAACAAGACTGACCCATGGCCAAGAACTACTACGACATCCTCGGGGTCGGCAGGGACGCCACCACGGAAGAGATCAAGAAGGCTTTCCGGTCGATTGCGCGTGCCACACATCCCGATGCCAACCCGGGTGAGCCGGCTGCCGAGGCTCGATTCCGGGATGCGGCGGAGGCATACGAGGTGCTCTCGGACCCGGATCGGCGGCGCCGATACGACCGGGGGGACACCATCGACCTGTCCGATCTCTTTGCCGGGTTTGGCGGGCTCGACGATCTGTTGCGTTCTGTGTTCGGTGACAGCTCGATGTTCGGCTCGGGAAGCTCGAGCCGGCCGACACGGGGCGGGGACGTTCTCGTCCGCGCCGATGTCGATCTCGTCGGCGCCGCCTTCGGCACCGAGGTCGACGTCACGTTTCGCACGAGGAAGACGTGCGAGGTGTGTGCTGGAACCGGCGCCGAGGCCGGCCATGGCCAGACCACCTGCCCCCAGTGTGGTGGCGCCGGATCGGTCCGCATGGCGCGGCGGTCGCTGTTCGGCACGATGATGACCGTCGGCACCTGCCCGACATGTCACGGCGAAGGCGTGCTCGTCACCAATCCCTGCCCTGCCTGTTCCGGCCTGGGAGCGGTCGATGGCGAGGTCACGATGACGGTCGAGGTGCCGGCGGGTGTCTCCTCCGGAACCAGGTTGCGTCTATCTGGTCGCGGGCAGTCAGGTGGGCGCAGTGGTCCTCCGGGTGACCTCTACGTCGAAGTGCGGGTTGCCCCTGACCCGCGATTCGAGCGACAAGACGCCGAATTGATCCATCAGGTGTCCATCGGCATCGCCGAGGCGACCCTCGGCACCCGTCTGGCGATCCCTTTGCTCGAGGGCGGGGAGTCCCAACTGGACATCCCTCCCGGGACCCAGCCTGGGGCGGTTTACCGCATGGCCGGTTTGGGCATCACCCGTCTGGGTCGGCGGACACGCGGCGACCTCCACGTCGTCGTGTCGGTGAGAGTTCCCACCGACCTGACCCGCGATGAGGAAGACCTCCTCCGCCGGTGGGCAGACCTCCGTGGCGAGCGGACCGACCGCCCGGCCTCCGCCGGCTGACTAACTCCGCCATGGGGCACGTCCCTCATTTGTGGGTGCCCGGGCCGTGGGTCGCGGAACAGCTCGATCTGTCCAACGAACAACGTCATCATCTGGACAGAGTGCTCCGGCTCGAGAGCGGAGAGCAGGCCAGCTACACCGACGGGGAGGGCCTGATCGGAACGGGTTCATATGAGACAGGTCAGCTGATTCGGGGCGAAGAGGCCGCGATAACTCGTCCCTCTGACCTGATCGTGGTGACTGCACCACCCGACAGTCGTGATCGAGCTCGATTCCTGGTGGAGAAATTGGCAGAAATGGGGATCGCCGAGCTTTGGTTCTTGGAGACGAGGCACGGGCAGGGCCGCCACCCGGGTGCCGATCGTGCCCGATCCTGGGCGATATCCGGCCTGGAACAATCCAGAGGCGGATGGCTGATGACTGTCGCCAATGGCCTCGTCGGGCTCTCCGACCTGACCGGGCCATATGTCGTCTGTGACCCGGCCGGCAGCAGGGAGAGGCCGCACGCGCGGACAGTGGTCATCGGGCCGGAGGGAGGCTGGGCGCCAGGAGAGATTCCCGAGGGCGTCGATCTCTGGGATCTCGGCGAAACCGTGCTCCGGGTGGAGACGGCCGCGCTGGTCGCCGCCGCCCGACTCTCATGATTGCCTGGAAAGGGCGCAAAAGAGTATGTAGCATCCGGCCACGGGCTTACGGGAGGCAACCTTTGGTCGATAGATTCAGCGCTTCGCTGGGCTTGCGGTTGCGCTCGGCGCGCCGCCAGCGTGGTTGGTCGCTGGGGGAGCTCGAGTCGTACACGGGTGGAGAGTTCAAGGCGTCGGTCGTCGGCGCTTATGAACGCGGGGAGCGCGCGCTGAGCGTTCAGCGCTTGGTCCGTCTCGCTGAGATCTTTGCGGTGCCCGCCGCCGATCTCCTCCCAATCGGATCTTCCGAGCGAGGTGTGCTCATCGATCTCGACCTCGCGGCGGACTCGAAAGACGGTGATCTGATCGATCGCTACCTGGCCGCAATTCATTTTCTTCGCCGCGAGGGGAGCCCGGACGAGGTCCGGGACTCGGATAAGGCCGTAATCGCCTCCTTGCTGGATTCGACGGTGGAAGTGGCTTCCGGGTCGGACTGAATAGTCGGAATCAGCGCCGGGCGCCCTCTAGAATGGTTGCGACGCCACCGAGAGGGCGTCTCCTCCCGTGCCCACTGAGCAACCCACCGATCAAATCGAGTCGCGTTTACGCGTACCCAGCCATCATTTGATGCTGGATCTCCTCGGAGAGGCCGACCGACACCTCCGTCAGGTCGAGTCCCACTTTCCCGGGGTTCGCTTTGTGGCGCGTGGTGACGAAGTGGCGCTCAGAGGGCCTGACACCGAGGTGGATCGAGCCCGAACCGTGATCGAGGAGCTTCTGATCCTGGTCCAGGAGGGCCATGCCCTCGACTCGGCGCGGGTGGACGAAGTCGTCAAGATGGTGATCGAGGACGTTCCCAGCCCTTCGGGCGTGCTCTCCGACGGCATCCCGGTAGGCCGAGGTCGGATGATTCGCCCCAAGACCCACGGCCAGCAGCGGTACATGGAGGCCATCAGGGAGAACACCCTCACTTTTGGAATCGGGCCGGCCGGGACCGGGAAGACCTATCTGGCCATGGCTGCAGCCGTCGACAGCCTGGTCAGCGGGTCGGTTCGCCGGATCATCCTCACCCGCCCCGCGGTCGAGGCAGGGGAGCGGCTCGGGTTCCTGCCGGGGGATTTGGCCGCCAAGGTCGATCCTTATCTGCGTCCGCTCTACGACGCCCTGTGGGACATGCTCGGGCCTGAGGAGACTGGCTCGTTGGTGGAGAAGGGAACCATTGAGATAGCCCCGCTCGCTTATATGCGAGGAAGGACTCTCAACGACGCCTGTGTCATCCTCGACGAAGCTCAGAACACGACGCCAGAGCAGATGAAGATGTTCCTGACCAGGCTCGGGTTCAACTCCAAGATGATCATCACCGGGGACATGACTCAGACCGATCTGCCTGACAACCGGTCATCGGGGCTTCAGGTGGTGCGTCAGATCCTCAGCGACATTCCAGGAGTCTCATTCGTCGAACTGACCGCCCGGGACGTGGTGCGGCACCGGATCGTCGCCTCGATCGTGGAGGCTTACGCCCGGTTCGAGAGCAAGGCCAACTGATGCCGCGGCCAGCGCTGGTCCGTATCGCCACCTTTGTCGCCACTGTTGTGGCGGCATGGGGAGTTCTCTCGTTGGGCACGGCGGCCTCGGACTCCGAACTGGTGCTCGGTGCCCCGGCCAGTCAGGACTATGTGGCTCAGCGCGCCGCGACCGTGGTCGACACCGAGGCGACCGAGCGTCTGGCGCAGGAGGCCAGAGACTCGGTGCCGCCGGTCGAGCAGATCAACGAGCAGATCCAGAACACTGTCAATGGTCAGGTGGAGGCCGTGTTCGACGACGTCGAGACCCTGGTCATCGGGGACCCTGTGGAGGTCCCGGCGCCGGACGTGTCGGGCGACCCCACTACGACCACCGTTGCGGCAGACGGCACCGCCCCCACAGAGGTGCCCGAGCCCGTGCTGATATCCGGCATGGTCTTCATCGACGTCGACAACGACGGGGTGTTCGACGTCGAGTCAGAAGGGTCACGCACCGACAGTGGCGTGGCCCGGGTCACCGTCGGCATCGTCGACTCTGCCGGCCAGACCCAAGAGGTGATGACCGACGACAACGGCATCTGGTCGGCACAGGTGCTCCCCGGGATCACCCGGGTTAGCGTCGACCCTGAGGACGCCGCGATCCCGGAAGCTTTTGTATTCGGTGCCGGCAACTACGTGCAAGACGTCGACTGCCAACCCGGCATCGCCTGCGAGGCGACGCCGATCCCGCTGTTGGTGAATCTGAGACCCATCGATGAAGTAATCGCCCAGGTCACCGCGGAGCACATCGTCGCCAGTGATGCCGTCGCCACTCTGGTCGCCACGGCCAGCGAGGATGTGATGCGGGTTGCGGTTGGTGAAGACCCTCGCCTTCCCGTCGTCCGGCAGGCCGCAGTAAATCGTCTCTTCCAGGAGTTCGGTCTGCTCATCACACCCGAGCAGGTCACAACCGCCCAACAGCGTCTCCGCTCCAGCCCACCGGCGGTCTTCTATCTCGACGCCAACCCACCGGGTCAGGATCAAGCGGCCAGCGATGCAGCCGGGGAGGTGGTGGCGAGCTTCCTGCAACCCAATTACCTGGTCGACGAGGCCGCCACGACTGAAGCGCAGAACGAGGCGGCAGAATCGGTCGAGGATGTCGAGGTCGAGTTCATCGCCGATCAGCCCATCGTCGCCCGAGGTGTCCCGCTCAGCCAGTTCCACATCGACGCGATCACTGCGACGGCTTCTTTCGCCAGTCAGGCCACTGCCGATGGAGGGATGTTGGCGGTGCTCGGGGTTCTGGTGGGATTGCTCGGGTTGTACCTGTCCAGGTTCCGTCCCGAGTTCTGGGCCAGGCCGAGGATGGTGGCCCTGCTCGGCATCCTCATCGTGCTCGCCGCCGGAGCTGTGCGAGCCACCGTCATCTTCCAGCCGCAATCGAGTTGGTATGTCCTTCCGGCCGTGGCATTCGGCTTCATGACCGCAGTGCTCTTCGACTCCCGCATCGCGGTGCTCATGGCACTTGCGGTGGGCGTCATCGCCGCCGTGGGAACGCAGGACACCGGTGTCGCGGTGTACGCCGCCCTGGCCACCATGGCCCCGATCCCCTTCGTGAGCTCGGTGAGCAGCCGCGGGGCCTTCCGCACCGCGGTGCTGTTCTCCTCGTTGACCGCGGCTCTTGCGGCCGGCGCCACTGCCTGGTTCTTCCACGTCGGCCCCACCGATGTGGCTTGGGAGTTCGTTGGGATCTCGATGGCCTGGGCGGTTGGGGTCTCGGTGGTCGCCTCGCTGATCGGTCTGGCAGCTCTCCAGTTCTTCGAGTCGGCCTTCGACATCACCACCAGCCTCAGCCTCCTCGATCTCACCGACCGCAACCACCAGGCCCTGCAATTGCTCCAGGAGAAGGCCTTCGGCACCTTCAACCACTCGCTCATGGTGGGAACTCTGGCGCACGCCGCTGCCCGCGCCATCGGCGCAAATGCCCTTCTTGCCCGGGCCATGGCCTACTACCACGACCTCGGCAAGACAGAGAACCCGACCATGTTCATCGAGAACCAGTTCGGGATACCGAATCCGCACGACTTCCTCACCCCGCTCGAATCAGCTGAAGTCATCCGCAAGCACGTCAGCGACGGGATAGTCCTCGCCCGTCAGTTCAAGATCCCCTCGGACGTCGCCACCGGCATCGTCAGCCATCACGGGGACGGGATCATGCGCTTCTTCTACGAGAAGGCGAGGGCGCAGAACGGCGACCACGTGAATCCAAACGACTTCCGGCACATCGGGCACAAGCCGACGAGCGCCGAGACGGCGATCGTGATGTTGTCCGACTCACTGGAGGCGGCGTGCCGGGCCAATTTTCAGACGGAGGAGCCCACCCCCGAGGCAATAGAGAAGGTCGTGGATCGTGTGATCGACGAGAAGCTCAACGATGGACAGCTATCCGAGTCTCCGCTGACCCTTTCCGAGATGACCCTGATCCGGTCTGCCTTCCTCGACTCACTGGTCGGTCATTACCATCAGCGGATCGCGTATCCCAACTTCCCCGGAACCTGATGGATGACCCTCCCAGTCGAAAACCCCGCGCCGGCCAGTGAGCGTCTTCCTGGCCGACGAGCAAGGTGAACCGGTCGATCTGATCCAATTGCGCCATCTGGCCGAGCTCGTCTTATCCGAAGAGGCGTATCCGGACGACACGGAAGTGACTGTGCTTCTGGTCAGTGAAGACGAGATGGCCTCTTACAACGAGCGCTTTCTCGACCGAACAGGTCCCACCGATGTGCTGGCCTTCCCGGTCGAAGAGCTGATGCCAGGTGTCGTGCCCGATCCCGATCCGGCCGGCCCGCCCCTCGTCATTGGAGACGTAATCATCGCTCCCGGGTACGTGAGCCGTCAGGCAGCGGAGAATGGGGTCGGCTTCGACGACGAGATGGCGCTGATGGTCGCCCACGGGATCCTCCATCTCCTCGGTTACGACCACATCGAAGACGACGACGCCGAGTTGATGGAGCGTCGTGAGGAGGCGTTGTTGTCGATGGTGGGGGTGAAGAGACAGTGACTGTTGTCACCTTCATCGTGGCCGTCGTGGCTGCGGCTCTCGCCGCGTGGTTGCGGGCATCTGGCGCAGCCATCTCCAAGGTCCCCCGGGCCGACGCCCTCCACGACGCAGCCGATGGAGTTCGTGGTGCCGGGACCGTGGCCGCCCTGCTGGAGGAACGTGAGGACATCACACCGGCCGTGGCGATGGCAGGGTCGGCGCTGCTGCTCGTGGCCGGGGTTGCGGGGACCGCCGTGTTCGCCGCTGGCGAATCCCTGGGGACCGCGATCGGATATGCCGCCATCGTCTTCGTGGTGGTGTTCCTGCTCGGCGACCTGATCCCACGGCAACTCGGCCGCCGCAACCCCCGCTCGATCGTGTATCGCTCGGCCGGTCTGCTCAAGTTGGCCGTGGCGGTCGGGGGATGGGCGACCGAGCTGATGACCGACACCGATGAGGACGAAGAGGACGATGCCGAGCCCGAGCCGGAGATCGTGACCGAGCAGGAGCGCGAGATGATCGACTCGGTGCTCGAATTCGGCGACACCGTCGTTCGCGAGGTGATGACCCCTCGTCCAGACATGGTCACGGTGCCGGTCACGGCTTCGGTGGAGGAACTGATCTCCGTCACCACCGACGAAGGCTTTTCCAGGATCCCGGTGACCAGTAACGGCGACGTCGTCGGCATGGTCATGGTCAAGGACCTCCTGCCACTGCTCGGGGAGGGCCGCCGCCCTGCATCGGTGGCAGAGGTGATGAGACCGGTCGAGTTCGTGCCCGAGACCAAATTGGCGTCGGCATTGCTCGGTGAGATGCAGGCCACCCACCGGCATCAGATGATCGTCGTCGACGAGTACGGAGAGGTGTCCGGTCTGGTCACGATCGAGGACCTGCTCGAGGAGCTCGTTGGGGAGATAACCGACGAGACCGACGAGGACGAGATGTTCATCTCGGCCCGCCCAGATGGCGGGTGGGATGTCGACGCCCGGCTACCGGTCGATGAGCTCGCCGCGCTTGCGGGTGTCGACCTCCCCGACGAGGACTGGGACACTGTTGCCGGTCTGGTGATGGGCCTTGCCGAACGTGTCCCGGACGAAGGTGAGCAGTTCAGTCACGGCTCGCTGACCCTGACCGTCACCCGGATGCAGGGGCGCCGTGTGGCCGGTGTGTCGGTATCGGTGTCGGAGGCCGTGGACGCCGAATGAGGTCGGGTTTCGTGCCCGTCGTGGGGCGGCCAAATGTGGGCAAGTCGACTCTGGTCAACACGCTGGTCGGATCGAAGGTCACCATCACCTCCTCCCGGCCCCAGACGACGCGGAATGCCATCAGAGGCGTCGTCACCGCACCGGGGGACGAGCCGGAGTACCAGATCGTCCTGGTCGACACGCCTGGCCTGCACAAGCCCCGCAACGAGTTGGGCACGCGGCTCAACTCGCTCGTCTACGGGACGCTGGCCGAGGCTGACGTCGTGGTCTTCCTGGTCGACGCCACGATGCCCGTTGGGCCGGGGGACCGGCTCATCGCCGAACGTCTTGCCGAGGCCGATGCCGAGGTGATCGTCGTCGTGAGCAAGCTCGACATCGCCAAACGCGCTCGTGTCGTCGACCAGCTCACCAAGGCGGGGGAGTGGGACTTCGCCTCCTACGTGCCCGTCTCCGCCGTCGATGGCGCCGGGGTAAGCGAGCTGATCGAGGAGGTCGTGGCGCGGCTCCCGGAAGGCCCGGTCTACTACCCACCCGGCATGACCACGGACCAGCCCGAAAGCCTGGTCATCAGCGAGATCGTCCGGGAGAAATTCCTGGACCGGCTCCGCGAGGAACTGCCCCATTCGTTGGTGGTGATCGTCGAGGACCTCGAGCAAAGGGAAAACGGGCTCATCGACATCGCCGCCGACGTAATCGTGGAGCGAAAGAGCCAGAAGGGGATCGTGATCGGAAAAGGGGGCTCGCTGCTTCAGGCCGCCGGGACCGAGGCTCGCCACGACCTCGAGGCGCTGTTGGGCAATCGAGTCAATCTCAGTCTCCAGGTCAAGGTGGAGCCCGACTGGCAACGCAAGCCGCAACTCCTCGATCGCCTCGGTTTCGACTGATTCTGGCGCGCCAAGACGGCTAGGTCAGCCCGTCGCAGAGGTCGGCCAGGTCGAGATCCTTGGGGGTCACCCCGCCTTCGGAATGGGTGGACAGGGTCAGGGTCACCTTGTTCCAACGGATGTCGATATCGGGATGGTGGTCCGCCTTCTCGGCCGACAGGGCGACCCTGGTGACGAACCCCATCGACTCGTTGAAATCGGCGAACTCATAGGTGCGGGAGACGGCATCGCCTTCGTGGCCCCAACCCGTGTGACCCTCGACGAAGGCGTCGATCTCGCTGTCTGAAACAAGTGCCATACCCGGAACCTACAACCTATGACCTAGAACAGAGCCGCAGGCTTTTAGCCTGAGGCTTCTATGGCCATCCGTCACGATCAGGGGATCGTCCTTCGCAGCTACCCGTTCGGGGAGGCGGATCGGGTGGTGGTCCTCCTCAGCCCGAACAGCGGGAAGATCCGCACCGTGGCCAAGGGGATCCGCAAGACCAAGAGCCGGTTCGGGGGGCGTCTCGAGCCCTTCACCCATGTCGATCTGGTCCTCTACGAGGGACGCAACCTCGACACCATCACCCAGGTGGCGGTGATCGAGCCTTTCCCCCGGCTGCGGGCCAGCCTCGATGCGGTGGTAGCTGCGGGGACCATGGTCGAGGCGGCCGACGCCGTTGCCCAGGAGCAAGAGTCCTCGATGCGACTGTTTCTGCTCCTCCATCGCGGTTTGCGAGCACTCGAGGCCGGTGAGATCGGCGCCGACCTGATCACCAGCTATCTCTTGAAGCTGGCGGACGTAGTCGGCGTGGCGCCCTCCCTACTCGTCTGCGCCTCCTGCGGTCGGGTAGACGACCTTCATCGGTTTTCCTTCGGGGGCGGGGGAGCCGTTTGTGACCTGTGCCGGACCGAGGGCGCCGTTCGCCTGCGGGATGGGGTCACCGTCTATCTGGCTGCCCTCGCCGACGCCGAGTTCGGGCGAATGCCTGAGACTGACGTCAGTCTTGCCGGAGAGGCGATGGGGATCGCTCGCCGCTTCGTCGAGTATCACCTCGACCGAAAACTCTCCTCGTTGGCGGTGATGGAGTGAGCCTCGACCTCTCCTCGATCGACCCAGACCGGATCCCGCGCCATGTCGGGCTGATCCTGGACGGGAACGGGCGATGGGCGAATGCGCGTGGCCTGCCCCGCACCGCCGGCCATGCCGCCGGAGAGGCTGCCCTGTTCGACACGGTCGAGGGAGCGCTCGAGATCGGGATCGAATGGCTCACCGCCTACACCTTTTCCACCGAGAACTGGTCCCGCTCGGACGAGGAGGTCGAATTCCTCATGTGGTTCAACGAAGACCTGCTCACCAGACGTCGGGACGACCTCCATGCCGACGGGGTGCGGATGCTGTTCGCCGGAGACATGGACGATCCCCGGATCCCGGATCGAAATCGCAAGCACATGGCGGAGGCTTCGGAGATGACTGCGGCCAACACCCGGCTCAATCTGGTCTTTGCATTCAATTACGGGAGCCGCCGCGAGATCGTCGATGCCACCAGATCGCTTGCCGCGAGTGCGGCCGACGGTCAGATCAGGCCGGAGGACATCGACGAGGCCTTGCTGGCCAGATCCCTCTACATACCGGACATGCCCGATGTCGACCTCGTGATTCGATCCTCCGGTGAGCACCGACTCTCCAACTTCCTCCTCTGGCAGGCGGCCTACGCCGAGTTCCATTTCCCGGGGATCCTCTGGCCCGATTTCGACCGCCAGGCTCTCCTCGACGCCGTGATCGACTATCAGGGGCGGGATCGGCGATTCGGGGGCGCCGAGGACAGGTCCCAGATTGACTAAGTGCCCGGATCGGGCCACCGTTCCCAGCTCCCGATGACCGAACCCACACTCGAAACCATCACCAATCTCGCCAAGAAGCGAGGGTTCGTCTTCCAATCCTCCGAGATCTATGGCGGGATCCGCTCTGCCTACGATTACGGGCCACTGGGCGCGGAGCTGTTGCGCAACGTCAAGGACGAGTGGTGGCGGTCGATGGTCCAGCTGCGCGACGACGTGGTTGGGATCGACTCCGCCATCCTCCAGGCCCGCCGGGTCTGGCAGGCCTCGGGCCACGAAGAGGTGTTCACCGACCCGCTGGTCGAGTGTCGCAACTGCAATGCCCGTCATCGGCTCGACAAGCTCGACGATCCCGACACCTGCCCGACCTGCGGCAAATCCGGGACGTTCACCGAGCCCAAACCCTTCCATCTCATGTTCCGCACCCATATGGGGCCGGTGGACTCCGACGAGAACATGATCTATCTGCGGCCGGAGACGGCCCAGGGGATCTTCACCAATTTCGAGAACGTGAGGCGCACCAACCGCCTCAAACTCCCTTTTGGGATCGCCCAGGTCGGGAAGTCCTTTCGCAACGAGATCACTCCGGGCCAATTCGTGTTCCGCACCCGCGAGTTCGAGCAGATGGAGATGGAGTATTTCGTCCAGCCCGAAGAGGCCGACGAATGGTTCGCCTATTGGCAGGAACAGCGCTTCGCGTGGTACGTCGAACTGGGTATGACCGAGGAGAACCTCAGGATCCGGCCCCACGAAGAGGATGAGCTCAGCCACTACTCGGCGGAAACCGTCGACGTCGAGTACCGGTTCCCGTGGGGTTGGGACGAGCTCGAGGGGATCGCCAACCGGACAGATTTCGATCTCAAACAGCACTCCGAGTACTCGGGCCAGGACCTCCGCTACTTCGACCCTGACAGCGACGATCGCTTCTTCCCTTACGCCATCGAGCCGGCGGCCGGGGCCACCAGGACCACCTTCGCGTTCCTGATCGACGCCTATCACGAAGAAACGGTCAACGACGAGACCAGGACGGTCCTCCGTCTCCATCATCGGCTCGCCCCTTACAAGGTGGCCATCCTCCCCTTGTCCAAGAAAGAGGAGCTGATCGAGCCGGTGGAGCGGATCGCCGCCGAGCTGCGCAAACGCTGGATGGTCGAGGTAGACGTCACCCAGTCGATCGGTCGCCGTTACCGACGTCAGGACGAGATCGGGACGCCGTTCGCGGTAACCGTCGACTTCGAGACCCTGGAGGACAAAGCCGTAACTGTGAGGGACCGGGACACGATGAAACAGGACCGAGTCTCGATGGACCGGTTAGTCGACCACCTCGCCGAGAAACTCATCTGAATCGACCGGCCATGAAGCGCTCGATCGTTTTCTGGGTGCTCGGCGGTTTCCTCGTTCTGGGCGCGACCGCCGTCGCCTATCTCTATTTCGCCGGTGGTACCGGTGAGCCATCGACCGAATTGACCACGCCCACAATCACGGCCGAGGAGGCGAGCACCACCGCGGGCGCGGGAAGCGCGACCTCGACGGAGGGAAACGGGGTCGTTGCCTTCGTCATCGATCCGGCTCTATCGGTCGCGTCGTTTGAGATCGACGAGGTCCTCCGGGGTGAGCCGAAACGGGTGCTGGGCACGACTTCTGAGGTGGCCGGCCAGTTCCAGCTCGACCCCGAAGACATTGCCTCGATCGAGTTCTCCGAGATCTTGGTCAATGCCAGGACCTTCGAGACAGGCTCTGGCAATCGTGACCGGGCCATCCGGGGACCGGTGATCCTCAACTCGGCCAGTGATGAGTTCGAGTTCATCACCTTCGTTCCATCTTCGGTCGAGGGTCTGGAAGGCGAGCTGACCAATGCTCAATCGCTTCAGTTCTCCGTCACCGGTGACCTCGAAATCCGGGATGCGGTGATTCCGGTGACTTTCGACGTGACTGCGTCGATGACCGACGAGAACACTGTGGAGGGGGTCGCCGAGGCGACCGTCCTTCGCTCTGACTACGGCATCGGCATCCCCAATGCTCCCGGAGTCGCCGATGTCGGTGACGAGGTCGTGATCCGACTCGAATTCGTTGCAACATCGTGAAGCATCGATCGGCCGTACTTATGATCGGAACCCATGGCGGAGCGAGGTGACATCGATCGGGTTCGGGAGTCGACCGACCTCGTCGACCTGATCTCGGAGGTCACCAAGGTCAAGCGCTCGGGACGCAGCTTCATGGCTGTCTGCCCGTTCCACGAAGAGAAGACCCCTTCGATGTCGGTCGACCGGGCGCGCGGGCTCTACCACTGCTTCGGGTGTGGCAAAGGGGGCGACGTGTTCAGCTTCGTCCAAGAGACTCAGGGGGTCGACTTCGCCGACGCTCTCGAGCTGCTCGCCCGCCGTGCCGGGATCACCCTGGTGAGGGATGCGGCCGATGCCCGGCAGCGGGGGCGCCGCGGTGGAGCGGTGGAGGCGCTGAGGAGGGCGATCGACGTCTATCACGAGCGTCTCAAGAAAGCGCCAGAGGCAGGCCCGGCCCGTGCCTATCTCCGCCAGCGGGGTTACGACCTCACCATCATCGACGAGTGGAGGCTGGGATTTGCCGCCACCGACTGGGACACGCTGACCAGGGAGTTGAGAGCGGGTGGTGTCGACGATCGGGTCTTGCTCGATGCCGGGCTGTCTCGCCGGGGACGGCAAGGTCTCTTCGATGTGTTCCGGGGTCGGCTCATGTTCCCGATCCACGACCTCAGGGGTGACCCTGTCGGCTTTGGTGGCCGCAAGATCGAGGAGATCGATCGCAAGACGGTGAACAACCCCGACGCCAAATATGTGAACTCCGCCGACTCGGTCGTCTATCACAAGGCCCAGATCCTCTTCGGGCTCGACCGGGCTCGACGGGAGATCTCCGAATCTCACCCAGCTGTGGTCGTCGAGGGGTACACCGATGTGATCGCGATGCATCAGGCCGGGATCAAGACGGCGGTCGCAACCTGCGGCACCGCTCTGGGCGACGGGCACTTCGATCTCCTTCGTCGGTTTGGTGAGAAAGTCGTGCTCGCCTTCGATTCCGATGAGGCGGGGTCCAAGGCTGCGTTGAGAGGTGATGAGCTCGAGTCGCCATTCCGGCTGGATCTCGATCTACGAGTCGCCGTGATGCCGGACGGGCTCGATCCGGCTGATCTGGTGCAAGAGGATCGAGGCGCCGAGTTGGTCACCGCCGTCGAGGGGGCGAGGCCGCTCTTGGAGCGCAGGATCGAACACGAGGTGAGTCGCCACGACCTGAGCGGCCCTGAGGGGAGGGCCCGTGCCCTTCATGCCGCTGCGGCCCAGGTGCGCCGGGTCAACGATCAGATCGCCCGCCGCGAGTACAGCCGGTTCGTGGCTCGCCTGGTCGGGGTGGATCTGGAGACCGCCGAAGCAGCGGTGGAGGGTGGGAGGGGAAGCCGCCGGGGTGATGACGAGCACCCAGGACCGGCCTCTCGATCGGGTCGAGTCCGAGCTGATGCGTGTTCTAATCGCCGATCCATCTTCGGTCGAGGGCGTGACCGTCGAAGACTTCACCGATGAGCGGCTGCGATCTGCTTTCGCCGTGGTCGCGCCCGCCTACGGGTCGGCTGTGGCCGGTGAGCCCCTAGACATCTCTCGGGCGGGCAGCGAGGAGGAGAAGATGCTGCTTCGTTCTCTGGCGATGGACGACCGACCACTCCCGTCGGGTGTCGAGATCCTGTCCCGCGTCAAGGAGCGCCGGCTCGACGTCGAGATCGAGGATTTGCAGCGAACGCTGGCCGGAATGGAGCCGGGAACCGAAGCTCATTCCGACAACCTGCGGCGCTTGATAGCTTTACAGCAGGAGAAGCGAACCTCCACCCGGATGTGAACGAGGAACTGAGCAAGGTCGTCGCCGCCCTGGTCAAGCGGGGCAAGCATCGTGGCTTTCTCACGATGGCTGAGGTCCAGCAGGAGCTGGAGGACGCCGAGGCGTCCGGCGAGGCTTTCGAGGAGGTGGCCGACGCCCTCCGCTCTCAGGGCATCAAGCTCACCGAGGAGGGCCCGGGGGTTATCGAGGAGTTCGTCGAGGTCGGGCAGATCTCGGTCTCCGACCCGGTACGTCTCTATCTGAACGAGATCGGGCGCTACCCGCTCCTCACCAGCCAGCAGGAGGTGGAGCTGGCCATGCAGATGGAGGCGGGGCGGCGGGCCCAGGCTCGTCTCGACGAGGAGGGCCTGGTCGACGAGGACCGGGCGTTCCTCGGGCATGAGATCGACATGGGCGACGCCGCCCAAAAGCAGCTGGTTCAGTCCAACCTGCGACTGGTGGTGGCCCTCGCTCGCCGCTACGTCGGCCGGGGGATGGCCCTTCTCGATCTTGTTCAGGAAGGGAACGTCGGTTTGATGCGCGCCGTGGAGCGCTTCGACTACCGACGAGGGTTCAAATTCTCCACCTACGCCACGTGGTGGATCCGTCAGGCCATCTCGAGAGCGATCGCCGACCAGGGCCGCACCATCCGGATGCCAATCCATGTGCTCGACTCAGTCAACAAGCTGACCCGGGCCCAGCGGGAGATGACCCAGACCATGGGTCGGGCCCCAAGTCTGGACGAGCTCGCCTTCGAGCTCGACATCGATCCGGGCCGGGTTGCCGAGCTGCAGCGGATCGCCCAGGACACGGTGTCACTGGAGACGCCGGTCGGGGAGGACGAGGATGGGACTCTCGGCGACCTGGTCGAGGATCTCGAGTCGGATCGCCCGCCCGACGTCGCCACCTTCTCATCGCTGCAGGATCAGCTGGCCATGGCTCTCGAGGGTCTGAACGAGCGGGAGCGTGAGGTCTTGATAATGCGCTTCGGGCTGGCCGATGGCCGCATGCGAACCCTGGAGGAGGTCGGTTCCCATTTCAAGGTGACCCGGGAGCGGATCCGCCAGCTCGAGACGAAGGCATTGGCCAAGCTCCGTCATCCCGATAAATCGCAGAAGCTCGAGGGGTTCCTGGAGAACTCCTGACAACGGCGACTCTGGATAGCCAGACTCCGACTGGTACCCTGACCGCCGCCAGTCGGCACCTTCCGCGGTAGCTCAATTGGTAGAGCAGTGGACTGTTAATCCATTGGTTGTAGGTTCGAGTCCTACCCGCGGAGCAAGGACATCCATCCGATCTCGCTTTGGACCCCGCCGCTAGCCTGGCCGGCGAAAGATGGCCTCCATGAGAATCCGGTTACTGACTGGCGTCGTGCTGGTGAGCTTGACCGTTGCAGCGTGTGCCGATGACTCGACGACCACGGAACCGACCGAGGCACCGGCCACTTCGTCCTCGACAGAGGGATCGACTACGGAATTGATCGGCTCTTGGCATCGAGCGCAGACCTGCGCCGAGATGCTCGCCGCGTTCCAAGAGGCTGGACTCGCTGAATCGCACGTCGGGTGGTTGCAAGGAAACTTCTTTGGTGGTGACCCCGGACCCGCGTCGGGCGACCCGTGCGCAGGAGCGGAAGGGCCGCTCGAACACGACCACTTCTTTACCGACGCCGGAGCGTTTGGCTCGCACGATGAGAACGGGGAGGAAGTTGATCACGGAGACTATGAGGCTGTCGATGGCGAGACCGTGAGCTTTCCCTCCTACGCGACAGAGTTTGGCTACGACGGTGATCTCATCGTGGGCTACACACTTGATGGTGATGTTGTCGTCTTCGATGTGGTCGTGCCTGAGTCCTGTGTCGATCAATGCGCCGATGCGTACGCGTGGGCACTCTCAGCGTTTGCCTCTGGTCCTTGGGAGCGCGGCGAAGTTCCCCAGTAAGGGCTTCCCCGATCGGGCAATGGACCCCCGCCCCCAACCAAGATGGCCCCCTTCGCCGTGACACATCCGAGGACATCATCAGACGCGCTATTCCAATGATTCCTCTTCTGGTGTGGCTGTAGCCATTTGTGTAGCCGTACGTACCCGGACAGGACAACACCAGACAGCACGACTGGTCGAAATTCGCAGACAGGACAGCACCAAACACCACGTACTCGGACTGGACGGATGTGGTGGGCGGGACTGTTAATCCATTGGTTGTAGGTTCGAGTCCTACCCGCGGAGCAGACAAAGCCGCCTCTGACCACCTCGGCGTACAACTAGGTCGCCGCTTTTGCTCGCATCGTCGGTGACCGCCATCAGCCAGGCGTCTGTATGGCGTGGTCGGGAGCCTGCTGCGCCCGATTGGCGATGCTCCGCGCAGCAACACTGACGGCGAGCACTATGACAATCGCACCGATCCACTGTCGAGGTGTCAGCTGTTCGCCGAGCAGGATGCCGCCAGCAGCGATGCCGAATATTGGGATGAGGTTGATGTATTGGCCTGCGATGGATGCTGGGGTGTGTTGGAGGCCGGTGAGGTACAGCCAGAAGGCGATCCCGTAATAGAGGCATCCTGAGATAGCGGCACTCGCCCAAGAACGAGCCGAGATGTCACTTAGGGGAAACGAGTCCGTAGCCAGCGTGACGACACCGAGCATCGCGCCTGCGAATGCGAGGGCCGCAACTTGTTGGAGTGCCACAACTCGCCCTGATGACTCGTCTACCGCCCATTTCCTTGAGTAAATGGTGTAGAGCGCGCAGGCAGCGACCGCGATGAGGGTGAGTGCGATGCCGATCGGCTGGTCGCTGCGATCGGGAGCGATGACGACGATGATGACGCCAAGGGTTGCGGCTCCCGCGGCAACCACCTGGGTCTTGGAAACTTGTTCGCGGAGCATGACCGCGGCGAGGGCCATGATCATGATCGGCTCGGTTGCCCACAAGAGGACCGCCTCGCTGGCGGTGATGTAGACGAGGCCGATGAGGCCGAGGGCGTAGGAGATTCCTGGGTTGAGAATCCCGAGGCCGATGAGACGTGGGAGGTTCTTTGTCCGGGGTTCCTGCCGGTGCCGGACCAGGAGCACGGGTGTGACCAGCAAGACGCTTGCCGCCAGTTGGACTGGCAGGAGGACGACGGGTGGGATCTCGGTGAGGGCACTCTTGGCTATGACGGTGGCGATGCCCCATGAGGCGGCGGCTCCGGTAAGGGCGAACGCGTATCGGTGACGATGGAGGGTGGTGAGCACTGCGACTCCTTGGGAGGGATGAGGCGAACGTGTCAGCGGATTGGTTGACTCGCTGGATCCTCGGAGTCGCAAATGGAGTAGCCGGGTAAGTGCCCTGACTGGCGGCGTCGGGTGCCCGTGCTCATCATTCGACACTACCCGCCGCTCGGTTTCTGGGCCCTAATGATGACCGAATCCATCCCGTCAGTGGCCTGATGGCTAGTAGTGAGGCTGATCTCGTTGAAGCCCGCGGTCGCCGAGCAGGTTTCGGTATTCGCTGTAGGAGAGGGCCCCGGCGATGCAGCCGACCCACGATCCTCGTTCGGCTCGCTCGTCGGGGTGAGGTGAGTCGTTGGCGACGATGTCGCTGATCCCGATCCTCCCACCGGGTCGGAGCACTCTGTGAATCTCATCGAACACGGTCGGCTTGTCGGTGGAGAGGTTGACAACGCAATTGGAGATGACAACGTCGATCGACGCTGTTGGGGAGGGGAATGGCCTCGATGTATCCCTTCAGGAACTCGACGTTGGTGACTCCGGCCTCGGCCGCGTTCTTCTTGGCCAGGTCGAGCATCTCGTCGGTCATGTCGAGTCCGTAGGCGAATCCGGTCGTCTCCCACACGGTGGGCGTGAGAGGAGCACGTCGATGCCCCCACCCGACCCCAAGTCGAGGACGGTCTGGCCTTCGGACAGCTCTGCAACAGCAGTCGGGTTGCCGCACCCGAGACTCGCATCGACCGCGTCAGCAGGGAGTACGGAGATCTCGGCCTGGCTGTAGGTGCCTGCGGTTAGATCAGCTTCGAGGGTTTCGTCGGGGTCACAGCATTCGGGACCACAGCAGGATCCGGTCTTGGCGGCTCGTGCGTATCTCTCCCTGACCTGCTCTCGCATCTTGAGCGTCGGACGCCATCTTTGACCTCCCTGATCGTATCGATCATCGTCTAAATGTCGAGGGAATGCTAGGACATCGTATCGACGCGTCTCAATGTGTTAGCGTGGTTTCGCATGTCCTCCGACATGGGATGCTGCGGCCCCCTGACATCCTCGTCACTTACGGCGACGGATGCGGAGACCATGGCCAATGGGTTCAAGGTGCTTGCGGATCCGACTCGGCTCCGACTGTTAAGCGTGATCGCCAGTGTTCCGGAAGGGGAGGTCTGTGCCTGCGATCTGAATCAGCCTTTAGGACGGGACTCAGGCAACAATTAGCCACCACCTCTCGGTATTGACCAAAGCGGGGTTGATCACCAGGGAGCAGCGTGGAAAGTGGGCTTGGTTCCAGATAGCCCCCGAACGCGCCGACTTCGTCCGGTCGATACTGGGGGACCAGTCGGTGGTGCCGGTCAGCTAAGAACCCGATCGGGTAACAATTCGGCGAGCAGCCCGCGAACTCGGGATTCGAGTTCGTCTCTGATGGGCCTGTCTAGGCGAGACAGCTGTTGGGGGTGCGAAACAGGTAGACCCTTCGGGTGACGGAGTCTCGCCAAGCGTCCCGTCTGCCGTCGGAATCAACTACCGGAGGCGCGTTGGACGGCGACGCCTAGAGTTCGAAGCCAGTTGATAGAAGAAGTGGCCTCCTTCCTCCAGCTGGTCTGGGCATGGATCTTGGATTGGTTTTGGATTCTCCTCGCCCTCGGCATCGCTGTCGCAGTCGGAATCGGAAGGAGACCGCGGGCCGTCGAGGACCACGACCACTATGAGCCACCTTCCGGCTATTGGTGAGGTGCCCGGCCGTCAGTTCACATAGTCATCGCGGGTAAACCACGTGGCGTGAAGCAGCTTCCACTCGCCCCGCGCTTTGACTACATGGAGGAAGTCCACCCACCAGGGCGAATAGACCCGCACTGAAGCGATGTCATTGAAGACCGCATCGATGATGATCTCAGCTTCGACCTGCTTGGGGGTTTGGAGCGCGGCATCATCAGCCATTATCTGCGGTGACAGGGTGATGATTCCGACCACCCCATCTGCGCCGAGGGAGTAGCGGCGTTTTATTGCCTCTGGGTGATAGGACCTGAGATGCCTTTCGGGATCACCCGAGACGTAGCCCTCCAGATAGTCCAGAGCCACCTGGTTGATGGCTTCGAGATCTGACTCGGTAACACCGACGCGATCCTCTACCAATGCCACAGGGGCAACCTACACACCCGCGGTCGTGATCCACGGGCTGGACCAGGCTGTGACACTGCCGAACCGGCCAAAGATAATTTTCGCGACCTTGCGGGGGTTTGGCGACTGATCGGGTATGGTTCCTCTCGGAAGCCCCGACGGGTCGAACTTCGGTTCTGACTTGTTGGGGCTTCTCTAATTCTCGGACCAACCATGGATAGCGGCCGGCATCTGTTTAACTGCGTCTTCGTCTCCGCGCGGTCAACATTCTGAAAACAGGATCGTTCCGGCGGGGCCCTACTCATGCGGAGTCATCGACAAGAGCGGGATTCGGGACCAACCCGAGACAGATGCTGAACCACGACCATTCGACGCCGAGACGCATCGCGGTTCTCCTCACACTTACTGCCGTACTCACCGCCACCATCGTCCCTGGCACGGCCCTCGGCATCAGTAGGGCGGACGTCGACGAAGCCTGTGCTGACTCGCAAGAGGCCTACGACGTTTACCGAAGTGCTCGGGGCGACTTCGAGGAAGCGGCAGTGGCCCTGGAAGAAGCCAATGCCGAGCTGTCCAACGCCGAGTACCGGGAACAACGGATTCGAGACGACTACCAGGCGCGCCAAGACGAGAAGGCAGCCCTGTCCTCGCAGGTCGAAAATCAGGCGGTCGAGCTGTACATGTCGGCCGCATCCGGCCCGTCGATGGGGATGGTCAGTCTGTCCTCACCCGCCGAGGCCTTGACTGCCTACGAGTTCCTCAGAGCGTCCGCCGATGAGAACCTGCAATCGGTAAACGACCTGGCCGCGGTCGCCTCCGAGTTGGACCGGCTCGGCATCGACCTCGCAGCCGCGGTTGAACAGCTGACGGCAGCCCGAGATGTGCAACAGGAGCAGACCGCCCAACAAGAGGCCGCTATGACGAGTGCGCTCGGGGCCTACGACCAATTGAGCGGTCGTTGCAAGGAGCTGCAGGCCGAATACGAGGCCGAGCAGGCCCGTCTCCGGGCCGAAGCGGAGGCACGGCGTCAGGCCGAGGAACGGCAGAGGGCGGCCGAAGCCAATGCCCCCCGAGGCGGCGGCTCCTCGGGCGGAGGCTCCACGGGACCGATCATCGGCGGGATCATCTGCCCCTTCGCCCGTGGCCGCACCCATTTCAGCAACTCATGGGGTGCCGCGCGCTCTGGAGGCAGGGCTCACAAAGGCACCGACATGTTCGCCCCCTTCGATGAGCCGATCTACGCCGTGGCGAGCGGCACCGTCAGCATCAGGCATAGCGGTTTGGGGGGCCAGACGATCTGGCTGTCGACCGGGTCAGGGTCGTTCTACTACGCACACCTGGGTGGTTACGCAGTTGGGGACGGAGCCCAAGTGGGCCAGGGTGACCTGATCGCCTACAACGGCAACACAGGGAACGCCTCTGGTGGAGCGCCGCATCTTCATTTCGAGATCCACCCCGGGGGCCGCGGGTCGGGTGCGGTCAATCCGTACAATGCGGTGGCCGCGGTCTGCTTCTGACCATGGCGGGCTGGGTCCTCCGGCCCTAATCACGAAACCGCAATTCGCATCGCTCAACCCGGAAGCTGCCGGCGACGATGTTTCTCTAGCGGTGGGGCGCTTCTCGTTTTGCTTCCCGTCGTCGCCAGATGCCGTTCTGTAGGGGAACGGCCAATCGACCAGAGGATTTCGACTGATGACCGCGATGCACCTGGCGCTTGGAGCGCTTTCTTCGATTTTCGGAGCCCATCTGTCTTGGGCGATGACCGATTGGATCATGAAGAGAAGGCGTGATGGCCGGCCGGTGTTCTGGCTCACGGTTCTGTCAGCGGCAGGCGTAGCCGCGCTGGTGGTGGCCGTCGGCGTCGTAATGTCCAATACCGGAGTGGCCTGACCCAGCCACCGGTCGGGAACTCGCTACTTCCTCGATTTCCCTTTCCAGAGCATGGCTCCGCCGACGAGCACCGCAAGCACGCCTAGCGCCACCCAAGTCCGATCGCCGGTCATGAAACTCTGTGGTGCGATCTTGAAGTCGAGGCCCTGAAGGATCCAGATGACACCGACGATCCCGAGGATGATGCCGATTGCCCTGCTCAAGTCCCGCATCGATCGAACTTAGCTCTTGACATGTCGACGGGGTGGAGCGGATAATCCGGCTCAGATGACGACGAGCCCATCCCGTCTCACCGGCGCCATCTCGCGGCGCTTCTTCGGGTTCGTCTATTTCGGCGCCTAGCGCCGATTCACCCCACCCCCGCGTTACTCCCCACCCATCCACCGCTCAGACGCGCCGAGGCGAACCGACATGAATGACAAGTCAGATCCGAACACCGACGACATAGCTCAGATCCGGGACGACATCGACCGGATCGACGCCGACATCCTCAAGCTGCTCGCCGAGCGCAAGGCGCACAGTCTGCGCATCGCCAAGGAGAAGGGGATCCATGATCGCCCCTCCCGTGACCAATCCCGGGAGGAAGGCCTCATCTCAGACCGGATCGCTGCGGGGATGGAGCACGACCTCGACTCCGGTCTGGTGAATCGCGTGTGGCGGGAGATCGTCAACGATTCGGTGCGGATCCAGCAGGAGTTCCTGGGACGGGCGGAGAAGCCCCTGCGAGCGATGACCGTCGCTATTCAGGGAATCGAGGGCTCTTACAGCCAGCTCGCCTCCCAGCAGTACTTCGATCACAAGGGGATGTCGGTCAACTACCTCCGGGCCCCGAGCTTCGCGGCTGCGATCGCCGCGGTGCAGCGCGAGGAGGCGGATGTGGCGGTGCTCCCCATCGAGAACACCACCTCAGGAGCCATCTCCGAGGTCTATGACCTGTTGTTGGAGAGCCGTCTTCATTTCGTCGGTGACGTCCGTTTCCGCATCCGGCACTGCCTGCTGGGCGTAGAAGGGGCCTCGATCTCGGAGCTGCGGCGTATCTACTGCCATCCCCAAGCGGTGGCCCAGTGCTCCGAGTTCCTGGCACAACTCGATCACTGCGAGGTCGTCTATTTCTCCGATACCGCGCTCTCCGGGCAGAAGATTCGGGACCTGGGCGATCCGACGGTCGCTGCCATCGCCTCCGAGGAGGCGGCCCGCCTGTTCGATCTCGATGTGCTCAAGACGGGCATCGCCAACCGGGATGAGAACTTCACCCGGTTCATCGTCGTGGCTGCCGAGCCGGCGGAGGTTCCCGACGGGATCTCGACCAAGACCTCGATCGTCATGGCCGTGGGCAACCACCCCGGTGCCCTGATGGATGCCCTTGCCGTGTTCCACGACGCCGACATCAACCTCGTGATGCTCGAGTCCCGGCCCATCCCCAACAACCCGAGAGAGGAGCTGTTCTACCTCGACTTCGACGGCAGTCTCTCCGATCCCGTGGTGCAGGGGGTCCTCGAGACCTTGATGCGTCAGGTCCGCTTCCTTCGCGTCCTGGGGAGCTATCCCAGCCGTGATCTTCGCCCCAAGCCGATCGAGCGCAAACCGAAGAAGGTCGTGCCCCAGGGCCGCTCCACCCTCACGGACCTTGCGCCGAGCGCATCCAGCCCCAAGGGCTACAAATTGGGGAGCCGCGGTCACAAGGAGCAGAACACGATCGTCGAGGTCGCCGGCGTCAAGATCGGTGGAGATGACCTGGTGATGATCGCCGGGCCATGCGCAGTCGAGTCATGGGACCAGGTGATGACAACCGCCAAGGCGGTCAAGGAGAGCGGCGGCTCCATCTTGCGAGGCGGCTGTTTCAAGCCGAGGACGTCCCCATACTCCTTCCAGGGACTTGGTTATGAAGGTCTCGAGATGCTGGTCGAGGCAGGCAAGGCATACGGGCTGCCCGTGGTCACCGAAGTTGTGGCGCCTGAGGACGTGGAGGGGGTCGCCCGCAAGGCCGACATCCTCCAGATCGGCACCCGCAACATGCAGAACTTCTCGCTGCTGTCCGCAGCCGGACGGGCACATCGTCCGGTGATGCTGAAGCGGGGAATGAGCTCATCGCTCGACGAGCTCTTGCAGGCGGCCGAGTACATCCTCTCGGAAGGGAATCAGCAGGTGTTTCTCTGCGAGCGGGGGATCAGGACCTTCGAGACGTCGACCCGCAACACACTGGACTTGAGTGCGGTGCCGGTACTCCGGCAACGGACCCATCTCCCCGTCATCGTCGACCCTTCCCATGCGGCCGGGGACCGTGACCTGGTTGCCCCCTTGGCGCTGGCTGCTCAGGCCATCGGTGCGCACGGGGTCATGGTCGAAATCCACCCCGATCCGGAGAACGCGCTGAGCGACGGCCCCCAGTCACTACGTTTGGACCAGTTTCACGATCTGATGGTGGCTTTGGGCTTCGGGGGCTGATCACGCCCGGTAGCTACGAGGCGGCTTCCACCGTCGTGGGCAACCAGGACGGTCGAGCGTCCTCATGGGCACCGATGACGTCGTCGTGGGTCAGGGTGACCCCTATCCCGTCGAGACCTCGCAGCAGCCGATCTTTGGCTGTGGGGTCGAAGGAGAAGTGCTCTTCGAGACCTTCGGCGCTGACTGTCTGGCTATCCAGGTCGATGGTCACCTCCGCCGAGGGGTCGGCGGCCAGCTCCATGAGACGGGCGACCGCCTGTTGGGGTAGTTCGACCACGAGCAAACCGACGTAGCTGGAGTTGTTGCGGAAGATATCGGCGGCCGACTGGGTGATCACCGCGTCAAATCCCCACTGTTGGATGGCCCACGGGGCATGCTCACGCGATGAGCCGCACCCGAAGTTAGGACCTGCGACCAGCACCTTGGCACCACGCCGGGTGGGGTCGTTGATGATGAAGTCCGAGCTAGGGGTCCCGTCGTCGGTGTGGGCCCAGTTGTAGAAGAGGAACTCGCCGTAGCCATCGCGCTCGATCCGTTTCAGGAACTGCTGGGGGATGATCTGGTCCGTGTCGACGTCGGCTCGGTCGAGGGGGAGCATCGTCCCGCGGATCTTGGTGACCGGCTTCATGACTCTTCCCATTCCCTCACGTCCACGAAGTGGCCCGCTACCGCTGCGGCTGCGGCCATTGCGGGACTGACCAGGTGAGTTCTCGCCCCCCGGCCCTGGCGCCCTTCGTAGTTCCGGTTCGAAGTCGAGGCGCACCGCTCGCCGGAAGGGATCACGTCGGGGTTCATGGCAAGACAACTCGAGCAGCCCGCGTCGCGCCAGGAGAAGCCGGCCGCCTCGAACACATCGTCGAGACCCTCGGCCTCGGCCTGGGCCTTGACCTGCATCGATCCCGGAACGACTACGGCGCTCACCCGGGAGTCGACCTTTCGCCCTTCCACCACCTTGGCCGCCGCCCGAAGGTCCTCGATCCTCCCGTTGGTGCAGGAGCCGAGGAAGACATGATCGATAGCGATGTCGAGGATCGGCGTGCCCGGCCTCAGCGCCATGTACTCGAGAGCGCGGGCTGCTGCGTCCCGCTGTTGCGGGTCGTCATAGGAGTCAGGAGACGGCACCTGGCCGGTGACAGGCACCGTCTGGGCGGGATTGACCCCCCAACTCACGTGCGGAACGAGACTCGACGCGTCGAGGGTCTCGACCTTGTCGAAGACAGCATCGGGATCTGTGACCAGCGCCTCCCAGGCCGCCACGGCTTCGTCCCATCGGGTGCCTTTTGGAGCGAAGGGCCGGCCCTCGATGTAGCGGATGGTCGTCTCGTCGGGTGCGATCATTCCGGCCCGGGCGCCACCCTCGATCGACATGTTGCAGATCGTCATTCGCTGCTCCATGCTCAGATCGTGGATGGCCTGTCCCCGGTACTCGATGACGTGACGCGTGCCGCCGGACACGCCGATCTTGGCGATGATCCCGAGGATCAGGTCCTTGGCGGCGACACCCCAGGGAAGGGCACCTTCTACCTCGACCGACATGGTCCTTGGCCGCGCCTGCCAGATGGTCTGGGTCGCCAGGACGTGCTCGACTTCGGTGGTGCCGATCCCGAAAGCCAGGGCACCGAAGGCGCCGTGGGTCGAGGTGTGGCTGTCTCCGCAAACGACGAGCAGCCCCGGCTGGGTGAGCCCTTGCTCAGGGCCCACGACGTGCACGATGCCCTGACGAGGGTCGTCGAGGCCGAACATGGTGATGCCGTGCTCCGCGCAATTCTGGAGGAGGGCATCGATCTGACGCTTGGAGAGGGGGTCCCGGATCCCGAGCGAGCGCCCGGTTGTAGGTATGCCGTGATCGACGGTGGCGACGGTCAGATCGGGGCGTCGCACCTTTCGGGACGCGGCGTTGAGGCCGGCGAATGCCTGGGGTGACGTGACCTCGTGGACCAGGTGGAGATCGACGTAGAGCAGCGTCGGGTCGGAGTCGATTACAACATGGCTGTCCCACACCTTCTCGAAGAGTGTGCGTGGTGCGGTCATGCCCGCGCTCCGGCCTTCTCCGGCTCGGCTACCAGAGCTGCGACGCGATCGCCGACCTCCGAGGTGCTGATTCCCATCTCACCGGCGCGGAGCGAGGGGAGGGACCCCGCCACTTCACCGACCGCGATCTCGACAGCGACGGCGGCCTCGACCTCACCGAGGACCCGCAGCATCATGCCTACGGCTCCGATGGCCGCCAGCGGGTTGATCAAGCCCTTTCCTTCGAACCCTGGAGCGGTGCCCCCGATCGGCTCGAACATGGAGACACCATTGGGATTGATGTTCGCGCCCGCGGCGATCCCGAGACCTCCCTGGATGGCGGCGGCGAGGTCGGTGATGATGTCGCCGAACATGTTGTCGGTAACGATGACGTCGAACCGGCCCGGGTCCTCGACCATCCAGAGGCAGGCGGCATCGACATGGGCGTAGGCCGTCTCGACGTGGGGATACTCGGCACCGACCTCTTCGAAGACCCTCCACCACAGATCCCAGGCGTAGGTGAGCACATTCGTCTTGCCACATAGGGTCAAATGCCGCCTCGGCCGCGCCGAGGCCAGGTCGAAGGCATAGCGGATACAGCGTTCCACCGCGAACCTGCTGTTCACCGACAGTTGCACTGCGACTTCGAAAGGTGAGCCCTTGGCGGTGAACTCACCCTGACCGGCATACAGGCCTTCGCTGTTCTCCCTCACCACGACGAAATCGACGTCTTCCGGCTTGACGTCGCGGAGCGGTCCTTTCACCCCGGGATGCAGTTTGACCGGCCTGAGATTGATGAATTGGTCCAGCTCGCGACGCATCCGCAACAGGATGTCCTGCTCGAGCACTCCGGGAGGGACCCGGGGATGACCCACGGCGCCGAAGAGGATGCCGTCTGCCGTTCCCAGCGCTTGTAAGTCCGCACCGGTGAGCGTCTCACTAGTCCGTAGGTATCGCTCGCCGCCGAGATCCAGGTCGTTGTATTCGACCTCGAAGTCGTGGACACGGCCGGCCACGTCCAGGACTTTCACGGCCTCGGCGATCACCTCGGGCCCTGTCCCGTCGCCGGGGACCTTCGCGATGGAATAGCTGCTCATTCGAACGAGGCCGTGACCCCGTCCAGAACCTCCATCCCGGAGACCACATCCTCGACGATCGCCCGGATCTGATCCGGGGATACTTCGCCGGAAGTGTCGGCCACATCCTTCATCCGCGTGAAGGCCGTCTCGAATACGTTGTCCGTCACCTCGATGCCGAGCTCGTCCAATGAGTGCTTGAAGGCGGCGCGGCCGGAGTGCTTGCCGATCACGATCACAGAGTTGCCCATTCCCACGGCCACCGGGTCCATTATCTCGTATGTGGTTCGCTCCCTGAGCACACCGTGCTGATGGATGCCCGACTCATGAGCGAAGGCATTGCGTCCGACGACCGCCTTGTTGTACTGGACGGGGTAGCCGGTCTGCTCTGAGACCAGCCGCGATGTCTCGTAGATCTCCTCCGTGGTGACCCCGACGCCGACGCCATAGGCGTCGGCGCGTACGCGCAACGCCATCACCACTTCCTCGATCGAGGTGTTGCCGGCGCGCTCGCCGATCCCGTTGATCGCTCCCTCGACCTGACGGGCGCCGGCGGCGACCGCTGCCAGCGAGTTGGCCACAGCCAGACCCAGGTCGTTGTGACAGTGGGCTGAGACGACGATGTCGTCCCGGGTCCCCTTCACCTCCTGGACGACCCGGCTGATCAAGGCTCCGTAGTCGGCGGGAGTCGCGTATCCCACCGTGTCGGGGATGTTGATCGTGGTGGCGCCTGCATCGACGGCGGCCCGACAGACGGCGATGACGAAATCCGTGTCCGACCTGGTGGCGTCCTCGGGGGAGTACTCGACATTTTCGGTGTGATCGCGCGCCCGGGCGACGTTCGCCTTGACTGTAGTGATCACCTCCTCCTCGTTCATCCGCAGCTTGTGCTGCATATGGATCGGCGATGTGGCCAGGAAGACATGGATGCGAGGATCGGCAGCGTCACGGATCGCCTCCCAGGCCCTATCCACGTCCTGGGCCTGGGCCCGTGCCAAAGCGGCGATCGTCGGTCCCTGGACCTCTTGGGCGATCCGGGTCACGGCCCGGAAGTCACCCGGCGAGGAGATGGGGAACCCGGCCTCGATGATGTCGACCCCCAAACGGGCCAGTTGGGTCGCGATCGCCACCTTCTGGTCGGGGTCGAGGGCGATGCCCGGGGCCTGTTCGCCGTCTCTGAGTGTGCTGTCGAAAATCCTTACTCGGTCTTCCATGTCGTCTCCTGAATCTCGGTGTCTCGTCTGGGCGCCGGTCTGCCTGGGAAGGCGTTCCGGCTAGATAAGAGCGAGGCCGAGAAGGCTGAGGAGGGCGAGCAGTGAGAGGAGACGGGAGGGACGGGTCATTTCCCGACTCCTGCGACCACTGGTGCCGGAGTGAGCTCAGATTCCCGCTTCATGGCGATCCGGCCCGACTTGACCAAGTCGATCACGCCATAGGGCCCGAGATGCTCGAGGAAGGTACTCAGATGCTGAGGTGTCCCCGCCACCTCGAATGTCATGGCCGACGAGCTGATGTCGATGACCCTGGCGTCGAACAGCGACGCGGTGTCGCGCACCTCGCCACGAGTGGCGGGTTGGGCGCTGATCCGGATGATCATCACTTCCCGCTCCAGTGCTTCGGCCGGCTCCATCTCCTGGACCTTGATCACATTGACCAGTTTGTTCAGCTGCTTCTTCAGCTGCTCCAGCTCCGGGGCATCTACGACCAGCGTGATCCGCGATCGCCCTTCCTGATGGGTGGGCCCGACCGCCAGCGAGTGGATGTTGAACGCCCGATTGGAGAACATCGCAGAGATGCGCGCCAGGACCCCGGGTTTGTCTTCGACCAGGACCGTGAGGGTGTGCTGCATCAGACGTCCTCGCGGCGCATCACGACCCGGTCGTTGGATCCGCCGGCCGGGACCATCGGGAAGCACATCTCCTCGCCGTCGACCACCACTTCCAGCACCACAGGACGGTCGTTGACGGACAGGACCTTCTCGATGGCGGTGTCGATCTCGGAGGGATGGTCGACCCGGAGGCCGACACAACCCATCGCCTCGGCCAGCTTCGGATAGTCGGGATAGGTGAAGCCGAGATCGACTGCGGAGAGACGGCCGCCGTAGAAGAGGTTTTGCCACTGCTTGACCATCCCGTATCCGCCGTTGTTGAAGACGATGATCTTGACCGGGATCTCCTCGGTGGTGGCCGTGATCAGCTCCTGGCAGGTCATCTGGAAGCACCCATCTCCGTCGAGCGCGATGACCAGATCATCGGGGCGGGCCGCCTTTGCTCCCACAGCGGCCGGGACGGCGAATCCCATCGTCCCCAGGCCGCCGGAGTTCACCCAGGACCTCGGTTCCTTGAAACCCCAGAACTGGGAAGCCCACATCTGGTGCTGGCCGACACCGGCGACGATGACTGCGTCGCCCTCGGTGATCGCGTACAGCCGCTCGATGAAGTGCTGCACCTTGATCGGGCCGTCCGGGTCCTGTTCGTAGGAGAGCGGATAATCCGCTTTCCACGCTTGGATCTGATCGAACCACGGCTGGCGGGCCGGTGCATCGGCGTCTTCGCGTCGGGCACGGAGGGCGGTGAGCAGGTCGACGAGGACAGATCGGGCATCGCCGACGATGGGCACGTCGGCGGCGCGCACCTTTCCGATCTCGGCGGGATCGACATCGACGTGGATGATCTTCGCCTCGGAGGCGAAAGCGCTGGGGGCACCGGTCACTCTGTCGTCGAAGCGGGCGCCGAGACTGACCAGGACATCGGACTTCTGGATGGCGGTGGTGGCGGTGTACAGGCCATGCATGCCTGGCATGCCCAGGGCGAGAGGATGGTCGTCGGGGAAGGCGCCTCGGGCCATGAGGGTGGTCACCACCGGGGCGTTCGCAGCCTCGGCGAAGGCCCGCAGCTCGGGGGCGGCGCCTGCCTTTATCACTCCACCGCCGACGTAGAGCACCGGGCGCTCTGCCTTTTCGATCAAGTCGATGGCTGCCCTGATCTGCATCGGGTGACCAGACACCGTCGGCTTGTAGCCGGGCAGGTTGTGCAAATGTGGCTCGCGCCAGGTCGTCTCCTGGTTGAGCACGTCCTTGGGGATGTCGACCAGGACCGGGCCCGGTCGACCGGTGGAGGCGAGATGGAACGCCTCGTGGATCAGGTTGGGGATGTCGTCGGCGTCGGTGGCCATGTACGAGTGCTTGGTGCAGTGCATGGCCAGCCCGGTGGTGTACGCCTCCTGAAAGGCGTCGCTCCCGATAGCCGAAGTGGGAACCTGTCCAGTGATGGCCACGATCGGGGTCGAGTCCATCAGCGCGTTCTGCAGCGGGGTTATCAGGTTCGTCGCTCCGGGCCCGGAGGTAGCCATCACCACGCCCACCAGTCCTGTGGCCTGGGCAAAGCCCTCGGCCATGTGCCCGGCGCCCTGCTCGTGCCGGGCCAGCACATGCCTTATCGGACTGTCAAGGAGGGGGTCGTAGGCGGGGAGGATGGCACCTCCGGGCACGCCGAAAACGATCTCGACCCCTTCGTGCTCGAGGCTACGAAGGAGCGAGTGCGATCCGGTGAATTTCCTTGGTTCTGTCATGTGTCGGGTAACAAAAAACCCTCCAGGGGGGAGGGTCGAGCGCACGCAGGTCTGTTTGCGCGCGCTACTCGATAAGAAGGAGTACGTAGGCGGCGGCGGACAAGTGCTTCATGTGCGGTTTCCAAGTAAACAACCTGGCTCTTCGCATGTCAAGAACATCGGTGGTTCCAGGGGTTCCCTGAACCATTCTGGCGCGGCATTGTCGGCCTATGGACCGACTTCGCCGCGCCAAAATGAGGGGATGGCCAGATACGGGACGGTCGAGATCGGGGGTACCAAGACCCTCTATGCCGTCGGCGCATCACCGGATGACCTGGCGGGGGTGGTCACCGTCCCCACCACCGAGCCGGAAGAGACGATCGAGGGGGTAGTCGAGTTCTTCGGGCGGGAGGTTCCCGACGCGGTTGGAATCGCCTCTTTTGGGCCGCTCGACCTGGGTAACGGACGAATCGGGATCACGCCCAAGCCAGGTTGGTCGGGGACCGACTTGCTCGGACCGGTCCGGGCCGCCCTCGATCTGCCCGTTGGGCTCGACACCGATGTGAATGGAGCCGCCCTTGGTGAGGCGCGCTGGGGGACGGGCCGGGGTCTCGATTCGTTTGTCTATGTCACCGTGGGAACCGGGATCGGAGGCGGAGCCCTCATCGGAGGCGAGCCGGTGCACGGGCTCGGTCATCCCGAGATGGGCCATGTCGTGGTCCGTCGTCATCACGATGACGACTACGAGGGGGTGTGCCGTCTCCATGGGGACTGTCTCGAGGGGCTGGCCAGCGGGCCGGCGATCACCGGTCGCTTCGGCAGGCCGGGGGAGGGTCTCGCCGGAACCGATCTCGCCAGAGCGGTCGAGTTCGAGGCCTTCTATCTCGCGCAGATGGCGCGGGATCTGGTCTACATCCTCGCCCCGGAACGGGTGGCACTGGGTGGCGGGGTCTCCCGATTACCGGGTCTGCTCGAGCTGGTCAATCTCATGCTGGTCGAGGACCTGGCCGGCTACCCGGGGATGACCGAGCACGAGTCGGGATTCGTTGTCGCGCCCGGGTTGGGTGCGCTGTCGGGGCTGGCAGGCGGTCTGATCCTGGCGGAAAGAGCCGTCGGGAAAAGCTAGGTAGTCCTGGTCACCTTGTGGAGCCCACGAGGCTCTTCGGGGTCGAGGCCCTTGGCCACCGTCAGGTGATAGGAGAACAGCTGGCCGAGGACCGCCGCTGGAATGGGAGACAGCCACTCTTCGACCGCAGGAGCGAGCTCGAGAATCGACGGGGCGAACCCGGACAACCGTGTGTCGTTGCCGATGACGACCAGGGAGGCCCCGGCCCGAGTGCACCGGTCGAGCACTTCGACCACATCGTCGATGGCCGGGCCGCGGGCGGCGACCGCCAGGACCGGGTAGCCGGGTTCGAGCACGGCGATGGGTCCGTGGAGAAAGTCGGCCGTCGAGAAGGGCTGGGCCACGACGTGGGTCAGCTCTTGGACCTTCAGTGCCCACTCGAAGGCGGTGGCCTGGTTGAAGCCGCGGCCCAGCACGGCACAGTGCTCCATCCCCGCATGTGCCGACGCCAGGATCTCGGCCTGGCCTTCCTCGGCGAGCGCATCGTTCACGAACGACGGGACGTTTTCCAGGCCGCCGCTATCGCCCGCGATCGCCTCCGAGATCAAAGCGACGACGGTCAACTGGGCGGTATAGGTCTTGGTTGCCGCCACCGCCCTCTCCTCTCCCGCATCGACATCGATCACCACATCGGCCACGTCGGCGAGGGGAGAATCGGGCTCGTTGGTTATGGCGACGGTGGGGCGACCTTGTGATCTGCCCTCCTCGAGGACCGAGACGATGTCCGGTGACTCCCCACTCTGGGAGATGCCGACGACCAATGCCCCATCGAGGCGGGGAGGGCGGTCGTAGACCGAGAACAGCGAGGGTGTCGTCAGACCGACCGAAAGTCCGTTGCGGGTGCCCCAGACGTATTGGGCATAGCGACCCGCGTTGTCGGAAGTCCCTCGAGCCGCAATCACGGCATGGGTACATTCGCCGGCCAGACGGGCGACCTGTTTCGCCGGCTCGGCGTTGGCGAGAGTCGTGCGGCTGATCACCTCCGGCTGCTCACGGATCTCGTCGAGAAGACCCATCAGCCCTCCTCGATGCCGAGCAAACGGGCAGGGACCATGGACGCGCAGGCGGCGGCCTGCTCCATCGTCGCACCGGTCCAGTCGACGAGATTCACCAAGGCCTGGTCCATGGTGAGAGTGCTCCCGGCGAGGATGGAACGACCTATCCGGGGCCCCTCGTGCCCGACGAACACCTCCCGATCGCCGAGGATGTAGATGCCCTCGCCGAGCCCGGTGGCCTGCATCGCATCGGTGATGAGGATGAAACGGTCGGGGCCGAGCTGGTCCCATGCCAGTCGAACGGCGGCCGGGTCGGCATGGATGCCGTCGACGATGACGCCGCATGGGCGGCCGGAGAGTAGTGCGGCGCCGACCAGGCCGGGAGCTCGATGATGAAACGGGCTCATCTGATTGAACAGATGCGTTACTGACCTCCAAGGGCCGTCGAGGGCTATCGCCGCCGTCTCGAATTCCGCCCCGCTGTGACCTGCTGAGACCACGACTCCGGCCCCCTCCAGCGTCGCGGCGGCCTCGAATGCCCGATCGAGCTCGGGGGCAATGGTCACCATCCTCACCACCCCGGAGTCTGCCCACAGCCGGGCGACAGAGGGGTCGGGGAGGCGGAGATGGTCGGGGTTGTGTGCCCCCTTCCAATCCGGTGAGATCCATGGTCCCTCGATGTGGAGCCCGAGCGGCTCTGCACCGGCATAGCCCTCGGGGGGCCCGCCGTCCAGCACCTCGATGGCGGCATCGGCCGCCTCGTACGGCGCCGAGACGATGGTGGGGAGAAAGGCAGTGACACCGGTCTCGGGGAGCCGCGCCCCGACGTCCCAGATGCTCGAGGGATCGGCGGTGAAATCGTGGCCCCATCCTCCATTGACCTGGAGGTCGATGTAGCCGAGGTCAGCGTTCATGACGTGATCCCGTGGCCTCGCGGGTGCAGACCGGGAATGGCGGCGGGCAGGTGTCCCCGGAACGGCGCTGCGCCGAAAAGCGCCGACGCCAGCGCCTCGAGTGACGGAGTGTGCGCGTTATAGGTGCAGACATGAGTAGTCGAGGCCGGATACGCCGCCACGTCGTATGGGGTGCGGAGTGCGATTGTGACGACAGGTGTGCCGGTGGCGAGCAGGACGTCCACGAGCTTCGCCTGGCCGGGCGTGGCCCCGACCGTTCCGACCACGACCAGGTCATGGTCCCGGGCGGTGTTGACGACGCTTTCGATGTCGTTTGGACCCGGATGGTGGGGGTAGACCGCTTCGGTGACATCGGGATGTCTCGTCCGCAGCGCGGCCGCCAGTCGGGGCGGGTACAGAGACGTGGTGTCGGCGGGAGTCACATTGACCGGCTCCGGCTCCAGCGAGAAGATGCGTTGCCCGGCATCGAGCCGGATCGGGATGATGCCGTCGTCGTTGCGGACCAGGGTGACCGATGCCTCCGCGAGCCGGCCGGCCAGCTCTAGATGATCGGCTGAGCCGACCGTTTCCGGCCGTATCTCCCCGGTGGCGGGGAGTCGAGCCGCGCAGGTTCTCCACCCTCGCGATCGAGGCTTTGAGAGTGTCATCGGGGATGAGCCCCCGGGAGTGGCCTCGCTCCACCGCCATCCGGACGCGCTTCTGGAGGTCCGGGTCGGGCATGCACAGTAGGAGATCCGTTCCCCCTCGCATCATGGCGATGATCTCGACGACCTGGGCCGGGCCCCTGGTCGAGGGCCCCCATGTCCAGGGCATCGGAGATCACCACCCCTTCGAATCCGAGCTCAGACCGGACGAACCCGTTGATCCCGGCCTCCGATCCGCAGATCGGTATCTCTCGGCTGCCGGTCAGGGCCGGAACCAACTGGTGGCCGACCATCAGCAGGGACGCTCCGGCGGCCACACCCGCTCGGAATGGGGGCAGCTCGACCGCGTCGAGACGCTCCCGGTCGAGGTCGAGCAATGGCAACCGATAGTGGGGATCGACGGTTGCCTCCCCACTCCCGGGAAAGTGCTTCAGAGTGGCCAACACCCCCGATTCCGATGAACCCGGACACCATGGCGCCGGTGAGCCGGCCGGCCATTTCTGGGTCATCACCGAACGACCGGATGCCAAGGGATGGGTTGTGCGGCCTGAGTGGCGACGTCGGCTACCGGGGCGTAGTTGACGTTTATGCCAACGGCTGCCAGCTCAGCGCCCATGGCAGCAGCCACCTGCCGGGCGAGGTCGGGATCGCCGGTCGCCCCGAGCGCCATGTTCCCGGCGAAGTCGGTCGACCCGGTGAGGCCGAGAAGCTGCCCTCCCTCCTGGTCGACCGCGATGAGCGAGGGGGAGTGGTGACGAGCTCGCCTTTTGAAGGTCGGTGGTCAATTTCGCGACCTGATCGGGTGAGGTCATGTTCCACTCCCGGAACAAGCTCACCCCCGCAGGTGGCGACTCCTCGAGGCGTTGGCGCAGCCAGTTGGGGACCTCGGTGCCCTCGAAGGCCAGCATCAGATGGGGTCGGCGACGCTCATGCCGACCGCTGGCCGGGCCTCAGCCCTTGACGGAGCCGGCGAGGAGCCCGCGGACGAAGAACCGCTGCAGAGTGATGAACACGATCAAGGGAATGACCATGGAGATGAACGCCCCTGCGGTGAGCAGATGCCACGCCGCGCCCCGGCTGCCCACCAGTTGGGCCAGACTCACTGTCACCACCGCGACATCAGGGTTGGTGCCGAGAAAGACCAGCGACACCAGCAAGTCGTTCCAGACCCAGAGGAACTGGAAGATGGCGAACGACGCCAGCGCCGGGTAGGAGAGCGGGATCACCAGCTTCGTGAAAGTGGTGAACGGCGTCGCTCCGTCGATGTAGGCCGACTCGAAGATGTCCTTGGGCAGCTGGGAGATGTAGTTGTAGAGGAGGTAGATGGCCAGCGGAAGCCCGAAACCGGCGTGCGCCAGCCAGACTCCGACGAAGGTCCCGGTCAGGTCATAGTCGCCGTACAGCCTGAGCAGGGGCACCAGCGACATCTGGAGCGGAATGACCAGAAGCCCGACCACCACGGCGAAGAGGAAGCTGCGGCCGCGGAATCTGGTCCAGGCGAAGGCGTAGGCGGCGAATGCGGCCAGGGTGATCGGGATAACCGTTGCGGGGATGGTGACGATGAGGCTGTTGACGAACGCCTCGAACATGTCCTCAGAAGTGAGCACCCTCTGGTAATTGGCCAGGGTGTACTGGGTGAAGTCGAAGGGGTGGGTGAAAACCGTCCACCAGCCAGTGGTGGCCACCTCGGTCTCGGGCCGGAATGAGCTGATGAAGACTCCAGCGGTGGGGATAGTCCATGCGATCCCGATGATCAGTACCAGGACCTTCGCCAGCCAACCGCTCGACTGTCCGCGCTTTGGCGCGGTCGTCGTTGCCGTTGCGACGGCGTCGCCAGTCATGCGGAGGGAAGCCTTCGACTGTCTCTGCGGTCATGCCCCGATCCCTTGTCTACGGAGATTTCGCACGTTGATCACCATGATCGGGACCACGGCTACCAAGAGGATCACGGCGAGTGCGGTGGCGAAGCCGAAATTCCGGAATCGGAACATCTCGTTGAACATTCGATTGGCGATCACGTCGGTCTCGAAGTTCCCGTTGGTGGTCACGTAGACGATGTCGAAGACCTTGAGCACGGCGATGGCGGTGACGGTGAAAACCGTGATGACCGACCCGCGTATCGAGGGCAGCACGATGCGGAGGAAGGTTTGGAATTCGCCGGCCCCGTCGATTCGCGCCGCTTCCATCAGCTCCACCGGAACACCTTTGATCGCGGCGGAGAGGATGACCATGGCGAAACCGGTCTGGATCCAGACGAAGGCGACGATGAGAGCCAGGGTGTTGGTGGGGATCTCCTGGAGCCAGGGGACGGGCTCCCCGCCGAAGGCGGTAACGATGGCGTTGAGAATCCCGATCTGTGGCTGGCCCTCGGGGCGCCACTCGTAGATGAATTGCCAGATGACGGCGACCCCGGCTCCCGAGATGCAGAGCGGGATGAAGATGAAAGACTTGGCCAGAGACTCGCGCTTGACCCGGTCGACCAGACCGGCGAAGGCGAGACCGATGAGGAGTGCTCCGGCCGGCGCCAGGATGAGCCAGATCGCGTTGTTGCGCAAAGCGATCTGGAGGGCCGGATCGGTGAACGCCTGGACGTAGTTGTAAAGAGGCCCTTCGCCTTCGGGGACCTCGGTGAAGCTCTGGATGATCGTCCCCACCGCCGGCGCCAACAGGAAGATGGAGAGCACGACGATCGCCGGTCCGACGAAGACATAGGGGCGGATGACAGTCGTGGCGCGGGCGGGCAGCAGCTCGACCAGGGAGTTGGCCACGACGAACAGCGCCCAGATGCCGACCACGCCGAGGACGATGCCGATCAGGGCCTGTACGAGCTTGCCGCCGAAGGGCCCGAGAGCGTCGAGCGCGGTCTCGGAGCGGAGGACCCTCAACCCGAGCCAGATGAGGACGATGACGCCGACTGCGACGGTGAGATCGCGAACGATCGACAACGGTGGTCGGCGGTTCGTCTCCAACTGGGCTTCAACGGCTCGGGCAATCGAACTCCTCAGACGCCGGGCACCGAACCTAACAAAAGCAAGGTCCCCGGCGTCGCCGCCGGGGACCTCACCTCACTGATGACTCAGCCTGTTGGCCAGCCATCCTCGATTGATTGGAAGATCTCCTCGGTGCCTTCACCGTTGGCGGCCACCCAATCGACCATCCCGGTCCAGAACGAACCGGCACCGACCTCTGCCGGCATCAGGTCACTGGCGTCGAAGCCAAAGGCGTCGGCGTTGGTCAGGATCGGCACCAACTCGGTGTTGGGGTACGTGGTGTACCAATCTTCCGGGACCGTTGCGTTGGGGCTGATGAAGCCACCTACTTCGATCCAGGCTTGCGCTCCTTGCGGTGTGGCCAGGTACTCGAGCAGCGCTCGCACCTCGGGCCGGTCACCATCGGTGAACATGACGAACATGTCGCCTGCTCCCAGGACCGGGTTGCCCACTGCGGGGTCGATGCCCGGGAGGTAGAAGAACGAGCTCGCCTCCCCGGGCGGGTTCGCCCAGGCCTCACGGTCGGCGACGTCACGGTTCCCCGGCCAGAACTCGGGGATCCAGGACGCCTGCTTCTGGAACCAGCATTGTGGTCCGGCAGGATCGAACATCGGGTTGGCAACGTCACGGATGTTGGTGGCGTTGATCGCCACGTTCCCTCCATAGACGTAGTCAGGGGCGAACCAGATCTGCCGACATCTGCTCGGCGGCCGCCAATACCTCTGGGGAGTTGAACGGCACCTCGTGCTTCCACCACTGGTTGTAGAAGTCGACACCGGCGGTCCGGAGGACGATGTCCTCGAGCCAGTCGGTGGCGACCCAGCCGTCGGCGGCCTCGGACTCGATACCGACGCACCATGGGTTGCCATTGCCATCGGCGATGATCTGATCGCTGAGAGCGGTCATCTCGTCCCAGGTGGTGGGAATCGTGTAGCCCGCCTCCTCGAAGGCTGCTACCGGGTACCACACGATCGACTTGACGTCGGTCTTGTAGTAGACGCCGTACACACCACCGTCGACCTCGGTCGAGTTCGACGAAGCCTGGCACCTGCTCCTCTCTCAGCTTGTCGACGTTCAACCAGCTGCTGAGGTCCACCAGTTGGCCATCCGCCTGGTATGAAGCCATCTTGCCTGGCTGTGCGATCTGCGCGAGATCGGGAGCGTCGCCCCCGTCGACCCTGGTCTGGAGGGCCAGCTCGTAGTCGGGGAGACCTTCGTACTGGACGTCGATCCCGGTGGCCTCACGGAAGGGGTCGAGAGCGGCGTTGAAGTTCTCCTCTTCGCCTTCTACCCACTGCGCCACGATCTCGACCGTCGTTCCCTCGAACGCACCGGTCATCGCCTCGTCCAGAGTGTCGTAGCCGGTCGACTCGGCCGGTGCGCCGGCTGTAGTCGTGGCCCCGCCCTCGGCGGCCGTGGTCGTCGCGCCGCCTCGGTGGTCGCTGCTCCGTCGCCGGCTGTGGTCGTGGCCCTAGCGTCGCCGCCGCCACATGCGGCGATCACGCATCGCCATCACCACCGCCAGCCACAGCCAGTTCCGGTATTTCTTCATACCGTTCCTCCTTGTTGGTTGCTCATTGTTTCTGCTTGCTTTCTGCGGGTGACTCCCGCGTTTGAAGAAGATGATTGGCAGCCAAGACGGCTGCGCCCCGCGGGCCCGGGAGGGTCATCGGCCCTAGCCAGGATGACCTGCTCAGGTCGCAGTCGGCGGGCGGCGAGCTCGGATGCCACGCCGCGGCGCGCCGACCTGGTCTCTCACCGCCGTCAGGAAGGGGTCGCCGGCACCGCGACAGCCCCTGCCAGGACCATGACCTCGGTGTCGTAGGTCGCGGCCAGCCAGATGAGGGCGGTGGTGAGATGGCCCGCGATCCGACCGGCCACTTTCTCGGCGGCGGGGTCACCGTCCGAAGCCGCCCCGAACAGGGCAGTGGCCGCGGTCCCGTTCACACCTTTGGGCCATGCCCGAGCTATGGCGGGACCTGCCGCGACTGCCTCCAGGCATCCCCGCTGACCGCATCGGCACAAGACGCCCGACTCGTCGACGACGACATGCCCGATCTCACCAGCCATGCCTCGCGCCCCGCGTAACAACGCACCCTTCACTACGACGCCGGCACCTATTCCGGTTCCGATGCTGACCAGGGCAAGGCTCTCCGGGGCTCTGGCCATCGATCGAAGGCTCTCGTACGCCCCGACCGCTGCGGCATGAACATCGTTCTCGACGGTCACCGGGACGCCGAGTGTGGCCTCGATCTCGTCAGCCAGTCCGAACGGCTCCGCGACCGACGCCGAGATTCACTGCCATGGCCACTCGACCCGTTCCGTCGGATCGACTTGACCTGGCACGCCAACCCCAATCGCCGGCGCAATCGTCGACCTCAAGCGCGGTCACCGCGGCGACGGCCGAGGAAACCATTTGCCGGCCACCCTCGACACCACGTCTTCGATCTGATGACGGCCCAAGACTTGCCCTCTCGGGTCCGATGGCGACGGCAGACGTCGATGAGCCGCCGATTTCGATTCCGACCGTCGTCGTCATCGCAGTACCACCCCGAGTCGGTCGACGAGGACGCCAGATGCTGCGCCGGCCAGCACGAGGTCCGCTCCGATCTGGGTTGCCTCGATCTCGATCAGATCCGCTGTGGCAGGGAGGATGCGGCTGCGCATCTCGTTGCGGATCTCTTCGATGAGTATGTCGCTGGCATTCAGCAGCTCCGGCGCCAGCACGACGTGGCCGATGTCGAGGGTCGCAACGACGTCGGCCAAGACCATCCCGATATGTCGGCCCGCCTCGGTAAACGCCCGGCGAACTGGCTCGTCTCCGACGAGGCCGGCTAGAGCAAGTGCGTCCCATGGATGCCGCTCGGGGTCGGCACCGAGGCGACGCAAGATGGCCGGCACGCTGGCGACGGTCTCGAGACACCCGAGGTTCCCACAGCGACAGGTATCGCCGTCGTCCTTCACCCTGACGTGGCCGATCTCTCCTGCCGCCGAGTGCTCTCCCCGGTGAAGGGCTCCATCGAGAACGACCCCGGCTCCGACGCCACGGCCGAGCTTGACCAGGATGAGATTGCGGTCGGTGGGGCGGCGGCGGAACTCGAACAGAGCCGCCATCGCAGCATCGTTGGCGATCGAGACGGGGATGTCGAACCGACGTCGCAACTCGGGGCCCAGATCGAATCCATGCCAGTCGAGGTTCGTGGCCTCGAGGACCGTGCCTTCGGGGTTGATCACACCCGGGAGCACCGACTCCGATCCCGAGAACCGGGGCGGTGGACTTCGCGATCAATCTCTCGATCAGATCCACGGCGACCTCGTGGGCCTTATCACCGACCGGGGAGGTCTCTGCCATGATCTGCATCGACACGTTCGTGGATCCGCCCGCTCAGGTCCACCAAGGCTCCCCGGAACGGACGGTGCCCGAGATCAATGGCCACGATGTCGCGGCCCCTCTCATTGAGGGCGAGAAGGGTCGGTGGTTTGCCACCTGCGGAGGTCCCCTGACCCAATTCGCGGAGCAGACCGTTATCGATCAACTCGCCAACCAGACTCGAAACAGCGGCACGGGATAGACCGGTCCGCCGTGCGATCTCGGCTCTGCTGGTGGCACCCTGGTCGGAGACGAGCTCGAGCGTGGTGCGGAGGTTGCTGCGACGTGAATCGTGACGGGTCGCCTTGGCATGACGCCGGTCCGCCTGATAGCTGTCGACAGCCAAACCTTTCCTCCTCCAAAGAAAGTTAAGTAAACTTACAAAGTCTGGAGGCCCGTGTCAAACGGCACTACCGCTTTCGCGCGGCCCAGAATGGTTGCGGATGGGTACCCCACATCTCCTGATCCGGCCCGGCAACCCGGAGTTCCTCGATCTTCCCTGGGACCAGCCAGTCAGCGACTGGGCGCACGAGCGGCTGGTCGAGATGCCGACCGGGATCCATCGTCATCCGGTGGTGTTCGTCGCCTATGACGAGGGCGTGTTCGTCATCAAGGAGCTGCCCAGGAGGTTGGCCAACAGTGAATACCAGGTGTTCCGGGCCCTCGAGGAACGAACGACGAGGTCGGCCGAGGTGGTGGGTCTGGTGGAGCGAGTATGGCTCGACCCCCATGACGAGCAGTCGGCCGCAGTCATCACCCGATATGTCGAGCACACCTTCCCCTACCGCCATCTGGTCAGTGGCTCCGGCTTTGGCCCGAGACGGGACCAGATGCTCGACGCCATAGCCGGCCTTCTCGTCGAGCTCCATATCTCCGGGTGCTTCTGGGGGGATTGCTCGCTGTCGAATCTGCTCTACCGATATGACGCCGAGGCGATCGAGTCGATCATGATCGATGCCGAGACCTCCCGTCTCTACGACCAGCTCTCGGATGGGCAGAGAGCCGAGGATCTGGAGATCATGAAGCTGAACCTCGCCGGTGAGATGGCCGACATCGCCGCCATGACCGGGTTGGAGATCGACCGTGCCGACTTCACGCTTGGCGAGGATGTCGAGGCGCGATATCGGTCTCTGTGGGACGAGCTGACCGAGGAGCTCGTGATCACGAGGGACGAGAGCTATCGGATTCGCGAACGAATCGGCCGTCTCAACCAACTCGGGTTCTCGGTCAACGACGTCGACCTCACGCCGACCGAAGAGGGGAGTCTGGTCAGGATGAAGGTCGAGGTTGGCGGCCGCACGTTTCATTCGGAGCGCCTGCGCCAACAGACCGGCATCGACGCTTCGGAGAACCAGGCTCGGGTCATCCTCAGCGATCTGAACTACTACCTGGCCAAGCACGGCTCGGTCTCCGCCTCGGGAAAGAGTGTGGGCACCTTCAAATGGCTGACCACCTCATTCGAGCCGATGGTCGCTGCGATCTCGGAGCTGCGGCAGGGCAACCCGGTCCAGGGGTACTGCGACCTGTTGCATCATCGATTCCGCCTGGCGCAACGCCGGGAACAGGACGTGCCGAATGAGGAGGCCCTCGATGACTGGATGGCGGCAGGGATGCCGGGATTCGACCTGGGCAGTCAGACCGTGACCGCGGTCTAGGCGCCCGCCTCCGGATGTTCCCGGGTGGCCCGCCATGCCCCGTACTCGTCGGCGAACCCGACCATGATGGTGGGGACGATGGCGCCGGCGAGAACCCCGGCTGGTGGGGCGACGAAGAGCAACACCGATGCATAGGCGGCCCCCAGCCCGACCGCCACCAGACGGCATGTCATCAGGCCCGGGATGTCGGGCACGACGGAGACACAGAGCGCTTCCGACCCCGAACCCTGCCGCGCGCTCCGAGCACCGGGGACAGCAGCCCGAGGCCGAGGCCCAGCACCAGCAGCAGTCCCATGGCGTGCAGCACGTGGCGCGGCGCCTTCGGGTTCTGCGACACGAATCCCACCGCCACGAAGACGAAGGGCGCCACCGCCAGGGCCATCCCCACCAACGGGACGTCGATCGCCGGCGGGGCACCCTCCGGGACGGCGAAGGCCCGGGCGTACGGGAAGTAGCTGAACATCATCACCACCGTGCCGATGGCGATGGCCAACCAGTTCCGCTTCCGGTACTGGTCGATGGTGTCCTCGTCGATGGCCGGGAGCCGCCCCTCAGCCCTTGACCGAGCCGGCGGTGAGCCCTCGCACGAAGTATCGCTGCAGGGAGAAGAACACCACCATGGGGAGCACCATCGAGACGAATGCCGCCGCCGGGAGCAGGTTGAGGGCGCCCTCGCCGCGGCCTGCCAGGCTGGGCCAGCTCGACGGTGAGCACCGCCACGTCCGGGTCGATGCCCAGGAAGACCAGCGCCACCAGGTAGTCGTTCCACACCCAGAGGAACTGGAAGATGGCGAACGACGCCAGCACCGGCACCGACAGCGGGACGATCAGCCTGGTGAAGATGGTGAAGTGGTCGGCTCCGTCGATCTTGGCCGACTCGATGATCGAGGCCGGCAAGCGAGCCCATGTAGTTGCGTAACAGGTACATGGCCAGCGGCAACCCGAAGCCGGCGTGGGCCAGCCACACCGCCGGGAACGTCCCATTGAGGTCGAAGCTGGTGTAGATGCGCAGGATGGGGATGAGGGCCATCTGCAGCGGCACCACCATCAGCCCGACGATGACCACGAAGATGATGTTCCGGCCGGGGAACTCCATCCAGGCGAAGGCGTAGGCGGCGAAGGCGGCGATGGTGATCGGGATGACCACCGCCGGGATGGTCACCGCCAGCGTGTTGGCGAAGGCGTTGGCGAAGCCCTGGTCCAAGACCACCCGGTAGTTCTCGAGGGTCCAGGTGGCCGAGTCGAAGATCTCGCCGAACACCGTCCACCACCCGCTCGCCGGATGTCGGCGCGGGTCGCGGAACGAGTTGACGAGCAGCCCGAGGAGGGCAGCGTCCACAGGACGACGATGACCCAGACGGTGAGATAGATCGGGAACCGCGACGGCTTCTTGACCGTCGGCACCGGTGGGGCGACTGGTGCGCCGGCCCGGGGTTTCGACGGCCGTCATCGCATCGCCTCCTGGGCGCGGAACCGCTTGACGTTGATGACCAGGATGGGGACGACGGCGATGAAGAGCACCACGGCCAAGGCGGCGCCGATCCCGTTGTTGCTGTTGTCGAAGAACTCCGTCACCATCTGGCTGGCCACGACCTGGGTGTTTCCCGACCCCCGGTCATGACGTACACGATGTCGAAGACCTTCCACACGGTGATGACGGTGGTGGTCCACACCACCACCACCGTCGACGAGATCGAGGGCAGGACGATCCGGCGGAACGCCTGCCACTCCGTTGGCCCCGTCGATCCGGGCCGCCTCCAGCAACTCGTCGGGCACCGATTTGATCGCCGACGAGAGGATGACCATGCAGAAGCCGGTCTGCAGCCAGATCAGGATGACCATCAGGAACAGGTTGTTCCACGGGGTCATGGGCGAGCCATTCACGTGGCGCCATCAGCCGAAAGAGGCGCACGATGCCGTTGATCAGACCGATCTGCTCGCCGAAGCCCTCGGCGCGGAAGCTGTAGACGAACCTCCACACCACGGACGCGCCGACGAAGGAGATCGCCATCGGCAGGAAGATCAGCGACTTCGAGAAACCGACTTCGGCGCGTCGCGGCAGCTTGTCGGCCAGGGTGGCGAAGGAGAGGCCGATGAGCACCGCAGCGGCGGGGACCACCAGGACCCAGACGAAGCTGTTGCGGATCGCTACCAGGAAGGTGCTCTCGGTGAAGATCCGCTCGTAGTTGGCCAACCCGACCCAATCGGTCGAGCTGGAGTTCCGGAAGCTGGTGATCGTGGTGTTGATCGCCGGGTACACCAGGTAGAAGCCGAGCAGGGCGACGCCAGGCCCGGCGAACACGAAGGGACGCACCGCAGCCGCCGCCTTCGATGGCAGCGTGTTGGTGAGCCGGTCCATGCCCCAGTAGAGCGCCCAGATCCCGGCGACGCCCACCACGACGGCGACGACTGACCTGGAGCGCCTTGTTGGCGTTCTCGCTCTTCAGGAACCCGAACGTGAAGAAGAAGGCGACGAGAACGGCGGGGAGGACGAGGGCGGCGGCGATACGGAGCCAGCCAGACGGTGAACCCGTGGCGCCTGCTCCTCGTGGACAACGGGCTGCGGCGGCCCGCCCATCTCCTCTTCGAGCAGCGGCGGCGTCACTCGCCGCCATCCAGGACCTCCCTCCCTCTGAAGGTGTCGATCACCCTAGCAACGGAAGGGGGCGGCCCGCAGGCCGCCCCCTCCGATTCGTTCGACTGTCACCGATCGGTCTTCAGGAAGCCGGCCAGGCGGCCTGGATGGCTTCGGTGACCTCGGCGGTTGGCGTGCCCTGGGCGAAGCTGACCATGCCGTCCCAGAACGTCCGCTGCCCGACCTCGGGGGCATCAGGTCCGAGGCGTCGAACACGAAGGTGTTCGAGCCGAGCGCCTCGGTGATGGTCTCGGCGAAGGCGATGGCGGCTTCGGTCTCGTAGCAGTTGGGGTCGACGTCCTTGTGACCGGGCAGCCGCTGGACACCGGGGACGCCGTGGCCGCCGTGCTCAGCGATGCCGCCACCGGTCTCCGAGGCGAGGGTGCACAGCCACTCAGGCGTGATCCAGTCCTTCACCGCCTGGACGTTGGCCGGGTCGTCGTTGAAGACGATCAGGGTGTCGCCACCGCCCATGGCGCCGCCGTTGCCGTCGATGGTCGGGAACGGGAAGACGTCGATCTCGGCGTCCTCACCCTCCTCGAACTCGGGCATGTCGGCGAACACGTTGGCGATGAACGAGCCCTGCTTCAGCATCAGGCAGCCCGGCGGGTCCTGGAACAGCGGCCCGGGCGAGTCGTCGACGATTGATCGACGGCACGTTCTCGGCGCCGCCGAGCACGAAGCCCTCGCCGTGCAGGATCTCACCGAAGGTGTCGAACGCCTGGGAGATCTGCGGGTCGGTGAAGGGAACCTCACCCTGGTACCACTGGGTGTACACGTCGGCACCGACCTGGCGCACCACGATGTCCTCGATCCAGTCGGTGCCCGCCCAACCGGTTGCGGTGCCCGCCTCGAAGCCGAAGCACCACGGGGTCATCCCGTCGGCGACGATCTGCTCGGACAGCGCCACCAGGTCCTCATAGGTCTCGGGAACCTCGTAGCCGTTCTCCTCGAACGTCGGCTGGTGGTAGAAGACGACCGACTTGAAGTTCGGGAACCACGGGATGCCGTAGTGGCTCCCGTCCTCACACAGTCCCAGGTCCATCCAGAACTTGCCGTGGTTCGCCTCCATCGCCGCGATGTCGAAGCCCATGTCCTCCAGCGACGCCAGGTGCCCCTTCGCCGGCGTACACGCAGATCGACGCCGGCTGCGGCATGAACGCCACGTCCGGCGGAGTTCCCCTTCGACCCGGATCTGCAACTGCGTCTCGAAGTCGTCCGCCGGTGTAGCTGATGGCCGACCCGGTCTCGCCGTTGTACGCCTCGATGAACCCGGTCATGGCGTCACCCTCGACCCCGGTCGGGGCCCCGAACAAGGCGAAGTCAGCTGCACTGGCGTCTCCTCCGCCGCCTTCGGCGGTGGTGCCCCCGTCTTCGGCGGTGGTGGTCGTTCCACCGTCACCGCCACAGGCGACCAGCACCATTGCAAACACTGCCAACAAAGCCAGCAGCCCTTGCATTCGTTTCATATTTGCTCCTCCGTATCGTTTCGAGAGTCGGGTGTTGCCCGTCACTCAACCGCCAACCATATCCGAGTCCACCGGACGCGTGCTGGTCGCGCCCGACCCGACCCGCGTACATTCGCTAGGTTCACGCCGTCGGCCACGAGATATGAGGGAGTTGCACTGATGGCTCAGATCACGATGGAGGATCTCGGGAAGGTCTACGAGGATGGCACCAGGGCGGTAGGCGACCTCGATCTCGAGATCGAAGATGGCGAATTCCTCGTGCTGGTCGGCCCATCGGGATGCGGCAAGTCGACCGTCCTCAGGATGATCGCCGGTCTCGAGGACATCACCGAGGGCACCATGATGATCGGGGACAAGGTGGTCAACGACGTCGCTCCCAAGGACCGGGACATCGCCATGGTGTTCCAGAACTACGCCCTGTATCCGCACATGTCGGTGTACGACAACATGGCCTTCGGTCTCAAGCTGAGGAAGTTCTCCAAGGACGAGATCGAGCGTCGGGTCAATGAGGCGGCCGACATCCTCGAGATCCGGGAGTACCTGCAGCGCAAGCCCAAGGCCCTGTCCGGTGGGCAGAGACAGCGGGTCGCAATGGGCCGGGCGATCGTCCGTGAGCCCGCCGCCTTTCTGATGGACGAGCCCCTCTCCAACCTGGACGCCAAACTGAGAGTTCAGATGCGGGCCGAGCTGGAGCGTCTCCACGGCCGCCTCGAGACGACCACTGTCTACGTAACGCACGACCAGGTCGAGGCCATGACATTGGGTGACCGTGTCGCCGTGCTTCGCCCGGTGTCGGCGGCGAGGCCCTGGAACTTGCAGCAGGTTGGCCGCCCCACCGATCTCTTCGATCACCCCGACAATCTCTTCGTCGCCGGTTTCATCGGCAGCCCGGCGATGAACCTCAGCTACGGCCGGTTGGAGAATCGGGGTGACACGGTTTGGGTCAAATTGCCCAACGCCGAGTTGAAGGTCGATCCTCGGGCCCTCGCCGCCCACCCCGGGCTCGAGAACCGGATGGCCGAGGAGCTGGTGGTCGGAATCCGGCCCAACTCACTCGAGGCAGCCTCGGTCAAAGACCCGGACCCGGACCGGACCCTGAAGGCGATAGTCGAAGTGACCGAGATGCTCGGTGCGGAGACCTATGTTCACTTCACGGTGAATCGCGCCCCCGTCATGACCCCGGACATCGAAGAGCTGCTCGCTGACACTGGTCAGGATGCCTCCTCGTTGGGCGACACCACAAACTTCATCGCCCGGGTCAGCCCCGATGCGCGGGTGGTCGCGCGGCGACGAGATCGAATTGATCGTGGACACCGCCAAACTCCACTTCTTCGACCCGAAGAGCGGGATCAGGGTCGGCTCGGAGCAGAAGGTAGGCGCCAGCGTCTGATCAGCAGGCTTCTCCGGGTCGTCTGAGCGAAGCGGCTGCGTCGCCCGCGCCCTTCCCCGACGACTTCCATTGGGGTGTCGGCACCGCGGCCTATCAGATCGAGGGAGGCCGCCGGGAGCAGGGCAAGGGTGACTCCATCTGGGATCGGTTCTCCGATCAAGGACGCCTCCGAGATCCAGGTGACATCGCCTGTGACCATTTCCACCGCTGGCAGGAGGACCTGGATCTCCTCGCCGCCCTCGGAGTCTCCTCCTACCGTTTCTCTGTCTCCTGGCCTCGGGTCATCCCCGACGGCGACGGCAGAGTGAACCAAGCGGGTCTGGACTTCTATCGCCGTCTCGTCGCCGGGCTCAGGGCACGTGGGATCACCCCATTCGTGACCCTGTACCACTGGGACCTGCCCCAGGCCCTTCAGGAGAAGGGGGGATGGGCATCGCGGGCCACGGTCGATGCCTTCGCTCGATACGCGTGCGTGGTCGCAGGCGCCCTTGGTGAGCACGTGACCCACTGGATCACTCAGAACGAGCCCTGGGTTTCGGCCATGCTCGGCCACCGTGACGGGTATTTCGCTCCCGGCATCTCGGACTGGTCAACCGCATTGACCGCCGGCCATCATCTGCTGCTGTCTCATGGCGAGGCCGTCGGGGAGATCCGCGGCGTTGTGCCCGGGGCGAATGTCGGGATCGGCATCGATTGTCGTCCCGCCCGGCCCGCTTCGGACTCCGAGGAGGACCATTCCGCGGCCAGGTACTTCGACGGCGTCCGGAATCGTTGGTTCTTCGACCCGGTGTTCGGTCACGGGTATCCCGACGACATCATGAGCGTCTATCGGGACAAGGGGAGAATCGCTCCCGACCTGATCGCCACCGGCGACCTCGCCACCATCGCCACCCCCATCGACTTCCTCGGCCTCAACTATTACACCACCGTGACCATCGCAGCCGGTGACGAAGAGCCCGCCGAGACAGGCCCCGATCCCGGCACCGACCCCGGACCGGATCACACCGAGATGGGCTGGCTGGTCGACCCTGGCGGCCTGACCCGTTATCTCCGGCATCTGCACGACACCTACGCCCCGCCCGCCATCGTTATCACCGAGAACGGGGCCAGCTACTCCGACGGCCCGGATGCGGACGGGGTCATCGATGACAGAAGACGCATCGACTACCTCAGGTCCCACGTGCAGGCGGTGGCCGAGGCCCGGACCGGGGGAGTCCCGGTCCAGGGCTACTTCGTTTGGACGTTGATGGACAACCTCGAGTGGGTTGAGGGCTTTGCCCAGCGGTTCGGGCTGGTCTGGGTCGATCAAGAGACGCTGCAGCGGACGCCGAAGCGAAGCTTCGACTGGTATCGGCAGCTGGCCACGACGGGTACCTTGACCGTCTCATGAGCAGGACGATGACATGTGATTGTGGCGCCGTCCTGGCGGCCGAAGATACTGCATCCCTTGCCGCGCCGGTGAAGGCTCATTTCGACGACGCGCACGCTGAGTTCGAGGAAACTCTGTCCACCATTCGGAACTACCTCGAGTCCGAGGATCGTTCCACCGGTCCCACCGAGCGCTTGGCGACCGTCGGCGAGATCGAGATCGTCCCGCTGGGCCCCGATCGCGCGACGGACGCGGTCGAATTCTTCGACCGTGACGCCTTTCCCGACAATCCATGGTGGGGGGCCTGCTACTGCATGTTTTATCCCCGGGGCGGGAGGACGAACGAGAATTGGGGCCAAGAGCCGTGGCAGGAGAACCGTCAAGATCAGCTTCACCGAATAGAGGACGGCAGGACCAGCGGGATGCTGGCCTACTCGGACGGCAATGTGGTCGGGTGGTGCAATGCGACCCCACGGGCCGAGCTACCCGGTCTGGCCACCGGCGCCGACGAGGGAATCGTGTCCATCGTCTGTTTCGTCATCGCCCCGCCCTATCGGGGTCATGGCGTAGCCACCCGTCTCCTCGAGGGCGTGATCAAGTCTTTCGCCGATCGCGGGTTCCGCCGGCTCGAGGCCTACCCGGTCCGGGCGGCGAACGACGAGAAGAAGGCGTTCCACGGAACCCTCGACCTGTTCTCGCGGTTCGGCTTCGAGGTGATCTCCGAGGAGCCGTTGGTGGTTGGACTGGACCTGGGATGAGCGAACGTCTCGACGACTGGATGGAGGCCTACATCGAGGCCTGGGGCAGCAACGACGACCACGACATCGCAGCATTGTTCGCCCCCGACGCGGTGTACGACCCGCAAACTGCACACGGGGAACAGCATGGGCTCGACGAGATCGTCGCCTGGTGGCAGGAGGTCGGTGACGAATCGGATAACTGGGACTTCGAGTGGCTGCCCCTGGTCGAGACCGAAGACATGGCCGTGATCACCGGCGTCACTCGTTACGAAGAGCCTGCTGGGAGCTACCGCAACCTCTTTGTGATCCGCTTCGACGAGGAAGGGCGGTGTACCGACTTCACCGAGTGGTACATCGAGGAAGAGGTGTGAGTGGTGGAGAGCGTCAGACGGGGCGGTAGCCCCTGCGATTTTGGTTGCCGGCCGACTTTGGTCCGAAGCAACCCTCAGTCTCCGCTGGCTGACGGGCTGTCCCATTATCAGATTTCGGGCCAAACAGACGCCGGTCGGCCGGAGCTTCCGCCGCGCGGCGAGGTTTTCGATTCGGCCGGTAGTTAGTCAGTGACCACTGCGTTTGTCCTCGGCGGTGGGGGGCGGTGGGGGGCGGTGGAAGTGGGGATGCTCCGTGCCCTCGACGAGGCAGGAATCAAGCCCGACCTGGTGCTGGGGACCTCGATAGGGGCGTTCAACGGGTCGGTCATCGCCGACCAGCCCGGCTCCGCCGGCGTGGGAACGCTCAGCGAGCTTTGGGCCCGCATCGCCGCGAGCGACATCCTGCAAGGGAGCAGGATGGACCGTCTCAAGAACGTAGCCACCCTGCGCCCGGCCTTGCACGAGACCTCAGAGCTTCGGTCTCTACTGGAAGGAGCACACTCTCCCGATCGTCGCATCGAGGATCTGACCATCCCCTTCCAATGCGTCGCCGCCTCCATCGAGCGCGCCGCCGAGCACTGGTTCACCAGCGGCCCCCTGGTGGATGCCCTTCTCGCCTCCGCAGCCGTGCCTGCCCTTTTCCCGGTGGAGATCGACGGGGAGCACTTCTACGACGGGGGCCTGGTCAACTCGGTTCCGCTGGGGAGGGCCGTGGAGCTTGGGGCGGGCGAGATCTATGTGTTGCAGGTCGGTCGGCTCGAATCCCCGCTCCGTCCGCCGGAGCGGCTCTACGAGGCCGCCCTCATCTCGTTCGAGATCGCCCGCCGCCATCGGTACACGACGGCCGTCGAGAACTTGCCGGAGGGGATCGTCCTCCATGTTCTCCCCTCCGGGAACCCGGTCGCTTTCGATGACTCGAGACAGCTCAAGTGGCGGGACGTCGGCTCGACGATGGGGCTGATCGACGGCGCATACTCCGCGTCGGTGGCCTACCTCGAGGAGGAGCGGACATGAAGGTGCCGCCGCTGCCACCGCGCTGGCTGCGTCGAATCCTCATCGATCCGGCCATCGTGCTCCTCGTCGCCCTTGCCCTCGTGTCGCTGCCCCTGTGGGTCTTCGGTGCCGCCTTCGTTTCCCGCTATGTCCCGGGGAACTGGCGGATCCTCCGCATCGCCTGGTTCCTGTTCCTCTATCTGATCGTCGAGGCGGTGAGCCTGGTGTTGATGTTCCTCACCTGGGTGTTCTCCGGGTTTGGCTGGAAGATGCGTGCACCATTCTTCGTCGAGGCGCACTATCGCTTCCTCGGTCTCATGCTGCGAACCGTGATCAGGTCGGCCGAGGTGACATTCAGACTGCGCGTGGTGCATGAAGGTGAGCGGCAGACCACGTCGGACGGCGGCAGGACGCGATCGATCCTTGTGCTCTCCAGACATGCCGGCCCGGGACCTTCGTTCCTCCTCATGGACGGCTTGGTCAACGGCTACCAGCGGGATCCTCGCATCGTTCTCAAAGACTTCTTGCAGTGGGACCCGGCGGTCGACGTCTACTCAACCGCTTGCCCACTGCTTTCGTCCCGATCGGCCGAAAGGGGGGAGAGGATCTGATCGACGCGATCTCGGATCTGGCGTGGACCATGGATCACGACGACGCCTTCTATCTTCCCCGAGGGGGCCAATTACACCGAGCTCCGCCGAACGCGGGCGATCCAGAAGTTGCGTGAGATCGGCCGTCCCGATCTCGCCGAACGGGCCGAGGAGCTCAAGCGGACCCTGCCCCCTCGATCTCTCGGGGTCATGACTGCGTTGTCGGCGCTCCACCTGACTCCGACGTGTTCTTCGTGGGCCATGCCGGCCTGGAGACCTTCATCACCGCCGGCTATCTGGAGAAGGATGCCGATGGACACCGAGGTGGAGGTGAAGATCTGGCACGTTCGGTCCGAGGACATCCCCCCGCCGGAGCAACAGGAGATCTGGCTCTACGACATTTGGGCTGAGATCGACGAATGGATCAGCGCCGAGCTGGCCAAGACGGGTTAAGTTTCAACTGCTATGACCACCCTGGGGAACATCCTCTGGCTCATCCTGTGTGGGATCTGGATGGCGATCCTCTACTTCATCGGAGGGGTCCTGGGATTGATCCTGATCGTCACCATTCCCCTCGGCCTCCAGGCCTTCAAGCTGGCCAACTACGTCCTCTGGCCGTTCGGGCGGACGGTGGTGAACGAGCCGGGTGCATCGGTGACCTTGTCGGTGATCGGGAACGCCGTGTGGGCCCTACTGACTGGATGGTGGCTGGCGCTCCTCCATGTCGGGCTCGCCGTGATCTTCTTCATCACCATCATCGGCATCCCGT
>CAWILU010000002.1:0-140071 GCA_963837055.1 uncultured Acidobacteriota bacterium | reverse complement strand
CGCCGACCACTGGAATGTTCACCGAATCAGGCGAGCGTCCCCACTATCAACGGTTCCCGTGCCGGGGTGTTGCCCTGGTTGAAGATGATCACCGCTTCGGCCCCGGCCGCCTGGGCATTGAGTGCCTTGACGGCGAACGTGCAGGTTCCTCTCTGGATGAGAGCGATGTCCGCTGGACCGCTGAAATTACCAAAGTCCGTTGCCTCACACCCGCTGGTGACTGGGTCACGTGGTGGAGCCAGGTTGATGTCGACGGGGATGACCGACCCGGCGACTGTTCCGAAGCTGCTGCCGGTGAATACCGGTCTCGTAGGTTGCCGTGATCGGTGCCGTCTGTTGCAGAGTGGGGGGCGGAAGAAACTGAAGGGGAACTCGTCCAAGGTGACCTGATAGCCGGCGGCCTCCATCCGCTCGACTACGTATGCGGCCGAGGCGTCATAACCCGGAGTGCCCGAGGTCCTGTTCCCGCCGTTGGCGTCGGCGATCGCCTGGAATTCCGCCTGGTGCTCGCGGACGCCGGCGACGTCGACACACTCGAGCAGTTTGGCGATGGTGTTGTTGCTCCGGTTGGCGCACGCTGCCGGGGGCGCAGCGGTGGCCACCGGTACGGTCGCTCCGAGCAGGGCGAAGACACTTGCCAGCACGACAAGTCTTCTGAGAGAGCGTCTCATGTACCTCCAGTCACGCTCTCCCAACCCGGTCCCGTCCCCGACCATCGGATCGCGTCGGGCCGATGCCAACGTCGGCCGGCGTTACCGTGAAACCCTTGAACCCGTCCGATCTCGTCGACCGGCCCATCGGGCCCCATCTCTTCCGGGTCTGTGTCGAGAATGTCAACGATTTCGTCCAGGTCACCGGCGATGACGCCGACCGTTGGGAAGATGCGGCGCCCCCAGGTTTCATGGCCACTCTGCTCTTCGTCGTCGCGTCAGACCTGCTCCGCCAATTGTCCGACCGATCGGTGATCCACGGCGAGCAGACCTTCACCTGGCATCGGCGCATCGGCATCGAGTCCGAGATGGATGTGACGGGCACAGTGAGCCGGGTGCGGGAGAGAGGCGGGGTCGACTTCGTCAACTTCGACGTCGGGGTGGTGGACGACGTCGGACCGGTGGCAGACGCCACCTCACTCTTCCTGGTCTCGGCCATCGGCGATCCGGGAGACGTCACCGAGAGGGGCGAACCGGCGGCGGAGGACGACGGCAACCCGGGGCCTGGCCGTTTCGGCGCCTCCCGCACCGATCTGGTCAGGTATGCCGCCGCGACCCGCGACTGGAACCCGATCCATTGGGACCATGGCGCTGCGGTCGCCGCAGGCTTGCCTGGAGTCGTGGCCCACGGGCTCCTCCAGGCGGCCTGGGCTCTCGTCGCCGCATCGAGACTCCGACCCGGTGAGAGGCCCCTGCGATCTGCCCGGATCCGGTTCCGAAACCCGTTGCTCCCGGCGACCCCGGTATCGGTACAGGTCGAGGAGACCGAAGACGAGGCGGTTGTTGCGGTCGTCGATGAAGAAGCCGAGTATGTGAGTGCCCGAATCGAGCTCGCGGAGCGGTAACCAGATGGAAATGCCCAGGGTCGAACCGAACAAGGAGAAAGAGCTCATTGCCCGGGCGCAGGCCGGCGACCGAGCCGCCTTTGGCGCCCTGGTCCGTGAGCACGGAAACGAGGTCTACACCTTGGCTCGCAGACTCGTCGGCGATCCTCATCTAGCGGCCGATGTCGCCCAGGAGGCGCTCATCCGGGCATGGAAGGCGCTGCCCAACTTCCGGGGCGACGCCGCTTTCTCGACATGGCTGCACCGGATCACCGTCAACACCGCATGGACCCAGCGCAGACGGGCTCGTCGGCACAGCGGCCTGCCGCTGGACGACTTCGTCGACGTGGCGGCCCCGGTCGGCGTCGATCACCCTGAGATGGCTGGGGAGATCCTCGAGCTGCGGGGCCGGCTGCGAAAGGCGCTCGACTCCCTCCCCGAGCCGCAACGACAGGTGGTAGTCCTCAAGGATGTATACGACTGGTCCCACGCCGAGATCGCCGAAGCGATGGGCATTTCGGTGTCGGCGGCAAAGGTGAGGCTGCATCGCGCCCGAGCCCGCCTCGCCCGCCAGTTGGAGCAATCGGCATGAGCCTCCTCTGTGAAGTCGCCGCTCCGTTCGTCGCCAACAGTGCGGTCGAGGACAGACCGGTGGCCCGCCCGTTCCGGTCTCATGCGGACGCCTGCCTCAAGTGCCAGGCACGTCATGCGGCGATGACCCGGACCGCTCGCGAGCTCGCCGCCATGTCACAAGAGACCTTCGAGCGCGCCATTGGATCTCGAATGGCGAGTCATGTCCGCTTTGGAGGGGGATCTCGCCGTGGCCCGTTCCTGGCGGACGCCGGTTGCAGTCACCGCCGCGGTCCTTTCCATGGCTGCCGCCGTTCTCATCTGGCGCCTCCGCCCTCGTACCCAATCCTGATCCTGTAAGGGGCTGTCGGCGACGGTCCGGCCAGGGGTACTGGTCTAGGGGCGAGACTCTTCGTATCCGATCGGGCGCTCCCGCTCGATGGGGATGGAGACTTCGACAACCGTGCCGCCGGCGGGGGCTTCCGCGACCACGAGGGTGCCTTCCAGGGCCCCGGCCCGCTCCGCCAGACCCTCCAGCCCGGAACCGGCACCGTCCAACCGAGTTCCTCCCACCCCGTCGTCGGTGATCCGGGCGACGACACGATCGGACAGAATCTCTACCGCAACTGTTGCCCTCTTGGCGTGCGCATGCTTCACCACATTGGTCAACGCCTCGGTGCAGACGAAGTAGACGGCTGCCTCGACGGTGGCCGGCAGGCCCTCCGATCGGACGTCCACCTCGACTGGGAGCGGGCCGCGATCGGCGAGGTCGGCCAACGCCCCGGCGAGTCCTCGGTCCGTGAGCGCCCGGGGACGGAGGCCGCGTGCCAGCTCATCCAGCTCACGGCGGGCAAGGATCACCTCACCGAGCCTCCGCGTCCAGGCCTTCGATTGTCCGTCCTCCCAACTCGCTTGGGCTCGGACGGGTTGACTGAGGTGAGGCCGCAGAGCGGAGAAACACTGGTTAGGTTTGGGGGCCGGGAATGCGTCCGTACGGGAAACCAGACAAGGAGGGACCTGAAGTGAGAAAGAGAAAGGCGAGCCTGGCTGTGGCTCTGGCGATCTCACTCTTCGTTGTGGCTCTGCCGGTGGGGGCGGACAACGGCACGGATACCCAAGAACTGAGGGATGCGGTGACCCCTGCCGGGATCGTCGCTCATCTGGATGCGTTCCAGGCCATCGCCGACGCGAATGGGGGAACCAGGGCGGCCGGCACGGCGGGTTATGAAGCCTCGGCCGCTTACGTCGAAGGGCAATTGGAGGCAGCTGGTTACGAGACGACGCGCCAGCAATTCACCTACGACCAGTTCTCGCAGACCGCCCCGTCGGTCCTCCAGCAGACTGCACCGAACGCGGTCAACTACGTTGATGGGACCGACTTCTTCATCATGAGCTGGTCGGGCAGTGGTGATGTCACGGCTCCGGTTCAGGCAGTCGACCTGGTCCTCCCCCCGATCGGCGGTTCGACCAGTGGATGTGAGGATTCCGACTTCGTCGGATTCACTCCCGGGAATATCGCTCTGATCCAGAGGGGGACGTGTTTCTTCAGTGACAAGGCCGACAATGCCATCGAGGCCGGAGCCTCCGGAGTCATCATCTTCAACGAGGGGAATGCCCCCGATCGGATCGACCTGTTCGGGGGAGATCTGAGCGCTCCGCAACGAGCCGTTCCGGTGATCAGCACCGGCTTCGCCCTCGGCGCCGCCTTCAGCGACCTGATCGATGAAGGTCTGACCCTGCGGATCGCTACCACGACGACAGTCACCACCACCAGCACTTTCAACGTGATCGCCGACACCCCAACCGGGAGAGACGATCGCCTCGTGGTGGTCGGTGCCCACCTCGATTCGGTTCCAGAGGGGCCGGGGATCAACGACAACGGGTCAGGTAGTGCATCGATCCTCGAGACCGCGATCCAGATCGCCGAGCTCGGGATCGAGCCGACGAACACGATCCGCTTCGCCTTCTGGGGCGGGGAGGAAGACGGATTGATCGGCTCCGAGTACTACGTCAGCCAGCTGAGCAAACAGGACATCAAGAACCATGCCGTCAACCTCAACTTCGACATGGTCGGATCGCCCAATTATGTCCGGTTCGTCTACGACGGCGACGGCTCACCCACCGGCACCGCAGGTCCCAACGGTTCGGGAGTAGTGGAGGATGTCTTCCTCGATTACTTCGCCGGCCAGGGTCTTGCGGCCGAGCCCACTGCCTTCGATGGCCGATCCGACTATGGACCGTTCATTGCCGTTGGCATTCCCGCCGGTGGGTTGTTCACCGGCGCCGAAGGCATCAAGACGGCGGCCGAAGCGGCGATCTACGGAGGCACAGCCGGAGTGGCTTACGACCGCTGTTATCACCAGGCTTGCGACACGATTGACAATGTGAGCGACGACGCCTTGGACGAGATGTCAGACGCTCTCGCCCACGCCACCCTGACCTTCGCCGAGACGACCTCGGCCATCAACGGCACGAGTAAGGGCAAGGGGCTTGGAGTCACCAACCTCGAATTCGCCGGACCGCTGAGGGTTCGCTGAGACCTAGCTGCCCGGATCAGTCAAGAGAGAACCCAGACGCAACGTCTGGGTTCTCTCTCGTTTAGGGCCCTTCGACTCTGGCCCCAATCGCTTCTGGGCCTCTAAATCGAATCAGATCGTGAGAAAGTGAGATCTGATGAGAGTTTTGGTCACTACCGCCAGCAAGCACGGCTCGACCGATGAGATAGGCCGGGTCATCGTCGATGTCCTGGGTGAGCACGGGATAGAAACCGGTGTCCTCGGCCCGGAGGACGTCATCTCGCTTCATCGCTATGACGCGGTGATCATGGGTAGCGCGGTCTATGCCGGGCATTGGATGAGCCCGATGAAGAAGATGGCGCAGCGACTGGCTCCCGAGCTGGCCGAGCGCCCGGTGTGGCTCTTCTCCAGTGGCCCCCTCGGGGTCCCACCCACCCCGGATGAGGAGCCGGTGGATGCCGCGCCGATGATCGAGGCGACCGGCGCCCGTGGTCATGCCGTGTTTGCCGGAAAGCTGGACAAGAACGTCCTTGGCTTCGCCGAACGCGCCATCGTGGCAGCCTTCAAGGCACCTGATGGCGACTTCCGTGACTGGGATGAGATTCGCAAGTGGGCGAGCGGGATCGCCCAGGAGCTGATGTCGAAAGTGTGAGATACCCTGAGGCGATGCCCCGTCTCATCGACCTCTCTCACACCATCGAAGCCGGAATGATCACCTACCCGGGTCTTCCCGGGCCGGTGATCTCTGATCACCTGTCCCGGGTGGACTCGCGGGCGAATTACGACCCCGGGACCGAGTTCCTGATCGGCCGAATCGACATGGTGGGCAATACCGGCAGCTATCTCGACACTCCCTTCCATCGATTCGACGGAGGGTCCGATCTGGCAGGTCTGGCTTTGGAGGACGTCGCGGATCTGCCGGGCATCTGTATCGAAGCGGCGGGCCCGGAGATTGCTGCTGACGTCGATCGATGGCATCGAGGTGGGCGGCAAGGCGGTCCTATTCGCCTCGGGCTGGGACCGGCACTGGGGCACCGGTGAATACGGTGACCCGAGTCATCCGTTCGTGTCGGCGGCTCTCGTGGACGCGTTGGTCGATGGTGGAGCGGTTCTGGTGGGCATCGATTCGGTCAACATTGACGACACCCGGGGCGGGGCGCGGGTCGCGCACACCGGGCTTCTCGCCGCCGGGATCCAGGTCGTCGAGCACCTCACCAACCTCGGTTCGCTCGTTGGCCAGGATTTCCGGTTCTACGCGGTGCCGCCCAAGGTCAAAGGGTTTGGCACCTTCCCGGTCCGGGCGTTCGCCATCGTCGGGTGAGGAGTCCTCGAGGGACTAGTCGGTCGGGGATGACGGCTCGAGGATCACCACCGCGGTCTCTCGGGAACGGAGCCCGGCGAGATCGTCCAACCTCGAATCGAACTCCAGCCAGCGTTTCCACAGGCGCTCTCTCTCATCGCCTTCTGCGGCCCGCCCTTTCACCGTTCGTCGGCCATCGGTCAAAGCGAGTTCGGCCACAGGGTTTGCCTGGAGGTTGAGCCACCAGGCGGGCTCGTCATCGGCCCAGCCGTTCATCGCCATCGTTATCACGTTCGGGCCGTCTTCGAAGTACCCGAGTATTACGGATCGGTCCTGACCAGTTCGACGCCCTGTGGTGGTGAGACGCATCGTGCCCCACTTCTGGGGTTCCGGACGCCACAGACCGATACGGCCACCGCTGAGTCGGTACAGGGCGCGATGAATCGACCAGGCGGCCCGAATGAACCAACGAGGCGGGATCCTGACCGGTTGGCCTTGATCTGACATGTGATCACCTGCCTCGAGCTAGACGGGACCCAGGAGGTCCCATCGGTTGCCGCAGATGTCCATGAATACGACGACCCGCCCGTACTCCTCGGTCCGCGGTGCCGTGAGGAATTCCACGCCGGCACTCACCATACGGTCGTAGGCCGCCTCGAAGTCATCGACCCGGAGGAAGAAGCCGACCCGTCCCGCAACCTGGTTTCCCACGACCAGTTGTTGATGGTCGCCGTCAGCTTTGGCAAGGAGTATCCCGGTCTCCGCCTGGGGTGGGCGCACGACGACCCACCTTTTGGGTCGGCCGTCGTTGGTGAGCGAAGGCGAGTCCTCGGTCAGCTCGAATCCGAGGACATTCACGAAGAACTCGATGGCAGGGTCGTAGTCGTCAACGACGATGGTGACCAGCTGCAGGGTTGGCATCGGAGCGAGTCTGGCAGGGAACGGGTAGTGCTTCTACGTCAACCTGCGGGTGAATCCGAGAGTCGAGGTTCGTAGGGTTCCCGAAATGCCACATGAGCGACGGGTCGCAGGCATTCTCTTGGTCGTCGGCTTCGCTCTCTTGATGGTCACCGCCGCCGTATTCGCAACCAGCGGATCTAACACTCCCGGACTGCAGAACACCGCTCTCGCCTCAGGATTGGTGGTGACATTGCTCGGGTTGGCCACCCTGGAGCTCGTCTTGAGTGACGCCGGCGAGCGGGTCCTCGGGCGGCTGGGAACGATTGCCTTCCTGGTCGGATCCGTGGGTTGGGTAGTCACCGACACCCTCGCCTTAGGAGGCGTGCCATGGGTCTTCGAATTCGAACGGGATTACGTCGTGCTCGCGAGTCTTACCATCGCCGCCTACGGCTGGGCCATTCTCCGCACCAAGATTCTGCCTCGGTGGGTCGGCTGGATAGCAATCGGTTGGAGTCTGGGATGGGCCGCCCTCTACCTCAGCCGACTCGTCACAGCGCCACTTGGGGTCAACCTGACCACGTTCCTTTTTGGCCTGGCGCTCCTGCGTCGCTGGGCGCCAAGCTCCGGACCGTCCCTGGCACGAGGGGACGGGTGAGCATCGGTTCGGCATGAGGATCACAGGGATGCCAGTCGACGCGTCATTTCGTTGGGCATCCCACTTTCGAGGCCTTCGATCACGGCAAACCGCCTGGCGACCCTCCCCCGTCTACCGAGGAGTTTCCACACCCGCACCCTTCCCGTATACTTTGTCATCCCGCGAACCCCCTAGGGGTGTAGCTCGAATTGGTAGAGCGCCGGTCTCCAAAACCGGAGGTTGGGGGTTCGAGTCCCTCCGCCCCTGCCAGCCTTTGTCTGTGGATACGATCTGGAAGAACTGATGAACCGAGAAATGCGCCGGATGCAGGAACGCGAAGAGCGCCTGCAGAAAAAGGGTGACACTGGCCGCGAAAAAGCCAATCGTCGCGCCGCGGCCGCCTCCAAGGCGCCTCCCGGCGAACGCAAGTCGTTGTGGGCCCGACTCCGCGAATACCTCCACGAGGTGCGTCAGGAGCTGCGCAAGGTCACCTGGCCGACCCGGGAGCAGATGATTGCTTTCACCGCGGTGACGGTGATCACCTCCGTGGTCCTGACCGGGGTGATCTTCGGTCTCGACATCGTGATGAAGGAGTTCGTGTTCTGGTTGGTGCAGAGGTCATGATGCCCGAGACAGTGGAGACCACCGAGGCGGAGTCCCCAGATATGGAGACCCCAGTGGATTCCCCAGAAGTCGAGACACCCGAGGCGGAAGCACCCGAGGAAACGGAGGCGGAGAGCCCTGAGGCCGAGGTCCCCGAGGCGGAAGCACCCGAGGCCGAAGCACCTGAGACCGAGGTCCCCGAAGTCGAGGTCGATATCACCGAGGTGGATACGGTCGAGTTGGAGCCGGTGCAGGCAGACGAGCCTGCCGGCGATGCCGTCGACGATGTGGCGGAAGAGTCCGCCGAGGCTCCAGAGGGCGAGTCGGCCGAAGAAGCCGAGGCAGCCGCTCCGGTCCCCGCCAGCCCGTATGACATGCCGGGAGACTGGTACGTCATCCACTCGTATTCGGGATATGAGAACAAGGTCAAGGCCAACCTCGAGACCCGCATCCAGTCGATGCACATGGAGGACCGCATCTTCGAGGTCCACATTCCGATGGAGGACATGGTCGAGTTCAAAGGTGGCAAGAAGCAGACCGTCTCGAAGAAGGTCTTCCCCGGGTACATCCTGGTCCGGATGTCACTCGACGACGACTCTTGGTACGCGGTCAGGAACACCCCTGGGGTCACCGGCTTCGTCGCCGGGAATGCCCAGAAGCCGACCCCCCTCTCCCGGCGCGAAGTCGAGCGATTTCTCGGCGTCCAGGAGGAAGAGGAGAAAGCCAAGCCACGCTTCAAACCCGAATGGGAGGTGGGCGAGCAGGTGCGGGTGGTCACCGGCCCGTTCGCAGACTTCAACGGTGTGATCGAGGACATGAACATCGATCAGCAGAAGATCGTGGTCCTCGTCAACATCTTCGGCCGGGACACGCCGGTCGAGCTCGGATTCGAGGACATCCAAAAGAACTAGTGCCGCACCGGCACGGAGAGAATCATGGGACGTAGACGACTTGTAACCACGCTCAAATTGCAGCTGCCTGCCGGTCAGGCAACCCCGGCGCCCCCGGTTGGCACGGCACTGGGCCCGCACGGGGTGAACCTGATGGACTTCGTCAAGGCCTACAACGACGCCACCTCCAGCCAGCGCGGCCAGATCATCCCGGTCGAGATCTCGATCTACGAGGACCGCTCCTTCGACTTCGTGATGAAGACGCCACCCGCCGCTGCCCTGCTTCGGCAGGCCGCCAGGGTGGACAAGGGCTCCGGGGAGCCCAACAAGATCAAGGTGGGCAAGGTGACCCGGGCTCAGGTCAAGGAGATTGCCGAGACCAAGATGGTCGATCTGAACGCCGTCGACATCGAGGGCGCGATGAAGATCGTGGAGGGCACCGCCCGGTCCATGGGTATAACCGTCAGCGACTGAACGTCGGTGTCCTGGAAGTGGGAGGCCGAAGAGGCCGCCTGGACCACAAGGAGAGAAAATGGCCAGACATGGCAAGAAGTACCGCGAGGCAGCGATGCGGTACGACAATCAAACCCCCTACGGGCCCAAAGAGGCCCTGGAGCTGGTGAAGACACTGGCACCCGCCAAGTTCGACGAGACGGTCGAGGTGGTGTTCCAACTGGGGATCGATCCGAAGAAGGCAGACCAGCTGGTGCGTGGCACCGTCTCGCTGCCGCATGGCACTGGCAAGGACGTGAGGGTGGCGGTGTTCGCCCCTGCCGACAAGGAGAAGGAGGCCACCGAGGCCGGCGCCGATGTGGTCGGGGGCAAGGAGCTCGTGGAGAAGCTGCAGGCCGGTGGTGAGCTCGACTTCGACGTCGCCATCGCGACCCCTGACATGATGGCTGAGGTAGGCAAGCTGGGGAAGCTGCTCGGTCCCCGCGGTCTGATGCCGAATCCAAAGGCCGGCACCGTTACTCCCGACGTTGCCAAGGCAGTCAGTGAATTCAAGGCAGGACGCATCGAGTACCGCAATGACCGCTATGGCAACGTCCATGTTCCGGTAGGCAAGGTCTCATTCGCAGTCGACCAGCTCGCCTCGAATCTGGCGGCGCTCTCTTCCGAGTTGCTGCGGGCCAAGCCGGCGTCGTCGCGTGGCCGCTATCTGCAGCAGATGTCGGTTTCGTCGACCATGGGCCCAGGGGTCAAAGTCGATGTGGGCAGCATCGAGGACTTCGCCAAGGCGGCCGGCTGATACCTACGACCTACCACTCATGACCTAAGACAGAAGAGCCCCCAAAGGGGGGCTCTTCTTCATGAAACAGGGGGGATCTCCGCGTTTCGGATTCCCATGGGCTTAGAGGGCTTCGGCTGCCAGGTCCACCGTCCGCACGCTTCCGACGACTCGTCTGTGGACCAGGGTAGGGGCTGGTCTCATCTGTCGGTCACGCGACCCTCAGGTATTTGGGGCCCGAAGAGCGGGTGGGGGCGGTCAGGGAACCCACCCGGGTCACACGGAGACCCCCTGTTATCAATGTCAGTTAGTGTCGCGCGGCCCGCCGGGGGTGTCCAGGGAGAATCTGGAAAATCGTCTCTTTCCTGGGGGTTTGTCGCCTGATACGGCGCGATTCAGGCAAGGAGGCCTTTCAGGAACCCGACCAGGGCGCGGTTGAACTCCTCCGGTCTTTCCAGACTGGGAAGATGAGCCGCTCCCGGCACCACGATTGCACCGTGATGGCTCAGCGCTCCGGCGAGGACCTCAGCGGACTGACGACAGTCGGGAAGATCGTGCTCGCCAACCATTACGAGGGTGGGTGCTGTGATCTCGCCCCACCGTTCGGCACGGGGCGGCTCGAGAGGGATGAGTAACTCATCCCGCCGATCCTCATTGGGCAGGATGACGAGGTCCATCTCAATCACCTTGCTCAGGACATCCTGGTCGACCTCGTCGCGGTTGCGCCCGTACCCGGCCACCCATACCTCGCCGTCAAGCTCGGCAACGCGGGCCATGTCGCCGGCTTCGTAAGCCTTGAGAATCTCGGGCCACTGCGGAGGCTCATAGTCCTCCACATCGAAGCCGGGGGCGCCGGACCCGACCACAACCAAACCCATGACGCGATCGGGGGAGGCAAGGGCAACGTCGAAGGCGGTCCCCCCGCCCATCGAACATCCAACTACCACCGCGGTTTCCATGTCGAGATGATCCATCACCGCGAGGACATCCTCGTGGTTGGAGAATCGGCTGTCGGTGAGGGCAGTGGCGCCGTGCCCCCGCAGATCCAGGCTCACATATTTGAAACCCTCGGGGACTGCCTCGAGTTGGGGTCCCCACATCCGTCGGTCGGCGATGCCGGCGTGGATGAAGACCACCGCCGTCCCTTCGCCGGCTGTCTCGAAGGCGATTTGCGCGTCGCCGGATGGCGCGTAGCCGCTCGTCGAGTGGGGCATCTTCTGGCCACCCTACCCAGCGATGGGTCCGCCGCAGTCGTGGGAAGCAGCCTCCTCAATCTTCTGGGACGGCGACGCCGGTCGGGTGGCTCGAACTACCTGTCGACTGCGGCGAGGATCGCCCGGGCGAGGTCGGCGGGCCGGGTGAACTGTGGCCAGTGGCCAGTGGGCAGGTCGACGATCTCGAAGTCCTCGATCCTGGCGAGCTCTGCCGTGTAGGCGTGTCCCTGGCCAATCAACTCCCGGATCATGGAACCGGGGTACGCAGATGTGATAACGGTTGCGGGAACATCGAACCTTCGATCGTCAGCGAGCACCTGTGGGTCAGTTGCCACGCGAACCGGCTCGGGAATGGCGATCGCCCGGAATTCGTCCCGCAGAGAATCGTCCAGATCCGTGAGTTCCTCGGCGTCGAACTCCGACCACTCCGGCAATGGGATTTCCCCGGCCGTGACCGGAAGCTCGTCGGTGATGTTGTCGCCGTCACCCAGCGGCATGCTGTCGACGTATACCGCCCGAATGATGCGGTCGGGTCGGGCGTCGACCGCGGCATGGATGATGGCGCCACCGCCACTGTGCCCCACGAGGACCACAGGATCGGACAGCGAGTCCACCGTGGCAACGACGGCATTGACATGGTCTTCGAGGGTGATCGAAGAGCGGTCGGTGTCAGGGGACTCGAGCCCGGGCAACGTGAGGGGGTGCACCGAGTGGCCGGCCGCCTCCAGCGGTGGGATCACCTTGCTCCAAGAGTCGGCGCCAAGCCAGAAGCCCGGGACGAGGATGAGGTTCACGGGCCGCAACGCTAGTTCGAAGACCGCCTGGCGATGCCGGGGTCTTACGTTGAGTTGCCCAGCGCTTCATGCCCGATACAATTCGTTGGCAACTCCAATACCTCGGCCACAGACCGTCGGTGCCCCCGGGCTCAAATGGGATCTCCCCGCCAACGCAGGTCGCTCCTCGCGAGCCCCTTGTCATGATGCCGAGGGGTTTTGTTGTCTACCGACCGGAGGAGCGAATGCCAAGACCAGAAAAGGTCCAGGCTGTTGCCGAAATCAAAGAGAGCTTGGAGGGATCCGAAGCGGTGTTCCTGACCGAGTACCGCGGCCTGTCCGTGAAGGCGGTGCAGGAGCTGCGGGCGAGTCTCCGTGCCAGCGGCGCGGAGTACAAGGTGGTCAAGATGACTCTTGCCCGCCTCGCCGCCGGGGACGCGGGAATCAGCGGTTTGGATGAGCACCTGCTCGGGCCGACCGCGCTCGCCTTCGCCAAGAGCGACCCGGTGGCCACGGCCAAGGCGCTGAAGGATTTCTCCAAGACGCACGAGGTCTTCGTCCTGAAGGCCGGTGTGTTAGCGGGGAACATCCTCGGCCCCGAGGAAGTGTCCCGGCTCGCCGAGATCGAGCCCCGCGAGGTTCTGCTGGCGAAGATCGCAGGAGCCGCCAAGGCGCCGCTAGTTCAGGCCGCCGGTCTGTTTGCGTCCTTCAACCGCAACGCCGCATCGATGTTCAAACAGCTTCTGGACAAGAAAGAGTCGGGCGAGCCCGCACCGGCAGATGGCGAATCCACCGCCACCCTGCCTGCGGAAGTGCCCGTTGAGACCGACACGGCCGCCAAGGCCGAGGAGGAGTGAGAAATGGCCACCAAGACCAAGCTAAGCACCGATGATCTGATCGCAACCTTCGAGGGCATGACCGTCCTCGAGCTCAAGGAATTCCTCGATGCCTTCGAGGAGAAGTTCGATGTGACCGCCGCCGCCCCGGTGGCTGTCGCCGCAGCCCCCGCCGCCGGTGGCGACAGTGGCGCCGCTGCTGCCGTCGAGGAGCAGGACGAGTTCGATGTCGTCCTGACCGGAGCCGGCGCCCAGAAGATCCAGGTCATCAAAGAGGTCCGCGGGCTGACCAGCCTCGGTCTGAAGGAGGCGAAGGATCTAGTCGATGGCGCCCCGGCCAACGTGTTGGAGGCCGTCGACAAAGAGACCGCCGAAAAGGCCAAGGAGGTCCTCGAGGCCGCCGGCGCCTCAGTCGAGCTGAAATAGCCAGGTCTGCGTTCAACGAGAAAGCGGCCCTCCGGGGGCCGCTTTCTAATTGGAGAAGTACTCGCTGACCACCGGCGTCTCTCGCTCGCGGAGAAGGATGTTGGCGTCGAGAAGCTCGAGGTTCTGGGTCAGGAAACGGGCGGCTTCCGGGATCGGGTGCTCGGCGAAGAAGCTCTTGACGTCGGCGGCCACCTCGGGGTGGGAGAGGGCGGGGAGGCCCTCGACCACTCTTCTCTTGGTCATTCCGGGCATGACGTCGAGAACCTCATCCCATCGGGTACGCGCGCTCCGCCACACGGCCGGTCCTGAGTCCCCGGACAGGAGCCTGGCGAACACCCAGAACCCATCCTGGGTCCTGATATCGCCCTGGACGATCTTGTCCATCGTGGACAGGGCCAAATCCTCGTCCTGTACATCTGAGACCGAGCGGAGGTAGCGCACCTTCTCGGTCGGCGCCGTCGTCTTGTGATAGGCCTTCCATAGAGCCTGGTATTCGTCGGCGCCGCCGTGATGCGAGTACACGGACAGAGCCGCAGTGCAGACCTCAGGATCGAACGTCGCCTCCTGGAGGACTTCGCCGGCGATCTGCCTCGCCTTTTCCACTGTGGCCGGGTCGTTCCCCAGGTTGCCCAAGGCGGCGATCAGATCGCCTCGCAGCTTGCGGGTGAGGTCACTCTCGCCCTCATCGCTATCCCATCCGAGACGATCCAAAGCCGGTCCGGCCAGATCGTGAACGAATTTCTCGAAGGGTGGCCGGGTCGCCGGATCCAACGCATGATGCTCGAGGGCGCGCAGCCCACCCAAGATGACCGACCATACGGCGTGCTCGGTTTCGTGACCGAACCCGCCCACCAGGTCCAGGAAGCCCGTCGCCGGGACCTGTGCCGAGCGGACCATGGCCCAGGTGTCGGACACGAGGCTGTGGCGCTCGATGTCGTCGAGGATGTCGAGATGGCGGGTGAGACCGGCGAAGAGATCCTCCGAGTATCGGGTTCGATAGAAACCATGGCCGCCCGCGTTGGCCACCACGTACTGCACCGGGCCTACGACAGGCACCACCATCTCGTCCTTGTCGAGCAAGACCTTGAGATGGAATGCCTTCCCATCTGCCACCCCCCGTAGCTGGATGGGAATGTCCCAGATCGTGGTGTCGGTCTCGTCGGGGATGGCGAAGAACCTGCGTTGGCTGAGATGAACTCCGTCGGGCGTCACTCGCACGTCGATCTGGGGGAACCCCTTCTGGTTCACCCAAGTGTCCATGATCTCGCCAACCGGCCAGTCCGAAGCGCCGTCCAGTCCCTCCCAAAGATCACTGGTGACCGTGTTGGCGTACTCGTGCTTCCGTAGGTAGTTGCCGACGCCGGTGCGGAACCGCTCCTCGCCGATGAACTGCTCGATCATCCGCAAGACGGCGCAGCCCTTGCCATACGTGATCGCGTCGAACATCTCGTCGACCTCGGCAGGTGAGTTGACCTCGAACTCGATCGGCCGGGTCGTGGCGAGCTGATCTGTGCCCATTGCCCAGGGGACTTCGAGATTGGCGAAGGCCAGCCAACGCTTCCAGTCCGGTTTCTTGGCATCGGTCGCCTTGAGCTCCATGAAGCTGGCGAATGCCTCGTTCAGCCAGGCGCCCTCCCACCACCTCATGGTGACCAGGTTGCCGAACCACTGGTGGGCGATTTCGTGGCCAATCACATCGAGACAGGCTTGAAGCTCGCTCTGGCTCGCCTTGGCCTCGTCGAGGATCAGATAGGCGTCCCGATAGGTGATAAGACCGACGTTCTCCATCGCCCCGGCGGCGAAGTCGGGAATCGCGATGTGGTCGAGCTTTGCCTCGGGATAGGGGATCCCGTAGTAGTCGGACAGGTATTCGAAACAGAACACCGCGTTGTCGAGAGCGAGCTCGGCGAGATGGAGGTTGCCCCTGGGGACGATGATTCGCACCGGGGTGCTCCCGGCCAGGACCGCATCAGTCGCCTCGAATGGCCCGACGATGAATGCGAGCAGGTAGGTCGACATCTTCATCGTCTCGGTGAACTCGAAGCGGACCCGGCCGTCGCCGAGCTTGGTGCGGGCCGTCTCGGCGCCGTTGGAGTAGGCCTCGAGCCCGTCGGCCACGACCATCGTGGTCTTGAACGTGGCCTTGAGGTCCGGCTCGTCCCAGCAAGGGAATACGCGGCGGGCGTCGGTCGCCTGGCATTGGGAGGTGGCGATCACATGCTCCACGCCGTCCTGGTCCTTGTAGATCGACCGGTAGAAGCCACGGAGCTGATCGTTGATGAGGCCGGTGTAGGCGATGTCGAGGGTGTAGGTGCCCGGAGCGACGGGAGCGCTGAGCGTCAGTGTGGCCCTGGCGTAATCCTCATCGTGGCGGACGCCGGTCACCTCGACCTCAGAGCCCGCGCCGCGGAGTGTCATCGTCTTCATCTCGATCTCGGCCGCGTTGAGCACGATCTCGTCCAGAGTCTCGGTGACGTCGAGGCGAATGGACACCGATCCGTCGAAGGTAAAGGTGTCGAGATTCGGTTCTAGATGGACGTCGTAATGGGCGGGAATCGCATTCCGAGGCAGTCGGAATGGGTTTTCAGACAATTAGGAGCCTCCCAGGTCCACGGTCGGTTGGGCGATGGTAACGGCCTGACATTGTTCAAGACACCAAGCCCTTTACCCTGAAGTCCGTGGTCGAACATTCGACGATCCTGGTAGCAGTCCATGGGCCCGATGGGCCGGGGATCTCTGCCGGCCTGATGTCGGTGCTGGCGGACGCCGAGGTCGAAATCTACGACGTCGAGCAGATCGTCGTCCGGGGTCGTCTCACCCTCAATGTCCTCATCGGTGTTTCGGGGGAACGGGCGACGATCAGGGACTTGCTCTTCTTCGGTTGGGAGCGGGGACTCAACGTGGAGTTCGAAAAGGTCGACGACGCTCCGACCCCGACGCGGCCGATGTCAGTGGTCACGGTCATTGGGATGGGGGTCGGCCCGGAGGACTTCGGCTCGGTGGCTGCAGCCATTGCCGATGCGGGGGGAAACATCGATCGCATCTACCGCCTCTCCCGCTACCCCGTGGTCAGCTATGAGCTTCTCGTGAGCAACGGGAATCTCGACCGGATGCGGGAGAACCTGGTGCGCACAGCGGCGGAGCGGCCCGTCGACGTTGCCATCCAACGAGACGGCCTCGAGCGACGCGGCAAGCGGATGGTGATCATGGACGTCGACTCCACCCTGATCCAGGAGGAAGTCATCAATCTCCTGGCCCGCGAGGCAGGGGCGGAGGAGAGGTGTGCCGAACTGACCCATCTCGCCATGAATGGCTCGATCGATTTCGAGGAGTCGCTGCGGGAGAGGGTTGGCCTGCTCAAAGGCCTGGACCAAACCGCCATAACCCGGGTCCATGAGAACATCACTCTGACCAGCGGCGCCCGGACCTTCATCCGCACCTTGAAACGACTCGGTCTGGTCACCGCCATCGTCTCGGCCGGATTCACCCGGTTCACCGATGTCCTCGCCGCCGACCTCGGGATCGATTACTCCCTGTCCAACACCCTGGAGATGAAGGATGGCTTCCTCACCGGTCAACTCGCCGGAGAGATCGTCGACGGACCCCGCAAGGCTGCGTTTCTACGGTCGATCGCCGAAGCAGAGGGCATTCCGCTCTCTCAGGTTGTGGCGGTGGGTGATGGCGCCAACGACCTCGACATGTTGGCCACGGCCGGTCTCGGTATCGCCTTCAACGCCAAACCGGTGGTCAAGGAGAAGGCGCACACCGCGATCTCAGTGCCCTATCTGGACGCAATCCTGTTCACGATGGGGATCCGGCGTCAGCACGTCGAGGAGGCCGACGAGGCCGATCCGGCCTATGAGGCGGGGGATCGGATCGAAGTCCCCGGGACCCCACCGCTTTGATTGCCGGCCGCTTTTAGCACGGCGGAAGCTCCGGCCGACCGGCGTCTGTTTGGCCGGGGCGGCATGGACGCGTGCTCGTCGACTAGTTGCACGGTGACGTTTGGCCTAGGCCAAAGTCGGCCGGCAAGAAAAGCGGCCGGGGCTGCCGCCGCGCATCCGGCACCACTCACCACTCATGGTGAGTGAACTCGCCACGAGGCCGGTCCACGCGTTCGAAGGTGTGTGCCCCGAAGAAATCCCGCTGAGCCTGGATCAGATTGGCGGGGAGCCGCTCCGATCGTATCCCGTCGAAATAGGCAAGGGCACTGGAGTAGGCAGGTGACGGGATCCCGGCCAGGGCCGCGCCGGCCACGACCTGCCGCCAAGAGGCTTGCGCCTCCTTCAATGCGTTGGCGAAGAACTCATCCTCGATCATGTCGGGCAGCGTCGGGTCCCTGAGGAAGGCTGCGGTGATGTCCTCGAGGAACACCGCCCTGATGATGCATCCGGCTCGCCAGATCGAGGCGATGGTGCCCAGGTCCAGGTCCCAGTTGTATTCCTCAGAAGCAGCCCTCATCAGACGGAACCCCTGCGCATAGGAGACGATCTTGGAGGCATAGAGGGCGCTCTCCACATCGTCGGAGGTGACCTCTCCCATGGACCCGGTGGCGTCGGCGTAGATACCGGCTGCCCGCCTCCGCGCCTGGGGGTCGGAGCTGACGATCCGGGCGTAGACCGCCTCCCCCACCAGTGTGGTCGGCTGGCCGAGGTCCATCGATGACATCACCGTCCACTTCCCGGTGCCTTTTTGCCCGGCGGCGTCGAGGATCACGTCCACGATCGGCTGCCCGTCCAGCTCGGTGGCCAGGATCTCGCTGGTTATCTCGATCAAGTATGAGCGAAGCCGGCCTTCGTCCCATCGGGCAAAGACGTTCGACATCTCTGCGGGGCTCATCCCCATGCCACGGCGCATGAGGTCGTATGCCTCGGCGATCACCTGCATGTCGCCGTACTCGATGCCGTTGTGGACCATCTTCACGAAATGACCGGCGCCCCCGGTCCCGATCCACTCGCAGCAAGGTTGGCCGTCCGGTGCCTTGGCAGCGATCGACTTGAGCATTGGCTCGACGTGCTCCCATGCGGCATGACTCCCACCGGGCATGATCGAAGGCCCGTGCCTGGCCCCTTCCTCGCCCCCGGACACTCCGATTCCCAAGTAGAGGAGACCGCGCGACTCGACGAAAGCCTGGCGACGGTCGGTGTCGGCATAGAGGGAGTTGCCGCCGTCGATGATGATGTCGCCCTCTTCGAGGTGGTCGAGGAGGCTGTCGATCACCGCATCGACCGGCTTGCCGGCCGTCACCATTATGAGGACAACCCGGGGTTGCTCGAGCATCCCCACCATCTCCTCGATCGAGTGCGCGGGCAGAATCCCCAGGTCACCAGCTTCCCCGGCCATGAACTCATCGGTGACCGACTGGGTGCGGTTGTAGGCGGCGACGCGATTTCCCTTGTCGGCGAGATTCAGCGCGAGGTTCGCCCCCATCACCCCGAGGCCCGCAACCGCGATATCTGCCCTGTCGCTCATCGGATTTCGGAGGCTAATGCCCGTCCAGACGCCCCACTAGGCTCGCCCGCCGTGTCGAGGAGGATTGGCGTCGATGTCGGTGGGTCCGGTGTGAAGGCCGGTGTGGTCGACGTGGAGGTGGGCGAGCTGGTCAGCGACCGCATCCGGCTGGACACCCCGGAGCCGTCCACACCCACGGCTGTGGCTGCTGCCGTCAAGCAGCTGGTCGACCAGCTGGACGCGCCCGGGCCGATTGGCCTGGGCTTTCCCTCGGTGATGCGGCAGGGGTGGGTGACCACCGCCAACAACATCGACAAGTCCTGGATCGGCGTCAATGCACAAGAGCTCTTCGAGACCACGGTTGGCCGCGAGATCAAGCTGATCAACGACGCCGACGCTGCCGGGCTAGCCGAGGTGCGGTACGGGGCGGCCAAGGGAGTCACCGGCAAGGTGCTGGTGCTCACCTTCGGCACCGGCATCGGGAGTGCACTCGTCATCGACGGCAGGGTGTTGCCGAACATTGAATTGGGCCAGTTGGAGTTGAACGGGATCCGCCCGGCGGAGAAGCGCTACTCGGCCAAGTCGAGGCGGGCAGAAGACCTGACCTGGGACGAGTGGGGGGAGAGAGCTCGCGAGTTCATCATTCTGGCCAACGAGGTCTTCACGCCGGATCTGATCGTGATCGGGGGAGGCGTCTCCAAGTTCTGGGATGAGTTCGCCTCTCATGTCACGTTCGAGGATGTCAAGACCACCAAGGCCCTCCTGGCCAACAACGCCGGGATCGTCGGCGCCGCCGCGCTCGCTTTCAGCGACTGAATTCGGCGAACTGGGCTCGGGACGCCTCCGGGACCCTGACCTCGAGGATCATCCCGTTGTCGTCGTGCTTCTCCTCGATCACCTCGCCCACACGATGCGCCGCCGCGACCAGGTCGCCACGGGCATAGGGGATCTCCAGCGTCAGGGTGACCATCGCGCGCTCGACCAGATCGCCGATCCGTGTCAGCAACCCCTCGAGACCCGTCCCTTTCAAGGCCGAGATGAAGACGGCCTCCGGATAGAGGTTGTCGAGGCGCTTGAGAGCCTGGTCCGGAATCAGATCGGCCTTGTTGAAGGCGATCAGCTCGGGGATCTCGGCCGCCCCGATCTCCAGGAGCACCTCGCGCACTGCAGCGATCTGCCCGGCCGGGTCGGGATCGGTGCCATCCACGACATGGAGGAGGAGATCGGCTTCGGCCACCTCGGAAAGGGTCGAGCGGAAAGCCTCGACCAGATGGTGGGGAAGTCGCCTGACGAATCCGACCGTGTCGGCGATGACGACGGGGTGCTGATCGGTCAGCTCGAGGCGGCGGACCGTGGAATCGAGGGTGGCGAACAGCCGATCTTCGACCAGGACATCGGCATCGGTGAGGGCGTTGAGCAGGGTCGATTTCCCGGCGTTGGTGTAGCCCACGATCGCCACCTGGGGAATCTCCGACTTCCTCCTCGACTTGCGCTGGGTCTCGCGATGCTTGACGGTCTCCCTCAGCTCACGCTCCAGCTTCGAGTTGCGCTCGAGGATGCGTCGCCGGTCGGTCTCGAGTTTGGTCTCACCTGGTCCACGAGCGAGCACGCCGGCTCCCTGTTGGGAGAGGCTGGTCCCCCGTCCCCGCAGCCGGGGGAGGTTGTAACGGTTCATCGCCAGCTCTACCTGGAGCGCGCCGATCTTGGTGTGGGCATGCTGGGCGAAGATGTCGAGGATCAGGCCCTCACGGTCCACCACGTCGCATCCGAACAACTTCTGGAGGTTGCGCTGCTGGGCCGGGGTGAGCTGGTTGTCGAACACGACCACGTCGATGTCCAGTGCTCTGGTCAGGGTGGCGAGCTCTTCGGCCTTTCCCGACCCGATGTAGGTGGCCGGGTCGATTCGGCTCCTTCGGACCAGCTCCTGATCGATCGGCTCAGACCCTGACGTGTCGGTGAGCAGGGCGAGCTCGTCGAGACTTCGCTCCGAGTCGATCGTGGCCATCCCGGGCAGCTCGACACCAACCAGGAAGGCCCGCTGTATTGCGACTTCGAGGTCGGTGACGGTCGCGGTGAGGCGACGACGGCGTCGTGAAGCATGTTCTTGTGTCATGGGGCTCCGAGGCGATGTTGGCCGGTCGAGCCAGGCGATGCGGGCTGTTTTCCGCCGCTCAGAGGTATTGGCCTTCGTCCCCGACGTGCCCGGCCTCTTCCTCGGCGATGATCTGCGACTCGCGCACTGCGATGACCGGCTTCCCGGTCGACGGCCAGATGAAACGCCATGCCCCGGCGGGGACAGCCCAGAAGCGCTGGCCGGTCTTGACGTCGACGAGAGCGAGCGCATCGTTGCCGTCTTTGGTGCCGACCGGGACGAGAAGTCCCGACCGGGTGGTGGACTCCTCGGGTGCGTGCCCGACTCGCCAGCCCGCCATCACCTTGTACCCGTTGTCGCTTTGGATCGGCAGCTTCGAAGTCATCGCTCATCCCAATTCTCGCATGCGTAATGGTCAAGGGGAACTCGCGACCGGCACGGCGGCGCGCCGGATGCCTCCCAGATAGGCTCGGCGTTTGATGGCTCGCAAACCCACCTTCTCCGAGGCACTCGAGTACCACGAGAAGCCGACGCCGGGCAAGACCGCGATCCGGTCCACCAAACCGACCGCTACCCAGGCCGACCTCAGCCTCGCCTACACCCCCGGTGTGGCCGAGCCCTGTCTGGTCATCGCCGAAGACGCCGACGCTGCGTTCCGCTTCACCAATCGGGGCAATCTCGTTGCCGTCGTGTCCAATGGGACGGCAGTGCTCGGTCTGGGCAACATCGGGCCCTTGGCCGGCAAGCCGGTGATGGAGGGCAAGGGCGTCTTGTTCAAGCGGTTCGCCGACATCGACGTCTTCGATCTCGAGATCGATGCCACCGATCCAGAAGACGTGATCAGGTTCTGCGAGATGCTGGCGCCGACGGTCGGCGGCATCAATCTCGAGGACATCAAAGCCCCGGAGTGTTTCGTCATCGAACAGACTCTGCGCGACCGGCTCGATATCCCGGTCTTCCACGACGACCAGCACGGCACAGCCATCATCGGTGGCGCGGCCTTCTTGAACGCCCTGGAACTCACCGGGCGTGACATCAAGAAGGTCAAAGTCGTATTTGCCGGAGCCGGAGCAGCGGGCGTCGCATCGGCCAGGTTCTTCATCGAACTGGGGATGAGCCCAGAGAACATCCTGATGCTCGACTCGGTGGGCGTGATTCACAGCGGGCGCGAAGACCTGAACGAGATCAAGCGCGAATTCGCGGTCGAGACCGAGGCGCGGACCCTGGAAGACGCCATGGTGGGCGCCGACGCCTTCATCGGCGTCTCCGTCGCGGGAACCGTGAGCAAGGAGATGGTCCAGACGATGGCCGACCAGCCGATCGTGTTCGCCATGGCCAACCCCGATCCCGAGATCAGCTATCCCGATGCTCTCGCCGCCCGTCCCGACGTGATCATGGCAACCGGCCGCAGCGACTACCCGAACCAGGTGAACAACGTCCTCGGCTTCCCCTTCATCTTCCGCGGCGCCCTCGATGTCAGGGCGCGGGGAGTGTCGGAGAAGATGAAGATCGCCGCCACCATGGCCCTGGCCGAGCTGGCCCGCGAGCCGGTGCCGGATTCCGTGCTACGCGCCTACGACCTCGACCGCCTCCAATTCGGCCCCGAGTACCTGATCCCCAAGCCATTCGACCCCCGAGTGTTGTGGCGAGTGGCCCCTGCGGTGGCGAAGGCGGCGATGGACGAAGGGCTCGCCCGAGCGCCGATCGACGACTTCGATCAGTACATCACCCAGCTCCAGACCAGATTCAACGCTTCCTACGAGCTGATCAACGCCATCACCACCCGGGCGATGGAACAGCCGAAGAAGATCGTCTATCCCCACGCCGAAGACGTGCGGATGATCCGGGCCGCCCGACGGGTGACCGACGAGGGCATCGGCGATGTGGTTCTCCTCGGCGATGTCGACCGCATCAACGGGCTTGCCGAGGAAGCGGGCATATCTGTCGAGGGGATCGAAGTCGTCGACTACCTCAAGGAGGAAGCCGAGCGGGACCGCTACGCCCTAGTCCTGGAACAGCTTCGGCGGCACAAGGGACTCTCGCTCCTGCAGGCGCGGAAGTTGACTGAGGACCCGGCCATGTATGCCTGTCTCATGGTTCGGGAGGGCTCGGCCGACGCCGTCATCGGCGGCCTCAGCAGCTACTACCCCGAGACGATCCGGCCCGCGCTGCAGGTGCTGCAAGTCGAGGAGGGCCGCTCGATAGTCAGCTCGGTGTACATCGTGGTGGTGAGGGGCACCGTGTTCTTCTTCACCGACTGCGCAGTGAACATCGAGCCGACCGCCGAGCAACTGGCCGAGATCGCCCTGGCCGCTACCACGACAGCCGAGGAGGACTTCTCCCGAAGCCCACGCGTTGCCTTCCTCAGCTACTCCGACTTCGGCTCGGCCGGAGGACCCGAGCCGGCTCGGGTGCGGCGGGCGGTCGAGCTGTTCCGCTTGGCCCGGCCCGACATCCCGGTGGACGGAGAGATGCAGGCCGACACCGCGGTGATCCCCGAGCTGCTAGCCGATCGGCGGCCCCACGGTGCCCTGAGTCGGGCGGCCAACGTCTTGGTCTTCCCCAACCTGACCGCTGCCAACGCCTCCTACAAGCTGTTGAACCGGCTGGGTGACGCCGAGGTGATCGGCCCGATTCTCAGCGGTCTCTCCAAGACCGTCCATGTCATGCAACGCGACGCCTCGGTCAACGACGTGGTCAACATGACCGCCATCGCGGTGGCCGAAGCCCAACGCCGGGAGCGGGCAGGGTCCTAGCGTCACCGCCCCTGCAGTCGCTCGACAGCTCGGCGGCTTCCGCATCACAAGACCGTGACGGGTAGGCCACAAGGTCACCCACCATCCAGGAACCGCGCCGAACGTGCAACCAGTGACAGCCGCCATTTAGGTACCCCACCGGAACCTGTTACCGCCCACCGTTACGTTCACAACCCATGGACGAATCCCCGAACTTGGGACACGCCCTCGTCTACCGCCTGGTCGAGAAAGGACACCGCCCTGGAGGCTGCATCGCCACCGACGACTGCGAATGCACCGAGAAGGAGAGCGACCAGCTCTAGCCAGGGTCCCAAATCGGTTTAGCCGTCAACGCAGCGGGGTAAGCAATTTGTAAGGAAAGGCCAACGGACCTTCGGGTTTGTTGGTCTTTCCCTTTGTCGGGATGGTTTTCGGATCGAGACGGTCGTTTCCCACCGGAGGACGATGGGGCACGCGTGGGCCCATCTGCTTCCAGCGGCCCCTCATCCCAGTAGGAAACCTCCCGGCCCCAAACCACGGGGGGGGGGCTTCCAACGTTTCATATCCCTCGGGTGGTTAATGCTCTTACTTCCCGAGGCAGCACCATCCGATGGCGGAAGATCAGACGCGGCCGTTCTCATCCGAGACGGATAGCCCCGACTCTGTTTTTGAAATGGTTCGACGTCGCGGGGGATTCACGCCTCTCAGGCGGTGACGGTCACCTTCGTTCACTGCCTGAGGGCAGGGGGAAGAACCCCTATAGACAGACTCCTTTCTGCGCCTCACGATTGACGCGCAGGGCCGCATAGCGAACCCCCAAGTCGCATGCCCCTACCCATGGCCTGTTCCATAGGTCCTGGCACTCCCTCGGCTTGGGGGTTCGCTCTGTTGGGAGAGTGCCATAGCCTTGACACGAGCCCCCACTCGGCTGGGAATGCGTTGGTTTTGACGGATGGGGACTCGTGTCGGCCAGGTAAGGCGAGAAACACCCAAGCGCCTCAGGCCCGTGCCCTCGGATCGCCGGGCGTCGCTCCCGTATGTAATCGCCGCATCGGAGCGTTGGGTTACGCAAGGCCGGCGAGGATTTTTTCTCATCGCCTCGATTCGGACGAGCCTGGCTCGAGTGGTCCGGCTCCTCGCCCGACCTTCAGCCAATCAGCGCGGCCTCGATCTGGTCGAGGCTGAGGCCGTCGGCGGCGTCGGTCCAGTCGGGCCGAGTATCTCTGGTCACTCGGACCCGGGCTTAACCCTGCGCGGTGTACGCCCACCTGATGCTCGAATCTGAGGAGCGCGCTTGCCGTGTTATCGATGCCGCTCTTGAGCTTCCGCGGAATCTGAGCGGAACGCGTCGTCCCCCGGCAGCAAAATCCCTAATCAGTAGCTGACAAACCTGGCTTTTCTGTCCAGTACTCCTCGTAATGGACGTTGCCGCGCTCCTTACGGTGGTCGATGGTGAAGCCCCGCTCATGCAGCTGCTGGCAGACGCCGAGGGTTTCGGGGAAAACGAGACCCTTCTCGGTCCATTTTGGGAGCCCAATCATCGCCGGGTTGCCGCAGAGGAATACGTGGGTGCGATGGGGATCGAGGGGCGCCCCCAGCTCCTTCTCCACGGCGCCCGAGGCGATCAGATCCTGGATATAGACCTTCTTGCCCTCGTTCTCCGGTTCCCGAGTAGTGATCGTCACGTACTTGTAGTTGGGGAAGCGATCGACGAGGACGGCGTGCTGTTCGGCGTAGGGCAGATCGGTGCGATATCGGACGCAGACCAGGTTGAGGATGCGGCCCTGATGCGCTTGCCGGAGTAGCTCGGCGGTCATCGCGTTCTGCGGGGCCTCTCCGGTGCCGGTGCTGAGAAAGACGATGCTGTCGGTGGGCTGGACCCCTTCCAGGGTGTAGTGCCCGGTGAACTTGCGGCCCATGAAGAGACGATCACCGACTCCCTTCAAGAAGAGCCGGGGGGTCAGGGCCGGTGTCTCCTCCTTGCCGGGCTGCACCTTCACGATGTAGAACTCGACGTCCGGGGTGTGCGGTGGCAACAGCTGGCCCGACTCGTCGATCATCGAGCTCGACACGGAGTACGAGCGGCGAGCCATCTTGTGGTCCTGGTCAGGCTTGAGCTTGTCGTGCGCCTGGTCCGCCCGTGGCTCCCAATAGCCGAGGGCGAGCGTCGTGTATTGCCCGGGCATAAAGGGGTCGATGGGCTCGTCCGGGGTAACACGCATTACCCAGAGGTCGTCGTTGTGAGCCCTGATGTGGGTCAGGGTGGCGTTGTAGTTCTCCGCCCTGAGCTCCTCGAACTCGTCATTGGGTGCTGTCGAGGGTCCCCCATAATGGATAAAGAGATTGGCGATGACTCCCCGCGCCCGATCCACCGCCTCCTCGTCCCACGTCTGGAGTCTCCGCACCGAAACGGTATTGGAGAGGACATGGACGTGGTCGATGTGGCGATCGGCTTCGAAGAGACGGCGGGCGAGCTCGTGCGGCGGGTCTGCCCCGTCGACGGCCCCGAGCGCAAGGCTCACCCCGTCTTGGCCGGTGAGTGAGCGATCCGTGGAGAAGAGGGCTACCCGGCCCATCGGGCTGGCGTCGACCTGGATCAATTGCCCCATTTGCCAGCAACCTACCGTCCGGGAACAAGGCGGTCCGACCTGCGGTTGCCGCCGGCATGGATAGTGGCATCAGAGAAGCCCTCGACCGCGGCGGAACCGTCGACATCACCACCATCGGGCGGAAGACCGGTCTGCCTCGTCGTATCGAGATCTATTTCCACCAATTCGACGGGAAGTTCTATCTGACCGGACGGCCCGGGTTCAAGCGCGATTGGGTGGCCAACATCGAGGCCAACCCCGAGTTCACCCTCCACCTGAGATCCGGCGTGAATGCCGATGTCCTGATGAGGGGGGAGCCCGAGCCTGATCCCGAGGAGCGGGCCCGCATCCTGTATCGGGTCCTCACCGAGAGCTGGGGCTCGGACCCGGAGAAATCGAGAGCGGCCCTCGACCGATGGGTCGGGACCGCTCCCTTCATCCGTTTCGAACTGGTTGATCAGACCTGAGGCGTGCCTGGCGCCGGCGCCGGCTCGTCGGTTCTCATCGCGACGTCCCTGATCCCGAGCCCGATCAGTACGAATAGCAGCCCGACAGCAACGGCCATGGCGGCCACGCCGAAGGCGACCACGGAGGTGAACAGGGACGACTGGAGGAACGGCAGCGTTCATCGCCACTTCACGCAGGGGTCCTCCCGGTCCATCTCGGCGTAGTAAAGGCCCTCGGTGGCCTCGAGGGCATGCTGCTCGATGACTTTCGCCTCACAGTAGGCGGTGAATGGGCCCGGCAACGGTGCGGCCCGGCAGGCAGGCATCCTCGGACGTGGTGATCTTTGATCGGCGAGCGTGTCACTCACGACGAACCAAGTGATGATTCCTCCAACGATCATCAGCACACCAGGACTATGGATGCAATCGACGCTGTCTTTCTCATGCTCCGACACCTTTCCTTGGGAGGTTGGTGTCGAACCTAGCGAACCACTCCGATGGCCAATCAGGGCCAAAGGTCATCTAGGCCCAGGCCTCAGTGACCACCCTCCACCATCAGGGTGTCGGTGGCGACGGTTCCAAGAGCACCGTCCGCCCGGTAGACGATCCTCAAGGTCGTGGCCGCGGGGAGCCGTACTTCGAATCGGCGCAAAGGCTCGAGGGCAGCGCCTTTGGCCCAGGGACCGTGGTCCTTGACGATGCGATCGTCGACCCACAGACCGGGCATCTCCGACCGGGCCTCCTCGATGGCCGTCCCGCGCGGGAACCGCGCAGACAGCACGTCCGCATGAACGATCACCAGCGCGGCCCGGGCCTTCATTCCAGAGCTCGAAGGTGTCAGGGTGCCCCGCCACCCGTTCGGCCGTGACCTTGGGCTTGGCCTGGTTCACGGCGATCCCGGCAAACACGAGCGCGACGGCACCGAGCGCGATGAGTGCTATCTCCATACTGATGAAAAGGCTAAGTCGGGCGACCCTGGGTTCAATGGTTCTGCCGACCTGGAAGGGTGTGGCGGAGGCGGACGGGAATCGAACCCGCCAGGGGCCGATCAGACCCCTCACCGGTTTTGAAGACCGGGGGACCCACCAGGCGTCCGGACGCCTCCTCGGTAGGGCGAAACGAGCATAGGACGGCCCGAATCATGCCGACCGCAGGGCCCGGACCTCTTCCGAGGTAAACACGCATGGCGGTACTATCAGCCCCGATGCCCGAGCGCTCTTTTGGAAGAACAGTGCGCTACCGCCGCACCAGGATCGGCCTCAGCCAAGCGCAGCTTGGGGAGCTGGTCGGTCGTTCTGCCAGCTCGATCAGAAGCTGGGAGCGCGATGTGTCCACGCCGACCGATCCTTCGGTGCTGAACGCATTGTCAGCCATCCTCGACATCGACGGCCGCGCCCTCTACGACAAGGCAGGTGTCCCGACGCCGGCCGAGGAGACGCAACCGACCATGGAAGAGGCATTCGCCAGCCTCGCCCCGCTCCCGTTGGAAGATCCGATCGAGGAGGAAGTCGATGCCGACCCGCTCATCGCCGGAACGGCCGCGGCCACCGCGGTCTCAGCCCGACTCGACGCCGACTCCGAGCTCGAGGCCGAGGTCCAGGAGCACCTCCCGCCCCCACCTGACGATGGGCCATATGGATTCGAGGAACCGGAGCCCCCTTTGGAGACGTTCTCACTTCCACCGGAGCCGGAACCTCGACCCGACCCGGTGGGAGCATACGCGATGCGCACCTCGAACGAACCGGCGTACGTGAGCCCACCCGAGCCGTACCTCATCACCGCACCGACTCCGCCGATCGTGGAGCCCTCCTATATGGAGGACACCGAACAACGCCAGATGTATCGGGTCAGGACCCTGGCCACGGTGGTCCTGGTCGTCGCCCTCGTCATCATCATGCTCTGGGCGCTGAGCAACACCGTCGACGCCATCGGCACTTGGTGGGAGGATTTCGTAAACACGCTCCGTCTCTGAGAGCGATCTAGCGTTGGCTGCATAGCCAGCATGAGCAACCCAAAGGCTGTCGCCATCGTGGGTGGAGGGCCGGCCGGCCTCTATCTGTCGATCCTCCTCAGGAACAAACAACCTGGTCGCACCGTGACCGTTTTCGAGCGCAACATGGCACAGGATGCCTACGGGTTCGGGGTGGTGTTCAGCGACGAGACCCTGGACAACTTCCAGGAGGCCGATGGGGCGTCCTATAGGGCGATGTCCCAGAGCTTTCGGCATTGGGGCGAGATCCAAGTCCGTCATCCCGACGGCGCACAGTTGGTGTCCGGCGGCCACGGCTTCGCCGCCATTGGCCGGCAGGCCCTGCTCGAGATCCTGACCGAACGGGCTGAGGATCTGGGTGTCGACGTGCGGTTCTCCACCGAAGTGAGAGGCCTGTCCGACCTGGGGGAATCCGATGTCGTGGTCGGCGCCGACGGGGCCAACAGCATGGTGCGTCGCGGGCTCGAGCTGAATGTGAAGCCGTCGGTAGAGCTGGCACGAAACAAGTACATCTGGTTCGGCACCGCCAAAGTGTTCGACGAGTTCAATTTCATCTTCGAGGACACGCCCTCGGGGATGGTGTGGGCCCACATCTACCCCTACAGCGAGGAGGGGAGCACCTTCATCGTCGAGATGAGACCGGAAACCTGGTCGGCCCTCGGCTTCGACAGGACCGAGGACGACGTGTTCCTGCCGGGGGTCAGCGACGACTACGCCCTGAGGAGATGTGAAGAGATCTTCGCGGCGCATCTCGATGGAAAGGGCTTGCTCGGCAACAACTCGAAGTGGCTCCAGTTTCCGACCGTGACGTGTGAGCGGTGGCATCACGGCAACGTGGTCCTCATGGGTGACGCCATTCACACGGCTCACTTCTCGGTGGGATCGGGAACCAAGCTGGCGATGGAGGACGCCATTGCCCTCGCCGGGCTGCTGGACGCCGACCTCCCGCTCGACGCGGCATTCGAGCTGTACGAGGAAACCAGACGCCCCGAGGTGGAGAGCCTGCAGCGGGCGGCCAAGGCGAGTCGAAACTGGTTCGAGGGCGCTGACCGCTATCGGGGAATGGAGCCCGAGCAGTTCGTCTTCAGCATGCTGACAAGGAGCCAGCGCATCACCTACGACAACCTTCGGGTCCGCGACCCGGGCTATATGGCGCAGGTCGACAGTTGGTACGCCGCCTCCGACCACTCCTGTCCATCCGAGGTCGATCAGGCCGTTCCTCCTATGTTCCACCCGTTCCGGGTTCGTGGTCTGGAACTGGCCAATCGCATCGTGGTTTCTCCGATGGACCAATACAGCGCCATCGACGGTGTCCCCAACGAATGGCACCTGGTTCATCTGGGGAGCAGGGCAGTCGGGGGAGCCGGATTGGTCATGACCGAGATGACCTGTGTCTCCCCCGAAGGCAGGATCAGCCCCCGCTGTACTGGATTGTGGACCGAGGCACAGGCGGAGGCATTCGCCCGGATCGTCGACTTCATACATGCCCACACCGGCGCACGGATCGGGCTCCAGATCGGCCACTCAGGGCGCAAGGGATCGACGAAGCTGATGTGGGAGGGGGACAGCGACCCTCTCGACGAGGGGAATTGGGAACTCATGGCGCCTTCGCCGATCCGCTACCGGCCCGACAGCCAGGTTCCGAAGGAGATGACCCGAGCCGACATGGATCGGGTGCGGGATCAGCACGTGGTCTCGGCCCGGCTGGGGGACAGGGTGGGATTCGACCTGCTCGAGCTGCACTACGCCCATGGCTACTTGCTGTCGAGCTTTCTCACCCCTCTGGCCAACCAGCGCACCGACGAGTACGGAGGATCGCCGGAGAGGCGGATGCGCTTTCCGCTGGAGGTGTTCGAAGCGGTTCGGGAGGCCTGGCCCGAAGAGAAGCCGATCTCGGTCCGTATCTCGGCCACCGACTGGGTCGATGGCGGATTCGATGGCGATGACGCGGTGGCGTTCGCCGGTGCCTTGAAGGATCTCGGTTGTGATCTCATCGATGTATCCACGGGTCAGACCACGATCGAGGCCGACCCCGAATATGGGAGGCTCTATCAGACCCCGTATTCGGACCGGATCCGCAACGAAGTCGGGATCGCCACGATGACCGTCGGTGCGGTGTCGAGCATCGATGACGTCCACAACATCTTGGTGGCCGGCCGCGCCGATCTGTGCCTCTTGGCCCGACCCCACATCGTCGACCCTTACTGGACACTCAACGCAGCAATCGACCTCGGTTATACCGGTCATCATTTCCCCGATCAGTACCTGGCGGGGCTGGGTGCCCGGAGACGCGAGCAGGATCCGATCCCGCCGGACGTGTTCCGCCGAGCGACCTAGCCAGCCGAATTTCCCTCCGCGAAGCCGATCAGTTGTGGCAAACTGTCGGGACCAGAGAAAGGAGGTGGTCCTAGGTTGTATGAAAGTCTTTGGACTCTGGAGGTGGTCGAGCGCTGAGCGGCGCTGACCGCGTGCGCCGCTCGTCCTGAGGGACAGGTGGCGACTCCAAACTCGGACCACCCGGCTCTGGATACCACGGACCTCGTCCATTCGTGGCGGCGCTCGTCGCCGAAGCAACTCCACAGCTGATCTTCGATGAAGGGCCCCTGTTTATCGGGGGCCCTTCTGTTTCCTCCCCCAGGACGTTGGCGGTGGTGGCCCGGAGGGCGGGGGGGGGGATCTTGGGGAGAAACAGGGCCGGAGGGGCTCAGATCTCGAACCCGTGCTCCGTCATCCAATCGTCGTTGAAGACCTTGGATAGGTAGCCCCGCCCGGAATCGGGGAGGATCACCACCACCAAAGTGTCGTGGTCCTCGGCGGCGACCTGGAGCGCGCCATGGGCAGCCATCCCGCAGGACCCGCCGACCAGGACGCCCTCCTCACGGGCAAGACGTCGGGTCATCGTGAAGGCATCGGGGTCGCTGACCTTGATCCAGCGGTCGATCAGGCCCAGGTCAACGGTCTCGGGGTAGAAGTCCTCGCCGACGCCCTCGACAGAGTATTGATGGACCTCCTCCTCGTTGTCCGCGGTGAAGATCGAGCCCTCGGGATCCACACCGACCACCTGCACGTCGGGCTTTTGGTCCTTGAGGTAGCGGCCGGCTCCGCTGATCGTCCCGCCGGTACCAACCCCGACGACCAGGGCGTCGATCTCGCCTTCGGTCTGACGCCAGATCTCGGGGCCGGTCGTGTCGTAGTGGGCCTGTGGGTTGGCCGGGTTGGAGTACTGGTCGGGGTGGAACGCCCCGTCGATCTCCTCGGCTATCCGGCGAGCTACCCCGTAGTAGGAGTCGGGATTCTCCGGGAGAAGATCGGTCGGGGTAACCACAACCTCCACTCCGTAGGCGCGTAGGAGATCCTGTTTCTCCTTGGAGACCTTGTCCGGCACGGTGCAGATGACCCGATATCCCCGTACCGCCCCGACCAGGGCGAGGCCCACGCCCGTGTTACCCGAGGTTGGCTCGATGATGGTCCCGCCGGGTCTGAGCAGTCCTTCCTTCTCGGCGGCATCGATCATCGTCATGGCGATCCGCTCCTTGACCGAGCCCCCCGGATTCATGTATTCGAGCTTCGCCACGAGGTTGCCCGGAGGGTGGATCCTGGAGAGCCTCACCAGAGGGGTGTTGCCGATGGCCGCAAGGACGTCGGGATGGATCTCCATGAGCGGAGCGAGGGTATCGCACACGCCGGACCACCTCAGAACCACTTCTAATCTGACCGGGTGACCCGGATCGCTCGCTATGCCTGGTTGACCCTCGTTTTCAACGTGGGGGTGATCCTCCTCGGAGCGTTCGTCCGGGCGACGGGATCCGGCGCCGGTTGCGGGAGATCCTGGCCCACATGTCAGGGAGAAGTGATGCCGGAGCTGGCCGGGGCGACCGCGGTCGAGTTCACCCATCGCGCCGCCAGCGGCATCTCCCTGGTGCTGGTGGCGATCCTCGTCGTCTGGGTTTGGCGGGCAGTGCCCGTCGGGAGAGCCGGCCCGCGCCGGTGCCGTGCTCTCGCTGGCATCGATCGTCGGCGAGGCGTTGATTGGGGCGATGATCGTGCTGGCCGAGTGGGTCGCAGATGACACTTCCCTGGCGCGAGTGATCGCCGTGCCTCTGCACCTCGTGAACACGCTGTTCCTGCTGGCTGCGCTGACTCTCACCGCGTTTTGGCTATCGGGGGGGAGGCGTCTCGCCCCTCGGTCTCACCCGCTGGTGTGGCGATGGGTGGTGCTCGGAGGCGCCGCCATCGTCCTGCTCGCCGCCTCCGGCGCGGTCACTGCCCTGGCCGACACCCTGTTCCCCAAGGACGGCTCCATCGGCGCGGTCAGCGGGGGAGCGCACTTCTTGAGTGATCTCCGTCTCGTCCACCCCATCCTGGCTATCGCGGCGGCGTCGATCGGCTGGTGGGCGTCGGGTCGGGTGGAGACTCCCAGATCGAGGGCCGGCCGAGCGCTCCCGTGGCTCGTCGGGATGATGCTTCTCACCGGTGCCCTCAATATCGCTCTGGGCGTCCCGGTCTGGATGCAGATTGTCCATCTGCTTCTCGCCGACGCCCTTTGGATCGCATATGTCCTTGCTGCCGCTCAGGCCCTCCAGGTGCCTGCAGAGGTGGACCAGCCGGTCTGATGTTCGAAGAGCTGGCTGATGGGGTCTTCCGGAGACGCTACGAGTCCCTCGATCTGAATATCGGCATCGTGTTGGGGGGCGACGGTGTCCTCGTGATCGACACCCGGGCCTCCCATCTCGAGGCCGACGAGCTGCTCGATGAGCTCCGCACCCTGACACCCCTTCCGGTCAAGTGGGTGATCGACACGCATTGGCACTGGGATCACACCTTCGGCAACGCCCGTTTCGCAGACGCCGAGATCTGGGGCCATGAGCGCTGCCGAAAGGCGATGCTGGAGCTGGGTGACACGATGAAGGAGGATGCCGCGGCCTGGCTACCGGACCGTTGGGACGAGCTTTCGGCGGTCGTGATCACCCCACCGACCAAGGTCTTTGACACGACTGCCGAGCTCGATCTCGGGAGCATGCAGTTGGTTCTGAGCTATCACGGGCTCGGCCACACGGATGCCGACATCCTGATCAGGGTGGGTGATGTCGGATTCTTCGGAGACCTTCTCGAACAGGGGGCGCCGCCGGTGTTTGGGGACGCGTACCCGACGAAATGGCCGGAGACCCTGAGCTCCGCACTCGGCGCAGGGTCGACCGTCATCGTCCCAGGGCATGGTGACATCCTGGATCGGGCGGCCGCCACGTCCCAGCTCGATGAGATCCAAGCTGTGGCGGACCTGGCCCGACGCTGCCTCGACGAGGGCCTGCCGGTTCGACGGGCCGCCATATTCGGGCCGTATCCAGAGGACGTCATGATCACGGCGTTGGAACGGGCACTAGCGGTGGGTCAATAGCTGTTCGGCCAGGACGCCGGGGTCGTCGGTGGGCAGGTCGCACACGTGACCCTGACACAGATAGGCGAGTGTCTGCCCTGGCTTGGACCGGCTCTCGAGCAGTGGGATCGTGCCATCGCCGTCCTCTGAGCCGGCGAGCACGACGCCGGGGCGGTATCGGGACCAGTAGACCCGGGCCATATCAGCCCAGTCGGGCCCGACGATGGCCAGCTCACGCCCGGTAAGGAGGAGCGAGTGGAGCACGCCCAGATGGTGTCCGACCATCGAGGGGTAGCGCTCCATGAGGATCCCGGCGGAACGGAGGGTGGAGGTCGCCGAGTCGCGCCAGCGAGCTTCACCGGTATAGGCGAACAGCATCAGGAGCGCCTCGGCAGCCATGCCGCTCCCGGAGGGAACAGGATTGTCCGCCTGGCTCTTGGGCCGTTTGATCAACGCCTCTCCGTCGATCGGAGTGTCGTAGAAGCCACCTGCGGCGTCGGCAAAGCGCTCCGGGATCCCGGACGCGAGCCGGTGGCCGGCCCGGTACCACTCGATCTCGCCGGTGGCCGCATAGAGGGCAAAGAGGCCGATCGCAACCGCGGCATCGTCCTCGAGAAAGCCAACGCCTCCGATCCGACCCTCTCGCCAGGAACGGTGGAGGACCCCGTCGATCACCATGTGATCGAGGACGAAACGCGCTGTCCGCCGAGCGGCATCGAGGTAGGCGGGATCGGCCAGAGCAGCTCCAGCCTCGGCGAGCGCCCTGATCGCCAGACCGTTCCACGACGCAACGACTTTGTCATCGAGCCCGGGTCTGACCCGGGTCGCCCGCGAGGCGAGGAGCCGAGCCCGAATCGACTCGATCTGATCGGTCCAAGGATCGGTCGTGGGCCGGTAGAGGATGTTCGACCCTTCGAAGTTCCCGTGTGGGGAAGCCCCGAAGAAGCGGGCCGCCTCCGCGCCGTCTTCGCCACCAAGGACCACTTCCAATTCGTCGGTGGTCCACACATAGAACTTGCCCTCCTCTCCCTCCGAGTCGGCGTCTTCGGCCGAGAAGAAGCCGCCTTCGGGATGACGAAGGTCGATGAGCAGATAACTGATGGTCGATCGAGCTACGTCGATGAACCGCGGCTCGTCCAGCTCGATCCCGGCCCATAGATAGATGCGGGCCAGCTGGGCGTTGTCGTAGAGCATCTTCTCGAAATGCGGGACCAACCACTGGGCGTCCACCGAATATCGCGCGAAGCCACCTCCGAGCTGGTCGTGGATCCCGCCGTCCGCCATCTCGGCAAGCGTCACCCTCAGCATTTGATCCGCTCGCGGCGCCCAGCTCTCGCTGTGCACCCTGAGCAGGAAGTCGAGCTCCGGCTCCTGGGGGAACTTGGGGGCCCCGCCGAACCCTCCGTTGATCGGGTCGAATGCGGTGACGAGCGCTTCGTACGCCTGGGCCAGGGTGTCGACGGCCGGGAGATCGTCGGCCGGTGGGATCGTCCTGCTGATCGTCTCGGTGAGGCGGTCCGACTGGCCCAGCACCTCTTCACGCCTCGTTTCCCAGGCGTCCGACACCGCCCGCATCACCGTGCGAAACGAGGGCATGCCGTGACGATCAGTGTCCGGGAAGTAGGTGCCGGCGTAGAACGGGCGCCCGTCCGGGGTGAGCCACACCGTCATCGGCCAGCCCCCCTGACCGGTCATCGTCTGCACAGCCTCCATGTAGATGCTGTCGACATCCGGACGCTCTTCTCGGTCCACCTTGACGTTGACATGACGGCGGTTCATCTCGGCGGCGGTCTCCGGGTCTTCGAACGACTCGTGGGCCATGACATGACACCAATGACAGGCCGCATATCCGACGCTGAGGAGGACCGGGACATCACGCTCACGCGCCTCGGCGAAGGCCTCTTCGCCCCACTCGTGCCAGTCCACCGGGTTGTCCTTGTGCTGGAGCAGGTAGGGGGATGTGGCGTCGCTGAGACGGTTCGGCATCGGCGTCGAACGTACACGCTCCGATTAGGGTCGCCGACTCGAGGACTTCGGAGGGTGAATGACCGATCGCGACATCCAGGCGCTCTATCTGTCCGCCGAGCAACGCTGGATGCAGGGCTGGCTGGCCGGTCCGACCATCGAAGGCAACCCGCTGCATCGTGGTGATCTGGCCCCGGCAGTGGATCTCCTCGACGAGAAGGGCGAGCTCGTCTCCCTTTCCTCGATGTGGGATGGCCAACCGAGCCTGGTCCTGCTCTGGAGGCACCTCGGTTGTGGCTGTGGGGTGGAGCGATCCGAGCGGCTCATCGAGGAATATCAGGAGTATGTCGACGCAGGCCTCAACGTCGTGATCGTTGCGCCGGGCGAGCCGGAGCGGGTGGCTCGCTACAAGGAGAAATACATGGTCCCGGTCACGATGCTGGCCGACCCGGGATATCAGGCACACAAGGCTTTCGGTCTGGGCCATTGGTCGGTGGAGCAGGTCCTCTACGACGCACCTGATGAATACTGCGACCTGGAGGAGGAGACCGGTCGCGAGTTCCAGGAGTCGAGGAAGGCGGCGGGAAGGCCACTGGTCGACGATCCCTGGATGCAGTCGGGTGAGTTCGTAGTGGCCCCAGACGGGAGCATTCGTGTGGCGTATCTGTACAACTACTGCGCCGACTACCCCGACCCGAGGATCTTCACCACCGCCGGCCGCCTCCTCTCGTAGCCGGGCCCATGCTGACGCTCCTCCTCATGCGGCACGCCAAGTCGGATTGGGATGCCGACTACGGGACTGACCACGACCGGCCGCTCAACGAACGTGGCCGGCGCAGTGCCCGGCTGATGGGCCGGGTTCTCACCGAAGAGGGCTTGGCACCTGAGGTGGTCATCAGCTCGACCGCCCTGCGAGCGCGGACGACGGCCGAGCTGGCTATCGAGGCGGGAGAGTGGGGTGCGGAGCTGGTGCTCGACCGCGCCCTGTACGAATCTGGTCCGCAGGAAGTGTTGGCTGCCGGCGCCGAAACCTCGCCCGAGATCGGTCGAGTGATGCTTGTTGGGCATCAGCCGACTTGGTCGATGCTGGTCGCGCGGTTGACCGGGGAGCGCGCCGGAGATGAAGACCGCCACCGTGGCCGTGATCGATCTGGCCTTTGATTCATGGGCCGACCTTCCAGGTTCGAGCGGCACCCTCGCTCGGGTGATCGAGCCCAAGTCGTTCGACAAGACGCTCTGAGCTTCAGCCGGCATCGGTCTCGGCAATCCGCGCCTTCACCAGCGTCTCGACGAGCGGGGCCGGGAGGGGAGTGTCGGCCTGGAAACGCACAGTGCCCTTCGAGATGTCATATCCGACGAGCACGTCCTTGTGCGCATCCATAACAGCCGGGCTCTGGACGTAGAAGGCACAGTGATTCTTCGCCGCGCCATAGGACACCAGGGGCCTCTTCTTGTAGTAGAAGGCCGGGGTCCCGTAGCCGATACGTTCCTCGGCCTCGGGTGCGGCGGCCCCGATCATCTCGCGAAGAGCGAGGAGGGCTGCTCGAATGTCTTCGGGCAGGTCGTTCAGAAAGTTCACCACATCTGGGGGTGGTGTTGTCATGTTGCTTCCTTCGGGTTGTTCGGGGGAACAAGGGGGTAGGGGTAAGCGTTGTCATCAACGACAACCGTGTGTCGCCCGGAAGTAGTTTTCATGACCACGGTACAATTTGAGCCTTCCCGATGGCTCGGAGCGTCTCGTTCCGTGTGCAAAAGAGGGGGGTTCACAAACACCCCGGCATGTGTCATAGTTGGGCGTCCGGGAGACCCTGCCCGACGGGCACAGGAGGATTTGAACTAGATGCCAGCCGCTGAAACGCGTACTGAGAAGACCGAAAAACCCCGCATCCGGCTTCATTCGAAGCTGACGGATGAGCGCGGGCGTTTGACCACTGATCTGGTTTCCCAGTACTTGACGGCTATTGGGGAGTACGACCTCCTCACCGCCGAGCAGGAAGTGGAGCTGGCCCAGAAGATCGAGGCCGGAGAAGAGGCCGCCGAGAAACTGGAGAAGGGCGAGTACAACGGGAAGCGCGAGGAGATGGAGCTCCGGCGTTTTGCCCGCCGTGGTGCCCAGGCCAAAGACGACTTCCTCACCGCCAACCTCCGGCTGGTCGTCGCCAATGCCCGCCGCTACGCCAACACTTCTGGCATCGACTTCCTCGACCTGATCCAGGAGGGGAATCTGGGGCTGATCCGCGCTGTCGAGAAGTTCGACTGGCGCAAGGGTTTCAAATTCTCGACTTATGCCACCTGGTGGATCCGGCAGGCCATCACCAGGGCGATCGCCGACAAGTCGCGGACAGTCCGCATTCCGGTCCATCTTCACGACACCCTCGCTGCCGTCCGCGCCGCGCAGGCGTCGCTCAAGGCCGAGCTCGGTCGTGATCCCCGCCCGGAGGAGATCGCCGAGGAAGCCGGCGTGACGGCCGACAAGGTCGAGCTCGCCCTCAGTGTCGCCGACACGGTCTCCTTGGAGCAGCCGATCGGCGAGGACGGGGCTCAGTTGGGCGACTTCATCGAGGACGAAGATGCTGCTGACCCGGTGCAGATGACCGAGGAGATGGACGTGGCGAACTCGCTGCGAGTCTCCATCGAGCGCCTGCCCGAGCGTGAGGGCCGGATCCTCGCACTCCGCTACGGGTTCTACGACGGCGTGCCCCGCACCCTCGAGGAGATCGGCGACGAGTTCAATCTGACCCGGGAGCGCATCCGCCAGCTCGAGAAACTGGCCCTGTGCCGTCTTCGCCACCCCTCGTTCGGTATCCGCGAGGCCGATCTCGTCTGAACCGCCTGGCGAGCGGTCCTAACCTGGCTCGATGAAGCTGGGTGATCTGGTCAGCAACACACCGCATGTGTGCGGGCCGGATACGACAGTGCTCGAAGCCGCAGTGGCCATGGAGGGCTCTGATCTTGGCTCATTGGCCGTGGTCGAGGGGCGGGAGCTGATGGGCCTCATCACCGAGCGCGATATCCGGCGCTCCGTTGCCGAGGGCATCGATCTCGGTACCAGGGTCTCTTCGATCATGAGCGGCGAGCCTGACACTTTCGATCCTGACCTGGACGTCTGGGACGCCGCTGCCTGGATCGCCGAGTCGGGCTATCGCCATCTCCCGGTCCTGGCCGACGACGGCTCGTTGCTCGGGGTGGTCTCGATTCGGGACTTGCTCAAGGCACTGGTCGACACGGTCTAGCCGGTCGGGACCCAGACCAGCTTCAGCTCGGCGACCCTGACGTCGGTTTTCTCGAGTGGGATCTCCACTTCGTCAATGGCCTCGGCTCTTGCGTGGAATTCGTCTTCGAGGTCGGCGACTTCGTCCTCTAGGTCCGCGCGGAGAGTCTCCAGTTCGGCTTGTTCCTCGGACAGATTCGCCTTCGCGGTCTCGGCACGGGCCCGAGCCTGACTGGCGGCTGACCGCCGCCGCGCCGCCTGTCCGAGCGGGTTCGACCTGCCTTTCCCACCAAAGAGGACCCCGATGATGTCCCCGGCCCCGGACAACAACTCCTCTGTCTGTTTCGAGCCGGCCGTGGCCTCCAGGTCCGCAACCCGATTCTCGGCCTTGGCGAGGGCAGCTTGGGCCCTCTCCAAACGGGCAGCATGCTTGTCTTTGAGCTTGGCGATGGCCTCGTCCACTGCTGCCTCGGCAGAGCTCATGGCTCTGGCGGCGAAGTCTTCACGTGACTCGCCGGGGCGTGAGTAGAGCTTCAATGCCTCGTTCTTGAACACGGTCATCTTCCTCGCCCCGACCAGATGTTCGGTGAGATCGGTATCTAAGGCAGTCCAGTAGGCCTTGGTGTCGATCTTCGGCTCAGGAAGGGCATAGGCCGCCCCGTCCGGCGGGTCGGGATGGAAATCCCTCGGGTCGTGATCGACCTCCTTGATGGAATCGGGGCTGAGGACCGGCGCGAGGGGTAGACGACGGTTTCGAATACTTCCTGGTGTTTCACCCCGGCCTTGGTGTCGTCATAGATCAGATTGATCGTGGCTGCGATAGCGGCGGTGAAGCGAGTTCCGGTTGGGATCCGCACCGACCTCGCCCGCCCAGGCCGCGGCCGGGTCGAGATAGGCAGTGGCTACGCCTTCGGCGACCGCGGGCATCACCGGGACCTCCTCCTGTCCGATGGGGGCGGTCGCTGCCGCCGCGGCGGTCCGTGGGGCGGCCTCAGTTCTCTCCGTTCCCTCCGTGATGGGGGTGGCGGGCTCGGCCTCGGATGTCTCCGCGGTCGTCCGTCCCTTCATCAAGGCCGACACCTGATCCCGGGTCAGAGGCCCGGCCAGATAGGACATCGCCCATCTCGTGGCGAACAGGGTGGGCTCGGACGCCTTGGCGGCGCTCAGGACGAATTGACGTTTCTCGAGATCGGAGATGAGCTTGTCGTAGGCGGGAACGTCCACCGCTCCGGTGGCGCTGGCCAGTCCTTCGAGAATCCGCTTTTTGTCGTTCTCGGTCTGGAGCCGGCCGACCATCCACGTCCCGGCATTGGACATCGCCTTGTAGTCGAGATCGACTGGGTTCTGGGTGGAGAGGATCATCCCGACCCCGTGGGCTCGCGCCTGTTTGAGGATCGTCAGGATCGGCTTCTTCGATGGAGGCTCGGCGGTTGGGGGCACGAAACCGAACACTTCGTCCATGTAGATCAGGGCTCGAAGGTCGGCCGTCCCCGGCTGGGCCCGGAACCATGACACCACCTTGGAGAGGAGCAGAGTCACTACGAATAGTCGTTCCGAATCGGAGAGATGGGTGAGGTACACGATCGCGGCTTTCGTCTTGTCGCCGCCAGTGATCATCTCGCCTACGTCGAGAGGTGCTCCCTCCAGCCACGCCGCGAACGATGGCGATGCCAGCAATCCGTTCAGTTTCATCGCCAGCGCCATTCGGTCCTTCTCCGGGAAGAAGGTGTCGAGATCGAACACGCCGAGCTTGCGAAATGGTGGCTTGGGAACCTGCCCCACGAGAGTGGCCAGGTCGAGGTCCCTGCCCTCCCGCCAGAACGTGGAGATGATCGTGGACAGGAGGATGTGCTCCGGACCCGATACCGGGTCTGCCTCGACGTCAGCCAGGGAGAGGAGCGAGGAGACGAACGCCTCGATCTCGTCGTTGATCAACTCGCCCTTGTGTCTCCCAATCGAGCGAAGGCGCCTTCATCGACCCGAGGACATTGAGGCGACACCCGCTCCGGAGCCCGGGGTGTAAATCGTCATCTCGCTGCCTATCACGGAGCACGGTGAGCCGTTCCGGCGTGATTCCTGATCCGGTCAGGCCCTCCTTCCAGGAGTCGCCGCGTCGGCGGCGAGCTGGTCCTGGGTAACCCCCTGCCGATTCGCCTCTGCCTCGTCGATCCAGGCGCGGAAGTCGGCAGGCGCGAAGTTCGGGAAAGTCAGGAGCAGATTTCCCATGTCGCCCTTGGGATCGATGATCAGGCAGGGGATATCGTTGAGCAGGGCCTCCTCGAGGATCGTGATGCCGAGACCAGTCTTTCCCGAGCCAGTCATGCCGACGATCACACCGTGGGTGGTGAAGTCGGCGCTGTCGTAGATGAGTGGCTCATTGGAATCGCCCATCTTGTGGCCGATGAACAAATGGCCCTTTTCGATGTCCATCCGCCGGAATGTACGCCCGTGTGAAAGGCTCGGTGGACGGTGTCAGACCTCGGGCGGGGGCATGTATCGGGCGGTGGTGAACTTCCCGCCGTCCACGCCGACCTCCCAGATCGAGCCCTTCGAGCAGTAGAACCGAGACTCGAGGCTGAGGCCTGCCCACATCATCCTGTTGATCAGTGCCGGGATCACGTCGCCATGTGAGCAGATCACGGTGTTGGCGCCGATCAGGCTGTCGACCAATTCGTAGGCGGCATCGATGTCAGGCTCTTCGGCCAGCAGCGGCGAGGTCTCGATTCGTGCCTTGATCAACTTGGCCAATGGCTTCACCGTCTGCACACACCGCTCAAACGGGCTGGAGACGATCCGTTCGATCCCGGCGTCGGCCAGGGAGCCGGCGATGGCGTCGGCCTCGCGCCAACCCTTCTTCGTGAGCGAGCGGTCCTCGTCGCGGCCCTTCCACCTCCGCCGGTCCCCGGCAGTGGTGTGCCGGATCAGGTACAGGGCGCCGGTTTGAGCCAGCTTCTTGAGGTCTGTCCCCTCGACCAGCTCGCGATCCTGGTCGTAGGTGAGAAGATCGAGCAACTCGCGACGTGAGAGCCATTTCACCTTGTCCACCTCGGAGTTCTTGGAGAACCCCGGGCTGTCGGGAAGGGGCTTCATGGCGAACCAGTTGACCTCTTTGACTCCGCCCACCACCCGATACCGCGTTGCCCCAAGTGGAGCGACGATCCGGCAGTGATTCCCGGTCTCCTCGAGCACCTCCCGGAGCGCAGTTCCCTCAGGTGTCTCGTCGGGATCTGATTTGCCCTTGGGGAGGGTCCAATCGTCATAGCGCGGACGGTGGACGACCAGGACCCGGATCTTGCCTTTCGGCGTCTTGCGGTAGACGACACCCCCGGCAGCTCGAACGTGTCGTGTCACCGCGGGGACTCTAGATGCGGCGGGCGCTACGGCTCCAAGTGTTTCGCCGTCATCGGCTCATCGACGACCTCCATCGCTCCGGTGAGGTCGATGGTCACCGATCCGCAGGTCATGCAGACCTGGCGGAGAATTCCACCCCCAACCTGTTGCGGGGCGCCATATCGATGATGGCCGCGCCGGCAGGACGACCTGCGGTGAAGTAAGGAGATGCCCTGGGGGCGGAGATGCTTCATCTGGTCAGCGTGAGGATCACGCCCTGGCCGCGAATGTCAAGACACGTCCCGGCCGCGTCTGATATGACTAGTCAGCCAGGCCGGTCAGCAGACGATCCACTCCCTCCTCGACCGTATCGGCCCAGATCACATCGTCCTCGACTGCGCCGTTCATGTCGACGAGGGCACGGGCCAGGGCTCTCCACCCTTGCCCGACCGCCACGCTCACCCGGGGAGCGGCCCCGGCGTGACGGAGGAGATGGTTGGTGTTCCAGGCGATGAGAAGCTCGGCGGCCGTCCCAATCGAGCCGGGGAGGGCGAGGGTGGCAGTGGACCTCTGCATCATGATCTCGATCCGGTTGGCCAGGCTCGACGCCTCGATCACCTCATCGACAAAAGGATTCGCCACCACCCGGTCCGGGAAGAGGATCGGCGCAGTGACGCCGATCACGCGACCCCCGCCGCCGGCCGCCCCGCTCGACACCGCCTCCATCGTGCCGCCGTAGCCACCGGTGATCACGGCGTATCCGGCCGCTGCGAGTCGAGTCCCTGCATCGTGTGCCCCCTCCCACTCACTCCGATCCCGGCTCCGTCCGAGAAGAGCCGAATACCGCGACCGCTTTCTCGCCACTCACCCGGTCATGACCTGCTCGATCCCCGCCACCACCCGCTCGGCATCGATCAAGGCATGTGACTCGATGGCGAACTGAGGCCAGGGCACGTCGAACCCCGTGACGCGAACGATCGGGCCGTGCAAGTCGTAGAGGGCTTCCTCGGCGACGACGGCGGCCACTTCGGCGGCTACGCCGGCCGACCCCTGTGGCTCCTGGATCAGGAGCAATCGGCCCGTCCTCCTCACCGAGGCCAGGACGGTTTCCCGATCCCACGGGAAGAGGGTGCGGAGATCGATGACCTCCACCGACGTGCTCACCCGGTTCGCCGCCTCGAGGGCCACCGGGACCATCCCGCCATAGGTGACGAGAGTGAGATCACTTCCCTCCCGTCTCACCCGCGCCCTTCCGATGGGGAGGGTGTAGTGATCGCTGGGCACATCCTCCCGGATGGCCCGATAGAGGACCTTCGGCTCCAGGAAGATGACCGGGTCGTGCCCGGTGAGGGCGGAGGCAAGCAGACCCTTCGCATCGATCGGGGTCGAGGGGCATACCACGACCAGCCCGGGGGCGTGGACGAAGTAGGCCTCGGGCGAGTCGCAATGGTGCTCATGCGCCCCGATCCCGGCCCCGCTCGGAAAACGCACCACGACCGGGACCTCGGAGGTGCCCCGCGTCCGGAATCGGTACCTGCCGAGATGGCTGACGATCTGATCGAACGCCGGGTAGACAAAGCCGTCGAATTGGATCTCGGCCACCGGCCGTGCCCCGGCGAGCGCCATCCCTACAGAGGCGCCGACGATGCCGGACTCGTTGAGGGGGGTGTCGATCACACGGCTTTCGCCGTAGCTCGACTGCAGGCCCTCGGTCACCCGGAACACACCGCCTGACAGGCCGACGTCCTCACCGAGCACGATCACGCTCGGGTCGCGCTCCATCGATTCGTGCAGGGCAGCATTGATCGCTTCAGCCATCGTCATCGAGCGAGTCGGGCCGTCGGCCGGCATCTCGTCCCGCCCTACCGACCAGATCTCGGTGGGGTCGAAATGCGTCGGCGGCTCGCCATGAGAGCGCTGCATTTCGTGGAGTTGGTCGACGACATGGGCCGGGATGCGATGAAAGCCGTGCCGGATGGCGTCATCACGCCCGGGGAGGGGTTGAGCTTCGATCTCGGTGATTGCCGCGGCGACCAGGTCCGAGGTCTCCATCGTCACCTTCTCCTCGACGGCCTCGTCCCACTCGCCCCGGCCTTCGAGAAAGCGGCGGAGTCGTTCGATGGGGTCTCGTTGACGCCATGACTCCTCTTCCTCCCGGGTTCGATACAAGGTCGGGTCGTCGGCGGTGGCATGCGGGCCGTAGCGATAGGTCATGGCCTCGATCAGGGTCGGGCCTCCTCCGGCGCGGGCCCGCCGCACTGCCTCGGTGGTGGCCTGGTAGACGGCGATTGCGTCCATCCCGTCGACCCTGATCCCTTCGAAGCCGTAGGCCCCTGCCTTTTGAGCGATGGTCTCGGCGGCGGTCTGCTTGTCGTATGGCACCGAAATGGCATAGAGGTTGTTGGCGCAGATGAAGACGGTCGGTGTCTTCCAGACGCCGGCGAAGTTCATCCCCGAGTGGAAGTCGACCTCGGAGGTGGCGCCGTCCCCGAAGTACACCGCGGTGACAGTCCTCTCACCCCTCAGCTTGGTCACATACGAATAGCCAACCGCATGTGGGAGCTGGGTGGCGATCGGCACCGCCACGATCCCGGTGCGGTATTTCTCCATGTCCCAGCGGGCGTTGGGGAGCCCCTTCCAGTAGGCGAGCAGCACCTCGATGGGAAGCCCCCTGGTGACCTGGACGCCGTGCTCCCGATATGAGGGAAAGACGAAGTCGTCGGGGTCGAGGGCGAGGGCTGATCCGATCTGCACCGCTTCCTGGCCCTCGAGCATGGCGTATGTGCCGATCCGGCCCTGACGCTGCAGAGCGAGCATGCGCCGGTCCAGCTCCCGGGAGAGGACCATGTTGCGATACATCCGCTGGTAGAGGTCAGGGTCGAGGCCGGGGTCCTCGCCGACCAATCGGCCCTCTTGATCGATCACCTGAATTGTCGTGTCCAATTCTCGCCCACCATACTTTCGGACTGCCGCCCACCACCTGCCGCCCACCACCCATTACCTTTCTCCCATGCCCAGGTTTCGGCCGGACGTAGCTGCGATCAGCCCCTACGTCCCGGGCCGGTCGATCGAGGAGGTCGCCGCCGAGATCGGGATGAGGCCCGACGAGATCGTGAAGCTCGCGTCCAACGAGAGCCCGGATGGCCCATTCCCTGGTGTGGTCGAGGCGGTCTCGAAGGCGTTGGCCGAGTCGAACCGGTACCCCGACGACGACATGCGCGATCTCAGTGCCACGCTGTCGGCCCATCTGTCGGTTCCGGCCGACCATCTCTGGTTCGGCAACGGGAGCGTTGGCCTCATCGGTCACATCGCAGTGGCGATGGGCGGTCCCGGGACGAGTGCCGTCTATGCCTGGCCGTCGTTCATCATGTACCGCATCGCCTCACGTTGGGCCATGACCGAGATGATCGAGGTCCCGCTCGATGCGGCGCACACCCACGACCTCGACGCCATGAGAAACGCGATCCGGGACGACACCACCGTCGTCTATCTGTGCAATCCAAACAATCCCACCGGGACCATCGTCTCGGCGAACGCGATGAGTGGCTTCATCGACTCCCTTCCCGAGTCGGTGCTATTGGTGATCGACGAGGCCTATCACGACTTCGTGACCGACGAGAGCTACGCCGAGCGCGATACCCGAAGCGCTGCGCCGGCCCAATGTCCTGGTCCTGCGGACCTTCTCCAAGATCTACGCCCTCGCCGCCCATCGGATCGGTTATGGAGTAGGCCGGCCCGAGATGATCACCGAGCTGCGCAAGGCGCAGCCTCCATTCACAGTGGCCCAGGTGGCCCAGGTGGCGGCGGCGGCGTCGCTCCGTGACCAGGGTGAGCTGGAGCGTCGGGCCAAGTCCAACGCGGTTGCACGGCGTGAGGTCCTCGGGGCCTTGGCCGAGCGATCGCTTCCCCACACCCCGAGCCAGGCCAATTTCGTCTATTTCGAGCTGGGTATGGCCGGCGGACAAGCCGCAGACCTCTTCACCCAGCGTGGTGTGATCGTCCGGCCGATGGGCGGAGGATGGCTGAGGGTGACGATCGGGGCCGAGCACGAGAACAAGCGGTTCCTGGACGCCCTGGACGAAGTCGTCGCTGAGTCCGAGCCGTCGGCGCCATCTCAGGAATTGGGCCGTTAGAACCAGTAGTCAGCGGAGCCCGTAGCGACCAGAATGACCCTGGGGGAGGGCACTGGTCCCCCTTGGCAGGGAGAGGGTCCGGGCGGGATGGATTTACATAGAATTGGCCATGAGGCAGCGCGGTTGCTGCCGCTCGCCCAAGAGGTGCTCGAGCACTACCCGTTCCGGGTGAGGGAAGTCGAGCACCTGGCCACACACTCCAACGTGATGTACCGGGTGGTCACCTCGGACGGCTTCCAATGCGTGCTGAGGGTTGGCAGCCCTCAGGGGAACTCTCGGTCGAACATCGACTACGAGGTTGCCTGGCTGTCGGCCTTGAACAGGGACACCGATCTCGAGATCGTGGCGCCCATCAAGACCGGGTACGGGACCCTGATCGTCGACGCCAAGGAGCCCGATTCGGACAAGACAAGGCCATGTGTGCTCTTCAGCTGGGTTCCCGGAGCGCCCTTGGCCGACGGTGCCGGCAGCTTCGGGTATCGGCTCCTCGGCCGGATCAGCGCGTCCCTCCAAGAGCACGGCCGTAACTGGCAGGTACCCAACCCCGACGGGATGCGACGCTGGGACCGGATCTTCTATTACGAGCCCGAGGACGACCCGGTCATCATCGACAGCCCGAGATACGACCATCTCTTCGACTCGTATCGCCGAAAGACGATCAGCCAGGCATCGGAGTTGTCCGAGCAAGTGATCAAGGATGCCTGGGCCGCCGACTTCCCCCACGTCGTGCATGGCGACCTCCATGAGTGGAATGTGCACCTCGTCCGCTCCCGGCTACACGCGTTCGACTTCGAGGACGTGATGATCGCCACTCCCGGCCAGGACGTCTCGGTGTGCCTCTACTCGTCACGGGCGAGTGACCGGCGGAACGAGATCCGAGCGGCCTACCGTCAGGGGTTCGAGGAGATCGCATCCTGGCCTATCGAGGACGAAGAGCAGCTGGATGGCTTTCACGCCGCCCGGCAGATCATGCTCATGAACTACGCGGCACGCACCCTCCCTATGGGCGAAGCCGAGGAGTATCTCACTCAGGTGACGCCGTGGCTTCGGCGTTACGTCGATCACTACGGCTGAGGCGATGAAGTTCGCCGACCGCCGGGAGGCGGGGGCGAGGCTCGGGCTCGAGGTCGCGGCACATCACCCCGATGCGCCACTCGTGACCGCGCTTCCCCGTGGTGGCGTTCCTGTTGGCTTCGAGGTCGCCGGAGCCCTGAAATGTGAGCTGGATGTCCTGGCGGTCCGAAAGGTCGGCGTGCCGTTCCACCCTGAGCTGGCGATGGGGGCTGTCGCCGAGGGTGACGTCGTGATCCGAAACCAGGAGATCATCGATGCGGTTGGGATCGACGAAGAGACCTTCCTGGCGCGAGCCGAGGCTGAGAAGACGGAACTGGAAAGAAGACTCGCCCGATATCGAGAGTGGGTGCCGGCGATCGACCCCACCGGCCGCACGGCGGTAGTTGTCGACGACGGGCTGGCCACCGGCTCGACGGCCCTCGCCGCCATCCGCGTCCTGCGGGCTAGAGCGGCGTTGGGAGTGTGGCTGGCCGTGCCGGTCGCCCCGGCTGATGCCGTCCCGATCATGGAGAAGGCCGCCGACAGGGTGATCGTGGTCGATCATCCGAAGAGGTTCATGGCGGTGGGGGCGTGGTATCGCGACTTCTCGCCGACACCCGACGATCAAGTCGTCGAGCTGCTCCGCCAATCACGGAACTAGCGTTGCCTCGTCCCGATCCAGGAGTAGACCCGGCATGCCTTCATTGGAGAAGTTCTGCACGATCACGGCCGAGATGGGCAGAAAGATCATTGGAACGACCCCTGCCGGCATGCGCATCGATTTTCCCTTCGAAGGCACCGCCACCGGCCCGCATTGGGAAGGGGAGCGGCCCGTGTCGGGGATCGACTACGTGACGGTTCGCTCCGACGGGAATATGGAGCTGGACATCCACGCCAGCGTGGGTGAGAAACGGGAGACGGTGGCCTATCGGGGGACGGGTGTCTCGATCGTCAACCCGGATCAATCAGCAGAGCCACGGGAACTCCTCACCTTCCAGACCGGGAACGAGGATCTGGCCTGGTTGAACAACGAGATCGGGGTCGCCTTTGGCAAAGGCGAGGCGGGGATGCTGACCGTTGAGGTGTACCTGGTCAAGCCCTGAAGGCCCCCGGCCGACACGGCGGACCGGCGTCTGTTTGCCCGAGACTGCTCGCTGCTGCTCGTGAAAACAGAGAGAATCACTGAGGGTGGGTCGAGGGCAAAGTCCGCCGCCAATAGAGGCGGTCGGTCGGCCGGGGCTCCCGCTCCAAGGCAAGATCCGTCATCAGGACCTGAAGTCGGGCTTTCGTTTCTCGATGAAGGCCATTACTCCCTCTCGGTGCTCGGGGGTCTTGCCGAGCCGGCCCTGTTCCTTCTGCTCGGCAGCCAGCGCCTCCTCGAGAGTGGCTCCGGCCGCCTCCCTGATGAGACGTCTGGTGGTTACTAGTGAATCGGGGACCAGATCTGCCAACAGGCCGGCCAGGGTTTTTGCGCGGTCGATCAACAGGTCGGCGGGCGCGACGTCGACACAAAGCCCCAGCTGACGGGCTTCCTCGGCGCCGACCCTGCGGTTGGTCAAGGCGAGCTCGAGAGCGCGGGACACTCCCAAATGGTGCGAGAGCCACCACGTCGTTCCCGAATCCGGGGCTAGCCCGATTGCCGTGAACGCCGAGGTCAGAAAGGCACCCTCGGCCATGACACGAACGTCACAGGCAAGGGCGAGGCCCAGCCCGGCTCCGGCCGCCACGCCATTGATGGCTCCGATCACTGGCACCCTGCAATCGAGGATTGAGTGAAGGGCGGGGTGGAACACCTCGTCGAGAAGACGGGCGAGGTCGGGCCCGGCGCCGCTTTCGTAGTCGGGCAACAGGTCGTTGAGGTCGGCTCCCGAACAGAACGCCTTGCCCGCCCCGGTCAGGATCGCCACCCTCGCCTCCCCTCCGGCCCGTGCCATCGAGTCGATCAGGCCCTCCCCGAGCGATGCCTCGATGGCGTTGTAACGATCGGGACGGTCGAGGGTGACGATGGCCACATCGCCCTCGAGGACGTAGTCGACGCTCATACTCCTCCTCACCGGCGAAGGCTAACTGCCCGGGAAAGCCAAGCAATGCTGGGTTTTTCGCCTATGGTTACTCGGAACGTCACCAAACACAGGGTGCCGAACGTCGACCCACAAGGAGGGGCCGTGAACAAATCCGAGATGGCGGACAAGCTCGCCGACAGGGCGGACATCTCCAAAGGCAAGGCCGCGGAGATCATCGACCACATCTTCTCGACGAAGTCAGGCGAGGGCATCATCGCCGTGGAGCTCGATGCGGGCCGCAAAGTGAATATCACCGGGTTTGGCAATTTCGCCACCAAGCAGCGCTCTGCACGGCAGGGTCGCAACCCGGCCACCGGGGAGACCATCACGATCGCAGCGAAGAGATATGCCCATTTCTCCGCTTCAAAGGGCCTGAAGGACCGAGTCGCCGAGTAAGCGCCCTCCAACCGGGATTTGATGGGCCCCGTCGAGAGACGGGGCCCATTACTTTTGCCCCGCATGACTCTTGATCATTGGCGACCGCCGGTCGCCATTGCCCACCGCGGCAGCCGTCTTCTCTGGCCCGAAAACACAATGGAGGCCTTCTCTGGCGCTGTTTCCCTGGGCTATCGCCATCTCGAGACCGATCTGCGCCTGACCCGAGACGGGGTGCTCGTCTGTTTCCACGACCCCACCCTGGACCGCACCACGGACGGCTCGGGGCCGGTGAGCGACGTCACTTTCGACGACTTGTCCGGGTTGGATGCAGGGCATCGTCATTTCGGCGTCGACGGGCATGCGTTCAGAGGGAGGAAGATTCGGGTCCCGACCCTCGAGGAAGCCATCGTTGCCTTTCCCGAGGTCTCGTTCGTCGTCGATCTCAAGTCCGATGGGCTGGCCGAGCCACTGATCAACGTGATCGAACGCCTCGATGTCCATGACCGATTGATCGTCGGCTCCTTTTCAGATCACAGACTCGAGGAGTTCCGGATGGTGTCCCGGGGGCGCGTCGCCACGTCCACGGGGTCCGCTCAGGCCCGATCCTGGCTCCTCGCATCGCGGGTGGGGCGGGGAGTCCTCTCCGACGCCGTCGCCCTTCAGCTACCCCGCCATTCCCGAGGGCTGCGTGTGGTTGACCGGAAATTGATCGATGCGGCGCATGCCCGGGGTCTGCAGGTTCACGTGTGGACCATCAACACACCTACCGAAATGAGCGACCTCCTCGATCTCGGCGTCGACGGCATCATCACCGACCGGCCCGACCTCCTCAAGCAATTGCTCGAAGAACGGGGTGAATGGAAACGGCCTCCAGGGGAGAGCTCACCCGCTGACGGGTAGGATCGGGCACCGATGATGAGGTTCGCCGCCCTACTCCTTTTCGCGGTCGACCTTGGGTCGGGTTTCGGCACCGCAACGGCGTCTGTCGTCTCCGCGTCCGACGAGTCGATGATCCTGGAACTGGGCGTCGAAGTCGACGAGTCGGCGGACTCGGTCCTGGCCCATCTCGCGCTCGCCGACGAGGACACCATCACCATCCCGATGTTGCCCCGCGACGATGGGACATTCGGTGTCACCACCGAGGTCAAACCGGCTAACTATCTCGTCGTCTTCGAGGCTATTGGTGACCCCGGTGCCGAGTCCGACCCGGTGTCGCTCACCGATCTGGGCGCTGATCTCAGCTCGACGCCCGGGACCACCGACCTCACCGAGGACGAGGAGCCGAGCTCGGGGACACAACAATGGCTCTGGCTTGGCGTTGCCCTCGGAGCGGCGTCTTTGTCCGCCCTGGCGTTCTGGGTTCTGGGTGGTCGGGATGAGCGGGAGCCGGATACTGTGTCCGATGAGGTGGCGGAGCCAGACCAGCTCGAGCCGGATCACCCGGAGCCAGATGAGCTCGAGACGGATCACTCGGAGACAAATCACCCCGAGATGGATCAACCTGAGACGACTCGACCCGACACGGCTCCAGCCGGAGAGGAGCCAAACCAGGTCTCTTGAAGTGAGAAAATGATCAGGACCGCCGAGCCAGGAGATGCCACCGATGTCGCCCGTGTCCATGTGGCCAGTTGGCAGACGGCCTATCCAGGTTTGATCGACCAAGGCTTTCTCGATGCGTTGGACGTTGAGGGCCGAACCGAGAGCTGGAATCGGATACTCCGCCAGACGAGGGGCCGGGTCTTGGTGTCCGAACAGGTCGGGATGATCGTGGGTTTCTGTGCAGTTGGCCCGGCGACCGACGACGACTGGGGCGAGGTCTATGCCATCTATCTGGACCCCGACCAGTGGGGGCGTGGCCTGGGCCGCGATCTCCTCGCGGAGAGCGAGCAGGCTCTGATCGACGATGGTTACTGGAGGGGGCTGCTCTGGGTGCTCGACCGGAATGCCCGCGCACGCGCCTTCTACGAGCGGCAGGGATGGACGCTGGGGAAGCCGATCCGGATAGAGACCATCGGCGGCACCGACGTCAACGAGGTTCGCTACGAGAAGTCTCTAGCGCTGACTTGACTGACTCGATGTCGCCGGGGAGCGTGACTTTCACGTTCTCGGGGTCCCCGGGCACGGCTGCGATCTCCATCTGGCCGAAGGCGCGAGCGATCTCGGCAGTGTCCATTGCCTGGTGCCCGGCACGGGCAGCGGCCGCATACGCCGCGAGCAACGCCTGCCCCCGGAAGACCTGAGGTGTCTGTGCGACCATTGCGTCTTCCACCACCGACAAATCCGACCTGTGAACGACGGGTCCGGCCGGCCCCAGCACGGGAATCGCCCCGCCGACCAGTGCAGCGGTCTCGAAGAGGATCTCGATCAGCGAGCCGGAAACCAGAGGCCGTGCTCCGTCGTGGATCCCGATCAGACGGGGCGATTCCCCCAGTGCATGGAGCCCGGCCATCTCCGAGGCGGTCCGACTCGGCCCGCCCGCGACCAGGTCAACGCCCAGTCTCAGCTTCGTGAGGAGGGGCATCTGGTCGGGGCGGCAGACGAGGATGCAGCGGTCGACATGCTCGATCACCGCGTCGACGGCGTGAGCGACGATCGGCCGACCGGCCACCGACAGCATCATTTTGTCCCCACCGAATCTCACGCTGCTTCCGGCAGCGACGACGACCATTGCTCGATCGGTCACAGGCCGAGGGTACTTTTGTCGGGTGATCGACCCAGGAGCCGTGTTGCGGATGGCATTGGGCTCCTCAGTGTTGATCGTGGACGTCGACGGACGGCCCCTGGACACTGACAGGTTGCCCGAGGACCTGCCGGTACCCGGGCTCTTGGTCCGTGCCCTGACCGAGGCGGTGAAGCAGGTGGAAGCGGGGCGACTGATCAATGATCTCGATCGCGACGCGATGTGGGCCATCGAGGGATTCATCCTCGACAAGGACTTGCTCGAGGGCCTTCCCGACGGCGTCTACTCGGGTGAGCAGTTCATCGAAGTCGTCGTCGATGCCGGCTTCACCTGGAGGCCAGCCCCCTTGTAGAGCGTTTCCCCGCCGGATACGTTCGTAGGGATGGTGGGGATGGGGAGATCTCCAGGCAAGCTCGGCGTTCTCGCGGTGGCATCACCCGAGCCGGTCCTTTCGCTCATTTCCGCCCTTGGCCTCGCCCAGGTCGCGGGCAGCGCCCTGGTGGTCGACATGTGTCGAGACCTGGCACTCCAGAGCGGGCGTACCCTGTCGGATCTGGGCGCGGAGGGCCCAACCCTCGCCGAATTGAGCCCGGGCCGGGCAGGAGTCGCCCTCCTCTCGTCTGGCCCGATCGATCCTCTCGAGGCCCGATCGATCATTCAGACCCTTGCCGAGGGTTGGCCGGCCGTAGTCGTCCGGTGCCCGCTTGGTCTGTGGGACGGTCCTATCGTCCCAGTCAGACCGCTGCTCCCTGGTCTGCTTCGCCCCGTTGAGCAAACCCCGGCCGTGTGGCAGCCGGTGGGCGCGGGGGCGAGGCCGGCCGGGCCTGGCCCCGTCCTTCCCCGACTCAGATCGTCCCTGGTCCGGCGGATGCTCTCGGGAAGGTCTGCGAGCAAGGCCCGCTGGGTCCGCGCCTGGGAGGGCATCTGGGAGATGCCATGGGGGTGATCGAGCGTGTCATCGGCGACATTGCGGCCGGCCCGGTTCCGCTGCGGCGCTCCGAGGTCGTCTCCGAGGCCGAGCGCCTGTTGTCGATCGCATCGCCCCGTCACTCTGGATCATGGGCCAGCGGCATCGCTGACCGAGTGCTCGGCTTGGGCCCGCTCGAGCCGCTGCTCGCCGACCCGACGGTGACCGACATCCTGGTCAACGGGCCGGATGACATCTGGGTCGACCGGGGTGGCGCCCTCTCCCGGGTAGAAGCGCGTTTTGTCGGCGACGCAGATCTCTACGCCGCCGTCGAGCGGGTCATCGCGCCTCTTGGCCTCAGGGTGGATCGTGCGTCGCCGATGGTGGACGGGCGTCTGAGTGATGGGAGCCGAATCCACGTGGTGGTGCCGCCGGCCGCGGTCGACCACCCGACCATCGCAATTCGCCGGTTCACCCAGGCTGTGAGCTCCCTGGATGAGCTCGTATCAGTGGGCACGGCGTCGCAGGAGCAGGTCCGGACCCTGTCCGAAGCAGTGGTGGGCAGAAAGACGGTGCTCGTGTCCGGCGGAACCGGAGCGGGAAAGACGACCCTCCTCAACCTGCTTGCCGGCCTCATCCCACTCGAAGAGAGGGTGGTGACTATCGAGGATGCTGCCGAGCTCAACATCCCCGGCCACCGAGTGCGGCTCGAGGCCCATCCACCCAATGCCGAGGGCATCGGGGAGATCACCATTCGCCAGCTCCTTCGTTCGGCTCTCCGCCTCAGGCCCGATCGGTTGATCGTCGGCGAAGTGCGAGGAGCGGAGGCACTCGACCTGATCTGGGCTCTGAACACCGGTCATCGAGGCTCGATGTCGACTATCCATGCCAACAGCCCGCAGGAGGCCCTGTGGAGGCTGGAGACCCTCGCCCTGTCCGCCGGCGACACATCGGAGTTCGCCGTCAGGCGTCAACTGCATGCTGCGATCGACATTGTCGTCCAGATGGAGCGAGACAAGGGCACTCGCCTCATCTCGGAGATGTCGACAGTCGTTGATGAGGGCGTGGAGCGTCGGCCGTGACCTGGGTGCTTCTCGCCTTCGGGGTGGCTGCGGGAATCGAGTGGCCCCGTCTCCTCCTCCTCGCTCTGACACTCATCGCACCTGTACCGATGATCGGCCTCATCGCCCTCCACTGGTGGCAGGCCCGCCCTGGTCTATCGATGCGGGCGGCGAGGTTCTGTGAAGCGGTCTCGACCGAGCTCCGCGCCGGGGCAACATTGCGGGCGTCTCTGGAGCGAGCCGGCGTATCGGTGGAGGCGTCCGAGATCGTCACCAGGTGCCGGGAGGGGGCGTCCATGGCGGAGATAGCCCTCGCGGCCGGTGCTGAGTTCGGTGAGATAGGCCCGGAGCTCAAAGCTCTCTTGGCCCGTGCCGACGACTTGGGTGTGTCCCCGGCAGCGCTCTTCGATGAGATCGGAGGGCTGGCGATCGCCCAGGTGGAACTGGCTCACGAGGTGTCGATCGCATCGGCCCCGGCGAGAGCGACCGGCGCAGTTCTCCTCATCGCACCTGCCCTCGCGATCGCGTGGGCTCTGAGAAGGGGCGGTCTCGAGCCCTTCGTCCGACAGCCCGCCCAGAGAGCGGCTGTGATGCTCGGGCTGGCACTGGTAGGAGCGGGCCTCGTCGTTTCCATCGGCATTCTGAGGAGAGCCAGATGAGTGCAGTGATCGCGGGCTCGCTCGGGCTCGTCGTGGCGGGGCCGATGGGCGCCCTGCTCGCCACGTCCCTCTACGGCGGCTGGCGCCTCCGTCACAGATTCCGGCAGCCGCCTTCCCACCTCCGCCCGATCCTGATCGTGCTGCTCATCGAGCTTCGTTCGGGACGATCAGTCCTCGGGGCTCTGCAAACCGCTGCGACCGCTTTCCCGGGTGATGGCGAACTGGTTCGTGCCGCCCGCGTGGCCACTATCTCCGGCCTCACCCAGGCAGCCCTTCTCATGAGCGGCGAGGTCAAGGGCGTCCTCTCGCAGCTGGCCCGGGCCCAGATATCCGGTGCGGCGGTTGGTGACACCGTCCGGTCGATGATCGAGGCAGATATTGCGGCCGAGAAGGCGAGACGGGTGGCCCGATCACGCGCGCTGCCTGTGCGTCTGATGCTTCCGATCACTCTGCTGCTGCTTCCCGGTCTCGTCCTGCTCCTCTACGCACCATCGCTGCTCAAGCTCTTCGAGGAGCTCTCGGGGCCGTTGACATGAGATCCGCACTTCTCCCCGCACCGGTCGGTAACCGGATGAGAAGGAGAGGAAATGGCACGGATATTCGCTTGGTGGGCGAGCCGCGACGAGCGCGGACAGGGGACGGTTGAGTACTTCCTGGTGATCCTGGCGGCCACTGCGTTGGCGGTGATCGCCTTGAAATGGCTGCAGTCGGGTAGCGGCGGCGGTCTCCTGGGAAGCCTGTTCGGGAAGGTGATCGATTGGGTGGCGGGGCGATTCTGAGCGAGGAGCGCGGTTCGGCCACCGTGGAGCTGTTCCTCGTCCTTCCCATTGCCATCCTCGTGGTCGTGGCCTCGATCCAGTTGATCGGAGTCGCCAGGGCCCGGATCGAGCTGCAAGGTGCGGTCCGGGAGGGTGCCCGAGTGGCAGCGACGACGCCTGATCCGGCTAAGGCTGTCGAGGCGGTGCTGGCCTCGTTGACACCAGCGATGCGTGACCACACCCGGGTCTCCGTGGAGAGGCCATCCCGGGCCGGGGCGGTCGCGACCGTGACGGTGTCGATGCGTCACGCCTTGGGTCAGCCGTTCCCGTCCAGCATTGGCGTGGACCTGTCGGCGAGAGCGACGATGCGAACCGAGAGATGACGAGCGAGCGGGGCGCCACGACGATCCTGATGATCGCCCTCTGCGCCCTGGTCGCCACCATCGGGGTCTCCACTGCAGCTCTCGGCGTCTTGTTCGACGCCCGAGAGCAGGCTGCCACGGCTGCCGAGGCGGCCGCGCTTGCCGCCGCCGTCGCCACCTACCCACCGACAGGGTCGGATGATCCTGAAGCCATTGCCGCCGATTTCGCCTCGCGCAACGGGGCACGTCTCGTCAGTTGCGTGTGTCCGATCGATCGGACACTCAGACCACGGGTGGTGGTGGTCACGGTTGCCCTCGAGGCGAACGTCCCGATGTTCGGCGAGGTGCTGGTCGGTCGCACAGCCAGGGCGGAGTTCGAGCCACGAGTGTGGCTGGGGAGATGAGCGATCTGTTCGAGTTAGCGTCCGTTCGGCCATGACCGACGACAACCGAGAACTGGTAACTCGATTCATCGAGACTCTGGAGAACCGCGATTGGGGCTCGTGGGCCCGGCTCCTGCATCCTGACGTCGTCTACGAGATCCCCCAGACCCGAGAGCGCATCGAGGGCCGGGAGCGGTATCTCCATTTCAATCAGGAGTATCCCGGGGACTGGCATCTCCATCTCCGGGTGGCGATCGCTGATGACTTCAATGGCGTCGCCTGGTTCGGCTGGGAACTCGAGGGGGCCGATCCTGCCGACGGCATGGCTTTCTTCACGTTCTCCGACGGGCTGATCGATTCCGTCACGGACTTCTGGCCCGAGCCATACGAGCCGCCGGCCGGCCGTGAGCACCTGGTCGAGCGCTACTGAGCATGGCCGGGGGAGCGACGAGGGCCACTGGCGCCCTGGACAAGGCGGGCGCGGTCTATCAGGTCCACCGGTATGCAGTGTCAGAGAAGGTGGGGCAGGGGTATGGAGAGGCCGTGGCAGCGGCGATCGGGATGGACCCCGCCCGGGTGTTCAAGACCCTCGTGGCCGAAGTCGACGGGGAGCCAGTAGTTGCGGTGATCCCGGTCGATCGGCGTCTGTCGACGAAAAACCTGGCCCGGGCTCTGGGCGGCAAACACTGCTCACTGGCATCGACCGCGGTGGCCGAACGCGAGACCGGTTACGTCATCGGCGGGATAAGCCCGTTCGGGCAACGGAAACGGCACCGGCTGATCCTCGATTCCTCGGCCGTCGATCATCAATCCGTCGCCGTTTCCGGTGGGATGAGAGGGCTGCAGTTGGAGGTGTCTCCCCGGACCCTCCTCGACCTGACCGGCGGGGCTCTGGCTCCCCTGGTTGACGATCCAGGTCAGGAATAGGCTCCGACGAATGGCCACCCGTCTCGAGGTCCTCCGCATGCTTGCCGAGTTGGCCAAGCTCACCGCGCTGGATGAGGGGAGCCCACAGGCATTCCGGGTGCGGGCCTATGAGACCGCTCTCCACGGCATCGAGGGATTTGAGGGCGAGCTGATCGGACTCAGCAAGAAGGAGCTGACCGAGATCAAGGGGGTTGGCGGCTCCACAGCCGACAAGATCCTCGAGTTCATGAGCACCGGCTCGGTGGCAAAGCTCGACTCTCTTCGAGAGAAGTACCCGCCTGCCTTTGTGGAGCTGACCAAGATCCCCGGACTCGGCCCGAAGACCCTCAAGCTGATCCGTGCCGAGCTCGGTGTCGAGGACGTCGATGGGCTTCGCAGGGCCATCGCGGCGGAGCAGTTACGGGAGCTGCCCGGTCTGGGCAAGACGTCCGAGGAGAAGATCGCCAAATCGATCGAACGTCTCGGTCTTCACGGCAAGGACCGGCGGACACCACTCGTGGAGGCTCTCCCGCTTGCCCGGTCGCTGGCGGCGCGAATCGCGGGCCTCGAATCGGTGGTGACTGCAGAGCCCTGCGGCTCGATCCGTCGCTTCTCGGACACCGTGGGGGACATCGACATCGTGGTCGCCACCACCAATGCTGCGGCTGTCTCCGAATTCGTCGCCGGCCTGCCAGAGGCAGCGGAGATGATCGGCTCCGGCGGCACCAAGACCTCGTTCCTTACCCGTGAGGGGATGCAGGTGGATGTTCGCACGGTCGAGCCCGACCAGCTGGGCTCGGCGCTTCTGTACTTCACCGGTTCCAAAGCCCACAACATCGCACTGCGGCAGCGAGCGATCGACCGGGACTGGCTGCTCAGCGAGTACGGGCTGTTCGAGGACAAGAAGGTGATCGCCTCGGCGACCGAGGATGAGATCTACAAAGCGCTGGACATGGACCCGGTGCCGCCGCCGCTCCGGGAGGGGACGGGTGAGGTGGAGGCGGCCGCGGATGGTGCACTGCCCCCCCTCATCGAGCTGTCCCAGATCCGGGGTGATCTCCACTATCACTCAGACCGCTCCGGCGACGGAAGGTCCAGTCTCGAGGACATGATCGAGGCAGCGCTGTCCCGTGGATATGAGTACGTCGCCTTCACCGACCACGGGGAGGACCTGTCGATCAACGGATCTTCCCGGGAGGTCATGCTCGAGCACCGCGACCGGATTCACCAGCTCCAGGACAAGTACCAAGCCATCCGGCTCCTTTTCGGCTGTGAGCTCAACATCGGCCCCGACGGCGACCTCGACTACGACGCCGACTTCCGGCTCGAATTCGACTACTGCGTTGCCTCCATCCATTCCCACTTCGATATGTCCCAGGATCGGCAGACGGCGAGAATCCTCGGCGCTCTCCATGACCCGTCGGTCAACGCCATCGGCCATCTCAGCGGGCGCTATGTGGGTCGGCGACCGGGGGTGGAACTCGACATCGATGTCGTCCTCGAGGCACTGGAAGTGACCGGGGTAGCCCTCGAGATAAACGGCGCACTCGACCGGCTCGATGCCACCTCTGAGGTCGCCCGCCGGGCAATGGCGCGCGACATCGACTTCGCCATCGACACCGATTCCCATCACACCAGCGATCTGGTCCGGATGGGATACGGGGTCAGCTATGCCCAGAGGGGGTGGGTGACGACCGACCGCGTGGTCAACGCCAAGCCTTTGGAAGAGTTCATGGCGTGGGTGTCTCGCCGTAGATAGAACTTGCCCTGGAGCGGTAAGCTGCGGCGGACCGGCGTCTGTTTGCCCTCGATGGCCTTAGATCACATCGGGTTCCGGCATCAACGGTGTTCGGTTGGTCGAGGGCAGAGTCCGCCGCCATTCAAATGGAAGTAGCTTGCCCGGATGGCGAAGCAATACCAGGCGCCTCAGAACATCAACCGGCTCATGTCTTGGATGGCCAGGAGGGGCGTGGGCAAGACTCAGCTGCTGACCACCAACGGGCGGAAGAGTGGCCAGAAGCGCGACGTGCCGGTCAGTCCGATCGAGATCGATGGGTCCGAATACGTCGTGTCGCCATACGGCGAGGTTTCGTGGGTGCACAACGTGCGGGCCGACTCCACCGCGACACTGCGCCATGGGTCCAAGGAGCGACGGGTGCGTCTGGAGGAGACCCCGGCAGACGAAGCAGCGCCGGTCGTGGCCGCCTATTACGAGCGGGAGAGCTACGCCCGCCAATACATGGACGTCCCCGAGAGCCCGACCGTTGATGATTTCGCAGCCAGGGCAGCGATGTTCCCGGTGTTCAAGGTGGGTACCGCCGACTGATCAGCCGGCGATCCTTGTATTTCGCCCCGAGGTTCAGGAAGCTGTGGTCCTTGGCGACGACCTCTAAGGAGACCGATCAGGTGGCCACCTATGTCCTCGACACCTGTGTACTGCTCGCCGACCCCCAATCTCCTCTCCGATTCGATGAACACGACGTCGTGTTGCCGCTCGTCGTGGTGGAGGAGCTGGACCGGAAGAAGACCCGTATGGACGAGGTCGGGAGCAACGCGAGAGCGGCGATCCGCCTTCTCGAAGAACTCGGCGCATCGCGCTCCGGTGGCTTGCGCGACGCGGTGGGGCTTCCCGGTGGAGGCACACTGAGGATCGAGCTGAACGGCGTCGTCTCCGAGCGGCTCCCGGCAGTGCTCGACCCGCTCACCCCGGATCATCGGATCCTCGCCACCTGCCTCAACCTTCACGAGCGCTCGCCGGCGGTCCTGGTCACCAAAGACGCCTCGCTCCGCATCAAGGGCGCCCAGCTCGGCGTCCCGGTTCAGGACTATCGAGCCGACACCGTGCCGGTCGAGCAGCTCCAATCCGGTCTCGTCGAGCACGCCACCGACGGGGAGACCATCGACCGGTTGTTCGACGAGGGGAAGATCAGCCTCGATCACGCCGAGGCAATGGTGAACCAATTCGTCCTGCTCCGCTCTGGGGCCTCCCGATCAGCCCTGGCCCGGGTCATCCAGTCGGAGCCGACCGTCGTGATCGAGAGGGTTCCGACCCATGTCCGCGCCTTCGGGGTCGAGCCCAAGAACGTGCGTCAGACGGTCGCCCTGCACCAACTGCTGGATCCCGACATCCCGGCTGTGTCGCTGATGGGCATGGCCGGCACCGGGAAGACATTCCTCGCCCTCGCCGCAGCGCTGGAACAGGTGCTGGAGCTGGGCCGGTACCGGAGAGTGTCGGTGTACCGGCCCCTGGTCGCGGTAGGCCGGCAAGAGGTTGGCTACCTGCCGGGGGACCTCAACGAGAAACTCGCTCCGTGGATGGCGGCAGTACACGACAACCTCTTCGCCCTGTTCTCCGACGCCGGAGTCGACGGGGCCAAACACGCCATCGAGGAGTTGGTCGACCGGGGTGATCTGGAGATGGCGGCGGTCACCTATCTTCGTGGTCGCTCCATCACCGGCGAGTTCGTCATCATCGACGAGGCGCAGAACCTCGAGTTGCCCACCCTCAAGGTCATCCTGACCCGGATGTCCCGTGACTCGAAGGTCGTCTTCTGTGGTGACTTGACCCAGGTCGACAATCCCTACATCTCGCCGTTCGGGGGGATGGCTGCCCTGATCGAGAAGTTCAAGGGGTCGTCCCTCTTCGGTCACGTCACCCTGGAGAAGACGGTTCGGTCGCCACTGGCCGAGATGGCCGCAAACGTTCTCTAGGCGGCGAGTCTCGACACGAGGCGGTAGCCCCGGCCGACCGGCGTCTGCTCGCCCTGAGGTGTGCGACGATCTACGCCGTGACCTAGGACCGGCTGAGAGTTGCCGAAGGGCGAAGTCGGCCGGCATTAGAAGCCGCCGCGGGGCGATGTTTTGCCGCGAGTCACTTTTCTATTCGGTCGCGCCTCGCCGCGAGCAGCTCGGCGGCCCGCTCGATCGTGATCGATTCCGGGGAATCCCCTTGACGAAGCGAGGCGTTCACCTCGCCATCGGTCACATAAGGCCCATAGCGCCCATTCCGGACTGTCACCGGCTTGCCGCTCACCGGGTCGAGTCCGAGCTCTTTCAACGGTCCTGCTGCACGCTGGCCCCTCCGCCGGGGTGGCTCGGCGAGGAGCTTCAGCGCCTCGTCCACGGTGAGGGTGAACAACTGGTCCTCACTCTCCAGGCTGCGGCGGTCGGTGCCCCGCTGGATGTATGGGCCGTATCGCCCGTTGAGGGCAACGATGTCGATCCCTTCCGGATCGGCGCCAACGGTCCTGGGCAGTGAGAGCAGGCGGAGGGCGGTATCCAGAGACAGCTCGTCGAGGATCATCGATTTGAACAACGACGCCCTCCTCGGTTTCTCCTTGCTGCCCTCCTCGACCTCGCCAAGCTGGATGTAGGGGCCGAATCGGCCGGTCTTCCCATAAACCGTTTGCCCCGATTCGGGATCGGTCCCGAAGATCTTGTCGCCGGCGTTCTGGTGTTCGACTAACTCCGTCGCCTTCTCCACTGTCAGCTCATCCGGCGGCAGGTCGTCCGGTATCGATGCCCTCTCCTCGCCGATCTCCACATACGGGCCGTAACGGCCGATCCTGGCGATCACGTCGTTACCGGCCTCGTCCACGCCGATGGGAATCGAGCCGACCGCCCTCGGATCGATCTCGTCCAGTCGGGTGGCGACTTTGTGCTTGAGCCCGTCGTCACCGAAATAGAAATGGGTGAGCCACGGAACGGACTCCTCCTCGCCTGCGGCGATGCGGTCGAGGTCGTCCTCCATCGCTGCCGTGAAGCTGTAGTCGACCAGTTGGGGGAAATGCTGTTCGAGCAGCCCGACCACCCCGAAAGCAACAAAGGTCGGTACTAAAGCCGCGCCCTTCTTCCACACGTAGCCGCGGTCCTGGATCGTGGTCATTATCGATGCGTAGGTGGAGGGACGTCCCACCCCGAGCTCCTCGAGACGTTGCACCAGGGAGGCCTCGGTGTACCGAGCCGGTGGTCGGGTCTCATGCCCGGTTGGTTCGAGACGCTGCACCGCCAGGCCGTCTCCTTCTGCCAGCGGGGGAAGCACTTTCTCGGTGTCGTCGGCATCGGTCTCGGGATCATCCGATCCCTGGACGTAGGCCCTGAGGAATCCGGGAAAGGTGATAGTCCGGCCACTCGTGCTGAACAGTGCCTTACGCCCATCCGACGCCTGTGCCCCGAGACGCGCCGATACGGTGACGCCGACCGCGTCAGCCATCTGAGAGGCGATGGTTCGCTTCCAGATCAGGTCGTAGAGGCGAGCCTCGTCGGGCCCGACGAGAGTTGCCACCTGCTCGGGCGTCTGGAAGTGGTCGTCACCGGCCGGGCGAATCGCCTCGTGGGCCTCCTGTGCTCCCTTCACCTTGGAGGCATAGGTTCTCGGCTTCGGCGAGAGGTACTCCTGGCCGTAGAGCTTGGCTATCTGAGAGCGTGCCGAGGCCACGGCTGATTCGGCCAACGAGGTGGAGTCGGTACGCATGTAGGTGATGTAGCCGTTCTCGTAGAGACGCTGCGCCACGGACATCGTGCGCGAGGACGAGAATCGCAGCTTCCTGCCTGCATCCTGCTGGAGAGTCGAAGTGCGGAACGGAGGATACGGCGAGCGTCGGTAGGGCTTCTCTTCGACCGACTGGACGTCGAATTGGGAGTCGAGGAGGTCCTCTGCGAGCTTCGTCGCCTCGGCCTGGTCCAGTACCAGCGTCCCGGCTTTGGGCATGCCGTCGGCTCCGAAGTCTTTGCCCGTGGCGACCCGGACCTCGTCGACCTGGAGGAGGGTCGCCTCGAAGATCTTCTCGAGGTCGTCCGCCGGAGCAAACGTACCCTCGAGACTCCAATAGCCCGCCGACTTGAACGCCATGCGCTCTCGTTCTCGCTCGACGACGATGCGCACCGCCACACTCTGCACCCGTCCCGCCGATAGGCCTTGTTGGACCTTCCGCCACAAGACAGGCGACACCTCGTAGCCGTACAGGCGGTCGAGGATCCGGCGGGCCTCCTGGGCTTGGACGAGACGGAGGTCCAGATCGCGAGGATTGGCGAAGGCCTCCTCGATGGCGTGCTGGGTGATCTCGTGGAACACCATGCGGTGGACCGGCACCTTGGGCTTGAGCGCTTCGGTGAGATGCCAGGCGATCGACTCACCTTCACGGTCTTCATCAGTGGCCAGGTAGAGCTGCTCGACCCCGGCCAGCATCTGCTTCAGCTTCTTGACCCGGTCCTTTCGCTCCTTGGGCACTACGTAGAGCGGCTGGAAATCCTCGTCGACATTGACTCCAAGGCGTGCCCAGCCCTCGCCTTTGACGCTCGCCGGTATCTCCGCAGCCGACCGCGGCAGGTCGCGGATGTGCCCCATCGAAGACTCGACGGCCACGTCCGGTCCGAGGAATCCGGAGATGGTTCGGGCCTTCGTCGGGGACTCGACGATGACGAGGCTCTTAGGCATGGGTGGTGAGAGTTGACTTCATCTGACTGTCCGATGTCAATACGACTCGTGTCTGTGGTGACCGTTACCGTCACTCAGAGTGACAGGGAAACGGCCCGGTAACCACCGATATATTGCGCTCGAAGGCGGCGATGGCAGTGGCAAGACCACCTTGTCGGCCGCACTGGCCGCTCGGTTGCGTGCTTCCGGCGACGAGGTGGTCGAGGTGAGGGAGCCCGGCGGGACCGCCCTCGGGGAGACGGTGCGAGCCCTGGTTCTCGACTCAGAGCACGTGGATAGGTGGGCCGAAGTATTCCTCTTCGCCGCCCAACGGGCCCAGTTGGTCAGTGAAGTCGTGGCGCCGGCGCTGGACCGGGGGGCGTGGGTCATCAGTGACCGCACCTATTACTCGTCGATTGCGTACCAGGGCCGCGCCCGGGGCCTCGGTGAGGAGCAGGTGCGCCAGATCAACGAGATCGGGCTCGATGGCGTTGAGCCGGGCCGGGTGTTCGTGATCGAAGTCGATCCTGGCACCGCCTTGGGTCGTCAACACCGTCCCGATCGAATCGGCAGCGAGAGTCTGGAATTCCAGGAGTCGGTGAGAGCGGCCTATCAGGACCTCGCCGTCGCTGAGCCGGATCGTGTGATCCTCCTCGATGGGTCGAAGCCGATCGAGTCCCTAGTGGATCGGGTCATGGAGGGCCTCGGCTGATGGGCGATTCCTTCGATGCCGTGATCGGGCACGAGAAGGTGGTCGAGCTGCTGCGACGAGAGGTCGCCGCCCCGGCCCAGGCATATCTGTTCACCGGCCCGGATTCGGTGGGTAAGGGGACCCTCGCCACCAGATTCGCTGCTTCGCTGCTCTGCCAGTCAGGCGGTGACCATGAGGTCGAGTGCCGGTCCTGCCGTCTCGTCCGCACCGGGGTGCATCCCGACGTCGCCATCGTCGAGCCGGAGGGGGCTACCAGCCTCGGTGTCGACCAGGCCCGGGAGGTGGTGACCAGGGCATCGCTCCGCCCGGTCGAATCCGACCGATCCGTGTTTCTCTTCCCGGAGGCGGGCTCTATGACCGAGCAAGCGGCCAACGCCCTCCTCAAGACCCTCGAAGAGCCGACAGCATCAGTCGTCTTCCTCCTGGTGGCGGAATCGGAGGACGACTTCCCCGCCACCGTGGCGTCGAGGTGCAGGACCATCCATGTTGGCCGGGTGCCCCAAGCCACGATGGTGGCTGCACTCGAGGCACGGGGAATGGACCACGCCTCGGCCGAAGGCGTGGCCGTGGTGTCGGGAGGGCGACCTGGTCTGGCCCTTGCGTTGATGGATCGCCCGGAGGTGTCCCGATTCCGGGACCTCTGGCTGGCCATCCCCGGCCAGGTGACGCCTCACCCTGGTGACGGCCAGCGTCTTGCCTCCGGCGTCCTCGCCGAGATCGCCCCATTGGTCGACCAGTCGGTGGCCGAGGGCATGTCGAAAGAGCGCGAGCAGCGGGCCCGGCGCCGGGCCGAGCAGTCACTCCTGGTCAATGGGCTGGAGATCCTGGCCTCGTGGTACACCGACTCGGCCTCGCTCCAGATGGGAGGGCCGGTGCGAAACAGCGACCTTCCCTTGGCGTCGTTCACCGATGTCAGCCCACGTCGGGCAGTGGCATCGGCAGAGAAGATCCTCGATGCGGTGGTCGACATCCAGGCCAATCTGCGTCGGGAGCTGGTGCTAACCAATCTCTTCGCAGGTCTCGGCTCCGAGAACTGATTTCTGTCCCTCCTGCTCCCTACCGTCCATCTCAGGGAGAGTCATGGGGCAGGCAACCGCCAAAGGGGAGATCGGCGAGGCCATGATCCTGGCCGATTTGCAGCGTCAGGTCACGGGGTTGCCATACCTTTCGGTCACGACCTGCCCTTTGATCTGATCGTGGTCCGCAAGGAGAACGGCGCCCTGGAGAAGGTCCAGTGCAAGTACACGACATCGAACGACGAGTAGTCGTGGCCAATGTGCGGAGCAGTTCTGCTTGGTGGCACATCGATACACCAAGGAAGAGGTGGATTGGATCGGGGTGTACGACGCTACGACTGATCGATGTTTCTAACGTTCCATCGGTGGTTTGGGATGGCCAACTTGCGATCAGTCTTCGCGTCGTTACGACGATCAATGGTCAAGCCAAAGTCATCAGGTATGCCAAGGACTTCACCCGCCTCATCGGCAATCCCGGATCATCTGGCTCAGTGGAGTCTCAGCACTTACCATTGGGCTTCCCGCCGGAGTAGCTCAGTGGTAGAGCAACGCACTCGTAATGCGTAGGCCAGGGGTTCGACTCCCCTCTCCGGCTCCGACCCATCGGTAACGTGCCTCCGTGGCCGGCGACGATCCGATTCTCGACGAGATGCCACCCACCGTCGGTCGCTGGCTCAACCACAACTTCGAGTTGATCTCCGTCATCGTGATGTCGATCACCGCCATCCTCACCGCGTGGTCAGGGTTTCAAGGCGCCAAATGGACCGCGATTCAGACCGAGCGATACTCCGAGGCCACCGACGCCCAGGCCGAATCGGTGCGTGCCTCCAATACGGCCGAGGAACGGCTGTCCATCGACCTGATCGTGTTCACCGCCTGGCTCGACGAGCGGAACGATGACGACGCGGCTTCCGCCCAATTCATTTATGACCGATTTCCCGATCGGCTCAAGGTCGCGGCCGACGCTTGGTTGGCCCTCGGTCCATTCGAGAACCCCGACGCGCCACCTTCGCCCTTCGCCATGGAGGAGTACGTGATACCGGCTGAGGTGGAGGCCGAGGAATTGGCGGTCTCCGCAGAGGAGCACACCGTGGCTGCGCAGGAAGCCGCCCAGCGGGCGAACGAATACGTCCTGACAACGGTCCTGTTCGCGACCGTGTTGTTTTTTGCCTCGATCAGCTCGAAGTTGAACGGGGATGCCAATCGGTGGGCGATCCTGTTGCTTGCCTTCATCGGGCTGATCGCGGGTGCCCTGATCTTGCTCGCTTATCCGTCGGCTTAGGCCTTTTCGACTGCCACCCTGTACCGTCCCGCCTCATGGCTGACCAGGCCGACTTCGAGCGTGATGCGATGCAGTATGCACGGCAGCTATACAGCGCTGCCATGCGGATGACCCGCAACCCTGCAGATGCCGAAGACCTGGTCCAGGAGACATTTCTCAAGGCTTACCGGGCCTATCACACGTTTGAGGAAGGCACCAACCTCAAGGCCTGGCTGTATCGCATTCTGACCAACACCTATATCAACAAGTACCGGAAAGAGTCACGACGCCCCTCCGAGGTCGACCTGGGCACGGTCGAGGACCTCTACCTATATCGCAACATCGGTTCCGAAGAATCCGCCGAGGCCGCCCGAACCACCGAGGACAGGGTGCTCGACGGGCTAGTCGAAGCCGACATCAAGAAGGCGGTCGAGGACCTCCCGGAGAACTTCCGGCTTCCGGTTCTCCTCGCTGATCTCGAGGGTTTCTCATACAAGGAGATCGCCGACATCCTTGACATCCCGATCGGTACCGTCATGTCGCGGCTCCACCGGGGAAGAAAGGCGATGCAGAAATCGTTGTGGGAATACGCAGTCAAGAGAGGCCTGGTGCCTGAGGGCGCGGAACGACCATGAGTGGCCACGAGTGCGATGACGCACTGACCAACCTTTATCAATATCTGGACCGTGAGATCGAGGCCACCACATCAGAGGTGATCCGCGCTCATCTCGAAGATTGTTCCGGATGTCTTCGGAGCTTCGATTTCGAAGCCAGACTGCAGATCGTGGTGAAGGAGCGTCTCGCCGAGGAAGTGCCGCCCGAGTTCCTCGAGCGGCTCCGCGACGCCATCGCCCGCGAAGCGGCATCGTCATAACTCCCCACTAATCTCCGCGTCAGATGAAGCGATTCAGCCGTATCGCGACCCTGCTCCTTCTCATCGCCGCACACGCCGCATTCTTCATGTCGGTCGCGGTGGCAACCGAGGGGACCGAGGAGGAGGGGACCCCAACCACAGTGGCAGAGGAGACCGCCACGACTTCGGGCGTCGAACCGGCCGTGCCCGCCACCACGCCCGAGCCGGTTGAGCCGCTGCCTGACTGGACTTACCGCTACATGATCCCGACCGGGATCGTCCTGGCCGTCGTGGTCATCGTGATGACCACGATCCAGTACTTCACGAGGGTCGTTCGGAAGCGGTACCGAATCGTCAAGGAGTGACTTCCAGCCGGTCCGGCTCGGGCCGTCTCGCCGGGAGGATCGCAGGCACCTACCCCCTCGCCGAAACCTATCACCGGTCGGCCCTGGAGGCCGACATGATCCGATTGACCGAGCAGGTCTCCCAACTCGTCCCCGCCGCCACCGGGCTCGAGCTTCCCGGCGACCCGACCACGATCGTGATCGGTCGGGCGGAATGGATCGAGCGCAATGTGGCCAGCTTCACCCATCTGATGGAGCCGGTGCAGCGCCAGCTCACGGAGAAGATGGAGGCTTCCGGTCCTCGGGGCCGCGGCATGGCCGTATTCGCCAACCGCATGGTGCACGCTGAGCTCACCGCGGTTCTCGGGGTGATCGCCCGCCGGGTACTCGGTCAATATGAGCTCGTGTTGCCCACCGGCGAGGACGCTGACGTGGTGGCATTCGTCGGCCCCAACGTCATGCAGCTGGAGCGAGCCCATCAGTTCCGGCCCGAGGAATTCCGCTTCTGGGTCACCCTGCACGAACTCACCCACCGCGCCCAGTTCCAGGGAGTGCCCTGGCTCCGGGATTACTTCATGAGCCTGGTGAACGAGCTGGTCGAGCACTCCCGGCCCGAGCCTGGCCGGTTGAACCGTGTCATCGACGAGGTGACACGGCGTCGGTTCTCCGGCGGGCCTGTCATCGACGAGCGCGGCCTCCTTGGCCTCTTCGCCTCGACCGAGCAGAGCGCCGTAATCGACAAGGTCCAGGCACTCATGGCCCTTCTCGAAGGTCACGGGCATGTCGTGATGGACCGTCTCGGCCGGGAGCATCTGCGCACTCAGGGGCGGATGAGCAATGTCCTCAAGGCGAGACGGACGGACAAGCGCACAGCGGCGTTCTTCCGCTTGACCGGGCTCGAGATGAAGATGAACCAGTACCAAATGGGGGAGCGATTCATCGAGGTCGTCGAGCGCGAAGCCGGCTGGGACACGGTTGGCTTTGCCTTCCGTGGGGCAACCAGCCTTCCCACGCTCGAGGAGATCGAGAGTCCCGAGCGATGGTTGAGACGCGTCGCCTGAAAGAGCTGACGAGGAGAGCCCGCGAGCTCCTCGTGCTCCCTCCCGGAGATCTGGTGCTGGCCCTGTCGGGCGGCGCCGATTCGGCAACCCTGGCCCTTCTGGTCGCCGGCCTGGGGCCCCCGGTCAGGGCGATCCACATCAACCACGGCCTGCCCGCATCAGCACGGCTGGAGGAATCTGCCCGGGCGATAGCCGGGACCATTGGTCTCCAGCTCGACATCTTGGAGATCGACATCCCGCCGGGGGCCTCGATCGAAGGTCGAGCACGTGAGGCCCGATACAAGGCGCTGATCGGCGCTCTACAGCCGGCCGAGACTCTGCTCACCGCACACACCCTCGACGATCAGGCGGAGACCGTGATCATGAACCTGATCCGTGGAGCAGGCCCCACCGGTTTGGCGGGGATCCCTACCCGGTCCGGCTCCTTGGCCCGACCCATGCTCAGAGTGAGCCGGTCCGACACCCGGGAGTTGGCCGCTCTCGCCGGGCTCCCCTATTTCGACGACCCGTCGAATCTCGACCGTGGTCTTCGTCGCAACGCCGTGCGGCTCGAAGTCATCCCCGAGCTGGCGGCGCGATTCAATCCGAGACTGGTGGAGGCATTGGCCCGGTCCGCCGCCCTGGCCCATGCCGACGATGCATTCCTCCAGGAGGTGGCCGCCTCGGTTCCGGTCGTAGGCAACGGTGCCTTACTTGGCGTACCGCTCGGATCTCTCCTCGCCGTCGCCCGCCCGGTAGCCGATCGTGTCCTTCGGAGGTGCCTCAGTCGGATCAGACCGCCCTATGGCGGATCTGCCAGTGAGCTCGAAGTGGTTTGGGCCGTGGCGAGGCGAGCTCACAAGTCGGCCACTCTCGAAGGGGGGGTTGTCGTCGCCCACGACGGGCCACTCCTCACCTTCCGCTCGGTGGAACACGTGCCGACCACCCCGGCCCGGGTCGACCTGGAGGTCGGAGCCAATGAGGTCGGGAGCTTCGAGATCTTCGTCGAACGGGTCGACGGGCGATGTCGGGTGGCCCCGATCGGCCTGTGGTCGGCCGTCTTCCCGGTCGATGTGGCGCTCGAAGCTCGGCTCGAAGACAGTGGCCGGCTGGTGGTGGTGGCCGATGCAGAGAGCGCCTGGGTACCCGGGGAGCGCAGGCTTCCCGTGGCCTGGTATCAGCCCGGGAGCAACGGCTACCTTTCCGTGTTCGCCACAGAGGGAATCGGATGGACATCAAGCCCCTGATCACCGCCGACGAGATCGACAACAAACTCGCCGAGCTCGGCAGGCAGATCACGGAGGATTACGCCGGCAAGGATGTGCTGCTGGTCGGTGTGCTCAGAGGGGCTTTCATGGTGATGGCCGACCTGGCCCGTCACATCGACCTGCCCGTTGAGTTCGATTTCATGGCGGTCTCCTCATACGGCGCATCGACACAGACTTCGGGTGTGGTCCGCATCCTCAAGGACCTCGATGAGGAGATAGACGGCCGCCACGTGCTGATCGTGGAGGACATCATCGACTCCGGGCTCACCCTGAACTATCTGATGAAGAGTCTCAACGTCAGGAAGCCGGCATCTCTCGAGATCGCGGCGCTATTGCTCAAGGAGGGCATCCAGCGAGTTCCCATCGAGGTCAAATACGTTGGGTTTCCGATCGGCCCCGAGTTCGTGGTGGGATATGGCCTGGATTACGCCGGCAAATACCGCAACCTTCCCTACGTAGGTGTGATGGGCGTCGAATCTTGAAGCCGGCTCATACGTCGGCGGGGCCCGAGAAGGGGTTCGACTATCCGGGGGTTTCACGTAGCATTGAGGTCTCGGAGTCTTCCCCGGAGTCTGCTTTGAGGTCTCAGTGAACCGAACGCTGCGCACGCTCGTCGTCTACGGGCTGTCGATCATCATGCTCGCCATCCTCGCCCAATGGTGGTTCGACCAGGTCCAGGGGCCCGAAGTCATCGAGCTCTCCCAATTCATCGACAACGTGGAAGCGGGCGACTACGAGTCCGTCGAGATGCTGGCCCGCTCCAACGAGCTTCAGGGCCGAATCACCGGCTCCGCCCTGCCCGACGACGCTTGGGACCAGCTCTCCAGCTACCCCGAAGGGGCGGAGGGAGACCTGGTCACCCTGATCCGCGAATCCGGAGTCGCCTTCAGCTCCGACCCCCAACCCCCGAGCTTTTGGGAAGTCCTGATCAGTTTCCTTCCCTGGCTGTTCCTGCTCGGCTTCATGGTGTTCATCTTCATGCAGATGCAGGGTGGCGGGAACCGGGTCATGCAGTTCGGGAAGTCCCGGGCCAAGCTGGTCGGCAAGGAACAGCCCAAGATCAGCTTCGATGACGTCGCCGGGCTCGTCGAAGCCAAGGAAGAGCTCGAAGAGATCAAGGACTTCCTCCAGAATCCGGACAAGTACCGCGCGATGGGGGCGAAGATCCCCCGAGGCGTGCTTCTCTTCGGACCTCCCGGGACGGGCAAGACGTTGCTCGCCAGGGCAGTGGCCGGGGAAGCCGGGGTGCCTTTCCTCTCCATTTCCGGCTCCGATTTCGTCGAGATGTTCGTCGGCGTAGGCGCCTCCCGTGTCCGTGACCTATTCGATCAGGCGAAGCAGAGCGCGCCCGCCATCGTCTTCATCGACGAGATCGACGCCGTCGGCCGTCATCGTGGCGCCGGCCTCGGTGGCGGACACGATGAGCGTGAGCAGACGCTCAACCAGCTCTTGGTCGAGCTCGACGGTTTCGAGGGGAACAGCGGCGTGATCGTGATGGCGGCGACCAACCGCCCCGACATCCTCGACCCCGCCCTTCTTCGCCCGGGCCGCTTCGACCGTCAGATCGTGGTCGACGCCCCTGATGTCGAGGGCCGTAAGGACATCCTCGAGGTGCACTCCAAGGGCAAGCCGCTCAACGACGAGATCAACCTGCGGGTCCTGGCCCGACGGACCCCTGGGTTCACCGGCGCCGACCTGGCCAACCTCATAAACGAGGCTGCACTGCTCGCCACCCGCCGCCGCCGCAAGGACATCGGCATGCTCGAGCTCGAGGAAGCGATCGACCGGGTCATCGCAGGGCCGGAGCGCAAGACCAAGGTGATGACCGACGAGGAGAAGCGCCTCATCGCATATCACGAGACGGGCCACGCCCTGGTCGGTTACGCCCTGCCCAACTCCGATCCGGTGCACAAGGTGACCATCGTGGCAAGGGGACGATCGCTTGGGCACACCCTGGCTCTGCCCACCCATGACAAGTACCTGGTGCGCCGCTCCGAGCTGGTCGATCAGCTCGCCATGCTGCTTGGCGGCCGGACGGCCGAGGAGCTCATCTTCGCCGACCCAACGACCGGCGCCGCCAACGACATCGAGAAGGCCACGGCCATCGCGAGGCGGATGGTCATGGAATACGGGATGAGCGACATCTTGGGCCCGATGCAGTACGGGAAGCCCAACGGGGAGGTCTTCCTCGGGCGTGACTACTCCCGCCAGCAGGACTACTCCGATGAGGTGGCGGCCAACATCGACAACGAAGTTCGCAAGATGATCAATGCCGCCCACGAGGAGGCGCGTGTCATCCTGGAACACCACCGAGAGTCGATGGAGCGAATGGTCGAGGCTCTTCTCGAGCGGGAGACCGTCGATCGGGAGGAAGTAGCCGAGGTGTTCGCCGATGTCCCCAAATGGGAGCACAGCTCCGAAGGGGCGATGCGTCTCAAGTACCCGGATAACCCGGTCCTTCCCCAGCCCCGAGAAGACCATCTCGCCGCTGCAGAGGAAGCAGAGAAGGAAGAGGAGCCGGTCACCGAGTCCCTCCAACTCAACCGGAAGCTACGCCGGTCCTCCCGTCCCGCCACCGACGCCGGCTGATTTTGATTGCCGGCCTACTTTGGCCGGGACCTCCTACAACCTCTCGATCTTCAGGTTGCCCGAGCCCAGACGCACTTTGAGACTGATCTCACGCTCGGGCGCCTCCTGACTCGGACTGGAAGTGGGGAGGGTCACCTTGCCAGAGAGGGTGTTGGCGTCGAGATCGAGCCTCGTCTTCGATGGGATACCCACCCGCACCCCGCCCGACATCGACTTGATATTGGCGACGGGCCCGGTCAGCTGGTCGATGCGGATGTTGCCCGACAACGTCGCGGACGAAACGATCCCTGAGCAAGTGCCGATCACGACTGATCCCGATCGAGTCGAGAATTCGCCCCTCTCGACTATCTCCAAGACCTTGATATCCCCCGATGTCGTCACGCATGTTGCCTCTCCTAGCACCCGATTGCCCCGAATCCCGCCGCTGGTGGTCCGAGCGTGGAGGCGCTCCGCAGCTTCGAAGTCGACTTCGCCGCTTATGGTGGTCACATCGAGACGGCCGAGTGGGGGATCGATGTCGACATCGCCGCTCACCGTGCCGATCTCCAAGTCGGTCAATGGGGGCACATTGACCGTCAAATAGACCCGGCCGCCCCGGTCGCCGGAGGCGACGATGGCGTCGGCAGCCTGACGAATCTCAAACGTCGGGTCACTGGTGTCGGCCTTGAACCTGATCACGCCCGAGTCACCGCTCTCGACATGCACCCGGCCCGACCTGATGGTGATCCTCACGGCCGGGGCATCTTCGACCGTGAACTCCCGATCGATCACAAATCGATAGTCCTTCTCACCGAATGAGACGGTGCTCGCTCGTAGGCCTTAGATCGCAGGGCGTCGACGACGAAGGAGTTGACCGAGTCGCCAGCTCCCTCCGCGGCTTCGGCGATGAGGTCTTTCAGATATCCGGGAAGTCTGAGTGTCATCCGGGCCTCGGCGTCCACGACTTCTCCTTGGGGCGGAGGTGGGGGAGGGGGGATGTTCGACTGGTCGGATCGGACGTCGAGCTCCGGATCGCCATCGACCAGCCGGATCTCGACCCGTTGTCCCACGAGCTGCCCGTTGATCTCTTGGGCGGCCATCTCCACAACCTCCATGAGCGCCATTCTGATGGCGGGGCGAAGGACCTCGAGCAATTCGGAGCCGAGGGCACTGAGCTCAGGATCGGCCAGCCGGAGCTGGGCTTGCACCGCGGCCTCCATGATGTGGGCTGTTTGAGTCAGTTGCATCGGCCTCTCCTATCGAGGATGCGCCCAACGCGATGCCTCGGCGACGTGCCGGGTGGGGGCATCCACGACACGGCGGGTCTTCTTGCGGCGAACACGGCGGATTCTCTCAGCCAACGTGGTTTCTACGGTGTCGGGTGTGTCGATGAACATCAGGGTCACCTCCTCAGTTTGATGCCAGTTCTGATGTCATTATGACATCACCATACAGTCACAGCGACACTGTTGTCAACCCAACGATGCGGGTTTTCGGGAATAGGAAGGCACCGCCCGTCTATTTTCTTCGGAGATGCACGAAACAGAGGAGCAAATCGATAAGGCCCGCATCGAGAAGGCGGTGCGGGAGATCATCGAGGCCCTGGGCGAGAATCCCGATCGAGAAGGTCTGATCGACACACCCGAGCGGGTGGCCGCCTTCTATGCCGAGGTTTTCGACGGTCTCCACCGTGACCCGGGCGATGTGGTCGACGCCTTTTTCGGGGAAGAGCACTATCAGGAGATCGTGATGGTGCGAGAGATCCCCTTCTACTCGATGTGCGAGCACCATTTCGTCCCCTTCCACGGGCAGGCCCATGTGGCCTATATACCGAAGGGACGTGTCACCGGTCTCTCCAAGCTGGCTCGCCTCGTCGAGGGTTATGCCCGCCGGCCTCAGATGCAGGAGCGGCTCACGGCCCAGGTCGCCGATGCCCTGACGGACCGGCTCCAGCCGCTCGGGGTGATGGTCGTGGTCGAGGCCGAACACCTGTGCATGTCGATGCGCGGGGTGAGGAAGCCAGGAGCAGTGACCGTGACCTCGGCGGTGAGGGGGACGATGGAGTCACAGCCCGCCACCCGGGCCGAGGCGATGTCGCTCCTGTTCGGCACCAATCGGTAGGGCTCCCTTCGGTCGCCGTTGCAGGTGGTAGGTCGTAGGTTCTAGGTGGTGAGTCCCTGGAAATTGCGCACGAGGGAGCTGGATGTCTCCAGGGGCTTGATCATGGGGGTGGTCAACGTGACGCCTGACTCCTTCTCCGACGGTGGGTTGCACCTTGATCAGGCGGATGCAATCGAGGCGGGGCTGGCCATGATGGGATCCGGCGCCGATCTCGTCGATGTCGGGGGCGAGTCCACCCGTCCCGGAGCTGATTCGATCCCCGCCGACGAAGAGCTCCGGAGGGTTGTCCCCGTGGTCGAGGCCCTATCTGCGGAAGGGGCGGTGGTGTCGGTAGACACGTCGAAGCCCGAGGTGGCCCACGCCGCGCTCGACTCCGGGGCGGAGATCGTCAACGACGTGACCGCCGCAGCCATGGACGGGATGGCCGGCGTGATGTCGGCGTGGAAATCCGGGGTGATTCTCATGCATATGAGAGGCACGCCGCGCACGATGCAACGAGACCCCGTCTATGAGGACGTAGTGGCCGAAGTGGCAGGTTTCCTCGACTCCAGGGCACGTCATGTCACCGACGCCGGGGTCGATCCCGCCTCCGTGGCGATCGACCCTGGGATCGGGTTCGGCAAGACCGCCACCCACAACCTGGCGCTGATCGATGGCCTCGGCAAGCTCGCCGAGTTGGGATTCCCGGTGGTGCTCGGCGCTTCGCGGAAGGCCTTCCTGGGGAAGGTGGCAGGCATCGACGACCCGGCCAGGCGCGACGGCGTCACCGCGGTGACCACGGCCCTCGGTTTCGAGCGTGGTGCAAGGGTTTTTCGGGTGCACGACGTCGGTTCGTCAAGGGCGGCGCTGAGTCTTGCCGCCGCTATCGTGAATCCCAAGCAATGGGACGAATGGTCGCAGGACTAAAGCCCCGGGGTTTCACCTGGGTCATCACCGATCGTCTCGCTGTCTCCGAGCGGGTGGGGGGCTCGGGATTCCAGCATCGCCGGGTCCGTCGTGAGGAGGAGATCACCTGGCTGGTCGAGGAGGCGGGGATCAACACCGTGGTCTCGATGCTTCCCGGCAATCAGAATCTCCTCGCCTACCGGGAGGCTGGGATCGCCACATATTCGGTCCCCATCGGCCCCGACCTAAGCAATCAGGACGTCGAAGAGTTCTTTATGACTCTGAGCAAGGCGACAGCCAAGAAAAGGTCACGAGTTCTCGTGCATCGAGAAGCCATCGATGACACGGTTGGGGGGTTGCTTGGCGGTTTCCTGGTCGATTCGGGTCTGGTCAAGGACCCGATCCTCGCCCTAGCGGTGATTCAGCAGATTCTGGGGCGGGCGTTGGGGCCAGAGGGCCGCTCGCTCATCCCGGCATCCGCGGCCTCGTGACCGATCGGATCGAGATCAAAGGCATCGAAGTTCTGGCCCGTCACGGGGTACTTGCACACGAGAAGCAAGAAGCCCAGATCTTCCGAATCGATCTCGAGTTGTTCCTGGACCTAGCCAGAGCCGGCGCGTCGGACGAACTCGCCGACACCGTCGATTATGGAAGCCTCGCCAAGGACACGCATGACCTCGTGGAGGGGGAGAGTCACGATTTGATCGAATCCGTGGCCGACCGAATCGCCCGAATGGTTCTCACCCGGCCGCTCGTCGAACGGGTGGTCGTGACCGTCCACAAGCCGGAGGCCCCGATCCCGCTGAAATTCGAGGATGTGGCGGTGACGGTCGATCGGTCCCGATGACCCGGTTCGCCATCGGCCTCGGCTCCAACCTCGGGGCCCGGGCCGCTCATCTTCGAGGGGCAATCGGGGAGCTTCGGGGGGCGGGCGTGATCGTGGCCGTATCCCCTCTGTATGAGACGGCGCCGATCGGGGGCCCCGCTCAGGACCCATTCCTCAATGCGGTCGTTCTCCTCGACTCCGATCTGTCGCCGCATCCGGGCTCCTCGCTCGGTTGCAAGAGATCGAGGACGCTCATGGCCGGGTCCGCGAGGTGCGGTGGGGCCCGCGGACCCTCGATCTCGACATCGTCGCCATGGATGAGGGATCAATTGACGCACCGGAACTCCAGATCCCCCATCCTCGGGCCGCCGAGCGCCGATTCGTCATCGACCCGCTGAATGAGGTCTGGCCAGAGGCAATGGTGGGGAAGGGACTCTCCGCATCCAAGGCCAAGGAGTTGGTCAATGATCAGGAAGTGGTCTTGGTGGCGGCGGATTGGCTGGAGGACCAGTCGGAGCCCGGCGCGAACCGGGTCGAATGACCCTGGCGCGGAGCGAGGTAACCGTGCTAGCTTCGGCTCATGGGAAGCGGCCGCGGCCCTCCTCTGGTCCGGACACCCAGCTGCGTCTGAGACAGGAGGAACGATCTAGATGGCAAAACGGTCGCGAGAGCATCGCCAGGAAATCCCCGGATACAACGACAGCCGCCCGAACCGCCAGGAGCGCAAGCAGCAACACCGCGCCGTGCGGCATTCCACCCATCAGGTTTTGCACATGACAGACGACCCGGACGAGGTCGTCGTGCCCGAGGTCAGGGGCACGGGGGACAACCACGCGACCCCGCTCGCCGATCAGCAAGAGTCGAGCCGGCGGCGATTCAAGATCTGGAAGACGAAGTTCTGGAAGCGACGGGACGACTATCACGAGATGAAGTCAGAGTTGGACTCGAACTGGCCCGTCATCACCCCTAACCAGTTGGAAGACCAAGTCTGACGTCACGGGGTTAGCCTCCGCCGCCAGTCGGCCGAGGAAACCCCGTGAGATTGATGATTGCCGGCCCGGGCAGGGCCGGAGGTTCTATTGCCCTCGCCGCCGCCCGATCGGGTCATGAGATAGTCGGCGTCCTCTCCCGTTCCCGGGACAGCAGGTATGGGCCCGCACTCGACTGGGACCATGCCTTGCCCGCGACCGATCTCCTGCTCATCTCGGTGCGGGATGATGCGATCGAGGAGGTATCGGGCCGGCTGGCGCCGCACGCCCACTCGGTCGCGATGGCGGCGCACACTTCCGGCTTTACCCCCGTTGCCGCCCTCGATGGCCTAGCCCGCTCCGGGGTGGCCATCGGTGGATTTCACCCGCTCCAGACCCTCCCCGACCCGGAGCGAGGCGCGGCTGCCCTCGCTGGAGCCTTTGTTGGGATTGGTGGGAGCACCGAGGTCATCACCAGCCTCTCCGAGCTGGCCGAATCGCTCGGCATGAAGCCTTTCCCACTGAGCGACGAAGCGCGCCCCGCCTATCACGCCGCGGCCTCCGCGGCATCGAATTTCGTCATCACCGCTCTGGCCACGGCGGGAGACCTGATGGAGGACGCTCGAATCGATCCGGTAGTCGCCCGGCCTCTCGTGGAGCAGGCGGTGGCGAACATCTACGAGATCGAAGCCGCAACCCCTCTCACCGGGCCGATTGCAAGGGGCGACATCTCAACTGTGGCCGGCCAGCTCGCCGCGGCTCGCCGAGTCTCGGAAGCGGTTGGGCAGCAATACCTGCTCATGGCCGAGGCGACCGCTATCCGAGCCAATCGGAAGGGCGACGTCGACCGATGGAGCTGACCAAGACGTTTGTCGGGACACGAGAGCTCTACAGCGGCTCGGTGGGCCTGCTCCCGACCTTGGGCTTCCTCCACGAGGGCCACCTGGCTCTGATGGATCTTCTGCGCGCCCAATGCGACACGCTCGTTGTCTCCCTTTTCGTGAATCCAACCCAATTCGACGACAAGGCGGATTTTGCCGCGTATCCCCGGGACACCGATCGTGATGGCGGGCTCGCCGAACAACACGGCGCCGACCTCCTCTTCGTCCCCGAGATGGACGAGGTCTACCCGGTTGGCGAGACCACGATCGTCGAGGTAGGCGGCGTCTCCCAGGAGATGGAGGGCCGCTATCGGGCCGGCCATTTCACCGGCGTGGCGACGGTGGTGGCCAAGCTCTTCGCGGGGCTGCAACCGGACATCGCCATGTTCGGAAGAAAGGATGCTCAGCAGCTGGCGGTGCTCAAGTCGATGGTGCGGGACCTGAGGTTCCCGGTCTCGGTCATCGACGCTCCCCTGGTGCGAGAGCCTGACGGGCTCGCTTTGTCCAGCCGCAATGTGAGGCTTTCCCGCATGGACCGGGAGCGAGCACTGGCCATCAGCCGAGGCCTGTTTCAGGCTGCAGAACAAGTGGATGCAGGGGAGCGCCGCGGCGATCGACTGGAAGGCACGGTGAGACGCTCCCTCAAAGGCTTCGAGGTCGATTACGCCACCCTCGCTTCTCAGGACACGATGGTCCCGATTCCCGCGCTCGACCAACCCTCGGTACTGGCAGTCGCCGCCCACGTCGGCGGGGTTCGCCTGATCGACAACGTCACATTCGACTGGGTCGATGGCAAGCCCCTCCCCGATCGCGGCCTGCTCCTCAGCGAACCGAGTCGTCTCACTACTCTGCCGTGACCCTGCCACCGAGCGACATGACCGAGACATCCGAACAAGGTGACGCCCTCGTCGCCGGGCGGCGGGAGCACCACCAGGAGATCCTCGACTCTGGTGGCTATCCGCATCGCTTCGACCGGACTCATCAAGCCGGCGAGCTCCATGAGACCTTCGCCGACCTGGAGCCGGGCTCCGAGACCGAGACCAGGGTCACAGTGGCCGGTCGGCTGATGTTGCACCGCTCCTTTGGAAAGCTGCAGTTCGGCACTCTCCAGGACGATTCGGGGACGATTCAGCTCTTCGTCGATCGGGCCACGCTTGGAGAGGAGCAGGCCGAGGTCTTTGCCAGGGTCGACCTAGGGGACTGGCTGGGCGCCACCGGACAGGTGATGACGACCCGAAAGGGGGAGCTGAGTGTGAGGGTCGACGATTTCGTCATCCTTCAGAAGAGTCTCCGGCCCCTTCCCGAGAAGTGGCACGGCCTCCAAGACATCGAGACGCGGAGTCGGAGGCGCTATCTCGACCTGATGGTCAACGAGGAGTCCAGACAAGTCGCTCGAGCCCGTTCCGTGGTGGTCGGCGAGTTGCGCAGCCAGTTCGAAGCCCGCGGTTTCGTCGAGGTCGAGACCCCAGTCCTCCTTCACCAGGCGACCGGCGCCACCGCTCGGCCCTTTGCCACCACCCACCACGCCCTGGACTTGGAGATGTTCCTCCGCATCGCGACGGAGCTCTACCTGAAGCGTCTCGTCGTGGGTGGAATGGAGAAGGTGTTCGAGATCGGGCGCATCTTCCGCAACGAAGGGATCGATTCCACCCACAACCCCGAGTTCACGATGCTCGAGGCCTATCAGGCCCTCGCGGACTACACCGACATGATGACTCTCATCGAGGAGATCGTCCCCGAGGTGGCCCGGACGGTGACCGGAGCCACCACGCTGTCCTATCAGGGCCGTGATCTCGATCTTTCTCCTCCGTTTCGCAGGGGGACCATGACCGATCTGGTCTCCGAGCGTCTTGGTCACGAGGTGACCCTCGACAGCGGGCAGGAGGAATTGAGCGCCCTGGCCACGAAAGCCGGTGTGGAGGTGGAGGAGGGGTGGGGTCCGGCCCTGGTGATCTCGGAGATCTACGAGGAGATCGTCGAGCCCGAGATCTGGGAGCCAACCTTCGTGACTCACCAGCCTGTCGAGATCTCACCCCTGGCCCGGCGCAACCCGGTCGATCCACGGCTCGCCGATCGGTTCGAGTTGGTCATTGCCGGATCCGAGTACGCCAACGCCTTCAGCGAGCTGAACGACGCCGATGATCAGAGACTGCGGTTCGAGGAGCAGGCGGTCGCCCGCGCCGCCGGCGACGACGAGGCACATCCGGTCGACGAGGACTATCTGCTCGCTCTGGAATACGGGCTTCCACCCACCGGGGGCTTGGGGCTGGGGGTAGACCGCCTGGTCATGCTGCTCACCGACCAGGCGCACATCCGGGAAGTGATCCTGTTCCCGACGCTTGCGGCCGGAAGTCTGACTGCTCTGATTGCCGGCCGACTTCGCCCTCGGCCCACCGTCACTGCATCCGTCAATTGAGCTGTGTGTCGTTTCGCAGCCTCGGGCGAACAGACGCCGGTCGGCCGGGGCTACCGCCGCGGGGCGAGGTTACGCGAAAAGCTTGGCTTACTGAGCCCTTATCCCTTGGCTGCCTCGACCCTGCCCACCAGGTAGTCGCCCAGACCTTCCAGGATCCGCTTCGGCTCGCCGTCGGGCACCCCGCCGAGCGCTTTCGAGGCCAGATCGAGACGTCGGGTCGCTTCGGAGAGAGAGGAGTCGACATGACCGCCCTCACGCACGATATCGATCACGTCATTGACCACCTCGTCGGCGTAGGGGTGGGAGCCGTCGAGCAGCGTCCGAACCCGCTGGCCCTCCGGTCCTGCCAGCGCCTCGAGAACGGGCATCGTGAACTTGCCCTCGCGAATGTCTGACCCCGCCGGCTTGCCGATGGTCTCCTCGTCGGCGACGAGGTCGAGGGCATCGTCGGCGATCTGGAACACCATTCCCAGCTCCCAGGCCCAGTCGGAGAGGGCCTCGACCACGCCCGTCTCGGCGTCGGCGGCGATCGCGCCGAGACGTGCCGAGGTGCGTATCAGTGAGGCCGTCTTGCCCGCGATGACCTGTTCGTACTCGGAGACGCCATGGTCGAGGTTGAAATCCAGTTGCAACTCTCGGGTCTGCCCTTCGACCAGCTCGGCGTAGGTGGCGGCGAGGAGCCGGACGGACTCTTGGCTCAGGTGAGTTGCGGCCACCTCGGAGGCGCGAGCCATGAGGAAATCACCGGCAAGGATGGCGACCGTGTTGCTCCAGTTGGCGTTCACCGACGCCGCGCCCCGCCGAACGTCGGCTTCGTCGATCACGTCGTCGTGATAGAGCGAGCCGACATGGATCAGCTCCACCGACACGCCGGCCTCCACCGGTCGACGGTCGCGACCGCTACCGAACTCGGCCGCAAGCAGCGCCAGCAAGCGGCCGGAACCGCTTCCCGCCGGCCAGGAGGAGATGCTGGGCGATCTTGGTCAGATAGGCGTCATCTGCTGTGGCCGCCTCGAGCAAACGTTCCTCAACTCGAGTCAGGGAATCCCATACTCGGGGGATGCGAATGAGACTTTGGAGGTCGTCCATTCGTGACGATGGTATTACGTGTCGACGCTCCGGCGATCATGCTCGAAGGTCAAAGATCGCCCGGTGGTAAAGTTGCATATGCCAGGCTTGGGAGTCAAGAGTGTTTGAGCGCTTCACAGATCGGGCCCGCCGGGTCGTTGTCTTGGCCCAGGAAGAAGCGCGCCTTCTCAACCACAACTACATCGGCACCGAGCACATCCTCCTCGGCCTTCTCAACGAAGGCGAGGGCATCGCCGCCCAAGCGTTGGAGAGTCTCGACATCGACCTCGCTTCGGTCCGTGAAGAGGTGGTCAAGATCATCGGTCAGGGGCAGCAGTCGCCGTCGGGCCATATCCCGTTCACACCGAGGGCGAAGAAGGTCCTCGAGCTCAGTCTTCGAGAGGCACTCCAGCTCGGCCACAACTACATCGGCACAGAGCACATCCTCCTCGGTCTGATCCGGGAGGGAGAGGGCGTCGCTGCCCAGGTCCTCCAACAGCTCGGGGCGGAGCTGCAGAAGGTTCGCCAAACCGTGATCCAGCTCCTGTCCGGCCCCGCCGGGAGCGAGCAGCAGTCCTCGGAGCCGTCGGGGAGCGGGGGACGCGAATCCGCGGCCGGTGGCTCGACCGTCCTCGACCAGTTCGGAAGGAACTACACCCAGTTGGCCCGGGAGCGGAAGCTCGATCCGGTGATCGGGCGCATCCGTGAGATCGAGCGGGTGATGCAGATCCTGTCCCGCCGCACCAAGAACAACCCGGTCCTCATCGGCGAGCCCGGAGTCGGCAAGACCGCCATCGTCGAGGGTCTGGCCCAGCGCATCATCGCCAAGGAGGTCCCCGATAACCTCCAGGGCAAGAACCTCTATTCGCTCGACCTCGGTGCTCTCGTCGCCGGCTCCCGCTACAGAGGTGACTTCGAAGAGCGTCTCAAGAAGGTGCTCAAAGAGATCAAGAGCCGGGGCGACATCATCCTCTTCATCGACGAGATCCACACCCTGGTCGGAGCGGGAGCGGCCGAAGGTGCCATCGATGCCGCATCGATCCTCAAGCCGATGCTCGCCCGCGGCGAGCTGCAGACCGTCGGCGCCACCACCCTCGAGGAGTATCGGAAGTATCTCGAGAAGGACTCCGCCCTCGAGCGCCGGTTCCAGCCGATCCAGGTCGACGAGCCGTCGGTAAGCGAGACCATCCAGATCCTGATGGGCTTGAAGGACCGTTACGAGGCCCACCATTCGGTCCGGTTCACCGACCAGGCAATCGTGTCGGCGGCAAACCTGGCCGATCGCTACCTCTCCGATCGCTTCCTCCCCGACAAGGCCATCGACCTGATCGACGAAGCGGGTAGCCGCCAGCGCATCCATCGGACCAGCGAAGTGCCCGAGATAACCGCCATCGACGAGAAGCTCTCCAACCTTCGCCAGGACAAGCAGGATGCCGTCTCACGTGAGAACTACGAGCGGGCCGCCAACCTGCGGGACGAGGAGCGGGTCCTGTTGAGCGACCGCGCCCTCAAGGAAGCCAGCGAAGGTGACACCGGATGGGTGATCGACGAGGAGGAGATCGCCGAGGTCCTGGCTCAGTGGACCGGCATCCCGGTACACCGCCTCACCGAAGAGGAAACCGCGCGCCTGGTCCACATGGAGGACGAGCTGCACAAGCGGATCATCGGCCAGCACGATGCAATCACCGCGGTGTCCAAGGCGATACGACGCACCCGGGCCGGGCTCAAGGATCCCCGCCGGCCGTCCGGGTCGTTCATCTTCCTCGGTCCGTCCGGCGTCGGGAAGACCGAGACCGCCAAGGCCCTGGCCCAGTTCCTGTTCGGGCAGGAGGACGCCCTGATCCAGCTCGACATGTCCGAGTACATGGAAAAGCACACGGTCAGCCGTCTCGTTGGCTCGCCCCCTGGCTACGTCGGTTACGACGAAGGTGGTCAGCTCACCGAGGCGGTGCGACGCAAGCCATTCTCGGTCGTGCTGTTCGACGAGATCGAGAAGGCCCACCCCGACGTGTTCAACACCCTTCTCCAGATCCTCGAGGAAGGGCGCCTCACCGATGCCCAGGGACGCACGGTCGACTTCAAGAACACCGTCATCATCATGACCTCCAACCTCGGGACGCGTGATCTCCACAAGAAAGCCGTTGGCTTCCACGCCGGCGACAGGGAGATGGACTACGAGCACATGAAGGAGCGGGTGACCGAGGAGCTCAAGAAGAGCTTCCGGCCCGAGTTCATCAACCGTCTCGACGAGATAATCGTGTTCCACGAGCTGACGATGGACGAGCTCAAGCTGATCGTCGATCTGATGCTGGAGCGGGTGCGCGAGCAGTTGGAGTCGCAGCATCTCGACCTGGTGCTCACCGATGATGCCAAGGTATTCCTGGGCACGAGGGGTTACGACCCCGAGCTCGGGGCACGCCCCCTCCGTCGGGCGATCCAGCGCCTCCTGGAGGACCCGATGAGCGAGCGGGTGCTGCTCGGCGAGTTCAAGGCCGGGGCGACCATCCTGGTGGGATTGGACGCCGAGAACGACGAGCTGACGTTCGAGGCCGTTGCGCCACCCGACCCGGCGGACCCCAACACGACGCCACAGCCGGAGATGGCCGGGACGGACTGACCGTTAAAGCTTTCGGCTGCTGAAGCCGATGTTCTTTGGGCCATCGAAGTGCTCGTATGCCCATAGCCGCTCTACTTTTCTCGATAACAGCCGCGCTGGCCCCCTTGTCGACGCCCGAGTACGTCCCGGCGAACGATGAGGCCTACACCCTCGACCTCGAGGTCGATGGTTATGTCAACGGGGCGATGGACTCGGACCGGCTGATGACATTCGCCGGATGCACCCTCGAGCGTGACGCCGCCTATATGTATGCCCTCCTCATCGAGGCTGCCGAAGAGGACGGCGTGCCACTCAGTTACGAGGACTGCTACCGGTCCTATCAGACCCAGGCTGCGTCATACAACTCACGATGTCCCGTGATCGAGACCCCGATCTACGCCGTCGATCCCCTCACTGGGGCGACCGTGCAGGCGGGGGCCAAGTCGGCCAGGGTCTGCTCGGGACCGCCGACCGCCAGACCGGGCCACTCCAATCATGGCTGGGGCCGGGCGGTCGACTTCACCGATGGCAATGGTGTCCTCGGCTGCGGCGACGCGACGTTTCGGTGGATGCAGGGCAACGCCCACCGCTTCGGATGGGTCAACCCGGACTGGGCCCACTGTGGCATGAGCACTCAGGAGCCATGGCATTGGGAGTACGCCGGGGTGACCGACCCCATCCTCCCCGGTTTCGGCGGCGGCCAACTCGACCCGAAAGTGCTCGAAGTCGTCCAGTAGGGAGCCTGGGCCTCAAGGCCGCCCGGCGTTGGGGAGTCGGGCGACGCCTCCCAGGATCACCCCGATGATGGGGAGGCTGAGGACCAGACCGTTGAGGCCATCGGCGTCGGCGATCCCAATAGCGGCGAGCAGCCCCAGCCCGGCGCATATCCCGAAGACCGCGAAAAGCGGCCGCCACCAGGCCGGCGCGGGCCGGAGGTCCTCGACCGGGCTCTCGAAGCGCCCGAACAGCGCGATCATGCCGATCGTCACGAGGCCGACGACCAAGAACCAAATCGGGCGGGTCAGCCACCACGGGGCGCTCAACGGCTCGATGCCGAGGCCCCATCCGCCGACGGCGATCGACAGTCCGATCACGATCACCATGGCCGTGAGGTGCCACAGATAGAGGGTCATGATCCGGGCGCTGACCCCCACGACAAAGATCCAGACTCCACGTCGCTGGGTCGAGTCGTTTGAGTGGTTTCTCGAAGACCAGCGCGAGGCCCGACTGGAACATGCCGAGAAAGGCCAGGGTCACGCGGGGCGGATAGGAGTTTGTGATCTCCGTCGTGTCGAGGCCAACCATGGCCACCGGATACGGTCCGAGACCAACGAGAAGCATTGTTCCAGCCAGGCCGGCAACGGCCATGAGAGCGCGCTTCCAGGTCTCATCCAGTGTCCCGTCGAGCCAGGCGAATCCGATCTGATGGACCGTCCCCCAGACGAAGATGTAGTTGAGGAAGCCGACCGCGACGATCCCGACGGAGATCGACAGCCAATCGCAGAGACCGGATAGGGCGAGCCCGGCGATGATCGACCACCATCCCCAGCGCTCCCAAATCCATAAGCCCAGCGGGGCGATAGTGACGATCACCACGTAAGCCGCCAGGAACCAGGTTGGAACCAGCGCCACCTGGGAGGCAAGCTGGAGCACCTCCCAATCGAAGCCCAACCTCAGGGCGAGCCATCCACCCACCGTCCAAAAGAGAAGCAGTGGCACCACCGGCAACGTCAGCCGGCGGAGGCGCGCCCGCAGCCATCCCCCGTAGGTCTCGTCGCGGCGCCGGGCCGACCTCCAAGAAAGCCCGTTGGCGTAACCGCCGACGAGAAAGAAGACTGGCATCACCTGGAAGAGCCAGGTGAGGGGATGGGTCCAGTCGGCCAGGATCAGGAGATGTCCTGCTACGAGCTCGTCGTTCTCGATGGTCACCGCTGCCATCAGCCAATGACCGAACACGACCACGAGGATCGAGAGGGCTCGGAGTAGGTCGACGACTCGATTGCGATCAGATGGCGTGGCGTCGGCGGTGCGTCGGATCGAAGCCGCGAAACCCATGGCCGGCATTCTCGCTCTAACTTCACCCTCGGGATGGAAGAGGCCCCATGAACCGAGGTGTTCGATCACTGTTGATCGTTGGCGGCGCCTATGTTGCGGCGCAGATGCTGGCTGACATCGCCAGTCTCCGCATCATCGAGATCGGTGGATTCGCCGTCGACGCCGGCACCCTGATCTACCCCTTCACTTTCACCTTGCGCGACCTGGTGCACAAGATCGCCGGCAAGCCGGCGGCCCGCACGCTGATCTTCCTTGCCGCCGGGATCAATCTATTCATGGCCGGGTTCTTCTGGCTGGTTGCCCGGCTGCCTGCGGACCCGGTCACGGGCCCCCAGCTCGAGTTCGGAACCGTGCTTGCCCCGGTGTGGGGGATCGTCGCCGCCTCGATCATCGCCGAGGTTGTGTCGGAGTTGATCGACACCGAGGCCTATCAGTGGTGGGTCCGGCGACACGGCGAGCGCCAGCAGTGGGGGCGTGTGCTGTTCAGCAACGCGATCGCGATCCCGGTCGACTCGGCGATCTTCGTCGGTCTGGTCACCGTCTTCGGGGTCTTCCCCACCGAGGTGGCGTGGTCGATCTTCTGGGTGAATGTGGTGCTCAAGGCGCTGGTCACGGTGGTCTCGATCCCCTGGATCTACTGGGTGCGCCCCGAGCCCCTGGCGGCGACCTTGACCCAAAATGGCCGTTAATGTGCCCGGTGGGCAGGGGCTCCCTGCCATCTCATATACACGGAGGAATATCAGCGTGAAACGCTATTTGCGGTATCTCGCCCTGATCTCCGCCCTCACCATGGTGCTCGTGGCCTGTGGGGACGGAGAGGGCGGTGACACCACCACTACGGCGGGCGAGGCTACGACGACCGCCGGTGAGACGAGCACGACGGCGGGTGAGGCGACGACCACATCTGCAGCCGGCGACACGACCACGTCCGCGGCCGCTGCCCCGGACGGCACTGGCCGCACCGTGGGCATGGCTTTCGACGTCGGTGGGCGTGGCGACCTGTCGTTCAACGACTTGGCGGCCCTCGCCTGGGACGACGCCATCGCCAATTACGGGATCACCGGTGAGGAACTGGCCCCTGACGCAGGTGGTGAGAACCGGGAAGAGAACCTCCGGCTCCTCGCCGAGTCCGGGATGGAGTTGATCATCGCCAATGGCTTTGCGTTCGCCCAGAACGTGTGGCGGGTCGGCACCGAGTTCCCCGACACCTTGTTCGCCATCACCGACGATTGCCCGCAGGACGACACCTTCACAGTGGTGGAGATGCCCAACGTCCGCTGCATGCTCTTCTCAGAGGAGCAAGGCTCGTTCCTGATGGGCGTCGCTGCTGCGCTGAAGAGCACCACCGGCACCGTCGGGTTCATCGGCGGAGTCGAAACCCCGCTCATTCTCAAGTTCCAGGCAGGGTTCGAGGCCGGCGCTGCTGCAGCCAACCCCGACATCACGATCCTCCCCGCCGTGTACCTGACCCAGGTGCCCGACTTCACCGGGTTCAACGACCCGGTCAAGGGGAAGGAAGCCGCTTTGGCGTTGTACGGCCAGGGGGCGGATGTGATCTTCCATGCCGCGGGTGGCTCCGGTCTCGGTCTGTTCGAGGCGGCTGTGGAGCTGTCGACCGATGACAGCTTCCTCTGGGCCATCGGTGTCGACTCGGACCAATATGAGGCCGTGGGCGATCCGGCCCTCCAGGAGCACATCCTGACCTCGATGCTGAAGCGGGTCGATGTGGCCGTGGACAAGGCCATCGTCGATTTCCTCAACGACGAGTTCACCCCCGGCGGCGTCCGCCTCGGGCTGGCTGAGGGTGGCATCGGCTACTCGACGTCGGGTGGTTTCGTGGATGACATCGCAGCTGACCTGGACGGCTACGCCGAGCAGATCATCGCCGGGGACATCGAAGTCCCCACAGAGCCAGGGGCCTGACAGAAGGCAGTCCTGCTAACTTGCGCCGGGCCCAGCAACCTGGGCCCGGCGTTCTATTTGGGCGGCGTCTAATTGGATGGGGAGATGGCTGAGGCATCCGCAATACAGCTCGAGGGCGTCACCAAGCGGTATCCGGGGGTAGTGGCCAACAAGGATGTCGAGCTGACCGTCGCTTTCGGTGACGTCCATGCCGTCGTCGGGGAGAACGGGGCCGGCAAGTCCACCCTCATGAAGATCATCTACGGGATGGTCCGTCCCGACGAGGGCACCGTCACCATCAACGGTCAGCCGGCCAACTTCAAGACTCCCAAGGATGCCATTGATGCCGGGATCGGGATGGTCCACCAGCATTTCATGCTGGCCGACAACCTCACCGTCCTGGAGAACGTGATCCTCGGCTCCGAGCCCCGGTCCGGGGTCATGATCGACTTCGACGGCGCCGCGGAGAGGATCCGCCAACTGGGAGCCGACTACGGGCTCAAACTCGATCCCGACCGGAAGGTGGAGAAACTGTCGGTCGGTGAGCGACAGCGGGTCGAGATCATCAAAGTCCTCTATCGCGGGGCAAAGATCCTGATTCTGGACGAGCCCACCGCCGTGCTCGTCCCCCAAGAGGTGAATGAGCTCTTCGAGTCGATGCGCGAGCTCAAGGGCGAGGGCCACACGATCATCTTCATCTCTCACAAGCTGGACGAGGTGCTGTCGGTCGCCGACCGAATCACCGTCATGCGGGATGGTCAGACCGTTGGCAACACGACGCCGGCCGAGGTGGATGCCCGTGAGCTGGCCGAGATGATGATCGGATCCGAGCTGCCTTCCCCGGAAACTCGGGAATCGACCGTCCAGGAGAAGGTCATGCTGAGTGTCAACGACCTCTGCCTCCTCTCAGAGACCGGTCGGCCGGTTCTCGATCACATCACGTTCGAGGTGCATGCGGGCGAGATCGTCGGCGTTGCCGGAGTCGAGGGAAACGGCCAGTCGCAGTTAGTTGACGCGCTGATCGGCCTGACCCCGGACGTGACCGGGGAGATCAACCTCGCCGGTGATTCGGTCGACAGAGCTGAACACCAGGGAGCGCGCGAGCCCGGGGATCGGCTCGATCCCCGAGGATCGTCATCGCCAGGGTCTGCTGTTGCCCTCCCCGCTCTGGGAGAACGCGGCGTTGGGTCATCAGAGCAAAGAGCCCTACGCCAACGGGATCTGGATCGACAAGAAGGGCTCCAGGGCGCAGACCGAGGAGATCGTCCGCCGTTTCGACGTGGCCACGCCGAACGTCGATGTCCCTGCGGCGGCTCTCTCAGGTGGAAATCAGCAGAAGCTGGTGGTGGGCCGGGAGATCATGGCCAATCCCGCGGTGCTGATCGCCGCCCAACCAACCCGGGGCATAGATATCGGCGCTCAGGCAGCCGTTTGGGAGGAATTGAAGACTGCTCGGGCCGCCGGCATGGGGATCCTTCTCATCTCGGCCGACCTCGACGAGCTGATCGGGCTCTCTGATGCGATCCATGTCCTGTTCGAGGGCAGATTCGTCGCCAGGCTCAACCCGGCCGAGATCACGCCCGAGATCCTGGGCTCCTACATGACCGGAGCAGGCGAGAAGAAGGCCTCGTGAAGAGCGGACGATTGCTCACCTCGGTCGTGGCGCCCCTCATCGCGTTGGTGATCGCTTTTGGGATCGCTGCACTCGCCCTTCTCCTGGTCGACATCAATCCGCTCGACGGCCTACAAGGAGATGTGGGTGTTCGGGACCACCCCGGAGTCGCTGATCATCACGGTCAACAACGCCATTCCCTTGTTCGTCTCCGCTCTGGCGGTCGCGGTCGGATTCAAGATGGGTCTCTTCAATATCGGCGTCGAGGGAACCTACCTCCTGGCCGCGTTGTTCGCCGCCTACGTTGGCGCCCAGTTCTCGGTGACCCCGATCCTCCACGTCACCCTGATCCTGGCTGTAGCTGTCGGGGTTGGTGCCTTCTGGGCCTGGATCCCGGCGATGCTCAAGGTGAAGCGTGGCGTCCACGAGGTCATCTCCACCATCATGCTCAACTACATCGCCTTCGCCCTGAGCGCGTACCTGTTCCTCAACGTGTTCAAGGCCGAGACATCCGGGCTCACCATCGCCACGGACCTGATCCCGGAGACGGGTTGGATCCCGTCACTCAATCCGATCCTGGCCTTGTTCGGAGTGGAGGTTCGTGCCGGAGCCAACCTCCACGGGTTTCCTGCTCATTGCGATCGCCCTCGGAGTCGGGTTCCACTACTTGGTCAACAAGAGCCGCTTTGGCTATGACCTGAGATCCAGCGGCGTCAATCCGGCCGCCGCCAACGCCAGTGGGGTCGACCCCAAGAAGATGATCATCAAGACGATGCTCATCTCGGGAGGTCTGGCCGGTTTGGTCGGTATCGCACCGCTCCTCGGCTTCTATCACCAGTACCCCCAGGACTTCGCCCGCAACCTCGGCTTCACCGGCATCGCCGTCGCTCTCCTCGGACGTAACAACCCGATCGGGATGGCGTTTGGCGCTCTCCTCTTCGGCTTCATGCAGAGGTCGGCGTTGATCCTCGACCTCAGAGATGTTCCCAAGGAGATCGTCACCATCATCCAAGGCATCGTCGTCCTTGCGGTCGTCATCGTCTATGAGGTCGTCTCGAAGTACGTCCAGCGCCGGGTCATTGCGACCGCGGCGGCGGCGACCGATTTCGACCCGGTCACCGCGGGGGTCACGCCATGACAGCTCTGGTGGACAGCTATCGGAAGGCCGGCCGTCGCACCAAGATCGTTGTGATCGTCCTCGCCGCGATCCTGGTGATGACCATCGCTGAATTGGTCACGGGGACGTCCGATCTGACCTCCCGCAGCACGGCCAGCGCGGCTCTCCGGCTTGCCATACCGATCCTGCTCGCCGGCTTGGGCGGTCTCTACTCGGAGCGCTCCGGTGTGGTGAACATCGGTCTCGAGGGCATGATGATCGCTGGGACCTGGTTCGCCGCCTGGGGAGCGTGGATGTACGGACCTTGGGAGGGCGTGTTCCTCGGAATGGCGGGCGGCGCCCTGTTCGGCTTGCTCCACGCCCTCGCCACAGTCACTTTCAACGTCGATCACATCGTGTCGGGTGTCGCCATCAACATCCTCGGGTTGGGGGCGATGCGATTCCTATCGTCCATCGTCTACACCCCTGAGACCGGGGGATCGGTCATCCAGTCGCCACCGATCGACGGCCTCGCCAATATCGATATCCCGTTTCTGGCCGGCGGCGCCCTCTTTGGCTGGCAAACCCCGGATTTCTTCGGCTGGCTGGAGAACCTCGAGCTGTTCTTCATCTCAGACGTGGCCGGGATAATTCGAGGCTTCACCGGCGGGATCAACTGGCTCACGCTGATCGGGCTGGCTCTCGTGCCGATCACCGCCTGGCTGTTGTGGCGGACTCCCTGGGGCCTCCGCCTCCGGTCATGCGGTGAGGACCCTTGGGCTGCGGAGTCCCTGGGCGTTCGGGTCCTGCGTATGAAGTACTACGGCGTTGTCATCTCCGGCATCCTCTCCGGTCTGGCCGGTGCCTTCCTCGTGCTGGTTCAGGCCGGGATCTACCGGGAGGGAATGACCGGGGGCCGAGGTTTCATCGGGCTTGGCGCCCTCATCTTTGGGAACTGGATGCCGGTCGGTGTCCTCGGTGGGTCACTGGTCTTCGGATTCGGCGACTCTTTGCGCTTCCGGGGGCCGGAGGTGGTCAAATCGTTCATCCTCGCCGTTGCTATCGGCCTCATCGCTTATGGCATCTACTCGGCGGCCCGATCGAGAATGCGGGCCGCGGCGATCCAGATCGTCATCGGGGCCGCGTTCCTCGCCTACTACCTGCAGGTCGCGGAGGTCTCCAACCAGTTCCTCGCCGCCCTTCCCTACGTGATCACCCTGCTGGTGCTGGCGGCGGCTTCCCAACACCTCCGAATGCCGGCAGCGGATGGCGCTCGATACGCCAAGGGCGAGGCCCGGTAGGGCTTCGCCCGGTTCTAGGTCCTAGGTTCTAAGTTCTAGGTTCTAGGTGAGCTTCGATCCGTATGACCCGGGGTTCCTCGAGAACCCATATCCGACCTACGCCCGTCTCCGTGAGGAGTCCCCGGTCTTTCGTGACCCCGACTGGGGGCTCACCTTCTTCGCCCGACACGAAGACGTGTCGACGATCCTCAAGGACCGGGAACGGTTCGGCCGCGACTTCCGCCACCGGCTCGATGTGACGGACGTGGATCCGGGTCTCTATGAGCGGATCTACCCGCCGCAGTGGCCGACCTGGACCCGGTACATCCGGGAGTCTTTCATCGACCTCGAACCACCCCGGCACACCCGTCTCCGCCGCCTCGTATCGAAGGCATTCACCCGGAGGTCGTCGGAGGCCTTTCGCCCTCGCTTGGAGGACGCCGCCACCCTGGTGATGGACCGTGTCCTCGACACCGGCACTCTCGACGTGATCCGGGACTTCGCCACGCCGATCCCGGTGGCGATGATCGCCGAGCTCATGGGTCTCCCCGCGGAGGATCATCAACAGGTCCTGAGCTGGAGCCACGCCATCGTCAAAGTGTTCGACCAGAACGTCAGCGCGGAGGACGGGGATGCCGCCGAATCGGCCACCAGGGATTTCGTCTCGTACCTCGAGGCAATGGTTGAGGAGCGGAGACGTCACCGAGGCGAGGACCTGATCTCGTCGATGGTCGATGTGGAGGATTCCGGGGACTCGCTGACCGATGAGGAGATCGTCGGGACGTCGATCCTCACCCTCAACGCCGGTCATGAGGCGACCGTGCACGCGATCGGCAACGGCCTGCTGGCGTTGGCCCGTGACCCTGACCAGTATCGCCGACTCCGCCGAGGAGAGATGACGATCGAGACCGCAGTCGACGAGTTGCTCCGGTTCGACTCGCCACTTCAGATGTTCGAGCGCTGGGTCCTCGTCGACACCGACGTTTCCGCCGTTTCACTTGCAAAGGGGTCGAAGGTCGGCCTCCTCTTTGGTTCGGCCAACCACGATCCGGATGTCTTCGAAGATGACCCGGAACGGCTGGATCTGGCCCGGAGGCCAAACCCACACGTCTCCTTTGGCGCGGGCCTCCACTACTGCGTCGGGGCACCACTGGCGAGGGTGGAGTTGGAGGCTGCGCTTGGAGTCTTCGCCTCACGTGTCGCCGGGATCGAGCTCAGCGAAGCCTCGGGGCGGATCCGCTCATTGGTCTTTCGCGGGCTGGAGAACCTGACAGTCGAGATCGAGGCTGCCTGAGGTGCTCGTGCAGAAGGGCTAGGAGGCGACGGTCGTCGGGGGCACCGTCGTCGCGCCGGGCACCGTCGTCGCACCCGGGACCGTGGTCGGCGTTGTACCTGCGGTCCCATTGCTGATGGTGCCGGGGCGCCCGATGACCCTGATCTCCTGGATCGCCATCTCAGTGAACCGCTCCTCCTCGACGACCTCCGCCGGGAAGTCGCTCTCGATGGTGATGACGATGGAGGTCGCATCCAGGGCCGCAAAGGCGATCGGCTGACTCCCGGCGAGGTCCTCCAGCTGGACCAACACCGGCTGCAGCGAGTTGTCGGCCTCGACCTGGATGCCCCGGGCCCGGTAGTTCCGCTTGAACCTCGTAGCGTCCTCCAGATTGATCCAGTCGATGCGCTGGACGACGGTCGGGCGGTCGAAGATGAGCCGAATGGTGATCGGCTGCCCTTCGGGCACCGCTTCGTAGTCGAACTGGTATTCGGCCTCGGTGCCGTCGATCAGGTTGTCGCAGACGAACGAGCCGACTCCCTCCTGGCTGCATTCGACGTCCAAGACGTCGACAGGGGCCAATTCTGCGATTGTCGTGCTGGTGGCAGTGGCCGCGGTGGTGCTGGTCGAGCTCGCCTCGGGATCGCCATTGAAGATGTTGAACAGCAGGGCGATGATCACGACGCCGAAGAGCAAGGCGCTGATGGCGAGAGCGGCGCGCACGCCTGCGGTCGCCTGCACGGCAGGACGGGGAGCGGTGGGCAACGGACCCTGGCTCAGGCGCGCCCCGCACTCCTGACAGTGACGGTTGTTGGGGGGGTTGCCTGCGCCGCAGGAGGGACAGTTGACCTCGGCCCCGCCCCCGCTTGACCGCTCCGCCGAGGGAGGCGGCGCCCCCAATTCGAACTCCTCGTAGTTCCCGTCAGAGCTGACCGAGATCACATTTTCCCTGCCCCGGGCAGGTTTTGGCTCCAGCGGATCGAGGAACGAGCCGCAGTTCGGGCAGAACTGCTCGTCGGCCGCGACACTCGCGCCGCAGTGATCACATTTGCGAGAGGCCACATCCCTCCTTCGTAGTTATTGTGCCACGGGATGTTTCTGTGGGCGATTAGAACTCATGAGCCCTGGACGATCGCCTCAATCCTGACCTCGACGATCGTGTTCATGGCACTTGTGGCTGCCTTGATTTTCGTCATTCAGCGGCGCAATCGTTAACTGGCACGAGGGAAAACCATGGCATTTCGATGTGAGAATTGCGGCCATCGGTCCGCAAAGTGGATGGGATTCTGCCCCCAATGCGGCTCGGATGAGCCGCTGGCGGAGGTCGGGGGCGAGGTGCGAGGCAAGGTGAGGGCGGCCGAAGCGGTCGGGCTGAGGTCTGCTTCGCAGGTTGCCAACGAACGGCGGGTGACCGGATGGAGGGAGATTGACCGGGTCCTCGGTGGCGGGCTGGTGACCGGGTCGGTGCTGCTGCTCGGCGGTGAGCCCGGAGTCGGCAAGTCGACGCTCTTGCTCCAGTTGGCGGGGGCCATGGCCGCCAGGGGCGACGCGGTGATCGTGGCCAGCGCCGAGGAATCGGCCGACCAGGTGGCGATGCGCGCGGGTCGCCTGGGAATCACGGACGAGGGGATCAGTCTGGTGAGTGATGATGACGTCGATGCCATCGTCGCCGTCGCCGAGCGGGCTCGCCCCAGTCTGCTCATCGTGGATTCGATCCAGACGGTCGGCGTCCCCGAGATCGGAGCCGCCCCAGGAGGGGTGGCCCAGGTCCGGGAGAGCGCGGCCAGGCTGGTGCGTCTGGCCAAGACCACCGGGGTCGGTGTGGTCCTGGTTGGCCACGTCACCAAGGAGGGTGGCCTGGCCGGCCCGAAGATGCTCGAGCACATGGTCGACGTCGTGCTCTACCTCGAGGGTGATCCCGATCGTGGGTTCAGGGTGCTGCGGAGCATCAAGAACCGCTTCGGCGCGACCCACGTCTCAGGCATGTTCGACATGAGAAGCGAGGGCCTCACCGAGGTCGATGATCCCTCCAAGCTCTTTCTCGACGGGTGGGAGTCGGATGTACCCGGCACGGTCATCTATCCGGCCGTGGAGGGGAGGCGGTCGATCCTGGTGGAGATCCAGGCTCTGGTCTCGCCGACCAATCAGGCGCAGCCTCGCCGGTCGATTCGTGGTCTGGATCCGACGAGGGTCAATCAGGTCCTGGCGGTGCTGGATCGCCACAGCTCACTCGTTCTCCACGACAAAGAGGTCTATGTGAACGTGGTGGGCGGTTGGCGGCTCGATGAACCAGGTTGCGATCTACCCATTGCCTTGGCGGTCGCTTCGTCCTATTCGGATCGGCCTTTGGGCCGTATGGCCGCCTGGGGCGAGATCGGCCTAGCCGGCGAGGTCCGCTCGATACCGATGGAGGTGCGTCGGATCGAGGAGCTGGACCGAATGGGGCTGGAGAATCGGATCGCCCCGATCGGTGGCAAGCCGCTCCGTCTGAGGGAGGCGCTGACCGACGCAGGTCTGTGAGTGATTGCCGGTCGACCGGGCCTTTCGCAGCGGTATAGATGCCACTCAGCCGGACGGCGCAAGTTGCCGATCAACTACTGTGACATCTGTGGGTGGACCGTCGATAACCGAGACACTCGAACGATTGGCTCCGGGAACACCAATGCGTCGAGCCCTCGAGCGGATCATCCAGCAGGGCAAGGGAGGCCTGGTCGTGCTGGGCGACGGCGCTCAGGTGAATGAGGCCAGCTCAGGCGGCTTCGCCTTGAAGGGCGCCATATTCAGCCCGGCCCGTCTTGCCGAGCTGTCCAAGATGGACGGAGGGATCGTCCTCGACGACTCGTGGTCCAACATCCTCGAGGCAGGCGTCCACTTCATACCGGACGGCTTGATCCCGACCGACGAGACCGGGGCCCGCCACCGCACAGCAGAGAGGATGGCGGTCCAGACCGGGAAGCCGGTGGTCGCGGTGAGCGAAGGACGCAAGGTGGCCACGCTGTTCTACGGGGGGCAGAAGATCGAGCTCGCCTCTCCTACAGAGGTCGCAGCCCATGTCAACCAGGAGCTGCAGAGCCTCGATCGTCTCCGTAGTCGTCTCGATGATGCTGAGATCAAATTGACCCGTCTCGAGGTCGCGGGATTGGCCACATACCGGTCGGCGGTCACCGTGCTTCAGCGCGCCGAGCTGGTGGAGCGGTTGGGCCGCGTCGTCGAGGCACGCACCTTGACCCTCGGTGAGGAAGGTCGAATCGTCTATCTCCAGCTGCACGATCTCCTCTCCGGCGTGGACTTCACCAAGAGAGCGGTGCTCAGGGACTACATCAAACCCCTTCGCAACAGCAACATCCGCCAGGCGATGGAGGATCTCAGCGCGATGGCCGGCACCGATCTGGAAGATCCGAGTCGGGTTGGCAAGGAAATGGGCTTCCCCGACCTCGACGACCCTGCCGACCCGCGCGGCTATCGACTGCTATCGCAAGTCGGCCGCCTCCCCGATCCGGTCCGTGACGACATCATCCGGCACTTCGGGTCGGCCGCCTCTCTTCTCGGTGCACGCGTCGACGAATTGCTGACGGTGGAAGGGGTCGGTGAGACCCGGGCCGGACAGCTGCGGGCCTTCTTCGACCGTCTGCGGGACAACGTGGACGAATGGGAGCCAGTGCTGGATTGAGTACCGGCACCGGTACACTCCGCCCCCGCAAATGGCTTCAACAGCGTCCAAATACTCGGTAGGCGACAAAGTGGTGCATCCCCAACACGGGGCCGCCACCATCCAGAAAAAAGTCAGACAGTCTTTCGGGGGCAAGAAGCAGGACTACTTCGTCCTCGATATCGCCACCGAGCAGCTCACCGTGATGGTCCCCCTCGACAAGGTCGAGGACCTCATCCGCCCGGTGATCTCCAAGACCAAGTCACGCGACGTCCTCAAATCGCTCAAAGGTGAGCCAGAGGAGGCGGGCTCGAACTGGAGCCGCTGGTACAAGGTTCTCAACGAGAAGATGACCTCGGGCGACATCTTCCAGGTCGCGGAGGTCGTCCGTGATCTGTCGTATGCCCAGCAGACCAAAGGGATCAGCCCCGCTCTCAAGCGGATGCTGTCCAAGGCGCGTCTCACCCTCAGCTCTGAGTTGGCATTCAGTCTCGAGATCGACGAGGAGGAGGCGATCAAGCGGCTGGACCGGGCCCTGCCCAAGGTCGAAGCGGACGAGGAATGAGTCAGGTGCCGCTCGCCGGCACCCGGGTCGGCTGGGGTTTCGATGCCCATCCCCTCGACGGGGAGCCTCCGCTGATCATCGGCGGTGTCAACGTCTCGGACACGCTCGGGGTCACCGCCACCTCAGACGGCGACGTCCTGGCGCATGCGGTGACGGACGCCGTCCTCGGCGCGGGCGTCCTCTCCGATCTCGGGGAGCATTTCCCGTCAGATGACGCGGCGATGATCGGCGCTCCCTCCCTCGACCTCCTCGGGCAGGCCGCCGTGATGACTCTCGCCGCCGGATGGCAGATCTGGCACGTCGACGCAACCGTCGTCGTTGAGGCTGTTCGCATCGCCCCACACCGGGCCGAGATCCGGGCCAATCTGGCGCGGGCGCTTGGCATCGTCGTCGACCTGGTCTCGGTGAAGGCAACCACCACCGACGGGTTGGGATTCATCGGGCGCGGCGAAGGGCTGGCTGCCGTCGCTGTGGTCACGGTCAACGCCCTGTCGTAGGATTTCGGCGATGCTCCGCCTCTACAGCACGATTCACCGCGCCGTGGTCCCCTTTGAGCCGAGGGACCAGGGAAAGGCTGCGATATACGTGTGCGGGCCGACCGTCCAAAGTGAGCCACATGTCGGTCACGGGCGCTCGGCGGTCGCTTTCGACGTGATTCGGAGGTACCTGGCCTGGAGTGGTTACGAGTTGACGTACGTCCGAAACGTCACCGACATCGAAGACAAGATCATCGCCGCCGCGGCCGAGAGTGGGGAAGACGTCGAAGTGCTGGCGGAGCGGATGGCAGCCCGGTTTGCCGCCGGCTATGAGGCTCTGGGCGTTCTTCCCCCCGACCTCGAGCCGAAGGCCACCGAGCACATCCCGGAGATCATCGATCTGATCCAGGTGCTCGTCGACCGCGGTCTCGCCTACGCGTCGGAAGGGGACGTCTACTTCTCAGTCCGATCCGACGAGACCTACGGCAAGCTCTCCGGTCGGAACCCAGACGAGCTCCGATCGGGTTACCGGATCGAGGTCGGGGAGTCGAAGCACGACCCCCTCGATTTCACGTTGTGGAAGGCGGCCAAGCCGGGAGAGCCGTGGTGGGACTCGCCTTGGGGTGCGGGAAGACCTGGTTGGCACATCGAGTGCTCGGCGATGGCGACCAAGTATCTCGGCGAGGGCTTCGACATCCACGGCGGAGGCAGCGACCTGGTCTTCCCGCATCATGAGAACGAGATTGCCCAGAGTGAGGGTGCCTCGGGCTCCACCTTCGCCAGGTATTGGCTCCACAACGGGATGGTGAACCTCGGCGGCGAGAAAATGGCCAAGTCCACCGGTGTCCTCGTCGATCTTGCCTCGATCACGGAGAAGCACGGTGGCCGCGCTCTGCGCCTACTCCTGACTCGAGCGCACTACCGGTCCCCAATCGAGTACTCCGATGAGTTGCTGGCCGAGTCGGAGGACGCGCTCGACCGTCTCCAGCGTTTCCGTGACCGGGCGATCGTGGGCGAGCCCGATACAGAAGCCGTCACCCGTTTCCGGAAAGTGATGGACGATGACTTCGGCACCCCCCTCGCCGTATCCCAGCTCTTCGACCTGGTGAGGGAGGGAAACCGGCTGCTCGACGAGGGGGGCGATGCCGGCGCTATCGCAGGTGCGGTGGAGGTGATCGTGGAGGTGCTGGGTCTCGACGATGCTTCGCTGCCTTTCGAGACCTCGTTGGACCTAGGCGATTTGCCCGCCCGGTTCGGCGTCGAGGGAGATGGCCACGAGGTGGTCGATCGACTGGTCGAGCTTCGTGCTCAGGCCCGGGATGAGCGGCGATTCGAGGATGCTGATGCCATTCGGGATGGTCTGGAGGCGGCCGGGGTGATGCTGGAGGATGGCCCGGATGGCACTCGCTGGCTACGGAAATAGGGTCGAGGGGGTTCATTCGGTTGCCGCGGCGGCCGCCGCGGGCCGGGTCCGCAAACTCTGGATCGAGGAAAGACGGATGGGCCGGTCCGAGGTCAGCGAAATCGTCGGCATCGTTGGCCGGGAAAAGACCATCTTGGTTCGAGACGTGCGGCCGATGGCTGAGACTGAGACCCCTCAGGGTGTCGTCGCCGACTGCGCCCCGATCACGCCGGCCACTCTCGACGACCTCGGCGAGCCCGCCGCGGCCGTCGTCGTGCTCGACCACATCGAAGACCCCCACAACGTCGGGGCGATCGCCCGCAGCGCCCTGGTTTCGGGGATGACCGGGATGGTGGTGTCGTCGAGACGGGCCGCGCCTCTATCCGCCGCAGCGTTCAAAGCGGCTGCCGGTGCCCTGGAGACACTCAGGGTTTCAGTAGTGGGTTCCATCCCCGAGGCGTTGAGCCGGCTCAAGGATCGGGGTATGTGGATCGTTGGGCTCGAAGCGGGATCCCCGAAATCGTTATTCGGCTTGGAGCTGCTCACCGAGCCGGTTGCGGTGGTAGTGGGCGCCGAGGGGACGGGGCTCAGCGTCCTCACCGCCAAGCGGTGTGACCTGCTGGCCTCGATTCCCATGACCGCGAGCTTCGAGAGCCTCAACGCCTCGGTGTCGGCTGCATTGGCCTGTTTCGAGATCATGCGGGTCAGGGATTTCGGCGGGCCCTCCCTACAATCTGACCTCTCGCCGGGTTAGCTCAGTCGGTAGAGCAGCTGTCTTGTAAACAGCAGGTCATCGGTTCGATTCCGGTACCCGGCTCCAGACTCGGCGGTGATGCTTACGAATCAGCAGGACTTGGCTCCACATTTGGCCGCTTCCCAAACAATGTCGCCAAGACACCGAAATTGGGCGCCCAGCCCACGCCGAAGGCCTTCGCCGAGAGGATGGGACCCTCCGGGTTCCAGTAGGTGCGCCGCACCCGATCGATCGTTCGGAACCCGGAAGTCGTAGGGCACGAAGTCGGCAACTTTCCCGTGCCAGGTTCTCTCATCTGGCGGCTTGCGAAGTTCCTGGACGATCGCGACAACGCCGATGACCGCCAGAACCAGTCTCCAGATGTCCCTCATCACAGTGGGCATCTTCTGTTTGTCATCCATCACATCGAGGCTACCAATCCACGCCGGTTGCGCTCGAGAAGGGATCGGGCTCTCAAATCCTCAACAAACACATGGTCCAGAAATACGCTCATTGTCATGTTGAGTGACGAGGATCGGTCCATCCTCGAGTTCGAGAGCAATTGGTGGCTTCAACCCGGTCCGAAGGATCTGGTGATCGAGCATGTGCTGGGCCTCACCGCCACCGACTATTACCAACGACTGATAAGGATCGTGGGTCTGCCCGGCGCATCTCTGTTCGATCCTCTGACCGTTGCCCGGGTCAGGGCAGTGATCGAGGTCGACCACGGCGAAGAGGAGGCAGCGTCTTGAGTCGTGGTCGCCACTCCTCCGAGGAAACAGACTCCTTTAATCGCGATCTGGCGATGATGGTCGCCGGCATCGTCCTGGTCGGAGCCGCAGTTTTCCTGATCCTCTTCTTGCTCGCCGGCAACGACGACCCTATGGCTGCCGAGACCACACTCTCTGCCTCGACTTCGACCAGCGCCGTCGCCACGAGCGATCGGTCGACGACCACGACCACCACGCCAGGCTCGACGACTACTTCGGCGGCCACGGCTACGACCACGGTACCGGTGCGACCGCCCCAGGAGGTGCGGGTCGTGGTCCTCAACTCGATCGGCCTCGCCGGCGCCGCCGGTCGGCTGACCCAGCAGCTGGCAGATGGCGGATATCAGACTCAGCAGGCCGATGACCTTGAGCCCGCACAAGATGCCTCTCGGGTCTGGTACCGGGAAGGGTTCGCGGCAGAGGCCAATGCCCTCCAGGGATTTCTGCCCGGTGCCCTCGTTGAGCCCCTCCCGGATCCCGCTCTGGAGACGGGCGCAGATGTGGTGCTCGTGCTGGGAACCGGCTACACGGAATGACCCATCGCGCCGGTGGCTCACGCCGCGGGGTTCCCAAGGCGTGGGTGTTCCCGGTGTTGGCCCTCGTTGTCGTCCTCGGTGCGATCGCGCTCGGGTACCTGAGTAAGTCGGTGCTGGTGGATCTCCTTGCCTGGTGGCCAGTGTGGCTCGCCCTCCTGGTCATCGGCTTCTTCGCCAGGGGCCGCCGGTGGGGAAGGGTCCGTCTCTCTGGTTTGGTGGCGATTCTGTCCGTGGTGGTCGTGGGTGTCTTCACCGCCGGCCATCTCCGCGGTTGGACGGTCATGCCATCGGCCTCCGTCGGTCTCAACGGGCCCCAGGCCGGATCCGTGTCGACCGGTGCCCTGTCCGCCCATATCGAAGGCCCGATCGAGGTGAGCACCGGCCAAACGGGCTTCTTGTATGCAGTCGAGCCGGTGCGAAGTGGCGGAGACATCGGCCCCCCGGTGGCGGTCGAACAACTGCAGGGCCCCAACATCGCAGTCGCCCTCGAGCCCGCAGCCGATCCTGGCCTGTACACGTTTGTCGGATGGGAGCTCGATCTCGATGAGGCTCCGTCTGTGGAGTCTCTCCCTTGGGGGCGAAGTCGAGGCCGATTTGAGCCGGCTCCGTCTCTCGTCCCTGCAGCTGGATGGCGAAGGCCTCGCGTCATTGGGCGCATCCACGGAAGACGTGGTGGTGACGGTCTCCGGGGTCTTCGAGATCAGCCTCCCCACCGGGATCCCGGTCCGGGTCGTGGGCCAGGCGGCTGTTCCCGACGGCTGGTTGGCGAGCAACGACGGGTTCGAGAGCCCAACGTCGAGGCCCGGGCTGGGTCATCTCGGTGGGCGAGGGGTCGACCCTCACTGTCATCGAGCGTCATGACCCACTAGTTACACTCAAACCGTGCCCTCTGAACGGCTGAGACGCGCCGCTTTGATCGTCTGGACTGCGGTGGGGGCCTTCGCACTCGGCTATGTCCTGCTCTTTGTCGCCGGGTCGATCCGCGTCGTCTGGCTTCCCATCGCCTTCGGTGCCGGGATCGTCTTCCTTCTCGAGCCACTCGTCCGCGCCCTGGAGCGGATGAAGTTGCCCCGCCCGGTAGCGGCGGTTGTGGCCCTGCTCGGCTTCATCGGCGTGTTCATCGCAGTCGGAGTCCTGGTCTTTCCCTCCGATCAGAGAGCAGGCGGCCGAGTTCGGCCAGAGACTTCCCGATCTCTATCTGGCCGGCATCAACTGGGTCAGGGATGTCGGAGCCAGCCTCGGGCTCGATGTCGACGAACTGCTCAGCCAGGAGGCCATCGAGGCATGGCTCAACGACCCGGCCAATCAGGAGACGGTGCAGAATCTGCTGCTCGGTTTCGGCGCCGGAGCTGGTCTGGTGATCCGGGGAGTAGCCGAGGCTGTCGCGGTACTCGGCCTCGCGCCAATTCTGGCGCCTTACATCCTCGTCGACTTGGAGCGGTTCAAAGCAAGCTCTCTCGAGATGACTCCGCCCAAGCACCGGGAGGAGTTCGCTTTCGTCTCGGGCGAGGTGGGGACGGCACTCAGTTCGTTCGTTCGTGGCCAGCTGCTGGTGGCATTCATCGTCGGTTTCGCCTCGAGCCTCGGCATGTGGCTGATCGATCTCCCCTTCTGGCTCCTGATCGGGATCATCGCCGGGTTCCTCAATCTGATCCCTTTCCTCGGCCCCGTCGTCGGGGGCGCGCTGGCCGCACTCGTCGCCTTGCTCAACGGCGACCCGACCCAGGCGATTTGGGCGGTGCTCATAATGATCGCGATCCAGCAGCTCGACAATCACGTGATCACTCCGCTTGTCCAGCGAACCCGGGTCAATCTTGTCCCCCCTTGTCATCGTGCTCGCCCTGATCATCGGTGGCACGGTGGCGGGTCTTCTCGGTGTCCTGGTCGCGGTGCCGATGACTGCGGCGATCAGGATCATCGTCGGCCATCTCTGGCGAACCAGGGTCCTTGGGGAGACGTGGGGCGAGGCGAGCAAGCACATGATCGAGTACACCGAGCCACCCGAGCGGATCGCCGGGATCAGACGCCGTCAGCCCAATCAGAGTCGTTTGTTCGACACCCAGGAGCTTCCTTCACTCGTTGACGAGGAGCCGGCGACTCTCGATCCGTCGGATCAGACGTCGCCCAGATAGGCCGCCCTCATCTGGGGGTTGGCCAGCAATGCCTCCGAGGTGTCGTTGAGCACGATCTTCCCGGTCTGGAGCACATAGCCGCGATCGGCGATGGAAAGCGCCATGTTGGCGTTCTGCTCGACCACGAACACCGTGACCCCTGCCTTGTTGATCTGCTCGATGATCTCGAAGTTCTGCGCCACGAGCACAGGAGCCAATCCCATCGAGGGCTCGTCCATCAGGAGGACTTTTGGTTGCGCCATGAGCGCCCTTCCCATGGCCACCATCTGCTGCTCGCCCCCCGAAAGGGTGCCTGCCTTCTGAGTGAGGCGCTCCTTGACCCTGGGGAACAGGTCGAACACCCGCTCGTAATCGGCGTCGAGGTCGGCGCCCTCGCGCAGATACGCCCCGATCTCGAGGTTCTCTCTGACTGTCATCCGCTTGAACAGACGTCGGTTCTCAGGGACCATCGTGAGACCGTGGCCGACTCGCTGAGCCGTGCTCCACCCATTCACGTTCTCCCCATCCATGAAGACCCCACCGGAGGAGGGCTTGAGGTAACCGAGCATCGTCTTCAACGTCGTGGTCTTCCCCGACGCGTTGCCGCCGAGGAGGCAGACCATCTCGCCGGGGTAGATGTCGATGTCGACGTCCTTGAGGATGTGAGCGGGGCCGTAATGGGTGTTGACCCCCTTCAACGAGAGGATCGGTGTCTGCCCGTTCGTGGTCATGCGCCCAACTCCGCCGGTCGGCCGAGATACGCCTCGATCACCTTCTCATTGGTGGACACCTCGTCATAGGTGCCTTCGGTCAGCTTGACCCCGTGGTCGAGGACGATGACCCGATCGGAGACGTTGCGCACAACCTGCATGTCGTGCTCGATCAGGACGATCGTGTACCCGCGCTCGCTGCGGAGACGTCCGATCAGCTCGGTCAGCTCGATCGTCTCGCGCGGGTTCATGCCCGCCGTCGGCTCATCGAGGAGCAGGAGCCGCGGGCTGGTGGCCATGGCTCGGGCGATCTCGAGTCGACGGCGGTTGGCGTAGGAGAGGACCATCGAGAGCTGGTCGTGGCGGTACCCGGCCAGTCGGGTGCCGAAGAACGAAAGGACTTCCTTGGCCCTTTCTTCGATGGCCGCCTCTTCCCTCCGCTGGGACGGTGTCTTGAAGATGGCACCGAAGAGGCCAGCCTTGGTTCGGGAGTGTTGGCCGACCATGACGTTCTCCAGCACGGTCATGGCGGGGAAGAGACGGACGTTCTGAAATGTGCGGGCCATGCCCAGCTGCAGGATCTGGTTGGGTCGGAGCCCGACGACGTCCTGCCCGTCGAACACGATCGACCCATCGTCCGGCGTCTCCATCCCGGTTACGAGGTTGAAGAAAGTGGTCTTCCCGGCCCCGTTGGGCCCGATGACGCTCACCACCTCGTTCTCCTCGATGTGGATGTCGAGGCCGTTTATGGCGCGGAGGCCACCGAAGGCTTTGCTGAGACCCTGTATCTCAAGCAACGGCATCAGGCTGTTCCCTCCGCAACCTGCTCTTGTTGGCCCTTCTCCCCGTAGATCTCGAGCCAGGCATCCTGGGAGAGCTCGTCGGAGTGCAACTCCTGGGCGCGCCGTTTGCTGGGGATGAATCCTTCCGGCCGTTTCAGCATCATCACGATCAGGAGTACTCCGTAGAAGAGGAACTGGTATTCGGAGAACTCCCGGAGCAGGTTGGGGAGCACGATGAGGACCAGAGCGCCCAGCGTCACCCCTGGGACGCTTCCCATGCCACCCACGATGATGATCACAAGCACGGTGATCGAGACCACGATGTCGAAGGTGTGGGGGAACACCGAACCGATCTGTGCTGCGAAGAGCGATCCGCCGAAGCTGGCCAAAACGGCCCCGACCACGAAAGCAGAGAGTTTGGCGGTCACGATGTTGACCCCCATCGCCTCGGCAACCGACTCGTCCTCTCGCATCGCCATCCAGGCCCGCCCCCAGCGGGAGTTCTGCACGGCAAACGTCACATATGCGGCGAGCAGCACGAACAAGAAGACCGGGTAGAAGTAATCCTGTGGTGTGCTGAAGGTGAGTGGGCCAATCTTGAGGTCGGGGATGTTGGTGATGCCTTGTGCACCTCCGAAGTACGGGGCGAGCCATTCGGAGTTGAGCAGGATCCGGGCGATCTCACCAAAACCCAGAGTGACGATGGCCAGATAGTCGCCACGCATTCGAATCACCGGGGTGGCGACCAGGATCCCTGCCACCGCCGCTGCAATCATCACGAAGGGGAGTGAGGCCAGCACCGAGATCTCGGGGGTGAACGCAGGTGATTGCGGCGACGTGAGAATCGCTGTGGTGTAGGCGCCGACGGCGAAGAAAGCCACATAGCCCAGATCGAGCAACCCGGCGTATCCGACGACGATGTTGAGGCCGAGGGCCATCAGGAGATAGATGCCCGCCGTGACCAGGATCTGGCTGACGAATGGGCCCATGAGCCTGGGCACGAAATACAGGACCACCAGGATGATCGCGGCGGCCCCGATTTGCCATCTGGCTCGCTGGCCCTTCGGCATTGCCTGAACCCGCTGCCGGAGCGTGCTGTCCCGGCCCTCCATCCACCAGAACAGGACGATGAAGGCGCCGAAAATGACCACTGACCCGATGATGGATAGTGCGCCGCCCCTTCCGATGTAGAGGAAATCGATGACTGACTCGAGACTCAGTCCGGCGAAGAGCTGACCGAACAGGTCGGTGAGAAGGGAGAACACGATCACGGCGGTGAGCGCGCCCAGCAGAGCCCGGCGAACACGTTTGCTGAGGAGATGAACCGCTCCTCCCAGGGCGCCCATAGCCGTCGAGGCCACTGCGATCACGAGCACTGCGGCAGCCACCGGCAATCCGAAACCGAGGATGTCGGCCAGCTCCGGCGACATGTTGATGAACACGCCTCGCAAGTCGAAGACGGTGATCACGATCAAGAGCAAACCCAGGCTCAGACCCCCGAGGAGCCCGGCCAGTGCGCCGGCTAGGACGTTTCGCGATCCTGCCGTGGCCGGTTCGTACCCTTCCAGGGTCGCCGGTGGCTGGCCTGCCATCCAGCCGAAGCCAAAAGCAAGTAGGTAGAGAAACAAGATCCCCAGCGGCACGATCGGGTCGATCACCATGCGGGGCTGGAAGGTGGCCACGATCCCGGTGGCGGCGACGAGCACCAAGGCCGCACCTCCCGCCAACCCAAGCCTCACTGCCCTTCGCATCTCGAGGGGAGGAGCGGGCCGCAGTTCGACTTCGACCGGTGCCGTGGGATCCATGACCTGTGACATCGGCTAGGTCCTTTCCTGGGCGAGGCGCTCGCCGAGGATGCCGGTTGGTCGGAAGATGAGCACCAGGACCAGGGCAGCGTAGGCCACCACATCCTTGAGCTGGCTGAAGGCGGGGATCTCATAGCCGGCGAGGACCAGACTGGGGCCCACCGACTCGAAGATCCCAAGACTGACGCCGCCGAGCATGGCACCGACGATGTTGCCGATTCCGCCGAGGACGGCCGAGGTGAAGGCCTTGATCCCGGGAAGGAACCCGGAGAAGAAGTTGATGCTTGGGAAGACCAGGCCCCACAACGCCCCGGCGACACCGGCCATGGCCCCGCCGATGGCGAAGACATTGACGATGGTGCGATCGACGTTGATGCCCATGAGGGCGGCGGTCTCCGGATCCTCGGACACGGCCCGCATCGACTTGCCTGTTCGTGTCTTCTCGACGAACAGGTAGAGACCTCCCATCATCACCAGGGCGGCGACGATCACTATCAGCTGGGTCTTGAGGATGACGAATCCGCCGAACTCGAAGGTGCCCCGCAGCGGCTCCATCCGGGGAAAGGACTTGGTGGCGGGCCCAACCAGGCCCCGGACCAGGTACTGAATCGTGAATGAGGCGCCGATCGACGTGATCAGGGGGATCAGGCGTGGCGCCCCGCGCAGGGGCCGATAGGCGATCCGCTCGATGATCACGGCGATTGCGGTCGAGGTGAACATGGCCGCTACCAGGACGATCAGGAGTGAGACAGCGGGGCTCGAGGTCCAGAGTGGGGTGAGGGCCAATGCGTTGGCGACGTAGAAAGCCATCATCGCCCCCACCATGAAGACCTCGCCATGGGCGAAGTTGATGAAGCGGAGCACGCCATAGACCATGGTGTAGCCCAGGGCGATCAGGGCATACATCGAGCCGGTGGAGATACCGAAAACGAAGAGGTCACGCCACTGTGAGGCGCTGAGCCGTCCCGATGAGATGCTGAGATACGACCCGTAGAGGATTATCGCCAGGATGGCGATCCGAGCAGCCCAGAGAAAGACACCTACAAAGGTGATCCGTGAGGCGCGCCGTGCCGGGCGGGCTTCGACAGTGGCGGCTTCTGTCATCTAGCGGGCGGCCTCCCCGTTTGTTAGAGGCCCGGCGCCGTGTGGGTACACGGCGCCGGGCGATAGGGCGAGCCCTAGGTCAGAGACCCAGGTCCTCCCTCGAGTAGCTGATGAGAACGTTGCCGCGAACGCTTTCGATGTCAGCGGTATCGGCGGTGTTCTGGACTATGTCGATGTTCGGGGACGCGCAGTCGCCGAAGTCATCGCAGCTCAGCGTGCCGGTCAGACCCTCGTGGGTCATTTCGCCCAAGGCATCCCGGAACGCCTGCAGGTCGATGGTCAGCGTCCCACCGTCATCCGTCGAAGCGGCCTCGATGGCGGCGAACACCATGTTGGTCGCGTCGTAGGAGTGGGCGTGGAACGACTGGATCGGAGCCTCACCATATGCCTCGGTGTACTTGGTGACGAACTCGGCATATGCATCCGTGGTCGGAGTCTGCGGACCGGAGAAGTACATGTTCTCCGTCTGCGGCAACACCACGTAGGTGTCCGACAGCAGACCATCGGCGCCCATCAGGACCGTCTCTTCCAGGCCGGCGACTTCCAGGGCCTGCTCGGCGATGAAGTCGCCTGCTGGCTGGAAGATCGGGAAGAAGACCAGCTCCGCACCTGCGGCTGCGACTTCGGTCAACACCGAGCGCATGTCGGTCTGGTCGGGCGTCACAGCTGTGCTCAGGACGATCGTCCCGCCGAGCTCCTCGAAGGGGGCTTCGAAGGCGCCGGTGAGGCCCTGGGTGTAGGGGTCACCATCGTTGATGGTCGCAACCTGGGTCAGCCCGAGCTCCTCGAACACGAACTTGGCGGCGGCGGCTCCCTGGATGGCGTCGTTGTGCGCCGTCCGGAAGTAGCCCGTCGTGGTACTCCGGGGACGCGTTGCCTGCCAGGTCCGAGGTCAGCACCGGCGAGGTGTTGGACCCTGAGATCAGGACCCTTCCCGCCGAGGTGATGACGTTCGATGCCGGGACGCCTGCGCCCGAGCAGCTGGTGCCGATCACGGCAACCACCTGCGGATCGGCGATGATCCGGGTGGAACCCGTCTGTCCGCCTTCCGAGCTGCAGCCGTCGTCCTCGTTGAAGGCGAGCTCGATGGGATGGCCCAGGATCTCGGCCTTGTCGGCGATGGCGATCTCGATCGCACGCACCTGGTCGGTGCCGAGGCTGGCCGTCTCACCGCTGATCGACTGCAACGACGCGATCTTGATGGGGTCACCCGCCGCGACCTCGATCGTGCCCAGGCCTTCAGCCGGCGCCGTCGTCGACTCACCGGCCGCTGAGGTTGTGGTCTCCTCACCGGCGGCGCTGGTAGTCGTTTCGGCCTCGCCGGCCGTCGTGCTGGTGTCTCCACCCTCTCCGCCGCCACAAGCGGCGACTACGAGGGAAAGGACACCCACGAGCGCGAGAAGCCTTAGGCCTCTCTTCATTTTCATATTTCTTTCCTCCATGTGGAATGCGCGGCGAGACAGGGAGCCACGCCGCGCCGAAACTCTAGACTCAAATTCGGGCTGAGTCACTCGGGAACGGCCCTCACACTCTCCTTTCAGGCGTACCGTTACGACATGGTGTCGGCGCCCAAAGTGGTCGAGGACGATCGGGACGCGCCGAGCGCCGAGGGTTCCCACCCGGGCTGGGGTTGGCTGGTCGTTGGCCTGGTTCTCGGGGCAGGTCTGACGGTCCTGGTTCTCCGGGCCGGCAGCTCTGAGCAGGATCCATCAACCGTCACCACCGTTGTTGCCGATGAGCCCGATGCTGCCATCGGCGGTATTGCCGATGCGATCGAGGGGTTCCCTGATGGCCTGGTTGCCGTGACCCGTAGCGACGGTCAGAGCCTCGAGCTGTTGATCTGGCCCCTTCGTGGAGAGCCGATCGAGCGAACCATCCCCGTTGGAGTCTCCCGTCCGCCCGGCCCGGTCGAGTTCGATGTCTCGGCTCGTCGCATCGCCACCATGCTCCCGGTGCCCGACGTCGATGTGGGTGTCCTCTATGCAGGCATCCCCGAGAATGCCGCGATCCTCGCAACCGAGGCCACCGGGTTTGCCTGGCATGACTCCATTCCCTACCACCTCGCCTACACCACCTTCGTCGACGGAGAGTTGCTCCTGTGGGTAGTGCGTGGCCGGACCGACCCGGTTCTGGTGACACGGGCGACGGGGATCGTCGGTCAGATCGAGGCTTGGGGAGACTGGGGGTTCGCTATCCAGGACGAGGAGGCTGGAACTGTCGTCCTCCTCACCGAGTCGGGCGAGATAAAGGACGTCAATCCGGGTCGCATCCTGGACTCAAACGGCTCGGGCTGGCTGGCCGTGGCCGATCAGGGTTTGACTCTCCTCAGCGCCGGAGGGGGGGTGCGGGGATTGGAGCGCGATGGGCTCAGCGGTGATCTCACGGCCGGTCGGTTCTCCGACGACGGTCAGAAGCTGGCCCTTCTCACCGATGATCAGGTGATTGCCGTGGCAGTCGATGACGATTCCGAAGTGATCGAATCCGGTGGCCCTCCCGGTCTGCCCCAAATTGAGTGGAGCTCAGACGGCCGATTCGTCCTCTATCCCGGGACCAGGGGGATATGGGTGGTCGACACGGTCAACGGAGACGTCGTCGAGATCCAGTCCGGCTCGACCTTCACCGGTCTCGGGGTTCTTCCCCTGGACCCCTCCTCCTAGTCTCGCTCGGTGCCCAAGTTCCACCTTCTGAATGTGGGATACGGAGGCGACCGGGTGGCATCGACGTTTCCCTGATCGAGGCCGGCTCGGCTCTGATCATCATCGACCCCGGGATGGTGTCCTCGACATCGTTGATCCTCGATCCGATCGCCGGTTTGGGCCGGTCGCCCGAGGAGGTGACCGACGTGATCCTGTCCCACCACCATCCCGACCACACCATCAACGTCGCCCTCTTTCCCCACGCCTCGGTCCACGACCACTGGGCGATCTACAAGGACGACATCTGGACATCCCGACCGGCCGAGGGATTCGAGGTGGCCGAAGGCGTCGAGTTGTGGGAGACGCCGGGTCACACCGCTCAGGACATCACCACGATGGTCAGTGACGGTAAGGAGAAAATCGCCTTCAGCTACCTCTGGTGGTACCGCGAGGCGCCCTTTCACGACCCCTTTGCACCGATCCTGAGGGCCTTCCTACCCATCGCGAACGGGTATTGGAGGTGGCCACGCTGATCGCACCCGGGCACGGCCCGCCCTTCATACCCGACGAAGCGACCTCTCGCTAGTTTTGAGTGCCCGCAAGCGAGTAGATTGATGGCAACGAGCAGACGGGATCCCGCATGGCAACTGGATATTTTCAATGGAAGGGCCGGCTGGGGCCGCTCGACCTCATTCTGGGAGAGCACACCTTTGCCCCAACCACGATCTCGACGCTGATGGCTGACGCCATGGATGTGCGTGAGGGCGACGTCGTGATCGATGTCGGGACCGGTACCGGGGTGCTGGCCATCATCGCCGCCAAACTGGGGGCATCACGCGTGTTGGCGATCGACAGCAGCCCCGAGGTCGAGGAAGTTGGGCGGGCCAACGCCGAGGCGCATGGCGTGGCCGACCGGATCGAATTTCACCACGGTGACCTGTTCGATCCTCTCGCAGAGGGTGTCGAAGCCGATGTCATCATTGGCGACGTCTCCGGCGTCCCCGATTCCCTGGCCGAGGTGAGCGGATGGTTCCCCGACGGCATCGGGGGCGGCCCAAGGGGAAGTGAGTTGCCGATCAGGATGCTGCGAGAAGCAGTTCGGCGTCTACGACCCGGCGGGCGGGTATTCCTCCCCACCGGCAGCCTTCAGGACGAGTCGGCCATCCTCGAGGCGGCGCGTAGCCTCTATGGCAAAGTGGCGGCTCTCGCCGAGAAGAGGATCCCGCTGCCATCGCTGATCGCTGATAGCGAGACGCTGAAGAACCTGATTGCCGACGGCATCGCTCACGTCGTTCCCAAGGGATCCAGGTTCCTGTGGGAAACGAGGGTGTGGAGGCTCTCCGGCGGCCTCAAGGCCGGCGAGACCTCCTGATCGAGGCATCCACCCGGCCTGCGTAGTCTGCGGGCCATGGCCGGGTCAGGACAGATCGAGGAGCTGGCGTCGAACGACGCCTATCTCGTCGAGGCGGAGGGATCCGTCCATCAGATATCCAACGACGGCCTGTTCCTCGATCGCACCGTGTTCTACGCCCGCGGTGGGGGCCAACCCGGCGACATCGGTGTGATCAAGTGGGACGGTGGCGAAGTCGAGGTGCTCGACACCGTTCGCCGTGATGGCATGCCTTTCCACGTCGTTGCTGAGGGGGTGGCCCTGCCCGACCCGGGGACTGGCGTCCACGGTGTCATCGATTGGGAGCGCCGCTATCGAACGATGAGGACCCATACGGCACTTCACGCCTTGTCGGGAGTCATCTTCCGAGATTTCGGGGCCAAGGTCACCGGGGGCAACATGGAGCCGGGCGTGGCGCGGATGGATTTCGAGCTCGATGGGATATCGGTCGAGTTCGGCCACGCCGTCGAACGGCGGCTCAACGACGAGCTGACCAAGGGCTATCCGACCGAGGTCGTGTGGATGGCGCGTCAGGAGGCGCTGAAGGACCCGGATCTGATCCGAACCAAGGTGAATCTGATCCCGGAGTGGGTCGAGGAGGTCCGGGTCATCGACATCGTCGGGCTCGACCGGCAGGCGGACGGGGGCACTCACGTGGCCTCCACCCTGGAGGTCGGTGAGGTGCGGGTGGTGAAGACGGAGTCGAAAGGAAAGGCCAACAAGAGGATGCGCATCGAGCTGTCGGGGAGCTAACTTCCCGCCCAGCAAGGAGCGAAAGGGCATCGCATGAGCGTCGTGGTCGGATACATGTCCTCCGAGCGGGGGCAGGCAGCCTTGGAGCTGGGCATCACCGAGGCCAAGCTCCGCAACACCGATCTCGTAGTGGTGCACTCGCTTCGTGGTGCCGGTGTCGACGACGACGAGGATGTGGTCGCCAGCGACCGGGACCTCGAGATCATCGAGGAGGAGCTGGCCAAGGAAGGCATCACCTTCTCCATTCACAACTTCGTTCGGGGCAACGAGCCGGCGGAGGACATCGTCCAGGCGGCCAAGGACATGGGAGGCGAGCTGATCGTCATCGGCCTCCGCCACCGGACTTCCGCCGGCAAGTTCCTCCTCGGATCCAATGCTCACGACATCCTGATGAGCGCCCCGTGCCCGGTGCTCACCATCCGGGTCTGACATCCGGGAGCGGAAAGCCGCTTCCTGCCATCTGATACCTGTTACCTACTACCCCCGTGATCGACTTCGTCCTCGGTCTGTTCTTGGCCGGGCTGCTGGTTCGGGGCTGGGTTCGGGGATTCGTCAGGGAGACGCTCGACCTTGTTGCCCTCGTAGTGGGGCTCTGGGTTGCCCTGCGTCTGAGTGGGCCGCTGGGTGAGTTCCTCACCGAGCGGTTTTCGATCGCCCCCGAAGTGGCGACGATCGGCGCCGGCATCGTCCTGTTCATCCTCTTCGGGGTGGCGATGAGCATTGCCGCCCATTTCCTGTCGCGGGTGATGTCACTGCCCGGCTTGAACCTGATCAACCGTCTCGGTGGCGCCGCAGTGGCTTCGCTCTGGGGGATCGCCATCATCCTGGTCGTGGTCAACCTGGCCCGGGTCCTCCCCGGTGGCTGGGACGCCCGTTTCGACGAATCCACGGTGGCGCAGACAATCGCAGGCCCGGACGCGGTTCCCCAGCAGGTCTTCGAGCAGCTGGCTCCGGGCGGGGTCCTCGCCTCGCTTGCTGCGATTCAGGACATCTTCGGCTCGAGCCGGGTCGTCCCCGAGGGCAACGAGGCGTTGGCTATCCCGCCTGCGGCTCCGGACGAGGTCCGCCAGGTGCGGGAGGAGACCAGTGGGGTGCTGGGTCAGGTGAACGAGCATCGAACCAACCTCGGGTTATCGGCCCTCGGCCGCAGTGCCGGGCTCGATGGCGTGGCTGAGTCGAGGGCGCTCGGGATGTACACCAGCGGGCGCCTCTCCCGCGACTACCCGCCAGGGGGCAGCGTCGCCACCGACGTCGCCGCCGCCGGGATCCGCCTTGCCGTCGTAGGGGAGAACCTGGCCCTGGCCAGCAGCGCCCCGGCCGCTGTCGACGCAATGCTTGCCTCGCCTACCGGCCTGTCCCAGTTCGCAATATCCGCCTACGACCGCACTGGCATCTCGGTCGTCGAAGGCCCCACCGGCCGCCTGGTGGTCATCGTCCTCGGCGGGTGATACCTGAGGTTCAGGGTTGGGCCGGCGCAATTACCGGAGCGCGGCGGGCTCGGGAGACAGCCACGAAGCCAACGCCGCATAGGACGAGGGCGGCGCCCACCCACTGGATCGGAGAGGGTTGCTCGGAGAAGATGAGCACAGCCCAGATCATCGTCAGGACCGGTTGGAGCAGGATGATGGTGGCGGTCTCGACCGCGGGCAACCGGGGCAGCGCATAACCGATGAGCAGCCACCCGGCCACCTGCGAGGTGAGGGCGAGGGTGAGCAGCCAGCCGTGTGCCGGCCAGGTCGGGGTGTATTCGATGCCACCACTGATGGTGCCCGCCACGAGGATGGCCAGGGCCGCCCCGGCAGTGGACTCGAGCAGGGGCCCGGCAGAGGGTGCCTGAATGTCGTTGGATATCCGGAAACCGAGGATGAATCCGGCATAGAACAAGGCGGACGCCAGAGCGAGGAGAGTTCCGAGGAGGGGATTCGAGCCGAAGGCGTCTCCCCGGCCGAGCCCGCTGACCAGACTGACGCCGAGGAGGACGATCGGCACCGCGATCAGCACCTGGCGACTGGGTCTCTCATCCAGAAACATCCAGGCGATCACCGCGACAACGATCACCTGCGAGTTGGCGAGCAGCGTCGACAGACCGGCGCCGATGTACTCGATCGACAGGTGCCACACCAGGATGTCCAGACCGAGAAACAACCCGGCTGCGACCGCGATCCAACGCTTGTTGCCGGTACGCCGATCCTCGTCCCGTCTGATCCACCAGAGGAGGAACAGGACCGGCAGGGCATAGAAGGTCCGGTAGAAGCCCCCGGTGCTCGGCGACACATCGGCGAGGGCATAGAAAATGGCCGAAAAGGAGATGGCCACTGCGCCGGCCAGCGCGGCAAGCAGGGTCACGGAAGCGGGATCAGATCCGGTTCAACCCAGGACGTCCTCGATTCCTCGCTGTCGAGGTTCGACCAATGCCTCTCGGGGAGGGCAGAGTCTCCGAGGGGCGGATAGACGTCCAGCATCTGCCCCACCGACGTTACGTCCGGATGTGACCGGCGCAAATGATCGAGGAGGCGGATCCAGAAGATGGTCACCGTGGCGTGGTACTTCGCCGGGTTGCCCCCGATGTCGGCGGCATGCCGGATGGTGAGGCAGGCGAGTCTCTCCGCATCCTCGCTGCCTTCGGCCTCGTCGAGCACCGCCCAGGCGAAACGGAGATGGGCTTCGTGCCCGAAGTAGCCGCCCTCGCCGGCCTGCTGCATCATGCGGAGCCCGTCGGCGAGGTCGAGCGGGCTCAAGCCGGGAGGTCTTGCAGCTCCCGGAGCGAGTCCTGGATGGCAACGAGGAACCGATCCGAGTCGGGGAGGGTGTCGTAATCGGCATGTATCCCCCAGAGAAGGCGTCCGTTGTAGGAGAAGAGCGCAATCCCGATCCCGTGTTGCGACCAGAGAGGCACCATCGGGTAGTTGGCCAGCATCTCCGATTCGAGCAGGTACATCGGGAATTGTGGGCCCGGGATGTTCGTCACCGTCATGTTGAACGGCCGAATCCTCTGGCCTACGACCCGATTCGCCAGTGAGAGCAGTGTGATCGGGGTCCCGGAGCTGATCTCGACCAGCGTCGCTGCCCCCAGTGCCTGGTTGGTCTTCTTCAGGTTTGTGGTGGCCTCCTTGACCTTTTCGAAGCGGCGGCGCGGGTCGGGCTCCTGGATGGGGAGATCGAGAAGCCACATCGCGACCTGGTTCCCGAGGGCGCCGCGTTGGTCTGCGCTTCGGGTCGAGACGGGATTCATCACCCTGAACTCGGCTCCGCTCACGTCGTAGTCGCGCTCGTCGAGCAGGAACCGTCGCACCGCCCCGGCGGTTATGGCGAGCACTACATCGTTCACCGAACCGCCGAACTTGTTCTTGATCTCCTTGATCGCCGCCAGGGGCGTCTCGGTCCAATCGAATCTCCGGTTGGGGCCGATGTCGGGGTTGAGCGGGGTCCGGTCCGCCGCACGAAGCCAACCCGATCGGAGCGACGAGATTGCTGCGGTCGATTTGTCGATTGTGCGATCCGTGAGGCTGACCCCGTCTCGCACCGACTCGGACAGATGGGAGAGCCGGTCGACAAGCCGGCCGGTGACACGGGCTGCCTCAGCGACCAGAAGCTGGGTCGGAGTAGGCGCCTGTCGGGGCACCCAGGTCTCCTTTTCCTCGACCTCTGATGGTGGGGACGACGTTGAACAGGATCGTGGTCAGGTCCACGCCGGAGATGCCGTCGATCATGCAGTGATGGATCTTGGCGATGATTGCGAACCGGTCATCGTCGATCCCCTCGATCACCCACAGCTCCCAGAGCGGCTTGCTCCGATCCAGTGGGGTGGACACGATCCGCCCCGCCAGTTGTTTCAACTGAGCTTCGGTCCCGGGCCGGGGTAGTGAGCTGTGTCTGAGGTGGTAGTCGATTGAGAAGTGGTCATCGTCGACCCACACCGGTCGCCGGTCGATCGGCACCCAGTCCAGACGTTGCCGGTACCGGGGTATGTAGCGGAGCTTCGACTCGACATGGGAGCGAATCCGGGCGATATCGATCCCGCCGTCCTCGCCCTTCAGCGGGGCTGCGTCGAGCAGCGCCACTCCGGCCACGTGCATGTGGCTGGTCTTGGTCTCGAGCGCGAGAAAAGACGCATCGAGATAGCTGAGTGGCTCGTAGTGGAACTCTGTCATGGGCGCTCGTTGAGGCTCCAACCTAATGCGATCGCCAGTATGGCGAGCCGGCGATGGGGCTGGTCGACCCCCGACCCGTCGAAGGTGACGTTGTGCCCTAGCCGAGGTCGCGGTCCCGGCATACGTTGGATCACGAGGCTCAGAAAGGAGTTTCTATGCGAGCCATGGTCTATCACGGGCCAACCAAGAAGTCCTGGGACGAGGTGCCCAAGCCAAGGATCCTCGATGACACCGATGCCATCGTGAAGGTCGACGCAGTCACCATCTGCGGCACCGATCTCCACATCCTCAAGGGGGACGTCCCCACCGTCGACGAGGGTCGGATCCTCGGCCACGAAGCGGTCGGCACCATCGAGGAGGTGGGGCCGGGTGTGAAGACACTGAAAGCCGGTGATCGGGTCTTGATCTCGTGCATCACCGCGTGCGGGTCATGTCGCTTCTGCCGTGAGGCAAGCTACGGGCAGTGCATCGGTGGCGGGGGCTGGATCCTCGGGCATCGGATCGACGGCACCCAAGCCGAGTACGTGCGGGTGCCCTTCGCCGACACCTCGACCTATCGGGTGCCGTCTGGGGTGGCCGACGAGCAGCTGTTGATGCTCGCCGACATCCTGCCCACTGGCTATGAAGTCGGTGTGCTCAACGGCAAGGTGGAGCCGGGTGACGTTGTGGCGATCGTCGGTGCCGGCCCGATCGGCCTGGCCGCCATTCTCGGCGCCAAGCTCTACAGCCCGAGTCACATCGTGGCGATCGATCTGGCCGAGAGCAGACTCGATGCTGCCAAGCAATTCGGTGCCGACCTCACTATCAACAACGGCAATCAGGACGTCAAAGCGATCATCGCCGAGATGACCGACGGCCTGGGAGCCGATGTCGCTATCGAGGCGGTTGGCGTGCCGGCCACCTTCGAGCTGGCGGCGTCATTGGTCCGGCCCGGGGGCCGGGTGGCCAACATCGGGGTCCACGGGGAGCCCGCCACGCTGCATCTCGAGGAGTTGTGGATCAAGAACGTGACGATCACCACTGGCCTGGTGGACACCTACTCCACCCCGACTCTGATTCGTCTGATCCAGGGCGGATCGATCAACCCATCACAGTTGGTCACCCACACCTTCGAGATGGGTCAGTTCGAGGAGGCGTACGACGTGTTCAGCCGGGCTGGAGAGACCGGGGCCTTAAAGGTCCTCGTCACCAGCTGAGATCGATGGTCTGCATGAGGGCCCGGGCTACGGCCCGGGCCCTCGACCCTTTCCTCAGGCCGAAATGGGCGGCTACGTCGCCGATGATCGGGCAGGCTATTCCGTACGTGGCGTTTCCGACCAGAGACGGACCAGCTCGTCCGCCAATGAATCCGGATCTCTCCCATCGGTGACCAGTTGGGGAAAGCGCTCGTAGTCGGGGCCACGTTCAGCGAGTAGCTCTTTGATCCGCTGTTTGGGATCCGCCACATCGAGCAGTGGTCGCTCGACCACGTCTCGATCACCCACCACCCGTTCGTAGATCTCCTCAGGTGTGGCCACCAGACAGAAGATTCGACCGTTCTGGCTGAGGGCCACGAGATTCTCTTGATCGAGGAGCATCCGGCCACCCGTTGCGATCACCAGGCCCTTTCGCTCGCCGAGCTCGCGCGCCAGGGCCCGCTCGATATCACGGAACACAGACTCACCCTGGCGTTCGAAGATCTCGTGGATCGGACCGTGGCCTTGCTCGATGACGAGATCGGTGTCGACGAATTCACGATCGAGCTTCTGCGCCACCAGCCGCCCAACCGTCGTCTTGCCGGTACCCATGAACCCGGTGAGCACGAGGTTGTCGTCCGGCGTCATGGCCCCTCGGAGGCTATCGGCTGGCGCCAGATGCCGATTCCGGGTCAAGACGCCAGGGCGTCTGCCACCCAACCGGAGATCTCATTCACTGTCGGCACTCCCGCAGTCCAGGACGACCCATCCGCTGGTGAGAACCGCGATCGCGTAGCCCCCGGCGCCATCAGGGTGTCGGGCGAAACCAACCGAGTTGGCGACCCCTCCGGCAAAGCCATTTTTCTGCGCCACTACCCAGCCACTCGGCACGCCGGTGGTGATGCCCCATCTCTGACTGGCACGACCGAAGTCATAGAAACCACTCGCCGGTCGAAGTGTCGACAATGCCGATCGAGCCTTCTCGAGCCGAGGCGGTACCGGCGATTCCGACCATGAGGACGGCAACCGCAATGGCGAGCATGACTTTGCGAAACACCGTTTCCCCAGCGATTGTCGGAAACTAGCCGACGATACGTCTCGCGCCCGCGGTCCGGTCCAGTGCGTCGAGGATGAGATCGAGACCGAATTCGAACTCGCCGTCGAAGCTGTATCCGGACCTCAGTGCCTCTTCTCCGATCTCGACGAGGTGCGGGTACTCGTCGGTGGGGATCTCCTCGAGAGCGGATTCTGTCGACTCGGCCAGCTCCTCCGACGTGCTGATCGGCGTACTGGTCTCCTGGATCACATGTCCATAGACGAAGCTGTCGAGCAACCAGAAGGCGTGGACGGCGTTCTCGATCGAGAATCCTGCCGCTCGCAGGGATCCGAGGATCGCGTCCAGGTAGCGCAGCGCGGTGGGCCCTTGCAAGGGTCGCGCTTCCAGCAATCCGATCGCCCACGAGTGGCGGCTCAGCACTTCGCGGGCCGAAGCCGCCCGCCGCCGCATCGCCTCTCTCCAATCGGAACCGTCGAGTGGCACCTCTATCTCGCTGACGACGAGCTCGACGATGCCGTCGAGGATCTCCTCCTTGTTGCTGACGTGCTTGTAGAGAGACATCGCCTCTACGCCGAGCTCGGTGCCCAAGCGACGCATGGTCAGGGCGCCCAGCCCGTCCCGATCGGCGAGGGCAACCGCGGCCTGTAAGACCCGTTGTCGGGTCAGCGGTGGGCGGGGGGTAGGCGCTTTGCCGACCATCATTTGACTAGCTTACTAAGTAAACGTAGGATTACTTAGTAAGCCAAGCATGGAGACCCGATGTCCACCAGAGCAAAGATAGATACGCCCCATTTGGAGTTTGAGCCGTTCGAAGTGAACGTGCGAGTGAAGATCTCCGCCCTCTGGACAGCGATGCTGTTCGTCTTTGCCTATGTCGACATCTTCGGGTTCTTCCGGTCCGACTTCCGCGCCGACGTCGAGGCCGGGGTGGTGGGCGGGTTCACGGTCAACCAAACGTTCCTCGTTGCGACCACGCTCTATATCGTGGTGCCCAGCCTGATGGTGTTTGGTGCCCTCGTCTTGCGACCCAAGGTCAACCGAATCGCCAACATCGTGCTGAGCATCATCTATGCGTTCACGATCATCGCCGGGATGATCGGGGAGTGGAGCTACTACATTCTCGGCAGCGTCATCGAAGTCGCATTGCTCGCGGCCATCTTTCACTACGCAAGGACCTGGCCGAGACTGGCTTCCCGGCAACTCCGAGGCTGATCGGAGGGGGTCGCCGTCGGCGGCGTGCGGACATGAGGCTCACGGCCGGCGGCGTATGTTCGTGGTGTGTCGTCATTGGCGTTGATGGACCAGACCCGGCTGACGAAAGTGTTTTCGAGGCCGGTCTCGAGGCCAGGGGTGCTCACCGGTGTCGTGCTGTTCGCGTCATCGCTACTCCCATCACTCTTGCCGAAACTCGCGGTCACGCAGGGAATCGTGTCGGGCATCTCGTTCATGGTTGGCTACGGGTTGGGAGCCGGGTGGCAGTGGGTCTGGAATTTCCTAGGCATGCCGAAACCTCGCGGCATCTGGTGGACCGCGCTCCGCTGGCTCTCCATCGGCCTCGTCACATTCCTTCTGCTGACGGGGATCTGGCGCTTCGTCGGCTGGCAAAACGATGTGCGCGACACGTTCGGGATGGATCCGATCTCGCCCGTGTTCTGGCTAACGCTCATCCCGGTCGCCTTCGTCGTTGCGGCCCTGATCTTGATCATCACCAGATCCCTGTGGAGGCTCTTTCTGCTGCTCATCCGATGGCTCGACAAGCTCTTCCCCCGACGTCTCGCAGTGTTGCTCAGTGGAATCGGTCTCCTACTCACCATCTGGGGGGGATGGAGCGGCGTCCTCGTCAACACGTTCTTTGCCGTGGCCAATCAGGTTTTCGCGCCCCGCGACGCATCCACTGCCGAAGGGATCACCCAGCCCGCATCTGAGCTCAGATCGGGAAGTCCGTCGTCGCTCGTCGATTGGGAGACGCTCGGCGAAAAGGGCCGTACTTTCGTGGCTACCGGACCCTCAGTCGACGAGCTGAACGCGTTCCACGGTGACGGTGCGATGGAGCCGATTCGCGTCTACGTCGGCCTCAAGTCGGCTAATACACCTGAAGCGCGGGCTCAGCTGGTCCTCGACGAGCTGATCCGGACCGGCGCTTTCGATCGGGAGGTCCTGGTCGTCGCCAGCACCACCGGGACCGGCTTTCTCGAACCGAACGCCATGACAGCGTTGGAGTATGTCCACAACGGAGACGTCGCCGTGGCCGGGGCCCAATACTCCTATCTGCCGAGTTGGATCTCACTCCTCGCCGATCAGGATGAGGTAAAGGAGACGTCACAGGAGGTGTTCGCGACCATCCACGCCTACCTGTCGACGATTCCAGAGGATGAAAGGCCGGAGATCTACCTCTACGGTCTGTCGCTCGGCGCGTACGGGGTCGAATCGATTCTGACTTCGATCAACATTGTCAACGAGCCAATCGACGGAGCCCTGATGGTCGGTCCGCCATTTGTAAATGAGTTGTGGAATGAGCTCGTGGCCAATCGAGATCCGGGCACCTCTCCGTCGACGCCTCTCTATCAAGGAGGGCGCACGGTTCGGTTCACCAACGAGGAAAGCACACTGGACCAACCGGGTGGCGAATGGGGTGACACCAGGGTCGTCTACCTGCAACACGCCTCCGACCCCGTGGTCTTCTTCTCGCCGTCGCTGTTCCTCAACCAGCCCGATTGGCTGCTCGATGGCCAGCGCGGATCGGAGATCAGTGAGCAGTTCCAGTACGCCCGGCTGATCACTGGATGGCAGGTGATGATGGATCTTCCCGCCGCTGGTTCTATCCCCGAGGGCTACGGCCACCTCTACACCAAGCAGGCCAATGCAGAGGCATGGATCGCGGTGACACGCCCCGAAGGCTGGACCCCAGCGGATACGGAGAGATTGACGGACTTTCTGGTCGATCTCGGTCCCGCGGAATAGGACGAGGGTTCGGCTTCGTCCTCGCCTACTTGGTCGACGGGGCGGCCGGGGTGGTCCGGCCGCGATCTGTGATGGACCACGCCGGGGCAGCGAGTTCAGTGTTGGTAATCCGGCTGCCGAGTCGGAGTCTCTCGCTGGGATCGAGGGGAGCGACCTTGTTCTGTCGCCCATGCCTGGGTCAATTCTGCGCCGAAAAAGAGGATCAAGGCTGAGTAGTAGATCCAGGCGAGGATGATTATCAGGGATCCTGCAGCACCGTAGGCGGAGCCAACGTCGCTCATCGAGAGGTAGAGGCCGATTCCAAACTTCCCGAGGACGAACAAGACGGCAGTGATGGCCGCTCCGAACCAAACGTCACGCCAGGCGATCTCGACATCGGGGAGAAACTTGAACATGAGGGCGAAGAGCACGGTGATAACACCTGCCGAAGTAATCAGGTCCATGACTATGAGGAAAGGCTCCAACGCGTCGACTTGGCCCGCGGTGTCAATGATGCCTCCGATGACGGCGCTCACAGCGAGCGAGACCAGCAACAAGAAGGCGGTGCCGAATACTGCGGCAAGAGAGAGAAGACGGGTGCGGATCAGGCCCCATACCCCGCCGGCCTTTTCGCGACTGGCCTCCCAGATCGTGTTGAGCGCGTCCTGGAGTTGTCCGAAGACTCCGGTCGCCCCGAGCAACAATGCGCCGACACCGATACAGCACCGCCGCCCCGGTACCGGTGTTCTGCGCTTCGCCGATCGCCTGGTCCAACATCAAGGCAGAGTCGTCGCCGACCAACTGGCCGATCTGATCCATCAACCGCTCCTGCACCACATCGGTGCCAAGAACCAATCCCCCAATCCCGACCAGCAAGACGAGAAGGGGAGGCAGCGAAAAGACTGTGTAATACGACAGAGCCGCGGCCAGCCTCGGAGCCTTATCGTCGAGCCAGTCCTTGCCCGCGGTGATGAGGAGTCGGCCTAGTCGCCGCATCACCCCTTTTCGCTCGTCGCCGTCCATGTCGACGGCGTTACCCGACGACGTGGCGCGGCAAACGACCATGGCGTTGGATCGACTCGTCGAGCACCACCGCGCCAACCAGCGTTTGAGGATCCGTCAAACGGGATATTCCGTTTGCCGGTGATCGGGTGCGGGTACTGATGGTCACCCCAAACCCCAAGAGGAGGACCGTGATGAAGGATGCCCAAGTAGAGGAGTTGCTGTACCAGGCGCTGGAGACAGAGCTTGGCGGAGTCAAGGTCTACGAGATGGCGATCAGCTGCGCAGTCAATGAGGACCTGCGCAAGGAGTGGGAGAAGTATGGCGCGGAGACCAAGACCCATGTCCAGGTCGTCGAGCGAGTCTTCGAGCAGTTGGGTCTCGACATTTCGACCGAGACTCTGGGCCGGCAAGTCGTGCGCCACAAGGGTGAGTCGCTGATCAAAGCCATGGAGATGGCCAAGCAGGCGGGCGACCCGGTCGCAGCTGAACTGGTCGCGGCCGAATGTGTGGTCGACGCCGAGACCAAGGACCATGCCAACTGGGAACTGATCGGCAGGATCGCCGAGAAGGCGACAGGCGATCAGAAGACGGCTCTAACCGAGGCGTATGAAGAAGTCGGCGAACAAGAAGACATGCACCTCTACCACACGATGGGTTGGACCCGTGAGCTCTGGATCGAATCGCTCGGGATGCCCGCGGTGCTTCCGCCACCGGAAGAAGAAAAGAAGGTCGTAACCGCCATCGGCGCCTCGAGGGCGGAGCAGTCCCGAGACGACATGCTCTAAGACCGTGGCGGACGGTCCGCTGTCAAAACCCAGCGGCAACTGGTTTCACGACCATCCTCTCAGCCTCACCTTGCTCGTGCTGTTCCTGGTCTCATGGGGTGGACAGCTCTACGGAGTAGGACCAAGTCCTCCGAGGGAGACTGTCGCTAACTGGTTAGAAGGCCGATTCCGACTGCTAGCAGCCACAGCGACCAGCCGATGTAGGTGATCGGCACGAGGGTGGCGGCGATCCTCCAGCCGCGTGCCTCGAAGGATCCGACGAACTCGACGGAGCAGATCACAAACAGCGGGGCGAGCACGATACCCATCACTCCGAAGGCAGGAGCCATCACGTCTGACTGCACGATGGCGAGGCCGATCAGCCCGGTCCAAAACCCGGTGAACAAGTAGCCGAGATGCTCACCAACGGCGACACCGAGATAACGGTTGAGGGCTTGGAACACGACATCGACGGCATCTTTCGTAGCTGAGGTGCTGTTCGGGTCAGCCATCGTCCGGGCAAGATGGGGGACGGCGAACGGCCAGCGGATCAGCCCGAGGAACTGGACCAGGGATGCAAGTACGCCCATCGCCGTCGCCAGTGTCAGAACCGTCGCATTGGCATCCGCGAACGTCGCCGAGACGAGGACGACGGTGGGCGCCAGAAGGACGGCGGTCATCGCAAAGGCCCACCAGGTAAGAATCAGCCGGTTCCCCCCGGCTGCGAATCGGGTGAGGATTTCGTCGGTCGGTCGACGGAGGATGTCCGGATATTCGAACGAACGAGCAAGCAGCGTGAAGAGGACGTTGTAGCTGATCGGAAGCGCGATGAGGAGCACACCGGCGAAGACCTTTGGCGTCATGTCAGGTTGCCGAGCTCGCCGCCGCCCGGGAGACCGGCTTGATGTGGGCGAAGAGGCTGCGGGAGTTCCAGGTGGGGAAGGCCCGTGCCAGCGCTGACGGACCGTGGACTTGGATGCGTTGGTTGCGGGTGGCTTCGGCCCAGCTGAGCTGGCCGGCGTGCCATTTGACGAAGGCTTCGGCTTCCGCCGTGATGTAAAGGTCCTCGTCGAGACCAGGGTATGTCTTGCAGATCTCGGTGTCTCCGTGCTCGATCAGCAGCCAGAATCGCTCATGGCGTTGGCCACCGGTGAAGTCGAAGCGGATCACGAGGCGTCGATCCGGGAGACGATCTCGGCGGAGCGCGTTGCACATCGACCAGAGAGCCACGAAGGGATCCAGGTGCTCGGGGGCGATCTGGAGCCAGCGGGCACCCCACTCGCCGAGTGACCCGCAGACCCTGAATAGGTCGTGACCGGCCGGGGTCAGCTCGTACCGGCGCCCATGCCCGTCGGGCTTCGGTGCTGATTCGACGATGGCGAGCCGCTCGAGCTGCTTCAGCCTTTGCGAGAGCAGCGTCCGGGAGAGCCCGGGCGCGCCCTCCAGGATCTCACCGAAGCTCGTGCAGCCCAGGTAGAGATTGCGGATGATCAGTGGCGTCCAGCGCTCAGCAAAGATTTCGGCACCACGTGCGATGGGGCAGTACTGGCCGTAGGTCCGCACGACGCGAGTGTCGCGCTCCTGACCTCGGCTGTGAAGTCCAGATTCTTGACTTCTCAGGCGCGGTCCACGGTTGTGTGATGAGGCAATCGAGCCAGGAGCACCGATGACGACAGCCGTGATAGAGATCGATGGGTTCCGGGGCCAACTGATCAACTCTGATGACACCGACTACGACAACGTCCGAGCGGTCTGGAATGGCGTAGTCGACCGGCACCCACGGCTTGTAGCCCGATGCAGCGGAAGTGGCGACGTGGCTGCGGCCGTTCGCTTCGCCCGCGCACACGACTTGGAGATCGCGGTGCGGGGTGGAGGCCACAACGTGGGAGGGACCGCGGTGTGTGACGACGGGATCGTCATCGACCTCTCGGCAATGCGAGCCGTATGGGTCGATCCCGTGGGCAGCACCGCCTGGGTCCAGGGTGGTGCGCTCTGGGGCGACGTCGACCATGAGACACAGGTCCACGGTCTGGCGACTACCGGGGGCATCGTGAGCCACACCGGAGTCGCCGGGCTCGCCCTCGGTGGTGGTATCGGTTGGCTCATGCGTAAGCACGGGCTCACCGTCGACAACCTCCTGGGCGCCGAGGTAGTCACCGCTGAGGGGGGCATCGTCCGGGCGTCCACCGAGGAACACCCCGATCTGTTCTGGGCGCTACGAGGGGGTGGCGGCAACTTTGGCGTCGTCGCTTCTTTCCAGTTCGCTCTCCACCCCGTCGGACCGACCGTGATGGCAGGACCCGTTTTCTGGGCGGCCGACGACACCATCGACGTGCTGCGCTTCTACCGGGACTTCGTCGCCGAAGCGCCCGACGAGCTTGGCACCGTCGTCAGACTCGGCACCGTCCCCCCATTCCCTGGCGTCCCCCAGGACCTGCATTTTCAGCCGGCCATCGCGGTCGCCTCTTGCTTCGCCGGTCCCCTCGAAGACGGCGAGCGGGCTGTGCTTGAGCTTCGCCGGTTCGGGACGCCATTGATCGACCTGATCGGACCGACGCCGTATCTGGCCCACCAGACCGCCATTGACGAGACCGTTCCCCACGGTTGGCATTACTACTGGAAGTCAACCAACCTCGCCGGCCTTACTGACGAGGCCATTGCCGTCATCGCTGATCACGCCTACACCCCCAGATCGCATAGGTCGTACGCGGTGATGTTCCATATGGGCGGAGCCGTTGCCCGGATCCCAGCCGACGCCACCGCCTTCGCCGGTCGTGACGTGGCCCACAACATCGTCATCGAGGGCGTGTGGTTGCCCGACGAGTCCGCAGAGCTCGCCGCGGCCGAGACCGCGTGGGCGCGAGGGTTCCTCGACGCCCTTCAACCCCACCGCGGTCCCGGCGTCTACGTCAACTTCCTTGATTCGGACGATGACCGCAGCCGTGTTCGGGAGGCCTACGGCGACCGCATCTACCGGCGTCTCGCGGAGGTCAAGACCAAATACGACGCTGACAACGTCTTCCACCACAACAAGAACATCCCGCCCGGTTGAACGTCCACCGGGTTTCTGGCTGCAGTTTCCACGTAGGGTCGTGGGATGGCGGATACCGCCATCTCGAATTCGAATGGGGTTCGAACCGCAGAGATCATCGCCGCGATCTCGATGGCGACCGACCTGGCCATGGGCTTTCCACTGGAGCAGGGTCTACGAAGCTGCGTGATCGCCTCCCGTCTGTGTGACCGTCTCGACGTAGACCGAGAGACCGCGTCACAGGCATACTTCCTCAGCCTCCTGTTCTACGTCGGTTGCAATGCTCCAGCCGAGGTGGGCTGGGACGTATTTGCCGAGGACGACTCGCTGACGACCTATGGCACTCCCTTCCGGTTTGGCACCCGGGTGGAGATGGCCAGGGGAATGTTGAGGGCCGTGGCACCGCCAACCTCACCGCCTCATCTCCGTGCCTGGCGTCTCGCTCGCCGCCTCCCAGAGCTGGCGGTCGGGTTTGCGGGAGTTATCGATGCCACCTGCGAGGTGGCCCGAATGCTGACCGACGAGCTGGGTCTGGGTCCTCCCGTTTCCAACCTCGTGGCTTTCGAGTCGGCTCGATGGGATGGCAAGGGGTTTCCGGGTGGGGTCGCCGGCGAAGAGATCCCGTTTGCGGTACGGATAGCCCAAGTCGCCCGGGATGCCGCATTCCAGCTCACACTGGGTGACCGAGAGTTCGTGGCGGATGTGATCGGGCAGCGAGCGGCTGTTGCTTTCGACCCGAGGGTCGCCAGAACTCTCGCCAGAGACGCCGCCGAGATCCTCGACCTCGAATCGGAGGTCCCACTCTGGGACCTGACGCTCGGCTGCGAACCCAAACCCTGGTCGATGCTCGATGGGGAGGAGATCGACCGTGCGCTGGGTGCGATGGGTCATTTCACTGACCTGGCCATCCCCGAATTCGTCGGGCACTCCTCGGGGGTAGCGACCACGTGCCTGGCCGCGGCCCAGGTGCTCTCGTTCGACACAGCGGACACCATGACCGCCCATCGGGCGGCGTTGGTGCACGACTTGGGACGGGCCACGGTTCCGGTCCGCATCTGGGGCAAGAGAGGATCCTTGACACTGGACGACTGGGAGCGAATCAGGCTGCACGCCTACCACACCGAGCGGATCCTGACCCAGTCCACGTTCCTTTCCGAGCTGATCCCCGCTGCCGGTTTTCATCACGAGCGCGGTGACGGGACGGGTTATCACCGGGGTGTCGGGGCGTCTTCCCTGCAGCCGACGGCCCGTCTTCTTGCCGCCGCGGACTCTTATCACGCCATGACCGAGCCTCGGCCCCATCGCCCTGCCCTTGCCCGGGAAGCAGCCGCCGACGTTCTCATCGAAGAGGCCCGTACGGGGCGTCTCGATCCGGAAGCGGTCGCAGCGGTGTTGGAGAGCAGCGGGCATCGCGCGCCTACGGTGCCGCGGCCAGCGGGACTTACCGAGCGGGAGATCCAGGTGGTCAGGCTCCTGGCACGCGGGCAGCAGACCAAGCAGATCGCCCGAACCCTCGAGATCTCACCCAAGACTGTCGACTTCCACATTCAAAGTGCCTATCGCAAGATGGGTGTATCGACTCGGGCCGGGGCCACCTTGTTCGCCATGCAGCATGGTTTCACCACCTGGGAGAACTCCCGATAGGCGACGATCGCGAGTTCTCATACCTTGGTGTCAGGACCGAGATGAGCGAACACATCGACACAATCGTCATCGGTGGTGGGCAGGCGGGTCTGGCCGTCGGCTATCACCTCCAGCGCCATGACCTGCCTTTTGTGATCCTGGATGAGAACGCCCGTATCGGAGACGTCTGGAGGAACAGGTGGGACTCCCTCCGGCTTTTTACGCCTGCTGCCTACAGCGGGCTGCCGGGTATGCCCTTTCCAGGGCCACGATCTGCCTATCCCACCAAGGATGAGACCGCCAATTACTTCGAGGCCTACGCCGAGAAGTTCGGGCTTCCCGTTCGAACCGGGGTAAAGGTGGACCGGTTGTCTGACAGTGGGGATGGCTTCGTGGTGTGGGCGGGAGATGGTCGAATCCATGCAGACAACGTTGTGGTGGCCACCGGTGCCTATCAGCACCCGCGCATCCCGGTCTTCTCGGACCAGCTCGATGACACCATTGTCCAGATCCATTCGGCCGAATACCGCAATCGCGATCAGCTGCGTGAAGGGGGAGTTCTCGTCGTCGGTGCCGGTAATTCGGGTGCCGAGATCGCCATCGACATCGCCGCTCACCACCGGGTTTGGCTCTCCGGCCCGGACACCGGTCAGGAGCCGACCCGGGCCGGGAGCATCCCCGACCGATTGCTGACACCGGTGCTCTGGTTGGCCGCGACCCGGCTAACGGTGAGAACCCGGCCGGGGCGAAAGCTACGTGACCACTTCATCGATCCTCCCCGGGGCATCCCGCTGGGCCGGGTGCGAAGAAGGGACATCGTTGCTGCCGGGATCGAGCGGGTGCCCCGTGCGGTCGGAGTGAGCAATGGGCACCCCGAGCTCGACGATGGAAGGGTGCTCGAAGTGTCAAATGTCATCTGGTGCACCGGGTTCACACATGACTACAACTGGATCGAGCCTCCGATCGCGACTGACAATGGCCTCCCGGTCCACGACCGGGGAATCGTCGAGTCTCGGCCCGGTCTCTACTTCATGGGGCTTCGCTTCCTCTACTCGCTGAGCTCGGCCCTCTTGGGCGGTGTGGGACGGGACGCCGAATACATCGTCGATCACATCGTTTCCACGCGGCATGTGGGAGGCGAGTTGATGCGTGAAGAGCGAGCCCAGAGCTGAGAGCACCCTGTCATCCGCTGAAAGAGCCGAAGCCGACGAGCGGAAGCGCCCCTAACTGACGAACTGATGTCAGCCGGCAAACCTCTGGTGGATCCGCCCGAGCTGGTTCTTACTGGGTCGCATGTATCCGCTGGCCCGCTTTCGCCCACTGATTACGCGTTCTCCCGCCTGATCACGCCTGTCATTGTGACGACAGGCCCCGTAGTGCCGTCCTTCGGCTTGGAGCTTCTTCTCCGTGGTTTGGCGCGTGAGGTCACGGACCGGCGTCGATGACTTCACGAACTTCGTCTTCGCCAGGCTGTGGCTCAAAGGCGGTGAGCACCCAGGTGGCGCCGGCTGCTACCCATGGCTCCGGATCAGCGGTCGGCGGGATCTCCACGATCAGGTCGAAGGGGTCGTCCTTCCCAGAGCGCTCCTGTCGGGTTTCTTCGGCAAGGCGGGCAAGCTCATCGGGTCCCGGAAGGTCGATTGGGAACAATCCGTCCCAACGGAAGGCACGCCGTACCGGCTGTCGGTGGGGCCAGTTGGCGGCAACCCATATCGGGATGCGCGGGTATTGGACTGGAGGCGGCTGGAATTCCTCATCCCAGTATCCGGTGAGTCTTTCGAGCCCACGATCCAAGAGGCCGGCGCGTGCGCGAGCATCCATTTCTTCACCGAACGGTTCGAAGTCGTCGACGTTCCCTAGCCCAACACCCATCGTCAGCCGTCCGCGGCTCAAACGGTCGAGGGTGACGGTTTCTCGCGCCACCTTCTGGATGCGTCTTCGCGGGAGGGGGGTGACCATGGGTCCTAGCCGAATCGACTCTGTGGCGGCTGCGATTGCACTGAGCATCACCCACACGTCGGCTACCGGGCGATTTCCAGGCGGATAGTGGATGCGGTCCCAGAGGAATACTGCATCCCAGCCCCGAGCTTCGGCCTGTGCGGCGAGGTCGGTCATCACGTGAGGGTCGGCCAGCTCGTCGAAGGGTGCGAGGTACAGGCCTCGTCGAGCGGTCATCGACTCTGGGCGGTGACGATCATGCCGGTGAATCCAACCACCCGCTTGCTGCATGCGGGAGAAACAGCCCCATCCGCTGGCGACCCGGAGGTCTCCGGGCCAATCCAGCGGTTGAGGGCGCTCCTACCTCCTACACCACCTCTCGCAATCGTCCCGTCTCAACGTCATAGACGAAACCCCGAACCGAATCCGTGCGGGGCACGAAAGGACTCGCCGTGATCCGGGCGATCGATTGGCGGACGTCTTCGTCCAAGTCAGCGAACGACTCAGCCGCCCAAGCGGGCTTGACCCCAGTCTTCTCCTGGAGCTGGAGTCGGAAGTCGTCATCGGTGAAGGTGGCCTGCCGCAGTCAGTGTGATGAATCAGGATGATCTCCTCGGTGCCCAGCAGGTGTTGGGAGATGGCAAGAGATCGAATCTCGTCCTCGGTTACCACTCCACCCGCGTTGCGGATCACGTGGGCGTCGCCTTCTTCGAGACCAAGAGCTCCGTATGGGCTCAGCCTCGCATCCATGCAGGCCACAACGGCCACCTTCTTCGCTGGAGGAAGCGGCAGGTCGCCCTTGTCGAAGGTATTCGAGTATGAGATGTTATTGGTCAGGAGTTGGTCGGTTACAGACATGGTGAGTTACCTCGTAACGGTCGGATCAACGCTCCAGAAACATGGAGGCATCACGGAATCAGTATTTCACTCGGGCCCGAAACAGACGGCTGCTGTTATTCGTGACCCGAGCCGGTACAGCGGCACAGGCTCACCGATGCGCGGGTAACTCTCGATATCGCAGTCCGCACCTTCTGATCGTAGCCCTCGTCGCCCGTCCTCTCAAAACGGTGGTCGTGACGCGGTCCCGACCAGGTCTTGGCTACTCGGGCGACTGAGGGCCTCTGAAGTTCGCGGCCACCGGTTCGGGATCGTCGAATTCGACTTGAGGCCGGGGGGTCCTGTCGACGGTCAGTTGGAACACGTCGGGCCGGTTGTAATGGCCGGCGGGATCGAGGGTGTAGTGGGCGGCTTTGGCCTCGGCGACATCGATGTCGGCAGTGAGGATGCCGTGCTCACCATGAAGGGGGCCGGCCACCACCCGACCCGCCGGGTCGATCACCACCGAGTCGCCCGAATTGAGCCACTCGTCTGGATCGGGATACAGACGGTCGCGGTCGGGGAAATCATCGGGTATGTCAGCGGCCTGGGCGGCACATCCTGCTCCGAGCACCCAACAGCGACCCTCCTTGGCGATGTGCCGCAGCGACGCCAACCAGGTGTCACCCTCATCCCATGTGGGGGCGACATAGATGTCGATCCCCTGCGCATATAGCGCGAATCGGGCCAACGGCATGTAGTTCTCCCAGCAGATGAGCCCTCCGACCCGACCGACCGGTGTGCTGGTTACTCGCAGCCCGGTGCCGTCACCTGGGGCCCAAACCATTCGCTCGGGGTTGGTGGGAACCAGCTTGCGGTGCCGGTTGAGCACGCTCCCATCGGGGCCAATCGTGACCAGAGTGTTGTACAAGGTCGCTCGACTGAAGCGGCCGTCGAGTTCGTGAACCCCCAGCATCACGACCATCCCGTGGCCCTCGGCTGCCTCCCTGACCGGGGCGAGATCGTCGGCGTCGAGATCAACGGCATTGTCCAGCAGACGAGCGTGGATCTGGCGGGAGAGGTGGTAGTCGTGCGAGTCCCCGGGACGTAATCGCCAGATGTATTCGGGGTAGCCCGGCACATAGGTCTCCGGGAACACCGCAAGCCGTGCGCCCTCTCCGGCCGCCTCGTCGATCCCCTCGAGGACCCGCTTCAACGTGGCGGTGCGATCAAGCGTGACCGGCGGCCGTTGCACGATCGCCACACGGATCGAATCTGTCATATCCACCTCGGCGCAAATCGAACCGGCACTTTACGCCGTTGTTGCCCAGGCGCAGCGGGACCGGCGCTATCGAGTGGACTCCAACCTCCGACTCACGGTTACCAAACCGTGCCCTGGATTTGGGACTCTTGAAGGCCGAAACACCATTGGATAGCCCTCGGACCTGTTCCTTCCCCGGCCTGCATTCGGTGATAGGTTCCATGTCCGAGATGGCAACGGTCGCGTCCACATTGTTCATCAGCCTCGACGGTGTGGCCGAGATCGACGAGTCATGGCACTTTCCATATTTCGACGACAACATGGGCCGGGCCGTCGAACACGACTATGACGGTGTCGACGTCCTGCTGCTTGGTCGCGTTACGTACGACAGTTTCGCTGGTGCCTGGCCAGAGAGAGAGAACGCCGGTGAGATCGATGCGCAGTTCGCCAAGTCGCTAGGGGACTTACGAAAGATCGTTGTCTCACGGCAGCCTCTCGAATTCACCTGGCGCAATTCGGAGTTGTTGGACGGCGACCTGCTCGCTGCGGTGGCGGCTCTCAAGGCCGAGCCCTCGGTGGGGCGCATCCTCGTCCCCGGCTCGATCTCGATCGTCCAGCAACTCTTGGCCGGCGGCCTCGTCGACGAGCTCAGCCTGTTGGTGCACCCGGTGGCTGCCCGCAACGGCAGACATCTGTTCGATGAAGGTGAAGCCCAATATCACCTGAGCCTGATGCGGTCCGACGTATTCAAGACTGGCGTGATCTGGCTGACCTATGCCCCAACGGCTAAGCCGGCCGCGGTGGGCTACGACGACATCAAAGGCCTGGTTCCCGACGGCGAGCCACCTGCACCCGAATAGGACGTGGCGTCAGTCCCGTCGACGTCGGCAGCCCAGACCGACGCTCTCACGCTTCCGGAGCCGAGCTGACAGCGACCCGGGCGGAGGACGGCTAGTTGCGGGTGCCGTGTCGATCGGTGAGCCGGGCATGGGGAGGGGCTTCCGGCTGGTATGAGCCGGCCTCGATGGCGGCGTCGATGCCAGCCATCTCGGCAAGGGAAGTAGAAGCCAGCTCTCGGGTTAGGGCAGCTTGGGTGCGGGCCCAGGTGTCGTGAACGGGACAGGTTTGTTCCCAGTCACAGGGACCGTCCCGTAGGACGCAATGGTCGAACGTGGCGGGCCCTTCGGCGGCTTCCACGATATCGAGGAGGCTGATATCGCTGGGGGGTCGGGCGAGGCGATAGCCCCCGCGGGGCCCGTGGGCGGCTACCAACAGGCCTTCGGCGACCAGTCCGGCCAGGATCAGGGTCAAGGTCTTGTAGGGGATGTTCATCTCGGTGGAGATCTGACGGGCTTGGCGCAGACTGCTCTCATGGTGGCGGCCGACCGAGATCATGGCCCTGACGGCGTAGTCGCCTTTTCGTTTGAGACTGAGTTGCATTTGGGTCCCGACCAAGCTACCCCAAAACTACGCAACCGGGTCAGAATTCCACGTCTGACTTAGAACTCCATATTTGTGTTAGAGTATGGATCACACAAGCAGCTATATGAGGAGGACTCATGATCAATACTGCAATCCGCCATTCAGTGACGGACTACGGCAAGTGGAAGAGCGTGTACGACACGTTCCTACCCACCACGGCAGGAGCGAAGTACGCAAGAGTGAATCGCTCGGTTGAGGATCCGAACACGGTGACCGTTGTCGCCGGTTTCGATACCCTCGAGTTGGCGAAGTCATTCCTGAACAACCCGACCCTCAAGGCCAAGATGACCGAAGCCGGCGTCGTTGGCTCCCCGAGGATCGAAATCAACGAAGAAGTCGAGTCGATCTAGTCCACATGCCCGGGTTCTTTACAGGCCCCGGGGAATGCTGACAGAGGTCTGACAAGACATCTGAAAGACTGAGGCCCCCTGAAGGACATTCCGACGGGGGGTCTTTCTCGTCCGACCGTCTAGCTCTGTCCGCGTTGCACCGCGATGGCGGGTCGAAATGCCGGGGTGTCGCCGAGGGCTATGAGGAGGGTGCGGAGCAGATCGCCCAGGTCGGCGTGCTCTGATGGTTGGAGCGTTCCAAGGCTGGAGGCTTGCGTGTCGAGCAGCGTGGCCAGGGCGTCTTCGGCCAGTTCCTTTCCGATCGGCGTCAGACGCACCAGGACACCGCGGCCGTCGCGAGGGTTGGGGAGCCTTTCGATGAGCCCTGCCTTTTGCAGACGGTTGAGACGGACGGTCATTCCTCCCGTAGTGAGGAGGAGGGTCTCGGCGAGCTCTGAGGGTGTTCGCTGATGGGGCGGGCCGGCCCGGTCGAGGTCGGTGAGAACGTCGAGATCGCCGGTATGGCTCAGACCGTAAGCCTCGGCGATGCCGTCCAACTTGGCTTGAAGAAAATGCGCGGCGCGAATCACTCGAGCCACGACTTCGAGAGGCGAGAAGTCGAGTTTGGGCCGACGTTCATGCCATTCCCGGATGATGCTGTCAACGCGATCGTCCATTCCCCTTGCTCTCCCTTCAGGACGTATGTATGTGCGGGTCGGCCGGGCAATCTTATTTGACATATAGTTAGATTGCAAGTAATCTCTCAAGTAGATCCCAAAAAAAACGAGGAGCTTGTTATGGCCCGTCTCAAGAACAGATTCGGTTTGACATCTCAACCCGATCTCAACGAGATCGTCTATCGGCGACCGTGGCCGATCACGAATGACCCTCGTCTCGTCCCGGTGCCGGTGATCTCATCACCCACCCCTCCGCCCCCTGTCCCGTCGCGGGCGAAGGCCGGATATGGAGCCAGCTCATGAGTCGGTTCACCACGGCCGCCAGCGAAGTGAGTGATCGGGTCGTCCTGGGACCTGACCTCACAGCCGGACCGTCCACAACCGCTCGAGTCGAAACCAAGGAACGGGTCTTTGTCGGCACCGGGCTCTTTTGGGGACTCATCATCGGGCTGGTTTTGGCGCTCGGTGTCCTGGTCTTGGTCGCACAGAACACCGACAGCATCGTTGTGACCTTCATGGCATGGGACTTCTCCACCCCGTTGATCGTCCTCATCCTTGGCGCCCTGCTGGTTGGCGTGGTGTTCGATGAGCTATTCGGCCTTCTCTATCGAACGAGGAGGCGGCGGACGCAACGTGACCAGGACCATCTCGAGCGCTTACAACAGTCCCAAACTCTCTCATAGTGGAACGACGAAACCCTTCGAAGGCGCGTTGCGAGCATTGCGGGCATCCCCGCCGAGAGCACATTGAGGGCATCTCGTGCTCTGTTCCCAAATGCGTCTGTGCCGGATACTTGCTGGTGGATCTCGAGCTGAAACGTCCCAAGGCGAGAGCGAGCTAACGGAATGGCGTTGCCATCAACATCGACCCCTCCGCGTATCACTGGTCTGGCACGACAGGCAACTGACCGATGCCGACGTTCAGTCTCAGCTGAACGGACCACGAGAGGATCTGACCATGGATCCAACCAACACACCGATTCCTGATAGTCCCCGCGGTGCACCTGCCTTGCAGAACTCCAAACCGAGGGTCGGTCCGATGCGGGCCATCGTCCAGGACGCCTACGGCTCGAGCGACGTTTTGCTCCTGGGAGAGATCGACCAGCCTGGCATAGCGCCGAACGAGGTGTTGGTCGAGGTCGTTGCTGCCGGGATGGATCGGGGCACCTGGCACTCCATGGCGGGTAAGCCATATCTGATGCGGATCATGGGGTTCGGTTTCCGCCGACCGAAGAATCGGGTGCCTGGATTGGACGTGGCAGGGATCGCCGTAGCGGTGGGCTCTGAGGTGACGAGGTTCAAGCCCGGTGACGAGGTGTTCGGCATGAGCCGGGGCTCGTATGCCGAGTTCGCCGCCGTGGCTGAGGACAAGCTCGCCCGGAAGCCGGCCGGGATCACGTTCGAGCAGGCGGCTGTCGTCCCAATATCCGGGGGAACCGCTCTCCAAGCACTGCGCGACTCGGGAAACATCGAGCCTGGTCAGAACGTGCTCATCATCGGTGCCTCGGGCGGGGTTGGCACCTATGCCGTTCAACTCGCCAAGGCCATCGGCGCCGAAGTCACCGGTGTGTCCAGCACCAAGAAAGTTGAACTCGTCCGATCCATCGGTGCTGACCACGTCATCGACTACACGCTCGGGGACTACCTGAGCGGTTCTCACCGCTACGACCTAATCATCGACATCGGCGGTAACAACCCGCTCTCTCGCCTGCGGAAGGGGCTAACTCCCACTGGGACGCTTGTCATCGTCGGCGGGGAGGAACGAGGCAACCTCACAGGAGGTTTCGGCCGGCAGCTCCGAGCTCTCGCCCTGTCTCCCTTTGTGGGCCAGCGACTGACGATGCTCGCCTCCAAGGAGCGTCAGACTGATCTGGAAGCCCTGAGCCCATTTCTCGAGAACGGACAGGTCGTTCCAACCATCGACAGGACTTACTCGCTGGCCGAAGTGCCGGCTGCGATGAGACACCTAGAAGCCGGGCAGGCCCGAGGAAAGATCGTCATCACGATTTGATCGGCGAACCCAGTCGGCTGATACGCCGGAACCCACATCTGACAACCGCCGCTGTGGCCATCTGCACCGGCCGTGAACGCAAGGAGAGAAAATGACGGCTCAGAAGCAGACCGTGAAGGCCGCTCGAAGCACTGCCGGGGACGAGGACGAACACCTCATGAAGGCGATAGTGCAGAGAGGGTACGGGGCACCTGAGCGGGTGCTCGACCTCGAGGAGGTCGACCGACCTTCGGTCGGTGACGACGAAGCCCTGATCCGAGTGCGGGCGACAAGCGTGAACACGCCGGACTGGATCACGGTGGCTGGGGTCCCCTACATCCTCCGACTCAAGTCAGGGTTGAGGCGGCCGACGAAGGCTGTCCGGGGAAGCGATGTCGCCGGGGTCGTTGAGGCCGTAGGCAAGAATGTGACAGACATCCGGGCCGGAAACGAGGTGTTTGGGTCAGCGTGGGCTGGCGCCCTGGCGACCGAGGGCACGTTCGCCGAGTTCACTGTTGTGCCCTCGTCCCAGCTCATCAAGAAGCCCGCCGAGCTCACCTTCGAGGAAGCCGCAGCATCGGTCATGTCGGGAATCACCGCGATGATCGCCATGCGCGACGTGGGCAAGGTCGGACCGGGTACCCGCGTTCTGATCAACGGCGCTTCCGGAGGCGTCGGAACGTTTGCGGTGCAGATCGCGAAGGCTTTAGGTGCCGAGGTCACGGGAGTTAGCAGCACGCGCAACATCGAATTGATCCGGTCACTCGGCGCCGACCAGGTGATCGACTACACCGAGGAGGACTACACCAACGGCGTGCAGCGCTACGACGTCATCCTCGACAATGTGATGAACCATCCGTCATCCTCTACGGCCCGCGTGCTGGCACCTACCGGGACGCTCATCCCGAACAGCATCGGGAACAGCGGAGGCCTGTTTGCGGGTCTGCTGAGGGGAGCTCGGGCCGCCATGATGGGACGTCGCGACAAACGAGTGCAGTTTGTCAAATGTGTAGTGAACCGGGAGAACCTGCAGGCGCTCGCCACTCTCCTCGAATCCGGCGAGGTCAACGTGGTCATCGACAAGGTCTACCCCCTCAGCGAGGCTGCGGAAGCGGTCGCCCGCATGCTGGGACACCATGCCACCGGAAAGGTCGCGATCACTGTATGAGGCAGCCGCCACCTTCCATGACGGGGAAGACGGTGTTGATCACCGGTGGAACCGGCGGAATAGGCAGGGCGGCAGCGACCAGGTTGGCGTCCATGGGCGCTCGGGTAGGCATCACTGGTCGTGACCGGGACCGGGGCGACCGGGCGGCCTCCGCCATCGTCGAAAAGTCGGGCAACCCCGCAGTGGACGTGTTCGTTGCGGACCTGTCCTCGCAGGCCGAGGTCCGGCGTTTGGCCGGCGAAGTCCTTTCCACGTACCCGCGTCTAGACGTGCTTCTCAACAATGTCGGCGGTTTCTGGGCTCATCGCCATGTGACTGCCGACGGGCTGGAGCAGACATTCGCACTGAACCATCTCGCGCCATTCCTCTTGACGACCCTCCTGACGAATCGGCTTGTCGACAGCGCACCATCCCGTGTCGTCACTGTCTCATCCGGCGCACAGGCCATGGGGAAGATCGACTTCGACGATTTGATGGGCGAGAAGGGGTATTCCGGACAGCGGGCATACAACCAGTCGAAGTTGGCCAATGTGATGTTCACCTATGAACTCGCTCGTCGCTTGGAGGGCACCGGTGTGACCGCGACCGCACTGCATCCCGGCATGACCAGCACCAACTTCAGTTCAGAGGATCCCTCTCCGGGTTATGGCCCCCTTAGTGGCGGTCATGCGGCCGTTCATGAGGAGCCCGGAAAAGGGAGCGGACACTGCGGTGTACTTGGCCAGCTCACCTGATATCGACGGGGTGTCCGGCCGCTACTTTGCCAACCGTAAGCCCAGGGAGTCCCATGAGTCGTCCTATGACTCCGCGACAACTGCGCGACTGTGGCGCGTGAGTG
>CAWILU010000001.1:0-224142 GCA_963837055.1 uncultured Acidobacteriota bacterium | reverse complement strand
CGTGACCAAGACCTGGAATCTCCTCCAGGATCTCGATGCCTCCGCCACCGTCGGCCACGAGGCCCGGGTGGTGTACGCCTCCTTCCTGGTCGACCAAGGCCAGCCCCGCGAGGCCTGGCAGATCATCAAGCCGGGCCGGCTGGTGGCATCTCCGTCACCGGGGGAGCTGCGCCGGTGGTTCGTTGCGGCAAGGGTGGCCATCGAGGCTGGGGACAAGGACGCGGCCAGACGCCTGATTGCCGCACTCGACGAGCAAGATCCTGACTTCGAAGGAATCGACGAGCTGCGCTCGGCACTCCTGTGACCGGCGCCGGGTTCGAGGAACGCTTGGCAGCGATCGTCGGGCGCCCGGTCGTCTCAGTCGAGATCGACCTTGGAGACTTCGCCGACTTCAAAAACATGTACACGGACGAGCGCGACATGATCGACGACGCCAAGCTGCTCGAGTACTACATCAGCTATCGCTGGTTGGACCTTGGGCCGCAGGACACCTTCATCGACGTCGCCGCCCAGGATTGCCCATTTGCCTTCTTTGTCCGCGACCATTTCGGATGCACGGTGTACCGACAAGATCTCCTCTATCTGAAGAAGGGGATCCATGGGGAAGACATCGGGGGCACTGCGTCGCGGATTCCGCTCAAGACCGGCTCGGTCTCGAAGATCTCTCTCCACAACTCCTTCGAACACTTCGAGGGACGCAGCGACATCAGGTTCATCCGGGAGGCGCAGCGTCTGCTCCGTCCGGGCGGGAAGCTCGTCATCGTCCCGCTGTTCATTGGGGACGTCTATTCCATGGTCAGGGACGCCGGCTGGGTGGACGACGAGGGTACGAAGCACCTCTGGGGCGAAGGCGCCCAGTTCGCCCGGTGGTACGACCTGCCCCGCTTCAAAGGCCGCATCCTGGACAACAGCAGACGTCTTTCGGCCGAGGTCCGACACGTTGGCAATGCCGCTGCCGTCGACCCGCATTGCTTCCCCTACTTCATCTTGTTCGAGCGCCTGGCCGACTAGCACTCGACCGTGGTGAATTTGTCGCCGCCATCCGGCACACTCGTTGACACCGCACTTCCCCGACCATGAGAAGGGGAGAGTGTCATGGACCTCAATCTGGTCGTTCTCTGTGGACGACTCGCCGTCGAGCCCGAGTTGAAACTGTTCGAGTCTGGGACCCGGCTGATTCGTCTCTTGATCACGGTTCGAAGCGACGAGCCGAGAAGACGAGTCGATGTCATCCCGGTCGTCGTGTGGGATCCCACCGATGACCTCGTGGGCGAATTGCCTGAGAAGGGACAACGAGTCTGGGTCTGCGGTGCGGTGCAACGCCGCTTCTGGGAGGCGCCGGACGGCCGCAGGTCCCGGCTGGAGGTGGTCGCCGAGCAGGTTCACGTGAAGGATGTCGCCGAGTTGGAGCCGGTGGCGGTCTAGGCCCGGTTTCATTGACGATTTCCGGTATTGACATCGGGGGTACAGTGGCGACGTCCCTGTCCCCTCGACGTCACCCCGGAGGTTGCTCGTGCCCTGGTACTGGACCGACGACATCGCCCGAGAGCTGATCGACGCAGGCCATCTCACCGTCGAAGCGGCGGGGACGATGTTGTCGGGGCCGACCGCGATCAGACGTGACGAGCCCGATCTGATCGGCGCGGCCCTGGCCATGCTCGACGACGATGAGATCCCGTTAGCCGCCTGAGCGGTGAGGTGGTTGTTGGCCCCACGATGGTTGGCGGCTCATCTGGTTGTGCTCATCCTCGCCATCCTCTTCGTCAACCTCGGCTTCTGGCAACTGCGTCGTCTCGAAGAGCGCCGACTCGAGAACACGGTGGGGGAGTCGAGACTTGCCGCTGAACCGATCGATCTGGACCTGCTTCTCGATGCATCAGGTGAGGATCAGGAGAGTCTCGCCTTCCGTCGCGCGACGGCTACGGGTGTCTTCCAGCCCGAAGACGAGGTCCTGATCCGAAGTCAGGTCTATCAGGGAGTTGCCGGGTTCCATGTGATCACCCCGTTGCTAGGGGAGGGGGGGACTGCCGTCCTGGTCAACCGGGGCTGGGTCCCCCTCGACGCCGACCAGGTGCCCGTGACCGATGCACCGCCTCCTGAGGGGACCGTGACCGTCACCGGATGGATCCGGCCAAGCGAGACCCGGGGGGCACTCGGTCCGACCGATCCCGCTGACGGCCGGCTGGCGACCATGAGCCGCGTCGACATCGGCCGTATCGAGCAACAAGTGCCTTATCAACTGGATCCGGTCTACCTGACATCTGTCGAGGACACAACCGAACAGCTACCCGTTCCTGAGGCGCTGCCCAGCTTCGAAGAAGAGGGACCACACCTGGGTTATGCGATCCAATGGTTCAGCTTCGCCCTGATCGGGATCGTTGGTTACTTCTTCCTCATACGCCGCGCCGCTCGCTCACACTGAGACCTCACGAGCGAGGCCGGGAACGATCTCGAATCCGTCGATGTCGGCGAGTTGAGTTGGGTCGAGTCGGATCTTGGCGGTGCGCGTGCCGGCGCCGACCACGATCCAGTCTGGTTCGATCACCCTCGAGTCCAGCCACACCGACAGGCCCTCAGGCAGCCCGAAGATGGTGACACCGCCGATCTCCATCCCGGTGAGCTCTTTGGTCTGGTCGGCGTTGGCAAAGCTCACTTTCTTCACCCCCATCCGCTGACGTACCAGGCCGTTTACGTCGAGCCGGGTCGTGGCCAGCACCAAACATGCCGCCGAGTGGCCCTCGGGCCGGCGTGAGGCCACCAGGATCGTGTTGGCGGATCGCTCCAGGGGTATGCCGTAGGCCTCACAGAACTGTGCTGTGTCGGCCAGAGCGGGGTCGCAGTCCATCTCCTCGAATGTGACACCGAGTGCCTGGATCGCGTCCAGGACGGCTCCATCGATAGGCATGGTCGGTGAGGGTAGATCCGGCCGGCTCAGGGCCGGTTATCGAAGGTGGGTGAGAACCGGGGGAGTGGCCTCAGTGAGCGTGCTCGTGAGCCTCTTCGTGATCGTGGTTGTGCTCGGCATGGTCGCCCTCCTCGTGCTGTGCGATCTGAGCCCGCACCTCGTCCATGTCGACCTCCTTCACCTTCGTGATGAGGTCTTCGAGCATGTGCCCGGGTATCGCTCCAGGCTGCGCATACAACACAACCTGATCCCGGAACACCATCAAAGTCGGAATCGAGCGGATGCCGAACGAGCCGGCCAGCTCGGGCTGATCCTCGGTGTCGACCTTGGCGAACACAATGTCGGGATGCTGTTCCGAGGACGTCTCATAGGTCGGAGCGAACATTCGACAGGGACCGCACCATTCCGCCCAGAAGTCGATGAAGACGGTTTCGTTCTCCTGGATGGTCTGGTCGAAGTTTTCCTTGGTGAGGGCCACAGTGGCCATGCTCGAGCCTTTCATGGGGGGGTTGTCTGGCTAGGTACAACGGAGCAGGGGTGTGCTTTGTTCCGGTGTGTGGGTGGGCCGTTCGACCCAAACCTCGAACGCCCATAATCCACGTTATGTAAAGTTGCCTGGTAGGATGTAGGTAGGAAGAATCAGCCCGCAGTTCCCAAGGTGGGTCCCTACTCCAGGACGGGATCCACGCAGAGACTCCCCCCGATCCCGGGCTGAGGATTGAACACACGGGGATCTGCGACAAAGCCGGCGCCGCGGGCGTCGGTGCCGAGATAGGCGTCGACGGCATCGGCCAGGGCTTCCGAGGCGGCCTCGACATACTCGTTGGTGGCGAACAGCTCTGCCTCAGGGCGGTTGGAGATGTATCCGAGCTCGGCGAGGACGCTCACGGTGGTTGGGGTGCGGATCATCCCGTAGGCGTCATTCCCCCTCGTGCTCAAGACCGACAGCACACCGGCATCGGGTGCGGCGGACCAGTCGACTTCGAACTCCGATAATGCGTCGACCACATGTCTCCAAACCAGCCCGCCGAGCCGCCGCGAGTCGTCCGAGTCACTCTGGATGAAGATCTCGGTGCCGGGGCGGGTGGAGGGTCCGGGGGTTGGGGCGTTGTGATGGACCGAGATGATCAGGTCGGCGTCGACTTGATCGCCTAGCCCGGCCCGCACCCCCAATCTCGTGGCGTAGTCGGCAGTACGAGTGAGCAACACGTCGATGCCCCTGACGATCAGGTTCGCCTCGAGTGCCTGAGCAACCTCGAGGTTGAGGTGCTTTTCCATGAGACCGTTGGCCCCCACCGCTCCGGTGTCGACTTCGCCCCCATGGCCGGGGTCGATGACAACTGTTCTCCGCCCCACCGGTGTCCCCTCTCTCACCACCGTCTCGTTGCCACATGGCGTCGTCACCCGGAAGCCGTTGACACTCTCATTCAGAACCGAGACGACGACTCCGGTCGGCGTCACCAATCCGCGGGTGGCCTCGGGAACCGTGGTCTCCGACTGTTCGGTCGTGGACGTGGCAGGGGTGGTCGTGATTGTGGTCGGAGCCTGCTCGGGAACGACCGTCGAGCTACTCGGCATCGTGGCCCCGGCTCCGGCCTCGCCCGAGCAGGCGCCGATGATGACGAAGACGATCGGGAGAAGACGCCGCATTCGCCGGCAGGTTAAACCTGCGCCGGGCTCAATCTTCGGTGCGGAGAGCCGGCGACCCGATAGGCTCACCAGCATGTTCGGCCCTCTCAACGGCGTGCGAGTCGCCCTGGTGTGCTTCGCAGTGGTCGCCGCCCTAGCCGGCCTGATCGCCGGTTACCCGCTGGTCACCGTGGTGCTTCTGGTCGGAGTCGCGCTCCATGGGTTGGGATGGCTCTATCTGTATCGGCAGCACATGCGCCGCTACCCCCACTGATCGACCGCTCAAACCTCGAGCCACTCCCCCACTGCCTCGGCGAGTGATCGAGCGCGGGACAACAACTTGGCATGGGCGGCCTCGTGGTTCGATTCGGTTGGGCCGCTGAGGTCCACGTAGATCTTCAGCTTCGGCTCCGTGCCACTGGGCCGCACCAGGACCCGGCCTGACTCTCCCAACCCCAGCTCGACCAGGTCCTGCTCCCCCAGCCAAACCGGCCTCGTCTCATGACCGATCCGGTAATCGAGGACAGAAGTGACCTCGAGACCGAGCAACTCGGCGGGCGGATCCGCCCCGATGCGGTCGACCGCTTCCAGCAATGCGCTCTGACCTTCGGGTCCGGTCCTGACGATCGCATGCTGGGCGCTCACCCAGAGTCCCACCTCCTCCCAGAGGTCATGGAGTCGGTCGAGGACACCCCGACCCGCTGCGGCTTCCTCGGCCGCGAGATCTGCCATCACGATGGCGGCGCCGAGCCCGTCCTTGTCGCGAACCGTCCGCCCCACCGAGTAGCCGAGCGCCTCCTCGTATCCGAAGGCGAATCGCCCCTCCCCTCTTTGCTCCAAGGCCAGCCCGGCGTTGATGATCCATTTGAAACCGGTCAAAGTCGTCTCATGGACCGCGCCGTGTTTGGCGGCGATTCGGGCCAGCATCGGGCTCGACACGACAGAGTTCACCACGATCGGCGTCTCAGGGCCGCTCCAGTAGCGCAGCACATATTCACCCAGCAGCGCCCCCAGCTCGTTGCCGCTGAGCAGCCGCCACTCCCCCGCCAGGGGTACCGCGGCGGCCAGCCGGTCGGCATCGGGGTCGTTGGCCAGGACCAGGTCGGCATCGACCTCTCGGGCCAGCTCCAATGCGAGGTCGAGCGCTCCGGGCTCCTCCGGGTTGGGGAACTTCACCGTCGGGAAGGCTCCATCGGGCCGGGCCTGCTCGGGGACTGTGATAAGGCCACTGTGATTTGCCCACACACAGAGACGAACCAGCACCTCGCCGCCCACTCCGTGGAGTGGGGTGTACACGATGCCGAGGTCGGAGACCTGAGGATTGGGTCGAGCGACGTCGAGCTCTTCCTTGTACGCGTCGAGGATGTCGTCGGGTATCGGAGTGACCAGATCGGAGTTGCCGGCGAAAGCGCCATCGATCCGCGGCACATCGGTGGCGGGCCCGACCCGGGATATCGCGGCACCGATGTCGGTGTCGGTCGGGGGGATGATCTGGGCGGCGTTGCTGTCGTAGACCTTGTACCCGTTATCGGCCGGCGGGTTGTGGCTGGCGGTGATCACCACTGCGGCACAGGCATCGAGGTGTTTGGCGGCGAAGGCCACCAGCGGGGTGGGTATCACCTCCGGGAAGTACCTGACGCGGATGCCTGCCGCGGCGAGGACACCCGCCGCTTCCTCGGCGAAGGTCCGGCTGTCGGGTCGGGCATCGAAGCCGAGGGCCACCGGCGCTTGTGGAACGCCCTGGTGCTTGGCCAGCAGATGATCGACGAGACCTCGAGTCGTGCGGATGACGGTCGCCCGGTTCATCCGCCCCGATCCCGGGCCCACCTCACCCCTGATCCCGGCGGTGCCGAAGCTCAACGGTTCCCCCATTGCGTCGAGCAGGGAGTCGCGATCGGCGGCCTCGACGAGGTCCTGAAGCGCCTGCCGGGTCGTCGGGTCGGGGTCTCCCTCGATCCAGCGACGGGTGGCTTCGAGAAGGGCGTCCACGGGTGGCGAGGCTATCTGTCCGTTAGTGGCCGCTCTGCTGCCAGCGCCATGAGTCGGAGCACATTTCGTCGAGGTCACGGCTCGTCTGCCAATCGAGCTCGGTGCGCGCCTTCTGCACATCTGCCCAATTGGAGGCGACGTCACCGGCACGCCTCCCCACGATCTCATAGGGGATCGGCTTTCCCGACTGGCGCTCATAGGCGGAGATGATTTCCAGGACGCTGTGCCCCTCGCCGGTGCCCAGGTTGTAGGTGAAGACTCCCGGCTCACCACCATGCTTCTCCAGTGCCCGCACATGTCCTTCGGCCAGATCGGCCACGTGGACGAAGTCCCGCACCCCGGTGCCGTCAGGTGTCGGGTAGTCGTTGCCGAACACCTTCACCTTGGTCAGCTCACCCGAGGCGACCTTGGCGACATAGGGCATCAGGTTGTTGGGCACCCCGGAGGGGTCCTCCCCCAGCAACCCGGAGGGATGGGCCCCAACCGGGTTGAAATACCGGAGCAGAGAGATGGACCAGTCCGGGTCGGAGATCTGAACGTCACGCAGGATCTGCTCCATCATGATCTTGGTCCAGCCGTAAGGGTTGGTGGCGGTCCCGATTGGCGTCGATTCCAACAGTGGGAGCAACTCGGGATCGGGATCTCCGTAGACCGTCGCCGAGGAGCTGAACACAAACGTCTTCACATCGGCGCCGGTCAGCGCCTCGAGGAGGGTGAAGGTGCCGCCGACGTTGTTGTCGTAGTAGAGGAGTGGCTTTTCCACCGATTCCCCCACCGACTTCAACGCGGCGAAGTGGATGCAGGCGTCGAAGCCGGACTGAAGCACCTTCTCCATGGCGTCCAGGTCACGAACGTCTGCTTCGACGATTTCGGGCTCTCGCCCCGCGATGCGCCCGATCCGGCCGACCACCGAACGCTTCGCATTGGAGAGGTTGTCGACGATCACCGGGTCGTGCCCGGCCTCGATGAGAGAGACCACGGTGTGGCTCCCGATGAACCCGGCTCCGCCTGTTACCAGTACGCGCATTCAGCGATGGTAGGAGGGCCGGGTTGTCATGCCGATGGCAGCGACATGACGAACTCGGACCATCCATCCTCGTGGCGGTAGGTGAGGTCGCCATCCATCAGGCGGGCGAGACGTCGGGCGACATTGAGGCCGAGGCCTACCGAGGCGGAGTGGGGCGTTCCCCTCCCCCGCTCATACGCTCGGAAGATCCGCTCGACGTCGGCATCCGGAATCGGCTTGCCGGAGTCCTGGACCTTCACCTCGAGCCGATCAGCCGCCTTGGCCAGGCTGATCTGGATCTCGTCGCCACCGTACCGCAAGGCGTTGGAGACCAGATTGCGCAAAATCTGCCGGGTCCGGCGTGGGTCCGCCATGATCAGCGAAGGGCCCTGCAGGACTTTGACGTCGACCGGGTAGTCGACGACCTCCAGCACTCGCTCGATCTCCTTGATCACGTCGAATTCCTGGACGGACACCGACACCTGGCTCAGATTGTCCCGGTAGGCGACCAGGAGGTCTTCGATGAGCCATGAGGCGTCGTCGGCCTGGCGGGCGATCATCTGGGCCATGTCCCGCCGCTCCTCGTCAGTGAACGAGTCGTAGTGATCGGCGAGCTCCTGACCGAGGCCCAGCATCGCTGCGAGGGGGTTACGCAACTCGTGGGACACCGTGGCGATGAAGTCGTCTTTAGCCCGGCCGGCCTCGAATTTGTCGGTGACATCGATCAGGGACCCTTCGTAGTACTGGATCTGCCCCTTTTCGTCTCTGATCGCCCTGGCCGAGTCTCGGACCCAGATGGTGCTTCCGTCGGGCCGGGCAAGCTGCACGTCGAAGTCGAGGATCACACCTTCGGTGGCGATTCGCTGCAGCCAGTCTGTCCGCTGGGCCGGGTCCATGTAGATGGACTCCACCGTCGGCAGGTGCTCCATCATCTCTTCGACAGAGTCGTAACCGAGAACGTTGGCCAGGGCGGGGTTGGCCGCGATCAACTCGCCCGTCGGGGACGTGCGATAGAAGGCAACCGGCATTCGTCTGAAGAACGCCTTTAGCTCGTCAAAGCCACTCATTCACCTGTTCCATCGGCAAATCGGCGAGATTTCTGCACCTGGGGCTCGACCCAACTCTCGGCCACCTACTCCCCGGAACCCGGCATTTCCAAGGGCGAGACGTGATTCTGGTCGATCTTCCAGGCTCCTGTCGAACCCTGCGGGAGCGGGCCATAAACGACGGGGCACACGGTCCCATAGAGACGGTTCGCCACCAGGGAGCCGATGACGAGGATGGAATCGGGTGCATCGAGGATGAAGCCGGCCGGCCCTGTCCCCAGCCGCAACGACTCCGCCAACACCGAAGAGGACGAGCTGGACCCGCGGCCATGCGGCATCGCCACGATGGTCCCGGTCAGGCTCTGGCCCAGTTGAGGGTGGCTCCTGTCGATGATCAACCCTGTTTCGGGATCGAGACCACCCCACAGCGACAGCGGCTCGGCCAGAGTCAACAGATCACCAACAGCCGTCCCCGGGACCAGGATCCGGAATCCGGCGGCGATCACCAGACCTCCCCGGTCTCCAAGACACCCGCGACGGCCGATGCCACACAGCTCTCCAACCCGGCAAAGACCACGTCCACCCCCAAATTGCCGGGGGCGTAGAAAGCCCATTTGGCCGAGTTGGTCATCACCACTCCATGCACGTCGTCCATGATCGGAGTGATGTAGGTGCATGTGTCGGTGACGACGGTGGCGCCGAATCGCTCGATCTCACGGACCACGCCCATCTCCGCTGCGGCGGCGAGAGTGTCTCGCGACGTGTTCACATAGAACGGGACCGTCGTGGATAGCCCCACGGTCAACTTGGCCAGTGAGGACAGCTCTCTCACCGAGAAGTGCGGTGTCCCGACGCTCACCGCGCCGAGCGGGCCTTCGCCGTGGTTCAGAACTCTGCGCGCGGAGATCAGCTCCTCCAAGCCGATGACCACGTGCCGGTTCGGCTCCAGACCACCAGTGGCGGCTTCCAGCGTCGGCGCCTCCGGAGTGACCCCGACAACGTGGAACATGGCCACGGCACCCGAGGAGGCCGCCGCAGCCCCGAGGGCTTTGAGACGGTCCTCATGCGCCCGGTGATCGAGCCCGACCATGACCGCTACCTCCGTTCCGGCGACCTGGCCGAGGCGATGACCCAACACCGGGTAGAGCAGATCGTCATCACGCAAATTGTCGGGGACGTCGACCTCGACCTGCAATGTCGCCCGGCGCCCCTCATCGGTGTGAAGCCCGGTTGCCGGGGCCCGCCCGGTCAGGGCGCAGCAGATGTCGAGGAAGTCGCCGTACCTTGCCGTCCTTGCTCCCAGGACCGAGTTGGCGAAGGCGATCGCATTCGACTCCCCCCAAGCGATCTGATCACCGAGCCCGGGGCGGACAGCTAGCTGGTAAGGAGCGCAGGTCCAACTCGGGGCGCAACCCATGTCCACATAGGCCCCCATCAGCCGCCGTGCCGCCTCGGCCGTCTCTTGATCACCTCGATACAGCTCGGGATGGAGCAGGTCGAGTGAGGAGACATTGAGGGTCGTCGGCACCACCACCCTTCCACCACCTTCCACCAGGGTCAGGGCGAAGTCGAGACCCGCCTTCCCGTGGTACAGCCCACCGTCGATGTGAGCCGCGGAGATGTCCAAGAGGGCCGGGGCCTTTTCGCTTTCACCTACCGCGACGAGGAGCTCCATGGCGAGCCGCACGGCCGCACCAGCCTCTCCATCGAGCATTGCGCGGTCCGAATCGGTGAGGTGCATTGAAAAGACCGAGGACGCTGGATCAGTCCTCGAAGGGAAGCGCCATCTGCGGCTCGGGCCGGTGGTACCGCTCAAGCCCGTTCCACATGAGATAGTCCATGAAGACCCAGGATCGGCGGTGGATGGCCGTCGGGCCCCAGGCCTGCAGCGCCGCCTTGTGCACCGGACAGGGGTAGCCCTTGTTCGCCTCGAAGTTGTAGCCGGGATGATGGTCGGCCCACTGCCTCATCAGCCGGTCCCGTGTCACCTTGGCCAGGATCGAGGCCGCTGCGATAGAGAGCGAGGTGCGATCACCTCTGACGATCCTGGTGGCGCCTCCAACGAAGTCCCATTTTCCGTCGAGCAAGACGTGATCGGGCACGGCGCCGAGCCCGGCCAGGGCTCGCTGGGCGGCCAGCCTCTGGGCATCCGACATACCGAGCATGTCGCACTCCTCGGGCGTGGCATGTCCAACCGACCAGGACTCGCACCACCCGGCGATGCGGTCGAAGAGGGCCTCACGTTCGTCCTCGGTCAGCATCTTCGAGTCTCTGATCTTGTAGACCCGACGATCGAGGGGGACGATGGCCGCGCCCACCGTCAGCGGGCCGGCCCAGGATCCCCTCCCCACCTCGTCCATCCCCACCACTAGCTCGAGCCCTCGGTCGCGTAGCCCCCTCTCCACGATCAGACCCGGGGCCTTGCGTTTGAGGCTGGGTCGAAGCTTGGGAGCCGTAGTCGTCATCGCACGCCAGGGTAGGGCGGGTCGTCTGAGATGTGGTGGTCAGTTGAGGTCGACGTCCTCGGGAAACGTGGAGACGAGGGCGAGGTGGCCGTTCTGACGGCGGAGGACCCGGGACCATTGGCCTTCGGGTCGGTCGAAGGGATCGTCCGGCGAAGCGGGCACCACGTACCACGAGCCTTCGGCCACCTCCGCCTCCAGCTGGCCCGCGCCCCAGCCCCGCGTAGCCGGAATAGATCCTCACCTCGTGAGTCCCCTCACCCGGCTCCGCCTCCAGATCGACCACGCTCAGACCGGGCACCCCGGTCGCCTCTCCGGCCTTCCCGGTCGCCAGCCCGATGGCGACCCGGGGATCGACCGGTCCGCCGAAATGGACCGTGCCCGGGTTGGCCGCGACCGGGCCCCAGGTCGGAATGTGCTTCTCGACCTTCTCGAGTGTGGGGCGATTGAGCACCACTCCGAGGCTGCCTTCCTCGTCGTGCTGGAGCACGAGCACCACCGATCTCCAGAAATTCGGGTCTATGAGCAAGGGCGTCGCCACCAGAAGCTGCCCACCAAGCGGTCCATCCACGACGACATCGTGCCACAGCCCTCAGGATTGATGCGAACAGCACCGCCCGCCGCTTAACGTTCCGGTCGATGAGAGCCCTGGTCAAACACGCCGACGAAGTCGGGCTTCGCCTCGATGAGGTCCCCGTTCCCGACCCCGGGCCCGATGACATCCTGATCCGGGTCCTGACCACTGGCATCTGCGGCACCGATCTGCACATCTTCAACTGGGACGATTGGGCTCGAGCCACCATTCCCACTCCCATGACCGTCGGGCATGAGTTCAGTGGGGAGATCGTCTCCATCGGCCCCAACGTCTCTGGTTTCGAGGTCGGGGAGCTGGTGGGCGCAGAAGGCCACGTCGTCTGCAACCGGTGTCGCAACTGCCTCGCCGGGCGGCGCCACCTGTGCCACGACGCCAGAGGCATCGGGGTGAACCTGCCGGGTGCCTTCGCCGACTTCGTCCTGATCCCGAAATCGAATGTATGGCGGCACCAAGAGGGCCTCGACCCTGAGATCGCCGCGATCTTCGACCCGTTCGGGAACGCGGTTCACACCGCCCTCGAGTTCGAAGTGCTCGGAGAGGACGTCCTGATCACCGGGGCAGGCCCGATCGGGCTGATGGCGTGTGCCGTCGTCGCTCATGCCGGGGCTCGCAACGTGGTGATAACCGATGTCAACCCGTTCCGACTCGACCTGGCCAAGCGGATGGGGGCGACCAGGGCCGTGGACGTCCGATCGGAGGATCTCCAGGATGTTCAGATCGAGATGGGCATGAGCGAGGGCTTCGATGTCGCCCTAGAGATGTCGGGCAGCCCTTCGGCGATGGAGGACATCCTCCAGAACACGATCCATGGCGCCAACGTGGCCATTCTCGGGATACCGACCGACCCGTTCCCGATCGACTGGAGCATCGTGATCTTCAACATGCTCAATCTGAAGGGGATCTACGGTCGGGAGATGTTCGAGACCTGGTACAAGATGAACGTCCTCATCCAATCGGGCGTCGATGTCTCGCCGGTGATCACACATCGGTTCGAGGTGGAGGACTTCGAGGCGGCCTTCGAGGCCACCGCCTCCCATGACTCGGGCAAGGTGCTGATCAGGTGGGCCGATCCGGCTTGAACAGAGGGAGCAAGGCGAACTCGTCGACGTCGATCGTCCGGAGAATCGGCCGCGCCACCGCCGGCATGCGTCTCATCCCTTCCGCTCCGATTAGGACGGGAGTACCCACGGGGTAGGCCCTGCCGCGGGTGACGATCATCCCGCCAGCCGCAGCGGTCAGGTTCTTCAGCCAGTCGGTATCCCGCCCGTAGGTCAGGGCCACGATGGTGTCCTTCTCGCCGAGCCATGCATTTACCGGGGTGCGGTATTCGGTGCCCGAGACGCGGCCGCGATGGATGATCAGGGCGAACCAAGGGAGGCGGCCCGCCAGGGGCCGGCTGATCCGGTTGGTGACCACCCGGTTGAAACGAGCGATCGAACCGGGCAGAGGCACGGTCAGATCCTGGCGTCGATCCAGGCGGCTATCTCCTGGACCAGCTCCGGCCCCTCCGGCTCGTTGAGGATCTCGTGCCGCAGACCCGGGAGCAGCCTGCGCTCGACATTGGGCAACTCTCCGAGCACCGCGGTCGATTGCGGGGGCACGATGGAGTCGGCGCTCCCGTGCAGGACCAGGGTGGGGATGCTCAGCTCCGACACACCCTCGTTCAACTCGTCCATCGCCCCGAAGAGTGCGGCGCCGAGTCGTGTCGTCGATTTCCTGAACGACGAGCGGGTCGGAGAAGTAGGCCTCTCCCACTTCGGGGTCGCGGGAGAGCTGCTCCCCCTTCAAGGAGTTGGCGATGGCAGCGGTGGGGGCCAGTTTCGAGGCGAAAACGGCGATGACTCGTTGCCATGCGGCTCCACCGGCCAGGGCCGGGGCGGACAGCACCAGCAGATCGGGAGCGGGGCGCCCCGACAGGACATATCCCAGCGCGAGGTTGCCTCCCATGGAATGGCCCATCAGAACCACGGGCGCGCCCTGCTCCCGTGCCCACTCCATGTGCCCCTGGATCTGGTCGTGGTAACGAGACCAATCGTCGATGTCGCCGCGTGGGCCCCCCGATCCTCCGAAACCGATCAGGTCGAACGAACGGACGAAGAAGGCGGCTTCCGCCAGGAGAGAGCCGGTCCGCTCATAACGGCCGCAATGCTCGGCGATGCCGTGAACCAAGACGACGTAGGCCCGGGGCGTCGACTCGGGTACCCAGTCCCTGACCAGCTCGATCCCGATGTCATCGGACGGAACCGGCCGCGCAATGCTGGGCAATGTCACTCCTCGCTCGGATTCCCGAATCCTAAAGAAGCCTCAGGTGAAGACGTAACGGGTCATGTCTGTGGGGAATTTCGACCAGGCGATCCCCTTCTGTGGGGTGAGGACGCACATGCCGCCGGCGTAGTCGCTCGACCAGGCGTCTGCGTCCGGGGCATAGCCCATCCGCTCGTATTTCCGGACGTACTCGGCCGACAGACGCTCACCGAGCTCCCCCCGAATCGGGTCTGAGGGCTTCGAAGTCCCTTCGATGATGGTGACCGTCGTGCCACTCTCGAGATGGAGGGCGCAACCCGGATTGGTGACGAGATTCCGGGCGTGACGGGTCTGGGGCGACCCGTCGTACCAGAACTGCTCATCGAGCCAAACGCCCCAGCGTGGGACGACGTGGGGCCGGCCGTCGGGTCGGGTGGTGGCCAGCCAGTACTCGGTCGCCTCGACCAGCCAATCCTCGACGTCGGGCCACTGAAGAAATGGGCCCTCATCCTTGACCCCATAGCCCTCGGGGAGGTCAGGGCGCCCCACTATGCGCACACTCAACCCGGCTCCTTGTGAAACGGCGGTTTGACGATACGCCCTCGTACCCATCGATCCCTGATCCGGACCTCGATCGCACCATCACGAGAGGTGGGTGGTGGGGATACATAGGCGAGCCCGATGCCACGATCGAGCATGGGGCTCAGATTGCCCGAAGTGACCTCGCCCGCACCGCCCTCTGTCCGCACCGGGTAGCCGTGGCGCGGGATCCCCTTCTCATCGAGCACGAAGCCGATCAACCGACGCGGAGGCCCCTCCTGCAGCTGGCGATCGAGGGCGTCTCTTCCGGTGAATTCGTGATCCATGTCGACCGCGAAGTCGAGACCGGCCTCGAGCGGCGTCGTGGTCTCGTCGATGTCGGACCCCCACAACGGCAAACCGGCCTCGAGCCGCAGCGTGTCCCTGGCGGCCAGCCCGCAAGGCGTCACTTCAGCGGAGATCAGGCTCTCGGCGAGCATTCGTCCGGTTTCGAAGTCGGTGCAGACCTCACCTCCGCGCTCCCCTGTGTATCCGGTCCCGGCGAGCCTCACCTCGCCCCGGCCCCAAGTGTGGGTTGCGGTGCTGGAAGCGCTTCGGCGCTTCACCGAACAAACCTTCCAACAGCGAAGGTGCCCGGGGGCCCTGGATCGCGATCAGCACGGTCTCGGTCTGCAGGTCACGCACCTCGCATCCGGGCTCGGAGGTGAAGCTCGACATGACCCGGTGGTGATTGGCGGCGTTGGGGAACACCCAGAACCGCTGCGGCTCCCACCACCAGACGACCAGGTCATCGATGATCCCACCATCGTCGCCGAGGATCAGGGTGTACTGAGTCTGACCCGGGGCGATCCTGGAGATGTCATTGCTGAGAAGTCGGAGCAACGCTGCCTCGGCGCCGGTCCCGGTGAGCTCGAACCGGCCGAGATGGGTGACGTCGAACCAGCCGACGGCGGCCCGAACCGATCGATGCTCGGCGAGTACCGAACCGTATTGGACCGGCATCTCCCAGCCACCGAAGTCGACGAAGCGGGCGCCGAGTTGCTCGTGGAGGTCGTGCAGAGGCGACCTGGTCATCCGATGAGACGTTCGCCTCGCTCCTCGAGTCGGATGACTGCCGGCCGGCCCGGGATCCGGGTCGGTGCCGGGGCATCACCGAGGTTCTCCGGGCCCTCCAGACCGTACTTGACCACGAGATTCAGGTAGTCACGCTGATAGAACAGCTTGCAATTGATCTCCGGATAGAGCTCTTTGAGACGTCTTACCTTCCCGTTCTTCTTGGTGACCAGCTTCTGGCTCATGGTGGTGATCTCGATGAAGAGGTCGTCGTCCGGCAGGTAGAAGTCGGGGGTGAAGAATTGCGTGGGGGTTCCGTCCTTGTCCCAGGCGATGGGAAAAGACCGAGGCTCATACGCCCAAGGCACATCGTAGAAATCGAGGAGAAGTGCGAACTGGCGCTCACTGTTGTGAGCGAAATCGGTCTCGAGGGCCGATAGGCGCTGGGTGATCAGGTCGCTCCTGCCTCGACTACCCCGGCCAGCTCCTCCCCGGGGAACAACTGGTGGATGTCACCTTCCACCTCGTCCTGCACCGGCCCGATGGCGATGCCGAACACGCCCTGGCCCCGACGGAACACATCGACGACCTCCTGCTCCGAATGAGCGGCGTAGATCGTCTGCCCATCGCTGAGGAGGGTCACGTCGGCCAAAGGACGCTCCGAGTCGAGCTGCTCGGCCAGGATCGTGACCGCCGATCGGATCTTCTTGAGACTCATGCCTGCGTCGAGAAGCCTCTTGATGACCTTCAGCTGGACCACGTCTGAGAAAGAATAGAGCCTTTGGGACCCTGAGCCGGTCGCCTGCTGGAGCGAGGGGCGCATCAGATTGGTGCGCGCCCAGTAGTCCAGCTGCCGATAGGTGATCCCGACCAGCTTGCAGACTTGAGGGGCGCGGTAGCCCAGTTCCCGCTCTTGGGTCATGTGAGTCCTCCCGGGTTACACCCGTGTAACTCCGCCGTTGTAGGCAAGCTAACCCCGCGGAGGGACCCGTGTCAATGAAATCTGTGGATAACCCTGGGGAAAGCCCTCAGTCGGCGGCTTCCTGCCCGCCCCCCAAGAAGTCCTCGATCGTGGCCTCCTCCAGGAACTCCCTGAATTTCGCCACTTCCTCCTCTTCGTTCTCCTCGTCCTCTTCGAACACCACCCCGGCGTCGTCGAGCACGGCGGGGAGGGCGAACACCGGTGTCCCGGTGCGGACCGCCAGGGCGATTGCATCCGAAGGGCGCGATGAGACGTGCACCTCTCGACCCGAGATGTCGAGGGAGAGATCGGCGTAGAAGACGGAATCCCTCATTTCGGTGATGACGACCCGGACAGCCAGCGCCCCAAGGGCATCGATAACCGAGCGCATCAGGTCGTGGGTGAGGGGCCGCGGGGGGACAACGCCTTCGAGGGCGGTGGCGATCGCTGTGGCCTCCGAGCCACCGATCCAGATCGGAAGGTAGCGGGGACCTTCGGATTCCCGGAGGAGCACGATCGGCTGATTGGACGGGAGCTCGACCCGAACACCCACCACGTCCATCGCGATGAGCGCTTCTTTGTTACCCGGCATCGTCCTCTGAGATTATCACCGGGTCGCTCTTGGCCACCGGGTACGTCGCCATGCCCAATGACCTGGCCAGCACGGCGGGGTCGGCCACGAATGCCTCGAGGTCGAGCACGGCCCAGATAGACCGAAGATTCCGGTATAGGCCCTGCCAGTCCATCCCGTAGCCGACCAGGTACTCGTCGCCAACCTCGAACCCGCGGTATTCGATTGGGACCTCGGTGACCCTCCGCGCCTTCTTGTCGACGAGGGACGCCGTGGCCACACTGGCCGCTCCCCTGTCCATGATCATTCTCCGCAGCACCGAGAGGGTGAGCCCGGTGTCGGTGATGTCCTCCACCAGCACGACATCCCGGTCGAGCACCGGCGTGGACAGGTCCATCGCTATCCCGATGCGCCCGCTCTCCCCGAAGCGGTTCAACCCCAGGAAGTCCACCTCACAGTGCAGGTCGACCGACCGCACCAGATCGGCCGCGAACGGGATCGATCCCGTCATCACCACCGTGAACAGCGGATCCCGCCCGGCGTAATCCTCGGAGATGGCCCGCCCGAGCTCTTCGACTCTGGACTCGATATCGCCCTCGGTCACGACCTCGACCGAGTGAGCGAAGGCGGTCATTCCGACCCGAGGGCGAGATCCAGCCAGAACCTCATCGACTCCAAGACGGTCCTGGGCGCCGGATCAGGGTTGCGGGTGACCTCGACGATGGGTGGCGGAGCGGGCTCGGGGAGGGCGCGCAGCGGGCTGGGGCTCTCCAGCATCAGACCCTGCCCGGCCAGATGGACGAAGGTCTCCATGTTCTGAAGCGAGACGATCGGATCCGGGGAGCGTCTCCCCATCGAGGCGACGTACGGCGCCCCGGTCGATGCGTCGCCGAAGAAGCCGAGCTCCTCGAACCCATAATCGAACAACTCGGTGGCGTCGGCAAAATGTGCCCGTTCGCCGTCCGAGCCGAGCAACACCGCATAGAGACGGCGGCCGTCACGTTCCGCCGCCGCCACATAGGTGAGCAGGGCCTGGGCGGTGAACCCGGTCTTGACGCCAAGGGAGCCCGGATATGACCAGAGCATGAGATTGGTCGAACTCCCGGTTCGAGCAGTCCCGTCGGGAGCTGGAGGGAAGACCAGCTTCTTGGCCTTGACCACCTCGGCGAACTCGGGTTGGTTCATGGCCACCCTGGCCAGTTCGAGGAGGTCTCGGGCGCTCGTGTGATGATCGGGCGCATCGAGACCATGAGGATTGGCGAAAATGGTGTGGCTGAGCCCGAGCTCGACCGCTCTCTGGTTCATCAGGGCCACGAACTCGTCGACCGATCCGGATATGTGCTCGGCTATGGCAGTTGCCGCATCGTTGGCAGAGTGGATCATCAGCGCCTTGAAGAGCGCTTCCATCTCGATGGTCTCCCCCGCGACGAGCTCGATCTCCTTCTCACCGGTTCCGGCGGCGCGCTCCGAGATGGTGACCAGGTCAGTTGGAGACGAGTTCTCAAGGGTCAGGAGCCCGGTCATGATCTTGGTCACCGACGCCATGGCCCGCTCTTCATCGGCATTGAGCTCGGCGATGACGGTGTCGGTGGACTCGTCGAACAGGATCCAGGACGCGGCGGTCACCTGGGGCGCCGCAGGAGCCGGGAAGGTCTCCAGCACGGGAGCCGGATAGGTGAACGGGGCAGCAGAAACAGGCGCGGCGAAGCCGGAGAAGGCGAAGACAAGCGCCCCTACTACCCGAAGCGATCTTTTCATCAAGTGACTTGCTGTTTGAGCTCGAAGTCGAGCATTGCGCGGTGCATCGCCTGGACCGATCCCCCACTCAGCTCGAGGAGGTCCACCGCCCGCGCCCTGGCTTCCGGGTTTTTGGCCCGAAGCAGCGGTGCGGCTAGCTGACGGAGCAGATCTGCCTCGCGATCCACCGAAAGGCGTATGGCGCGGAGGTGTCTCGCCTCCAGCCCCTGATCCATCAGGCGTTTCGCCTCGGTGGCGACGATACCTGTTTCCGGGGCGAATACCTCGGGGTCGCCGATCGCTCGCACCACCCCGGCATCGAGGAGCTCGTCTAGCTCCGTAGGTGACAGGCCGGAACGACGGAGCAAGTCGTCGCGGCTCAGCGGCTCCCCTTTTGAGTCGAGGCTCGGCGCCGGCGCCGTGGTGCGCGAGGCCAGATCCTCGCCTCGCTCCCAGAGCGTGAGCTTCGACTTGATCACCTTCAACGGGAGGAAGTGATCCCGTTGTTGCTGGAGGATGAAGCGAAGCCGGGCTAGATCCTCCTGATCGAACTGGCGGTACCCGCTGTCCGAGCGTCCGGGATCGATGAGACCCTGAGACTCGAGGAAACGGATCTTCGACACCGACACGTCGGGGAAGTCGTCACGAAGCAGGCTGATGACCTCTCCGATGCTCAAAGACTGGTTATCGGGCATCGCCGTGGGCGATGACGAAGTGGAAGCGCCCGACCAGGACCTCGTCACCTGCCTTCAAGGTGGCCTGATCGACCCTGGCGTCGTTCACGTAGGTCCCGTTCGTCGATCCGCTGTCCTCCACCACGAGACCATCGTCGTCGACCATGAACCTGCAGTGCTGGCGGGACACGGTCACGTCGTTGAGGAAGATGTCGCTCTCTGGATGCCGGCCCACCGTTGTGTTCCCGTCGGGAAGCAGGTAGGTCATCCCCGTCTTCGGCCCTCGCTCCACGATGAGGGCGTACCCGGTCACCCCTTCGAGGCTCGAGGCCTCCTCACGGGACATTGGGTGCTCCAGGTGCTCCTGGATCGGGACGTAGACCACGGTTGGGTCACCGTCAACCTCTAGTCGAGCTTGGGGCTGCTCGTCCCCGCGTTCTCTCTCGTCGGTCACCGGGGAGATGATAGGTAATCGGCCGCGGTGAGCCGGGTGATCGCTACTCGGTCAAATCCCTGTATTGACCGGCGTTGAGAAGGCCTTCGGTGGGAATCTCACCTTCGACGTTCATCAGGACGAGCCAGCCGTCCTCGTAGGGGCTCTGGTTGACCAACTCTGGAGAGGCAGAGATGCTCTCATTGACATCCGTCACCTTGCCGGCGAACGGGGCATAGACCTCGCCCACCGATTTCGTGCTCTCCACTTCGACCAGGACATCGTCCTTGGCCACCTCTTTGCCGACCTCGGGCAGTTCGACGTAGACGACATCTCCGAGCTGGTCCTGTGCGTAGTCGGTGATCCCGATCCGGACCAGCGAATCGCCGACAGGCCGGATCCACTCGTGCTCCTCGGTATAGAGAAGATCGTCCGGAATCTGCATCAAGCCTCCTCGGGGTCAGTCGACGACTCTAACGCCGCAAGCCTCGCCCGACTGTCCCCGATGTAGAGGAATGCGACATACCAATAGAGGGCCAGCCCGATGATCCCGAGGAGCCACGCCACCGGCCTCATCAGCCACTCGAGGAACCCGGCGGCGGCGAGATAGAACGCCGGGATCGCCCCATAGAGGGCGAATGTTGCCGCTTTCCCGATGAACCGCACCTCGATCGTCCCACCCCCTCTAGCGGCGAGATTGAGCGCCACCAGCCCGACCAGGGCTTCCCGCGCAATCAGGCCCCAGCCGAACCAGGTCGGGAGCACGCCGGCGATGAGACCGCCGATGACCGCGGAAGCGATCAGCAGGCGATCGGCGACCGGATCCAGGATCTTGCCCAGGTCGCTGACCTGGCCCAGACGACGAGCGAGATAGCCGTCGATCCAGTCCGTCCACCCGATGATGAAGATCAGCCACGCAGCCAGGACCACGTTGTCATCGACCAGCAATACCCACCAGAACACCGGGATGGCGAGCAGTCGGACGAACGAGACGAGGTTGGGGATGGTGAGGATCCGGCTGCTGGCGTCCGCCTCGGTCACGGCGGGGAGGCTAACCGGCGGTGATCAGGACACCGGGCTCAGGTCGGAGATGCCACCGAGTCGTCCCTGGATGCCACCGAGGACTCCATGCTCACCGAATCGGACACGGTCGGACCGGTAGCCCTCGATGATGTTCGGGTGGTAGAGGACGAGATAGGGCAGGTCCCGGGCCACGGCCTGCTCCATGCCCCACAGGGCGGTCTTGGCCTCATCCGGGGCGGTGGCGTCGAGATAGTTGCTCAGGTTGGCGTCGAAATCCGGGTTGGAGTATCCGGTCGAGTTGGCCGCCCCATCGGTGGCGAACAGCCATCGGTGGTAGTCCGGAAGCGCCGGATTGCCGAGCGTCCAGCCCAGGACGTACATGTCGTACTGGCGAGCACCTTCCTCGTCGATGGTGAAAGCCAGGTCGACGACCGTGTCGAAGTCGGTGACGACCGGTCTGACGTCGAACCCGAGATTCTCCAACGTGGCCTCGATCCTGGTCGTGTAGTCGGGCCGGGCAGGGTCGTATTCGTCACCGGGAGTGAGGATGGTCAGAGGGGCGGGCGCTTGGCCGTCGATGGTCAGGCCGACGCCGGAGACGATCGCGCCGTTGGCCACGGCCGGTGGCGTCCCCCATGCGTAGCCGGCGCCCTGGAGCCCAGAGACAGCGGTGGCCACCCGGTCTTCGAGGGTGCTGGCGTAGGGCTCCGATATCGCTGCCGCTTCTTCCTGATCGAACCAGGAGGCATTGGCGGAAGAGAGCACCGTGTAAGCGGGGTCCGCGTCGGGAACCAGGGTCTCGGTGGCCCATCCCCGATCGAGGAGCAGGGCGAGGCTTTGGCGGAATTGGGGCCTCGCCATCGGTTCCCGGGTCAGATTGAAGCCGAGATACCGGACCGCATTGGCGGGACTGCGCTCGATGGCGATCCCGGGTGTGCCGGCGAGGGCGGACGCGCCGTCCCCGGAGAGCCCGTTCGGGTCGAGAATGGTGTCGATCTCCCCCACTTTCAGGGCGGTGACTGCAGCCTCCTCGGTGGTGAAGATCGAATAGGTAACGGCCGGGACGTCCTGTGCGGCATAGCCCGGGTTGGCTGCGGTCTCGATCCGGTCATCGCCAATGGTCACGATCTCCAGGGGGCCACCTGAGACATCGCCGCCCGCATCCAGGGCGTAGAGATCAGCAGACGCTTCGATCTCGTCGGTGAGCGGGGCCCAGACGTGGGCGGGCATTATCGGGGCGAGACCCACGCCGTGCGGCCACAACCCGAGACCGGGCCGGCCGGAGAACTCAATACGCAGATCCGTTGGCGACTCGGCCACGATCTCCTCGATCTCGGCGGGATACGAGTCTGCCCAGCCTCCACCCAACCCCAATCGCCGAACCGTCTCGAACGTGTAGACGACGTCATCGGCGGTGATGGGCTCGCCATCGGACCACTTCGGTCCCTTCTCGAGCTGAAGCCTCACCCTCCATCCGTCTTCGTCCCACGTCGGCTGGACGGGGCCCTGGCCAGTCGCCAGCTCCGCGGTCAAGGCGTTGGTCGTCGGGTCGATGGCGTAGAGAGCGGGCTTGGTTGGGCCAAGCACGTATGCGTTCCATGCGGTGGGTTGGTCGCCCACGTATTCCCAGTAGTTGTCCGTGGTGGGGGCCGCGAGCAGGCCGACCCGGTATTCGAAGGGTGCCGATTCGTCTTCTGGCGCGGTGTCACCCGTGACCGACTCGGTGCTTGCGACCGGTGGCGCGATCTCGTCCGGCACCGGTTGTGTCGGCCAGAGCTGGGCGACGGCGGCGATGGCAACGCCCACCAATATCACAGTCGAGCCGATCGTCCTCGATTTCCAGTTGCGCATGCACCTATCGAATCGGCACGTCTGAGGGGATGCTTTACGTTTGATGACTCGGCCAATTCTCTAAAAGGGCTCAAGTTCGATGCCATCAGATGCCGAATAGTCAGCAGGGCTCCGGGAGGGAGTGGGGATCACCTATGGGGAGGGGAACATGGCGCATCAGGAAGCGCCGCAGCGCCTGGTCGTGACGATCCAGGACGGTCTCATCGACGAAGACATGGGTCTCGGCGCCGCTGTGATCGTGGAGGTGTCACCACATCGCAGAAACGACGACAACTGGCCGACGATCATGGTCGGCGCTCTCGTGGTCGCACCGGGGATGCCGGACGGGGTCCCGGCGGTTTGGGCAGCAGGCGAGGAAGGCTCCCCGATACATCCAGTGGATGGGGCCGCGCGTGAGTTCTGGGCGGGTTCACCCGGCGTGATCATCGACCTCGACGAATTACCCCGCTACCCCGAAGCCGAGGAGGCCAGGCGCCGTCTTCCCGACCACGGCTGAGTCGTTCGGGGCCACCCGGGCTACGATTGGGGTTTCCAGACCTCGGGCTGTGGCGCAGTTTGGTAGCGCACTTGGCTGGGGGCCAAGGGGTCGTGGGTTCAAATCCCGCCAGCCCGACGACGAAACCCCCCATGCACAGGGGGGTTTCTCGGTTTGGGGTTCTGACCTCTCGGCTCCGCGTCCACTATCCGTCCACTATGCGCCGATAATCGCCGCCAGCTTCTCAACCACATCCGGCTGCATCCCTGGCAAGACCGCGCTGTCGACGTTCATGGGGCTCCGCGGTTATCCCGTCTCGACCGATGTTCAAGAACAACTCCGAGCGATGCCGGAATGGGAGCAGGCGAGGGAATGGGGCTGGATCATGCGCACCGGAGCACCGTGACCGGACACCGTCACGCCGGTCCGATCAGCAAGGGGTCGTTCACGACTGAGACGCTGGCCGAGGGCGAACGGCCCGACCCCAGGATGATGTGACATTCGGCCCTCCCCTGAGACGGGCCGACGGCGGCAAAGTGAAGACATGACCACCTCCGCAATCCCCACCACCAGGTATCTGGTACGTGGGGTCAGCCGTCCTGGCGGTCACGGGCGTATCCGCTGCAACACCACCGACATCAAAGCCGACACCGGATCAATCTCGGACGGATACCGACCCGGCCCAGCCGAATTGTTGTGCGCCTCCCTGGCGGCCTGTCTGCTCAAGAACATCGAGCGTTACTCCGAACTGCTGCCCTTCTCCTATGAGGTGGCGTCGGTGATGGTGGAAGCCGAACGACAAGACGTGCCACCCAGGATGATCCGGATGACCTACCGGATCGAGATCGTGACCGACGAAACCGAGGCGAGGGTCGAACTGCTCCACCGCAATATCCGAAAGTACGGCACCATCACCAACACCCTGGCGGCGGCATGCGACCTCACGGGTGAGATGGTGCGCACCCCACCCGACGGTCGGCGGTAGCGCTCCTCGCGCCCGCTCCTCGCCGTGAATGCGCGTGGTTGGATTCACTGTGCTCAGATGCGCTGCTTAGGGCTGTGGGCGAGGTGGCTGGCCAAGTCGGGCCGCTGATCCGGCCCCGGTTTCCGCTCCAATGTTTCGATTCGGAGTCGTAGCGAGGCGATGAGCTGGGCTTGGGCTGAGACTGCCCGCTCGAGGATCTTCACTCTGGCTTCCAACTGGCCCACGGATGCTGATGGCATTGGCGAGGACGGATAGTGGACGCGATACGGTCCCCTATGACCTCTGAAACCAGACGAAAACAGAACGTACAATACGAAACAAGGTGACAGTGAAACCCCTGCTAAAGGCCCCGAAAACCGAACAGGACGCACCTAGGGGTACCCAGACGTGACGGTGTTCTCTGGACTGGGGGCCAAGGGGTCGTGGGTTCAAATCCCGCCAGCCCGACCATGAGTATCCGGGACATCCCGCTCACCACCATCGACGGCGGGACGACTTCCCTTGGTGAGTACTCCGACCAGGTCGTTCTGATCGTCAATGTCGCCTCTCGCTGCGGGCTCTCGCCGCAATACGAGAAGCTGGAACAGCTGCAACACACCTATGGCAATCGTGGGTTCAGCGTCCTGGGCTTCCCAAGCAATCAGTTCTTCCAGGAATTGAGCAGCGAGGAGGCGATCAAGGAATACTGCTCCGACACCTGGGGGGTCACCTTCCCGATGTTCGAGAGGGTCAAGGTCAATGGGAGGTCTCAACACCCGCTGTATGCCGAACTGACGAAGACTCCGGATGGTGCGGGCAAGGCGGGACGGGTGATCTGGAACTTCGAGAAGTTCCTTGTGTTTCCCTCGGACGAAGTGCGCCGATTCCGTCCTACCGTCGAGCCCGACTCCTCCGACGTGGTCAGCGCGATCGAATCTGGCCTGCCCCAGCCTGCGAGGTAGGTGAGATCACCTGATGAAGGGTCGAGGGAAGGTCTGCTCGAGCCGATCGGCCGGCGGAAGCTCCCGGCGATAGTCGGTCACCGGTTCGGCCGGTTCGGAAGCAGGGCTGAAGGCGGCGGCAACGATCCCCCGTAGGGCGAACGCGTTCAAGCCACGCATCTCCTGGGGATCGCTATCTCCAGTGATTGCCGACATCCCCAACCCGATGGCAATAGAAGAAACCATCCTGATGAATCATCGGCAAACGATCGACCGAACCTGAACCAGCCGGGCGAGGATTTTCGAGTGGGCTATCTGGGAAAGGGCATGCGAGGCGTTGATTCGAAGGCGGTGAGCATGTTCTCGGGATGGATTGCCACCGGCTCCTCTCCCTCGACCTCGAACCAGTGATGCTCGACATCGTCTTCGGATTCAGGGTGGGGTGCCAGCCCCAAGTACTTCCCGTGGACCTCGTGCTCTTCCCCATCGGAGAGGTGGGTCACCTTGTACCAGAGATCGGTGATCAGATGGGCCATCGCATCACCCTACCGAATGCCCATGAGAGGTATGTGAAACGCATCGAAGGAAGGAAACCGGCTGACATCGATGCTGAAATCGTGACGATGCCCCCCCGCCGTCATCCCACTTTCCCCAGCAAGTCAGCTTGAGCCTGCTCGCGCTGACCCTCGCCCTATTGGCCGCGGTGATGCACGCTGTCTGGAACCTCCTGGTCAAGTCCAGCGAGGACCAGCTGGTGGCGGCATGGACGATCGTGGCCGGCGCAGCCATCTTCGCCCTGCCAGTGCTCGTGTTCACCGGTCTCCCAGACCGCTCGGTCTGGGACCTGATCCTGATCTCGACGGCAGTGCAGACGGGCTACGTCCTCACGCTGGCGGCCGCATATCGGGTCGGCGATCTCTCCTTTGTCTATCCCTTGGCCCGCGGGACCTCTCCGGTCCTCGTGTCGATCGCCGGTGTGACCCTTCTCGGTGACGAGATCTCCGCCCTCGGCTGGCTTGGCGTGCTCACTGTCACCGCCGCCCTCACCCTCCTCGCCTGGACGAGGGCGGACCGATCAGGGCTGGCAGCGGCGCTTGCCACGGGATGCTTGATCGCGGCCTACACATCTGTAGACGCGGCAGCAGTCAGAGAGCAGGGCGCGGCTTTGTCAGTGATCGGAGCCGAATTCGTGCTCTTGGCCATCGTCCTCGGACTGGTGGTGCTGGCAATGCGCGGCCCGAACGCGATGCTGGGGTTGGTCAGGGGGGATTGGCGCAAGGCGGCGGTCGGCGGGCTCGCAACTGGGGCGTCCTACCTGCTGGTGATGATTGCCGCACTCAGTGCGCCGGTCGGGTTGGTCTCGGGGGTCAGGGAAACATCTGTGCTGATCGCAGTGATCGCGTCACGTGTCCTTCTCCATGAGGAGGTGACCCGAGCACAACTCTCGTTGGTGGCCGCAGCCACGATCGGCATCGCTCTGATTGCCCTCGGGTGAGTTAGGCGTCACGACAACCGAAGGGCATCGACCGAGGGAACGACTACGGAGGCCATCTGGGCGATCTCATCCGATTGCCGCCCGACCAGAACGGTCCCCGCCACACCGGCAGCCTCCCCCGCTGCCGCATCGACCCAGGAATCCCCCACGTAGAGCATTCGCCCCGGTTCCACCCCCAGCCGTCGGGCCGCCTCGAGCAACGCATCCGGAGCTGGTTTGGGCTCGATCCCCTCGTTTCCGGCCACCACCGTGTCGAGCCAGGTCCCGATTCCGAGGGCCTCGATCGCAGCGTCGATCGCGTTGCGGTCGTCACTGGACACAACCGCGAGCTTCAGCCCCGCTTCGTGAAGGGAGCGGAACGCGCCCGTCACATCGCCCAAAGCGACCAGATTGCCCTTCTCCCCGGCTAGAGCCGACATACGCCTCGCTTCCTGGGCTCGGGCCTTGGACGCTTCCTCGTCGAACCCCCGACCGGAGAGAATGGCCAGCGTCGTCTCGTAGAGCTGGCCGACGGTGCCGACCGCGAAGAGCCCGCCCGCAATGAGATGTTCAGTCGCGACGTCCAGACCCATCTCTGCTGCGAGGTCGCGGGCCAGGTCGTTGTCGTCCGCGGCGGCGGTCTCTATCCAGAGACGGGCGGCCGGGCCCCAGGCTGCGTCGAGGTCGATGAGGGTGCCGTCCTTGTCGAAAGCCACCGCCTCCACCTCGAACTCTGCCCCACCGGCTTGGACCCTTGTCACTCCCGAATCAGGCCATGACCCAGCAGGCGTGCGGCGGGAAGGAGACCTGAGTCTTGTCGCCGGCAGCCGGCAACACGAGGAGTCGTTCGTTGAACAGATCGGCGGTCAGTCGCCCTCCATCGACCGCAACCTGGACCCGGACGATCGAGCCGAGAAAGGTGACCGACTCGACAGCGCCCTCGAGAACGTTCTCCTCCTCGGCATCAAGGGTCAGCTCCTCGGGCCGCATCATCAGAGATACCTCGCTGCCCGCGCCAGACTCGATCATCGAGGTGGTCCTCAGTTCGGTGTTCCCTGCCCGGACCCGGCCCAGAGCCGCATCGACGACCGTGACCGGTAGGCGGTTGAGCTGGCCAACGAAAGAAGCAACGAAGCCGGTCGCCGGGTTGTTGTAGATCTCGAACGGCTCGCCGACCTGTTCCATGTGGCCTTTGCTCATGACCACGATCCGGTCAGAGAGCGCGAGCGCCTCCTCCTGGTCGTGGGTGACGTAGATGGTCGTGATATTGAGCTGACGCTGGATCCGTCGGATCTCGGCCCGGAGGTCGTCCCGGATCTTGGCATCGAGCGCCGAGAGTGGCTCGTCGAGAAGGAGGAGCTGAGGGCGAATGGCGAGAGCGCGGGCAAGGGCGACCCTTTGTTGCTGCCCCCCGGACAGCTCGTTGGGGTAGGACTTTTCCTTGTCGGGCAAATGGATCAAGTCGAGCAGCTCAGCCACCCGCTCATCGCGTGTGGAGTTACCTTCCTTGCGCACCCTGAGCCCGAATGCGATGTTCTCCGAAACGGTCATGTTGGGGAAGAGTGCGTATGACTGGAAGACCATGCCAATATTGCGCTCATTCGGCTTGGCGTAGGTGACGTCCTCTCCCGCCAACCGGATCGTCCCCGAAGTGGGTTGCTCAAACCCGGCCACCATGCGCAAGGTGGTGGTCTTTCCGCATCCCGACGGCCCGAGAAAACTGACGAACTCACCGGGCTCGACTTCGAGGTCGAAGGTATCCACTGCGACGACACCGTTGAACTCCTTGCGAACGCCTTCAAGGGTGAGGAACCCCCCGCTCACGGTCGCTTCCCTGGTCTGGTGATGAAGGCGATGGTCCCCATCGCCGCCCACGTGAGGCCGAAGGCAACGATCGCCATCGCCGACGGCTCATACACCTTGCTTCGGGTCAGATTGGCCATATAGGGGCCAAATGTCTGCTGGGCCATGAAGAGGGCGATGGTCAGCTCCCCGATGACGATGGAGAACGTGAGGAGCGCGCCGGAGAGCAGGGCCACACGAAGATTGGGGAATATCACCCTGCGAAGAATGGTGGGCCAGCCCGCCCCTAGGCTCTGTGCGGCCTCGGTGAGCGAGTGCACGTCCATCGCCCGCAGCCCGTTGTCCACCGAGCGAAACATGTAAGGGAACGACAGTGCGGCGTAGGCGCAGATGAGCACCACCCGTGAGCTCCCGTAAGTGGCGGTCCACAACAACGGAGGACGGCCGTAGAGACGGATCAGCCCGAATACCAGCACCACCGCCGGGATGACGAACGGGAGCAAAGTGATGAACTCCACGACCGGGCGCAGCTTGGGCAGCTTTAGGGTCACCCAGTAGGCGGTGGGCACGATGATCAGCAGGCTGAGGACGATGGCGGCGACGGCGTTGACCAGCGATTCGGTGAATGTCGGCCAGAAATTGGGATCGGCGAACAATCTTCGGTACGCCTCGAAGCCGAGCACGTCCTTTTCCGCTTTCAGCGACCAGTAGAAGGTGGCGCCGAGAGGGACGAGGAAATAGAGGGCGCCGAGGATCAAGATCAGCCACGCCCAGAATCGGCTTCGCTTCTGTGGTGATGGCGCGACCTCGGCCTCGGTGCCGAGAGGGAGCGGGGCCGTTGAGATGGTCATCCCAGCCACCGCTCCGATCGTCGTTGAAGGAGGGAATAGATGAGGATGCTCGCCGCCATGATCAAAACCATTCCCATGGCTACCGCGTACCCCAACCCGGGGTTGTTGAGAACATCACCAGAGATCTGCTGACCGATTAGCAGGGTGGCGAGATTGAGCAACCCCCCGGTGAGGGCGTAGGCGGTGGCGTGGGCCCCGAAGGCGTTGCCGAAGAGCAGGATCATCGTCCCCAGGATCGAAGGAAGGAGGATGGGAAGGGCAACGCGTCGCCAGTATTGACGCGGGGTTGCTCCGAGATTCTCGGCGGCCTCCCGCCAGTCCTGTTTGAGACCGTCGAGCGCCGGCAAGAGAACGAGAATCATCAGTGGCATCTGGAAGAAGAGATAGACAATGGTCAGCCCCCAGTAGGAGTACAGGGTGAAACCAGCGTCATAGATGTCCACTCCCATCGTCTCGAACAGAGCAGTGACCACACCCACACGACCAAGGGTGAAGATGAAGGCTGCCGCCAGCGGCACGCCGGCGAAGTTCGATGCAACTCCGGAGAAGGTGGACATACCCGATCGTATGGGGCGAGGGAGGCTGCCCATCGAAACCGCCCAGGCGAGGAAGAACCCGAACAACCCGCCGATGATCGCCGTGGTGAGACTGATCCGGATGGAGAGCCCATACGAGGCGAGAACGGTCGGATTGGTGAGGGCCCGGTAGTTGTCGAGGGTCAACCCCCCGTCTGGCGCTTCGAGACTGCGATAGGCGAGGATCACAGTCGGCCCGATCAGGAACAACCCCGAGAACACGAAGAAGGGAAGGACGCCGAGCCAACGCCCGAATTGGAACCGTGGGGGGCGCCGGCCGCCCCCCACGGTTTCACGCACTGCGGTGACTTCAGCCGCCAGGGCTCTCCGTGACAGTCACGCCCACCACGCTCGGCCATCCTTCCGTGATGACCGTCGAAGCGGCCGCGATCTCGTCGATCGAGGGGAAGAAGGCGCCTTCGGTGCTGGGCAGCTGCTCAGCGACCTCGGGGGGGATGGTGCCCGCCGCCGACATCGCCTCGAACCTGATCGGGTGGCAGAAACCCGAAGCCCAACCGAGCTGGCCTTCGTCCGAATACAGGTACTCCATCCATAGCTTGGCTGCGTTGGGATGCGGCGCGTAGGCGCTGATCGCCTGCACGTAGACGCCCGCCATCCTGCCTTCGAAGGGCACGATCGTCTCCAGTTCCGGATTGCCGGCCAGGGCCACGTCGTTTGCAATCGCGTTGTACGACCAGTCGATCAGGATCGGGGTCTCCCCGATGCCCACCGTGCGCGAGTCGCCGTCGATCGGCACGAAATTGCCTGCATCGTTGAGCTGGGCAAAGAAGTCGAGCCCGGCCTGAGCTGCCTCCTCGCCGGTTGCCCCGGTGGCCAGACCTGCGGCCCAGACCGACAGGATTGCTGCGTTGGAGGTAAGCGGGTCACCGGACAACGCCACCTGACCGTTGTACTGCGGGTCGAGCAGATCGGCGTACTCCGCCGGCGGATTGGCCACTTCGGCAGTGTTCACCTCGAGAGACAGCACGCCGTAGTAATCGCCGTACCAGAAGCCTTCGGGGTCCTTGGCGCCTTCCGGGATGTCGTCCCAGGTCGACACCTGATAAGGCTGGATCTGCCCGGCTTCTTTGGCCTGGGGCCCGAACGCAAGACCGACATCCACCACATCGGGTGCCTGTGGTCCCGGGTTGTCCTTGTTCGCCTCGATCGCCTCGAGCTCCTCGGCGGAACCGGCCCCTGGATCGAGTTCGTTCACCTCCATGCTGTACTTCGCCTTGAACCCGTCGATGACGGCGCGATAGTTGCACCAATCGTCGGGCAGGGCGATCGTGGTCAATGTGCCTTCTTCTTGTGCGGCGGCGATGAGCTCTTCCATGCCTCCTGCCGCTGCGGCTGTGGTATCGGTGCTGCCCGCCGTAGTGTCGGTGGCAGCTTCGGTGGTTTCGGTCCCACCTGCCGTCGTATCGGACGCGCCCGCTGTGGTGGTGGTGCCGGTGTCGTCTCCACACGCCGCCAGCAATGTCGCCATGACCGACGCCGATTATCAGATATCTCTTCATCATGCTCCTTGGTTCAATGACCGCCGCAGGATCGTACCCCTGCCGGGTGACGGCACGCCGTGAAGCGAGGTCTTACGATGGCGTGATGGCTCCACCCCCCGACCCCGCGGAGCCCCGGCTGATCCTCCGGCAGCCCATCTACCAGGGCCGGGTGGTCGACCTCTCCCTCGATCGAGTGCTCCTTCCCAACGGCAACGAGACGGATCTGGAGATGATCCGCCATCCGGGGGCGGCCGTGGTCGTTCCCCTCGAGACAGGTGAGGATGGTGTCGAGTACGCCCTTCTCATCCGTCAATATCGCTACGCAGCCGATGGGTGGCTCCTCGAGGTCCCGGGAGGCAAGCTCGACCACGCCGAAGACCCCGAGGTGTGCGCCCGTCGCGAGATCGCCGAGGAGATCGGAGTCGAGGCCGGACAGCTCATCGGGCTCGGGTCGATCCTGACCACGCCAGGTTTCACCGATGAGAGAATCTGGCTCTACCTGGCCCGGGATCTGACCCCGATCGCCGGTGGCTCCGCCCTCGAAGACGACGAAGTCCTCGAGGTCGAGCGTGTGCCGTTGACCGAGGCGGTCTCGCGTGCCATCAATGGCGACATCGAGGATGCCAAGACAGTGGCCGCCTTGCTTCGGGCCGCGGCGATGCTGGGCATCTGACCGGGCCCGATCGTCAAGTCAGTTGCTCCACCACCCACACGATGCCCTGGACAAGCCTCCACCCGAGATAGATGACGGTCAGGGCGATCATCAGTTTGAAGCTGAAGGGCGCCTTGACGTCCTCCGGTGATTCCTCGGGCCGATCGGAGGAGGGCAGGAAGTCGTCACTCATCGTCGTTCACCGGCCCGGGACACGATATGCAGCGGGTTGCCGGTGAAGTCAGCCTCATTCCTGAGCCGGTTCTCCAGGAAGCGGAGATAGTCGTCGCCGAGTATCCCGCCTGAGATGAACACCACGAAAGTGGGCGGAGCTGTGCCCGCCTGGACCACGTAGTGGATCTTGGGGCGACGGCCCTTCTTGACCGGCGGTGGATGAGCTGAGATCCATTTCCTGACGGCGCGATTGAGGTGACCGGTGGAGAGACGGGTGCCGCGACCCTCGAGCACCGCCTCGACCGCCCCGGGTAGCCGCTGAATCCTCGCCCCCGACCTCGCTGACATCCGGAGGACGGGCGCCCAACCGACGAAGCCAAAACGGTCCGGCAGCGAACGCTCCGTTAGCTCCCGCTGCTCGTCGTCGAGGGCGTCCCACTTGTTCAGCACGATCACCAGCCCCACCCCGGCCTGGACCACCTCGCTGGCGATCCGCTGATCTTGATGAGTGACTCCCTCGGTGGCATCGACCAGGAGCAGGGCCACGTCGGCGCTCTCCAGGGCTTCCCGGGCCCGGAGGACGGCGTAGAAGTCCGCATCCTCGCTGATCTGCGGCTTTCGCCGTATCCCGGCGGTGTCGATCAGCCTGTAACGCCTCCCCGCGAGCTCCACATCGACATCGATGGGGTCCCGGGTAGTCCCCGGGACCTCGGAGACGATGACGCGCTGCTCGCCCACCAACTTGTTGAGCAGCGTCGACTTGCCGACGTTGGGACGGCCCACGATCGCCACCCGGGGAACATCGTCCTCACGCACTGCGGTTTTCGGCTCGGGTAGGGCGGTCACGACTTCATCGAGCAAGTCACCCACTCCTCGCCCGTGGTAGGCACTAATCGGGTGCGCCTTCCCGAGCCCAAGCCCCCAGAGACGATCGGTATTGCCCTCGAGCGCGTCGTTGTCGATCTTGTTGGCCGCAAGGACGACAGGGGTGTTCGCCGCTCTCAACACCGAGATGACACCTGTGTCGTCATCGGTGATTTCGGCTGTGCCGTCTACGACGAAGATCACCACGTCGGCTGCCGACACCGCTGCTTCCGCCTGCTCCCGGATGGAGGAGCCGATATCACCGGACGGTTTGACTTCCCAGCCGCCGGTATCGACCAACACGAATTCGCGGCCGGACCAGTCGCCTTGGAACTCGCGGCGGTCCCGGGTCACACCCGAGAGCTCTTCGACCACGGCCGATCGTGATCCAATGATGCGATTGACCAGCGTGGATTTGCCGACATTGGGGCGACCGACCACGACGACGACCGGGAGAGTGCTCACTGCGCAGCATTCAAGACGAGATGATCAGGCGCTGACGACGTCGAGGGCCTCGGTGGCGGTCCACTCCCGGTCTCTCTGCAACCAGCCGTCTTTCCCGGGCTGTCGGGCGGTGACCCCGGCTTCGACCAGGTGCTGCAGCGTCGTGACGAAGGAGCGGAGCTGGGGCGGCAACGGGAAATACTCCTGTTCTTCGATAGCCGACCAGAGCTCGAATCCGGCAGCCGGAGAGAGGCGCTCGATCACCTCCTGGACGAGATGGTCCGGCGCCGATGCTCCAGCAGTCAGCCCGACGATCGAGGCGCCCTCCAGCCATGAGGCCTCGATGTCGCCCGCCGAGTCGATGCGATGGGCGCGAACCCCGTTGTCTCGGGCTACCCGGACCAGGGCCTGGGTGTTGGAGGAGTTGTGGGATCCGACCACCAGGACGAGATCGCACTCGCCGGCTAGTTGTTTGACTGCCTCTTGCCGGTTAGTGGTCGCGTAGCAGAGGTCGGATTTGCGCGACATCTGGAGCTCGGGGAAGCGAACACGGGCGTCGTCCATCACCGCCATCCACTCGTGCACACCCAACGTCGTCTGGGCCAGCAGAGCGACCTTGTTCCGGGTCGGACGGACGCATACTCGCCGAGCCCGGTCTCGGGCTCGATCAGCCTGATCGCCGATGGGGCCTCCGCAACGGTCCCCACCGCCTCGTCATGGCCCTCATGGCCGACGTAGATGATGTCGAAGCCATCACGGGCCATTCGCTTCACCTCGTGGTGCACCTTGGTCACCAGCGGGCATACCGCGTCGATCACGACTGCGGCCCTGTCTGCGGCTCCTGCTACCACCTCTGGAGCCGACCCATGAGCGGAGAGCATCACCGGGGCGCCTTCTGGCACCTCGGAGATGTCATCGACGAACACGACTCCCACCCCCTCGAATGCCTTGACCACCCACTCGTTGTGGACGATCTCGTGATAGCAGTACACGGGCCCGTCGAAGATGCGTGTCATCCAGGTAAGGGCTTTGATCGCCATCTCGACCCCGGCACAGAAGCCCCTGGGCTCGGCGACAAGCACCCTCTCCACAGTCATGGGCTCATGGTAGGTGGAGGCCCGGCCCAACCTCCCAGGTCAAGACGAGGCGCGATGGGCCAGCTCGACGATCTCCTCCACCACTTGCTCGACTGTCATGTCCGAGGTGTCGATGACATGGGCGCCTTGGGGGACAATCAAAGGCGAGGCCTCGCGAGTCGAATCGCGTCGATCCCGGGCGCTGAGCTCCTCGAGCACAGCGGCCTGCTCCTTCCCCGTCTGGATCGCGCGCCGTTCCGCCCTGATCTCGGGACGGGCATCGAGGTACACCCTGACACCAGCGTCCGGGAATACGACCGACCCGATGTCACGGCCCTCCACGACCGCTCGGTTGGCGTGCCGCGCCACCCATTCCCTCTGATACACCACGAGCAGGCCGCGCACCTCCGGATGGATCGACACCCTCGAGGACGCCTCGGTAACCGCCTGAGTTCGGATCTCCTCCGAGACATCCGCCCCATCGAGCAGCATCCGTCCATCCGACTGATCGAGGCTGATTCCGGCGACCACATCTGCAACGGCCCGATGGTCGTCGACGTCGACTCCAGCGCGCAGGACGGCCAGACCTGCTGCCCGATAGAAAGCCCCGGTGTCGAGCCGCGGCAAACCGAGCCGCGAGGCGACCTGCTTGCTCACCGTGCTCTTTCCGGTCCCCGCCGGGCCGTCGAGGGTCACGATGAGGTCGGTCACGTGCCGGGAGCATATCTGTGCGGCGAACGGAGAGGGACCCGGTCCCCGAGGGTGTCCTCATGGGGGTTTCGGACAATGGGGGCTTGTGGACCGGGTCCGGTCCTCTCCGCGGTGGCAACCTAGCGTGACGAGGGCCTGGCGTGTCGTCTCTTCATGGCCCTTTCTGAGAGACCTTGTCGAGCATGTCCCAGAAGCCGGGCCAGGTCTTCGCCACGACCTCGGGCTGTCCGATCTCGATACCAGGCACGCGCAGCCCGACGAGGGCGAACGACATGGCCATGCGGTGGTCTTCGTGCGACTCCAACCGGGCGGGCTTGAGCTCGACGGGCGTGATCAGGAGATCGTCGCCCTCCACCCGCGCCTGTCCCCCGAGTCGGGTTATCTCCGCGGCTGTCGCCGCCAGGCGATCCGATTCCTTGAACCTGAGTGAGCTCAGACCACGAAGCCGGCTCGGGCTCCCGGCGAAGAGGCAGGCCACCGCCAGGGCCAGCGAGCCGTCGGGCGACCCGGAGAGGTCGGCATCGATGCCTCGAAGCGACTTGCCGGAGGCGTCGACGACCGTAGTTGTCTCGGTCGAGGTCACATCACATCCCATGGTCGCGAGGTGGAAAGCGATCGCCAGGTCGGGCTGAGCGGATCCTGAGCCCAGGCCCTCGATCGTCACCCGACCCCCGGTGATGGCGGCCGCGACCATCGGATACACCGCAGCAGAAGCATCGGGCTCGATGAGGATGTCGGTCGCCCTGTACCCCGTTGGCTCGACCCGGAAGTCCCCTCCGGAATCGGCTACCCGGCCCCCGAACTGCTCCATCAACTCGATCGTCAGGTAGAGGTATCGCTGCGAGCCCTGGAGATCGAGGGGCGTGACGACGAGGGCCTCATCGGCCATCGGAGCAGCGAGGAGGAGGGCGCTGGCGAACTGACTGGTGTGGCCCGAGTCGACGCGCACCCTTCCACCTGGGAGCGAGCCCTTCCCGTGGATCGTCACGGGAAGGTGGCCGTCGACCGACGTCGCCACGACGCCGAGGTCGTTGAGGGCCGCCACCAAACCGCCCATGGGACGCTCGGGCAGCCGATCGCGCCCGACCAGGCTGACCGGGCCATCGACCAGCGGTGCCATGGCCATCACAGCCCTGGCAGTGAGGCCGGACGCACCCGCGTCGATCGATTCGCCTGGTGGGCGAAGTCGACCCCCAGAGCCCCTCACCACCCATCCTCGGGAGTCGGGCTCGATCACGACTCCGAACGACCGCAACGCACCTTGGGCAAAGGCCGTGTCGTCGGACTCGAGGGGCCCCTGGAGGATCGAGTCACCCTCGGCTAGCGCCGCAGCCACGAGGGCCCGAATCGTCTGCGATTTCGATCCCGGCGGGCGCACGACGGCAATCACAGGCTCGGTTGCCGGTTCGATGGGCCTGGAGGTCATGGCCCGTCCCCTGAACCAGACGCGAGGAGATCGCGGATCTCCACTGCGCTGAGTCGGCGCGACTGCCCGGGTTTCAGCGCTCGATCGCTGATCGGACCGATAGCCGTCCTCACCAGGCGACTCACCTCGAAACCGAGTGCCTCGAACATCCTGCGCACCTCGCGATTGCGACCCTCCCCCATGGTGAGCTCCACCATTGTCCGGTCCCCCTGCCTGCCGGCGACCTTTGCCGTCAGCGCCTTGGCTACGCCGTCGGCGAGGTCTACTCCCTCGATGAGGCGCCGGATATCGGCTTTCGACGGGCTTCCATCGACGAGCGCGAGATAACTCTTCACGATCCCGTACCGGGGATGGGTCACCCGGTTGGCGAGATTCCCGTCGTTGGTGAGCAGGATCAGCCCTTCTGAGTCGTAGTCGAGACGGCCCACCGGGTAGAGACGGCTGCCGTCAGCGACGAGGTCGACAACCGTCTGTCTTCCTTGGGGGTCGGACACCGAGGAGATGATCCCGACCGGCTTGTAGAGGAGGTGTGTCTCCAACGCGGGATCGACCGGAATCGGCACGCCGTCGATGGTCACCTCCTGAGCCGCCACATCGACCCTGTCACCAAGGAGAGCCTTCTTCCCGTCGATGGCGACCCTCCCCTGGCTGATGAGATCCTCCGCCGCCCGACGAGACATCAGCCCAGCGCCGGCGATCGCTTTCTGGACGCGGATTGCATCCGCCATCGCTCAGGTCGTCCCGGGGCGGAGTGTCTCCTCGAGCGATTCCACGGTGTGGGCCGGTGGGATGTGATCGGCGAGTGGAGGCAAACCGGCCAGCGAGTCGAGCCCCATTTTCTCCAAGAAGAGGTCGGTGGTGACGTAGACCGCCGGGTTCCCCGGGATGTTGAGCCGCTCTTTCTCCTCGACGAGACCGAGGCGCTCGAGGGTTCGCACGGCCGAATCGGAGTCCACTCCCCTGATCTCGCTGATCTGGCTCCGGGCCACCGGCTGCCGGTAGGCGACCACGGAAAGAGTCTCGAGGGCGGCTGGTGAGAGTTTGCGAGCCGTCGCCGATGTCGAGAACCTCTCGAGGAACGGGTATGCGTCCGGATGGGTGTACAGCCTCCATCCGCCCGCCGCTTGCCTAAGAACCAGACCGGACCCCCGCTCGCTCAGATCTCGCCCCAGATCGTCGAGCAGCTCCTCGACCTGCTTCTTGGGAAGCTCGAGAACTTCGGCCAGCTCACCAACCGGCACTGGTGACTCGGTGACGAAGAGAATTGCCTCTACGGCCGCTGTATCTCTCATGACGCCCATTCCGAGCTGATCCCGGTGTCCGCCTCGCCCCGGTCCTTCACGGTGATGTCAGACAGCCAGTCGTCCTGGGACACCTCGATCAACCCCCACCGGGCCAACTCCAACAGAGCCAAGAAATACGCAGCCACATCGACAGGGCGGGTGCAGTGAGCGGTCAGGTCCTCGAAGGTCGACATGGTCAAGTCGGAGATTCGCGCTCTTATCTCCTCGATGGCGGTCTCGACCGACGGGAGGTCGAGGTCGAGATGATCGAGATCCGGCTCGGCGTCTTCCCTGGAGAAGACCTTGAAGGCCAGCCCTGCAAGCCCATCGAGGTCGATCGGGACTGTCAGATCGGTGGGCCGGGCGGGAATCGGCTGGTCCACGCCGCCCACCCTCGGCACGAACCGGTTCGCCTCCTGGAGTCGCCGCTGCAACACCGCGGCGACGTCTTTGAATGTGACACACACCAAGAGACGCGAGAGGAGTCGATCCCTCTCCTCGATCAGCGCCAGTTCTTCGTCGAAGTCGAATGCGTCCCGGCTGGGGAGGAGTGAGTGGGCCTTGAGCTGGATCAGGGTGGCCGCGATCAGCAAGAACTCCGACGTGACCTCGAGATCCAGGTCTTTGATCTCCTCCAGGAAGTCCAGATACTCCCCAACTACCTCGGTCAGGCCGACTGCCGTGACCTCGACCTGATGTTTGGTGATCAATTGAAGGAGGAGATCGAGCGGCCCCTCGAAGACCGTGGTCTTGACATGAAACGTCATCAGTGGCCTCAGGTTATTCGGACCCGGCCGCGGTCCCTGTCTTTGGCGGTTGGTCCGCCAGCTGGAGCAGGGACCAGGTGGCAGCCGGGATGGCTGGCGGTCGTGAGCCGTGATGATGACGGGCGAAGTCGACGATCAACCCCCTGAAGCCGAGGCCCTCGAGCTCCCGGGCTGCGGTCTCGCCATGGTCTCGATACAGCTGCCATCTCCGGGGCATTGGAACGTTGAGCCGGATGCAAACCGAGGCCAGGCTGCGCCCGATCACACCTAGCCGGGCGTGTCTCTTCCCCACGTCGTGGAGGAGGGCGGCTCGGATCACCTCGATATCGCCTCCGCCTGCCCTGGCGATGCCTGCCCGCGTCGAGGCCGTGACGCTGGTCAGGATCGCCCTGAGAGAAGAACATCCACGCCTGGCCCTCGGTCAGCCAGTCTTCCACCTCCACCCTGCTCGGCTGGTTCGAGAGGCCTGGCTTGGAGCACATCGAAGAACCGTCGGGTGAGATGGCCCAGCGAACCCGGCACGCGTTAGAGGCCCGCCGCCTTGCTCTTGCAGTCGACGCAACGGATGGATTCGGGCCGCGCCTCGAGCCGGGCAGCCGGGATCTCCTTGCCGCAGTCCTCACAGAACCCGTAGGTCCCAGCCTTGATCTTGCCGAGCGCCTTGTCGACATTGGCCACCTGGGCTTTCAACGACTCGACGACGCCCAGGACCTCCGTCCGTTCCGCGGTGACCGCCGCAGCGTCGGCGAAGCTGCCGCCGAAGTCGATATCGGCGCGGAGATCACCTGTCTCGGCAGCTCCGAGGTCGTCCAACTGATGGACGAGATGGGCCCGCTCCTCACGAAGGGCCTTCTCGGCACCGGCGATGTCCAACGTAGTCATTTGCTCCTCGGGTGGGCCTGGACGTAGATCTCCACGAGATGGGCAGGGCTGACCTTCGTGTAGATCTGGGTTGTCGAAATGGTAGCGTGACCCAGGATCTCTTGTACCGTCCGCAGGTCCGCCCCCGCCTCCACCATGTGAGTAGCCGCCGAATGCCTGAGCACGTGGGGTGAGACTTTCTCCTCACTGATGCCGGCCTTGCCCGCATTGGCCCGGACCACGCCGAAGACGCCCTGACGTGTCAGACGCCGCCCCCTCAGATTCAGGAACATGGGGTCTCCACCCTGGCCGCGGCGTACCAGGCTCAGCCGATCAGGCAGCCAGCGGGAGAGGGCGATTACCGCTTTGCCGCCGATGGGAACCAGACGCTGTTTCGCCCCCTTCCCGGTGACCAGAACCACGCGATCCTCGAGGTCGACGTGGCCGAGGTCGACTCCGACCGTCTCGGAGACGCGGGCACCGGTGGCATAGAGGAACTCGAGGAGTGCGGAGTCGCGGCGCCCCTTGATGGTGGTGAGATCGGGTGTCTCGACCAGGGCTATTGCCTCGTCGACCGTCAGCGCCTTGGGAAATGGAGCGGGTCGACGGGGAGATTCGAGCAGGAGGGTGGGATCTGCCTGTCGCAGGCCCTCGATGACCAGGAAGCGATGGAGACCCCGGACGGCGGCCAGCTTCCGTCCCACGGACGAGGAGGCGAGATCCATGGCCCGGAGATGGGACACATACCGCTCTATCGATCCCTGGTCGGGCTCGGTGCCGTCGAGGAAGTCGAGATACTGATCGAGATCTCGCTGGTAGGCCTCGATGGTGTTGGCGGACAGACCGCGCTCGACGTCGAGTGCCAGGAGATACTCCTCGACGCCTTCCGGCAATGAGGGAGAGCCTGAGCTCAAACCGCGGCGAGAGCCTCTCGTGGAGGAACGTGCGCCACCCCGAGGCTCTCGGCGACGGCGGGATGGCAAACCGAATCGCCAACGACGTTTATCCCGGCCACCAGCTCGGGATGCCGGTCGAGGGCGCCGGTAACACCACCGTTGGCCAGGCTCACCGCATAGCGAAGCGTGGCGTTGGTCAGGGCATAGGTCGAGGTGTGCGGCACCGCGCCAGGGATGTTCCCCACGGCGTAATGAAGCACGTCATGTACCAGGTAAACGGGATCGGTGTGGGTCGTCTCCCGCGACGTGGCGAAACAACCTCCCTGGTCGATCGCAACGTCCACCAGCACCGCTCCCCGCTTCATTCCTCGCACCATGTCCTCGGTGACCAGCTTCGGGGCGGATGCCCCGGGGACCAGGACCGTGCCGATCACCAGATCGGCCCCAAGGGTCTCCTCTTCCAGGGTGAGACGGTTCGAATGGAGGGTCCTGACCCGGCCCAGATACATCGAGTCCAGAGCACGCAGCTTGTTGATGTCGGTGTCGAGGACTACGACGTCGGCCTGCATGCCGACCGCGATCACCGCGGCATTCGATCCTGCGATACCTCCCCCAATGACCACGACTTTGCCAGCCCTGACCCCGGTGACCCCTCCGAGGAGCACTCCCCTCCCCCCTTCCGACTTGCCCAGGAAATGGGCGCCGGCCTGGGTGGCCATTCGACCGGCGATCTCGGACATTGGGGCGAGGAGCGGCAAGGAGCGATCAGGGAGTTGCACGGTCTCGTAGGCGATGGCCACGACGTCCCGCTGGAGCAAGGCCGAGGCCATCGTGGGATACGCGGCGAGATGGAGATAGGTGAAGAGGATCTGGCTCGGCCTGAACATCTCGATCTCCGAGTCCTGCGGCTCTTTGACCTTGAGGATCATCTCGGACCCGGCAAAGACGTCCTCTGCGTTGGGGACGATCGTCGCTCCCTGGGCCTCGAACTCGTCGTCGAGGATGCTCGAGCCCTCGCCGGCCCCTTTTTGGATGAGGACGGTGTGGCCCCGCTCGGTCAACTCTCTGACCCCCACCGGTGTGATGGCGACCCGGTACTCCTCGGTCTTGACTTCCTTGGGAACGCCGACGATCAAGACAGGTGCTCCATGAAGACGGACGCCATGGCTGGCAGGCTATCGGCCGCGGACCGGCTGTGCCTCACTCGATGGTGAGATCCACCGGCTCCGGCAACACCACTACCTGCTCCCGCCTGGAGGCCGCGGCTTGAACCAGGCCGCTGAAGAGTGGGTGTGGCGAGTCGGGCCGGGATCGAAACTCCGGATGGGCCTGGGTGCCGACGAAGTAGGGGTGGTCGACCAGCTCCACGTATTCGACGAGGTTGTCGTCTGGAGACACGCCGGAGAGCCTCATCCCGGCCTGCTCCAGGTCCTTCCGATACCGATTGTTGACCTCCCAGCGGTGACGGTGCCGTTCGTACACCAATTCCTGGCCGTAGAGCTCCCGGGTTCTGGAGCCTTCGGCGAGCTTGGCCGCATAGAGACCGAGGCGCATGGTCCCGCCCTTTTCTTCCACGTCCTCCTGGCTTGCCATCAGGTCGATCACCGGGTGCGGAGTCGTCGGGTCGAACTCAGTGCTGTTGGCATCTGCCAGGCCGAGGACGTTTCGCCCGAACTCGATCACAGAGCACTGCAGCCCGAGGCAGAGACCGAGCAGGGGGACCAGGTTCTCCCGGGCGAACCTGATCGCTTGGACCTTGCCCTCGACTCCCCGGTAACCGAATCCGCCCGGGATCACGATCCCATCGAGATCTTCCAGGTAGGAATCGGCCAGCAACCCTGTCAGCTCGTCGCTGGGGACCCACACCATGTCGAGCTTGACCCCGTGCCCGGCGGCGGCGTGCCGGAGAGCCTCGGCGACCGAGAGATATGCGTCCGGCAACCCAACGTATTTGCCCACGATGCCAATCCTGACGCTGTCGGTGGCAGAGAGGGCCTTCTCGACCATCGCCCGCCAGGGGTCGAGATTGGGCGGGCCGGTCACCAGTCCGAGGCGATCGCAGACCACTGCATCGAGGCCACCGTCGTGAAGGATCAGGGGCACCTCGTAGATGTCGCGGGCGTCGGGGGCCGCGATCACGGCTCGTGGCTGGACGTCACAAAAGAGGCTGATCTTCTTCCTGACTCCCTCATCGATCTCACGATCCGAGCGCACCACGATGACATCCGGGGTGATCCCCTTGCTCCTCAGCTCGGCCACCGAGTGTTGGGTCGGCTTGGTCTTCAGCTCCTCCGAGGTCGCTATGTAGGGAACGAGAGTGACATGGACGAACATCACATTTTCCCGGCCCACGTCATTGCCGAACTGCCGGATTGCCTCCAGGAACGGCAGGCTCTCGATGTCCCCGACCGTCCCTCCCACCTCGGTGATCACGACATCGACGTCCTGCTCGCCGACGCGCCGGATACGATCCTTGATCTCGTTGGTGATGTGGGGGATCACCTGCACCGTGTCCCCGAGATAGTCGCCTCGCCGCTCCTTCTGGATCACCGAGAGATAGATGGATCCCGAGGTCACGTTCGAGGTCCGCTTGAGGTTCTCACCAGTGAACCGCTCGTAGTGTCCCAGGTCGAGATCGGTCTCTCCCCCGTCGTCGGTGACGAACACCTCGCCATGCTGAAACGGGTTCATCGTGCCGGGGTCCACATTGATGTAGGGGTCCAGCTTCTGGTTGACGACGCGGAGGCCCCGAGACTTGAGCAGCCGGCCGAGTGACGAAGCGGCGATGCCCTTGCCCAGACTGGATACCACACCGCCCGTCACGAAGACGAACTTGGTGGGGGTCGGCGGGCCTTCGGTCTCCTCAGAGGGCTTTTCTGCGGTGGTTTCTGAGGTGAAAAGTGGCCCGTCCATGACGGGATGCCAATGTAGCACCGATCCGGCCCGGGGCCAGCATCATCGGATGAGGGCCCCTTGGAGAAGCTCGGCGGCGGCTTCCCGGCCCCGTTCGCTCTCCGGGAGCCCCGCGAGCATCCGGGACAACTCGGTGAGCCGTTCCTTCCCCTCCACCTTGCGCAATGCGGCCCTGGGGCCGTCGCGATCGATGACGAAATGTGTCTGAGCATGCGCCGCCACCTGCGGGAGGTGAGTGACACACAGCACCTGACAGGTGTCGGCGAGTTCGGCGAGTTTGCGACCCAAAGCGAGAGCGGTGGCACCGCCCACTCCAGCATCGATCTCGTCGAACACCATCGTGTCGGCCCCCCCAGCCTGGGTGGCGAGATGGAGGGCGAGCATCAGGCGGGACAGCTCTCCACCCGACGCGACCTCTTGTATCGGGCCCGAAGCGAGGCGGTTGTCCGAGGCGAAACGGATTTCGACTTCGTCGATGCCGGACGAACCGGGCTCGACGGTCCTGAAGCTGATCTCCACCGCAGCCGCGGGGAGCCCGAGGTCGGCGAGGTGGGCCTGAGCCTGCTCCTGGACCCCTCCAGCGGCGTCCCGCCGTAACGACCCAAGTTGTGCCCCTAGTTCGTCTAACTCGTCCTGGGACTGGTCGAGCATCTCGTCGATATTCGAGGCCTTGCCGATGAGGAGCTCCAGCTCCGAGACACGGCGAGACGCATCGGAACCGAACTCGAGGACTTCGTCGAGAGTCTTCCCATATTTCCTCTTGAGCACACCGAGTGCAGTCAGTCTCTCCTCGAGCGCCTCGAGGGATCGAGGGTCATCGTCGGCGACTTCGGCAAGGGAGCGCACCTCGAGGAGCAGGTCATGTACCTGGGATTCGAGGCCCTCGGCCGTCGAGACATGGTCAGTGATCGTGTCATCGATGACAGCCAGCTTCCGCAACCGGGAGACCACCTCCCCCGCCCCGCCCCCCATTCTCTCCAGCTCTTCGGCAGCGGCCATCAGATGCTCCCGCATCGCTTCCGCGTTTCGCAATCTTGCGGCCATCGATTCGATGCGAAGGTCGTCGCCGGCTGTCAGACCGGCCGAACCGATCTCGTCGGACTGGTAGCGGAGGAGGTCGAGCTCTCGCTCCAATGCCATGCGGTCCCCGCCCAGCCGGCGTTGATCGTCGAGCGCGGACCGATATCTCGCCCATGCGTCGGCGTACGCGGCCCGGGCGCTCTGACCTCGCCGGTCCAGCGTGCCGTCGACGAGATCGAGCACTGTTTGGCTCCGTTGGAGGAGGAGCCGATCGTGCTGGCCGACGATCTCCACGAGAGGGCCGATCCTCCCCACCAGTGCCGCCGTTGAAGCGAGGTTTCCGTCGAGGTATGCCCTGCTCCTGGCACTGCGCGGGACCACCCGGGTCACGCCTATCTCGGTGTCGTCGGCACTGAACAGCCCTTCGGCCAGCGCCTCCTCGCCAAAGGGGCCCACCCCGTTGGACTTGGACTTCTCTCCGGTGAGGAGGCGGAGCGCCCCAAGCAACATCGTCTTGCCGGCCCCGGTCTCCCCGGTTATGGCCGTGAATCCTGGCCCCGGGTCGATCGTGACATCTTCGAGGACTCCGAGATTTGCAACCCGAAGATGATGAAGCATCAGGCGAGACCGAACTTGTCCGTGATCAACCTGGAGAATGGGCGGGATTCGAATCTGACGAAGCGGACCGGTCGTTCCCCCTGCTCTATCTCAACGGTTCGACCCGACCCGAGATGACCCATGTCGATCTTGTCCACTGTCACCTTCACCGGGCGATCCCGCCCGACGACGATCGACAGCTTGCTGGTGGGCGGGAGAATCAGGGTGCGGTCGAAGAGTGAGTGGGCCGCCACCGGGGTGAGCAGCATTGCGCTGAGCACTGGATCGATCAGCGGTCCTCGCGCGGAGAACGAGTACGCGGTCGACCCGGTCGGAGTGGCGACGATCAAGCCGTCGGCCCGGTAAGTGAGGAAATGCTCATCATCAACGGATACATCTAGGTGGACCAAGCGCTGACTATCGACCTTCTCCACGACGACATCGTTGACACCGGTGGCGGATTCGCCTTCGACCTTGGCCCTGATCGTCATCCGCTCGACCACCTGGAAGTCTCCCGACATCAGGCGACCAACGACCGCGTCCAGGTCTTCGGGCTCGGCCTCGGCCAGAAACCCCATCGTGCCCAGGTTGAAACCGAGAAGAGGGACGTCGTGGGCAAGGGCGCGCTGCGCCGCGGCGAGCACGGTGCCATCGCCACCCACCGCTACGACGAGATCAGGTCTTTCCCCATCTCCCTCGACAACCTTGCCACCGGCAGCATCGATTGAGGCACGCAGCTTCTGGGCGAAGACCCGGGCATTCTCCGGCCCGTGCCTCACCTCGAGGGCGAAATTCATCCAGGCACCTCCACAGCCACTCCGGGCTCGCCATTGCGGAGCCAGAGTAGGTACTCGATGTTGCCGTCCCTGCCTTCGATCGGTGACCTGATGAGCCCGTGGGTGCCCAGACCCGCGGCTCCCATGCACTCGACCACCTGTTGCACCGCCGCCTCCCGCACCGCCTGATCGCGGACCACCCCGCCCCGGCCAACCTTGCCCTTCCCTGCCTCGAATTGCGGTTTCACCAGGAGGATGAGATCGGCTTCGTCGGCTGCGACTTCGGTCAGCTTCCCGGCGATCGCGCACAACGAGATGAAGGAGAGGTCGGCGACGATCATCGGGTAGGGCGCATCGAGGAGCCCGGTCTCGACGTGCCGGAAGTTGGTTCTCTCCATCGAATGGACCCGCGGATCGCCTCGCAAGCGCTCATGGAGCTGGCCCCGCCCCACGTCGAGGGCGGTCACCGAGGTTGCCCCCCGCTCCAGCACCACTTCGGTGAAACCGCCAGTGGAGGCGCCGACATCGAGCACGGACTTGCCCTTCGGGTCCACCGGGAATGCATCTAGAGCGGCGAGCAGCTTCAGGGCCCCCCGGGATACCCACTTCTTCTCATCCGACACCAATTCGATCGGAGTATCGGGCGAGACCAGGGAGGCGGGCTTGGGAGTGGGCAAGCCACCTACCAGCACTCTGGACTCCGAGATGAGATGTTGTGCCTCGGTCCGGCTCCCGGCGAGATCGCGTCGCACGATCTCGGCGTCGAGGCGCCGTCTGCTCAGGGCGTCTCCGATTCCTCGAGCAGCGAGCTGAGCAGATTGGCGAGCTCGGCGGCCGGTTCCGGCACGTCGGCCGGATCGAGCTCTTCCAGGCGGGTAAGCGCTGCTTCGAGCTTCTCGATCTGCTCCTGAGTGATGTCCATCACCGGATTATCGCCCAATCGAGTTGGTGACCACCAGATCTTCGATTCTCATACTGGGTCTTCGACCCGAAGCACCGCCAGAAGCACCCTCATCAGGAGAATCACTGCCAAGGAGAGGCCGATCCAGCCGAGTACCTCATAGAGGTCGACACTGATCGCCGCGAGCGTCGGGCCGCCCTCGGTTCTCAGGAGCAGGACGGAGACAAAGCCAACTCCGATGCTGAGCAGGGCCAGCACGATCCGGTTGACCAGACGCTCTAGGACGCGGACTTCGTGATCGTCTGTGAAGAGCCTCACCCGAGTGGTGATGCGTCCGTGCTCGAGAAGCGTGGCAATCCGATCCATGTGACGTGGGGCGCGACTGATGAGGGGGCCCAGTTGAGCCCACTCCTGCTGGACCAAGTCGGACACCGATCCCGGCAGCATTCGCTCCCGAAACTCGGCGCCTCCGACGTCAGCTATGACATCGATCAGCGGATAGCCCGGCGACAGTTGTTCCACTGTCCCGGCGAGGGTCGCCAGGGCACGAAACATCGTGGTCGTCGAGCGGGGAAGCTTCATCTGAAGCTTGTTGGTCAGTGCGAGCAGATCGGTGAGAGCGTCCGGGGAAGGGAGCCCCGAACTGACATCGGCGGCGAGAAACTGGGCGAGGGCCCTTTCGATCTCATCCGGATCTCGGGTCGGGCTGACCGCGCCGATCGAGACCATGGCTTCGTAGAGCAGCGAAGGCTGTTGCAGCTTGATGGCAACCAGCATCTGAAACACCGAAGCCCGCTCGAAGGTGTCCAATCGGCCCGCGATCCCGAAATCGATGAGACCGAGGTCGCCGCTGTCGAGGACCAGGACATTGCCCGGGTGGGGATCTCCATGGAATCTCTCCCCCTTGAGCATGGCCTGGACCTGGGACACACAAAGGGCATCAGCGAGCAATCGCCCGCGATCAGGATCGATCCCGGAAGTCTCGGCCGACAGAGGGATCCCTGGAAGTCGCTCCATCACCAGCATTCGCTCCGATGTCAAGGGTGCGATGATCTCGGGAGCGACTAGCCGCGGTTGACGCGCAATCGCCGCGCCGGCCTCGATCGCGTGACGAGCTTCGACGTGGAAATCCAACTCACCGTGGAGGACATCAGAGAACTCCTCGACGAGCGAAGTGACCTGATACTGAGCTCCCCAGGTCGTGCGTCGCTCCGCGGTCCTGGCCAGCCACCGCGCAATGGCCAGATCTCGTTCCACCTGTTCTCTCAGACCGGGCCTCCTCACTTTGACGACCACCGCACGCCCATCGCGGAGCCGGCCCGCATGTGCCTGGGCGATCGAGGCGGAGCCCAGCGGATCCCAGTCGACCTCCATGAACACTTCTTCGATCTCTCGACCGGTTTCGTCTCGTATCACCTGCGCTACTTGCTCCTTGGGCAGGGGCGCGGCCGAGGCGTGAAGACGTCCCAACTCGGCCATCGCCGCTGGAGGGAGGAGGTCCGGTCGCGTCGCCAAGAGCTGACCCAGCTTGATGAACACTCCTCCCGATTCCTCGAGAGCGACGCGGACCCGGCGAGCTAGCTCCTCGGGGCTACGCGTCGAGACCTCGCCCCGGCGAAGGCCCACCAGCGGGGCGAGGCCATTGCGGGCGAGTATCCGTGTCACTTGCGAGCCACGCCGGATGATCCCGGCTCGACGGCGCAATGCCCTCAATGGATGAGGCACGTGGCGCTGGCGTGCCTCGGGCCGGTCGAATAGAAGCTCCATGACGACTATCGCTGCCATGGTGCCTATCAATGCGAAGGGTAAGGAGAGAGCGACTAGCTGTCCCCCCTCGATATCCGGTGGCTGGGCGAAGTCCCGGACCAAGATCAGGAGGGCCACGGCCTGCCCAAACACGACTCCCACCAGGATGGCGAGAAGGGTTCTCCGCCAGGTCAGCTCGCGAGCTCCAACCAAACCTCGAGCCACCCACGCGAAGAGCAGCACGAAGCCAACGGTCAACAAGAACTCGCCCATGCTCGACAGGCTACGGGACTCGGCTAGGAGCCGTTTCTCCTCCCACGGCCAACACGAGGTCGACCGCCGCTGAAAGGTCGGGAACCACGTGATCGGCGCCGAGGGCTTCTTCCGGAGCGGTGACGCCCGTGAGGACGAGGATCGACGTCCAGTCCGGCTCGGCTCGGGCCAGGGCGATGTCGGTGTCGACACGATCGCCGATCACCCACGCCTCGCCGATACCCCGGGAGCGAAGCAGGGTGCGCATCGGGTGATGTGGCTTCCCCGCGATCTCCGGCACCACGCCGGTTGCCGCCTGCACCGCGGCCACCATCGCCCCACCACCAGGCAGCAACCCCCCTTCGACCGGATAGGTCGGGTCGGTATTCGTGGCAATGAACCGCGCTCCGGCACGAACCGAGTCGGAGGCCCTGGTCAGCCTGTCATAGCTGAGGTCCCAGTCGAGACCGACCAGGAGCGCTTTCGCCTCCATCGGGTCATCGGTGACCTCGATCCCCGCTTCGGAAAGGGCGGTCGTGATCCCATCGGAACCGAGGACCATCACAGGTCTCTCCTCTTCCATCAGCATGCCCACCGCCGCCTCGGACGACGTGACGATCGAATTCGGGGCAATCTCTACCCCAGCCATCTTCGAGATCCGCTCGCTGACGGTGATTGGGGTCTTGGTGCTGTTGTTTGTGGCGAAGTAGACCTCTGCTCCTGCCCCGACGAGCCGCTGCAGGGCGTTGTCGGAGCCCGGCACCAGTTTGTCTCCCCGATACACCACTCCGTCGATGTCGCAGATGACATTCATGTGGTGGCGAAGAACCGCTCGAGGACCCGCTCGTAGAGCTGGGTGGTTCGCTCTACCGACGCTGCCGATACCCGTTCGTCGTGACCGTGGAAGAGCGACAGCATCTCGGAGAACCCCATGCGATCGTCGAAGAGACCGACCCCGTAACAAACGGTCCCCCGAGCCCGCCAGAAGCGGGCGTCCGTCGCCGCCGTCATCAGGGTCGGAGCCAGGTTGCGGTGGCCGTCCAACTCCTCGACGGCATCCCCGATCGCCTCCCAGAGCGAGTTGCCGACCGGCGAGACACTCGCGTCGTTGTCCATGACCGGAGTGATGTCGATCTGTCCCGCGGCGCTCCCCATGGCCTTTCTGAGGTGGGAGTCGACGAAGTCACGATCCATCCCCGGCAGGCCCCTGATGTCGACATGAGCCTGGGCCTTGTCGGCGATGACATTCGTCTTGGTCCCGGCCTTGAGGACGTTGGATGAGATGGTGAGGTGGGTGGCGGCGTGGATGTAGCGCGCCAGGGCGGGGTCGTCGACCGCGATGCGATCGATCTCATCGTCCAGATGGTCGACGTCTGTGAGGTGACCGACAGAGCCGGCGTCCAGACCGAGATGATCCACGAATTCGAGCCATTCTGGGGTAATGGCGGCAGGGGGTGGAGCGCCGATGATCCCGGCCAGGGCAAGGACCATCGTCTCGAGTGCGTTATCGGCTCCGTAAGGGACCGAGCCATGCCCCGGTCGGCCTTCTGCTTCCAAGACCGACCAGTAGGCCCCCTTTTCACCGATCGAGACCGGAACGGTCCGCCGGTCGCCCACGGCCAGCCCCGGATAGGCGATTTCTGTGAGCAGGTAGTCGGCCGAGACCAGACCCCACCTCTCCTCTACGAGGTGGAGAGCACCGAGCCGGCCACCGGCCTCCTCGTCCGCCACTGCGGCGAACACCAGATCACCCCGCGGCTTCCTCTCGCCGGTCAGGTAGGGGCGGACCGCGATGGTCATGGCAGCGGTCACGTTCAACATGTCCACCGCGCCCCGCCCGTAAACAAAGCCGTCTTCGACCTCGGCAGCGAAAGGATCGACCGACCAGCCGCCCTGGTCGACCGGCACCACGTCGAGATGAGGGACCAACGCCAGGGAAGGCGCCTCCGGGTCGTAACCCGGTATCCGATAGACCAGGGATTGCCTGCCCGGCACCGGCTCGAATATCTCCCCGGCCACTCCGATGAAATCGACCAAGGTCCCCACCGAGCGCACTTCCTGCCCGCTGTCTGGGGACCCATCGTTGACACATTGATTGCGGATCAACTCCTGGAGCAAGGGGACCGGGCCAGCGCTCATCGCGGGGAGCTTATGACCCGGCGCGGGCGTCGAGGATCTCGATCAGCTCGTACATGGTCGATGTCAACGGGTATCCCCCCGCCTCGTCGAGAGGCACCCACTCCGCCCGGTCGGCATCGTCGCCTGGGGTCAGCTCTCCCCCAATCACCCGGCCTAGGAAGTCGATCAGCACGATGTGCCCGTGCTCGGAGATGTGCTCGCCCACCCAGATGACCTCTCCGATCTCGACGTCGAGGCCGGTCTCTTCGGCGACCTCGCGGGCAGCAGCCTCCTGCAAACGCTCCCCTCCGTTCACTTTTCCCCCGGGCACCGCCCATTGTCCCTTGGAGGGCTCATGGCCTCGTTGGACGAGCAGGATCCGGCCCTGGTCGACCACAGCGACACCGACCCCGACCAGGGGCGGGTCACCGTTCCCGGGAGTCATCGTGATGCATGATGATCGAGCGTGCCGAGAATCCGCCGGCCTCGAAGAAGTTCTTCGCCAGCCGGTGGCCGGGGAGAACGTGTGCGTCGAATTTGGAGATCCCTCGCTGACGGAGAAGGTCCATCACCCGATCCCGGATCTCCTCACCCAAGGCGACCTCCCTCGCCTCCGGCTCGACGTAGATCAGGCGGATCGACCCAACCTTCTCGCCGTTCGCCTGAGGCAGGATCTCCTCGACTTGGGCGGAGGCGAACCCGAACGGATATCCGTCGATCTCGCCGATGACCACGATCGCATCGGGGCTCTCGATCAGATGACCGAATGACGCCTCCACCGGTTCGGGCAGACCGTCGGCCAGCGGCCACATCGGGTGCAGGGCGATCATCTCCGACTCGAGGCCGCGATAGAGATGCACGAGGGAGGGGATGTCGTCCGGGTCCGCGACCCTGGCGGTCACGGTCATCGCCGCCATGAACGCAAGCCCCGCATCATCCGCTGCCCACCCCAGACCGTAACCAACCACATTGCCTCGACGACGATGCCGGTTCCCATCTTCGACGTGCCCCGGGTGCGGTCACGAAAGCTGATCGGGACCTCGACCACGGTCATCCCCGCCTCATGGGCTCGCATCGCCATCTCGACCTGGAAGCCGTAACCCGATGATTGCGCCTCCCGGTAAGGGAGGCTCCTCAGGGTCGTGGACCGGAAGGCGCGGAAGCCCGCCGTTGCGTCATGGGTCGGGATGCCGAGCATCAGACGGGCGTAGAGATTGCCGCCCTTTGAGATGAGCCGGCGGCCCAACGGCCAATCGGGCGTTGCCCCGCCGTCGACGTAGCGAGACCCGATGGCCAGGTCCGCGCCTTCATCGATTGCCTCCACCAGCCTGGGCAGGTCCGCCGGGTCATGCGAGAAGTCGGCATCCATCTCGACCAGGATTTCGGCGCCCTCGGCGAGGGCGTGATCGAAGCCGGCTGCATAAGCGGGCCCGAGACCCTCCTTCGTGCTCCTGTGGAGCACCGAGACCGCGGGATCGGCAGCGGCGAGCCGGTCGGCGATCTCGCCCGTGCCGTCAGGAGACGAATCGTCGACTATGAGCAGACGATATCCATGACGGATGATTGCTTCCGAGATGTCGGCGAGATTCTCGCTCTCGTTATACGTGGGAAGGACGACCGTGACCCGGTCAGGAGGCACAATCCACGCACAGCATCTTCTTGCGATTCGCCAGCTGGCTGGTCCTCTTGACCATGAAGCACGATTGGCAGACGAATTCGTCTGATCGTTGGAGCTGAGCGTCGACATTCATTGTCAGCTCTTCGCGGCGGATCGCCCTCAACTCTTCGGCCTCGTCAACGAGCAGAGCCTCACCGGCCTCCTCATCGAGAAGTTGCAGCTCCTCGCTCTCCAACTCCTCGAGTGCCTCGGTGGTCTCCTCGTCGTGCTCCTCGTCCGCTTCGTCGTCATCGGACTCGTAGTCGGCCTCTTCGGTCTCCTCGTCGAGTTCTTCCTCGAAGTCAGGCTCCAGCTCGACTACGTCTTCGAGAACCTCGTCGAGATCTGCGATCGCATCCTCGTCCAGATCGTCCTCTGGGGCCTCGTCGAGTTCCTCCTCGAGGTCCTCAGCGATCTCTTCTACTTCTTCTTTTGCCATCGTGCACTCGGTTCTGGCCCCCTCGGCGGAGCGGCAGTATAAGTCGGCGGCGTCTCAGATCTTGAGACTCACCGCGGCCGGGATAACACGACCCTTCACGGTGGTATTCCCAACGAGATCACCGTCACATTCCACCGGCCACGACGGCTCTGTCTCGATGGTGAACTCGGACGCCCTCAACCGACGCACCGCGGGATCCGTGAGATGTGTGCCCTTGATGATCTTGGGCACCAAAGCTGGAGCGCTCGTCTTTCGGCAGTTGATGATCTGGAGATCGAGGACCCCATCGACCAACGTTGCCTTTGGGGCGACATTCCAGCCTCCGGCGAAAAACTGAGCATTGGCCAGGATCACGGCCAGAGCCTCGGATTCGACGGTCCGGCGCTCCGTCGTCACCGTCACTTTCGCTCTCGGGAAGCCAGGAAGTCGGGCCAGGAACGCGAGCGGATACCGGGCCGCGCCGATTCGACGAGTCATCCCCGAAGCGGTTTGGGCCGCGCCGGCTCCGACCCCGGTCTGGGCCACATTCACGAAATATCGAAGACCCCAACTGCCCTCCAGGGTCGCCACATCGATGTCGTAAGTGTCCTCGGTAGCCAGGTGCCTGGCGGCGCCGGCTAGGTCCTGGGGCAGGCCGAACGTGCGAAGCAGATCACACCCCGTCCCTACCGGCAACACGCCAATGACCGGTCTGGTGCCCAGATCGATTGGCATCAAGGCGTTGACTGCGAGATTGACCGTGCCGTCGCCGCCGGCCACGGCGAAGTGACCCGCCCCGCCCCATGCGGCCTCCCGGATCATCGTCCCGGTCTCGTCGGGTGATTCCGGGACATGCAGCTCGAACTCGAGGCCGACCTCCCTCAACAGGTCACGAATGGCGGCCGGTTCGGCTGCTTTCCGCCCGGCGGCCCGATTCACATAGACCTGCCACCTCGGCAACTAGCCGACCCCCTGAGCGGCGACCACACCTCGATCGATGGCCTTGAGCGCAGTCACGGCCTCATCGCGCAGCCCGGGGGCGCTGTCCCGGAGCTGGCGGACCAAGTCGACGAGCTGACGCGACACCCTGACGAAGTCGCCTGGCGCCATGCCCTTGGTGCTTAGGTCGTCGAAATCGACACCTGTCGCCCACTCATGGGCAGGAATCCCGAATCCCGGGTCAGGTCTGCGGGTAGGGGTGAGACGCAAGGCTCGCTCGCGATCGACCAGGTCTTTCCACAGCAACTCGAGCTCGTCCCATCGCTCGGCGAGCGCGGCAGTGGGCCACTCAGCGAGAGAGGTGGTGTCGGTTCTGGGCTCATAGACGAAGACCGAGGTGAGCGCCGCGATCTCGGCGGGCTCCAATCCGTGGAACAAACCTTGTTCCAACGCTTCAGTGAGGAGGAGGTCCGACTCGTTGTAGATCCACCTCAGGCGTTGCCCTCGTTCGGTCAGCCGCCAGCCTTCGAGGTAATCCATGTCCTCCAGGAGTTGTCGTATGCCCACGAACTCCTCGACAAGCCCATGGCCCGAGCTGCGCCGGGCCGACCGGTATTGCTCCAAGCGCCGCCTGGTCCGTTGCGCCCTTCGGGCGGCAGCGAGGTGTCGTACTGCGTCCGGGCAAGCCGCCACGGGGTGATCGATGACGGGATGTCTCCGGATCTCCTTGCTCGACTCGCGTGGCGCCACCTTCCGCAGGGCTCGGAGAAGATCCTGGACATAGCGGCGGTCCTTAGGCCGAACCGGCAGCGGAATCTCCATCTCGGCCACGATGGACGACCCGGCGACGATATCCCGGTAGCCAATGGTCGACACCCGGCCTGAGGTCGCCAGAACGAGATAGCGAGCCCCGCCATCCTTTCGGGCTAGTCGCTTCAACACCACGTATCGGCCGTCCCGGGCCCCACCGGGGACATCGACCACCTGGCCTGCCCCGAGCAGCGAAGAGATCCGATCGTTGTGAGGCTCAGGGGTGGTCGACTCCACGAGCGCCATGTACTCCTCGACACTCCCCCTCTCACAGCGCGCAGCCGCTTCTTCCTTCTCGAGTGTGTGCTCGAGCGCCTCGATGGTTGTCTCCGCGGCATGCTTGTCGCCTTCGCGCTGAAAGGCGGCGAAGGACGCCTCGAGGAGCTCTTCGGCCTGCTCCTGGACGTAGTTGGCCACGAGATTCGCAGTCATGTTGTACGTCGGCCGGAAGCTCGAACGGAGAGGATGAGAGCCGATCGAGGCAATTTCGGTCACGGAGTCGAAGCGCACGAAGGGCGAGTGCAGAACCACGCCGTAGCCCTCCACGTCAATGCCCCGGCGACCCGCCCTCCCTGTCAACTGCGTGTAGTCGCCGGGTCGCATCAGCTCATGGGTCTCACCGTTGAACTTGGACAGGCTCTCCAACACCACCGTTCGCGCCGGCATATTGATCCCGAGTGCAAGGGTCTCGGTGGCAAAGACGACTCTGAGAAGCCCTGACTCGAAGAGCTCTTCGACCGTCTCCTTGAACGCCGGCACCAGCCCGGCGTGATGGGGGGCGACGCCGGCTTCGAGGCCGGCGACCCAGCGGTCATAGCCGAGAACGGTGAGGTCCTGATCTCCGAGATGGCCGGTGCGCGTCTCGGCGATCTCCCGGATCACTGCCCTTTGCGCCGCATCGGTCAGTCGCACCCCGGCGTCTACGAGTCGATTGGCAGCGGCGTCACACCCGGCCCGGCTGAAGATGAAGAAGATGGCGGGCAGCATTCCCTCCTCGGCGAGACGCTCGACCGTTTCGATCCGATTTGGGCTCTTGAAGCGCCGGCGCCTGCCCTTCTCCAATCCGAGCATGTGCTCGATTCTCGGATTGGCGCGTCTTCTCCCCTCTCGCTCGATGAACGTGGGCAGAAGGTGCAGCGTCTGCGCCCCCATACGATCCCGAACCATGTACATCGACTCGAGTGGCACGGGCCGGTGATCGGTGGCGATCAAGCGGGTCGCCCCTCTGCGCTCCCGCACCCAGGCGGCGAACTCCTGGTTGTTGGAGACTGTCGCGGAGAGACACACCATCTGCTGGTGCTGCGGGGCATGGATGATCACTTCCTCCCAGACCGCCCCCCTGGTGCGGTCTTGGAGGTAATGGACCTCATCGAGGATCACCAGCCCGACCTTTTCGAGTCGGCTTGCCTCGGCGTAGATCATGTTTCGAAGCACCTCGGTCGTCATCACGACGATCTCGGCGTCACCATTGATCACGTTGTCTCCCGTGAGCAATCCCACCCGCTCCGGCCCGTGAGCGGCCACCAGATCCGAGTACTTCTGATTGGAAAGTGCCTTGATCGGGGTGGTGTAGAACGCCCGCCGTCCCCGTGAGAGCGCCAGGTGGATCGCGGCCTCTGCCACCAGGGTCTTGCCCGCCCCAGTGGGGGCCGTGACGACTACCGATTGCCCGTCCGCAATGGCCTCTGCCGCCTCCACCTGGAAGTCATCTGGTTTGAACGGAAGCTCGGCCCAGAAGGATTCGAGCGCGTCTCCAGGGGAAAAGGATGTCATTTCCTGAGGACGAGACGAACCAGCCAGTAGGTCGCCTCATACATGAGGTAGAGAGGGATGGACAGGACGAGGAGGCTGAAGGCGTCCCCGCTCGGGGTGATCAGAGCCGCCCCGATGACGATGATCAGGATGGCCCACCTTCGGCCCTTGGCCAGCTGCTTCGATGAAATGATCCCGGCGGCCGCGGCAGCGAAGAGAAAGACCGGGAACAGGAATGCGATGCCGAAGGCGAGCAGGAAGCGAAGAGTGAACGAGTAGTAGTCGCCGAGCTGGAGGTTGGTTTCCACGTCCGGGAAGATCTGGAGGAGGAATTCGAGCCCACGGGGCAAGGTGGCGTATCCGAAGAAGACGCCGCCAACGAAGAGGACCACGAGGGCGCCGACGATGGGCAGCGCCCAGTTCCGCTCCTTCGAGGTGAGCGCCGGCTGAATGAATGCCCAAAGCTGATAGAGGACGACCGGGCTGGCAAGGATCACACCTCCGAACAGGGCGATCCGCATGAGGACACCCCACTGCTCGGTCGCGGCGAGGGTCTGCAGATCGTTCTCCGGCGCGGCGGCGTGGAACGGGGCCTCGAGGATCGTGCGGAGCTGGTCTTGGAAGATGACTGCCACCAATCCACCGACCAGGACAGCGATGAAGATCTTCACCACTCTCCAGCGCAGCTCTTCGAGATGGGCCAGGATCGACTGGGGTTTGTCCTCGATCACCGCTGCGGGCCCTCGTCGGCAGCTTTCTCTTCGATCTCCTCCAGATCGGCCATCGCGTCGGCAGGGGTGGGGCCCGAGATGGGCTTCGGCCCGTTCCAATCGAGGCGGCTCACACCGGCCTCGTCGATCTCCTTGCGCAGCTCGGTGGACGATTTCTTCAACTCGTCGAAGGGCGCCTTGAGATCGTCACCAACCTGCTTGATGTCGGCCACCTCTGCCTCGAGCCCGCGTCGAAGATCACGAGCAGCAGATCTCAGCTCCGCGGTCCACTCCCCCAGCTTTCTGGCCAGTTCCGGCAAACGCTTCGGGCCCAGCACGACCAGCGCCAGCAGGAGAATGATGATGATCTCGCCACCCTGGAGCATCTGCTGAGGGTAATGGGTGGTGTGTGGTGGTCCTGCTGCGCGGCGGCAGCCCCGGCCGACCGGCGTCTGTTCGGCCCGAGGTTTGAACGGTCGAGCAGGCCAGACCCGACGGGGCAAATTGGTTGGCCTCGGGCCGAAGTCGGCCGGCAATCAAATCGGCTAACAAACCAGAAAGGGTGGCGATCCTGAGATCGCCACCCTTTGCGTGTCGAGGACACCCTGCCCGTGGTGCCCGTCGAGGAGACGTGCGTTTGTCAGCCGGCCAGAAGACGGAATGGATCCGACTCCGCCTCGAGGGCGGCGACAAACGCAACGATCTCGGCTTCGGTGATCGGGTCAGGGTTGACGACCTCGAAGGCCACCCCCGTTGCCAACAGGACACTCACTACCCTCGAGTTGGCCGGTCTGCGCTGCGGTTCAGCACAGGTCGGGCACTTGAAGCGATAGTCACCTTCCCTACCACCTGGACGTAGCTCCAACGCAACGTCGTCCGGTGTGAGATGGATATCACCGCATCGGGTGCAGGTTGTCTTGATGGTTGTCATCCCTGTTCTCCGGTCTCCCATTTCAAAGAGGGTGATCGGCAATAGGGCCCAGAATCTGTAGCGCCGGGCCTAGGTCGTACGGCCCCTTATCGGTAGCGGGCCTGCAGCGTCCCGGCGATGGATTGGAGACGTTCCCGCACCTCATCCCCTTCCACCAAGCGAGCATCCGCGCCGAGCCGGAGAAGGAGACGTGCCGGGATCTCGGCATCGGGCGAGGAGAATCTGATCTCTGTGGCACTCTTGGTCTGCTTGACCACATCGACCGGGTAGTAGTCGAGTACCCAAGTCGCGGCCGCTGAAAGCCGGATTCTGGCCACGATGTCGTCGTCTGAAGGGGAATAGGCGATTGCGGGCTCCGATTTCGCCTTCGCAAGCTCGAAATGCTCGTCGAGCACCTCGATCCTCCGGATTCGATCGATCCGGAAGACTCGCTCCGCCTCCACCGACCGGCAATAGGCCTGGACGTACCAGTTACCGAGGGTCGTCACCACGGCCCACGGCTCGATGTCCCGGACCCGTTCTTCCTCACGACCGAGAGAGCGATAGGTGATTCGGGCGACCCGACGATCGGCGGCGGCCGTCTTGAGCTCCGCCACCGACTCGGACTCACCGGATACGTCGATGTCTATTGCCGCCCCGGCGTCAGGGAGTAACGCCTTGGTCAGCTTGTCAACGGCCTTCTGCAATTCGGGCGAGCCCTGGCCGGAGGCGAGAATCGCCATGCCTGCGGCGATCAGACCCAGTGCCTCCATCGATGTGAGCCGCGGCGCTCGGGCGAAGTAGTCGGCGGCGTCGATGATCACCTCGTCGCCATCGATGTATGCCTCCATGAGATCGCCGGGCGTATACCCCGGTAGCCCGCAGAAAAAGACCGTGTTGAGGTCCCGGGTCAGCTCTTCCTCGGTGTAGCCGAAACGCTCCAGGATCTCGCTCACCTTCGCCCCATCCTTGGCCAGGACGAATGGGATGAGCGCGAGGATTCGGGAGAGCCGCGTGGCGGTGCGGTCGCTGGTCACCCAGCCGACTCCAGGGCAGCTTGGACCCTTGCCAGCACCTGCGCTCTCAGCTCTTCCGGCGCGAGGACCTCGGCGTCAGGCCCGAAGCTCAGTACCCATCCAATGAACGCATCTCGATTGGCCACCTGAAGCTCGAGCTCCAGAGGCCCTTCCTCGGGAGCCTCCACGCCGAGGTTTCGAGCAGCCCACCAGCCCACCTCGGCGTCGAATCGGACTCGAGCCGTCACGGTCTCGTCGCTACCCGCTTCCCAGGGGTGAGTGCTCATCGCCCGCTTCACCTGGAAACCACGTGGCCGCTTGAAGGCAGCGGTGTTCTTGCCGACCGAGAGCCCAGACATGCGATCCACCCGATAAACGCGCTCGCCCTCGGAGGTCTGGCCGACGAGATACCAGTGGCCCCGCCGATGTGCGATTCCATAAGGGTCGAGAGTTCGATTCGATCCCCCATAGGTGAAATCCAACTTGCGGCGCTCATTCACGGCATGAAAGAGATCACCCAGCAATGTTGCCTCTGCCCCCAAATCGGCCGCGAGCGGCTCGACGCCCACGCCACGCTCGACCCCACCCAGTTTCAGCAAACCGGCCAGCCCGACGTTGGCCCCACCCAGCCGGACCATCCGCGCCGCAACTGACAGGGCAACCCGCTCCGGCTCGGTCAGTCCCGGATCCGGGATTGCATACTGCTCCGGGTCGACGGTATATCCGAAGTCGATTTCGAACGCATCGAGCGCCTTGAGCTCGATAGGGACGCCCATCCGCTTGAGAAGCTCCTTGTCCCGCTCGAACATCCGGTGGAAGGCATCGTCACTCTGTTCCCCATACCCGGCCACGGTCCGGCGGATCTGCTCGGCAGTCACGGGCGCGGGCGAGTCGAGGAGATAGATGAGGAGATTGATCACCCTCTCGACGACATTTTGCATCAATATGCCGACCGACTTTGCTCGCCGGTCTCCTTTCGCGTGAGGTTCACGGACTTCAGGGGGCTACCGGGCGATGACTCCATCATCGGTTTCGATGCTACGAGCAAACAGACGCCGGTCGGTCGGGGCTGCCGCCGCGTCTTACAGACTTTCGATCAGCTTCTCTACCCGCTCGTCGTGTGCCTTGAACGGGTCCTTGCACATCACGGTTCGCTGCGCCTGATCGTTCAGCTTGAGATGGACCCAATCGACGGTGAAATCCCGCTTCCTGGCCTTGGCGGCCTTGATGAAGGCGCCGCGGAGTCGGGCCCTGGTCGTCTGCGGGGGCTGGCGGACGGCCAAGGCAACCTTCTCGTCGGTCACCACTCGATCCACCAGACCCTTGGATTCGAGCAGGTAGTAGAGGCCCCGCTTCCGATCGACGTCGTGATAGCTCAGGTCCATCATCGACATCCGGGGGTCCGACATGGGTATCCCCCTGCGGTCTGCATAACGCTCGAGCAGACGGTGCTTGATCACCCAGTCGACCTCGCGGTCGAGGGTCATCGGGTCCTTTTCCAGACCGGTGAGGAGATGCTCCCAGCGGTCGATCGCTCCCTGCACCTCCGGTGGGAACCCGGGACTGCGAGCGAATCTCATGGCTCGGTCCAGATACTCCCACTGGATGTCGAGCGCCGATAGCTCGCGTCCGTTGGCCAGCTTGATCTTCCGGCGACACGTGACGTCGTGGGACACCTCCCTGATCGCCCGTATCGGGTTCTCCAGGGAAAGATCCCGGAAAACGACGTCGCGCTCGATCATTTGGAGGAGCGCGACCATCGTCCCAACCTTGACGAACGTCGCGTACTCGGACATGTTCGAGTCCCCGGCGATTACATGGAGCCGGCGATACCTCTCGGCATCGGCGTGCGGCTCATCCCGTGTGTTGATGATCGGGCGCGAGCGGGTGGTAGCCGACGACACGCCTTCCCAGATGTGATCGGCACGCTGGGCGATCGAATAGGCGGTACCGCGCGGGGTCTGGGTCAACTTCCCGGCTCCGAGGAAGATCTGGCGGGTCACCAGGAACGGGATCAGGACGTCGACAGTGCGGTGGAAGTCCTTGTGCCGGCTCACCAAATAGTTCTCGTGGCACCCGTAGGAGTTCCCTGCGCTGTCGGTGTTGTTCTTGAAGACATAGATCTCGCCCCTGATCCCCTCCTCCTCGAGACGCTCCTCGGCACCGCGCACCAGGCCCTCGAGGATCCGCTCCCCTGCCTTGTCATGAGCGACGACGTCCTCGAGGTTGTCGCACTCAGGGGTGGCGAACTCGGGATGAGATCCGACGTCGAGATACAGACGCGCTCCGTTCTCGAGAAACACATTCGACGATCTGCCCCACGACACCACCCGGCGGAACAGATATCGGGCGACCTCGTCGGGGCTGAGCCGGCGCTGCCCGCGCAATGTGCAGGTCACTCCATACTCGTTCTCCAGCCCGAAGATGCGACGGTCCACGTAGGCAGGCTATCCCGGGTATGGGCCTGTCGCGAGAGAATGTTCCCCAGCCAGGAGAGGGACTACAAGAGTTCCAGAGAATGCGGTCTTCAGCGCGCCGGTAGCTCAGCGCCGGTGAGCCGGCGGAATGCCCTGCGGCCATTGGAGTAATCGAGGACGGCGGCTTCCCAGCCCTCCATCTCCCGCCCCTCTGCCTGCCGGAATGCCTCGGTTCCGATCTCGAGGGCACGTTCCAGTGTCAGATCGTCCTCCCAGAGGTCCTGGAGCGCCTCTACGAGCTGTTCCGCCTTGCCTCCGATGGCGACGAACTTCCGTTCGTCGTAGAGCGTCCCGTCATAGGTGACCCGGAACAGCCTGTGCTCGTCGCCCTCCTCGCTGATCTCCACGATGAGGACCTCCACCTCGAAAGGTTTCGGCTCCCGGGTGAAGATCACACCAAGTGTCTGCGCGAACGCGGTGGCCAGACCCATCGCAGTCACGTCTTCTCTCGAGTACAGGTATCCCATCAGGTCGGCCTGCCTGATGCCCGCCTTCCGCAGGGTCTCGAATTCGTTGTACCGCCCCACACCGGCGAAGGCGATCCGGTCGTAGACCTCACTGATCTTGTGCAGGGCGGTCGATGGGTTCTCGGCGAGGAGGAGGACACCGCCGGCATAGTCGACGGCGATGATGGAGCGGCCCCTCGCTATCCCCTTACGGGCGAACTCGGCCTTGTCGCGTACCTGTTGCTCAGGAGGGACGTAGAAGGGGATGGTCACAGGATCTGGTCCACGGCGTTCTCGGCGAGGGGTGCGATTACCGAATCGGCAAGTTCTTCCACTCCATCGGCCCCGATGCGGAGCACGGTCGGGTAGATGCCACGTCTCAGATCCGGGCCACCGGTGGCGGTGTCTTCCTGAGAAGCGGCGACCAAGGCCCTGACCGCCATGTCTGATGCTTCGTCAGCACTGAGGTCTTCCCGATATACCGTCCGGAGATACGATTTGGCCAGTCTGGAGCCGGATCCGGTGCTGCCGAAGTCGACCTCTTCATATCTGCCACCAACGGCGTCGTAGCTGTAGAGCCTCCCCCGCTGCTCCCGCTCGTCGTAGCCGGCGAACATAGGGACGACGATCAGACCTTGGAACGCCATCGGAAGCTGCCCCCTCACGAGCCGGGCGAGAAACGAGGCCTGACCCTCCAAGGAGAGACGGACCCCTTCGATCTTCTCGTAATGCTCCAACTCGACCTGGAACAGCCGCACCATCTCGATAGCGATTCCGGCGACACCTGCGATTGCAACCGCCGAGTACTTGTCGGCCTGGAACACCTTGCGGATCCTGCGATGTGCGACCAGGTTCCCCTCTGTGGCGCGCCGATCGCCCGCCATCACCACACCGCCCTCGTAGCGCAGGGCGAGAACCGTTGTCCCTTCGGGGGCGGCCGGGGCCTTCTCTCCAGCCGGGATATTCAGGGTCGGCTTGGCGCCGAGGGAGTCGAGCAGGTCCGTGAAGCTGGATCCGGGACTCGGTGCCTCCATCGGCAACGGGCCAATGGCTCCGATCACTCCCCGCCCTTTTGGACGTAGTTCTTCACGAACTCCTCGGCATTCTCCTCGAGGACCTCGTCGATCTCGTCGAGCAAGTCATCGAGGGCTTCCAAGTCCGCCTCACTCTCTACCCGTTCGGCTGGCTGGTCCTCGGACTTCTCGTTCTCTTGGTCCCTCGACCGGGACCGATCTCTGTCGGACATCTAATTTCATCCTCCTAGGCGACGCAGAAGGTCGGCCGCGTCTTCGGCTTCGTCGATCATGGCCCCGACCAGATCGGCGCCACCTCGAAGTGGTTCCATCATAGGAACCCGCTTGAGATGGGATTCGCCGGTGTCGAAAACGAGCGAATCCCAGTTGGCAGCCACGAGCGAGTCGGAGAACTGGGAGACACACCTACCCCGAAAGTAGGCCCGGGTGCGGGTGGGCGGGTTGATCGCTCCCGCCTCGATCTGGTCGTCGTCGAAGAGACGGCGCATCGCCCCACGTCCGGCGAGGCGGTGATAGAGCCCACGTTCGGGATCCACGTCGTGATACTGGAGGTCGAGGGCGCGCAGCTTGGGATCCTCCCAGGTGAGCCCGTCTCGCTCGATGTATCCCTCGAACAGCCGTTTCTTGGCCACCCAATCCAGCGTGTCGGCAAGTCGACCGGGATCGGTGGAGAGCAGCTCGAGTGTCCGCTCCCATTCCCGGATGACCTGATCCCACACCGGGTCGTCCAACTCCTTTTCGACGTACTTGGTCAGCCATTCGAGATATCTGCCCTGGAGCTCGAGAGCCGTGGCCGAGCCTCCGCCATCCAGCTCGAGCGGTTTGCCCAGGCCGAGGTCGTGACTCACCTTCCAACACGATTCGACTGGATCGTGCAGGTCGAGGGGATCGGGAAGGGCACCGTCCTCGAGCGCGGCCAACATCAGGGCGGTCGCCCCGACCTTGAGGAAGTTCTGGTATTCGGAGAGATTGGCGTCGCCGATGATGACGTGGAGACGCCGGTACTTCGAAGGGTCGCCGTGCGGCTCGTCCCTGGTGTTGATGATCGGGCGTTTCAGCGTCGTCTCCAGCCCTACCTCTTCCTCGAAGAAGTCGGCGCGCTGGGTCACCTGGAACCCGACGTCGGGGCGGTCGTTCTCCGAGCCCACCTTCCCGGCGCCGGTGAAGATCTGCCGGGTGACGAGGAAGGTGGTGGCGAAGCGAATCACGTCCCCAAACGGAGTCTCCCTGGAGAGGAGGTAATTCTCGTGGGCCCCGTAGGAGTTCCCCTTTCCGTCGGAGTTGTTCTTGTAGAGCGAGACTTTCTTACCGGCCACCTCGCTCGCCGCCTCGGCCGCGGAACGCATCACCACCTCGCCCACCTTGTCGTACAGCGCTGCTTCCAGTGGGTCGTAGCACTCGGGTGCCGAGTACTCGGGGTGAGCGTGATCGACGTAGAGCCTGGCGCCGTTGGCCAACACCGAGTTGACCACCGCCCCCTCGGGGTCGACGACGCCGAAGGTGTCATGGCCGAATCCCCTGGCGTCCCGCCCCGGGGACTCCTCCTCGTATGACCACTGCACCTTCACCCGGTCGCCGGGATAGCTGTTGACCACCAGCGAGGAGGCGACTGCGGGGTTGAAACCGACATCACCTCTCACCACGATGCCGTACTCGGTTTCGGTGCCGAGCACCTTGTGGATCGCCATCAGAGGTATTGACCCGCTGAGACCTTTTCGATCAGCCGACTCTCATCATCGCCGTCGACCAGGGTGCGGACATGCACGATCCGCTCCCCCTTCTTACCGGACACACGGGCCCAGTCGTCGGGGTTGGTGGTGTTGGGGAGATCTTCCTGTTCCCGGAACTCCTGCTTGATCGCATCGGTGAGATCGGAGAGGCGAACACCGGGCTCCCCACCGGCGATCTGGCGCTTGATCGCGTCCTTCTTCGCCCGTCTCACGATGTTCTCGATCATCGCCCCCGAGGCGAAGTCCTTGAAGTAGAGCACCTCGCGGTCGCCGGAGGCATAAGTGACCTCGAGGAACCGATTCTCGTCGGATTCGGAGTACATCGCGTCGACCGTGGCCTCGATGTACCCGCCGATGACCTTGGCCTTGTCCCCGGAATGTTCCTTCAGGGCCACGGGATCGAGTGGCGTCTCTTCACTGATGTAGATGCGAAAGATCTCCCGGGCGGCGGAAGTGTCCGGACGATTGATCCTTATCTTCACGTCGAGCCGGCCGGGTCGAAGGATCGCTGGATCGATCAGGTCCTCACGGTTGGAGGCGCCGATGACGACCACGTTCTTCAGCGCCTCGACGCCGTCCAGCTCGGAGAGAAGCTGGGGAACGATGGTGGACTCGACATCGGAGCTGATGCCAGTGCCTCTGGTGCGGAACAGGGAGTCCATCTCGTCGAAGAAGACGATGACAGGGACGCCTTCGTCTGACTTCTCCTTGGCCCTCTGGAAGATCAGGCGGATCTGGCGCTCGGTCTCGCCCACCCACTTGTTGAGCAGCTCGGGGCCTTTGATGTTCAGGAAATACGAACGGACATCTGGGCTGCCGGTCCGCTCCGACACCTTCTTCGCCAGGCTGTTGGCGACGGCCTTGGCGATCAAGGTCTTGCCGCAGCCAGGAGGGCCGTAGAGCAGAATGCCCTTGGGCGGATCGAGCTCGTATTCCTTGAAAAGGTCTTTGTGCATATAGGGCAACTCGACCGTGTCCCGGATCTGCTCGATCTGGTCAGCAAGCCCTCCGACGTCCTCGTAGGTGATGTCGGGGACTTCCTCCAAGACGAGCTCCTCGACCTCGGGCCGCTCCATCTTCTCGAGGATGAGCCCGGTCTTGGAGTCGATGCGCACGTAGTCCCCGGGCCGGAGCTTCACATCCGCCATCGTCTCTGAGCGCTGGAGGACCCTCTCCTCGTCGGCATGGGCGAACACGACTACCCGTCCGTCGGTGAGCACTTCGCGCACCCTCAAAACTTCGCCTGCCGGCTCGAAATAGCGCACGTCGATGATGTTGAATGCTTCGTTGAGCAGGACTTCCTGGCCGACCTGGAGCTTCTTGACCTCGACATTGGGTTGGGCGGCGACGCGCAGTTTGCGGCTGCCGGTCATTATGTCGAGTGTCCCGTCGTCGTTCACCTTGAGGACGGTTCCGAAGTTGTTGGGAGGGGAGGTCAGCTTCTCGACTTCCTCCCTGAGCACGCCGAGCTGCTCCCTGGCCTCTTCGAGCACGGCGGAGAGCTTGTCGTTCTGGTTCATGGCGCGATCGAGTCGTTCCCGCATCCTGCTGAGCTCGTTCTCCAGCTCCTCGACCCGGGCCGGGGCGTCACGAGTGCGACGGCGAAGTACGGCGATCTCCTCCTCGAGCGCGGCGACAACGCTGCGCAGTTGAGTGGCGTCGTCCGCTCTCCGTCCTTCGTCCACGGGCTTCCTCCTGGCGTTGGTCGCCTTGTTTAGCAGTATACGAATCGGTCTTTGTAGTTCCCCGGGTTGTCAACCAAGGGGCCCACACGACGATGATGCCACCTCGCGCCGACAAAGAAGAGGGTCGGCTCGACGGCGCTCTGACTTGAGAGATGTCAGCCGATATCAGGGCAGGGGCCGGGTAGCGGTCTTCCTCATGAAGACGAGAAACCCGGTGTGCCCGATCATGTTGTGCTCGGGTCGGACCGACCGGCCAGCGACATTCCAATCCCGAACGAGGAACTCCTTGACCTCGATCTCGGTGAAGACACCCGTCTCGCGGGCTGTCTCGACGGTGGTCTGCACCTGGATGACCGTGGGCAGATAGGCGACGAGGATGCCGCCCTGCGGCTGATGCTTGGCCGCTTTCTCCACGACATGCCAAGGCTCGGGCAAGTCGAGCACGATCCGCTCCGGCGCGACCTCCTCCACCTCATCGGCGACGTCCCCGACTCTCAGCTCGACGTTCTCGGGGACCTTGCCGTACCAGCGCTCGACAGCCTTGCGGGCGTGAGCGGCGTGGTCTTCACGAAGCTCCACGCTGACCACATGGCCGGCGGGGCCCACCGCCCGGCTGAGCCCGAGAGTGAGCGCCCCAGAGCCGGACCCGGCCTCCAGAACCGTCATGCCGGGTCCGATGTCGGCATAGACGAGGATGGGGCCCAGGTCCTTGGGATAGACCACCTGGGCGCTTCGTTTCATCTTGAGCACGAAGTCGGCCAGCCGGGGACGGAGGAGCAGGAGTTGGGCCCCGGTCGAGGAGACGATCCAACTGCCGTCGTCGCATCCAATGAGGTCGTTGTGGGGAACGGCTCCCTCGTGGTATTGGAAGGTTCGGTCGGGGGTCAGTTCGAGGAGGAATCGACGTCCCTTGGAGTCGATCAAGAGGGCGGCATCGCCCGCCTCCAACCTCATGTCATCAGTGCAAACACCGTGAAGCCCAGTCCGATGGTCATGGAAATGACCACAATCCAGATGACGACCTTGACGAATTGCTTATTCTGCATGCGGTTGGGACTCGTTTGACTCTCGATTGATTGGCAGCAACGGTAGACAAATGGATCGGCTGTTACGTCTCATTGGCATCGGGGACATCCGCGCCGCGAGCTTCGAGCGCACCCTTCGTGGTCTCCGAACCGGGGATCGGCGGGATCTGTACAGCGGTCTCGGTCTCGCCGCTCTCGCCTATGTGAGGTCCACCAGACCTCGCCGGCGACTGATCTTCAGCAAGAAGCTGCCAGAGGGCTCGGCCCTCGTCATCCACCATCGGCGGAGCGGCGACCCCAAAATCGAAGTGATCAAGCCACCGCGAGAGCCGAAGGCTCAGACCCGATAGACCTCGACCAGGGTCTTGTTCCTGGAGCCGCGACGGCGGCCGAAGATGAAGGCGACCAGGATCAGGATGGCAATCACGACACCGGCGGCGATTGCCGTGTCGCGCGCCGATTCTGTGGTCTGAGTGACCGCAGCTGCGATCTCGTTGGCCTTTGCCTCGATGTCCTGTCTACTGATCGTCACGTTGCTGCAACCTCCATGCCACCAATCCTGCTCCCCCTGCGGCAGCCAGCGCGGTCAAGAACCTCGCCAACACCACCCACCACTCTCCCGTGGGCAACCACATCTTCAGGCCGTTGTAGAGCGCCATCACCATGAGAAAGAAGCCGATGGCCAGCGCTACGGCGCCGCCCAAACCCATTCCGGCATGACGGCCCAGCTGCTTCGCCGGCTCGAGGGTCTCCTGGAGGAGGTACTCCCTCGACATGTCGATCAGCTCGGTGGTCAGCTGTGGGATCTCACGCGGGTCTGCCATGGCTGCTGAAGGCTAACAAGGGATGGACTAACCCGGAGAGGCGGTATGGTGCAGGACCAGTGAGTTTCTTCAGGTCGCTGACTTCACTGGGCCCCAGATACATGGCTATGTGGGTCGGCCAGGCGGTAAGTCATTTCGGGACATACGTCGCCTGGGTGACCTTGCCCTTCCTGGTTCTCGACATCCAAAAGCAAACCGGCGAAGGCTCCACTCTCGACTTCGCCATCACATACGCCCTCGAAACCGCTCCCACTTTGCTCCTCGGGCTGTTCGTGGGAGTGCTGATCGATCGCTGGCACCTGCGCCCGGTCATGATCTCCACCGACCTGCTCCGTGCCTCGGCCTTCTTCTATCTCGCCGCCTCCTATGGCTCATATGGGGTCGGAACCGTGTTCGTGGTCGCATTCCTGGTTGGCTCGTTCACCACCTTCTTCGACGGCGCACTCTTCGCCCTCATCCCATCGCTGGTGCCGAGACGGAGACTGGCCGACGCCAACAGCTTCGTTGCGGCCAGTCAGCAGTTCAATTTCGCCATCGGAGCGCTGGCGGGAGGCTTAATCGCCTATTCCTCCGGTGGCCCGGCGCTGGGCCTCTATATAAACGGGCTCAGTTTTGTCGTCTCTGCCGTGTTCCTGGGATGGGTGGGGAGAGTCGAGCATCACCGCAGCGCTGCAGATGAGAGAGCTCCTTTCATGACCGAGGCGATGGACGGGCTGCGCTACATCTGGACCGAGACGCGGCTCCGGATCACCACGATTGCGGCTGCAGTGCCCAATTTCGTGATGGGATTCATCGAAGCCACGGTGGTTCTGCTGTTCTCTGTGATTCTCGGAGCGACCAACACCGCCCAGATCGGGATTCTCGTGGCGGCGATGGGGGTTGGCGGGATCGTCGGCGCCCTGATCGCGCCCAAGGTGATCAAGGCGACCGGTCTGGGCAGGACGATGACCTTCGGCATGGTTCTCACCGGTGTCCTTCTGTTCGCCGTGATGTTCACGACCTACGGCGTGGTGCCACTCGCCCTCAACGTGGGATGGATGATCGGCGTCTCGCTGATCAACGTGTCACTGGCCACGATCAGACAGCACTACGCGGACGACAACATGCTGGGAAGAGTGATCACGGTGAGCAGGGCCATCGGGTGGGCGACGCTCCCGCTCGGAGCTCTGATCGGAGGCTGGCTTGGTGAATCGGAGGAGACACTCCCCGTGGTGGCCCGCATATTCCCGGTCCTCCTGGTTCTGACCGCCATATGGTTGTTCGGGACGGTGGTGTGGAAAGACACGTTTGGCCCCAACTTCGAGGGGCGGCACAGCCGGCGGGAGGAATCCCCGGCGGAGGCGGCATGAGCAACGAGACCGCGATCCACTTGACGCCGCCGGAATTGGATCTGGGGTTGCCCGGGATCGGGGCGAGCCCGAACGACGAAGGCACCGTCGAGATGCTGGTGATAAGACCCGTGGTGGATGAGAGAGAAACACCCGACTCGGTCGAGGTGAGCGCTGACCTCGGGGTGCACGGTGACCGCTGGTCGATGGGCAAGTCGCGGGAGTATCCCGAAACTCAGATAACCATCATCAACTCCAGATTGCTCGATCTCGTTTCGGGCGGGCGCGAGCGCTGGGCGCTGGCCGGCGACAACATCGTGGCCGACCTCGACCTCAGCCAGTCCAACCTCCCGGCCGGCCAGAAGCTAGAAGCTGGATCGGCCATCCTCGAAGTCACCGAGCAACCGCACACCGGGTGTAACAAGTTCGCTTCCCGATTCGGCGCCGATGCGTTGCGCTTCGTCAATGTCGGCCCCGGCAAAGACCTCCGCCTCAGAGGGCTATACGTCCAGGTCGTCCAGCACGGGGTCATCTCGGTCGGCGACCGAATCCGAAAGGTCTGACCCCCGCAGGATCAGTTGAGCGGATCGCCCTGGACCCTGATGGTCTCCACATCATCGGCGATGTCCACCCGCCAGCTGTGTCCCTCGAACTCCCAGACAGCCGACTGCTCCGTCCCGACGAGATCGGCGTGGGCCTGCCCGAACAGATCAGCGGCCTCGATGAATGCATCGAGGCATTCCTGCGAGCCCGGGTGGAGCAGGTAGCAGAGATGGATGTACAGATTGGCGACCGACTCGTCCAGCAAGTCTGCTCGGACCATGACGGCGTACACCGACCCGTCGATAGGGTCATATGCACCGGCAACGACTGACGAGGCGTCGAACCGATGGAGGAAACTGTCGAGTTGCCCTGGCTCCGGCGACGTCATGATCCCGCCGGTGATCAGCGGAGGATCAGTCATCGCATTCCACCCCTCGGCCAGGTCGGGGAGTCGGATGCCCAGCGAACCGGGCGCGGGTCCGCTCGCCGCCGAGGCGAGCGAAGCGGGATCCGCCTTGACAGTCCCGGTTGCATCGTCTTGTCCGGCAAAGAAGAACCCCGTCACCAGGATGAGCACGGCACCGACCATTGCCGCTCGATACACGGTTGGTACCCGCCTCAATGCCTCACGCCAGCCATCGACGACCGTGCCGGCCTCTCTGGCCCTGGCTCTGTGGCCGGACCGGTTGTGGCTTCTGACAGGTCATCCAGATGGCGTCGTCCTGGTTCCACTCGTCGGCCGGCGCCTCGAGTAGCTCGGTCTTGATTACTTCGTATTCCGTTCGTGAGATCTCGCCCTGGTCAAGCATCCGGGCGAGGTCCCGCAGATCTTCGAGTCGACTGCTCACTCTGCTCCCTCGACGGGCACCTGCATTTATCGGCATCCAGGGGCCGGATCAGTAGGCGGTTTGGACTAGTCCATGGCCAAGGGTGAGGAATGACGCGGTGACCATGCCGGAAAATCGCCCCCGATCGATTACGAATGTGTTCCAATGGGGATGAGGAAAGCGGCGTTCCTGGGGTTGGCGGTGTTTCTCGTTCTTGTTCTGTTCACGTCGATGACCCTCGCTACCACCCTCGACGGGTGCCGGACGATCATGACGCGAGTGGTGTGCGAGCCCGGAGCCACGCTGGTGGTGCCTCCGAGCTAGTGCGCGCCTAGCGAGCCCGCCCTTCCCTGAGCGTGGCTACCGACTTGGCGATGCGTCGTTGCCTCGTCTCCTCCGTCTTGGCTCCTGTCACCTGGAGCACGTGCCACGACTTGCTGGAGTTGGACAGAGTCTCAAAGGTGCGACGCGCCTCTGGCTCGGCGTCGAGCGCCGCGGCGAAGTCCTCGGGGACGGCCACTTCGCGGGGTGTGGCGTCGAGTTCGATGTCGACTGTGATCGGGTCGCCGGCAACAAGGCCGGCCGCTTTCCTGTGCTCGGCGCTGACACTGACCATGCTCGTGCCACCCATCGTCCCGAGTGTCGTCTGGTAGGTGTAGCCATTGATCGTGACCCGGATAGGTGGACGCTTGCCCGCGCCGAGTGCCTCGACAACGTCGGGAGGCACCTCTACGCCAGTCGTGTTCTTGCCAGTCGAGGTCAGAGTGGTTTCCAGACGCATTGCTCGCTCCCTCGCCACTCAGACTGGGCTTTCTGCAGTGTCGGAGAGAGGACTCGAACCTCCACGGGGAGTAATACCCCACCAGGCCCTCAACCTGGCGCGTCTACCAATTCCGCCACTCCGACTGAAGCCGGGCGAGTCTACGCCGGTCAGCTGTTCAAGAGGAAGGTCAGCACGAAGGTGCTGATGGCAAACAAGACGCCGACGATCACGGTGAGCCGGTCGAGATTTCGCTCGACGACGGTGCTACCACCGAGGCTGGATGTCGACATCCCCCCACCGAACACGTCGGAGAGGCCGCCGCCCTTGCCCGAGTGCAACAGCACCAGGGCCACCACGGCCAGGCAGAGGAGGATGTGGATGACGATTGCGATTGCTTCGACGACAGTCATTGCCTATCTGATGAGGTAGGGGAACCACCGGTTGCCCGGAGCGTGGGGATTGTACCAGCGCTCGGCCGGTTCAACTATCCGGCCTGGTGGGCCACGGCCTCCGCTGCTGCCTTGGCCGCCTCGGGATCCCCCAGGTATCGGCTGGAAAGCGGTGTGAAGTCATCGTCGAGTTCATAGAGCAACGGGAGACCGGTGGGAATGTTGAGGTCGACGATCGCCTCGTCGCCGATCCCATCGAGATGCTTGACGAGGGCACGGATCGAATTCCCATGGGCGACCACCAACGGAAGGTGGCCCGCGACCAGGTCGGGCACGATCGAGTCGTGCCAGTAGGGCAGCATCCTGACCACCACGTCCTTCAGACACTCGGTGGCAGGCAGGAGATCGGGAGGGAGGTCCTTGTAGCGAGGGTCATGCCGGGCATGTCGCTCATCTTCTGGATCGAGGGCTGGCGGCGGGACGTCGTAGCTGCGACGCCACAGCAGCACTTGCTCCGGCCCATGCTGCTCGGCCGTCTCCTTCTTGTTCAGACCCTGCAACGCGCCGTAGTGCCGCTCGTTGAGCCGCCAGGACCGTCGGACGGGGAGGTACTGGCGGTCCATTTCCGCAAGGGTCAGCTCGGCGGTGTCGATCGCCCGAACCAGCACCGAGGTGTGGAGGATGTCGGGATCGAGGCCCTCTTCGGCGATCAGACGCCCCGCCTCACGCGCCTCCTCCTCGCCCTGCTCGGTGAGACCGACATCGGTCCATCCGGTGAACAAGTTCTCCAGGTTCCAGGTCGACTGACCGTGCCGGAGCAGGATGAGCCGGTAGCTCACACCCAGTACCGCACGATGGCAGCGAAGCTGTCGGGATCGAGCGAGGCGCCGCCGACAAGTGCGCCGTCGACATCGGTCTTCGCCATGAAATCCTTGATGTTGCCCGCGTTCACGGATCCCCCATAGAGGATGCGCAGGCCGGCGGCGGCTTCGCTCGAGACCTTGTCGGCGACGGTCTCCCTGATAATCCCCGCCATCAGGCCGGCATCGTCGGGCAGTGCGGTCCTTCCGGTGCCGATCGCCCAGATCGGCTCGTAGGCGACGGCGGACGAACCGAGCGCCTCAGGGTCGAGTCGCGCGAGCGACCCCACGAGCTGGGAAACCACAACGCTTTCAGCCTCCCCCGCCTCACGCTGGTCGAGCGTCTCGCCCACGCAAACAATGGGGCGCATCCCTGCATCGCTGATGGCTCGGGCCTTCTTCGCCACCATCTCATCGTCCTCGCCAAAGCCCTGGCGACGCTCAGAATGGCCCACGATCACATGACTCACGGAGAGTTTGGCCAGCATCGTGGGTGAGATCTCCCCAGTCTGGGCGCCGGATTCCTCCCAATGGGCGTTCTGTGCCCCGAGAACGATGCGCAGGCGATCCGCTTCGATCACCGTCTGCACCGACCGGAGTGACGTGAACGGCGGCGCCACGACGACTTCCACTCTGTCGTAATCCCTCGAGTCGAGACGGTAGGAGAGCTTCTGCACCATCTGGATCGCCTCGAGATGGGTGGCGTTCATCTTCCAGTTGCCGACGATCAGGTCTCTGCGATCAGTCATCCCGACCCTCCCCCGGCCCATTTCTCCAGCACCTTCACCCCTGGCAGCTCCTTGCCCTCGAGGAGCTCGAGACCCGCTCCCCCGCCGGTCGAGACATGAGAGATCTCGGATTCGAGGCCGAGGGCACGGACCGCGGCTACCGAGTCGCCGCCCCCGACGGCGGTGTATGCAGTCGCCTCGGCCACCGCCCGGGCTATTGCCTCGGTGCCGGACTTGAAGGGTTCCCATTCGAACACACCCATCGGTCCGTTCCAGAACACGGTCTCCGCAGTGCGGATCACGGACGAGAAGAGCTGGTTCGTCTCCCTCCCCACGTCGAGGCCCATCCAGCCGGGTGACATCTCCTTGACATAGGTCACCTTGTGCTCAGCGTTCTCTGCGAACTCGGTGGCGATGACCACGTCCACCGGGAGTATCAACCTCTCCGCGTGAGGCCCATCGAGGATCCGTTTGACGGCCTCGATCTGATCATCTTCCACCAGCGAGGTGCCCACTTCATCTCCCTTGGCCTTCAGGATGGTGAAACACATCGCCCCACCTATCAGCATCACGTCGACCTTGGGGAGCAGGTTTTCGATCACTCCGAGCTTGTCCGAAACCTTGGCCCCGCCCAGGACCACGACGTAAGGCACTTTCGGATCAACCAGGAAGTGCTCCAACGCCTCCAGCTCGCTAACCAGCAGCGGCCCCGCCACCGACTTGATCGACTCGGCCACACCGACTGTGGAGGCATGGGCCCGGTGGACCGAGCCGAACGCATCCTGGACGAACAGGGAAACACCGTTGGCGAGACGGGCGGCCACCGCGGGGTCGTTCTTGGTCTCACCTGGATCGAATCTGGTGTTCTCGAGGACCCGGATCTGGCCATCGCCCTCGAAAGCGACTTCCTTGGTCGTCATTCCGGCCATCGCCTCAGCGACCGGGCGCAGCGAAAAGGAAGGATCGGGGCCTTCCGGCCGGCCGAGATGTGAGCAGACGCTGACCCGGGCCCCCCCGTCCACCAGACGCTCCAGGGTGGGGAGAGCGGCTCGAATCCGGAAGTCATCGCTGATCACACCGTCCTCGATGGGGACATTCAGGTCGGATCGGACGAGTACGTCGAGATCTTTGACGTCCACGTCGTCGAGAGTCAGATATTGGGGCATCGGTCTCAGTCTTCGGTGACGGCCAGTTTCTCCAGCACACGCCCCAGCTTGAGCGGGTCGTGCTGGGGCCAGTCTGCCGTCGAATCCGCGACATCCGCAAAGACGACCCGCCAACCGTGGCGGGCGGCTTCCTCGGCGGCGACTCGAACCGGCTCGTGCCCCTCCGGGATGCCCAATGGCCCTTCGTGCGCGACGACGATGCCGGGACCGGTCACGCCGACATGCTTGGCCATGGCCTCGAGGTGATCAGCGCCGCTCACCCCCAAGGTCTCCGCGTCCTGTGTGACCAGATTGAGGATGAAGACGCGCTGAGCTGCCGCCCCCATGATCGCCGGGGCGAGCATGTTGACTTTGAGGGCGGAGAGGATCGATGTGTAGAGGCTGCCCGGGCCCATCACGATCTGATCAGCCGCCGCCACTGCGGCCAGGGCGCGCCTGGTCGCGGTCACATCCCTCGGTTCGATGTGCAACTCGGTGAGATCGCCCGGGGTCTCGGAGATCACCTTCTGGCCGATCACCTCCCTCCCTTCGATCGTGGCGGACAGGGTGATCGGCTCGTCGGCCACCGGGATGACCGACCCGAGGGTGCCAAGCATCCGCTCCGCGGTGAGCACCGCAGACTCGAAATCACCGAAGAGGTCGGCGAGCCCGGCAAGGATCAGATTGCCCAGCGAGTGCTCGGCTACATCGCCGCTGGTGAAGCGATGGGAGAACAACTCCGACCACAGCGATGGTTCCGACGTCAGGGCAAGGAGGCAACGCCGTACATCACCGGGAGGGGGGATTCCCAATCCACTGAGGCGGCCCGACGACCCGCCATCGTCTCCAACTGCCACCAGCGCCGAAATGTGCCCGGCGTAATACTGGATTGCCTCGAGGGCGGCGGCCTGTCCATGGCCACCGCCAAGTGCGACGACGGTTGGGCCCTCTGGATCGAGCAGAAGCGGGGCCAAAGCGGTCTCGGCCTGGGTCTCGGTCCTCACCGTTCGATGTCACGATGGCGAACGCTGGCGGTGAACCCGTGCTGCGCCAGACGGCGGCCAAGTTCCTCGGCGATGGCGACTGATCGATGATGGCCGCCTGTGCAGCCGATCCCCACCGAGAGGTAGGACTTCCCCTCTGCTTCGAAGTGCGGGATCAGGAAGGCGAGCATGTCGTCAGCCCGATCGACAAACTCCTTCGCTGCGTCTTCGTTCATGACGTATTCGGCGACCCGCTCGTCGGTGCCACGGAGGGGGCGCAGCTCGGGTACCCAGTGGGGGTTGGGGAGGAACCTGACATCGAAGAGCAGATCGATGTCACGTGGTGTCCCGTTCTTGAAGCCGAAGGACCGGATCGAGACTCGCATCGGACGCGCCATCTCCTCCTCGCTGAACTGGGCGGTGAGACGGTCGCGCAGCTCGTGGATGTTCAGCGCGGAGGTGTCAACGATGACATCGGCCTCTTCGCGGAGGTCGGCGAGAAGCTCACGCTCGGCGGTGATCGATTCGGAGATCGTGGAAAGGCCCAGTGGGTGTGGCCGCTTGTTCTCCTCGTACCTGGTGACGATGGCGTCGTCATCGGCGTCGAGGAACACCACCCTGGTCAGGACGCCCTCGCGGCTGAGCTCTTTCACCGCGTCCCGTATCTCCTGGATGGGCAGCCCACCACGGGAGTCGATGACCACGGCGAGATGCTTGTGCCGTTCGGGGATGTCGTGGGACTGCGCTGCAGGCACAAGCAGCCTGGGCGGCAGATTGTCGATGACGGTGTAGCCGAGGTCCTCCAGGACCTTGGCTGCCGATGAGCGACCGGCACCCGACATGCCGGTGACCACGAGAACGTGAGGGTGATCGGTTGCGGGATGCTCCATCGGTGCTCTCGATCAGCTGTGCAAGGCAGCGTACAGATCGTCGGCCACGTTCTTCGGCACTACCTCGGCCAACGTTTCCGCCCTCATCTCCCTCATCTTCTTCAGTGATCCGAAGCGCCTCAAGAGATCCTTCTTCCGTTTTGGGCCGATGCCCGGGACCTCGTCGAGAATCGAGTCGATCATCGACTTCGACCGGAGCTGGCGGTGATAGGTGATGGCGAATCGATGCGCCTCATCCCGGACCTGTTGCAGGAGGTACAGGGCCTCGGCATCCCGGGGGATCCGGACCGGCTCTGGCTTACCGGGGAGATAGACCTCCTCCATCCGCTTGGCCAAGCCGATGGCCGGTATGTCGAGGTCGAGCTCGTCGAGCACCTTCACCGCCCGTCCCAGCTGACCTGCTCCTCCATCCACCAGCACCAGAGAAGGCGGGTAGGAGAACCGCCCCTGCTCGGCCACATCGCGATCTCGCTCAGCCAGGAAGGCCCGAAAGCGGCGGCGAATGGTCTCCTCCATCGCGGCGAAGTCATCCTGTCCTTGCAGCGTCCGCATCTTGAAACGTCGATAGTCCGATCTCTTGGGGATCCCGTCCTCGAGCACCACCATCGACGCGACAGTGTTGGTCCCTTGCAAAGTCGAGATGTCGAAGGCCTCGATGCGAAGCGGCGCCTCGGGAAGGTCGAGGACCTCCTGGAGCGATCGGAGCGCCTTCGCCCTCGCGTTGTGGTCCTGACTCCGCTTGAGCCGGTGCCGGGCGAAGGCTTCGGCAGCATTGGTCGCCGTCGTCTCCATGAGCCGCCGTTTTGATCCACGGGTGGGCACCCGGAGACTGACCTTGGTCCCCCGCCGTTGCGCCAGCCACTCCTGGATCAGCTCTTGCTCGGCTGGCTCGATCTCCACCAGGACCTGACGGGGCGGATCATCCTCTCCGTACAACTGTCGGATGACACGCCCCATGAGCTCGGCGTCGGTGAGCTCCTCGACCCGGTCTACCACCGTGCCCAGGCGCCCAACGAGCCGCCCCCGCCTCACGTGGAGGATCTGGAACGCCGATTCCAGGTCGTCGCCGTGAAAGGCAATGAGATCGAAGTCCTCGGGACGCTCGCTGACCACCTCCTGTCGGAGTAGGGCACGGCGGACGTCATCCATCCGATCACGATGGCGGGCCGCGAGCTCGAACTCCCGACGCTCCGATGCCCCCCACATCCGTGCCTCGAGGTCGGTGAGCACCTGTTCAGTGTCCCCCCGAAGGAAGGCGGCCAGACCATCCACCATCTGCTCGTAGTCCTCTGGAATCACCGCATCGATACATGGGCCCGAGCATTTTTCGATGTGAAAGAGGAGACATGGCCGGCCTTGCGCCCGCTGGCGTTCGAAGAACGAGTCGGTGCAGGTCCGCACGGGAAAGGTCCGCAGGAGTTGGTCCAAGGTCTTGCGAATGGCATAGGTGTGGGCGTAGGGGCCGAAGTACTCGTTGCCCTTTCGCTTCGCTCCCCGCATCACCCGGGCCCGGGGCCACTCATCGCTCCTGGTGATGGCGAGATATGGATAGGACTTGTCGTCGACCAATTTGATGTTGAACCGGGGACGGTGTCTCTTGATCAGAGAGAACTCCAGCATCAGGGCGGCGACCTCGGACTCGGTGATGATCCACTCGACCGCCTGCGCGTTGTCGACCATGGCCTGAGTCCGGGGATGGAGGCCGATCCCGAAATACGACGACACCCGGCTGCGCAGGCTCTTCGCCTTACCGACGTAAGTCACCTTTCCGTGCTTGTCCCGGAAGAGATAGGCGCCCGGTTGGTTCGGTATCTCCGATGGTTTTGGTCGTTCGAACACGCCTCCTCAGGGTAGAAGGCGCCATCGGCAAGCCAGGAGTCTCGGGATCCCTCCCTGGTCGACCAGTTCGTGATGAGGCGCCTCGACGAATCGCTCCAAAGACCAGCCCACGGCTGCCGCCGACTCGAGGATCCTGGCTGTATCCCGATGATGGAACAGCACGTGCCTCTCGCCCGCTGGTTCCAGAGTGGTCCCCGAAGAGAAGTAGTCGCCCGGCCGCCACAATGTCTCACCATCGGTATCGGAGATCGGAGTGGCTCCGGGAGCGGTCCGAAACGGGTGATTGATCACCAGTGCGAGGACTCCACCGGGTCGGACTGTCCGTGCGGCTTCTGCAAAGAGACGACCTTCGTCCTCGATGTGCTCGAGGGCCAAGACGCAAAATGCCCCGTCGTAGGAATCGTCGCGGAGGAACCCGAGATCCGGGAGCCGTCCGACAATGACGAGTCCCGATTCAGCGGCTCGCCGGGCAAGGACGAGTGTGAGCTCGACACCGTGGGCCGATGCCCCGGATTCTGTCACAGCTCTCATCACCCGCCCCTCGCCACAGCCCAGGTCGAGATAGCTCGAGCCGGTCTGAGGGTGCAGTATCTCGAGGAGCATCGGGGTGACCACCGCCTCATATGCGGGGTCGGTTTCGATCTCGGAGAGCCACCACTCGGTGAGCTCAGACCATGACATCGCCCGAATTGTGCCCGTTTGGGCAGAGACTCAGTACCCGAGGACTTCCTTGAACCAGGGCAGGGTCCGCCCCAGCCCTTCTCGCAGCGAGATCTGAGCCTTCCAGCCCAGGACGCGCTCGGCCAGAGCGGTGTCGGGCCGGCGCACCATCGGGTCGTCGGTCGGCCTGGGAGAGATTTCGATCCCCGGGTGATTGCCGACGACGTCCTGGACGGTCTCAGCGAGCTCGAGCATCGTCACTTCTTCGGGGTTGCCGATGTTCACCGGCCCGGTCTCGTCGGAGAGGAGAAGCCGCAGGATTCCCTCGACTTCATCGTCGACGTAGCAGAGGGAGCGGGTCTGTGACCCGTCGCCAAACATCGGCAGGGGCCGGTTCTCGAGCGCGGCCTTGAAGAAGGCGGGCACTGCCCGGCCGTCGTCGGGCCTCATCCGTGGGCCGTAGGTGTTGAAGATCCGGACGATCCTGGTGTCGACGCCGTGTTCGCGGTTGTAGGCCAGGGTGAGGGCCTCGGCGAATCGCTTCGCTTCGTCATAGACGCCGCGGGGCCCGATCGGGTTCACATTGCCCCAGTAGGTCTCCGGTTGTGGGTTGACCAGGGGGTCTCCGTAGACCTCCGACGTCGAGGCGAGGAAGAACCTCGCTCCTTTTTCGTAGGCCAGACCCAGGCCTTTGTGGGTGCCGAACGCCCCGACCTTGAGAGTGTGGATCGGCCATTTCAGGTAGTCCACCGGCGAAGCGGGTGAGGCGAAGTTCAACACGTAGTTCACGTCGCCCTGGATGTGGAGATAGTCGGTGACGTCGTAGTCGATGAGGCGGAACTTCCGGTCCCCCATCAGATGGGCCACGTTCTGGGCACGGCCGGTGATCAAGTTGTCGATGCAGGTGACCTTGGCCCCGGAATAGACGAGCCAGGTGCACACGTGCGATCCGAGGAAGCCGGCGCCTCCCATGACCACAGCGTGTTTGCCCTCCAGCTCCCTGAAGCCACCGAACGCCGAGCGGCGCATGTCGAACACGTCTGAACCCTCCAAAGCGGTTTCAGGGTATATCGGCAGACCGGTCAACGAGTTGACAGGGAGGGTTTTCAGCCCCCAACCAATTCCCTGAGGAACTTTCCGGTGTAGCTCTCTCCCACCTGGGCCACCTCTTCCGGAGTTCCGATGGCGAGAATTCGGCCCCCACCGCTTCCCCCCTCCGGTCCGAGATCGATCACGTGGTCGACCGACTTGATCACGTCGAGGTTGTGCTCGATCACCACCACGGTGTTGCCGGCATCGACGAGACGTTGCAGGACCTGGAGCAGCTTGCGGATGTCTTCGAAATGCAGCCCGGTGGTGGGCTCGTCGAGGATGTAGAAGGTCCGTCCCGTCGACTTCCGGCCCAGCTCCGATGACAGTTTGATTCGCTGCGCCTCGCCACCGGAGAGGGTGGTGGCGGGCTGGCCCAGCCGTACATAGCCGAGACCGACGTCGTACAGCGTCTGGAGGATCCTCACGATCTTGGGCTGGTTCTCGAAGAATCCGAGCGCCTCCTCCACGGACATCTCGAGCACGTCGGAGATGTTGTGCCCCTTCCACAGGATCTCCAGGGTCTCCCGGTTGTATCGCCTTCCCCCGCACACCTCACAGGGCACGTAGACGTCGGGGAGGAAATGCATCTCGATCTTGATGGTCCCGTCACCGGCGCAGGCCTCGCAGCGCCCTCCCTTGACATTGAAGGAGAAGCGGCCCGGCTGGTACCCGCGTGCCCTTGCCTCCGGGGTTTGGGCGAACAGGGCCCTGATCTGGTCGAACAGCTTGGTGTAGGTGGCAGGGTTGGAGCGCGGCGTGCGACCGATCGGAGATTGGTCGATGTCGATCACCTTGTCGATTTGCTCGATCCCCTCCACTTTCTTGTGCCGTCCGGGAACGACCCTGGCCCGATTGACCCGGTTGGCCAACGTCTTCCACAAGATCTCCTCGATCAGCGTGGATTTCCCCGAACCGGAGACCCCGGTGACCGCGGTGAAGATCCCGAGCGGGAACTCGACGTCGATGCCCTGCAGGTTGTTCTCGGTGGCGCCCCGAATCGTGATCGCCTCTCCGTTGCCCTGTCGCCTGATGAAAGGGACCGGGATTTGGCGGCGCCCCGCCAGATAGTCGCCTGTGATCGACTCTGGTTGGCCAATGATCTCGGCGAGCTCGCCTTCGGCCACGACATGTCCACCGTGCTCCCCGGCTCCGGGCCCTATGTCAACGATGTGGTCTGCGACCCGGATCGTGTCCTCGTCGTGTTCGACGACGATCAAGGTGTTGCCGAGGTCGCGAAGACGAAGCAGGGTCTCGATCAGCCGCTGATTGTCCCTTTGGTGGAGACCGATCGAGGGCTCGTCGAGTATGTAGAGCACCCCGACCAGGCCGGAGCCGATCTGTGTTGCGAGACGAATCCGCTGTGCCTCTCCGCCGGCCAGCGTGGCGGCCGACCGGCTCAGTGCCAGATAGTCCAGCCCCACGTCGAGCAAGAACTGGATCCTCGCTTTGACTTCCTTGAGCACCCTCTCGGCGATGGTTCGCTCCCGGTCTGTGAGCTGCAGGTCTTCGAAGAACTCCTTGGCGAGGCCGAGGCTGAGATCCGACACCTGAGCGATATTGCGATCGGCGATGGTGACCGCCAGAGAGATCGGGTTGAGCCTGCCCCCGTTGCAGGCCTCGCAGGGGACCTCCGCCATGTACTCCTGGTAGTACTCCCGGGCCGACTCGCTCTCGGCCGACTCGTGACGGCGATTGAGGAACGGGATCGCCCCCTCGAACGTGGCCTGCCACTGGCGTTTTCGGCCGAACCGATTGGTGTACTTGATCGTGATCTTGTCCTCGCCGGTCCCATAGAGGATCTTCTCTTGGATCTCCTCTGGCAGGTCCTGCCATGGCGCGTCCATCGAGAACCCGAACACCTCACCGAGCCCGGTGAGCAGTCGGTGGTAGTAGCGCATCCGGTTCGAGGACCACATCGGGATCACGCCCTCTCCGAGGGAGAGCCCCGGGTCGGCTATCACCAACTCCGGGTCCACCTGATAGCGGGTGCCGATGCCCGAACACACAGTGCACGCCCCGTAGGGGCTGTTGAACGAGAAATTGCGAGGCTGGAGGTCCTCGAAAGAGAGTCCGCACTTCGGGCAGGACAGGTGCTGGGAGAAGGTGAGGGTGAGCCCGTCCACGATCTCGATGTCAGCGGTGCCTTCGGTAAGGGTGAGCGCCGTCTCCAGGGATTGGGTCAGTCTCTGCTCCATCCCCTCCTTGCGAACGAGGCGGTCCACGACCACTTCGATGGTGTGCTGGTGGTACCGGTCGAGCTTGATCTCCTCGGTCAGCTCCCTGACTTCCCCATCCACCCGGGCCCGGGCAAAGCCTTGTTTGGCCAGATCTGCGATCAGTCCCTCGTATTCACCCTTTCGGCCTCGCACCACGGGCGCCAAGACCTGGAATCGAGTCCCCTCGGGCAATTCGAGGATCCGGTCGACGATCTGCTGTGGTGTCTGGCGCTCCACCGGAGTGCCGTCGTTGGGACAGTGGGCGATGCCGATCCGTGCGTAGAGGAGTCTCAAGTAGTCGTGGACCTCGGTGACCGTGCCGACGGTGGAGCGGGGGTTGCGGGAAGCGGTCTTCTGGTCGATCGAGATCGCCGGTGACAACCCTTCGATGAAATCGACGTCGGGCTTGTCCATCTGCCCGAGGAACTGGCGGGCGTAGGCAGAGAGTGACTCGACATAGCGGCGCTGCCCCTCGGCGTAGATGGTGTCGAAGGCCAATGAGGACTTGCCCGACCCCGAAAGACCGGTGAAGACGATGAGTTTGTTGCGGGGCAGCTCGACCGTGAGGTTCTTCAGATTGTGCTCACGGGCGCCCCTGATCAGAATCGAGTCGTTGGACACGGTCCGCCCTGGTCGCCGTTGTTTACGCCGTTTAGTTACGACAGTGTAATCCAGATCGGCAGCGAACACATGTTCGCTGCAGACGGGTTTTGCATACGTCAGGTAGAGAGAGCGGCGTCGCTTGCTTCAGAGTTGCGACTCGCCCGATCCGCCTTGATTGCTGCGGGCACCAGAAGTGCGTATCCGGTCAGAACGGGCGCCAGAGCTCGCGCCGAGTCGAAGTAGCGAGCCCAAACCGGCTGCGACATGAGGAGGGCAAGCAGGGCGAACGGGGCAATGGCCAGCCCGAGTGCCGATGGCTTCAACACAGCCCTGACCGCGACGGCGACGGAAATGAACAGGAGGATCAGGCCGATCAAGAGGTCGACCATGCGATCGGGCGTCGATACCCAAACCTGAAAAGCCTCGATGAAGCCAACCAGCGGCAACCCGACGGCCTGGGTGTCCTGGGAGAGGCCATCTGCCAATCTCCAATGGACATAAGCCCACCATCCACCAACCGCCAGAAATGGCAGGGCAAGTGCAAGAGGCGCCTTGCGCTTCTGCCAGACGAAGTAGACAGCCAGTCCCACCGCGGCCAGAAGCATCGTCTCCCGAGCGAGGACCGCCGCAGCCAGGAAACCACCCGTCGCCCATGGCCGATTCCACATCGCCATCAGTACGGCTGCCATCAATGCGGCGGTCGCCACCAGCCCGGCACTGTCGATATGGATCTCGATGAAAAGCCCTGGATTCAACAGAAAAGGCGAGGCCATACCAGGGCGACAATCCCATCTCCAAGGCCAGGCGGGCCGTGATCGCGGTGCCGATTCCCATCGCCAAGAGGTTGACCACGATCAGTCCCCAGGCGGTCGCAGTCGGGTTGAGGAGGCCACCCAACGAAGCGATGGTTGGATAGAGCATCCGCTGCGCCCGGTAGGTGGGACGGTCGAGATACACCGCGTGCGTTTCTGGCTCCAGGTAGAACGGATCCATCGCCTGTGAGAAGAAGAATTTGCCGTCGTGGCCAGCCTCGGGTGCCACGACGATCGGTCCCAGGAGGTCCTCGGCGTAGACGTTCTGCTCGGGGAACACCTCTCCGAATTTGACCGTGGTCGTCGGATTCCAATCGTTCTCTGCGAGAAGGCGAGCTGCGAGAAGGGTGCCGACTGCGACCCCGATAAGCCCGATGATGAGGATCCGACGATGGAGGGCGCTCAACTCGCGACCTCCGCCAATCCTGAGACCGAGGTCCGATAACGCCGTTCGCAGTTCGAACAGGTGAGGTCATCATCGAGCTTGTTCCCACAGTCGCAGACCCAACCTGCCTGTTTGGCAGGATTGCCGTAGACCAGGGCGTGATCAGGGACGTCTCTCGTCACGACAGAGCCGGCGCCGATCATCGCGTTGAAGCCGACTTTGATCCCCGAGACGATGGTGCTGTTGGCCCCGATGCTCACCCGGTCTGCGATCTCGGTCTTCTCCCAGTCCTCCGGATATGTCTGATAGGCAGCGCGAGGCGCCACGACGTTCGTGAATACGGCATTCGGGCCGACGAACACGTCATCGCCGATCGTCACACCATGCCAGATGAGGGAATTGTTCTTCACCGTCACCCGGTCTCCCAACGTGGCCCCGCCCTCGATGAAGGCGTGGTCGCCGATCTTGCAGTCCTCTCCGATCACCGCCCCGTCGAGGATGTGGGCGAACGCCCACACCCGGGTGCCGGGCCCGACCTGCGAGGACTCGACCAGCGCGGTCGGATGGACGAATACGTCTTCCATAGCCATCAGCTGTTCGCGGAGTCCAGAGCGCTGTTCAGGCTTTCCACAACCGCCTCCTGTTGTTCGGCCGAGATCCCCGGGAACATCGGGAGGGAGAGCATCTCGGCGGCAGCGGCCTCGGTCTCCGGGAAGTCACCAGAGCGGTGACCGAGGAATGAGAGGGCACCTTGCAGGTGCATTGGTATCGGATAGTGCACACCGACACCGATGTCGTCATCGTGCATGGACGCGGCGACCCTATCCCGCTGAGGGACACGAACCACATAGAGGTGCCAGACATGCTCGTTCCCGGCGAGCACCTGCGGCGGCTGGAGGCGGCCACCCGCGATCAGCAATTCGTTGTAGCGCTCGGCGGCGGCACGCCTTTGCTTGTTCCAGTCCGCCAGACGGCCCAGCTTCGCCTTGAGGACGACGGCGTGAACTGTGTCCAACCGAGAGTTGAAGCCCACCACTGGATGGTGGTACTTCTCCGGCGAGCCCCAATTGCCCAGATTACGGACGAGCTGAGCCAGTTCGTCATCTTCGGTGAGAACCGCTCCAGCGTCTCCATAGGCCCCGATGTTCTTGCCCGGATAGAAGCTCGTCGCGGCGATCTTTCCCAGAGAGCCGGAGGGTTTGCCCAGACGAAGCGAACCCTGCGATTGGGCGGCATCCTCGATGATTGGCACGTCACCGACCACGTCGGACAACTGCTCCACCGGAGCGGTCTGCCCGAACAGGTGAACCGGCATCACTGCCTTGACCTTTGGTGTCATCGCTCGGTGGACTGCCTCCACGTCGATCAGGTAGGTGTCAGGGTCGCAATCGACCAACTTGACGTCCACACCTGCCCGGATCACGCCCAGAGCACTTGCGATAAAGCTGTTGGCTGGAACTATGACCTCGTCGCCGGGACCGAGGCCCAAAGCCCGCACCGCCATCTCGAGGGCATCGGTCCCGCTGGCCACACCGACGCAATTCGCCACATGACAAAAGGCAGCGAACTCCTCCTCGAACTGACGCACCTGCGGTCCCTGGATGAAAGCGGTGGCAGCGAAGACCTCTTCGAGACCGGCCATGACTTCTTCGGCGATCTCCTGGTGCTGCCAGGCAAGGTCGACAAGGGGGATCTTCATCTGACTCTCTCCACTTCCTGCTGCGCCCCATTCTCGGCGATGGATCGGTCGATCGCTTCGAGGACCGCAACGACCTCGGTCCCGGCCCAGCCATCCGACAAACTGCCCTCCCCACCGCGGATGCGAGCGAGAAACTCGTCGCATTCGGCACGAAGAGGCTCACCTGTCGTCACGTGAGGAATACGCACCTCCCCCTCCCGCACCTGGGATCGGAATCCGGCGAATGTGTCCGTGATCTCCGAGGAGGCTCCGAGGACGCCTTTGTCATAGAGACGCAGCGGCTCATTGAGGTCCATGTCGTCAACCGTCAGCATCCGATCGGCGCCCACGACCGAGATGAGCCGGCGCTTGCGTGGGTTCAGCCAGGAGGCCTCGATGTTGACCATCACGTCGTTGGGATACCTGAGAGTTGCGAAGACGACGTCGTGGACCCCGGGATTGAGCCAGGCCCCACCCGATGCCGACACCGAATCGGGAGTCCCGCCCAACCAGTAGTTGGCGATGGAGACATCGTGGCTGGCGAGGTCCCAGGCGGCGTTCACATCGACGCGAACCGGCCCCAGGTTGGTCCGGGTCATCGACACGTACTTGACCGAGCCCACCTCGCCGTCCTCGATGTACTGCTTGGCGGCTCGGATCGCCGGGTTGAAGAGGAACACGTGACCCACCATCAGGACCCGATCTCGGGCCTCGGCGAGTTTGCTCAACGAGATGGCCTCGGCAAGGGAGTTGGTGATGGGCTTCTCGACGAGCACGTGCTTATTCGCCTCGAGGGCCTGCTCGACGAGCCGATAGTGAGTCGAAGTCGGGGTGGCGATCACGACTGCATCGACGCGATCGTCGGCTAGAGCATCCTCGAAGTCAGAGCTGACCGAAACTGACGGGAAACGCTCCCCTATCGCCTTGCGTCTCTTCTCATCCTGATCGACCACCCAGAGGGTGTGACTCGAAAGGTGATCGTTGAAATTCCGCACGAGGTGGGGGCCCCAATGGCCGACGCCAACCACGGCTACTCCCAGCATCATCTCGCAATCACACTCCAGACATCATTTCTTGATCCCGAGGCCGAGAAGGATCAGCGGCCGGAGAATCGACCACCAGCCAACTATCGGCTTCATTTTCGTCTGCCCAAGTTCTTTCGGCGGGTACCGCTTGGTCACTCCGACCTCGGTCACCCGATAGCCGAGTTTCGCCGCCTTGTAGAGCAGATAGACCTCTAGCTCGTACTCATCCAACCACTCCTGGTCGAGCGCCAGGCGCGGATCACCGAGCATCGAGGTGCGGGCCGCCCGGAACCCATTGGTGGTATCGGTCAGATCTGCCGTCGAGATGAGTCGAAACAGGAAGGGATGCAACCTGGTGGCGAACTTGCGATAGAGCGGCATCTCTCCGAAGTCGTTCGAATCGGAGAGCCATCGGGAGCCTTGGACCAGGTCAGCTTTCCCTTCGACAATCGGATCGAGCAGAAGCGGTATCTCCTCGGGCGAGTCCTTGTTGTTCCCCGCCATGACCACGGCGACGTCGTAGCCGTGATCGATCGCATAGCGATACCCGGTGCGGATGGCCGTTCCCACCCCCAAGGTCTCACCCAGCTCGACGACGGTAGCGCCGAGCTCGCGGGCGACCTGTTGCGATCCATCGGTGGAGCCGTCGTCGACGATCAACACCTCATCGACGACGTCTCGAGGCACCCGCGTTATGACAGCGGCGATCTTCTCCCGCTCGTCCAGGACGGGTGCCATGGCGAGGACGCTCAGATTCCTATACACGTCGATCTCCTGTTTCTGGGTCCACCCTGCCGGACGACAGCCATTTCAAGTCTGGTCAAACCGGGTCCAGATGGTGCGATTCGATGCGTGCTCAGCCCGAGACTGCGATCTCGTGTGATATCGTGAATCGCTTCCGCCAAGAGCTGCGCATGATCGGACCTTCGATCAGGAGCCATGACAGCGTTGCGATGACGATCGAAATCACCACTGTCGAGCGCGAGCGGCCCAGGACTCGACGCCAGGTAGCCGCAGGAGTGGCGCGTGCCACAAATAGAGCGAATAGGAGATCAACCCGAACCAGGCCGAGCCAACGAGCTTGCAGCCAACTAGTTCCCGCTTGTACGGCGGCCGCCGACGGTCACGCCACCTATGAACGCGGCGATGGGCGGAATCCACACAAACGCAGGGATCATGTGCTCGGCCGCTCTGATCGGCAACAGACTCAAGAGGATCAGCATCGCCACACCGAACTCGGCTGTTTTCGGAGGGAACCGCCAAACCCGGCCACGTGAGTGCAGCACGGCGATAAGGCATCCGATAGCGAGTGCGTAGGCGTTGGTGTCCGTCCCGTGATAGGCCCAGAACTGATGATGGAGACCGATTCCAAGGAGCAGTCGCCAAGAAAGCAGCAAACCGATCGCAACGGCCAGCCATCGAACGCGTCGAGTGGCCCCGAGGATTACCAGCAACGGCCAAACGAGATAGAAATGCTCCTCCACGGCAAGACTCCAGGTATGTCGGTGCGCATAGAGGTCTTGACCGAAGATTTGGGCATAGTTGGCCACATACAAGGCCGGCGGCCAGCTCATGTCGAGAATCGGCACGTCGAGTCCGCGCCAGTAAGCGATAAGAGCCATTCCGACCAGGTATACCAAGAGCGCCGGTAGAAGGCGGAGTGCTCGTCGCCCGTAGAACGCCACAAGATTTATCGAACCGAACCTGTCCTTTTCGGCCATCAACAGGCGGGTGATGAGAAAACCTGACAGGACGAAGAACAAAGTGACTCCGACCATCCCACCCAATGATGAAGCAAGAAGGCCGGCATGGGTATTGATCACCAGGATGATGGCAAGACCCCTCACCCCATCTAGTTCCTTGATCTTCGAACTCGACCTGGCAACCATTCCTTCGCCTGGTTCCTCGATCACGGGACCCGCACAGATATCTGTTGCGACGGGTATGGGTGGCCTCGTCTCCACTAGGTCGACCGCTTCCTGAAAAACACCCGGATCCTTGCCGGATCGGACGGCTTGTCGCATAGTGGTTGGGGACTCGAATCGCATCATTCCGGATCTTTGCTCTGCTCGTTCTCGAAGTCATGACCGGCATCCGGTTGTGCCTCAAGAGTCAATCGTCTCATGGGTAAATAGTGGATTAGTTATCGCCCGGAAGAACCCTCGACTGAAACGGTTCCGAGCATGCGACCAGAGCAAACACCCTTTAGGTCAACTCGCCCGGTGAGGTCGAACTCGAAGAGCAAATACGTGATGAGCAACCCCCGGTGGTCGAAGAAACTGCGTGACCCCCGCCCGTTCTCTCACCAACAGTTTGGTGATGGCCGCACGCGAGGCGAGCACGAACAGAATCGCGATAACCCTCAAGCCGTCGAGGGCCGACCACTTCCTCTCGGTGATGAGCAATGATGGTTGCCTCGTACATTGAGCCGCGAGCCCTGTTGAGGGGGCCATGCGAGGTCATCGATAGGCCGGACGATGCGCGAGGACTCCTGCCGAACGCGGAATACGCGAGCATCCCAATGAGGACCGCTAATGCCGATATGGCCCTTCCATCTGGTAGGTGCGCCGATCCACAGAAGCAAGGGGGAACTGAGGATTGCAACGGGGAGACGGCCCCCTGCGCGCCACCAACTCACCAGGATCGGGAGTGCGGCGAGCATGTACGTGGGCCAGGACAGCGGGGATGCTATCAACGCGCTGACGACGCATATCCCGATGGCCTGGCTGGGTTTGCGAATTGCAAGCATCACGCCGACCGCAGTCGCGACCAGGGTCGACACGGCCACGGGAACTTCGAATCGGGACAGGACCTGGGCCAGGCTCGCGTTCTGGTTGTGGTCTATCCAGTCACCCCCACCCTGGATCAGGGCAGATAGGCTCCCCTCCAAGGTGACTCCGGGCAGCAGCAGACCCAGGGTGTTGACGCCGATGAACACCGCTAGGGCGATATAGGCCGCCTTGCGACGACCAGAAATCCAGAGTCCAATGATGGCGAGCCCTGGCCACAACCTCATCGCCGCGGCAATCCCGAGGGGAACGCCGGCCCATTCCTGGTCCGCATAAGCCCATGAGATCAGGATGAGCACCACCGTACGCGTCACGCTGATGGCTCCGTAAAGGAGGGAGCCGACAAATGGAAACGACACGAATAGCAAAGGACCACTCCCACGCCAACCGCCTCCATTCGATCCTGGATATTCGATGAGTCAGCCAAAGCACCCCCCAGCATTCCCACGAAGGTCGAACCGGTTACGACCCACATGAGGTACCCTCAGGAGTAGCAGTGGCAGCTGCGTCAGAAGTGCCGCAGGGGTTCTCGGGGAAAGTCCACCATCGGCGTCTGGATAGCCGTGCTCTGGCATGACCTCGGACATTGGACGGTACCGATCACCCCATCAGAGCCTCCCAGGCGGTTGCCCGCTCGTGGAGCACGCCGGGTTGAACGCCCGATTGGCGCACAAAGAGTAGTCGCCCTGGGTGGGGAAGCCCGTCAACAGGAAAGCGATGATCATCCCCGTGCAGGCACTAAGAAGTCAGAGACCCCAAAAGCCAGGACGTCTAATCAGGGATTCAGCCGGCTTCGGCGACCTCGCGGAGCTCGCGTCGTAGCTCGTTGACCTCGTCGCGAACCTAGCGGCGTACTCGAAGCGGAGTTCCTTGGCAGCCTCATGCATCTCGTCTTCCAGGCTCATGATCAGCCTGGTCAGGTCGTCCCCCTCGAGGTCGATCGGCCGGCGCGGCTCGACTTCTCTTCGCCTCCTGTCTCCCTTCGGAGCCTCCGTCTGAACCAATTCCAGTATGTCCGACACACGTTTTCTCACGGTTTGAGGGTCGATCCCGTGCGCCTCGTTCCACTCCGACTGAGCTCGACGGCGACGATTGGTCTCGTTGATCGCCGATAGCATCGACTTGGTCACGTTGTCGGCGTACATGACCACTTGGCCGTCCACGTTTCTCGCCGCCCGGCCGATGATCTGGATCAGGGAGGTCTCGGATCGGAGGAACCCCTCCTTGTCGGCGTCGAGGATGGCCACCAAGGAGACTTCGGGCAGGTCGAGACCCTCGCGGAGGAGGTTGATGCCGACCAGGACGTCGAAATCACCGAGTCGCAGCTCCCGCATGATCTGGACCCGCTCCAGGGTGTCGATCTCGGAGTGCATGTATCGCGCCCTGACTCCCATCTCCAGCAGGTAGTCGGTCAGGTCCTCGGCCATCTTCTTGGTGAGGGTCGTGACGAGCACCCTCTGCTCACGGAGAGCTCGCTCTCGAATCTCATGTAGCAGGTCGTCGATCTGCCCTTTTGTGGGCCGAATCATCACCTCGGGATCGATGAGACCGGTGGGTCGGATGATCTGCTCCACCACTTGGGTCGAGCGTGAGATCTCGAAGTCCGACGGGGTGGCGGAGAGGAAAACGACCTGATTTGCCTTCTCCAGCCATTCATCGAATCTGAGGGGACGGTTGTCCTTCGCCGAAGGCAGACGGAAGCCATGCTCGACGAGGACCTCCTTGCGGGAGTGGTCACCCTCGTACTGACCCCCGATCTGGGGCACGGTGACATGCGACTCGTCGATGATGGTCAGGTAGTTCTTGGGGAAGTAGTCGAGCAGGGTATACGGGGCCTCGCCGGGAGCTCTCCCGTCGAGATGCCGCGAGTAGTTCTCGATCCCTGAGCAGAAGCCGACCTCACGCATCATCTCCAGGTCGTAATTGGTCCTCATCCGGAGACGCTGCGCCTCGAGCATCTTCCCATTGCCCTCCAGGTAGGCGAGTCGCTCCTGCAACTCGACCTCGATGCCGGCGATCGCCTTCTTCATTCGCTCCCGCTCGGTCACGTAGTGAGTGGCCGGAAAGACGAAGAGCTCTGACAGCTCATCCACCACTTCCCCGGTGACCGGGTTCAGCCGGATGATTCGCTCGACCTCGTCGCCCCAGAACTGAACTCTGACGATGGTCTCCTCGTATGAGGGGAAGACTTCCAGGGTGTCGCCCTTGACCCGGAACTTGCCCCGGATCAGATTTACCTCGTTGCGCTCGTATTGGATGTCGACCAGACGCTGGATCGCGTCTTTCATCGGATATTCGACCCCTTGGACGAGCCGAAGCAGTTGCCCCATGTACTGCTCGGGTGAGCCCAGTCCATAGATCGCTGATACCGAGGCCACGATGATCACGTCGTCACGGACCAAGAGCCCTGCCGTGGCCGAGTGCCGGAGACGATCGATCTCGTCGTTGATCGTGGCGTCCTTCTCGATGTAGGTGTCGGTTTGAGGCATGTAGGCCTCGGGCTGGTAGTAGTCGTAGTAGGAGACGAAGTACTCCACCCGGTTGTTGGGGAAGAACTGGCGGAACTCGTTGGCGAGTTGAGCTCCTAGGGCCTTGTTCGGGGCGAGCACCAAAGTCGGTCGCTGCACCTGCTCGATCGTCCACGCGATGGTGGCTGACTTTCCGGATCCGGTTATCCCGAGGAGGGTCTGGTATCGGTCGCCTCGATTGATTCCTTTGGCGAGGGCGGCGATCGCCTCTGGCTGGTCACCGGCTGGGGCGAAGTCGGAGACGATCTTGAACTCGGGCACGTGCTGGAGGGTAACGGTCGGATGGGACAAGTCCTGTCCCCAATTCACCCCTCGAGCAGGTAGGTGCTGACCGCTGCCACCGTATGTTCGAGCTCCTCGAGACCGTCGTGATTGGGCACCACGAGGTCGGCAGAAGCAAGCCATTCCGCACGACTCGGTTGGATCGCCATCCGGTCGCCGGACATCGTCCTCGGCCATGCCGCGGTCCACCGCGCGGCGCATCCTTGTCTCGTCGTCGGCGTCCACCACCATCCGTGCCCAGCCCATGGTCGAGTCGATCAGAGGCAATTCGACCACTGCCGGCCCAGAAAACCCCTCCAACTCATCGGCGATACGGCCGAAGATGAAGGGATGAGTGATCGCTTCCAGGGCAGCCAGCTCCCCTCGTTGGGCGAAGACGACCCCGGCCAACGCCTTGCGGTCTATCTCGCCTTCGACGACGACCCGCGGCCACCGCTCCGCGATCGGGCCGAAGCCCTCCTCGTTCAGGACGGCATGACCAACCGCGTCGGCATCGATCGTTCGAATGCCTCGTAGCCCAAGCAACTTGCGAACTGCGGTCTTACCCGACCCGATACCACCGGTCAGCAGCCAGCGTCCTTCCGAGGAACCCATAGCGGCGGACGGTAGCCTTCCCTCTGTGACGACTTTCGTCCCGGCACCCTGGGAGTTTCGCGTCCATCGAGCCGTCACCATCGGCCAATTCGTGGCGCTCGTTGTGGCAGTCGTCTGGGACCTCGTCACCACCGAGAACCTGGGTCTTTCACTAGTCGCCATGGCGGTAGCGACGATCTACGTGATCGGCTCTGCTGCGGTACCTGAGAGCTGGTACCGCATTCGCTTCGGTGCCGAGGCGATCACCCTTCTCGGGGCGTTCCTGACCATCACCGCGATGACCCTGACCGGTGGCGTCGAAAGCCCTTATCTGCTGCTCTCGATGGGACCACCCATTTTCGCGACGATTTACGGCGGTCTCCGCACCGGGTTGATGACCGGATTCCTCTCCGCCGGGCTCCTGGGACTGGTCACCGTGGCCGAGGGGCGGGTCCTGGTCGATGCCCTTCCCGGCGTTGCGTTGTACATGGTTTTCGTCCTCCTCGTCTCACTCATCAAGAGGCTCCTCGAAGACATCCACCGGCAGGCCCACGCCCTGGCAGAGGAGAAGGAATCGGCCACACAGAAGCTGGAGAACCTCGAGGAGATCCACGGTGTGCTGCTCCGATTGTCCGAGGACATCTCCGCCGGACGCCTCAATGCGGTCGAGGTGGCCGCTGACACTCTCGAAGCGATTCTCGCTCGTATCCCCGGATCGTCGGGACGACTGGAGCTCGACGATGAGGAAGGCCCGGTGGTCTTGGCATCTCGTGGGGTCCCACCTGAGAACCCTCATTCCTACCGCGTGCCTCTCTCCACCCCTGATGCCATGGTGGGAGCTCTCGAGCTCCTCACCGCGGAGAGCTTGTCGCGGGTCGACATCATCGACATCGAGGCCTTCGTCCAGCCAGTCAGCATTGCTTTCGCCAACCTCGGTCTGTTGCAGGACATCGTGGGTTCGGCAGTGGCTGAGGAGAGAATCCGCCTTGCCCGCGAGATGCACGACGAAATCGGGCCTTCTCTGGCCTCTCTAGGCCTTGCTTTGGACATGGCGGCGATGCAGCAGGCACACCATGCCGAGCTATCGGCGGATCTCAAGGTTCTTCGCACGAACGTGACCAAATTGGTCGAAGACGTGAGAGCGTCCGTGGCCGACCTTCGCAGCGCTCCCGGACCGACCTTGACCGCCCGATTGCTTCAAATGACCGCCCGACTCGACGGCGACCCCCAAGTGGTGGTTGACCTCGAGGAGAGACGGCCGCCCCGCCCGGCGGTGATCGGCGACCTGACCTCGATAATCACCGAGGCGACACGTAACGCCCATAATCACTCCGGAGGGTCCAAGATCCTGGTTTCCGGGCGAATCGACCGCTCCTATGGGGTCTGTTCGGTGAGCGACGATGGCGCCGGGTTCGATCCCGGCCACGAGCCCGATGGCCACTTCGGCCTCATAGGCATGCGGGAACGTGCCGAAAAGATAGGAGCGAAGATCAGTTTTGAATCGACTCCTGGAGAAGGGACGACCGTGACCGTGGAATGGGGCAACCGATGATTCGCGTGATGATCGCTGACGACCACCAGCTCTTCGCCGAGGGGCTCAGCCAGGCCCTCGACATCCTCCCCGACACCCGTGTCGTCGGAGTCGTCGACTCGGGGCCCGCATTGGAAGAGGCCCTGCTCTCCCAGCCGGCCGAGGTGTCCATCGTGGACATCGAAATGCCCGGGGGTGACGGGATCGACACCATCTCAGAGCTGGGGAGGCGGACCAACGCCATCGTGGTCTCGATGCATGCATCCGACGAGCAGAAGGATCGAGCCCAGAAGGCTGGGGCCAAAGGTTTCTTCTCCAAAGGAGTGCCTTTGTTGACGCTCGCTGCGGCTGTGCGAGCCGTGGCCGACGGGCAAGACCTCATCTCACTCGACGACACCGCCCGTGACGAGGTGCTGGAGCATTACGGGCAAGCGAAACTCGATCCAGGGGCCGCCTCACTGACCGAACGGGAGAAGGAGATCCTCCGGCTACTCGCCATCGGAGTTTCCGCTACAGACGAGCTGGCAGACCGCCTCTACATCTCCCAGAAGACCGTTAAGAACCACCTCGCCTCTATTTTCCAGAAGCTGGCCGTCAGCGACCGCACCCAAGCCGCTATCGAGGCGATCCGTCTCGGCATCGCCCGACCCAACTAATCCAATGGCACAAGGGATTTTCGCCATATGAGTCCGCAGGCCCATGAGCAGATCGTTCATCTGAATCTACGATTTATCGGGTGAGCAAGGGAGAGAAGATGAACGCCAGGATCATGACGTTTCTCACAGATGAGAAGGGTGCCTCGATGGTCGAGTACTCCCTGCTCGTTCTGTTGATTGCGATTGTCGCGATCGTTGCGGTCACGGTCGCCGGGTCAGAGCTCTCGGAGACGTACTCCGACATCGGCTCGAACCTGGTCAACGCCGGATCGTGAGAGATGGTTCCTGAGGCCCATAGCCCCAGGAACTTCCCGGGCTACTTTGCCCGATTGCAAGCCGAAGCAAGTTGACCCAAGGAGGGGTTCCAATGTTTGCTCTGTGGACCAAGGTAACGAGTTGGATGCAGGAGGAGAAGGGTGCCTCCATGGTGGAGTACGCCCTGCTGGTTGTCCTCATCGCCATCGTCGCCCTCATCGCCGTGCAGATCGCCGGCCGTGAGGTCTCCGAGACCTTCAGCGAGGTCGGCTCCGGTCTCTCCTGAGATCGAACCAACCGACAGAGAAGGGGCCCGCTCCGGCGGGCCTCTTTTTTGCGTCATAGGCCGATCGACTCATTGCCCGTTTTGGCTGCCCCCCGTACCGTCGCCAATAGTCAGATCATCAACCCTCAGGAGGGGTTCTCAATGTTCGCTCTGTGGACCAAAGTCACCACCTGGATGCGCGAGGAGAAAGGCGCCTCGATGGTGGAGTACGCCCTCCTGGTCGTGCTCATCGCCATCATCGCCCTCGTCGCCGTGCAGATCGCCGGTCGTGAGGTCTCTGAGACCTTCAGCGAGGTCGGCTCCGGTCTCAACTAGAGATTCGGCTTGTCAATGGAACGGGCCCGCTCCGGGGGGCCCGTTCTTCTTTTTACCTCAGGCTCCTTCACCTCCGGCCGATAAACGTACCCAGACCACACATTCGACCCAAGGAGGGTTTTCATGCTTCTGTGGACCAAGGTAACAAGCTGGATGCACGAGGAGAAGGGTGCCTCCATGGTGGAGTACGCCCTGCTGGTCGTCCTCATCGCCATCGTTGCCCTCATCGCCGTGCAGATCGCCGGTCGTGAGGTCTCCGAGACCTTCAGCGAGGTCGGCTCCGGTCTCAACTAGAGATCGAACCAACCGACTTGGAAGGGCCCGCTTCGGCGGGCCTTTTCTCATTTTCTATTTAGGTTTTCCGCACAGGAGCCGATATAGAACGTGCAGGCCATTTGTACGACCCAAGGAGGGGTTTCATGCTTGCTCTGTGGACCAAGGTAACAAGCTGGATGCACGAGGAGAAGGGTGCCTCCATGGTGGAGTACGCCCTGCTGGTCGTCCTCATCGCCATCGTTGCCCTCATCGCCGTGCAGATCGCCGGTCGTGAGGTCTCCGAGACCTTCAGCGAGGTCGGCTCCGGTCTCTCCTGAGATCGAACCAACCGACAGAGAAGGGGCTCGCTCCGGCGGGCCCCTTCTCTTGTGTCAGGACGAGACCGGTTGGGCCGTTCAGGGGCGCAAGACCACGTAGAACTCGTCCTCGTACGTCTTGGACCAGCCGGCCGCCGACAGCTCGTCTATCAGCTCCTCATCGGTCCTGAGCATCACCTGCTCCACGCCGTCACGCTCGAACACAGGCTCCCACGGCGTCTCCAGGTCTCGCACTGCCACGAATTCAGCCATCCTCTCCCCGAACAGCTCTGCCCTGTCGTCGATGTAGACCAAGCGCTCCGGCCCCTCGGCCCAGATCAGATATCCCCCGGCCCGATCGTCGTGAAACGTGGGCACGTCGACCAATTCCGCGGCCGCTGCCACCGGGAATCGCTCTTCGTCGAGAGCCCCGTCGGATCTCACCAGGAACGGAGTCACCAGCACGACGGCGGCGAAGACGGCTGCAGCAGGAGCGGAGAACCTCCGGCTCTCCCCCAGTTCGATGCCCCCCAGGGCTGTGCCGAGCAACGGTACGAGGGCGATCCATGCCGGAACGACAGCGCGGGTCGAGCTGAGAGCGAGAAGGAGGAAAGGCACGATTAGCCACAGATGGCGTGGTGTGACCTTGCCTCGGACAGCTCCGACCACAATGAGACCGACACCCACCAGAAACGGTGTCAGGGCCACGGAGAGCAACTCCGGACGTCTCCATTCGGAGAGCAGGGCGAGGGCGTCACCGGCCTGCGAGAGCTCGAAAATGAACTCCAGGACCCCAAGCCCATGAGCGGTCAGGAGAGTGGTGAGACCGGCCGCGATCGCCGTAGGCAGGGCCTTCCAGTCGGCCCCGGCGATGATGGTGAGGCCGATGTAGGCGAGCCCGATCACGAAGCTCCCGTGCATCGAAGCCCAGATCCAAAAGAGGAACGGGACAGTCCACCTCGTTGCCGGTCGATCCCAGGCCACGACGACGACGGCGAACAGTGCAAATGAGAAGATCACCGGTCGCGGGACGAGGAAGGTCAAAGTCAAGACGGTGGTCAGGAGGAGGACGATGACCGTGGCGGTGAGGCTTTGTGACCTTCGATAAGCGATGAGGCCGATCCCGAGGAAGGTGATCGAGGTCATGACGAGCAGCATCGGCGGCACGAAGCCCAGACCCCACTGGGCCTCTCCCCAGGAATAGAGCAGCTCGGCCAGCCAGCTCTGGGTCAACCATCGCTCGCCCAGCATCGTGAACGAGAAAGGGTCCGCGGTCAGTACCTCGCCCGCCCTCGCCTGAAGCTCACCGGCCCTGATATGCCAGAGAAATGAGTTGTCCCGCACCGGGGCCCAGGCGTCGATCACGAGGGCGATCCAGGGGACGATCAGGAGCAGATGCGCCAGCGAGAAACGCCCCAGAGATCGCCGCGGTGACGGCTCGACCGCCGTCACGGTCATCAGTCGATGAAAGCGTCGCCGATGGAGATGGCAGCCGGTCCCAGCAACACGATGAACAGCGCTGGGAAGATGCAGAACACCAGGGGGAACACCAGCTTCACCGGGGCGGCAAAGGCCTTCTCCTGGGCCCGCTGACGCCGCTTGACCCGCATCTCATCGGCCTGGACCCTGAGAACCCGGGCGATGGTCACACCGAACGCCTCGGCCTGGATCATCGCCAGGATGAAAGAGCGGAGCTCGTCCAGATCGGTGCGGTCCATCAGATGACGCATCGCATCGCGCCTGCTCACCCCGACTCGGGTCTCCTGGAGCATCCGGAAGAACTCCTCTGAGAGCGGCCCGGGAACCGTCGACACCACGCGGGACAGGGCGGAGTCGAATCCGAGACCGGCCTCCACCGAGATCACGAGGAGGTCGAGCACGTCGGGAAGAGCCCGCAACATCTGTTGCCTGCGCTCGTCGATCTTCCGCTGTAGCCAAGCATCCGGACCGAAGAAACCGAGCACGATGGGGAGCACGAACAGGATCATGCGCTGCAGGGTGTCGTTCCCGTAGTCCTGGAGGAAGAAGGCCGCGAACAATCCGGCCGTGGTCGTGAGCAGCTTGATGACGATGAAAGACGGGGCGTCGAGGTTGCCCGGGTTGCCGGCGAGCACGAGCGAATGCTGCTTCTTCTCCAGATAGCCCTTCGGAGTGAATCTCCGCAGGAATCCCGAGACCTTCAGGACCACCGGCCCGATGGTCCGCTGGGCGAGGGGCTTGGCCAGCTCGTCGTCACGGACCGTGCCGGCGGTCGCCCGCCCGTACACGGCGAGACGGTTGTTCATGTCCTCGCGGGCCCGAGAGACGCCGAGACCGATCCAAACGATTACGAAGAAGACCAGGGCCGAGACCGTGACCACGGCGAGCATCTGACCGTCTAGTGCTGTGATGTTCATACTTCTATGTCCACGATCTTTCTGAGCCAGAAGATGCCGCCGAGCATGAGAACCCCGCCGGCTGCGAGTGCCACCCTCCCCATCGTCGCGTCGAGCAACGGCTGGAGATAGTCGCGGTTGGTGAACCAGAGGAAGATCCCGAGGGCGAAGGGAAGCGAGCCCAGCACGATCGCAGAGATACGTCCCTCAGCGGTGAGCGCCTTGATCTCGCCCTTGAGCCGGTTGCGAGCCAGCATCGTGTCAGCCACCGTCTGCAGGACCTCGGCCAGGTTGCCACCCACCTCCCGCTGGATCTCAATGGCCATGGTGGCCCACTCGAAGTCCTTGGACTGGGTCCTCTCCACGATGCCCTCGAGGGCCTCGGGAACCGAACGACCGAGACGGGCCTCGACCACGGCCCGGCTGAACTCGCGGGCCGTCGGGTCCGGAGCCTCGGTGGCGACGGCCTCTATTGCCTGAAGGAGCGAATAGCCGGCGCGTAGCGACGTAGAGAGCAGGGTCAAGGTATCGGGCAGCTGCTTCTCGAATCTCTTCACCTCTCGGTTCCCGGCGTACCTCATCAGCATCACGAAGAGGAGGATCAAGACGGCGAACGTCACGAGCCCGGCGAGGGGCGATCTGAAGATCGCCATGAACACGCCGCCAATGGCCGACAACCCGAACATCGCGATGATTGCCTCGCCGGGTGTCATCGGGATGTTGGCCTGCTCGAGAGCTGCATTCACACCCGACGACATACCGCGCTTGCGGACCTCTTCCTCGGCTGCCTGACTGAAGCGATTGAGGATTGGGATCCTCTGCAGGAAGGGCTTCTTCTCCTCCTCGCCCGAGCGGGAGCGACGCCCATAGGCCTGGAGACGCTTGGCGAATCGCCCGCCCCCCTGCTCCTCGTCCCGACCGAAGAGGATCACGATGAACAGGAAAGCGGTGAGCCCGATACCCGCCGCAGCGATCAGGGCGAGGTTGGTGATGCTCAAAGGTGAGCTGCTCTCGACCACGCTGCCGGTGACCGGGACCGGGACACTCGTGGTGGTCGGCGCAAGGGTGGTGGTCGTCGCGTATCCAGAGACTGGGAACGCAACTGAGTTGGTCAGGCCACCCGGGTAGGTGACCGCGAACTCGGCCTCACCCGGGGCCGTCACCGGTGACACGAACCGGGTCACCAGTGTGTTGCTGATCTCATGACCGATCTGGCTGTAGAGGGTCGACAACTGGGCCGGATCGGGAGTCGACAGGAAGAGCCCGCCGCCGGCCGCCGCAACTGCCGCGACGGCGTCCGGGTTGAAATCGGGCGATTCGAGGGCCACACCGAAGACTCGGGCATCGCCGGCCTCGACCGCGGCGATGGCCTCCTCGGAGGTGGCGGTGGAGATGGTGTCTTCGCCGTCACTCAGAACGATCATGTTGTTGAGCTGGTTTTCGGCGACTCCATCGAACAGCGACATCCCCAGGATGACCCCGTCATTGAACGCGGTCTCGCCGTCGGCGACCAGCGCGTTGATCTTCTCGTGGAGGACGTCGGCGTTGGCGGTGAACCCAGTCTGGACCACGGCGGTGTCGGCGAAGCTGACGATCGCGATGGTGTCCTCGGGCCGCTTCTGGTCGATGAACGCGTTGGCCGCCGACCTGGCGGAATCCATCGGGGCCCCAAGCATCGAGCCGGAGGTGTCGATGACGAGCACCACGCCGACGGGCACGCTCGTCTCGCCGAGCGGCGCCACTTCCAGGGCGGATACGGGCTGACCGTCGACAGTTACGGCGAGCTGGGCCGGATCGGGCGCGGCAGGGAGGTTGCGGAACTCCACAACCATCTGGGTCTGGCCCCCCTCGGCATACCGGGAGCCGTTGATGTCGACGATCTCGATCTCGGGGGCAGCGGTCTGCGCGACGGCAGCTGTGCTCAGCCCGAGTACGAGAGCAGCAACAAGTGCAGAGAGTCGTCTCAAGTCATCGACCCCTTGCGAACGGCTCTGGATCGAACAGGTCGGCGGGGAGCCTGATCCCCTGGTTCTCGAGGTCTTGGGAGAAGGTCGGTCGGATACCAGTTGCTTTCAACCTGCCCTTGTAGATCCCTTCCTCGTCGACGCCCATCCCGAAGTCGAAGAGGAAGATGTCCTGGAGAGTGATGATCTCGCCCTCCATTCCCTCGACCTCGGTGACATGGGTGACTCGCCGGGTCCCATCCTTGAGACGGGAGACGTGGATGATGAGATCGACAGCGGCCGCGATCTGCTCACGGATGGCCCGCACCGGCAGATCGAAACCGGCCATCAGCACCATGGTCTCGATACGTGACAGAGTGTCTCGAGGGCTGTTGGAGTGGACGGTGGTGAGCGACCCATCGTGACCGGTGTTCATCGCCTGGAGCATGTCCAGAGCCTCGGCGCCACGAACCTCGCCAACGACGATCCGGTCGGGTCTCATACGCAGGGTGTTCCTGACCAGATCGCGAATGGCGACTTGACCCTTGCCCTCGATGTTGGCGGGACGGGCCTCGAGGGTGAGGACGTGCTCCTGATGGAGCTGGAGCTCGGCGGCATCTTCGACGGTCACGATTCGCTCATCGCCGGGGATGTACGAAGACATCACGTTGAGCGTGGTGGTCTTACCCGAACCGGTACCACCGGAGATCAGCACGTTGAGCCGACCCCGGACACATGCCCGGGCGAAGTCGGCGACGCGCTGGGTGATGGTGCCGAAGTTGATCAGGTCGGCCTCCTGGTAGGGGTCGACCGCGAACTTTCGGATCGTCAGGAAGGGGCCACCGATGGCAAGTGGATGGATGACCGCATTGACACGGGAGCCGTCCGGAAGACGGGCGTCCACCATCGGGGTCGCTTCGTCGACGCGTCGGCCGATCTGGCCGACGATCTTGTCGATGATGCGGCGGAGATGCACCTCGTCGACGAACTTCACGTCGGAGAGGATGATCTTGCCCCGCTTCTCGAAGTAGATGTCGTAGGGGCCGTTGGCCATTACCTCGGTGATGTCGGGGTCGTTGAGGAGCGGGTCGATGGGTCCGTACCCGAGGACATCTGAGGCGATCTCATTGAGCAAGGCACGGCGGTCGGCGGATGTGAGCGGGAGGCCCTGCTCCTGGTCGACAGCCCACTCGAGCATCTCGAGCACGCGAAGCCGAAGCTCGGCATCCGACATCTGGCGGTCATACAGGGTGGGGCCGAGCTCCTCGACGACCTTGAAATGGAGACGCCCGCGGAGCTCGCCCAGCGCATCCGAGCGGTTGGAGCCGACCTCCTGGGTTTCTGTCTGCCTGGCGGCTGCGACTCTCTCTGAAAGCGATGGCACTTCTATCTACCTTCCACTATTTTCTGCCGAAGAGCCCGCTTTTGGGCGCACTCTCCGGGATATTTCCGGCGATCAACTCAGCGACACTCTCGAAACCTTTGGCGACCTTCCCTTTGGGGTCGGCCTCGACGATCGGGCGCCCCTCGTTCACCGAGTTCGGGACCGCGGCGTCCGACGGGACAGATGCAGAGATCTCCATCTTCAGGGCACTCTCGATCTCTTTGTTGTCCAGCTTCGCCTTCGAATTGCTTCGGTTCATCACCAACTGAACGTTCTGCGTAGAGAACTTGAGGAGACGGAGTGTCTCCAGGGCCAACTTGGCGTTCTTCACCGATGGGAGGTCCATGTCGACAACCATGAGGACATGGTCGGCTTTCTCGATCAGCGAGAGGATCAGCTCGTCGAGCATCGAGGCGGTGTCGACGACCACGTAGTCGTAGCTCTCTTGGAGCAGATCGAGCATTTGCATCAGGCCGGCGGTGGTGATGTCGTCGGCGAAGGCGGGCTCCAGTGGAGCAGCCAAGACTTTCAGGCCGGTCGGGTGCTCGGTCAGCAGCGAGTCGAGCATCTCGGAGTCGAGATGATGGAGCTCATGGGCCGCATTCACCATCGTGAACCGGGGCTCGAGCTGAAGTAGGAGGCAAACGTCGCCGAACTGGAGGTCGGCGTCCACCAGGACCACCTTCTTGCCGGGGATCCTGTTCAGTAGGAGGGCCACGTTGGTGGCGACCACCGTCTTCCCGCTCCCACCCTTGGCCGAGGTGACCGTGACGATGGCCCCCTTCTCGGCGAGCACCTGCTCGGTGACGGGCTTCGCCGCGCTCCGCCGCTTCAGGACATCGTGCGCGAATTGCTCGATGGCAGCTTCGATCTTCGACTCATCGAGCGGCGCCTCGATCACATCAGAGACGCCGGCTCGCATCGCGCCACGGAGGAGGTCGGCCGTCACCGTTTCCGCGACCATCATCAGGATCAGCCCCGGGTCCTGGTTGTGCAGGCTCCGGATCTGCTCCATCGAGTCGTCGTTCGAGAACGATGGGCCGAGCAGGAGCATCCTGAGGTCGCCGGACTCCGCGGTGTGACTCGCCTCCTCTATGGAGCGAGCAACCGGGAGCCGGCCCTCGAAAAGCTCCTTTGCCGCGGAGACGAAATCATCGTCTTTGTCCACGACAAGCAAGTTGTGCTCAGCCATCGACATGGTCGAACCTCTCGATCAGCTTCCAAAGATGTCGTCCAGCAGATTTCCGCCGAACAAATTGAGCGTGGTGACACCGGTTGTCTCGACTTCGACGAAGTCACCCGGGACCAGGGTCAGCCAGATGGACCCGTTCTCGAAGGCATAAGCGATGCGCTCTGCCTGCTCAGGCGTGACCTCGAGAGTGAACGTGGTGTCGTTACCCGTTTCCTCCTCAGGCACGACCGGGGCACCGTCTGGTGTGGTCTCGGTTGTGGTCTCAGGGTCGACCTCGACACTCTCGGGTGCATCCTCATCGGGCCGGATGTCACGACCTGTCGCCATGACCGGGAGCCCTTGAAGGACGAACCGGCTATAGGTGACGGAGGCCTGTGCCTGCTCGGCGGGAGTACCACCTTCGGTCGGGGCGGTCGGCACCTCGGCGATGCCACTCAGCTCAGCCGGGAGCAGATCCTCGGGTATGTCGATCGTGATGATCATGTTGACCCGATCACCTGGCTCGACGAACCCGTTGATGCCCCTGATGTTGTCGGTCGAGATGGTCATGGCCTGCTTGCCGGAGGGAATCTCCTCGGCCAGCGGCACGACATTCACCGTGATCGACGCCCATTGTGCTTCGGTCAGGATGGATCCTGCCGCGATCGGCCCGGCAGACACCCGATCCGTGAGGACCTGGTTGAGCTGCTCGGCGGAGGTGATCGCGCCCTCGGGCACGTCCTCGGCCTGGTCTTCGCTCAGGACGATCAGCTCGCCGCCGCTGTTGAAGTCGGAAAGGAGGATCGCTCCGTCCGTGCCTTCGGCGATGATTTCGCCGGCGCGGTAGACCTCGACGATCTCCTGGCCTTCAGTGATTTCGTTTTCGACGTTCTGGAGGTAGTTCCAGACCGCCCAAGCAGCGAGCCCGGCCAGTACCAGGGCCACTAGCAAGACGATGGCTCTCCTACCCATTGAGTCCCCTTCGTTTATCCCCTTGGAATGACGCCGATCCGATCCCGGCCCATGCCTCTGGGCATGCTACCGACGGGCAGGCGCCATCCCGGTGCTTCAAGTCCGATTCCACAGGATTGATTCGGACCGTATGACAAGAGTCTTGAGCGTTTCCCCACACATTCCATAGTTCGGTCGCCCCATATACACGGTGGGCCACCGGCCGCTGGATTCGAGTGAGTGAGTCTGACCCGTGGGTCAGCTTCGCCCTATGCCGCGCTCCTTCAATTCCTGCAGGATCGCTTCGAGAGAAGCGTCGACCGGCATCGGCGGACGCTCCTCCTCGGAGGGCCCGAACTCGCGTTCGAACTCCTTCTGCGGCCGGCGACGGCCCTTCTTCTGCTCTTCCATCTGAGTCTCCCTCTCCTTCCAATCGGGAGAGGCCTGCTTGATGGAAAGTGAGATCCGGCGGCGCTCGTCTTCCTTCTCGGTGATCTTCACCTTGACCTGTTGACCGATGGACAACTCGAGCTCAGGTGACTCCACTCGATGGATGGCGATCTCCGAGACGTGGACCAGGCCCTCGACACCGTCGGCAACCGAGACAAAGGCCCCGAATGGCACCGTCTTGGTGACGACGCCATCGATGACGTCGCCGACCTCGTGCTCTCGGGCGAAGACATCCCATGGATCGTCGCTGGTCTGGCGAATCGACAGCGATATCCGCTCCCGGTCCCGGTCGACCTCGAGAACCTTCACATTGACCTTGTCGCCGACCTTGACGAGCTCGCCGGGGTGGTTGACGTGCTGCCAGGAGAGCTCAGAGACGTGCACGAGGCCGTCCATGCCCCCGAGGTCGACGAACGCGCCGAAATTGACGACCGAGGAGATGACGCCGTCGCGGACCTCTCCCTCGTGAAGGCCGTCGAGGAATGCGTTGCGCTCCTCGGCCTGGGCCTCCTCGAGATAAGCGCGGCGGGACAGGACGACGTTGTTCCGGGCCCGGTCGAGCTCGATGACCTTGGCGGTGATGCTCTCACCGATGAAGGGGTCGAGATCACGAACCCGCCTCATGTCGACCAGTGAGGCCGGGAGGAATCCACGGAGGCCGATGTCGACGATGAGACCACCCTTGACCACCTCGATCACGGTGCCGTCGACGGTGCCGCCTTCCTTGGCGACTTCCTGGATCCTGCCCCAGGCGCGCTCGTACATGGCGCGCTTCTTGGAGAGGATGAGCCGGCCCTCATCGTCCTCTTTGTTGAGGACGACTGCCTCGACCCGCTCCCCCACGTTGACCGCGTCATTGGGGTCGACGTTGTTTCGTATGGAGAGCTCGCGGGTGGGTATCAGGCCTTCGGACTTGTAACCGATGTCGATCATCGCACCGTCGGCGTCGACGCTGACGACGGTGCCCTCGACGATATCGCCTTCCTTGAATTCGAGCACCGTCGCCTCGATGGCGCGCTCGAAATCATCGCCGATGTCATCGGGAAGGTCGCTCAGATCTGGGGCAACGAGGGCCTCCCGGCGGGAAACTTCTTCAATCGCCGGCGGGGCCTCTGTCGGCTCCTCCACGTCGACGGAGACTGTGGTCTCGGTCTCGGTGGCCTCGGGCGCCTCTGCGCTCTCCGTCTCGGGAGCGCTCGCGGGCGCGTTATGGGGCTCGCTTGTCATGTGTAGGTGGTTACCTCCGAAGGAAACTCTGTAAACGCTGGGTCCACAGGCTTGGTGAGTGTACGCAGGTTTCCCCACAACTGCCAACGGGTTATGGGTGTGGGTGGTGAGGCATGGGGTGATGGGTCAGCTCTTGACGCTGGCCAGGTCGGGCCCGGTGGCGACGTCCACCCTGAGCGGGACGTCGAGGGCGACGACGCCCTCCATGGTCTCCACCACCAGTTTCTCGGCGACTTCGATCTCGTCGAGAGGGCTCTCCAGGATGAGCTCGTCGTGGATCTGGAGCAGGAGCGAAGATGCGAGGCCTTCAGACCGGAGACTGGCGTCGAGATCGATCATCGACTTCTTGATGATGTCGGCCGCAGTGCCCTGGACCGGGGCGTTGAGCGCCATCCGCTCCCCCATCTGCCGGATTCGGAAGTTGTCCGACTTCAACTCGGGCAGATATCTGCGGCGGCCGAACAAGGTGGTGGTGTACCCCTGATTCCGGGCCTGGGTCACCACCGATGCCATGTAATCCCTGACATGCACGAACTGGGAGAAGTATGCGTCCATGTGCCCTTGAGCCTCCTCCCGTGAGATGCCGAGACGGTCGGCCAGCCCGAAAGCCTCCATGCCGTAGAGGAGCCCGAAGTTGATCATCTTGGCCGTGCGCCGTTGATCGGCATTTACTTGCGACTCCTCCAGCCCCCAGACCCGGGCCGCGGTGGCGGTGTGGATGTCGGAGCCACCCCGGAACGCCTCGACCAAGAAAGGGTCTCCACTCATGTGGGCGAGGACCCGCAACTCGATCTGGGAGTAGTCGGCCACGAGGAACTCCGCCCCCTCCCCGGCGATGAAGGCGCGGCGAATGGTGCGTCCTGACTCGGAGCGGATCGGGATGTTCTGGAGGTTGGGCCGATCGGAGGACAACCTGCCCGTAGTGGCGGCCATCTGATTGAACCTGGTCCGGATCCGCCCGTCGGCATCCACCAGAGGCAGGTAGCCGTCCACATATGTGCCTCTGAGCTTCTCGTACTCCCGGTACTCGAGCAGGGCCTCCACCATCGGGTGATCCAGTTTCTTCAACACAGAAGCATCAGTCGAGGGCTTGCCGGTGGACGTCTTCTTGATGACGGGCAGCGCCAGCTTCTCGAATAGGACGTAGCGCAGCTGATCGGTGGAGTTGACATTGAATTGCTCTCCGGCCAACTCCTGAATCCGCGCGTCCAAGGCGGTGAGCTTCTCCCGAAGATCGGAGCCCATGCCCTCGAGATAGGCCCGGTCGACTCCAATCCCGGTGTGCTCCATCCTGGCGAGGACGGCGATCAGCGGCAGCTCGAACTCGACGAAAAGGTCACCCTCGTCACGATCAGCCAGCTCCGACCTCATGACCTCCACCAGCCGGCGCACCCCCTCGATCCGGCGCCCTTCCGTTTCGAGGTCGGGGCCACTGTCGAACGGGAGCGTCCCGGCCGCCCCCGAGTCGTCATCGGGTGAGACCAGCTCGAGACCGAGTAGACGCTCGGCAAGCTCCTCGAGGTCATAGGTCCGCTGCGACGGGTTCACCAGATACGCGGCGAGGGCTGTGTCCATGTCGAGCCGCTCGACATCACGGTCCAAATCGAGCAACGCCCGCATCAGGTCCTTCACGTCATGACCGGCCAGGGCGCTCCGCCCCTCTTCGAGTGCGTCGAGGATTGGCCCGGCAGCATCGAAGGGGACGATGGCGGCTTTGCCGGGCTCGATTGACACCGCGAGACCGAACGGCTCCCCTCCATCAGTGACGAGACCGGCGACGATCACGCTCTGCTCCGCAATCGCGGCCACCGCCGCGTGAGTGGTGACCAGCTCGGATTCGACCTCCACCAACTCAGATGCGGTAGCCGCAGAGGGAAGAGCCAATTCCAGATCGCTCCACATCGAGTGGAATTCCAGGCTGTCGAAGAGATCCTTGACTTGATTTCGGTCCCATTCCCGGGTTCGCAAGTCCTCGATTTCCACACCGAGCTCCATGTCCTCGACCAGTTTCATGAGCTCGCGATTGAGGAATACCTGCTCGCGGTGGGTCGACAAGTTCTCCCGTAGCTTTGGGGTCAGCTCGGTGACCGACAGGTAGAGATTGTCGAGATCGCCGTAGTCGGCGATCAGCCTCGCAGCGGTCTTCTCCCCCACCCCGGGCACTCCAGGCAGGTTGTCCGAGGTATCGCCTCGAAGTGCGGCATATTCGACGTATTGGTCGGGTCGGATGCCGTACTTCTCCTCGACGTACGCCTCGTCGGCCAGCACGATGTCGCTGATCCCACGCCGGGTGTACACGACCTTGACCGGTCCCTCGATGAGCTGGAAGGCGTCCCTGTCGCCGGTGACGATCAGGACCTCCCACTCGGCGGCGACCGCGTTCTTGGTGAGCGTCGCGATCAGGTCGTCCGCCTCGAAGCCTTCGGCGCGGAGCTGGGTCATCTGGAGCGTCTGCAAGACCTCGTCGATCAATGGGAGCTGGCTCCGGAAATGGTCGGGTGCCTTCTCCCGTTGTGCCTTGTACTCGGGATACGACTCGGTCCGGAACGTCTGCCGGGAGACATCCCAGGCCACCGCGATGCCGTCGGGGTGGTAATCCTTGAGCAGCCGGATCAGCATTCGGGTGAACCCGAACACGGCGTTCGTCACCTGCCCGCTCTTGGTGGCCAGGTCTTCGGGCAGGGCATAGAAAGCCCGATAGGCGACGGAGTTTCCGTCGATCAGGGCGAGCGTGGGCACGACCCTGACGGTAGCGGCGGGCCCGGTCAGTCGGGCAGACGCGTGAGCAGGCGATCCCGGGTCTTGACCAACTTGGCGCGGCGGACCCGGAGGTAGAAAGCGGTCCTCTCGAACCTTCGAACGTCACCCGAGGTACGGCCCGCTTCTTCACGGTCGATGTAGTTGCCCACCACCGCGTCACGTTGGGCGTCCTCATCGATCGAGCGGTGATGGGACAACTCGGCGTTCACCAGATGGAGCTCACGACTCAACGATTCGATCTTGTCGTTGAGCCGAAACAGACGACGGTGAATGCGCTTCAAGACCTGTCCCAGGGTATCGCCCCGACCGGCCATATCGTCAACGTCACGGCGTTATCACTACCCGCGCTACATGTTCACCAACGTCTCGACAGACATCCTGACCATCTTCGCCGACGCTCTCGACTTGCTCGGAGTGCATTGGACGCAGACGACCGCACGTGACATCTCAGTCGCCCGCCGTGAAGATGTGGCCTACATGGACACCTTTGTCGGTCCTAAGAGCTGACCGGTAAAATACGAAGTCCGCCGGAGTGTTGGAACTGGTAGACAATATGGTCTCAAACACCATTGGGGGAAACCCCGTGCGGGTTCGAATCCCGCCTCCGGCACCAAATCAGCCTTTGGGCACGGCTGCGACCAGCGCCTGACGTTCCCCCACCGTCACTACCTCGCCCGGCTCGACCCCACGCCTGAGCAGCGCTAGCCCTACTCCATGAGCCGAGGATGAGATCGCGCCCACGAGCTCTCCATCTTTAGAGACCTCGGCGCCGACCGACGGCGCCGTCCCCTCGAACCGGAGGATGCGGAGATGTTGGTTGACCCGCCCTCCCCGGCTGTCGAGACGGGCCACCAGCTCCTGGCCGAGGAAGCAGCCCTTGTTGAACGAGATCGTGTCCACGACCAGACCGGTCTCCTGGGGGATGGTGGCATCGGTGACGTCGACACCCATCAACGGCTCCCCCGCTTCGATACGCAGCACCTCGTAGTCCTCCACCGTGAGCACGGGCAGGTCGGGCCTGTCCCCTACCACCAGACTTCGATCGACGTTTCGCCAAGACACATCGGCGACGAGGGAGGCTCGATCGCCGGACCATCGTCCCGGCTGGTTACCGAATGGGCCTACGACAACCCAGTCGTCAACCGTCGATGGCTGGATCTCGACGTCGACCCGGATTCGGTACCGGCCCAGCTTTCCGGCGAGGTCCTCTCCCTTGCCGGCCTCGACGACGAGGCCGATCTCGTCTTCTCCCCGGAGCACCCAGATGATGTGGTCGAGCTTGCCCTGCGGGGTCAGGAGAAGTGATCGACGGACTAGCCCCGGCTCCAGGTCTCCGATCTCCTGGCTGATCAGGTCGTTGAGGAACCGAACTGCGTCGGCACCGCTGAACCAGACCAGGTCGGCGGAGGTGGGGGCGAGGTGGGGTGTCGCAACAGGCATCAGATCGTCGCCAGATCTTGCAGGAAGGGCACGGAGAGAAGGAAATCGGAGAACCAGTTGGAGAGAGTGCTCACATTGCCCGTGACCATCACCACGCCGAAGATGGTCAACAGGACGCCCGAGACGATGTTGATCGGGCGTAGGTACGGCTTGAGCCGGCCAAAGAGCTTGAAGAGCCCGAGCCCGGAGAGCAGGAAGGGCACTCCTAGTCCTAAGGAGTAGGCGAGGAGGAGCAACATGCCCCGGCCCAAGGTCTCCTGCAACGATGCGGTGGCGAGGATCACGGTGAGGACAGGGCCGATGCACGGGGACCAGGCGAACCCGAACGCAACCCCCATCACCGGTGGCGCCCACACGCCCAGGCGGCTCGGGCGGACATCGAGCCGGCGCTCTCGACCCAGACCGGAGAGGACTCCCCGATCGGATACGGCCGTGGCCACCATCACAATCCCGAAAGCGATCACCGTCAGGCCGGCCAGTCGAGTGAACGTGGTGAGATTCGCGACCAACCAGGTTCGCAGGCCGGTTGCGATGGCGCCCAACGCGACGAAGACAGCAGTGAAACCCGCGATGAAGAGGAGGATCACCCGAGTCATTCGCGCCGTCGACACATCGCCTTCCTCGAGCTGGCTCGCCGAGTAGCCCGACATCATCGACAAGTAGCCAGGAAGGAGCGGCAGCACGCACGGAGACAGAAACGAGATGATCCCCGCGCCGAACGCGATGAGGATCTGGGTGACATAGGCCGCGGAGTCGACGTTCTCAAACACTTGGGTTTCCCGGGGAACTAGCCGAAGTGTGGTGATGATCGCACGCGTGCCCCTCTACTCTCGACTCGTGGCGCCCTGGTTGCGACGTGTGCTGGACCCGTTGCTCCCGGTGGAGAGGTTCACCGCCGCCGACCGTCGGATCGTGTTGGTCATCTGGGCTGCGGGTGTGATTCAGGGCTTCGCCCAATCCCAGGCAGCGGCGACGTTGCCGTTCACCCGGGCCGGGTTGGGTCTGAGTGAAGGCGAGATGAGCCTTCTGCTCGGGTTCGCCCGGCTGGCCGCGTTTGCCGCACTGCCCCTCGGGTGGCTCGGGGATCACCGTGGGCGAAGAAGGCCGCTCCTCATCTCGCTCACCCTGGTGGTGGCCGGGGGCACTCTCGCCGGCCTGGCGATGGAGGCATGGCAGTTCGGCACCGCCCAGGCAATCCTTCGGACCGGGACCGCCGGAATGGGAGGTCTGGCCATCGTCCTCCTCGCTGAACAGGTCTCACCACACATCCGTGCGTATGCGATCGCTTTCTACGGAGCCGCCGTGTCGTTCGGAGGTGGGTTGGCGCTGATGACACTGCCCCTCGCCGACGGCGGAGGCCAGAGCTGGCGAATCCCCCACCTCCTCACCGCTCTTGGCCTCCTCGCTTTCCCATTCCTCAAGCGCAACGTCCCCGAGAGCCGCATCTACATCGAAGACCCGGAGCCGCCTGGTCATTGGCGTGACCTCGTGACCGGCGTTTGGGCGAAGCGTTTCTGGCTGGTAGCCGTGATCGGCCTCTTCGTCTCAGCCTTCTCCGCAGTCGCCCTCGCCTTCTCGACCACCCGGATGATCGAGTACGTCGGTCTGAGCACTGCCGCAACTGTCTTCATCGCCCTGCTCGGTGGCACGCTCGGCGGATTGGGCTTCTTCTTTGGCGGTCACCTTGCCGACGCCTGGGGACGTCGGAAGACAACGGTGGTCAGCCTGTTGCTTGCCCTGACCGGGGGCCTGGTCATCTACTGGTCAGAATCGGTGCCAATCATCGTCATGGGCGTCATGGTCTCGTCATTCGGGACGTTCGCATTCGTGCCCGCCGGTGGCTCACACCGGGCCGAGTTGTTCCCGACCGGGTTACGAGCGAGCGCCAACACGGCTGTCACCAACATTGGTCTGGCCGGTTCGGCCGCTGGGCTGATTTTCGGCCGGTTCAGCATCGACCGTTTCGGTCTCTCGCAGACCATCTCGGCACTGGGAATCGGCATGGCACTGGCCGCATTCTTCACCCTGCTCCTACCCGAGACGAAGGGTCAGGACCTGAGGGCCACCCCTACTGCTTTTCTGTAGCCGAACAAGAACACCAAGCCCCGAGCCGCGAGCATCGCCCCGATGGCCCACCAGATCCCGTCGAGGGAATCGCCCAGGCCCGTCAGTGAGATGAGGGTGACGAGCACAACCGCCCCCAACGCCGTCGACACGATGATCGTGCGGTAGGCGAGGAGCCCGAAGAAGATGCCATCGGCGACGAACAACGGTGCTCCAATTGGCATCGTCCACCCCGCCACTGTCGCTGCCGACACCGCCAGAGCGGCCACGGCGGGATCTTGGACCAAGAACTCGATTGCCGGCCCCCCGAGGATGAAAGCCCACATGAGCAGGACCCCGGTAACGAGACCCCAGAGCAGCAACCGACTGCTCAGCTGGTCGACTCGCGACGCGTCGCGTGCCCCCACCGATTCGCCAACCATCGCCTGACCGGCGATGGCGAAAGCGTCGGCGATCATCGCCGCTATCAGCCACACCTGCATGACCACCTGATGGGCAGCGATATCGGCAGGGCCGAGACGGGTGGCGGTGGCTGCGGCAAAAGTGAGAGCTGCGAGGAGGAACCCGGTTCGGATCGAAACCAGGATCCCATTCCTCGCCAGGGCGAGCATCGTCGGTATCGCCGCTTTGAATGGTCCCGGGCGGTCGGCCATACCCCGATTCCGGATCAACCGCAGAAACCAGATCGCACCAAACCACTGGGCGATCACCGTGCCGAGGGCGGCACCTTCGAGACCGAGACCAACGACGAAGATCAGCAACGGGTCGACCACCAAATTGATCGCGTTGATCCAGACGGCGACCCGCAGTGGGGTTCGAGTGTCCTGATAGCCCCGGAATGCGCCATGGCCGGCTGTCACGAGGAGGACGGCCGGCGTGGAAATGGCACGGATCCGGAGATACGACACCGCAGGTCCGGCCACATCGGGGCTGGCTCCCATTGCATCGACGAACCACGGGGCCAGGATCTCGACGACGAGCGCAGCCATCAGACCCAAACCGAGCGCGAGCACGAGCGCGTCGCCTACCCAACGTCTCGCTTCGGCGGGATTGCCCCGGCCAATCGCGGCCGCCACCAACGGGGTGGTGGCATAGGCCAGGAAGTTGAAACCGAAGAAGACGAAACCGAGGATGGCGGTGTCGACTCCCAATGCTGCCAGCTCGTCCACGCCGATCCGCGCCACGAATGCGGTGTCGATCAAAGTCAGCAGGGGATCGATGGCAAGGGTCCCCAGCGCAGGGATGGCGAGGCGGAGGATTGCCCGGTTGGAGAGACGCGAGGCGGTCAAGTCTGGGGTGTCTGGTGAGCGAAGAAAAAGCGGTCCGGGAACTCGCAGAGGCCGAACAGCTCGCACTCGCCGCACAGCGGGCGTCGGGCATCACAGACATCCCGCCCGAATTGGATGATCCTCATCGAGATACCGGACCACTCACTCTTGGGGAATAGAGCCATGAGGTCTCGTTCGATCTTCACCGGGTCGCTCTCATCGGTGAGGCCGAGTCGACGCGACACCCGTCTCACATGGGTGTCGACCGCGATGGCGGGGACATCCCATGCCTCGGCTAGGAGCACACTCGCCGTTTTCCGCCCGACACCAGGAAGCTCGACCAGCTGATCCATTTCCATGGGGACCTCACCATCGAACATCTCCTCGATCGCTTGGGCGAGCTTGATGATCGATTTGGTCTTCTGCCGGAAGAAGCCGGTCGAGTACACGATCTTCTCCACCTCTTCAGGATCGGCCTCCGCCAGATCGCCGATGGTCGGAAAGGCATCGAACAGGACCGGAGCGACTTTGTTGACGTTCTCGTCAGTGGTCTGCGCCGACAAGACAGTCACGACGAGAAGTTGAAACGGTGACTCGTAGTCGAGGGCGGTGCCGATCGTCGGGTAGCGGCGCCGGAGGCGGTTGAGAATGGAGCGCGCCTTTCCCTTCTCGGCTCTCGAAGGGACGGTCCCGTCGTCTCTGGTCAACGGCATGGGGCGTCATCGTATTGATGAGGCGGCGGGCGAATGGTCCGGGGCCCAAAGACCCCCGCTCTACCCTGCCCCGCTCATGTTCAGGTCTGACCGAAACCGGGCCATCCTGGCGTTGCTGGTGGCTTCGTTTGTCTTTGGAGCCACCTTCGTAGTGGTGAAATCGGCGGTCGAGCAAGTGCCCCCGCTCACATTCGTCGCCTGGCGATTTCTGCTCGGGGCGGTCCTGCTCTCCCTCTTCGCCCTCCCCCGCGGGTCCAAGATCTGGTGGCATGGTGCCCTCGCCGGGCTTGCCCTGTTCAGTGGATACGCATTCCAGACCGCTGGGCTGACCGCGACCAGCGCCAGTAATTCGGCCCTCATCACCGGCCTCTACGTGGTGATCACTCCCTTTCTGGCGGCCCTATTCGCTCGGCGCCCGCCTGGCTGGTGGAGTGTCGGGGCGGCCGCCCTCTCATTCGGTGGCCTGATCCTGATCACCGGCGCCAATGGGCTGAGTTTCGAACGTGGCGACCTCCTCACCCTGGCGTGTGCGTTTTCCTTCTCAGCACACATCGTGATCCTGTCGAGACTCGCCCGTTACCACCCTGTGGTGCCTTTCACCACGGTGCAGCTGGCCGTGACCTCTGCCCTCGCCTTCCCCGCAGCTCTCCTGATCGAGGGCCCGATCCTCCCTCCGAGCTCGGTTTGGGGCGCCCTTCTCATCACCGGGATCGGCGCCAGCGCCGGATGCTTCGTCCTGCAGATCTGGGCACAGACGGTGGTTGGCGCCACCACGGCGGCCGTGGTGCTAGCGGCGGAGCCGGCTTTCGCCGTTGCCACGGCCTGGGTGGTCCTCGGCGAGCGACTCACCGTTGCCGGCTGGACCGGGGCGGCGCTGATCCTCGTCGCCATCTTCATCGTGGTAACCAAGCAGACCGACCAGGCCTCGATCGAGGCCGAGGCCGTCACCCCTGCTCACTGACTCACCTGGTAGTCGTCCGAGCGCAGACGCCGGGCGAGTCTCATCAACAACCTGATCCCGAGCACCGCCGCGAACAGCCCCAGGGTGAGCAGGACACCGAACTCGGCGGCGGTCGTGTACGGGTTGTTGCAGGCTTCGATCCCCTGGGGGCAGAGCCCCCAACCCGTGCCCCCGTCGAGGAGGTCGATCAGCACGAGGATCGGGATGAGGGCGATGCCGATGGCCACGGCCGAGAGGATGAAGACACCGAGACGCACCAAGAAGACTGCCACTGCCCTGAAACGGTAACCGGATGCTGCCGGGTTCCTGGCATACAATCGCCGACCCGTGACGCCCTATCACCAGGAGGAGTACACCCCCGAAGAGCAGGCTGTGCTGCGCCGGTTCTTCACCAATCTCGACCTCCCGGTGTTCGGCTTGATCAACCTCCCCGAGGTGGTGAAGGGGGCACTCTTTGCCCGCTATTCCAGGTCGGCCAAGTCGCTGCGGCGGCTCTTTCTCGACGAGTTCGTCGCCGACCCCGACTCTGGCATCGACGCCATGTCACGTGATCTCGACGACGACCCTCTGGTCGCAACCCGCAAGGCCGAGCAGCTCTATCAGCGGGTGTTCTTCGACTACGGGGACGACTCGGTCGCTCAGCTGGGTGGCGCCCATCTCGCCTGCGAGCAGGCCTCGAACCTCCTGACCAAGGTGTTGGAGTGGGGAAGGCTCGCCGCCTATCTGGAGCAATCGACTCGCTATATCAGATATGACGCCAAACTCGGCGATCGCTACCGATACTTCGTCCCGCCCGAGATCTCTGAATCGCGCCATGCCGAGCGCTATCTGACTCACATGGAGCGGGTGTTCGATGCCTACTCGAGCATGGTCGCCACGATGATCGGCCACTTCGAGCAGCTTCACCCGCGCGGGGAAGACGACTCGGCGATGGTATGGAACGCCACCATCCGGGCCAAGGCATGCGACACGGTGCGCGGCCTGCTTCCGATATCGACACTGTCGAACGTCGGCATCTACGGCACGGGCCAGGCATATGAGATGTCATTGGTCCGGATGCGGGCTCACCCCCTTCGCGAGGTGCAGGCCTACGGGGACATGATGCTCGGGGAACTGAGAAAGATCATCCCCTCGTTCCTGACCAGGGTCGACCTCGAGGACCGCGGGATGCGCTGGTCGAGCTATCTAGAGGACGTGCGATCCGAGCTCGAGGATCGGGCGGCGAGTCTGGGGCCACCCTCGGACTCAGGGCCGTCGGTGACGCTGGTCGATTGGGATCCCGAGGCGGAGGTGAAAGTCGCCGCCGCCGCCCTCTACGCAGTCTCCGAACTGCCCGACCAACAGTTGCTCCGCATGGTGCGATCGATGACCGAATCCGAGAGGGCGGGCCTGATTGCCTCCCTCGTCGGCGACCGGGCGAACAGACGGCACAAACCGGGGCGAGCCATGGAGCGCACCACCTACCGTTTCGATGTCACCTGCGACATCGGCGCTTTCCGCGACCTCCAGCGTCACCGCCTCATGACCCTCGAATGGCAGCGCTACACCGCCCGGCTCGGCTATGACTTGCCCGAGGAGGTGGACGCGCTCGGTCTCGCCGATGAGTGGCACAAGCTCATGGCCCATTCCCTCACCTTCTATGAAGAGCTACGCAAGGACCTCGGAGCGGATGTCGCCCAGTACCTCGTCCCGTTCGCTTTCAACGTCCGATTCGTCATGGAGATGAACCCCCGTCAAGCATTTCATCTCATCGAATTGCGCAGCCAGGCCGCAGGCCATCCTGCCTACCGCCGCGTCGCCCACGAGATGCATCGTGCCATCGGGGAGGTGGCGGGCCACCGCCTGATCGCCGATGCCATGAGCTATGTCGACTACAGCGACGTGGAGCTAGAGCGACTGCAAGGCGAGCGCAAGGCCGAGCTGCGCCGCAGCTCGGCCTGACCAGGCAACGCGTTAGCGTTGCCCGATGGCCAAGTTCGATGTCGATGCGATGCTCCAGCGCTATCAGGAGCGCGCCGCAGCTGTGAAGGACCGCCCGCTTCCCCCTGTCGCGGGTGACGAGCGCAGGCTATTCGTGGAGCGGGCCCAGACCGACTACACCGACTACGCCTTGATCGCCAGCGCCAGCTGGAACGTCGAGGAGGGTGAGCTCGTCCTCCGTATCCCCCTCGGCGCCTAAACCGCCCGCCTGATGCTCGAGAAACGCCTCGTCCTGGTCTCAGGCAAGGGCGGTGTGGGCAAGTCGGCGGTGAGCGCCGGGCTGGCGCTCCTGGCACAACGACGCGGACTGCGGGTCCTGGCGATGGAGATGGGCTCACCAGGCGGCCTGTCCGCCCATTTTGGGACCGGTCCACTCGAGTTCGAGCCCAGAGAGCTCCGGCCAGGGCTCCATGCCATGCAGTTGGTCCGCTCCGATGCCTTGCTCGAGTATCTGGCGATCCAACTCGGGATCAAGGGGCTGAACAGGTTCGGTCCTTTGGCCAGGGCATTCGACGCCCTAGCCACCACCGCACCCGGGATCCGGGAGATCATCACCATTGGCAAGGCGATCTGGGAGGTGCGCGAAGACCGCTGGGACATCGTCATCGCCGACGCCCCGCCCACGGGTCAGATCGGCTCGTTTCTCCGGGCCCCGGTGACCATCTCCGAGCTGGTGCCAACGGGGCGGATTCGCGTCCAAGCGGAGGTCATGCAAGGCATCCTCCGGGATGACGGGACGACGGGGATGATCTTGGTGACCCTTCCCGAGGAGCTACCGGCCACCGAGACCGCCGAGACGTTGACCTGGCTGGCCAAGGAGGACTTGATCGCGGCCCCAACGATCATCGCCAACCGCGTCCTCGATGAGCTCGAAGACCAGGACACGCCTCCGGGCGCGGTCGGGGAGGCAGCCCAGTTGCATCGGGCGCTCTGGTCCGAGCAGCAGATCTGGCTCGACAGGCTGCCACCCGACCATCGATTCCCGTATCTGCATGGGCTGTTCACGCCGGGCGAGGTCGCCGCCCGGGTGGCCGACGAGTTCGAGGTGATCACGTGACCCGGACCGTCCTCATCACGGGTGCAGGAGGGGTGGGCAAGACCACGGTGGCCGCGGCACTGGCAGTGAGGGCGGCGCGCTCCGGGCTGCGCACGTTGGTGGTGACCGTCGACCCGGCTCGCCGGCTCGCCACCGCGCTCGGAGTAGAGGACTTGGGGAACGAGCCGCAGCCTCATTCCGATGAGCCCAATCTCTGGGCTGCGATGCTAGATGCCACTGCCTCGTGGCGGGCCGTGGCGATGAGGCATGCCGACCCGGAAGTGGCGAGTCGCCTGGCCGACAACGACTTCTTCCGTGCGGCATCGGAGCATTTCCCCGCTTCACAGGCGTACGCCGCCGCCGACCAGGCCGCCACCTTCGTGCAGGCCAAGGCATGGGACCTGGTGATCGTGGACACTCCGCCCTCGGGTGGTGGCATCGATTTCTTCGCCGCCCCGGCACAGATGGCGGATCTGGTCGGCGGGCGCCTTCTCCGGTGGCTGACCGGTGGGCCCCTTCCCGGCAGAAGAGCCTTCTACAACCTCGCCGCCAAGCCGGTCCTGCGGATGGCGGATTCCCTGCTCGGCTCCGACCTCCTCGAGAGGGTGGCCGAGTTCCTCCTCGACCTCCGGACCACCTACGACGGTGTCGCCCAGCGAGGCCGGGAGATCGAGCGGGTCCTCAGCTCCGCGTCGATCTTCGTGGTCACGACCTCGGATCCCGCCCCGGTGCGGGAGGCCATCAAGTTCTACCGTGAGCTCCCCGGGCTTGCTGCCAGCCCGGCGGCGGTGATCTTCAACCGAATACTGCCCGAGGAGTGGGCCGACGCCACCGCCCCACCGGGCACCTCGCTCGCCCTGGAGCAGAATCTGGTGCGCTGGAGCGCCGAGACTCTCCGCCAGCGAGACAGCCGGGAGGAGTTCTCGTCCCGCTATGGAGCCCACATCGCAACCATCCCCTGGTCAACGAGCCCTCCCACCGATCTCGACGGGCTGGCCGGTCTGCTGGACAAGTCGAACGAGTTGCCTTGGTCGGCGGTGGGCATATCCTGATCGTATGGCTACTTCGGCCGCCTTCTTCGACCTCGACCGCACCCTGATCTCGGGCGCCTCCGCCTTTCCGCTGGGAGTGGAAGCCTGGCGACAGGGCCTCGCCTCCAACCCGGATATCGGCCGATGGGCCGTTTCTGCCTTGAGCTTCAGGCTCATGGGTGACAAAGGTGATGCCCCCGACGTCAAGGGAGACTTCCTCACCCGGATCGCTGGCTCTTCGGTCCAAGCGCTCGAAATGGTGAGCGCCTCCGTGCTGCCCAAGCTCGTGGCAAGAGTCCGCCCCGAATCACGGAAACTGATCAACCTCCATCACGAGGCGGGGCGGGACACCTGGATCGTCTCGGCGGCCCCCCACGAGGTCGTCGAGCCGCTGGCCAGGTCTCTCGGAATGACGGGTGCGATCGGCACGAGGGGCAAGGTCTTGGCCGGCCATTACACCGGCGAGCTAGACGGGCCCTTCGTTTACGGCGCCGGGAAGGTCGACGCCATCGAGAAGATCGCGGCCGACCTCGGATACGACCTCGAGCGCAGTTACGCCTATTCAGACTCGATCTCGGACCTTCCGATGATGGAGTCGGTGGGCCATCCGGTCGCTGTCAACCCGGACTCCGAGCTCGATTCCATCGCCCACGAGCGGGGATGGCCGGTCGTCATCTTCGCCCGTAAGACGAAACGCGCCCTGGCTGCGAGCGCGGTAGGCACCCTGGCCGTTTCGGCTGCCCTCGCCTCCTATGCCCTGGGGAGAAGGCACGGCCGGTCGACTGCTCTTGCCCAGATCGCGCAGCGGGAGATCTGGACCCGCAGGGCCTAGAGGATCGCGCTCGGCCCGAGGAGCTCTTTCAACTCGGCAAAGAGGGCTGTGCGCGGCTCGACGCGGTGGGCATCGCTCAGCTTCAGAACTTTGACCCCATGGTCGCTGGTCATGTTGAGATAGACGGGTGCCGGTCCAGGATGGTTGGAGAGAATGGCCTTGAGGCGGGTCACCATCTCCGGGGTGAGTGATGAAGCCGTCGTTCGCAGGCGCACCATCGAGTCGTCACGGATCTCGAGCTCCTTGATCTCCCGCGCCATCACCTTGACCTCATCGCCGCGGTGGTCGAGATGCCCGCCGACGATGACGACCGCATCTTCGACGATGACGTGCCCGTGATCGTTGACGGTGCGGGGGAAAGCCACCACCTCGACCGAGCCCTCGAGGTCCTCGAGCTGGAAGAAGATCATGGGATCGCCATTCCTGGTCCAGCGTCGGGTGATCCCAGCCACGAGCCCTCCCACGGTCACGTTGGCCCGATCGGTCAGCTCCTCGAGCTGGCTGATGGTCGTGGTAGCGGCCGCCGCCAGCGACTGGCCGACTGAGAGCAACGGGTGGTCAGAGACGTAGAGGCCAAGCATCTCCTTCTCGAAGGCGAGACGTATCTTCTGCGGCCAGACCAGGTCGGGTATCTCGATTCGTCCGTGCGACACCGAGGCGGGATCGCCGGCGAAGAGGCTGAACTGGCCCATGTCCTCATTCCGCCTCCGCTCCAGCGTGCCATCGAGGATCTGCTCATACACCACGGTCAGGCCCTTGCGCGGATAGCCCAATGCATCGAACGCCCCTGCCTTGATCAGCGACTCGACCGTGCGCTTGTTGAGCGCGGAGACGTCCACCCGATCGATGAAGTCATGGAAGGAGTCGAACGGGCGGTCCGCACGCGCCTCGACGATCTTCTCCACCACCCCTTCGCCGACGTTGCGCACCGCGGATAGCCCGAATCGGATCCGGCCGTCCTTGACGGTGAAATCGGAGTCAGACTCGTTGACGTCGGGGACGAGGACCTCGATCCCCATCTGGCGGCACTCGTTGAGATAGACCGCGGTTCGGTCCTTGTCCTTCTTGGTGGCAGTGAGCAGGGCGGCCAGGTACTCGGCCGGAAAGTGCGCCTTGAGGTATGCGGTCTGATAGGCGACCAGCCCGTAACCGGAGCTGTGGCTCTTGTTGAACCCGTAGCCGGAGAAATGCTCGATGAGACCGAAGATCTCCCGCCCCACCTTCTCCTCATGGCCCTGGGCGACAGAGCCGGCAACGAATTTCTCCTCCTCGGCCTTCATCACCGACTTGATCTTCTTGCCCATGGCCCGCCGCAGGTTGTCGGCGTCGATCATGGAGTAGCCAGCCATCTCCTGGGCCACTGACATGACCTGCTCCTGGTAGACCATGATCTGATAGGTGTCAGCGAGCTTGTCGGTGAGGGCGGGGTGTAGCTCCTCGATCGGAGCGCGGCCGTTCTTGCGATCGGCGTAGAGGTTGTGCATGTTCGCGCCCATCGGGCCGGGCCGATAGAGCGCGACCAGTGCGATCACGTCGTTGAAGGAGTCCGGTTTCAGCGAGCGGATCAGCGATCGCATCGCATTGCCCTCGAGCTGGAACACCCCGATCGTGTTGCCGGACTGGAGCAGCTCGAAGGTCTTCTGGTCATCGAGGGGGACGGCGTCTATGTCGACCCGATTCCCGGTCCCCGACTCGACCAGCTCGAGACAGCGCTCGATGATCGAGAGGTTGCGGAGCCCGAGGAAGTCCATCTTGAGCAGGCCCAATGACTCGACGCCGTACATCTCGTATTGGGTGACGACCTCGGCCCCTTCCCCCTTCTGCTGAATGGGGACGACGTTGATCAAGGGCTCGGGGGCGATCACCACCGCGGCGGCATGTATCGAGTCCTGGCGCCGCAACCCCTCCAGGCCCCGGGCGGCGTCGACCGTCTCCCGCACGGCCGGGTCGGCCTCATATAGATCGCGAAGGCCCTGGGCGTTCGTGTACCAATCCTTGGTGGTCGAATCGGCGTCGGAAGGCGGTGGCGTCAACACCTGCTCGAGGGTGGCCTCCCGGCCGAGGATGGCCGGGGGCATCGCCTTGGCGACGCGATCGCCCACACCGTATGGGTGACCGAGCACCCGGGCCGCATCACGCAGGGCCTGCTTCCCCTTGATCGTGGAGAAGGTGACGATCTGAGCCACCCGGTCCGGCCCATATTTCTGGGCCGCGTACCTGATCATCTCCCCCCGATATCGCTCGTCGAAATCCATGTCGATATCGGGCATCTGCCGCCGACCCGGATTGAGGAACCGCTCGAAGATCAGACCGTAGGCGAGGGGGTCCAGGTCGGTGATCCTCAGCGAATAGGACACGATCGAGCCTGCCGCCGAGCCGCGGCCCGGGCCCACCCTGATCCCGTTCTCCCGGGCGTGGCGGATGAGATCCCAGACGATCAGGAAATAGGCGGGGAACCCCATCTCCTCGATGATCTTCAACTCGTGCTCGACCCGGTCCCACACCTCGGGCCCGGCGTCGTGGCCGTAACGATCCCGAGCGCCCTGGTCGACCAGTCGGCGGAGATACGTGACTTCGGTCTCACCCGATGGGACGGGGAAGCTGGGCAGAAGGATCTTGCCGAATTCGAGGTCGACCTCGGCCCTCTCTGCGATGGCGAGCGTGTTGTCACAGGCGCCAGAGAACACGTCAGCGGGGAACAGACGCCGCATCTCATCAGAGGTCTTGAGATAGTGCTCGTTTCCCTCGAACCGCAGTCGGCTCGAGTCGGCGCGCAGCGAGCCGGTCTGGATGCAGAGCAAGACGTCGTGCGCGTCGTGCTCGCTCCGACTCGTGTAGTGGGCATCGTTGGTAGCGAGCAGCGGCGCACCGGTTCGCGAAGAGATCTCGAGCAGGTCGGGCATGATCGCCTTCTGCGCAGCCAGACCATGGTCCTGGACCTCGATGAAGAAGTTGTCGCGCCCGAAGATGTCCTGGAATCGCCCGGCTGCCGCGATTGCCGCGTCGAAGTCGCGGACCTGTCCCTTGTTGCCCTCCTCGCTCATCGAGTCCGGAGCGAGCAACTGCGGGACCATCCCGCCCAGACACCCGGAGGTGGCTATCAGGCCCTCGGCATGCTCGGCGAGCAGATCGAGGTCCATCCTCGGCTTGTAGTAGTAGCCCTCGAGGAAAGCTCGGGAGGAAAGGCGGAGGAGGTTGCGGTACCCGATCTCGTTCTCGGCGAGCAGGTTCATGTGGAACCGCTGGTTGGCGTTTCCCACGGGCCGATCGAACCGGGAGCCTTCCGTGAGGTACGCCTCGATCCCGATGATCGGCTTGATCCCCGCGTTCTTCGCCTCTTTGACGAAATCGACCACTCCGTAGAGGACACCGTGGTCGGTGATGGCGATCGCCGGCTGCCCTTCAGCCGCCGCGGCGGCCACCACGTCCTTGATCCGAGCCGCACCGTCGAGCATCGAGTACTCGGTGTGCACGTGGAGATGAGCGAATGACACGGCTGTCATTCAAGGTAGCACAGGCGGACTCAGCCTGGGGTGCCGTGGGATCGTCCGGGTGCGAGGCTCCCGGCGATCCAGACGGCAATGACCATGATCACCAGACTCACCCCATGAGCGATGGAAAAGCCACGGGCGAGGGCGCTCGCAGTCGCACCGGCCAGATCCGCCTCGCCGCCCGCCAATGCCTCGCGGACCGAGGAGATGTCACCAACTGAGGCCGCCACTGTGGCCAGGATCACTCCACCCGCCAGACCCGCGCCAACCGACATCCCGACCGTGCGCAGAAAGGCGTGGGCGGAGGTCGCCCGGCCCGCGAGCCTGTCGGCCACCGCCAGGCGGACCATCTGAAACGCGGAGTTGGTCACCGCCCCCACCGACATGCCCATGGCGAAATAGCAGGCGTAGACCACCGGTAGGGGTGCCGCGAAGGAGACGGCGGCCCAGGCGGCGGCAATGGCGGGGATACCGCCGATCGCTGCCACCCGGAGCACGGCACGCTCGCTCACCCGATCGGTGATCCGACCGGAGATGTTCGCGGCAGCGGTCCATCCGATCGTGAGCCACAAGACCGACCACGCTGCCGCGGCCGCCGTGCCGCCACGGGCGCCCCGTACATACACAGGCAGATAGGACGACAGCCCGATCATGGCCACCAATGTCAGCGAGACCACCAGGGCGAGTTGGCGGTAGGGGTATTCCCCCACGAATCGCGGGTCGAGCAGGCTCGATCTGCCCCGTGCCATTCTCCGCCACAAGACGGTTCCCGACAGGATGGCGACCGCGGCAAAGATCACCGAATACGCAGAGAAATTCGACACAGCCGCCAACAGGGCTCCGAACGTGACCACCAGCAGCCCCACCGCGACCCAGTCGACCCGGAGCGGGGTTCGCTCGACCGGGCCGGGCAAAGTCCGCCACCCCGCGATCAGGGCCACTGCAGAGAGCGGCACCATCAGCAGAAAGATCCAACGCCACGACCCGACCTGGAGCAGAACCGCTGCGATCGCAGGGCTGGCGAAGCCCAGAATCCCCCACACATTGGAATTGGCGGCAAAGGCTCTGCCGACGAGATGGCTCGGATAGACGAGGGCGACGGCACCGACTCCAACCGAGATGATCGCCCCACCCGCGGCGCCCTGGAAGACACGTGTTGCCACCAGGATCGGCATCGACCCAGCAGCAGCGGCAGCGAGCGACGAGGCGGCAAAGGCAAACGTCGCCCACCTGAACACGGTGGACGTCCCCACAGAATCGATGAACGACCCCGCGATCGCAGTGGTCACACCCGAGGCGAGCAGGAAGGCGGTGATCACCCACGGCAGGAGATGCACCTGGCCGAGCTCGGCGGTGAGATCGGGCAAGGCGGCCGTCACCGCCAATCCCTCGAAGGCCACGATGGCGACAGTCGTGTAGATGGCGACTGATGCCGGCAGCAACTCACGGGAGAGGATCGACCTGGGGATTGTCATGGGCGCGTCCAGGATGGCAATGTCGAAGCGCTCCCCGAGGCGAATCTCAGATCGAGACGGCGACTGCGGCCAGCGCCGCAAAAGCGAATCCGACCAACGCCCGCATCGCCTCTGCGTTTGGTCCTCTGATCCGGCTCCAGATCTCGCCGATCACGAAACCGGCGATCAAGCCGCCCAGATGTGCTTGCCAGGAGACATTTCTGAAGATCAACGGGATGGCGGCGTTGATGAGGAGGAGGAAGCCCAACTGACCGAGAAGGGCGCGGCCCTGGATGGTGTTTCTGCGATGCAGTGCCCAACTCAGCCAGATCCCGAAGAGCCCGAAAATCGCCCCCGAGGCGCCGACCGCGGGCACCATGCTGAGTTGGTCACCCAGATAGAAGGCGAATACGCCGCCCATCCCGGCCGAGGCGAGAAAGAGGCTGACAAAGGGCCACGTGCCCACTCCCCGCTCGATCTGGGGGCCAAGGACCCACAACGCCCACATGTTGAAGAGGATGTGGGTTATAGAGGCGTGGAGCAGAACCACCGTGAAGATCCGCCACCAGTCACCATCCGTGATGAAGGCGTTGATTTGAGCAAAGCGCAAGACCAAGCCATCCACGATGTTCAGGGAATCGAGCAGATAGAAGATCACCGCGACGGCTATGAAGGTGATCGTGGCCGGCGCGCCCGACGTCGCCGTGGTTCGGCTGCGGGGACCGGTGGGGATCACCTTCTGTGCCCCCTCCTGTCTCATGCACTCGGGACAGCGCTGCCCAACAGAGGCGTCGATGGAACATGACGAGCAGATGGGGCGGCCGCAACGACTGCAGCTGAGCAGGGTGCTCCGATCCGGGTGCCGGTAACAGACCGGGGCCTCGGTGGTGTGATCCTGGGTCACGGTCGGAACGCTATCGCCGCCAACGGCCTACCCCACCTCGGCATTGGCCAGCCCGTGGAGCACCCCGAAAAGGTCGGCAGGGAGGGGGGACGTGAACGTCATTTGCTCGCCGGTCACCGGATGATCGAGACTGACCAGATGGGCGTGGAGGAAGATGCGCGGGCTGTCGACGGCCTTCAGCTGTGAGTAGGTCTTGTCCCCGATCACGGGATGATCGATCGCCGTCAAGTGAACCCTGATCTGATGAGTGCGGCCCGTGGCCAGGGCTACTTCGAGAAGGGAGACATCGGCCGCGGGGTACTCCTCGATCACCTCGTAATGGGTTACCGCCGGTTTGCCGCCTGCAACGACGGCACGTCTGATGGGTCTGTTCGGATCGCGGCCGATCGGGGCGTCGATGGTGCCGGTGGGGGTGGCGAATCGGCCATGGACCAGTGCGGTGTAGAGACGCCGGATGCGGCGGCCGGCCATGTCAGCGCTCAGTCGGTCGAACGCCAGGGCGGTGCGGGCGACGACGAGCAAGCCTGATGTGTCCCGATCGAGCCGGTGGATCAGGCCCCACCGACCAGTGGCACCCACTCCCTCCAACTCCGGGTAGCGATGAAGGAGACCGGCGGCCAGAGTCGGGCGCTGGTGGCCGGAACCGGGGTGGACCACCAGACCGGCCGGCTTGTCGACCACGATCACATCTGAGTCCTCGTGTATCACGTCGAAGTCGACCGGCTCCGCAGTGAGGCGGACGACCTCCGTCGGAGGTGGCGATTCGACGATTGCGCCAGAGCGGACCCGGTCGCTGGGACGTGCTGGCGCGCCGTCGAGGAGGACTCCGCCATCGAACAATGCCCGGGCGTGCGAACGGCTCACTCCGAGGAGGTCGGCCAGCACCTTGTCCACGCGGTCGCCGTCGAGGCGCTCGGGGACCTCGAGTTTCAGCGTGTCATCCACGCATGTATGAGTAGCAGGCCTACTGCGATCGTGATCGACATGTCGGCGACATTGAAGGTCGGGATCCACCACAGGTCGATCCAGTCGATGACCTTCCCATCGAGCAGCCCCGGGCCTCGCATGACCCGGTCGACCAGATTCCCCAAGGCTCCTCCGATGATCAGGCCGTAGGCGACGGTCTCCGCCATCGGACGCTCGAGACGGAGCGCCCAGAGCAGACCGCCGGTCACCACGATCGCCGCGGTGCCGAAGATCGGGCCTCCGTTCTGGAACATCGAGAAGGCTGCGCCCGAGTTCTCGGTGAAGGTGAGTACGAGGAAGTTGGGGATGAGCACCAGATCCCCGTCTACGAGCTCGATTGAAGCCCAACGCTTGGTAGCTGCGTCGACAGCCACGACGAGCAGAGCCAGCCCGACGCCGAGGGCGTACCTTCGAGTCAAGCCTTGCGTGCGCAATCGACGCAGAGCGTCGTGTAAGGGAGCACGTCCAGCCTGGCCAGGGGTATCGCCTTTCCGCAGCTCTCGCATATCCCGTAGGTGCCCTCGTCCATCTTGCCCAGCGCTCGCTCCACCTTGCTCAACAGGTCGAGTGTGTTCTGCTCGATCGAGAGCTCCTTGGCGTACTCCAGCTTGGTCGAGCTGGCCTCGGCGTTGCCCGGATCGGGACTCCGGTCGGAAGAGCTCTCGGAGAGACGGGCCTCCTCCAACTCCTGCTCGTAATCGTCGACGAGGCCCTGAAGACGCGCTTGCTCCTCCTCGAGCCTGACCCGGAACTTCTCGACTGTTGACTTGGCGAGCTGTCGTGCCAAAACGGTCCCCCGCTAAAGGGCGGGAACCATACCAACGAGCGGCCGCTATTGGGAGAGTTTCGCCATGCCCGGCAACATTCCCCCGGCCCCTAGCATTTCCAGCTCCAATGCCTACGAACGAGCAGGAGTCGCCAACCCACGGCACCGGATTCACCCGGGTAGACCCGGCCGTGGACATCCCCGCCATGGAGAAGGGCATCCTCGCCCTCTGGCGCGACACCAAGGCCTTCGAAGAGTCGATCCTCCGCCGCCCTGCCGATCACGAGTACATCTTCTATGACGGCCCCCCCTTCCCGACCGGGAGCCCTCATTACGGAAACCTCCTCGCCGGGGTGATCAAGGACATGGTGCCCCGCTACTGGACGATGCGGGGCTATCGGGTGGAGCGGCGCTTCGGCTGGGACACCCACGGCCTCCCCATCGAGATGGAGGTCGAGAAGCGGCTCGGGATATCGGGCCCGAAGGCAATCACCGAATACGGGGTCGACCGCTTCAATGAGGCCGCCCGGAGCGTGGTGCAGGCCAACACCGAGACGTGGGAGGCACTCACCGAGCGCATCGGGCGCTGGGTGGACTTCGAGAACGACTACAAGACCCTGGACCCGGAGTTCATGGAGACGGTGTGGTGGGTCTTCAAACAGCTCTGGGACAAAGGTCTGGTCTACAAGGACTTCAAGGTCCTCCCCTATTCATGGGGGGCATCCACCCCGCTCTCCAACTTCGAGGCGAACAAGGACTACCGCGATGTGGAGGACCCATCCATAACCGTGAGGCTGGAGGTGCTCGAGGGGGCGGGGCCCGTCGAGCCGGGCGATTACCTCCTCATCTGGACCACCACACCCTGGACGCTTCCCGGCAACCTGGCTATCGCGGTCGGCGAAGACATCGAGTACTCCCGCATCGCCGATCGTGATGAGCACTACTGGATCGCAACGGCACGGGTCTCGAGCGTGTTCGGGGAAGACCCATTCGTCGTCGGGGAAGCCAAGGGCTCTCAGATCCTCGGGGTCTCCTACCGCCCGCCATTCGACTATTTCGGCCAAGAGAGAGAAGCGGGGGCCTTTCGCACCATCCCGTCCCCCGAGGTGGCCATGGACGAAGGCACCGGCCTGGTCCACATGGCGCCCGCCTACGGCGAGGCCGACTTCTACGCCCTCAAGGCCGCCGGGATCGAGTCGCTGGTCGACCCGGTCGACGCCGAGGGCAAATTCACCGACCAAGTGCCAGAGGTGGTCGGCCAGAACGTCAAGGAGGCCGATGCCACCCTGATCCGGCTGCTCGAGGACTCCGGCAACCTGGTGCATGCCGACCGGATCACTCACTCCTACCCCTTCTGCGAGCGAACAGGCACGCCTCTGATCTACAAGGCGATCCCCACCTGGTTCGTGAGGGTGGAGGAGATCAAGGATCGGATGGTCGAGATCAACGAGACCATCCATTGGGTACCCGACTACGTCGGAACCCGTCGCTTTGGCAACTGGCTGGCCAATGCGAGGGATTGGGCGGTGAGCCGAAATCGCTATTGGGGCTCATGCATCCCAGTTTGGGAGTGCACCAACTGCGACGAGGCGGTGGCGGTGGGATCACTCGATGAGCTCGAGGCTCTCTCCGGCCAGCGCCCCCGAGATCTCCACAAGCATGTCGTCGACGACATCGGCTGGCCATGTGCCTCTTGCGACGGCTCGATGATCAGGGTTCCTGAGGTGCTGGATGGCTGGTTCGAATCGGGCTCGATGCCCTACGGGATGCTCCACTATCCCTTCGAGAACTCCGAGCGTTTCGAGGCCGCTTTCCCGGCCAAGTTCATCGCCGAGGGCCTCGATCAGACAAGGGGATGGTTCTACACCCTGATCGTCCTCTCCACCGCTCTCTTCGATGAGCCGGCATTCGAGAACTGCGTCGTCAACGGGCTCATCCTCGCCGAGGACGGGCGAAAGATGTCCAAGAGCCTGAAGAACTACCCGGATCCCTCGGAGATCTTCGATCACATGGGTGCGGACGCATTGCGTGCTTTCCTGATCAACTCCCCGGTCCTCCGCGCCGAGCCGCTCCGCTTCAGCAGCGACGGGGTGGCCGAGGTGGTTCGCACCGTCCTCCTCCCGATGTGGAACACCTACAGCTTCTTCACCACTTATGCCGAGGCCGACGGGATCAGCGTCTCGGATCTCGAGACAGCTCCCCCTCCCCGAGAACGGCCGGAGCTCGACCGATGGATCCTCTCCGTGCTGCAGAGCCTGGTGTCAGAGGTCAACACCCAGATGGAGGGCTACTACCTGTACAACGTGGTGCCGCCCACGTTGGGTTTCATCGATCATCTGACCAACTGGTACGTGCGACGCTCTCGCCGCCGTTTCTGGCGCAGCCGGGGAGAGTCGGGTGAGGGCGACGCCGACAAACTGGCGGCATTCGCCACCTTGTATGAGGTCCTCACCCGCTTCATCGAAGTCCTCGCCCCGGTCCTCCCCTTCATCACCGAGCACCTGTACCAGGATCTCGTCGCCCGCCATCACCCGGATGCCGTCACCAGCGTGCATCACCGCGACTTCCCCGAGGCAGATGCGGCACTGATCGACCGTGACCTGGAGACCTCGATGGGAGTGGTGCGAGAAGTAGTCCGCCTGGGGCGGAACCTACGCAAGAAGCTGGGTCTGCGAGTCCGGCAGCCGCTGGCCAGACTGACCGTCCTCACCCGGGACGACGACATCGCCCGGGCAGTCGTCACCCATGGTGACGTGATCGCCGACGAGCTCAACGTCAAAGAGGTGACGACGTCGGCGGACGAGAGAGCCCTGGTCAACCTCTCGGCCAAGGCGAATTTCCGCACCCTCGGGCCTTTGTATGGCCCCCAGATGCCCGAGGTGGCGAATGCCATCGCCGCCCTGGGTCCGGAGGACCTCGAGACGGTCCTCGGCGGAGGCACCGTGGCCATCGCAGGCCGCGACTTGGGCCTTGGCGACATCGTCGTCGAGCGCACAGCTCGAGAGGAGACGGTGGTCGAGACGGGAGTCGACTTCGCGGTGGCACTGGACACCCATGTCTCCGACGAGCTCTTACTCGAAGGGATGGCGCGAGAGCTGATCAGCCGGGTTCAGAAGATGCGACGTGACGCCGCCCTCGATGTCACGGATCGCATCACCCTTACCTGGTCGAGCGACGACGCCGTCATCAACTCGGCCATCGCCACCCATGAGCCGGAGATCGCCGCCGAGGTGCTCGCAGTCTCGATCGCGGAAGACGGCGAAGAATTGGGTGAGTCGTTCGAGATCGACGGGCGAACCGTCTCGATTCAGGTCGTGCCGGCCGCACGGCCCTAGCGGCGCTCGTTCCCTCGCTTGTAGTTGCCGGTGACGCGCGCAATGAGCTGCTGGGGATCGCCCTGGGGCACATGTGAGAGAAACTCTCCGCCGCCTCCCCCCGCAAGGTCGCGACAGTTGCGCCGCCTCGAGCGATGACCACCTCACCGGACTTCCGCACCTGATAGGTGAAACCGAGATCGGGGCCGTCGGCTTCGGTCAGATCTCCTGGTTCTCCTCTTCGGTGTCGACGCCCTCGATCTCGGAGGAGCCGGCGTCGTCCTCATCGTCGGACGACTCCAGGTTCTCCAGGTCGACCTCGAGCCCGGCTTCCTCACCGGTCTCTTCTCCTTCGCCGACCTGATCGCCGTCGCCATCCTCGGCGCCCGTGTCGTCGACCTCCTCCACCTCCGGCTCAGGCTCGGGTTGGTCCTCGAATTCGTCGCCTTCGGTGCTCTCTGCCGTGCCGGTGTCGGTTTCGTCGGTCAGCTCCGCGCCTGGGCTGTGTGCGCCGGCCACGACGGCATCCATCTCATCGAGCTTGTCGGCGACCGTGGTGGCGAGGACCGCGAGCTTGTTGCGCACCCCGGCCACGAGACCTGTCATCTCCGCCATCTCGGCGTCGACCTCGGCCTTCTTCTGGTCCCGCTCCTGGGCGAATGTGTCGGCTTCGGATCGGGCTCCTCCCACGATCTTGTCGGCTTCGGCCCGAGCGTCCTCGAGCATCCGGTCCGCCGCCTGCTGAGCCGCAACCAGGGCCCGGCCCACCGCCGACTCGTCGGGGCCGGGAGCCGCCATCGGCACCGCAGCCACGGCCTGGGGATCGCCCTCGAACTGTGCCGCCCGATCTTTGGCTTGGGTCAGCTCCTCCTGGAGCTCGCGAACTGCCACCACCATCTCGTCGAGGAAATCGTCCACCTCGTCGAGGTCGTAGCCACGGAGGGCGGTTGAGAAGGTCTTCTTCTCGATGTCGGCGGGTGTTATCGCCATTGTTATCTACCCCTTGGTCTCTGAGTGAGGATACGAACCAAGCCGCCCGGCTCCAAGGATCAGGAGAAGATCCCCCTCGCCAGCCCGATCAGCAACTGGATCCCGATCAGCAGGACGATCGGGGAGAGGTCCAACATGCCCCCGCCGAGGCGCAGCGGCGGGATCACCCGCCGGAGGGGGAGGATCACCGGATAGATGACTCGGTCGAGGAAGACGTTGACCTTGCCCAGCGGGTGTTCCGACGAGGTCGGGATCCACGACAGGATCACCCATGCCAGCACGGCGTAGAAGTAGATCTGCAGGATCAGGATCAGGACGCCGCCGAGGTCCACGGCTCAGTCGTCGATGTCGTCGAGCTCGTAGGCACCCAACGTGGAGAGGCGTCGCTTCTCGTCCCGGCTCAGTGTCACCCGCGGGGGCAGGACAACGACGAGCCCATCGCCGACCTTTCGCATCGAACCGTCGAGGGCGTAGATGAGGCCTGAAGAGAAATCAACCACGCGCCGCACGAGGTCGTGATCCGCCCGACGCATGTCGAGGACCACCGGCACCCGATCGCGTATCCGATCGGCGAGGATCCGGGCATCGCCGAATTCCTCGACGAGGATCACGTCGGAGGGCGCCTCGACCGTTCGCACGACTCCAACCCCCGATTCCATGCCCTCCCTGATCTGGGGCCGGGTCGCTGCCCGCGCCGTTGGCGGCGGCTCGACCCTTCGGCTCGCCGGGAACGGCTCGACACGACGTGGTTCTACCCGCCGTGACGGCTCCTCGGCCGGCCCCATCGCCGGTCGATCGCCGCTCTCGGCATCCATCTGATCCTCGTCCACCAATCCCAGGTAGATAAGAGCTTTGGAGAACAGAGACGACATATCACTCCGTCAAGTGCGTTCGCCAAAGATAGCCCGGCCCACGCGGATAATTGAGGAGCCTTCCTCGATCGCTACCTCGAAGTCGTCCGTCATCCCCATCGAGAGCTCTCGGATCGCAGGATGGTCCTGGGCCAGCTCATCCCGCAGGGCGCGAAGCAACGCGAAGTGGGGCTGCTGGTCTTTCGGCTCGTCGGTGAGCGGCGGGATCGCCATCAATCCATGTACCTCCAAACCGAATGCCAGGATCTTTTCGAGGGTGACCCGGGCCTCTTCGGGGACCGCGCCCGACTTCTGTTCCTCATGCCCGGTGTTCACCTGGAGGAGGCAGGGTGGGGGGAGCCCGCTCCCCTTGGCCCACGCCCCGGCCAGAGACTCCCTGTCCATCGAGTGGAGGAGGTGGGTGATTGGCCTGATCAGACGGGCCTTGTTCGCCTGCAACCCGCCCACGAAGTGCCAGCGGATGTCATTTGGGAGCCTGGCAGCCTTCTCGGCCATCTCTTGGGCTCGGTTCTCGCCGAAGTCCCGGTGGCCCAGCTCGTACACCGCTTCGATGGCCGATACCGCCTTCGCCTTCGAAACCGCGACCAGGGTGATCGAGGAGGCATCCCGGCCGGCTCGCTCGGCCGCTGCCGTCATGCGGTCCACGACGTCGTGGTAGCTCATGACACCCAGGCAATGGTGGCGTTGCGAAGCGAGGTTCCACTTCGGCGGTAGCTGAACATCGTCGTCTCATGCATCGTGCAGACGCCGGAAACCCAGACATCGAGCCCGTCCAGCTCGCTGCGTATCGCTGAGGCCAGGTCCACCGAAGTCGTGCCCCATGTGGTCTCGGTCGCCAATTCGGGGAATTGCCCGGCCACGTCCGGGCCAACCTCGAAACAGCATGGGCCGATCCCGGGCCCGATGGCAGCAGAGCGCGGCTCGTGGCCCCGACGGGTCATCTCTTCTCGGAGGTCCGTCACGACGCCGGCGGACGCCCCACGCCATCCCGCATGGGCCACTCCTACGGCTGATTCAGCCCGAAGGACGACTCCGAAGCAGTCTGCCGTTAACACCGCCAGGGGCAGTCCCGGCACTTCGGTCCACATCGCGTCGGCTTCGGCGAGTTCGCCGGGCTCGGTGGCATGGGTCAGTGCGGTCCCGTGAACCTGTCTGATCGTTGCCCAATCCCGCGAGATCCCCAACCAGGACGAAACGGCCGATCGAGCGGTCAGGTCGTTGCGCTGGTCCCCGTCGTCTGCATCGGTGAAGGCGACCCCGTCGACACCGGGGGGCCGGTTCATCCCTGGACGAAGGTCGGGATGTCGAGGGCGTCGTCCCCCTCATCGAATCCGGAATAGGAGCGGGAGGCTGGGCGCGTCGATCCTTGCCGGCCTGACCGACGCCGTTCGAAGCCGGCCGCGATCACGGTGACCTTCATCTCCTCGCCGAGGTCGTCGTCGACGATGGCGCCGAAGATGATGTCGGCCTCGGTGTCGGCGTGGTCAGCTACCACCCTGGCGGCCTCGGTCGCCTCGTGAAGTGTCATCGAGGAAGGGCCGGAGACCGAGAGGAGGACGCCCTTGGCGCCTTCCATCGAGGTCTCCAGCATCGGGCTGGAGATCGCCCGCTCGGCAGCTTGCTTGGCCCGGTTCTCGCCAGTCGCCCTCCCGATCCCCATGACCGCCGACCCGGCGTCCGACATGATCGTCCGCACATCGGCGAAGTCGACGTTGATCAAACCGGGAGTGGTGATCAGGTCGGTGATCCCGGCGACGCCGCTCATCAAGACCTCGTCGGCAAGTCTGAAGGTCTCGGCGATCGGGGCGGCCGGGTCCCCGACCTCGAGCAGCCTGTCGTTGGGGATCACGATCAGGGTGTCCACTGCGTCCTTCAGATCGTCGATCCCCTGCTCGGCATGGACAGCCCGACGTCTGCCCTCGAATCCAAAGGGCCTGGTGACAACTCCGACGGTGAGGGCGCCGACCGACCGTGCCACTTCGGCCACGACCGGAGCGCCGCCGGTGCCGGTCCCGCCACCTTCACCGGCGGTGATGAAGATCATGTCCGAGCCTTTGAGGACGTCCTCCAACTCCGCCTTGTGCTCTTCGGCGGCGGCCCGGCCGATCTCCGGATTGGCGCCTGCCCCCAGACCCCTGGTCACTTCGCGTCCGATGTCTAGCTTGACATCGGCATCGCTCATGAGCAGTGCCTGGGCATCGGTGTTCAACGCGATGAACTCGACACCGCGTATACCGGCGTCGACCATGCGATTGACGGCGTTGACGCCGCCACCGCCAATTCCTACGACTTTGATGACGGCCAGATAACCGCCGCTCGACGAGTTCACGACAATTCCTCCAGTGGATATCGGAAGCTGAAGTAGAGGTTTACCGTTTGCCGGGCGGTTAGTAAAGCCACAATCTCTAACCTTCAAGTAGACATCAATAGTTGCTCACGGTGGCGAGATGGCGGGGTGGGTCGGGGCGATGAGAGTCAGGATCGAGCCGGGGACGGGCTCTTCCCGCAACAGCGCGGCCAGACTGAGCGCCTTGGCGCGCATTTCCGCAGCTCGTCCCAGTCTCACCTCAAAACCGGCGACTTCCGCCCAGATCTCTCCCCCAGTCTCGGAGCGGACCTTGGTCCCCTCCTGGAGCTCTTGGGGCAGCGCCGCCGCGAACTCGAGCGAGCCGAGGACATCACGCGAAGTCCCGGTCTCGTCGGGGGCGACAGGCCCGAGCTGGATCCAGGGCAACGCCGGGTCGGGCTCTGCGCCACCGGCCAAACGGACACCGTCCGGGGCGTAGAGCCCCCAGCCGTCTGCGGTCTCCAGCCAGGCGGCCGGGGCACGCTCCTGGACCAGAACAACCACCCGGGTGGGCCAATCGAGATCGACCACCGAATCGAGCACCCAAGGGTCGGATTCGAGGGCGCTCTCCACCCGCCCGGGCCGGATCAGGATCAACGGGGTGCCCTCGACCACACCTTGCTCTGTCAGCACGGTCTGCGCCGAGCTGGCTGCGATGCCGGAGGTCGTCACGGACGAGACACTGAGCAGGGGCGAGAGGAACAGCCACAATGTCGCCCCGGCGACTCCGAGACAGATCAGTAGAACCACGAGGCGGCTGACCCTGCGCCGGGCGCGATCTTCGGCCACTTCGCGTCTTCTCTCGGCTAGACGTGGGTCAATTCTCATCTTCGAATCCGACGAACTGGATCTCCGGCTCCAGCATGGTGCCGGTTTCCTCGAAAACCCGGTCTTTGACAGCGCCCACCAGACGGCGGATGTCTGCGGAGGTCGCAGAAGCCCCGGCAACGAAGAAGTTGGCGTGCTTGGCAGACACCGCGACGTCGCCTACATGCATCCCCTTCAACCCGAGCGAGTCGATGAGCTCCCCCGCGGTGGTGCCCGCGGGGTTCTTGAACACGCTTCCGGCATTGAAAGTGCCCCCCGGCTGATTGTCTCTCCGCCACCTCGTGATCCTGCGCAGCTCTCCTCGCCCGGTCTCGCTGTCACCGGGAGACGCCCGGAACATGGCACCCACGACGACCTGTTCGGCGGTCACATTGGAGTGGCGGTACGACATCTCGAGCTCGTCAGGGCCGAGTTCGACCGTTGTGCCCCGTCTGACATCGACGATCGTGGCCACGATGAGCCGATCCCTGGTCTCGGCGCCGAAACAGCCGGCGTTCTGGCGGATGGCGCCACCCACCGAGCCTGGGACCCCGACGAAGAACTCGAGACCGGTGAGCCCGGCGTCGACACTGGTCCGGGCGACCAAGGCCAGAGGAGCTGCTCCACCGGCGCGCACGTCAATCCCGTCGATCCCGACTCCGCCGAACCCAGCGCCGAGACGAATGACGAGACCATGGAAACCCGCATCCGAGACGACGAGATTGGAGCCCCGGCCCAGAACGAGGATTGGAAGCTCCCCGATGACATCGGTCGCGATCAGGTCTGTCAAAGCCCGGGCGTCGGGCACATCCACCAGGTAACGCGCCGGTCCGCCGGACTTGTAGGTGGTGTATTGGCCGAGAGGCACGCCCTCGAGCACCACACCCTGATCGACCAGAGAGGCGAGGGTGGTCACGGATGCTCCGCCAAGCGCAGGGCCAACTCGATCGGGACGAGGGTGATGTCTCCGGCTCCCATGGTCAAGACCAGGTCACCGTCGGCGACACGCTCCTCCAGGAAGGCCGCCAGGTCGCTGCGGTGGGGGACGTAGTGGGCGCTGCCCCCATGCCGGCCCACGGCCTCGACCACCAGGGCGCCGGTCACTCCGGGGACGGGCTCCTCCCTGGACCCGTACACATCGGTCACCACGACCTCATCCGCCGCGCTCAGCGCTGCTCCGAACTCGTCGTGGAACAGGGCGGTCCGGCTGTAGAGGTGTGGCTGGAACACCGCCCACACCTTGCCGCGGGCAAGATCATTGGCCACGGCAACCGTCGCGGCCACCTCGGTTGGATGGTGCGCATAGTCGTCGATGAGGGTGACTCCGGACACCGTGCCCTTGTTCTCCCAGCGTCGCCCGACTCCCCGGAAGGAGGCGAGCCCGGCGGCTGCCAGCGCCACATCCCGGCCCATCGAGCCGAGTAGGGCGAGCGCACCGGCCGCATTGAGCGCTACGTGAGCGCCCGGACGCCCCAAGCTGACATGGGCCCGGGTGCTGGGCCCGATCAGCTCGAAACGGCTCCCCCCGTCGTGACGGGTCAAATCGACTATGCGCCAATCCGAGGACGGGTCCAGCCCGTAGGTGATCGCATCTGTCCGGTCACCGACTTCGCGGGCCCCAGGGTCGTCCTCGCAGACGACCACCGGGCCCTCCACCCCCCGGGCGACGCCGACGAAGGCTTCCATCAGGTCTGACTCTGTCCCGAAATGCTCGATGTGCTCGGTCTCCACATTGGTCACGACCAGACCACCGAGGTGGAGACGCTCGAATGTGCGGAACGCCTCGTCGGCCTCGATCACGAGCAGCGGCGTCGACCCGAAATGCCCGTTGGTGTTCCAGTCGGTGAGATCGCCACCGACGATGAAACTCGGGTCCTCGCCCAGGGACTTGAGGGCTGCCACCAGCAATGCCGTCGTGGTGGTCTTTCCATGGGTGCCCGTGGCCCCGACGGTGGTGATCCCCGCGGTGAGAGCAGCAAGGAGATCGGGGCGGCGCCATACCGGGACCCCTGCCTCCGCCGCCGCGGCAAGCTCGGGGTCACGGTCGGGCACGGCGGATGAAGCGACGACCAGATCCGCATCTCTGGCCACCTGGGGGTGATGACCTGCATAGGTGTCGATCCCGAAGTCCTCGAGGCGGTCCAGGGTGGACCCGCCCCGTTGATCGGAGCCGGACACCTCGTGACCCATCCCGGCGAGCACTTTGGCGATGGCGCTCATTCCGGCGCCACCGGCGCCGACCAGATGGACGCGGCGGTAATCGAGCCTCATCGGGCCATCTCCAACATCGCGTCTGCGATTGTCGTGGCTGCGTCCGGTTTGGCGATGCCCGCGGCTCCCCGCCTCATCTCTTCCAGCCGTGCCTTGGAGGCCAACAACTCCGACACCACCGACGGCAATCGGTCGATCTGCGCCGCCTGTAGCACCACGGCCGCTCCTGCCTCCGCGACAAAGGCGGCGTTGGCCGCCTGATGCCCGGACGACCCGAAATCGCCCGGGATGAGGATCGACGGGGTCCCTGTCACGGTCAGCTCGGCCACCCCACCGCCCGCCCTGGCGATCACAAGGTCGCACGCTGCATAGAACAGCTCCATGTTCTCCTCGAAAGGCGTCTGCACCCAGGAGACCAGCGAGGTTTCCTCATCAGAGATGACATTGCCCTCGCCGGTCAGGTGAAGGATCTGAATCGGGCTCCCCGACCAGGTCCCGACCAGGGCTCGGACGGCGGCATTGATCGTCCCAGCCCCCAACGATCCGCCCACCGCCCCCAAGACCGGCAGTGTCTCGTCGAGGCCATAGTGGGCGAGCGCTTTCGGCCGGACGATGCCGCGGTCGAATCTGGCCAGGGATTGGCGGACCGGGTTGCCCACCCATTCCCCCTGTTCCAGCCCATGTGTCGCCGGAAACGAGGTGAATATCCGCGCTGCCCATCGCGATGCGACACGATTGGCGAGCCCGGCACCCGCGTTCTGCTCTGCTACGAACAGGGTCACGGCGGTACTCCGAGCGGCGAGTGCGGCTGGGATCGTCACGTAGCCGCCCATGCCCAGCACAACGTCGATACCTCGGTCCCCGATCGCAGCGACCATCGCGTCCCGGGCCCGCCACACCACCCGGGGAAGGCTCAAGTTCCGCCCACTCAACGAGCGCTGCAAACCCCGCACCTCTACTTCGAGGAAGGGAAACCCGGCTTTGGGATAGACGGATGCCTCGAGACGGTCACCGCCGGTGTAAAGGACCGATTCGGGCGGTATCCCACGTGCGGTCAAGGCTTCGCCGACAGCGAGCCCAGGGAACACATGCCCCCCCGTGCCGGCCGCGGCGATGAGAAACGTCATGTCTTGGGCTGTACCCCTGCCTGGGCGATGTTGACCAGGATGCCCAAAGAGGCCATGCACATGATCAACGAGGTGCTCCCGAAGGAAACGAACGGAAGTGCTATCCCGGTGATCGGCATGGCGCCGAGGACCCCGCCGATGTTCACGATCGCCTGAAACGTCATCCAGGCGGTGAGGCCGGCCGCCACCATGCGCCCGAACCGGTCCGGCGCTCTCGCCGCGACCAACCACCCGGCCAAGGCGAGGACGACGTAGAGGCCGATGACAGTGAGGCCACCGATCAGCCCCGTCTCCTCACCGATGATGGCAAAGATGAAGTCGGTGTGGGCGTTGGGGAGATAGAACCAGCGGGCACGGCTGGCTCCAAGGCCCACCCCGAACAGACCTCCGTTCGACAATGCGTAATAGCCCTGGATGAGCTGATAACCCTCACCGCTGGCGTTGCCCCACGGGTCCAAGAACCCGACGATTCGATCGACCCGATACTGATCGCTGAAGGCAAGGAGCCAGGCCGCACCAACGACTGTCCCGGTGAGGAACAACACGAATCGCATCGGCGTGTCGCTGGCCATGATCACTGCCATGGCCGCGGCGCCGATGATGATGGTGGTCCCCAGGTCCGGCTGAAGAATGACAAGACCCCCGATCACCCCGACGGTGAACACCACCGGTACCAGGAAATGACCAAAACGGGTGAGCAAGCGGTGCTTCTTCTCGAAGAGATGGGCGAGGACGATGACGATGGCCACCTTGGCAACCTCGGAAGGCTGGAAGCTGAATCCGGCGATGGGGAGCCATCGCTGCGACCCGCCGATGACGGGACCGATCGCGAGCACCGCGACGAGCAAGGCCACGGTCGCGAAGAAACCCGGGACGGCGACCCTGCGGTAGAGCCGGTACGGGATCCGGCTCGTCAGGAGCAAGGCAATCGTCCCGATGCCGACACCGACCAGCTGCCGCTTGAAGAAGTAGAAGCGATCTTCGGCCTGTTCGATCGCAACGGCAGACGATGCCGACTGGGTGGCCCCCAAGCCGATCACTATCAGGACCACGGCCACGACGAGCAAGACGGTGGCAGTGCGGTTGTTCATCTTGAGGCGCTCCGCTCGTACCCGAGCCGCTGCGCGCACCTTTGCGATCGAGGTGACGTTCGCCGTCATTTCGACGCCTCGCCATCGACGACCCCTCTGACCAATGCCACGAACGCGTCTCCCCGCTCGGCATAAGAAGTGAACTGGTCGAAGCTGGCGCACCCCGGCGCCAACAAGACGGTGTCGCCGGGCTCGGCCAGTTCGGCCGCCAACTGCACCGCCTTTGCCAGGGTCCCGGCCTCATGACCCCGCTCTCCCGCCGCCGACACCAGGTCAGGCCCGGCTTCACCTATGCCCAGGACTACCCGCACATTCGGCTCCCGAGCGATCGGGGTGACGTCCATACCCTTGGCCAGCCCGCCTGCGATGAGGACGACGGAATCATGGGCCCGGATCGAGCTCATGGCGGCATGGGGATTGGTGGCCTTGGAGTCGTCGACCCAGGTGATCCCTCCGCTCCTGGCCACTGTCGACCTCCGATGCGGGCCGGGCGCGTACGACTTGGCGGCCCTGGTCACTCCCTCTGCCGTGGCCCCCATCCGCAGGGCCAGGGCGGAGGCCGACGCGATATTGACCAGATGGGTGGGATCGTCTGAAGCGAGGTCCCCTATCGAAATGGTCAGCTCCCCGACCACCAATCGGTCTTCGTCGACACCACCGCCCCCGGCGGGAAGGTGCCGCCCCGACACCGGGAACAGCTCGCTCTTCGCGCCAGAGACGATGGATGAAGCGCCCTCGTCGTCGGCGTCGAAGACCAACAGGTCATCGCCGCTTTGATTCATGAAGATCCGGGATTTCGCTGCCCGATACGAATGCTCCGAGCCGTGCCAATCGAGATGATCTACGGCGACGTTGGTGATCGCCGCAGCGGTCGGGTGGAAGTCCTCGCAGAAGCGGAGTTGAAAACTCGACACCTCCACGACTATCGCCTCATGCCCGCGGTCGACGTGATCGGACAGCGCCGACCCGATGTTCCCGGTGGCCGGGGCATCGATCCCCGAGGCTTCGAGCATCGCCGAGGTGGCCTCGGTGACTGTCGTCTTCCCATTGGTCCCGGTCACCGCGGCAACGGGAACGTCGAGGTGTCTCCAGGCGAACTCGATCTCACTCCACACCGGGATGCCCCATTCCAAGGCTTCGACGATCGGAAGAGCGCGCTCCGGGAACCCGGGGCTGGTGACGACGAGGTCGATCCCGTTGAGGAGCACGGGATCCCAGCCTCCACTCGCGACCGGGAACCCCGCCCCGAGGGCGACCTCGGGTGTGTCCCGGGTGTAGATCGTGACGGTCATGTCCCTCGACCGCGCCAGTCGGGCAGCCGCCAGACCGGAGACACCGGCGCCGAGGACCAGAGCCCTGGTCACAGGAGACCTTCCAGACGAAGAAAGTCGCCGTAGAAGAAGCCGAGACCCAGCGCTACCCCTAGCCCGGTCAAGATCCAGAAGCGGATCACGACTGTCGTCTCCGGCCACCCGCCGAGATCGAAGTGATAGTGGACCGGTGACATTCGGAAGATCCGCTTCCCGAACATCTTGAAACTGGCCACCTGGAGGATCACCGACGCCGTCTCTGCCACGAAGATCGCTCCCAGGACAACGAGGAGGAGGCTGGTGTTGGTGAGCAAAGCAAGGGCGGCGAGCAAGCCTCCGATCCCCTGCGACCCGACATCGCCCATGATGATCTTGGCCGGAGGGGCGTTCCACCAGAGAAACCCGAGGATCGCGCCGAACATCGCCGCTGAGATCACCGCCAACTCGAGAGGGTCGACCGACGCATACACGGACGGATTCCTGAACTGCCAGAACGCGATCACCGTGTACGACGCGACCACGAGGGCGGAGCACCCGCCGGCGAGACCATCCATGCCGTCGGTGAGGTTCACCCCGTTTGCCCACCCGGTGAGCATCAAGAGGACCCAGATCACGAAAAAGGCACCGAGGTCGATCCCGAGGGGCCGGACGAACGAGATCTCCGTCACCACCCCTGCTTCGGTGGCGCCCCAGGCGAACAGGGCGGCGATTGCCAGCTGCCCGCCGAATTTCGCCGACTTGGAGAGACCGAGGCTTCTCTGGTTCGAGTACTTGATCCAGTCGTCGAGGAAACCCACGATCGCCATCCCGCCGAGGGCAAAGATGGCGAGCAGCCCGCCGTCGGTCAGCGGCGTGAACTCGATTCCGATGCCCTCTGCCGGGGCCACTACGCGGACGTGTGACACGAAGTACCCGATCACCGCCGCAAGGACGAAGACGACGCCCCCCATGGTCGGGGTCCCCTGTTTGTGACCGTGCATCCCGGCGATCTCTTCCTGGATGAACTGGCCGATCTCACGCCTCCTGAAGAAGCGAATCGCGTAGGGAGTGCCGAAGATCGAGACGAGTAGACCGACGGCGGCGGCGGTCAGCAGCGGTATCACGCCGACATGCTCCCTGAATCCGGGCCGAAATCGGCGGACCCGGATCGCGCGGCAAGGACTGCTCTCGCCACATCGCGGTCGTCGAACGGAAGGATCTCGCCTTGGATCTCCTGGCCCGTCTCGTGACCTTTGCCGAGGATGAGGACGACATCCCCCTCCCCGGCCGCAGCGATGGCGGCCTCGATGGCGCTGCGCCGGTCGACCTCGATGATCACCCCCGGGCCTGAAGCGTCTTTGGACACCTCGGCCAGGATCTGCTGAGGATCCTCCGAACGCGGGTTGTCGCTGGTCAGCACGGCGAGATCGGCCTCGGCCGCGGCGCGTCCCATCAACGGGCGCTTCTCCCGATCCCGGTCGCCACCGGCTCCTACCACCACGATCACCCGGCCCGATGCGATCGACCTCGCAACCGCGATCGCCTCCTCGACACCGTCCGGGGTATGGGCGTAATCGACTATCACATGCACCGGCAACTCGCCTGAGACCTGCTCGAAACGGCCCGGGACGCCTCCAAGGGAGCCCAGGCCCTGAACGACCTCTTCCAGTGACAAGTCGAGAGCCAGGGCGCAGCCAACCGCCACCAGCGCGTTGTCGACGTTGAAGGTCCCGATCAGATCTGACGTGACCGAGACAGCACCCCGGTCCGTCACGAGGTCGAAGGAAGTACCCCGAAACGAGGTATCCACATTCTCCGCCCGCACCTCGCCGTCTGCACCGACCCTGATCGCAGGCCCGTCGAACCAACCCGCGATCCCGGCCCCAACCGGGTCGTCCACGTTGAGCACTGCCGTCTCCACTTCGAACTCGCGGAACAAGCGCTCCTTGGCGTGGCGGTACGACTCCATCGTCCCGTGAAAGTCGAGATGGTCCTGGGAGAGGTTGGTGAAGGCGGCGACCGTGAATCGAGTGCCTGACACCCGGCTCATCTCGAGGGCGTGTGAGGAGACCTCCGTCGCAACCACTCCCGCACCGAGCCGCCGCATCTCGGCGAGGAGACGCTGGAAGTCCGTCGCCTCAGGAGTTGTGCGCATCGAAGGCAGCACCGTGTCGCCGACCCTCGTCTGCACCGTGCCAATCAGCCCCGTGACCTCGCCGGACGACCTCAGCAGGGACTCCAGATAATGCGTGACCGTGGTCTTGCCGTTGGTCCCGGTGACGCCGACCACCGACATCTCGGTCGAGGGATCTCCGTGAACCCGTGCGGCCATCGGTCCCATTGCGGCGCGGGTGTCCCCGACCACGATCTGAGCCACGGGTAGCTCCTCTGTGTCTTCGACTGCCACGGCCGGCGACCCGGCCTCGACCGCCGATCCCACGAAGTCATGCCCGTCGTGACTTGCACCACGGATCGCAACGAAGAGAACGCCCGGTCCTGCCAGTCTCGAGTCATGCGTGACGTCGTCGAGCCAGACATCAGGATCGCCGCGCAAGTCGCCCCCGACCCGGGCCGAGACCTCCCCCAGCGTGCTACCCGCTGGTGGCATCGGGGGGAACTCCGAGTCGGTGCAGAGCCTGCTCCATCACGTGGGCGAAGACAGGTGCCGCCGCCGCACCACCGGTTCGATATCTGAACGACGGAGCATCGATGAGCACCGCGACCACGACCTGGGGGTCACCCATCGGCGCCATGCCGACGAATGAGGCTCGGGTGACCTCGGTGTATTTGCCGTCCTCTCCGAGCTTGTTGGCCGTTCCCGTTTTACCTCCGACGCGATAACCCTCCACAGTTGCCGCCTGCCCGGTGCCCTCGTCGACCACATTGGCCAGGAGCTGTTGCATGAGGACTGCGGTCTCGCCGGAGACGACCCGCCTCGTTTCCAGGCCGGCCACTTCCTGATCGCCGTTTACGTCGGTGGTCGAGGCCACGATATGCGGCGCAGTCCAGATCCCGTCGTTTCCAATCGCGGCATAGGCGGCTGCCATCTGGAGCGGAGTGGCGGCGACCGAGTACCCGATAGCGGCCGACGCCCAACAAGTCTCACAGCCGGCTTCGAAGTTCAGGGTGCCGGGTGCCTCGACCGAGTAGTCCACCCCGGTCTCCGATCCGAGGCCGAACTTCTGGATGTAGGAGACGAGTCGGTCCTGGCCCAACTCCTGTGCCACCAGGATCGTCCCCACATTGGAGGACTTGGTGAAGATCTCCTTGACGGTCATGCTGGTCGTCTCGTGCTCCTCGAAGTCTCGATAGCACCCGAATAGGTCGTCATCCGCCGAACGACATGCATCGGGGCGCAGTTCCAGGAGATCGCCGACGTCGGGGATCACAGTCCCCGCCTTGACCTCACCCTCCTCGATCGCGGCGGCGACAGTGATCAACTTCTGGGTGGATCCCGGCTCGTACACCCCACGGACGATGAAGTTCCTGAAGGAGTGGCAGGTGGGATCGAGAGCCTGGTCACAATTGGCGTCAACGGTTTGGCGGGTCTGCGGGTCGAACACAGGGGCCCCGGCCATGGCCAGGATCCCTCCGGTCTCCACGTCGAGGACCACCACCCAGCACGACTCGGCAGAGGTGCGGTCGACCGCTGCCAGACATTCCTGCTGCGCCTGATATTGAAGGGGCAGGTCGACCGTGGTGTTCAGGTCGGTGCCGGGCACCGCGGGGACGATGTCGCTGATTCCTTGAGGGATTATCCGGCCTTCGAGGTCGCGTTCGAAGACAGCCTTGCCCGGGACACCACGCAAGGACTCGTCGTACATGTACTCGAGACCTTCCTGGCCGTTCCCGTCGATATCGACGAAACCGGTGACGTGGGAAGCCACTGAGCCGGCCGGGTAGATGCGGGTGGATTCCGGATGGGCGTAGACCCCCCGAACCTCGAGAGCGGCGATCTGCTCGGCGACACCTGGCTCCACCTGTCGCTTCAGATAGACGAAGTCTCGGTCCGATTCGAGCCTGGTGAGCAGCTCCTGTGCGTCGACACCGAGAAGCCCGCCGATCTGCTGGGCCACCCAGAGCGGCTCCTCGACCTGGGAGGGGTTGGCCCAAATACTCTGCGCCTCCACCGTCATGGCGAGCAATTCGCCGTTCCGGTCGAAGATCTTGCCTCTTTGTGGCGCCAGGTCCCTGGTGACGAGCCGCTGGTCGAGACCCTGTCCGGCCAGGTCCGCCGCCTGGACCACCTGAACCTGGAATAGCCGATAGGCCAGACCGAGCAGGGCGATCACAAGGAAGCTCCCGATCAGGGCGACCCTCACCCTGGAGCGGTCAGGTTTCGTGGCGGCCTTTCCGGCGGCCACGGCTAAGGCCCCGGCCGCGACCCCGGTGGCCGGGAACGTCCTGTTCCCTCCGGGAGCCCGGCTCCAGCGCGCCGTCGGGTCCTCATTGCGTTTCCTCTTCCTCGAGGGAGACCACCGCCGGGCCTCCGAGATCGACGAGCAGCCGCCGAGTGTCCCCCGGGATCATCAGTCCCAGCTCCTCGGCCAGAGGCGCGATACGCGCCGGGTTTTCCATCCGGGCTATCTCCAGTCGCAGCTGTTCGTTCAGCGCCTCCTGCTCGGCGATGGCCCGGTTGAGGCCATCGAGCTCGAATGCGGACTTGTCGAGCGAAGTGCGGGCAAAGCCGAGGCCGAGAAAGGCGGCTACCCCGATGAGGACCATCATCATCCAGGGCGCCAGGGCCGGGCGGCGTAGTTGCGGCTTGCGTCCCCGCAGGACCCGCAAGCCCTGACGAGGGGCGGGGTTGCGGAGGGGCCGTGCCGCGGTCATACCGCCACCTTCTCGACTGCTCGCAGAACGGCTGACCGCGCGCGATTGTTGGCCTCGATTTCTGCCGAGGAGGGCCGAATCGCCTTTCGAGTGAGGATTCGCAGCTCGGCGCTGTTGCCGCAACCGCACACCGGGAGATCTGGTGGACATGTGCAGCCAGTTGCGCCACTGGCAAACCGGCGCTTGACCAGACGGTCTTCGAGTGAATGGTAGGAGATGGCCAGGATGCGACCGAGCGGCCTGACCAGCTCTACGGCCTGGTCGAGCCCGCTCGATATCGCCTCCAACTCCCCGTTCACCGCGATCCGGAGAGCCTGGAAGGTCCGTCGGGCGGGATGACCCGCCCGACGGCGAGCCGCGGGGATTGCCGCGGCTACGACGGTGGATAGCTGGCTGGTGGACTCGTAGGGGCGGCCGGCCACGATGGCATGGGCAACACGTCTCGCCAGCGGCTCCTCGCCAAACCGGCGGATCAGGTCGGTGAGACGATCCTCGGGCCATTCATTGACGATTTCGGCGGCGTTGTGGGCCGCGTCGGGGCCCATCCGCATGTCCAGGGGGCCATCCAAGCGGTAGGAGAACCCGCGATCCGGCTCATCCAGCTGGTGCGAGGAGACGCCGAAGTCGAAGAGCACTCCCGAGACCGGCTGGGTGGTCAGAGAGGCGACGAGCTCGGCGAGATCGGCGAAGTTCCCCTGCGCCGAGGGCACGCCGAGCTCACTGGCATTGGCCAGTGCCGCAGGATCGCGATCTATCGCTACAACCGTCACGCTCTCTCCGAACTCATCCAGCAATCTGCGGGCGTGTCCCCCACCTCCGAACGTCGCGTCAACCACGACACCCGGCAGGACGGGGGCCAATAGCCCAGCCACCTCATGCTCCAGAACCGGCCGGTGGAAGTCCCGGTCTTGGTTGTGCCGGTCCTGGCTCATTGCCAGCCCCCCGGGCGCTGGTACCAATAGGAAGCGGGCGGAGTCAGGGGCCTTCCATTTGGTTCCGGGGGGCTGGCGATGGGCCAGCCACGTCATCGATCTGGTTACTCGTCCTCCTCCAGGTAGCTCTGGTCGCCGGCCGCCCGGTCGTCCAGATACAAGGTCTTGTTCCATAGCTCGACGTGGTCGTAGACACCGATGACCGCGATCTCAGTCCCGGCGTGGAGATCGGCGAAATCCCTCAGGTCGGGCTTGACCAAGACCCGCCCGGACTTGTCCAGCACCTGTAGGTCGGCGCCGGAGAAGACGGTGCGGGAAAAACGCCGGCCGGTGCGGTTCTGCGGTGACTCGGTCACCTCGCTCGCCCTCGTCTCGAACTCACCGGGCGGGAATAGGACGAGCTGGCGGTCCTGCCCTTTGGTAAGGACACAACCGTCTTCGAGACGACGGCGAAAACCGGAGGGCATGACCACTCTGCCCTTCCCGTCGAGACTGTGGAAGTACTCGCCAAGGAACACTTCTGTGCTTCTCCGTCCGTTCTCATCTGCTGACCCCTTCTCACCGGGTCGTGTCCGCCACTATGACCCACTTCCCCCCACTTGTCAACCTTTTCCCCCACCATGCCCCAACTGGCGCGTCAAACGGACCACAAGAGGGTGGTGAGGACCGGAGTCAGGGGCGGGTGAGGTGGAGCGCGACCCGCTCAGCAGAGGGAGACGCCGGCGGTTGGGGCGGGTCGGCTGAGCTCAATGGCCGATGCCACCAACCCACGTCGTGCCACGTCCCGAACTTGTGCCCGGCCCGGGGAAACACCCCGATCGGGGTGAATCCAACCGAGCGATGCAGGGACTCGCTGGCCGGGTTGGGCAAGGCGATTCCCGCGAAGGCATTGGCGAAACCCCACTCGGCGCAGAGACCGATCAGCGCGGTGTAGAGGGACCGGCCCACTCCCCTCCCCCGCTGGGCTTGCTCGAGGTACACGGTCGTCTCCACCGACCAGCGGTAGGCGGAACGATGTCGATAGGCGGTGGCATAGGCATATCCGAGCACCACCCCCTCCTGCTCGCTGACGAGCCAGGGATAGCCGGCGGTGACCGATTCGATGCGGCGGGCCATCTCGTTGACGTCCGGAGGATCGAGCTCGAATGAGATAATGGTGTCGCGCACCCACGGCTCGTAGATGGCAGCCAGCTGCAGGGCATCGGCAGTGGTGACCTGCCGCAGCCGTGGCACCGGCTAGGCGACCTCCAGATAAGGATGCCAGGCGGGATCGACCTGATAACCGGTCGAGGCGTAGATCCAGGCGTATCGCCGTGGCGGGCCTGGCTTCGTGCTCAGGCGGAGCCCGGCCTCGGTGGGGAGACGGTCCCCCTTGGAGATGTTGCATGGCCGACAGCAGGCCACGACGTTCTCCCAGGTGTGGTCGCCGCCACGGGAGCGGGGCAGCACGTGATCCAGTGACTCGGCCGGCCCCCCGCAGTACTGGCAGCGGTGGCCATCACGACCGAACACGGCCCTTCGCGTCACTGGCGCCGCCCGCCGATAGGGCACCTTCACGAATCGGTTGAGCCGCACCACGGATGGGACCTCCACCACCGCGCTCTCCGACGCCCAGATCTCGTCCTTCCCTACAACCACGCTGGCCTTCTCATTGAGGACGAGGACGACCGCCCGGCGTGTAGTCACCACCGAGAGCGGCTCAAAGCTGGCGTTCAATACGAGGACCCTTGCCATTGAAAAACGCTGCTCCTGAAGACAGACGTTACCAATCGGTGTGCGCCAATCTCGGCTCGCCGGCCTCGGAAGCCGCCTCCACGACGCCGATGGCCCTTCCCACCGCGAGCGGCAATGCCATGGTCCACCCGTCGACGATGTCGGCGATTCCGGTTCGCTCCTGGTTCCCGTCCGTGGCCATCACCGCCAACTGGCCATCCTCCGAGAGCGTCACCCGTGTTATCTCGAGCGGGATTCGGCCCAACACCTGAGACCACGCATCCGACAAGCCTTGGGCAATGGCCATCGGGGTCGATGGGACGAGGCGGAACGAGCGAACCGCCGTGCCCACCACCTCGACTCTGGCACCACCAGTGACCGGTGAGATCCTGACGTCGACACCGAGCACCGATCTTGCCTGGGCCAGGCGATTTCCTATCTCCAGGGTCGGATGCTCGAGGGATCTGACCCCGTAGGCGACCAGCAGGGCACGCACCGCTTCCAGGACCTCCGCCTCGTTGGCGTCGTCGTCGAGCTTGACCTTGATGCCCGATTCGAGATCCTCGAGATTCAACGACACCGAGGCAACGCCGGGTATGTCCTGAAGTCTCTCGACCAGTTTTTCTCTCATGAGATCGCCCGCATCTTTCGACGCCACGCCAGATAAGACGCCAAATCCTCGGGTCTGGGTTCCGCCGCGCCCGTGCCGTAGGCGGTGTACATCCTCCAGGCCATATAGTCGGAGGAGGGCAACAACCCATGTTGGCGTCTCATCGCCACCCCCGCCCGCAGCGCCTCCCACAGCAAAATCGGCCTGCTGGCCAACGCGAACAGGCCCCTGCCCAATCCGGGCTCGTCGCGCGTGGTTCGGTCAGGCACTCCCGTCGGGAACTCTAGTTACCTAGAAAAACGTCTATCGGTAGAGTCGGGGGCCACACAGCGAGTCGGGAGGGTCATTGGCTGAGGTGTCCGCCCAACAAATCGAAGGCTTTTCCAAACGGTTCGACCTGATCGCCACCAACGTCGAGAAGGTCATCCAGGGAAAGCGTGACGTGGTTGAGCTTGTGCTGCTCGCCCTGGTTGCGGAGGGGCATGTGCTCGTTGAAGACGTGCCGGGTGTCGGAAAGACACAGCTGGCCAAGTCGGTTGCTCGTTCCATCGACAGTGTCTTTCAACGGATCCAGTTCACCCCGGACCTCCTCCCCTCCGACGTCACCGGGGTGTCGGTGTGGGATCGCAACCGAAACGAGTTCGAGTTCAAGCCCGGCCCGATCTTCGCCAACATCGTCGTGGGCGACGAGATCAACCGGGCCAGCCCAAAGACGCAATCCGCGCTGCTCGAGGCCATGGAGGAGAGACAGGTCACCTCGGACGGGGTAACCCGAGCCCTGCCCCTGCCATTCATGGTGATGGCCACCCAGAACCCTCTGGAACACGAGGGCACCTATCCCCTGCCCGAGGCTCAACTGGACAGATTCATGATGCGGGTCGTGATCGGTTACCCGAGTCGGCAGAAAGAGCTGGAGATACTCGACACCCATGGGGTGCGCTCCACCTTCTTCGACCTCGAACCGGTGGTGTCGGTCGAGGAGATCGACGAGCTCATCGCCGTGGCGAGGGAGGTCGCCGTGTCCTCGTCGGTCAAGACCTACATCATCGACGTAGTCGAAGGGACCCGACAGCACCCCGACGTCATGCTTGGGGCTTCGCCGCGCTCCGCACTCTTCCTCCAGCGGCTATCCAGGGTCAGGGCGGCGTCACAGGGCAGGGAATACGTGACTCCCGATGACGTAAAGGCCCTCGCGCATCCCGTGCTCGAGCACCGGATGGGGCTTCGCCCCGAGGCGCAGATGCGGGGCGAGACGATTCCTGAGGTCATCGACGAATTGATGGCCAGGCTCCGGGTGCCGGGGACCACCTCGAGGATCGCCACCTGATGCCGACCCTGCGAGGCTGGGCCCTGTCTGGGGCCGGCCTCGCCCTGCTCGTTCTCTGGTACGCACTCGGTGAAACCGAGCTGTTACTCACCGGGATCTTCCTTCTCCTGGCCCAGGCCGTGGCCCTGATCCAGGTGCGCCAACGCCGGCCGAACCTTGGCATCAGCCGAAGACTGGGCTCGTCGACCGTTCACGATGGTGAGACCACGACGGTCACGTTGTTGGTCGAGAACGACTCACGACACAGCGTGAGCCGGCTCACGATCGAGGACGACGTCAACCGGCTCGGTGTTGCAGTCTTCGAGGTGGCGCGGTTGAAGGCCAACGAGTCGGCGACGGCCACCTATCGAGTCACCTGTCGACCACGCGGGGTGTACCGGGTCGGGCCGACGGTCGTGCGGGCCAATGATCCGCTGGGGTTGGCCGAGACGAGCGCGCAGACGGGGCCGGCGGACCGGATCGTCGTCTATCCCGCAGTCGAACAACTCAACGGGTTCCCGATCGTCCGCGGCCAGGACCCTGCGATGCAGGCGTCCCGCCCCGAGCACGCCCGACGGGGTGGCGAGGACTTCTACACCCTGCGGGAGTACCAGCAAGGCGACGATTTGCGCCGGGTGCACTGGCCTTCGTCGGCGCGGACGGACGAATTGATGATCCGGCAGCTCGAGACCCCCTGGCAGTCTCGAGCCCTGGTCCTCCTCGACATCCGCTCCCCGAGCTATGAGTCCCAGGACGCCTTCGAGAAGGCGGTCTCGGGGGCTGCCACCGTCATCACCCATCTCGTCGGCTCGGGATTCGACGCGGATCTCTGGGCGGGCGACGCCGGGACCATCGACGCCGCCCGCTACTCGTCGGCCATGGAGAAGCTGGCCTTGGTGCAGCCCGTCTCGGGCATCGACATCGCGGCGGTCGCCGGGCGGATCCGTCAAAAGGGAGGTGGCGGGGCCTTGGTGATCGTCACCGGAGTTGCTGACCGCCCACTTCTCGGTGTGCAGCAACTCCTCTCTGGTGACTACCCGACGACGGTGCTGATGAACGCATCGGCCTCGACACCTCAGACACTCGTCGGTTTCCACCGAATGGGTGTCACCACGGTGACCGTCGCCCCCGACCAACCCTGGGCGCCTGCCTGGATGATCGCAATGAGAAGCTCATGGACAACGGCCTCGGTCGGATAGCCGGCGCCGCGGCCTTCGTGCTGATGCTCCTACGGCTGGGGCGTCTTCTCGACTCGGGGCCCGAGGCCCCGGATTGGCAGCTGATCATGCTCGCCTCCGCCTTCCTCGGCGCAGTGATCTGGTGGCTGCTCGGGCAAACCGTGAACAACAAGCGCATGGTGATCGCGATCTTCGCGGTGGCCGGTCTGGCGTTGTTCCTTCGAATCGCAGTGCCGAACACGCTCCTGGCCGGCTTCCTCCCCACCACCGCTACCCCGGGCGCTCTTGCCCAGGAAATGTCGCAGACACTGAACCTGATCCGTTTCGGGGTGGCGCCGGTCTTCCCCACGTCTGGAGTCGTCGCCATCCTCGCCCTGGTCATGTGGGTCACTGGAGCGCTCTATCTGTGGGGGGCGACCACCGGGCCTTCGATCGCGATGATCGCTCCGTCTCTCGGTCTGTATCTGCAGTTCGCCGTCATGGACCGCATCCCGGGCGGTCCGATCTGGCTGGGGGCGGTGGCCGCCGTGATCGCCCTTGCCCTGGCCGCAGTGGGCATCGAGCGGCGTCAGGAGGCGGGGCGGGTTCGGAACATGGAGGGACGTCCCCTCGCCCGGCGAGCCGGAGCGACGGCGATGATCCTGGCCGTCGTTGTGGCCGGGGCGTCGCTGCTGCTCGCTGACACGGCGACATCACTGGTACCGGCGAGCGGGAACATCCGATGGCGTTACGGGGGCGGCTACGGGCCTGGTTTCGGTGGGGTCACCTTCGATCGTCTCGCCGATCTCCAGCAGAGCATCATCCGCCGCTCGAACCAGGTCGTCTTCCGCGCCACCCTCGACCCCGACGCGCCCCCCGCCAACGAGATCTACTGGCGAATGGAGAGTCTCGATTCGTTCGACGGCACGGCCTGGCGGCCTACCGCCAGCGAGGCCGACTTCTACGAGCCATCCGTGGGAGGTGGCGATCCACAGCATGCCTACCGGGGCACAAGCCAGGAGATCACCCAGAGGGTGCAGATCGCCGCCTTGCGATCCCAGGTGCTTCCCACTGCCGGCGTCGGTCAGCTGTTCCGATCAGACGACGTGAACGTGGGCGGGTTTCAGATCACGCCCGACGGGTCGGCGATCTATCAGGCAGAGCTGGCCGAGGGCGATGAATACGAAGTCCGATCCACACTCCCCCTCCAGAACGAGGATCTGGGCGCCCTCGCCACCCTCCCCGACGGCACGCTGAGCCCGTTGTTCGCCAATGCATCTGAGGCCGGTGCGACCTCGATTCAGCCCGGACAACCCCCGGGCGATCTGACTCCGCCTTCAGACATCGAGCGTTTCATCCAGCTTCCGGAGGAGTACCCGACCGGGTTGAACCAGTTGGCGAGGCGGCAGACGGTTGGTGCGGAAACCGAGTTCGAAGCTGCATGGCTGCTGCAACATTGGTTCCGGGACAGTGGCGAGTTCACCTACTCGACCGATGTCTCGACCGGGCATGGGTCCCTGGATCTCGAGGCCTGGCTCACCGATCCGGAGAGCGCCAACTACCACATTGGATATTGCGAGCAGTACGCGGCGGCCATGGCGTTCCTGGGCCGCGTCATTGGAATCCCGAGCCGGGTCGTCTGGGGCTTCACGCCGGGCACTGTGAAGGAGCAAGACGACGGGAGCGAAGTGATCGTGGTGCGCGACAACAACGCTCATGCCTGGGTCGAGATGTGGATCGACGGCTTCGGGTGGGTGCGCTTCGACCCGACCCCAAGAGCCGACGGGACTCTGCCCGCGAGCATCACCGCCGAATTCGATCCTGCCCCGTTCCTTCCTGAGGTTGGCGAAGGGGTGACGCCGCTCGGTCAGCCCGGGTTCTTCAACGAGAGCCAATTCGAAGAGGGCGGCGGTGCGGTAGGGCCGAGTACCGGTGCCGGCTCAGGCTTCCGCGTCACGTGGGTCTGGCTGGCACTGCCCGTGATCGCATTCCTCCTCGCCCTCGTGCCGATGTTGAAGACCTTCCGAAGGCGGCGGAGGATCAAGCGGCTCACCGACGGCGACATCACCGCTGCCTGGGACGAGATCGTTGATCGTCTGGCCGATCTGGGCTCCCCGGTCCAACCCCACCAGACCCCCCTCGAATTCGCCCGAGCGACCGACCGTTCCCTGGTCCCGCTGGCCTCGTCCTATTCGGCCGCGATATACGGCAACCGGACCGGTCTGGGACATGTGTCGGACCTGACCCACGCCGAAGTCTGGATCAAGCAGAGCTTCGAGGGTAAGGATCGCGCCTTGGCCGCCTTCAACCCGCGCTCACTGATCCCCAAGGACTAACGAGTCCTTCTAGCGCCCGGCAATCAAATCAGCCTTCGGCGGCGCGCTCATCGCTGATGTCGTCCTCGACCCGGCGGAGCATGTCGAGGAACCTGCTCCGGTCGAGCTCGAACCTGGATACGTCCTCTTCGACCTCGCGGGCGATCTCGTCGATGGCGACGAAGAAGGCGAGCTGGCCGGTGCGGAGCGCATCCATCAGCTCCCCTTCGTCCGAGCCAACATGAAAGATGGTCTGGCCGTCGGTGACCAGCTTCACGTCGGCGAGATGATCGTCCATCTCGCCCTCTCGCCGGAGGTAGTCCCAGGCGCGGCGCACCCGCTGCAGTGACATGCCGTTGTCGAGGAGACTGCGGACGACCCGAAGCGCCACCAGGTCACGGAACGAATAGAGACGACGCACCCCGGGTCTCCCACCCGTCGTCTGCACCGAGGGTTTGACCAGTCCTACACGGTCCCAATATCGAAGTTGATGATGTGTGCAGTTCGTCAGCCGACAAGCCTGCTCGGCTGTGAATGACTGGTCCACGCGTCCCTTCCTAAAGCCAACCGCACCGGCCCAGAGTCGTGAGCCGTTGCCCTCCTCCTCAAGCGGTGGAACCTCCCGAGACTACCGCTGGGGCGGGAACGATAGCCGGTTGGAATCAGTCGCGACGAAAGGGATCTTGCCAGCCGGAGCCGGGCTCTTCGCCCTGCGGCTCGCTGTCCGATGAACGCCACGCCCGGGACCGGAGCCCGGCCACGAGAGCCGCCGCCGACCCGACAAGCAGCGCGAACCCGAGGAAGGCGACCACAGTGTTCGTCGCGAAGAAGCCGATGACGATGGCAAGTCCGGCCACGACGCCGAGCACTGAGAGCCGCACACCGACACGCGACGGCTTGGCGATCTGCCGAACGGCGCGGGCCAGCTCAGGATCTTCTTCGTAGAACTGCCGCTCTATCTCCGCCAGGATCTTCTGTTCGTGATCATCGAGGGCCATGCCAACCTCTCAACATCCGGAAACAGCCCTCTGACACAATACACCCGGCCCGGACACAGTTCACCGGGAATCAGTCATCCGGCCGACGTTCACCGAGGAGCCGGGCCGGCTCCACCGAGTGGGAACCAAAGCGATCTCGAACCCCGGCCACCGCGTCGGCGATTCGGTCCCAATTCTCATCCGCCGTCCATGTGCAGTTGCCTCGACTGCCTGAGTGGCTCGAGAGCGGAGCCGCCCAGCCCCAACAGACGCACTGGTCGGTCCACTTCTACCTGGCCGAGGAGATCCGTCGCCCTCGCGTACAGGTCTCGTGGGCTGTCGATTGCATTTTCCGAAGTCAGGCTCCGGGTCACCGTGATGAAGTCGGAGAACCTCAACTTCAGCGTCAGCGTCCGCGCCGCGAGCCCGGATCGGTGGAGACGATCCGACAATCTTTGCGCATGGGCGAGGAGGGCGGTCTCCAAGACCTCGCCGCCGGTCAGGTCGCGTTCGTAGGTCTCCTCCACCGAGATGGATTTCGCCGCGGTGTCGGGCACGACCGGGCGATGATCGATTCCTCGGGCAAGGTCGAGGAGTTGACGGCCCTGGGTCGGACCGAGTGATCCGAGCACGGCCGCCTCGGGGAGCTCGGCGAGATCACCGATCGAGATCACGCCGAGACGCTGCAACCCAGCCAGTGTGGCCGGACCGACCCCCCACAGCGCTTCTACCGGGAGCGCATGAAGGAACTCGAGCTCGGTCTCCTTCGGGATGTGCTTGAGACCATCCGGCTTGGCTGCCTCCGAGCCCAGCTTTGCCATGAACTTCGAGCCGGCGACCCCGACTGACGCCGGAAGACCCACGCTGTTCTTGATGTCTGCCCGAACCGCCGTCGCCACCTCGACCGGGGTGGCGAAATGGCGTCGGAGGCCGGACACGTCGAGGAAGGCCTCGTCGACGCTGAGCCCCTCGACCAGCGGAGTGAAATGCCGGAACACCTCGAATACCCGCGCCGAGAGCTGTCCGTAGTACCCATGAGAAGGCGGAACCACGATCAAGTCCCGGCATAGCCTGAGGGCCGTGGCAGTGGGCTGTGCAGACCGCACCCCCTGGGACCTCGCCTCATAGGAGGCACTGGCTATGACACCCCGACCCCCTGGCCCTCCAACCCCAACCGGCTTTCCCACCAAGTCGGGATTCCTCAATCTCTCCGCCTCGACGAAGAACGCATCTAGGTCCACGTGGAGAATCGGCTCGGTCCACATCCCGGTCTGAAGTTACCTCGGGTCCGTCGAGTCTCCGACCACAATGACTCGCATGGCTGCCTTGGTCCATCTGGTTCGTCACGCCGAAGTAGACAACCCGGCCCATCTGGTCTACGCCGATCTCCCCGGCTTCGGTCTGTCGCCACATGGCGTCGAGCAGGCGCGTCGAGCTGGCCGGTATCTGGGCCCCCGTCCGGTGGTGGCCATCTGGTCCTCCCCGCTCGAGCGAGCTCTGCGAACCGCCGAGGAGATCGCTTCCCGCACCGGCGTGCCGGTCAAGGTGGATCCAGACCTGACCGAGTGGGCCGTCATCGGTAGATGGAAGGGCCATCCGTGGAATGAGATCCCACAGCGCTTCCCTGGCGACCTCGAGGCCTATCTCGAGCGCCCGGAAGCTCTGCCGTTCGCCGGCGAGACCCTCAGTGAGATGGCCGAGCGGATGGCGGCAGTGGCGCGGAGGCTCGATCTGGATCACCCTCACGGAGATGTCGTGATCGTCTCCCATCAAGACCCGATCCAGGCCGGGATCCTCAAGCTGATCGGCTCCCCCCTCGGCGGCATCCACGACGACAAGCCAGGTCACGCAACGGTCATCACGTTGCGGCCCGGGCCTACTTGGCGAATGGAGACCGTTTGGGAACCGGGGGGCTCCCCGCGGTTCGGGGAGAAGCCAGGTCTACAGGTCCTTCAGCATGCCAACGGCCCGGAGGGCCCGACTTCGGCTTGACCAGGCCCGGTGCGAGACTCCCCCGGTGAGTGTCGCGTTCCTCGCAGCGACCCCTTTGGCAGCCGGTCTCATTTGGGCGCTGGCCCTCGCGGTCGACTCCGGCCCGCTTGCACCTTGGTCGGTTTTGCTGGTGGTGATGGGTCTGCTCGCCCTTGCCACAGTGGGCATGGTGGGTGTGACCGTCACTGGTGGGAGGTGGGCGCATCGCACAGCACTGTCGGCCGTGGCAGGGATGCTGGCTCTAGCGATAGTGAGACCGATCGACGTGCTGTGGGTCATCGCGTTGATCGCCACCGTGCTCGGTGGGGTTTGTCTGCTCTCTCCCTCGCTGACCCGTGGCATTCGTCGGCTCCCTCCCGCCGCCGGTCCACCCGTTCGGGCAGTCCTGGTGCCCCTCCTCCTCATCGGCTTTCCCTACGCGCTGGGCATCGCGGCTTGGGATCGGCCTTCGATCGGAACGCTCGCGGTGGGGCTCAGTGCCCCCGTTGCCGCGCTGTGGTTTGCCCGGGTATTCCCGGGGGGCCTCTTGGTCGTTCGCATCGCCTGGCCCGCACTCGCCATCGGGCTGGCGCTAACCCAGTGGGTGCTCCCGGCCATCGTGTGCGCCGTCTGGGGAGTGGGCATCGCGGCTCTCGCGTGGCACCCAACAGTGGGCGTCGCATTCCATCCACCCCGTGAGAGCGGGAGCGTCTACCCCATCCCGCCTGAGCTGACGCCCCGTGAGGTCCTCGACACGGCCCGGCTCGACGAGCATGGCCAACCCAAGGGATGAGACGGAAGCCGAACCCTTGGATCGCTTTACCCGCGCTGGGTCTAGGTGTGCTCGCCGGTGCCCTGGGCTGGTTCGTGACCGACGTGAGCTGCCGTCAGCCGGATGGCTCCGGCGGGTTCACCACCTGTGCCGGCTGGGCCGCTCTGGTAGCGGTCGTCTCTTTCCTCGTAGTGACCGTGGGCGTGGTCACTGGTCCTGGTCCTGGTCTATCGATCTATCGCCGAATGGAGAGAGAAAAGTGGTGGGTTTGAGTCGTGGGTGGTGGGTGGTGGGCAAACCCAAGACTCACAACTCACCACCTCACTTGTCATCAGCTTTGCTGAAGACAAGTGAAACGTTGTGTCCTCCGAATCCAAACGAGTTGGACATGGCGTGCCGCAGCGACACCTCCCGCTTGACGTTGGGCACGTAGTCGAGGTCACACTCGGGGTCAGGCACCTCGTAGTTGATGGTTGGTGGGAGCACTTGATCACGAAGCGCCATGATGCAAGCGACCGCCTCCACGGCCCCCGCCCCGCCCAGGGTGTGCCCGGTCATTGACTTCGTCGACGACACAGGGATCGACTCTGCAGCCTCCCCCATTGCGATGCGAATCGCGGCTGTCTCGGTCGAGTCATTTGCCTCGGTCGATGTGCCGTGAGCGTTGATGTACCCGATGTCTGGCGGAGTCAGACCCGCATCGTTCACCGCATTGACCATCGCTCGCGCGGCGCCGCTTCCCCCCGGCCTGGGGAGGGTGATGTGATAGGCGTCAGCCGACATGCCGTAGCCAGTCAACTCGGCCAACACCGGCGCTCCCCGATCGAGGGCCTTGTCCATGTCTTCGAGGACGAGGGCTGCGCCCCCCTCCCCCATCACGAATCCATCACGGTCGGCGTCGAAGGGACGCGAGGCTCGTTGCGGCTCGTCGTTGCGACTGGAGAGTGCACGCGCCTGGGCGAAGGTGGCGATCCCAAAGGTGGTGATCGCGGCTTCGGATCCCCCGGCAACTACCACGTCGGCCGCACCCCGGCGGATCAGCTCGGCACCATCGCCGATGGCATTGGCCGAGGCAGAACATGCAGTGACCACGCAGGTGACCGGGCCGAGCAGGTTGTGTTCGATCGAGGCGAGACCGGCGGCCATGTTCGGGATGACCCTGGGAACACCTGTCGGACTGACCCGGTCGGGCCCACGCTCGGTGAGTGTCACGATCTCGTCGATGAACGAGCCCATCCCTCCGAACCCGGCGCCCACCACGACCCCGGCTCGAGTCGCGGCCGGATCGTCCTCTTGATAGGAGAGCCCGGCCTGCTCCAGCGCCTGGCGCACCGCGACGAGGAAGAACTGGGCGAATCGGTCGAGCCGCCGGACCTCGCGCCGGTCGAAGTGCTTCTCCGGCTCCCAGCCACCAACCTCGGCCGCGATGGTGGTCCGGTACCCGGACGTGTCGAATTGCGTGATGGGCCCGACCCCGGATCGGCCGGCCAACATCCCCTCCCAGGTCGAGCCGACCTCCTCGCCGAGAGGTGTCACCGCCCCGAGCCCGGTGACGGCTACCCGCCGTCGCTCGGGTGGCATCCGCTCAGGCTCCCAGCTTCCCGTATACGACGTCGATCGCCTGGCCGACCGTCATGATCGACTCAGCCTCCTCATCCGGGATCTTGACCCCGAACTCGTCCTCGAGGGCCATGAGAAGCTCCACGACACCAAGGCTGTCCACATCGAGATCTTCCTCGAAATGGGCCTCCTCGGCGATCTTGGACTGCTCCAGCCCGAGCTCCGACACGAGCACCTCGCTGAGGCGGTCGGCTACTTCGCTTCTTTCCATGTATTCCTCCTTCTTCGAATTGTCTGCGGAAAGTTACAAGGCAAGGCCGCCATCCACGGCCAAGACGTGACCGGATATGTATGACGCAGCGTCGGAAACGAGGAAGTCGACTGCGGCCGCCACCTCTTCGGCGTCCCCGAAACGGCCCAGGGCGATTCGGCCTCCGGCCTCGTCTTTGACCGATTGGCTCAGGTCCTCGGTGAGATCGGTGGCGATGAACCCCGGAGCCACGACATTGACCGTGATCCCCCGGGATCCGACCTCTTTGGACACGGACTTGGAGAATCCGATCATGCCCGCCTTCGAGGCGGCGTAATTGGATTGGCCCGCGTTGCCGGTTATTCCGGCCACCGAGGCGATGGAGACCACCCGCCCCCACCGCGCCCTCAGCATCGGGCGCAAAGCAAGACGCGTGCACAAATAGGCCGATCTCAGATTGGTCGCGATGATGCGGTCGAAGTCGGCCGGCCCCATCCGCAGCAGAAGGTTGTCGGCTGTGGTGCCCGCATTGTTGACCAGCACCGAGAGCGGCCCAAGGTCCTCGGCCATCGTGGCGAACATCGCCTCGACTTGGTCGGCGTTTGAGACGTCGGCCGCATAAGCGACTGCCTTGCCCCCATCTGAGGTGATCTCATCGACGACGGAAGTCGCTGCCTCGGAGTTGCGGGCATAGTTGACGGCGACCACATGGCCGGATTTGGCGAGCCGTCCGGCAATGGCCCGCCCGATCCCCCTCGAACCACCGGTGACGAGGGCGACCCTCCCCTCAGCCCGATCGCTCACGTGAGCTTTTCGGGACGGCCAAAGAAATCGAAGTTGGCTTGAAGCAGCTCTATCGCCGTGCGATCGGGCGGTGGCAGCTCGGCATCACTCTCACCGAGCGCCTCGACCCGTGAGCCCCAGCGATACACGGCCGATCCCCAGCTGAGACCACCGCCGAAGGCGGTGAACACGATGTTGTCGCCGGGCTTGATCCGTTCCTGTTCGAGGGCCTCGGTCAAAGCGACCGGGATGGTGGCTGCGGAGGTGTTCCCGTATGCCTCGATGTTGACGAACACCTTGGACTCATCGACGCCGAGCCGACGGACAGTGGCATCGATGATCCGAGTGTTCGCCTGGTGCGGGATCACCAGATCGACGTCCTCGAGTGACAGTCCGGCGTCCTTGATCGCACGGGCAGCGGAGTCACCCATCGTGGTGACGGCGCGCCTGAAGACCTCAGGGCCCTCCATGCCGATCGCAGACGCCTTGGGATCGAGCGGTCCCGGATCTCCCGCGGACCCGTCCCTCGGCACGGCGAGGATGTGGCCGACCGAGCCATCCATCCCGAGCTCCGAGGAAAGCAGTCCGATCGGCTCGTCGGTCGGCTCGAGCACCACCGCCCCGGCCCCATCACCGAACAGGACGCAGGTGGTGCGGTCGGTGAAATCGGTCACGAAATGCAGCTTCTCGGTCCCTACGAGGAGGACTGTGTTGTTAGTCCCTGCCCGGATCATGTTGGTCCCGACCACCAACCCGTACACGAAGCCGGAGCAGGCTGCATTGAGATCGAGGGCGGCTGCGTTCCAGGCCTCCATGTGCCGCTGCACCTTCGAGGCCGTGGACGGGATGATCGAATCACCCGAGCAGGTCGCAACCAGGATCAGATCGACGTCGTTGACCGTCTTGCCGGCGGCGGCCAATGCCCGAAGACCGGCCACAGCAGCGAGCTCTGAGGCCTCGACATGGCTGATCCGCCGCTCCTTGATCCCCGTGCGAGTGGTGATCCACTCGTCAGAGGTATCCACCAGTTGCTCGAGGTCGTGATTGGTGAGGATGTTGGGGGGCATGCACTTGCCCCATCCCGTTATCTCGGCGTTCCGCATGGAGGTCTCCTCACTGTTTGCCCATGGTAACGATGGCATCCAGCGCGGACCGGATGGCGTCGAGACTCGAGATCACTTCTACGTGCGACCCGTCGACGGTCCTGCGGGCCAAACCGGCGGTCACGTCGCCGGGCCCCACGTGGATGAAGGTGTCGATGCCGGCGGCGGACATGTCCTGAAGGGAATCCGAGAACAGCACGGGGTCGACCAGCTGGCGGATGAGGACGTCACCGATCTCAACGGTCTGGTGTGGTCTCGCTGTCGTATTCGACCAGACCGGGAACCTCGGCTCTGAGAAGGTCGTCGACTCGAGCGCCGCAGAGAACTCTGCCTGGGCTGGGGCCATGAACTGACTGTGAAAGGCGCCGGCGACCTTGAGCGGCACGACGCGCCTGATACCGAGCGTCCCGGCGTTCTCAGATAGCCAGGCCAGGTCCGGCTCGCCACCTGCCACCACGATCTGGCCGGGAGCATTCACGTTGGCCACCTCGAGCCTTCCGCCCTGGTCACGTCGGGCCTGGCTCACTTCCTCGGCTTTGGCATGATCGACGCCGAGCAACGCAGCCATACCCGAACGCTCGACATCGGCGGCCCGGGACATCGCCCGGCCCCTGACGGCGACGAGTGCGAGGGCGGTGTCGAAATCGAGCACCCCAGCCGCCGCGAGGGCCGTGTACTCCCCCAGCGAATGCCCGGCTGCGCCCCCCGGGGCGGGGACCCCGGAAGAGTCGACGCTCTCCCAGAGCGCATAGGAGAGGGCGAACAAGGCGGGTTGAGCATGCTCGGTCCGAGTCAGCTCTTCCTCCGGGCCGTCCAGACAGAGCGTGCGAAGCGAGAACCCGAGTATCTCGTCTGCCCGATCGCCGAGCAGGTCGGGTCTTGCTTTGAAGAGGTCGGCGCCCATGCCCACGGTCTGGCTTCCCTGACCCGGGAAGAGAATGCCGACACTCACCTGTATCCGACTCCGGCCGGCGGGGTCCGGTTACCCCAGAACGGCGAGGAGACGGTCGACATCCGACGAGTCGACATCACGGTGGGTGACGATCCGCCAGCCACCGCCGAGTGGCCGGTTGACCTTGATCCCGGCATTGGCCAATCGATCTGTCATCTCGGCCCAGTCGACCCCCAGCGCCGGATAATCCACCCGGACCATGTTTGTCTCCACCAGGGAGGGGTCGACCGCCCCCGGGAACCGCTCGGCTATCGAGTCGCCGAGCCGGCGGGCAAGGGCATGATCCTCGATCAGGCGATCACGCCCGGCAAGAGCGATGCGGGCGGCTGCGGCGATCACCCCGGCCTGACGCATCCCGCCACCGAGTCTCTTGCGGAGGTAGCGGATCTCGGAGATCAGATCGGCCGGCCCGCAGACGATCGACCCGACCGGCGCCCCCAGGCCTTTCGAGAAGCAAAACTGGATGGTGTCCGACACAGCGGCGTATCGCTCGGCCGGAACTCCGGTGGCGGCGACCGCATTGAAGATCCTGGCGCCGTCGACGTGGATGTTGAGGGCATGGGCCCGGGCCACCTCCGACGTCTTTTCCATGACGTCGATCGGTATCACCCTGCCACCAGACAGGTTGTGGGTGTTCTCCCAGACCATCAGGCCGATCCTCGGGAAGAACCCGGACATGGCCATGGCCCGCTCGACGTCCTCTGGCTCGATCCGGCCGCCGTCACCGCTCACGGTGCGAAAACCAACCCCGGAGAGGGCCTGGGGAGCCCCCGCCTCGATACTGCGCACGTGGCTGCCCTCGTGGGCGAGGACCTCCTCGCCGGGATGAGTCTGAGCCATGATGGAGAGTTGGTTTCCCATCGTCCCGGTTGGGACGTAGATGGCGGCCTCCTTGCCGGTCACGGCCGCCGATTCCTCCTCCAGGAGGTTGACCGTGGGATCGTCGGAGTACACATCGTCACCGAGTGGCGCCGAGGTCATTGCCGCAAGCATCTCCGGGGTCGGCCTGGTCACCGTGTCCGACCTGAAATCGGCGATTCCATCCGGGAAGGGCATGGTTCCCAGGCTACAGACGGTTCAGGGCTTGCCCGATCCGGGCCACGGCCTCCTCGATTCGCCCGCCTTCCTCGACCAAGGCGAAACGTACGAATCCCTCGCCGCTCGGGCCGAACCCGGCGCCGGGGCTGATCGCCACCCCTGCCGTGTCGAGTAGATGCATCGAGAAGTCCACCGAATCCCGGTCCTCGTACGGCCCGGGGATTGGAGCCCAGACGAACATCGTCGCCTTCGGCCGTTCCATCTTCCAGCCGAGGTCGGCGAGCCCATCCACCAGGATGTCCCGGCGCTCCTGGTAGATCGTGTTCACGTCGAGGACGAACTCGTCACCCGTTTCGAGCGCGGCCGCCGCGGCAATCTGGATGGGCTGGAACGTGCCGTAGTCGAGGTAGCTCTTCAATTTTGCCAGAGCGGCCACAACCTCCGGATTGCCCGCCATGAAGCCGACCCGCCAGCCGGCCATCGAATGGCCCTTGGTCATCGAGTAGATCTCTACTGCGACATCCTTCGCCCCGGGCACTTCGAGCAGTGAGGGTGGGCGATAGCCATCGAAACCGAGGTCGGCGTAGGCGAAGTCATGGACCAGCACCACTTCGTTCTCTCGGGCCAGATCGACGAGGCGCTCGAAGAAGGCGAGATCGACCGTTGCTGCGGTGGGGTTGTGGGGAAAGCTGACGATGATCACCCTGGGGCGCGGCCACGAGTCGTGGAACATCCGGTGCACGACGTCGAAGTAGTCCTCCTCTGAGCCGATCGGGGCGGTCCTCACCTCGGCCCCAGCGATCACCGGGGCATAGATATGGATCGGATAGGAAGGGTCAGGGACAATGGCCGCGTCCCCTGGCTGGAGCAGGGCCCACATCAGATGTGACAGGCACTCCTTCGATCCGATGGTTGAGATCACCTCGGTTTCCGGATCGAGATCGACGCCGAATCGACGTCTGTATCGCCCGGCCAGCGCCTCTCTCAGGTCATCGATGCCCCGGGAGGCCGAGTAGCGATGGTTGGCCGGCTGTCGCGCCGCCTCGATCAGGGTCTCGACCGCGACCTCAGGCGACGGGATGTCGGGATTGCCAAAGCCCAGATCGATGACATCGACCCCGGCGAGCCGTGCCGCGGTCTTGCGCCGATTCACCTCGGCGAACGCGTAGGGAGGTAGTGAACCGATCCGTCTGAAGTCCATTGAGTCTTGGTGGTAGGTGGTAGGTCGGAAGCAGGTTAGGGCCGCCGACGAACGGCACCTACCACCTACGACTTATGACCTACGACTGGTTGAGACGGCCTGCAGGCGTCAACCCCCGATGCGCTCGAGGGCCCTCGAGAGCTTGGCGGGCACGAGGCCGCGGACCGCGCCCAGGACGTCCCTGATCAGGGAGAGGATGTCACCCGGCCCGTCCCAGTGCTCCTCAACGACCTCGGGGCCGGCCCGCTCGATCAGAGAGTCGATGGCGAGGAGGACGAAGATGATGTCGTCGGCCCAGCCGATCACCGGTATGACCTCGGGGATGAGGTCGATTGGGCTGGCCACATACACCGCGGCCAGACCCAGGGTTACCTTTGATCGACGGGGCACCCGGGGGTCCTTGAGCAGCCGCCCCACCAGCTTGACCAGGTTGGGCAGCACCAGTACGGCGTCCTTGACCAGCTGACGGGCCTGATCGGACGTCCCCTCTGGGGGAATCACATCGTCTGGCCGGTATGGGCGGGGTTTGTCTGTCATTCGATCTCGATCTTCGTGCGGGGAGGCTCCTCGAGGTCAGACCCTTCCTTGTCCCCGATCCTGCTCACTTCTTCGAACACGGCCTCGACGGCCTTGAGGCCTTCTATCACCGCCTGGATCAGGTGGTAGCCCGCCCGGCGCCCAGCCCTACCCAAGGCTTGCATGGCGTCGGACTGCTCTCTCATGATCTGGCGTCCGGGTCGGCGAAAGATACCGTGAGAGTCCCCTCATCGAGACGGGCACGTGTGACCTCCCGACGATGAAGGGCATCCGGGAGAATGAACGATCGCCGGTAAGGCCCGACCTGGATGTAGAGCTCGTGCCCATGCCGGTAGACGTCGAGATCGGTCTTCTCGACAAAGGGGATGTCCATCTCCATCGCCAACCCTCCATCCGCCTCGACGATGCGAAACGGATGGGTGGCGGTGAAGTCGGATACGGGGTCGAGGTCCTTGTAGAGCTCTCCGGCCATGTAGCGGAGGCGGTCTACGCCGACCATCTCGTCGTCGAACAACCTGAGATGGAGACGAGGCACTTCGGCAAAGGCGTCCTCGACCGCGTCGAGATGCCCCTTCTGGATGGCCCGCCATCGCTCGAAATAGGGGTCGGCCACCTCGTCGGGCAGCACCCGGTTGACCACCACACCGTCGACCCCATAGCCGAACAGTCCCAGGTAGCTATAGGTGCGACGAGCCTCATCGATCACCATCTTCTCGGGGTTGACGACGAGACGCGCCGAGGTGACCTCCGGGTCTGACATCAGCGCCTTCACACCTTCGATTCCTTCGAAGACAGACTGCGCAGTGGTGAACACCTCATCCTGGGGAAGTGGGAGATCGGTGAGCCGGCTCAGGATCGGTCGCGCCGCCTTCATGAGGCGTCGCTCAGTGGGGAGCACCTTCTCGAAGTACCAGCTCAGGACTTCGGGCAACGAAAGCAGCCGCAGCGTCTCAGCAGTGGGGGCGCAATCGACCACGATCACGTCGTAGACGCCCGACCGGGCGTGTCGGTTCACCTCGAGAAGGGCGAACAGCTCATCCATGCCGGGGAAGACGAGGAACTCCTCGGCTTCGATGCCACCGGCGCCGCCCCAGTCGAGGACGTCCATCAGCTGGCGACGGATCGAGCCCCAGTACTTGTCGAGCTGCCGTTGGGTGTCGATCTGCTGGCCATCCAGATTGGCCACGACTTGTCCCGGATCGGAGCCGAGGCTCACCGAAAGGGCGTCGGCGAGAGAATGCGCCGGGTCGGTGGAGGTGATCAGTGTCCGGTGTCCGGCGTCAGCCGACCTCAATGCGGTGCAGGCGGCAACGGTGGTCTTGCCCACTCCCCCCTTGCCGGTAACGAGGATGATTCTCATACTCAGACCGAGCCGGTGACTCGTCTCCGCAGGCCTCGTAGTGCAGTGGTCACGATCTGTTTCTCGGCCTGACGCCGGATGAATCCCGGGATGGTGAAGTTCGGCTCGACGGTGAGGGCATACACGACCTCGGTTGCCCCGTCGACGGGATTGAACGTGTAGGAGCCCTCGAGCATCTTGACATCCTCGGAGTCCTCCTCGGCCACCCAGCTCAGCATGTTGGGCCGATCATGCGTGTAGCGGAGAACGTATTCGATCTCCTTGACGAAGCCTGCGAGAACGAAGCGAGCCCGCTCGACCAGCCCATCAGGCGTCGTTCTCCAGTACTTCGACTTCTTTGACCCCTGTGGCCCACTCGGGGTACGAGGCGATGTCGGCGGCTACGTCGTAGAGGGCTTCGGGCGTGGCGTCGATCTCGAGTGTCTGGAAGGTGCCTTCGGTCATGGTGGGAGATCCGAGGTTAGCCCGGCCGGGGCCTATCCGAGATCAGCCGGATCGAGTGCCAGGGGCCTTTGCGTCGCCCGGAAATACCCGACATTGCGGCATCGCGTGGCCCCGACCCGCCATCTGCTCGCCTGTGGCTGATGGACGTCTCCGAAGAGGTGGAGGCGGGGCTGATGGGTGCGGATGTACTCGAGAACGGGCCTCGAGCCACGCTCGGCTCGGCCGGTCACAACGTCGGTCTGAAGCGGATCCAGGGCGGGAGGGACATGGGTGCAGAGAACATCGACCTGGCCGAGCTGGCCGAGAAGACGGCTCATCTCGTCGTCGGGCACCTCGCCTTCGGCCTGCAATGGCGTCGACGCGCCGCCACCGACGAAACCGATGCGAATCCCTTCGATGTCCCTGATCTCCCCGTGCACGTACTCGTATCCGTCCGGGAGCGACCTCTCCAACGATCCGGGGCGATCGACGTTTCCGTGGATCACATAGCCGTGCCCGCCTTCGAGTGCCTCCGACATCTTGTGGTATTGGGCGTCGATTGCCTCCCCGATGGCGGCGCGGATCTCATCGACGCGGTCCCCTGCCTTCTCCAACCACAGCCCTCGCATCAGCTGGTAGTCACCGGCGCCGCGCGCCGAAGCCGACGCCCTGGCGAATTCCATGCCCAGCACATCAGCCACCGCCCCCTCACCGGTCCGGTAGTCGGTGAGGTTGACCAGATCGCCCAGAATCAACAAGGTTTGGCCCGTTGCTACGACCCGCCGGAGCGGCTCGAGCGCGAAATGGATGTCAGACAGGACCAGCATCTGACCCGGGCTCATGTCGGGAGGCGTACCAAGCCCATACGGCGCCGCCGGCCGCACCGGCGAGGGCGATCAGCAGCGCGCCCTGCCAGGTCAGGTCCAAGGTGGAGAACTCGGCCGACATCCCGGCCATTCCGAAGCCGACGAGGCCGCCGAGCAAGGCTCTGCCTCCCCTGCCGATGCGCATCCCCGGGTCTCGGTCGTCCCGTCCTACGTTCTCCGCGAACGTCCCCCCGAGAATGACGACGAGTAGTCCGATCACACCCAGGGCGAGGGCGATCGAATAGAACTTGACCATGCCGATGCGAGGCTAATTCGCTCGACACCCGATCTAATACCGTCTCAGCCGGCCCGTCGCTCGGTGGGGACCAGGCGGAGACGTGGCACCAGGCCCTCTCCGGCGAGGTTGGCCAAGGCGTTCACCTCGGACTCGTCCAGATCGACCGGGCCATCCGAGAGAAGAAAGGTCACCACACAGTCATCGCAGGCGCTGGTGCCCTGCATCGCGCATTGCTCGCAATCGATCAGCATCTCGTACCTCCTGTTGACGAAGGTACGAGATGGGTATGACAGTTTTGGGTACTACTCGACGAACCCGTTCGTCGTCAGCCACTCCTCTGCGATCAACGCCGGGTCTTCCTGGTCGATGTCCGCTCGGGCGTTCATCGCAGTCAGGTCCTCTGTGGTCAGGGCGGCGGAATACGAGTCGAGGAGGGCCACCAGCTCGTCGCCATAGGCATCGACCACCTCGGTGCGGATCGCCGGCACCAGGTTCTCGGCGGGATTGAGGCCCATGTCGTCTTCCAAGGACACCCAGCCGTTGGCGGCGATGATGCCCTGAGTGGTGAACAGTGTGGCCACATCTATCTCCCCGCTCTCCAGCGCGGCGATGGTGATCGGGCCCGCCGCATCGAGAGGGACGAACTCGGCGAACTGGAGGCCGTAGACCTCCTCCAACCCTTGCAGACAGAGCGGGCGGTCCGGGCACTCCGGTGGGCCGCCGAAGATCAACTCCCCGGCGACGGGCTGGAGGTCGGAGACATTCGTCAACGCGAACTCGTCGGCGGTCTCGGCCGTCACCACATAGGCGTTCTTGTCCTGGGCCGGGCTGAACGCGAGCAGGGTCACCCCCAGCTCCTCAAATGCGGTCTTCGCCGCCTCCCACATAGCCTCCTCTTCGGCCGTCTGCTCGACTTCGAGGAATCCGCCCAGCGAACCTGTGTACTCGGGCACGAGATCGATCTCGCCGGCCTCCAGTGCCGGCTTGACCACCTCGCGGTTGCCCAGGTTGAGCTGCCGCTCCACCGTGTAGCCATTCGCTTCCAGACCCTGGGCGTAGATCTCGGCGACGATCACCGACTCGTTGAAGTTGAAAGAGGCGATCCGGATCGGATCACCTTCGGTGGCGCCGTCACCCGATCCGCAGGCTGTGGCCACGAGGGCCAGACCCAGGATCGCCCCAACGGCGCGAGCGCGGAATGGTTTCCGCATGGGTAACTCCTTCTCTAGTTCGGAAACAGGCCCTGTCTTTCCACCACGGGCCCACCCGGCAAACCGTATCGCGGCCGGACGGATTCCCGTTACCGGGTGAGCCTCGAGCCGCGCGGCGTGGTCGCCCTTTGCGCACCGGACAGACCCAACTCGGCAGCGATGGCTAGCAACCCGACCAGGACCGCCCCGACGATCAACCGGCCCAGGTCCTGTCGAGCGAAGCCGTCCACGATGTATCTCCCCAGACCACCCCACGCCACCAGGGCGCCCAGGGTGGCCGTGGCGATCACCTGGACGAAGGCGATCCGGACTCCTTCCATGACCAGCGGCATCGAGAGGGGCAATTCGACGCCAGTCAATACCTCTCGCTCCGTCAGGCCCATCCCACGAGCCGACTCGACCGTCGCTGGGTCTACGGCTTGGATCCCGGCAACGGTGTTGGTGAACATCGGCGGGGCAGCAAGGGCGATGAGAGCCACCAACACCGCCCAGGGCTCGCCGATCCCGGCGCCCATCTGCACGAGGACGAGGAATGCTATGGCCAGGATCCCAAAGGATGGAACAGCCCGACCGATGTTGACCACCGCAGTGGCGATGCCCGATCCCTTCCGGATGTGGCCGAGCCAAACCGCGAGCGGCAGCACCAACAACCCGGCGATGATGACCGCTGCCACCGACACCCAGATGTGCTCCCCGAGCCGAGCCCAGATCGAATCCGGCCCTGACCACGTGGTGGGCTCGGAAAGGAACTCCTGGACCGACTCCCAGGCGGTCATCCCGCTCTCCTCGCCCAAGGGCTCAGGAGCCGCTGCAGCCCGATGAAGGCGACGTCGAAAAGTGTCGCCAGCAGCACTGAGAGGAACACCCCGACCAGGATCTGAGTCCAGAAGAATGTGTTGAGCCCGCGGAGGATGAAATATCCGTAGCCACCGAGGCCGAGAACGGCGGTCACCGTGACCAGCCCCACCGTTGTCACCGTGGCGATGCGGAGACCGGCGATGATCACCGGCAGGGCGAGGGGCACCTCCATCCTCCAGAAACGCGCCCCTTTGGTGTAGCCCATCCCATCGGCCGCCTCCACCACCGAGTCAGGGACCCCGTCGATCCCTGCGACCAGGTTGCGAATGATGATGAGCAAGGTGTACGAGGTGAGGGCGATGATCGCGTTGGTCGAATTGAGCCCGACCACCGGCACAAGGAGTGCGAACAGAGCCAAGGAGGGGATGGTGTACAGCAGTCCGGTCATCCAGGTGATCGGGCTGTAAGTCCACCTCCAGCGCAGGGCGACGATGGCCAAGACGACCGAGATGACGAGCCCCAGGCCCACCGAGATCACGGTGAGACTCAAATGCTCCCAGGTCCGGTCGGCGATCTCCCCGATGTTGCGAGAGATCCAATCCCAGTCGATCAGTGGAGCCGACTGACCGAGGACACTCACTCGGTGATTTCCTCCGCGATCGATTCCAAGTCGAGCATGCCCCGGAAGATCCCATCGTCGACCACCACCGCCACCCGGGCGTGACTGGTGACGACCGCGTCGAGCGCGGTTCGGAGAGAGGCGTCGCTGCCCAGGGTCACCAAGAACTGCCGGGGCTCGAGATCCTGGAGCGGAGTGCCGTCGACGAGAGAGCCATCGACCCATCCCACGAGCCGGTCTCCTTCCAGGAGGCCGAGCCATTCCACCCCATGTCTGGCCATGACTTCTCGTGCCTCCGCCGGGGTGGCGGAGATGTCGACGAACGGGCCTGACTCCAGGCCCGCCTCGCTCACCGGAAGGAGCGCGAGGCGTTTGAGACCCCGCTCGCCGCCGAGGAATCTCTCGACGAACGGCGTAGCCGGATCGGCGAGGATCTTCTCGGGGTCGTCGTATTGCTCGAGGACGCCACCGATGTCGAGGATCGCCATACGGTCGCCCAGGAAGATGGCTTCGTCGATGTCGTGAGTCACGAAGACGACCGTCTTGCCCAAACGGTCCTTGAGGTCATGGAACTCGGATTGAAGACGCTTCCTCACAATGGGATCGACCGCCCCGAACGGCTCGTCCATCAACAAAACCGGCGGATCGGCGGCGAGGGCTCGGGCCACCCCGACCCGCTGCTGCTGTCCGCCCGAAAGCTCGGCCGGGTACCGGGCCAGCATCTCGGTGTCGAGCCCCACGGTCTCGGCGAGCTCGGCCACCCGGTCTGAGATCCGTGCTTGGTCCCATCCGAGTAGGACCGGGACCGTTGCGATGTTTTGCGCGATGGTCCGGTGGGGGAAGAGCCCGATCTGCTGGATGACGTATCCGATCGAGCGCCGTAGCTCATGGGCCGGGATGGCCAGCGCCTCTTTCCCATCGACCCAGATCCGGCCCGAGGTGGGCTCGACGATCCGGTTGATCATCTTCAAAGTTGTCGTCTTCCCGCACCCGGACGGCCCGACCAGGGTCACACACTCCCCACGGCCAATCTCCATGGTCAGATCGGTCACTGCGGCGCGTGCGGTTCCCGGGAACACCTTCCGCACGTTCTCGAGACGGATCATCGCGTCTTCGGCCACCCATCCTCCTCGGCGCCATGCGCACAGTAGGTGAGCTCAGGTGGCTCCGAGCTCCGCGAGGAAGGCAAGCACAGAATCGATATAACCCTGCCGGTCCACGTCGTAGGACTCGATGTGACCGGCTCCCTCGACCGTGATGAGCTGGATCAAGTCGGGATTGGTCGCCTGGAGGTCGAGGCTGGTGTCGAGCGGCACCCGCAGGTCTGCGTTGCCGTGATGGATCAGGACCGGCTGGCGGACTGTCTCGTCGGCGTCGGCGATGTAATCGAGCAGCTTCCAATTGATCCCGATGCGGAGCGAGGTGAGGAACTTGGCGGTCGCCGACAGTGTCGGTGGCACCGGGAGTGGGAGCAGTGGGAGGTCCCTCTGGCTGGCGGCGTAATCGACGGTCCGGCCGAAGTCGACGTTGGGGGCATCCATCAGCATCCCTGCAACGACCTGGCGCGGTTGCCGGGACAGATAGGACATCGCATGCGCTCCCCCGGTGGAGAAGCCGCTGAGGATGACCTCGGAAGCGCCGTTTGCGACGGCGTAGTCGACAGCCCCGGCGACGTCTTCCCATTCGGTAGCACCGTATTGGTAGTAACCCGACGGATCGGCCGGCTGACCCTCGTCGTTCCGGTACGTGATTGAGAGCTGTGGATAACCCGCGGTCTGCAGCGGCCCGAAGAGGGGCTCGGCTTCTGCAGGCGTGGTCCCCAAGCCGTGAATGTGGATGACCCATGTGGCGCCCTCGGCCGGCAGGTACCAGGCGTCCATGGTGCCCAATGGCGAGGTGTACGTCACCTCTTCGACGGTGTATTCACCCTGAGTGAGGGCGATGGGCTCGGGGTCGGGAGTGAACAAGTCCCGGATCAGCTCATTGGAGAAGTACCAGCCACCGGCCAGATGAAAGACGACGACAACGGCGATCAGCACCCAAAAGATGCCCCAGAACGAGACTCTCGATCTCACGGCGGGAGATTCTGCCCGGATTCAGGCAACTGGCAATGACAATCCACCAACGAGGTGTTCGTCGTGGTCGGTGACAGGGATTGGATCACGGCCAAACGTGGGCTCCAACACCATCGCCTCCGCAATGGTCTCGTCGACCTTGGCCGACATTGCTTCTTCCATCAATGCGCCTACTGCAGTGTCTCCCGCACCCACGAGGCTCTCACGACGCACCAGGCCAATGAGGAGCCCCTCATCAGCCACAGCCAGCAGACTCTCCGGGTGGAGCCGAAGGGTGTCGTCGGCCAGCCTCAGCGGACTGACGAAGACCGGTTCCCCCATCCAGCGGAAGACGCGGTCAGGGGCGCTTCGCACCATGATCGCCCCCGCCGGCGCCCGACTTCGCAGTCTCGCCCCCGGGCCGAACATCGATCTCTGCAACCAGGACCCGCCAGGAGCCCCGAATACCACCAGCGTCCCCTCGTCGAGGCTCTCCACCAGACCAGAGATCCCATCGACTTCGACCACCCTCCCCCCCATCTCGGGGACCGAGAGGCCGATGTGCTCGACGAGGTCTTCAGCCTCGCGGGATCGTCGCCCGGCCTGATCGCCGACAACATCTCGGACTCGACACCGAGGCTCCGCCCGATCCGGGAAGCAGTGTCGGCGGCGAGGAACGAATGCGGGCCGCCGGCGACGGCCGACACCACCCTGTTCACGTTCTCGGGCACGAAGTCGAGAGGGACCGCCACGCTCACCAAGTCGAATGACCCGGGGAACCGCCGTGAGACGAGGAGGTCGGCCCGGTGGTTGATGCATTGCTCGACGAGGTCACCGGTGATCCGGTCGGGCTCACCCTCGGAGAGGAGAGCTGCAAGTTCGGAGCACCCATTGCCCCGCGTCCAAACCACCCGCATCTCATTCCCCGCCGTTGGGGTCACTCAGCCACTCCCTCCATGAACGCCGGCAGTCCCAACTGGGCGAACCCCGAACCGCCGACTTCACCATAAGACATTCAACGCAGCGTGTCATCGATCAGTTTCAGCACCGGCCGGGTGCGCGCAAGTGACAAGATTGGTCTCATGGAGTTCGCAGAAGTCATCCGAAGACGGCGCATGGTCCGGAATTACCGCCCCGACGCTGTCCCTCCAGACATCCTCGACAGGATCGTCGATGCCGGGTTGCGGGGCCCGTCGGCCGGCAACAGCCAGGGAATCGGGTTCGTGGTCGTCACCCAGCCCGACACCCGCAAGGCGATTGCCGATCTCGCTGATGAGGAGGAGTACGTGGCCGAGGGCTTCGATCCCTGGATCTCGAGGGCACCGGCTCACATTGTGATCACGGTCAGCGAGGAGGCATACCGGGAGCGCTATCGGGAGCAAGACAAGCTGGGTCCCGATGGGGAGGAGATCGAATGGCCGGTCCCCTACTGGTTCGTAGACGCCGGGGCGGCGATGATGGCGGTGCTGCTCGCGGCGGTCAACGAAGGGCTCGCTGCTGGTTTCCTCGGTGTTCATTCACTTCCCGACCTCGCCACCCTGCTCGGAATCCCCCGAATGCACAGCCCGATCGGGGTGATCACAGTCGGCTTTCCCATGGCCGATCGGCGGTCAGGCAGCCTCGATCGGGGGAAGCGCCCCCGCGCGACTGTGGTTCACCGCGAGCGCTGGGCCGGTTGATGGACATCACCTCCACGACGAATCCCCGGATCAAGCGGCTCGTCGCCCTTCGTGACCGGGAGCTCCGCGACCGCGAGTCTTTGTTCCTCGTCGAGGGGAAGCAAGACTTGGAGCGGGCGCTGGCCCAGGGTCACCGCCCCGTTGAGATCTACTACGACCCGGCCCGATTCTCCGGTCCGCCGCACTTCGCCGACATCGAGATGGCTGTGTCTGCTGAGGCCCTCGACCGAGCCTCGTATCGAGGCCGCTCCCAGGGAGTCATCGCCGTGCTCGATCAATTCGACGTCACGCTCGATCGATTGAGGCCTGGCCCCGACCCACTCCTCCTGATCGCGGAGGCGATCGAGAAACCGGGCAATCTGGGGGCAGTGCTCCGTACGGCCGATGCCGCAGGCGCCGACGCCTTGATCGCTGCCGATCCGGGGGTCGATCCTTTCAACCCGAACGTGGTTCGGGCCTCGGCCGGGAGCATCTTCTCGGTGCCCCTGGCTGTCGCCGGGCTCGACGACGCCGTCGCCTGGGCCAGGGGTCGAGGGGCACGGATCGTGGCTGCGGACCCCACTGCCCCCACCGTGATCTGGGAGACCGATCTCACCGGCGCCTGCGCAATCCTCGTCGGAGCCGAGCACGCCGGCCTGACCGACGCTGCCAGGTCCTCAGCCGACACCCTCGTCGCCATCCCGATGTTGGGGCGAGCCGACTCCCTCAATGTGTCGGTCTCGATGGCCATCCTGGCCTACGAGGCGGTCCGGCAGAGGCGTGATTCGTGACCGTGATACTTGCATCGAACATATGTTCGATGCAAGTATCACCATGTGCCAGCGCTGCTCCAGCCCAGCTTCGACGACCTGTCCACACCGCTCTTCGAAGTCATCTTCTGCGTCCTAGACCTCGAGACGACCGGCGGGTCGCCCAGGGATTGCGCCATCACGGAGATCGGGGCGGTCAAGTACCAGGGCGGCGAGCTCCTCGGCACTTTCCAGACCTTGGTCGATCCAGGGCTGCCGATTCCGCCGTCGATCACGATCCTGACCGGCATCACCGAGGCCATGGTCGTCGCGGCACCTGATATCGCCACGGCCCTCCCCACCTTCCTGGAGTTCATCGGCAACTCGGTCATCGTCGGGCACAACATCCGCTTCGACGTCTCCTTCCTGAACGCCGCAGCCGCGAGCCTCGGCTACCCCCCGCTGCCCAACGACACGGTTGATACCGCAGGTCTGGGACGACGCCTGGTCCGGGAGGAGGTGCGAAACATGCGGCTGCAAACACTCGCAGCGCACTTCCGCAGCCCGGTCACGCCGATCCATCGCGCCCTCGATGACGCGAGAGCGACGGCGCACGTGCTTCACGGATTGTTGGAGCGGGCGGGCGGCCTCGGCGTGACCAACCTCGACGATCTGCTCCAACTACCCCGGGCGCGCGGATCAGCTCACTATTCGAAGATCTCATTGACCGAAGGGCTGCCACGCCAACCTGGGGTTTACCTGTTCCGCGATCGGCATGGCACACCGATCTACGTCGGCAAAGCCACCAACCTGAGGGCACGGGTACGCCAGTACTTCTACGGCGACGAGCGGCGGTTGATCGGGAGCCTGATGAGGGAGCTGGACAAGGTCGACCACATCGTCTGCCCCACGCCACTAGAGGCGGAAGTGACCGAGATACGGCTCATCCATGCCCACCGGCCCCGCTACAACCGCAGGTCGAGGCCGCCGAAGTCGTCTCACTGGGTGAAGGTGACCGACGAGACCTTCCCCCGGCTCTCCGTGGTCAGGACGTTGAAGACGAATGCGGTGGCTCATCTCGGCCCGTTCCGCTCCAAGGCGGCCGCCGACGTTGTGGTTTCAGCCCTGTGGGACGCCACGATGATCAGAAGGTGCTCCGCTCGGCCCGGCACTAGATCGGGGCGTTGTGCACCAGCTCAAATGGGTGTCTCCCTATGCCCCTGCGACGGCAGCCTCGACCCGAATGAGTATCGAACGGTCGTCGACCAGATAGTCGAGGGCATCCGCCACCGCTCCGAGCTCCTGCTCGAGCCTCTCGTCAGGCGGATGGAGGAACTCGCCTCGGAGCGGCGATATGAAGAGGCGGCATGGGCGCGCGATCGCCATGAGGCACTCGCCGTCGCCATCGACACGACGAGGACGTGGGTCGCCTTGGCAGGTCTGGGCGTCTGCGAGATGGAGGGTGAGGATGGCTCACACGTGGTGGTGGACCATGGGCGCCTGGTCTGCACCTGGCGGGCAGGGTCCAACCCGCCACTCCGACCCGCTCCGGAGATCCGGGGCGAGCCCGAGAACGATGTCCCCGACTCCGTCGAGACGGCCGAGGAGGCTCGTCTGATCTGGAACTGGATGAAGACGACCCGGCTGCGTCTGGTGGATGCCACCGGGACCCTCGCGCTCCCATTGCGCCCCGTCACCCGGCTCGAAACCCGCTCAGCCAGGTAGCCGGTCGATCTCGATCCAGGTCGCAAGACCCGCGGCCAGGTCGTTCCCGTCGGCGTCGCACAGCGCCGAGCCGGCGAAATGCTTGCGTCCCTCGACTCCTAGCGACCAGCCGATCGCGACCAGAGGCTCCCCGACTTCGGGTACCCGGTCGATCCGGGCGGTCAGCCGGCCGAGTAGGGCCATCGGCCTGCTGGTGAGGCCGAAATAGGAGGGACAGTCGAGAGCAGCCCATACGTGGCGGCGCTGGACTGTGCCATCGGCATCCGCAAGCGTGGAATCGGGGGTCCATGGAGCGGCCACGATCGAAGAGCCGTCGATCGCGCCCGGGAAGATCCGAAGCCCGTCACCGGCTTCTCGCTCCGGCCCACAGACGAAACAAGTCGGGAAGGGATGGCTCCGGAAGCCGGTATAGCCAGCCGATGCAGCCGCAGCAGTCGCCAAGTCCGGACTTGCCGGGACAACCAGATCGAGGGTGCCCTCGACGGCCTCACCGACGAGGTCCGCACCGTCGAACAGACGGGTCGTCTGATCGTCGGTGACGAGGCTCAAGGGCACGTTCAGAGGTGGAGGGCGCCTCAGGGTTGCGGTGGCAACGCCTTCGATCTGCTCTCCCACTACGCCACAGGCGTAGCCACCATTGGCGCTATCCGGCGGACCGCGAAAGCGACGGTCGATGACGATGTCCTGGCTCATCCGCATCCCAAACCTATCGACGGGCACTGACAACTTGAGTCTGCCCCGAGGGCGAATGAGACTTCACATCGTGGATACCCACGTCGATCTCGAAAATGCCGGCGTCTCGCTTGGAGGTCAGACGATCTTGCGTGGGCTGACCCTGTCAGTGGGAGCTGCGGAGGTCCTAGGCATCGCGGGCCCGAACGGGTCCGGAAAGACCACGCTCCTCCGACTCCTCGCCACGCTCACCCGGCCCGACCAGGGAAAAGGGCGAGTGCTAGGCGCTGCCCTGGGCACATCCGCGGTCTACGGCGTCCGGCGCGACATCGGCCTCATCGGGCATGTCCCGACAGTGGTGGGTGAGCTCACGATCAGGGAGAACCTGGAGCACGCCACCCGTCTCGTCGGTGATGACCCGTCGAAGATCGACCGCGCGCTGCGTGTCGTCGGCCTCGAGGATGCGGCGGACAGGAAGATCGAGGAGAGCTCCTATGGGATGCTGCGTCGCACCGAGGCGGCCCGCCTTCTCATCACCCGGCCCCGACTCCTCCTCCTCGACGAGGCTTTCTCGGGTCTAGACGAGGATGCCCAAGAGCTCATCGACGCCCTGATCGGCCGCACGACCGGCGGCGGAGGATCGGTGGTGATGGTGTCGCACGACGCCGGGCATCTCGCCCAGCGCACCGGGCGGGTCATGACCATCTCGGCAGGCCGTCTGGGAGCCGTGGCATGACCTTTTGGGCACAGGCGATGGAGATCGCAAGGATCGACGTTCGCATCGAGCGACGTCTGGGCGACGTCCTGCGGATCATCCTCCCGTTCGCGGTCATCGCCCTTCTCGTGTTCCCGCTGGCCCTGGGGATCGAGCTCGCCACGATCACCCAACTCGGACCAGCGGTCTTCTGGGCGATAGGGGTCCTCTTCGGGATGCAGGTGGCGTTGCGTCAGGCGGCCGACGACCGGCCGGAGCGCCGGGATCTCTACTCGCTGCTCGGGGTGGACCCGGCAGCTCGATTCGCCGGCCGCTCGATATCAGGCTCGGTGTTGATGCTGGGGTTCATGGCCGTGCTGCTCGTGGCGACATTCGTCCTCTACAGCCCCCGCCTCCCTTCGGGGTGGCCGGGACCGGTAGCCATCGCCGTGCTCCTCACCGCTGTCGGTCTCACCGAGCTGGGGACCCTGGCCGGAGAGGTCACCGCAGGATTGCGCAGTCGCACTGCTCTCGCCTCGTTGATCGTTGCCCCGCTCGCCATACCGCTGGTCATTGGGGGGTCACAGACCCTGGAATCACTAGCCCGTGACACAAGTATCCTGCCCTGGTTGCTGCTGCTGGTCGCGACCGACCTGGCGCTGGCTGTGGCCGGCGTCGCGCTGGCCCGGCCCCTCGAGGAGGCTTCGAGATGAGACGAGTCCGCATCCTGATGGCGATCGCCGCAGCGGCGATGGCCCTTGGGCTATATCTCACCCTCACCTCGCCGATCGATCGCCTCCAAGGCGAGTACACCCGGATCGTCAACATCCACGCCCCCTCCATGTGGGTGGCATTCCTCGCTTTCGGGGTCACAGCCCTCGCTTCGATCATGTGGCTGGTGCGCAAGACGACCCGCTGGGACCGGATCGCCGAGGCATCCGTGGAGACCGGGGTCCTGTTCACTGCAACGGGTCTGTTCACCGGGATGGTGTGGGGTCAGGCCGTCTGGGGAAGAGCCTGGGACTGGGCAGATCCCCGCATGGCATCTACCGCAGTGATGTTTTTCGTCTACATCGGGTATCTCGCGCTGCGACGGGCCACCCCCGACCCGGTGATGAGAGCGCGACGTTCGGCCATCCTCGGGGCCATCGCAGTCGTCCAGGTGCCGCTTGTCTACTTCTCGGTCAATCTGTTCCGATCCCTGCACCAGACTCAGTCGATCCGGCCCGATGGCGCCACCATGCCCGACGAGATGGTGATCGCCCTTCTGGTCAACTTCCTCGCCTTCACTCTGCTCTACCTCGCCCTGACCGCGGCAAGGGTGGAAGTGGCGAAGGTGGAAGAAGCCAGGGCAGGCGAGACAGCGCCTGCCGGGGACGCGGTGACGGCACCTCTGCTCTCCGAGGTAGAGGATGTCTGATCAGGTCATCGTCTACGGCACTTTTCTCATCTGTTATGCCGCCTTCATCTGGTACGCGGCTCGCCTTCATCTGCGTCATCGGCGAGCCAAGGGCTGACGGTGAGCCACCGCCGATTCGTCTACCTCGGCATCGGGGGCGTTATCGCCATCGTGCTGGGGCTCACCATGACCGGCCTCGGCGACAATCTCACCTACTACCTCTATCCGTCCGAGGCCGTCGAGCAGAAAGCCGATTTCCCCGACGGTGAGCGATTCCGCCTCGCCGGGATCGTCGTGGCCGGCACCGTGGTCGAAAACGGTGACTCGACCGTCTTCGAGGTGACCGACGGCGGGGCCGACATCCCCGTGGTGCTCAAGGGGCCCAAGCCATCGTTGTTCGGTGAAGAAGTCCCGCTCCTGCTCGAAGGGGCATGGTCTGGGAACACCTTCGCGGCCGACTCCGCCCTGATCCGCCACGACGAGAACTACGAGGTCCCCGACGAGGGCGGGGCCTACCCGGAGGGTTGATGCTGGCCTTCCTCGGATCGGCCGGAGTCCTGGCCGCTCTCATCGGCTCTCTGCTCCTCGTGCTGAGGGGGATCCGCATCGCCCGTGGAGACACGGGTGACCTGCGAACGCCATCCAAGCTGGTCCTGGCCGGGGCGCTGGTCTCGATGGCGGCCATGCAGATCGCTCTGCTCACCGATGACTTCAGCCTCGCCTACGTGGCCAATCACCATGCCACCACCACACCATTTCCCTTCGACGTGGCCACCGCCTGGGCTGCCCTCGAGGGATCGATAATCCTCTGGGGTCTCGTCCTCGCCGTGTTCACCTGGGTCGTGGCCCGCCGAGCGCTGGACCGTCTCGGCGCGGCGGCGCTGGCGGTGATGGGCGGGGTGGGTGTGTTCTTCTTCGGTCTGATGCTCACCGTGGCCAATCCCTTCGAGGTGTGCACCGACGCTCTGGCCACAGGATGTGCCGCCTCCAGTGCCTGGCCGTTCACCGCCGCCGACATCCCGCTCGACGGCCCGGGCCCTAACCCATTGCTGCAGAACCACTTCCTGATGGCGGTTCACCCGCCGGTTCTGTACATCGGCTACGTGGGACTGACCGTGCCCTTCGCCTACGCGATCGGCGCTCTTGCCCTCGCTCATCCCGGTCCTGAATGGCTGCGTCGGAGCCATCGCTCGACTCTGGTCGCCTGGTCGTTCCTCACCCTCGGGATCACCCTCGGAGGCTGGTGGGCCTACGAGGTCCTCTCCTGGGGTGGTTATTGGGCGTGGGACCCGGTTGAGAACGCATCACTGATGCCGTGGCTCGCTGCCACCGCTTTCATCCACTCCGGATTGGTCCAACAGCGGCGCGGGATGCTCCAGGCGTGGAACTTCGTCCTCGTGATAAGCGCCTTCGCGCTCACCATCCTCGGGACGTTCCTGACCCGATCGGGGACCATCAATTCGGTCCACTCGTTCACCCAATCGGCCATTGGGCCGGCATTGCTCGGCTTCCTGGTGTTGGTGCTGGTGGGCTCGTTCACCCTCTTCGCGATGCGCTCCCACTTGGTCTCCTCCTCACCGCGCATCGAGACCTTCGTATCCCGGGAGGGCACCTTCCTGGTCAACAATCTCCTCCTCACCTTGTACGCCTTTGTGGTCTTGATCGGGACGACGTACCCCCTTCTCCTCGAAGCCTTCACCGGGACACAGGTCGGGGTGGGCGAGCCCTTCTTCAACCGGCTCGCCGTGCCCCTCTCCTTCATGCTGCTATTGACGATGGGGTTCGGTCCGGTGACGCCTTGGCGTGGGGCGGCGCCCGGCCTGCTCTGGCGACGTCTTCGCTGGCCGACGATCCTCGCCCTCGCCGTTGGACTGATCGTGACCCTGACCGTGACCCGGGTGGCCTGGGTGATCCTGGCCATCGTCCTCGGCGTCTTCGTGACGGCTGCAATCGGGTGTCTCTTGGTGGAGTTGGCCCGGTACCGAACGGCCAAGTCGGGACATTCCCTGTATCGAGAGGCGAAGACCGTCGTCAGCAACGACCAGGCATTCTGGGCAGGCCAGATCAGCCATATCGGTGTCGTGCTGGTCGCAATCGGTATCGCATTTGCCGCCAATCTCCCCCTTCACGACGAAGTCGAGCTGGCCCCGGGTGAATCGGTCGATTTCGCCGGTTACACCTTGACCTACGACGCGCCCTTCCGACGTGAGGAGCCGAATCGTGTGGTCCAGGGGGTGCGGGTCCAGGTCAGCCAGGGCGACCGCATCGTGACGACCCTTGAACCGAGGGCAAACTTCTACGACAACGCGATGGGCGGGATCATCACCCCGGCCGTGATGAGCCGCCCCGCCGGTGACCTCTACCTCACCCTGAGAGATCTCGACACCGAGACGGTCGTCCTCGGCCTCGACACCTCGCCGATGATCTGGCTGCTCTGGGTCGGCGGCCTCACCACCGCAGCCGGAGGATTCTGGTCGTTGACGGTGAGACGCCGGGAGCGGGCGTTGGAGGAATCCCCGGTCATGGCCGATGTCTGAGCGCATCCGCAACATCGTCTCGGTCGCCGCCATCTTGGTGATGGCGGTGGCCCTGCTCCTGCTCACATCGACTCGCCCGGCCACGGTGGACAGGGTCGAACAGATCGGGACGCGCATCAAGTGCCCGGTGTGCCAGGGGGAGTCGATCGCCAACTCCCCATCACAAATGGCCGAGGACATGATGGATCTCGTCGGGGAGCGGGTCGCCGCCGGCATCCCCGATCAGGAGATCGTCGACGAGTTGCTCGGTTCCTTCACCGGGGCGGTCCTGCTCGACCCGCCGGCATCGGGGAACACGCTGGTCCTCTGGCTGGCGCCCCTCGTCGCACTGGCAGTAGGGGTCGGTGTCATTGTCTGGTGGCGTCGTCATCCCGGCCCTGGCACCGTGGGCCAGAAGGCTCCCGCCGGACGAAGCCGGGCCCGACTGGTGGCCGGGGGCGCCGCTTTGGTCCTCGTATTTGCCGGCATTGTCGTGGTTGCCGCCAATTCACTCCAGGATCGCCCAGCCGCGGCCGCGGGGGCGGCCGACATCGATCAGCAGGACCTCTCCGAGGTGAGCGACGAGACGATGGAGGCGGTCATCGCAGCCAACGCCGACGACCCTCAGGTCAACGGCATGCGCCTCGCCCTGGCGGAGCGGTACTTCGACGCCGGCGACTATCGGTCGGCTTTCCCTCACTACCTGGTGGTTGCTGAAGACCCGCAGGCCTCCGAGCCTGAGGCGATAACGGCACTCGTTCGTCTCGGTTGGATGGCGTACGACGGAAACGGAGAGGTGGCCACGGCCACCCGGCTCATCGACGAGGCGCTGGCCATCGACCCTGAGTCGCCGGTGGCCCGGTATGTCAGGGCCCGCGTCGTCTGGTGCGGCTCCGGCGACACCCAGGCGGCCGTCGAGACATTCGAAGGCCTCCTCGCCGATCCCGACCTCGCCGTCGAGACCAGGCACCAGGTCGAGACCGACCTCGAGTTGGCTCGTGCCGGAGAGGGATGCCAGTGAACGGGAGGATCCTGCGCTGGGCCGGTCTAGGCCTAGTGGGCGCCACGGTCGTCCTTGCGGTGGTGCTCGCCTCCAGATTTGGGAGCGATCCGGGTCTGGTCGACTCGCCTCTGATCGGGAAGCCGGCCCCTGAATTCGACCTGCCCGGGCTGGATGGCTCTGAGGGGGCGGCCTTGTCCGATCTTCGCGGTGACATCGTGGTGGTGAACTTCTTCGCCTCGTGGTGTCTGGAATGCCGGGATGAGCACGACGACTTCGTCGCTGCCTCCGATTCGTTCGCCGATGACGACGTCACCTTCATCCAGGTGGCCTATCAGGAGGAGGCCGCCGAGTCGCTGGGCTACCTGGCCGAAGCCGGGTCGTCAGACACGACGCTCTACCTCTCGGACCCGGGGAGCCGCACGGCCATCGCCTATGGGGTGTTCGGAATCCCCGAGACCTTCTTCATCGATCCGGAGGGAACCGTCGTCGGCAAGATCATCGGCGAAGCCGACGCCCTCATCCTCGGCGCCACCCTCGATTCGATCCGCAACGGCGAGCAACCGGGCCAGCAGATCACCGGCGACACCCAGCAGCGTCCCGACGTCTGATCACTCCGGGAGGATGACCTCGAGGCTGACCTCGTCGAACGAGGCAGTGTCCAGGGCGGCCGACCCGGTGTCGAGCAGGAATACATCGAAGAAGCCAACCAGGTAGCGCTCGATGATCGGGATGACCCGGCCGGCCGGAATCGGCCCCTTCCATCCCAGCCTTGCCCCGATCGGGGAGAGAAGCGGAGTACCAACGAAGTCGCTCTCGTGGGCGCCTTCCACCCCGATCCAGTAGGTCGTCTCCATCGATCGCTCGGCTATGCCACGAAGGATGGCGTCGTTCTCGGTGCCCCTCCAGTCGTCGGACCTCATGAAGAGGGCCGGACGGGTCGCCGAGATCGCCAAGGCCCGATCCGGGATGGGCTCGACCCACGGGTCGAGCCCGAGCACCGCATCGCAGCGCTCATCCTCCAGACAGAAACGGATCGCCGCCCCTCCACCGGTTTCGTTCCCGTACACCCCGAGACGGGTGACATCCATGTTCTCGGCCAGACCCCCGAACGGCCCATTCGGCCCGGCTTCGAGGGCATTTGCCACGGTGACGATGTCCTGGGTGAAGACGTCCACCAGCTCCTCGGTGGCGGCGACATACTCCTCCTCGGGCACCTCGGCTGGATCGGGCAGGGCTGCGGGGTCGTACCTGGCCACCTCGTCGTCGGGGAATCTGGTGGCTACCGCCCCGTAGGTGTGGTCGATCGCCACGACGATGAAGCCGTTACTGACAAGGCTCTCGATCTGTTGGACCGCGTTGTTCCGGAACCCGGTCCAGCCGTGGCTGTAGACGACCACCGGGAAGGTGCCAGGCGCCACCGTGGCCGAAGACCCTGCATGGGACAGGCTGTAGCGGGTGTGATCGAGGAACCAGCCGGGAAAACCCATGAGGGCAGAGACCCCGGGCGCGACGACGTCCCAGTCCTCGCTCCAAAGGATCGGGTCGACCGGGCCCTCGGAAAGGGAGGGATACCACACCTGGCTCATGATCCGCCTCCCCGAGCCGGGCGAGGGGCCATAGATCTCCTCACGTTCGGGGTCCATCAGCTCCACGGCGACCGTCCCGATCGGCTCAGGCCCGGTCGGAACCGGTATGTCGGGAACGGGCAGGATGAGAGGGAGGATCGCCCCTAGAGCCACACCGGCGAGGCCGAAGACCCCGCGAGCGATGCGCCGGGTCCAGTCGAGCCGGCGCTCGACCGAGAGGATGTCCCCAATCGCGAGGCCGAGGGCCGCTCCATAGACCGGGAGCATCTGCCAGCGAAGCCCTTCGACCTGCCAATGAACGATGAATGCGGCCAGCAACAGACCGGCGACGATCCCCCTTCGAGTGCGAACCCCGAACACGGCCGGCCAGGCGACCGCGAACGCCTCTGTGAAAACCAGGATCAACTCGAAACGCCTCAACGGCGGTCGAGCCTATGACCCCCTCCGCGTCTATGGCAGCTAGCTGTCATAGAGCCGGTTGTGCACCCTCGTCCCTTGGTGGAAGACGATCTGCCACCCCGAGTCGCGGCGCAGCCATATCGAACTGCGACGAGTCTCCTTGCCTTCGGCGCCGATGGTCCGATAGGTGACCAGCGCGACTTCGGACGAGAGCTCGCGCACGTCGAAATCCCTGATCTTGACCACACCGGGAGTCTCCTGGACCATCATCTGCACCATCATCTCTTTGGTGTAGACCCGCCCACTGCTCCCGAACTCGAGGAATTCGGGGTGGAGGAGCGGGATGACCGCCTGGGGCGACCCCCGCGCACGCTGGGATCGAGCAGTCGTTGCTCGAGGTCCAGCAACTCGTCCCGCCAGTACGGCGACTTTGCAGGCTTTCTCAGGCTCATCTATTCCTTGTCGACAACGTCCACCCCGGCCACCGATACTAAGAAGCCCACCACCACTCGGGGCGTGCACGGGGGGCGGCCATTTGCTCGTTACACTCGGCCGCCCGTGAAATCGACGCTCTACTTCGCTTACGCATCCTTCCTCGACCCCGACAGGATCGCCGCCGTCGCCCCAGGCGCAAGCTTCTTGTTCACCGCCCATTTTCCCGAGACAAGGCTGGTGTTCGTCGACTCCGACGAGGCTCAGGGTCTGCCGTCTCTCCTGGCCGAGTCGGGCCACACGGTGTGGGGCGGGATCTTCGACGTCCCCGACAACGAGGTGGGATCGCTCACCGATGCCGAGGAGGAGGAGGGCCGGGTCGCCGGATGGGACATCAAGGCCGTCGACCGTGAGGGAAACAAGCACGATTGCCTCACCTTTGTGGCCAAAGCCTCACCGAACGGCGAGCACCGCCCTGAACAGGGACATCTCGATGCGATGATCAAGGGCGCCCGTCACTGGTCGCTGCCCGCCGGATGGGTGATGGGTCTCGAAGACCTGGGGGAAGACCCGCTCTTCTCCTGAGGTCAGGTCTCGGTCCTCTGGATGGTGTCGGTGGTCTCGCGCACCACCTCCTCTGGTGGGAACAACCGGTAGAAGGCGAAGGAAATCACCGCGCCGACCAGCGGGAACACGATGTAGAGCCACAGCTGGTCGAAATCCCCCGCCACCACCGCCGGGCCAAAGGAACGGGCAGGGTTGACCGAGGCCCCCGAGAACGGGATTCCGGCGAGATGAACGGCGACGAGAGTCAGGGCGATGGCTCCCGGTGCATGGTTACCGCCGGTCCTGGTGACGGCCATGATCACCCAGACGAAAACGAGAGTCAGGACGATTTCCATCAGGATGCCGGTGGAGAGCACCGGCGAGCTGGTGACCGTGCCTGCCACATCCTCCCTGCTTGTCGCGGCCGCCACCACCAGGGATGCGACGCTGGCGCCGGCGAACTGACCGACCCAGTATCCGATCGCGTCACTTAAAGAGGTGCGCCCATCGAGCAACATCGCCAGGGTCACCGCCGGGTTGAAATGGGCACCGGAGACGTGGGCCACGGCCCAGATCCCGGCGAGAAGCGCCAACCCGAAGGCAAAAGCGATCGCCACGATCTCGGCGGCACCGACCGCGCCCCCGACGGCGATTATCCCCATCGAGCCGAAGAACACCAGGACGAAGGTCCCCAGGAACTCGGCCAGGTACTTGTTCACGACCATACGAGCATTCCTCCTCTTGGTTCTGCTGGTTCGACCCCTGAGCGGCCGGGAAGGTTTCGGACGAGCGATAAGGCTATGCCGGGTTTCGACCGGCTCGGTGGATTTGGCGAGCTCGCCGCGCACCATGTTCCTTTTTCCGCACAGGAACACCTGCCGCCAGCTTTTCGTCGGTTTGGGTGCCAGGTTGGCGGGTAATGCGTCATCGCCGAGCTGGAGAAAACCGTGGAAGAAAACCTGGACCGCCTGATGACAGAGTGGTCAGACGACCAATTGCTGGAGGAATACCGCTCCCGGACCACCGATCGCCCTGTGGGGGCCGGCCAGGACCGACCAGACAAGTCTGCGATCACTGAGGAGATCTTGCGACGGGGCTTGTCGCTCCCCGACGTGTCGACCGCCCCGAAATCGGAAACCGTGGACAGGAGTGGTGAGACGGCAGGAGAAGATCCCGGGTCTGGCGCTCTCCCAAGATCTTTCTAAACGATCTCGGCGGTGAAATGGCCGAACCCCTGGTTGAGGGGGTTCGGCGTGGTGAGGCCGCCTGTAAGCCGGATTCTGTCAACGGCAGGCTTCCTACCTGGACAAACGGCCTGTTTTCGTCGGCTGACCTGGTGAAACGTGTTCCTAGTAGTTCTACCTATTTCCATACCGTTCTGTGTGATTCAACGGCCTCTTGTTGAATATCTGTTGAACGCCAGATGGGCGCCGCTCGTACGTTCATCCGGCGATGCCGCTAGCTCTGACAAGCCCCGTCGAACGGTTGAAGGCGAGAGTGGGGTTTGATTAGTCGAGAGGAACAGTCAGTGCGTCGATTGCATCTCCAGCCTCACCTACGGCTGAGACGCTCAGCACATTTTCATCTTGGGTCATCGTGAGAAAGTTGTGAACCTCTTCACCAACGATCCGAGGAGTATGGCCGCTGGGACAATCGTCCAGCTCATGCAAATCTCGGCCGCCCCCTCCCGTCACCACATAAGGCACTCCGTTGTCCTCGAATCGCTGATATGTGTGAGCATGCCCACTGAGCACCAGGATCACATCATCATCGAAGCGTGGTAGCCACTCTGCTTTCACCGCCTCGTCATCCTCGTGATCAGAGCAGCTGAATGGCGGATGATGGAAGGCGACAATGGTCGGCACATCGATGCGCTCCATCTCCGATTCCAGATAGGAAAGCTGAGCCGGTGAGTCCACGTCGTTGGAGTCCAGGATCAGGATCTCGGTGTCACCCCATTCGATGGTGGCCCAAAGGGGCGGGTCGCCAAATATTGTGTTGACCTCAGCGATGCGCTCTGGCGATTCGACATCGTGGTTCCCCCACGTGAGCCAGAATTCGATACCAGCGGAGTTTGCCCACTGAAACGGTTGCATCAACTCGTCCGGGTCGTCTTCATACAAGTTGTCACCCGTCGTGAGAATCGCTTGCACGGGATGAGAGGAGGCATACGACTCCATTTCCGAGGCGATCAACGACTCGTCTTCGGTCCCCGATCCCCAATCTCCCATCACGAGGAGAGCGCTTGTATCCCCATCAGTCTGTTGATAAAACGATTGGGCGACACTCACCGTTGGTTCGACCGGGTCGGAGCCTGTGGTACCGCCTGAGACGCATGAGACCAACAGGGCACAAGACAACAAGACTCCGAACGCAGGTCCCCACCTCTTCATATCTCAACAAGTGTACGGAGGCCTCGGCACTGCGCAACCTAAGAAGGGGGCCGCGAAGCGGTAACCGCCCATGCCCGTTAATTGAGCCAACGCTCGCCCTTTTGCTCATTCCTGGATGATCCCCCCGGTTATGTCGTGGGCATGACGGTGGCCGGTCCCGGTCAATTCTCCGGTTCGCATGATCCAACCCCAGTCTCTTTCCTGCTCCCATTCCGCATGGCTTGAAGCTCTTCTTGAACATCGGTCGATACGGGATAACCGCGGAGCGCCTCGAGCAGGTAGGACATTTCAAGGCTTCGGAGAACGTCTAGAAACGGTCAAACCCCCTGGTTAGAGGGGGTTTGACGTGGTGAGCCCGCCTGTAAGCCGGATTCTGTCGAGGACGACCATCCATCTGGGCGCACCGTTGCCGATGCGCTCGTGCGGCCTACCCGGGACTCGATCGACGGGCCGTCGGCGTCCCTGCTTGGCCTTGCTCCGGGTGGGGTTTGCCGAGCCGTCACAGTCACCTGTGACGCTGGTGAGCTCTTACCTCACCGTTTCACCCTTGCCTGTGCCCTCTCGGGCCATCGGCGGTCTGCTCTCTGCTGCACTTTCCGTCGGGTCACCCCGCCTGGGAGTTACCCAGCACCCTGCCCTGTGGAGTCCGGACTTTCCTCGGTCTTGCGACCGCGGTCGCCCGGCGGGCTCACCTCGTCATTCTACGAGCCAGTCCGTTTTCGTCGACCGGCCAACCACCCGCTGAGACCGGCGATGACTGCAGCGACCAGCGCCAACCAGACCACCGAGACCGTGGGTGCGGGACTACCCCCCAACCTGGCTACCAGAACTATCAAACCGGCGAGGAGGAGACCGGTCACCGCGCCATGGAACCGCTCGGAATGGCGGGCCATTCGTCCCGCGACCCAGCCCCCCACCGCCAAACCCGCCACGACCCCGGCGACAAGGCCCATGTCGGCTCCACCTTCGACCCCGATCACGGTGAGAAGCCCGCCCAGGATCAAGGCGACGACAGTGGCAGCCAATCCCCCGGCACCGAGACCGAGGCCGACCGCCGCGATGTTCAACGCGGCCAGCATGTCCCCGATGTTCCCATTCTCCAGCCGACAACGGGCCGAATCCCGCGAGTCGGCAGGTTTGGGCCGGCGGGTATGGTCATCGACGTGGAACCGGATGGGGCGCGCAACCCTCTCGTCGTAGCAGCGCATCGACTCCCGGTGGCCTGGGATGAGGAGAGTGGCAAATGGCAGACCTCCCCGGGCGGCCTCGTTTCCGCTCTGGCTCCGGTGCTTCGGGAGAATGGAGGCGTCTGGGTGGGGTGGAACGGCTCGCCCGGCGGGGAGACCAAGTCCTTCACGGCAGCCGGGATACGCAACCGCCAGGTGGTCCTCAGCGAGTCGGAGATCGAGAATCACTACGACGGCTTCTGCAGCGGGACGATTTGGCCGCTCTACCACGACGCCATCCGACCTCTCGAGTTCCATCGTCATTGGTGGCGGCCCCATCAGGAGGTGAACGAGCGTTTCGCCCGCGCCGTGGCACGCGCCTCCGGGCCTGACGGGAGGATATGGGTGCACGACTACCAGCTCCAACTCGTGCCGGCCATGGTGCGCAACCGCCTACCCGGGGTGCGGATCGGGTTCTTTCTCCACATCCCCTTCCCCCCGGTCGACATCTTCGAGCGACTCCCCTGGCGCAAACAGGTCCTCGAAGGTCTGCTGGGAGCGGATTACATCGGTTTTCAAACCCGACGGGCCGTGCTGAATTTCGCCGCGGCAGCCCGGGAGATCACCGGCGCACAAGGACCCGCGTCCGCCCTCGAGTACGACGGGCGGTTGGTGAGGGCACAGGCCCTGCCTATCTCTGTCGACGTCGCCCAGAGCCGGGCGGCGGGGGCGTCGCCCGATGCCCAGGCAGCGGCCGCGCGGCTCCGCAGCGACCTCGGCGATCCTGACCACGTGATCCTCGGCGTGGACCGGCTCGACTACACCAAGGGCATCGACCTGAGACTGAGGTCATTCGAGGTCATGTTGCAGCGCCATCCCGAGCTGGCCGGGAAGGTCTCGTTCGTCCAGATCGCGGTCCCGAGCAGGGAAGACGTCGGTGAATACCAAACGATCAGGCGACGGGTCGAGGAGATGGTGGGTCGGATCAATGGCCGGTTCGCCCGGGCCTCCTGGACCCCGATTCATTATCTGTACCGGAATTACTCGTTCGAGAACCTGGTCGGCGCCTACCTCGCCGCCGATGTGATGGTGGTCACCCCCCTCCGGGACGGGATGAACCTCGTTGCCCTGGAATACGTGGCGACCCGGACCAACAACCAGGGGACGATGATCCTCAGCGAGTTTGCGGGCGCGGCAGAGCGACTCACCGACGCTCTCATCGTGAACCCCTACGACCTGGATGGGCTGGCCGTGGCTCTCTACGACGCGGTACTCATGGACCCGGAGGAGCAGGCCCGCAGGATGTCGAGGCTGCGGCGGGCAGTGAGCCGGTGGGACGTCCATTCCTGGGCGCAGCAGAACATCGAGGCGATCAAGGGATGATCGAGGAGCTGGCCGCCACCCGGCGGCTGTTGGTAGCCAGCGACTTCGACGGCACTCTGGCCGAGATCGTAGCGGACCCTGATCTGGCAGTTCCCCTTGCCCGATCCAAGGCGGCGCTGGAGGCCCTGGCCGGGCTCGATGGCACCACCGTGGCGGTGATCAGCGGTCGCCGCAGGTCCGACCTCCTGGATCGGTTCGAGCATCCATCCTTCATCCTCATCGGGGAGCACGGCTCCGACGTTGGCGATGGCACCGGGCCTGAGTCTCCGGTGCTGGCTCAGGCCCGGCAATTGGTCGAAGACACCGTCAGAGCTACGCCGGGGTCCCGGATCGAGCACAAGACCCGGTCCGTCGGCTTCCACTACCGGCAGGTGGAGGATCCCGAGTCCGCGGTGAACGATCTGCGCCGGCAGGCCGCGCTGATCCCGGGCCTGAAGTTGATGGACGGGAAGAAGATCATCGAGTTGACCGACTCTTCGGTGGACAAGGGCATTGCCATGGTCGGGCTCAAGAATGAGATCGGAGCAGATCGCGTTCTGTTCATGGGCGACGACGTGACCGACGAGACCGCATTTGCTGCGCTCGAGCCGGACGACCTCGGCGTCCACGTCGGTCTCGGCCCCAGTCTGGCCAATGTCACCGTCCCCGACCCGTCCAGCCTCGCCGACCTCCTCGAGACCCTCTACACCCTGCGGGCCGAGGGCTGATAGGCGGCGCCCCTCCTAATCTCAGCCTGTGTGTGGTCGGTTCTCCATCACCGGTGACCTGGACTTCTACGCCGAGTACTTCGGGGTGGACGAAGTCCTGGCCGAGCGTCTCGAACCGAGCTGGAACGTCGCCCCCACCGACCCGGTCTACGTCATTGCCGAACGCGACGGGGTCCGGTCGTTGGGCTCGATGCCGTGGGGGCTGGTTCCGCATTGGGCCAAGGACACCAAATCGATCCACATCAACGCCCGCTCCGAGTCCGTGGCCACTACGTCCGCGTTCCGCGAGTCATTCGCTAGAAGACGCTGCCTGATACCGGCCGACGGTTTCTACGAGTGGGAGCCGAAGGAACTGGGCCGAACTCCCCACTGGGTCTACCGGGCCGACGGCCATCCGATGGCCTTCGCCGGGATCTGGGCGTCGAGACTCGACCCCGATACCGACGTGTGGCACCGGACCTGCTCCATCATCACCACAGGCGCCGAGGGGGCTGTCTCCTCTCTTCATGACCGAATGCCCGTGTCTCTCGTCCCGGCCGTGTGGGATGCGTGGCTCGACCGTGACCTGCGCGACCCCGAGGTGGTGGCCGGTCTCCTTCAGCCCATCGATCCCGACATCATCATGGAGCACTCCGTCTCGAACAGGGTGAACTCGGTGAAGAACAACGGGCCCGAGCTTCGGGAGAAAGCAGAGCCCGAGACTCTCTTCTGATGCACGAGACCCTCCGGCGTGAGATGGGCCTCGGCGGGGCGATCGTCACCGGGCTCGGCTCGATACTCGGCACCGGTGCCTTCGTCGCAATCGGGGTGGCTTCAGGTCAATGGGGGGACGCAGTGCTGGTGGCCATCCCAATTGCCGGGCTGGTAGCGGTCTTCAATGGTCTCTCATCAGCGTTTCTCGCTGCACGATTCCCTGTGGCCGGTGGGGCCTACGAATACGGATATCGCGCCCTCGGACCATCATGGGGGTTCACGGCCGGCTGGCTCTTTCTCCTGGCCAAGACCGCATCGGCGGGCGCGGCTGCCCTTGGAGTCGCCCTATTCATCGATGCGCCGTGGGACCCCCGCATCACGGCGGGAGTCGCTGTGGTGGTGATGACAGGGCTAGTCCTGGCAGGTCTGAAGCGGACCATCGCGGTCAACGTCGTGCTCGTCACTGTCACGGTGAGCACTCTGGTCGGCTTCGCCATCGTCGGTCTCACCCATCCGGGACCGCAGTTGCCACTCGATGCAGACTCGATTCGTCCCGATCTTCTCCCCGCGATCACCTTCCTTTTCGTCGCCTACACGGGTTACGGAAGAATTGCCACCCTCGGTGAGGAAGTACGTCGACCGGCGGCGGTCATTCCCCGAGCAGTGATGGTGACCCTGGTCGCCGCCGTCTGCCTGTACGAATTGGTGGCGATCGGAGGGAGAGCCCTCGGGAATGAGCACTGGGGAGCCGGTGCGACCCTGGTCGATCTCGTGACCCAGCCCTACTCGAGAGTGGTCGTGATCGGCGGTGTGGCGGCGATGCTCGGCGCCGTTCTCAACCTGATCCTCGGTCTATCCCGAGTATGGCTGGCAATGGGTCGCCGCAACGACATGCCGGCAGCGCTTTCCAGACTGGATCATCGATCGAACCCGTCGACGGCGGTCGCGATCAGTGCCCTTGGCGTCTTGCTCATCGTCCTGCTCGGCGATCTGTCGATCGCCTGGAGCTTCTCTGCATTCACCGTTCTCCTCTACTACGGGATCACAAACCTCTCAGCGATCGCAATCGACCCCCGGCGCGGGACTGCTTGGTTGGGGCTGATTTCGTGCACCTTTCTCGGGTTCTTCGTGCCCCCGAGCGTCTGGGTCATTGGCATGACACTCGTCGCCCTCGGCCTGGTCTGGAAGGCGTATCGCCGAACTTGAACGGGGCTGCCGGTACCCTGACGCAGGTCCCCTCCCCATGAAACACGTATTTCGTCTGCTCCTATGCGCCCTGGCCCTGGCGGCGTGCAGTGTCGTGGTCGGCGAGACGCCGGTCGCGACCACCGCCACCGGCGGGATCAACCCGTCGACGTCACCTCCGTCGACCGAGCCCGCAGTCACCGAGCCGCTCCCACGGGAATGCATCCCGATTGGTGGAGCGACGACCCCTGTTGCAACTGGCTCGCTGGCCGGCGACGCCTTGACACTCTCGGCGGAGATATTCCCTTGTGCCAACGACGTGGTTGTCGTCGCCGAAGTCGACCTGAACGAGCTGGCAGCCGCGGCTCAGCTCGCCGCCGCCCTAGGCGGGCCTCTCCTTCACCCCCACCCCCAGCTCGAGGCAGAGCTGGTCCGTTTGGACCCACGCCGGGTTCATGTCATCGGACCGACCGGCGTGACCCTGCCGCCAGAGGCCGAGTTGATCAGATCGAACGCAGTAGAAGCGGCTCATCTGGCCCGGGCGGCTCTCAAGGTGTCCGTCGGCGTTGCGCTGCCCACGCCGGTGGACGCAGCAACGATCGTGGAGACCGTCGGTGCCGTTAACGGTCGGGATCGAGTCGCCATCTCCCAGGCGGCAGCTCACACCCCGACCACCACGGACGCCCCGGTCATCGACCCGACTGCGGTGATCGACGGTCTCTCCGCCCCGTCCGGATCCGAGTTCGTTTGGATGGTCCCCGTCGGCCAGCCGGCTTCGATCCTCTCCGCATCGGCCACCGGTCGGGCGGTCGGCGCCTCGGTCGTCCCTTATGACCCGGCCAACGTGCTCGGTTACCCCCAGATCGGGCCGGCATTGGCAGGGCGACCGGTGAGCGCTGTCCGATTCGTGGGCGCCGAGCCGACGGCCTCGAATTGGGAGATCGACACTCTGATGAGAGGGGTCCAGGTCCCTGGAGGCGGATTTCAGATCTTCCCGCCGACACAGCCCCGGCGCTATGTCGCGTTCTATGGGCATCCGGTGGCGACAGGGCTCGGTGCCCTCGGGGAGCAAGGCCCCGCTGAGACCTTGGCCCGAATGCAGCCTCTGCTTGCCGAGTACGCGGCTGACGGGAGCCAGGTGATCCCCACCTTCGAGATCATCGCCAGCATCGCCGCGGCCGGGCCCACCGATGGTGACTACAGCGAGGAGTCCTCACCCGAAAGCCTCGCCGCCTGGATTCAGGTCGCCCAGGACAACGGGATGTACGTCATCCTCGACCTCCAGCCGGGCCGGGAAGATTTCCTCACCCAGGCCCAGCAGTACGAGGAGTTGCTCAAGCTCCCGTTCGTCGGGCTCGCCTTGGATCCGGAGTGGCGGCTACTCCCCGACCAGGTGCACTTGCGACAGATCGGCCATGTCGACGCGGCCGAGGTCAACACGGTGGTCGACTGGCTAGCCAATCTGGTCAGTGCGAACGGGCTACCCCAGAAGATGCTGATCGTGCATCAGTTCAAGTCGACCATGATCGTGGACAGGGAGACACTGAAGCAGCGACCGGAGCTGCAGATGGTGATCCAGATGGACGGCCAGGGCCCGATCGCCACCAAGGACGAGACCTATGCGTTCCTCACGGCTGGCACCGAGGGAGCACACTGGAGGTGGGGCTGGAAGAACTTCTACGACGAGGACTCCCCCGAGACCGCCTCCCCCGCCTACACGATCAACCACTCGCCGGTTCCCGTCTTCGTCTCCTACCAATAGACCTGGCAAGATCCAGGGGTCTCGCACGAAAGGACCCGCTTGACCAGATTCGCCTACTTCTGCGGCCATGAGCAGTGGCACCCGGAGCAGCTGGTCGAGCAAGCGGTTCAGGCCGAAGCGGCGGGATTCGATGCCGTGGTGGTGTCAGAGCACTTCCATCCCTGGGTTGACGATGAGTCCGCTGCCGGCTTCGCCTTCTCCACGATCGGGGCGATGGCCCACGCCACCGAGCGTGTCGAGCTGATCACCGGAGTCACCACGCCCTTGTTCCGATTTCATCCTGGTGTCGTCGCCCAGGCGGCCGCCACACTCGACCGTCTCTCTGGCGGGCGGTTCACCCTCGGTGTCGGTACCGGCGAGAACATCAACGAAGGGCCCCTCGGCTACGAGTTTCCCGCCTATCCCGAGCGGAACGCCCGTATGACCGAGGCACTGGAGATCATGCGCCGTCTCCTCGACGGTGAGAAATTGACCTACGAGGGCACTTTCTACCGGACCGACCGGGCCCGTCTCTACTCGCCTCCCTCGGGTCCTGTCCCCATCCTCCTCGCCGCCGGTGGGCCGAAGTCCGCCACACTGGCCGGCGAGCTCGCCCAAGGCGTCATCACCTCGGTGAAGGACCCGGCCGAGACCGTCGAGAAGGTGGTGGAGCCGCTGAGAAACGCCGCCAAGGGCCGAGGTCGGCCCGACCCGATCGTTCTCGCCACGCGCTGGTCGATCTTCGCCGACGACGACGAGGAGGCTTGGAAGGCCATCTACCCGTGGCGTGGTCTGCGGGCGCCGGGACGGCTCGAGGCGGTCGACCCGGCCGAACTCAGAGAGATGGCCGATGCCATGCCACGGGAGGAGATCCTCGACCGCTACTCACGGGTCCGCTCCGCCGAGGAGATCATCGAGGTCTACCAGCCACTGGTGCGCGATCTCGGGGCCGATATGGTCGCCTTCCAGATGGCCGCCCTCCAACAGCCTGCCTTGATCGAGATGCTGGGCAGTGAAGTTCTACCCGTCCTGAGAGCCTCGCAAAATGTCTGACGCGGCGGAAGCCCCGGCCGACCGGCGTCTGTTTGCCCGAGGCTGATCAGCCGGTCAAGACCTGGGACACCCCGGTGTCTGAGGGTCGCCGAGGGCAAAGTCGGCCGGCAATCAGAGCCTTCAACCGACCCGTGTGATCAGCTCCACGAGTTGGAGGATGTCCTGGACTGACTCCGGGGACAGACTCTCGTCACTTGCCGCCACCAGCAGCGAAGGAACCACGTCCTGAAGGGCGGAGAGGATCGCCCTCGAGTCGTCGCTCGAGGATGTGAGCAGCGACTCGACCGGTTGGATCATCCCCCCGGCGAGCCCGGCGCCGAATGTGGCGAAGAGATCGATGCGCTGCCCATCGACGTCTCGGGTGACGATGTGCCGCTGAGCCCCTCCGTCGGGTGTGACTCCGACGACGAAGAACTCGACTCCGTCCTCACTGGTCGTGCCCAGGTCTTCGACCGTGACCTCCCCGGCGAAGGCCTCGCCGACGCCTTGGGCAAAACCGTTCCAGAAGTTGGCGGAGACCTCACCGCCCCCGTCCTCGAGCGATTCGGCGACCACCGAGGGAGTAGCTCCTTCGGCGAGAGAAGCCAGCACCGCATGACCGGGGACCGCGAGGGACCCGGCTGCTGCGAAGTCTCCGGCGGCGAGATGGGAGCGCAGCTCCTCGACCGCGGCCACCGGACCCTCCGCGCCTTCACCGATGGTCACCGTGGTATTCGCATTGGCCCCACCCGAACAGGCGGCGAGGGCAGCCACCATCATCGTCGACATGGCCCTACGCATCTTGGTCCACCAGATCGGGGATGCGCCCGGTCCGCCACAGACCGTCGCGTCGATCCTTTCGATTGAGCCCGGTGGCGAACCAGAGCCAGATCAGGTAGCCGAGGCCGATCGCTTCGAGGATCCACCTCCACGGGTCATCCATGGCCCGCTCCCACGCCTGGGGCCAGAACGGCGGGGTTCCCGTCGGCATCCCCCAGCCAAAGAACGGCCAGAACAGGACTTCTGGGTTGGTCCACATCCCATCGAGGAGGATATGGAAGAGCCAGCCCACACCGAGCGCCATGAAGGCGCGCCGGCGTCGGCCCCTCCTGGTGAGAAGCAGGACCGCACCCATGTAGATAGTTGGTGCCAGCAGCGTGTGGAACCACAACTCGGCCGCGGCGAGTCGGCCGCCCATCAGCACGGTGCCCAAGAACAGGTCGACCAGATCGGGGAGGATCGCACCGAGAAGAAGGAATCTCACGTCCACTTTCGGATCGCGGAAGATCCATCGGAACAACCAGAGGGTCGCCCCCATGTGCCAAAAGAACATGACTCAGGCGACGAGGATCCGTCGGCAGTGGACACATCGGGGTAAATCGACTGCGAACGTCTCGATTTGCTCCGCAGGTGACAATGTCATGTGACAGCCCCCGCACACCCCGTGCTCGAAACGCCCGATGGCCACCCCATCCTTGGAGCGACGGAGTGTCTCGTACAACTCCACCAAATCACCCGGCACCGGAGCCATAGCCTCGGCCTTGCGCTCCTCCTTGCGCGCCAGCTCGGCATCGATCTGCTTCCACTCCGACTTGATGGTCGCCTCGAAACCGGCCTTTTCCCGTGAGATCTCCTCACGACGAGCCTCGAGGTCTGCCACCAGCTCCCGCGCCGGGTCGAGGCGCTCCAGCATCGTGAGGACACGCTCCTCAAGTGCCTCTCTCTGGCCATGGAGGCTCTGAACCTCGAGTCGCATGTGCTCGGTCTCTCTTCCGCTCATGCCGCCCGCGAAGAGCCTGGTCTCATGCTCTTTCAGCTTGGACTCGAGGATCTGAAGCTCCCCCTCGGACTTGTCGAATTCAAGCTCGAGAGTCTTCAACTCCCCGGCGGCGATCTCGAGCTCCCCGACGAGCTCCTGTTCGTGCTCGTGGGCTCCCTTGTATGCCGCCAGCTCGGGGAGGGACTGCCGCTTTTCGAGGAGACGATCGATCTGTGAATCCAGGTCTTGGACGTCGAGCAGGTCAGCAAGACTCGTTATCTCCATTCGGCACGGCAGGGTAGTGGCGGGGCGGGGCTCTATTCCCTCTCCTATCCTCGCTGCCTTGGACCTGAAAGCGCCGCTGGGTTGGGAGCCGCCATCGGACTGGGGGCGGATGGTGGCCATCGATTCCCACACCGGAGGGGAGCCGTTCCGAGTCGTCGTCCAGGGTGGCCCGATCATCGAGGGCTCGACGATGCTGGAGCGTCGCCGGTTTGCCCAAGCTCATCACGATCATCTGAGACGCGCCCTGATGTGGGAGCCGAGGGGCCACGCCGACATGTACGGCGCCTTTGTCGGACCGCCTGTGGAGCCATCGAGCGATATGTCCGTGCTTTTCCTTCACAACGAGGGCTTCTCGACGATGTGCGGTCACGGGATCGTCGCCCTCACCAAGGTGGTGCTCGACACCGGGATCCTGACCGTCGAGGAGCCGGAGACGACCATCCGAATCGACACCCCTGCCGGTCAGGTCGAGGCCAGGGCAAGGGTCTCGGCCGGTGTGGTGGAGACTGTGACCTTCCGGAATGTGCCGTCGTTCGTCAGTGCCCTCGACCAAGTCGTCGTGGTGCCAAAGCTGGGGACAATCCGATACGACCTTGCCTTCGGAGGGGGCTTCTATGCCTACGTGAGAGCCAATGATCTAGGTCTCTCCCTCGACCTTGCCGGAGCGCCGGCCCTGATCGAGACTGGTCGTGCCATCAAACTGGCTGTGGTCGACTCCGGGCCTATTGCCCACCCGACCGAGACCGAGTTGGGCTTTCTCTACGGTGTGATCTTCATCGGCCCGGCCCAGGAATCCACCCATCACTCCCGCAACGTCTGTGTCTTCGCTGACGGCGAAGTCGACCGCTCCCCTACTGGCACAGGAGTCAGCGGCCGTCTGGCCATCCACCACGCCCGGGACGAGATCGCCGTCGGTGAGGCGATCACAATCGAGAGCATCCTGGGCAGCACTTTCACCTGTTGGGTCGCGGAGACGACCGAGTTCGGCGGTAGGCCCGCGGTGATCCCGGAGGTCAACGGGACTGCATTCATCACCGGCCGGACCGAGCTTTGGCTGGACCCGACCGACCAGCTCGGGTCGGGATTCCTCGTCCGCTGACGGGACAAGCTACGACGGCGATCGAAAAGGCTCCACGTCACCGTCGAGCCGATCAATTCCTAGACCGAGGTGCCGGAGCAACTGACTGGCCGCGAGGACCTGGTGGAGATCCACTATTCGGCGTATCGGGACTGAAGGTGGGCGTTGAGGGACTCGAACCCCCGACTCCTGGCTTGTAAAGCCAGTGCTCTAACCAACTGAGCTAAACGCCCGCGAACGCATCAGGACGTTGGTGGGACCTGACCATCCTACGAGAAATGATTCGGTCAGCCCATTCAACATTCTGGGGATAACTGCCGATACATCCTTCGACAATCCCTAATAGTGGCCAGGGCTGTTCCTACCCTGGCTGGAGGCCAAGGCATGGGTAGAAGCAGCTCCATCGAACGTGAAGTAAGTGACGAGGCGATCCGCCAGTACCTGGACGGAATCGGCTCGTACACGCTGCTCACCGCCGAGGACGAGGTCCGTCTGGCCAAGGCCATCGAGACCGGCCGCAAGGCCGACCTCGCGCTGGAATCGGAGAAGGACCAAGCAAAACGTCGCCAGCTGGCCCAGATGGTCCGTGCCGGCGAGGAAGCCCGCCAGACCTTCATCCGGTCCAATCTGAGACTGGTCGTCTCCATCGCCAAGCGTTACGGGCATGCTCGCCTCCCCTTCCTCGACCTGGTTCAGGAAGGCAACCTCGGTCTCATCAGGGCGGTCGAGAAGTTCGAGTACCGCAAGGGCTTCAAGTTCTCCACCTATGCCACATGGTGGATCCGTCAGGCAATCACTCGGGCCATCGCCGACAAGAGCCGGACGATCCGGGTGCCGGTGCACATGATGGACACCATCAGCCAGATGCAGTCGTCCGAAGCCAATCTGACCAAGCGTCTCGGGCGCAAACCCACCGACGACGAGCTCTCCGAGGAGTCAGGTCTGACAGTGGAGAAGATCCGTGAGGCGAGGAAAGTGGCGCCGGAGCCGGTGTCGATCTTCGAGCCTGTTGGCGATGACAACGCCATGCTCGGCGACTTCATCGAAGATCTCGAAGCCGCCGCCCCCTTCGAGCTGATCGCCTCCAAGCTGAACATCGAGAATCTCCAGTTCGTCTTGGAGCGTCTCAACGAGCGGGAGCGAACCATCATCGAGATGCGTTACGGCCTGGGCAACCAGGAGCCCGCCACCCTCGACGAGGTCGGCCGTCATTTCAACGTGACTCGGGAGCGCATCCGTCAGATCGAGGCCAAAGCCCTGGCCAAGATGCGTCACCCGTCCACTCCCGGAGGTCTCCGGGAGCTGGCAGTCTCCTAGGCAGACTTCACCTGCTCCCAGAGCTCCCCGGTGTCTGCCTCGATGGGCAGACCCGACTCGGACCGACGGGGGCGACCCCGGGTCCGACGGCGGTGATATGGCTGGCCGTCCCAGAAGATGACGCCGCCCCATACCCCCCATTCGTGACCGTCTCGTAGCGCGACCTCGAGGCACGTCACTCGGACCGGGCAGCCGCCGCAGATTCGCTGAGCCGCGGCCAGCTCTGCGGGCTTCTCCGAGAAGAAGAGCTCGTGACTGCCCTCGTTGCTACATCGCCCGAGGTCCTGCAGTTGTCTCAGTTGTGTGTTCACTCGTCGAATCTTTCGTCGTATTGGAGGCGGAAAAGAAAAACCGCCGGGTTTCCGGCGGCCTCACAACAGACAATTGCTGGATGTCACATCATGTGACTAGAGGCCGCCTACGGGTGTTCGGCACGCTGCCAATTGCAGCGGAAATGGGCGCGTCGAACAGCCCTGGGGTTCCAGTTGGGTTCGTTCTCCGCGGCTCCATAGTTACCTGCCTCATTTCGACCGCCCAAGATTGGCTGGCTCGAGGCCATCCGTCAAGGCAATTACGAGAAGACCCCTAGCTTGGACGAGATCAGCGAGACGCTCGACCTCTGGGACTACCGGTTGCAGGTCTTCGACATGTACCGCCGGGTGCGGGAAGGGGGTCCCGGTTCGAGGCCATGGGAGGAATGGGTGGCGGCACGCGACGTTCTCTTCGGCAGCCATCCCCAGTCAGCGCTCGAGGACAGGGAATCGTTCCGCGGCCTCCCCTACTTCGATCATGACCCCCGATGGCGGACCATAGGGCGTTTCAGGTCCACCGGCGATGATGCCGCCCTCCTCGGTCATTCCGGCGAAGGATCGACCCGGTTCGTCAAGATCGGCGAGGTGGATTTCGACCTAGCCGGCGCCAAATGCACGCTCGAGCTTCTCTGGCTCGATGCCTATGGAGGCGGTCTGTTCCTCCCATTCAAGGATGCGACTAACGGCGAATCGACCTACGGCGGGGGCCGATATCTGCTCGACTCGGTCAAGGGGGCTTATCTCGGCCACAGCGGCGAGGAGATCGTCCTCGACTTCAACTACGCCTACCACCCTTCGTGTGTCCACTCCGACCGGTGGTCTTGCCCGCTGGCTCCCCAAGCCAATCGTCTTGGACTCTCCGTGGAAGCCGGCGAGCGCCTCGCCACGTAATGTAGAAGCGTGTTCTCGTTCATCTTCAAAGTCGTTCGCTTCTTCCTGGTCGTGACCCTAGGGGCAGCGCTGGCGGCCAAGTTCATGCTCGAATCTCACGCCTCGGAGAACACCGAGGAGATCGATCTCGTCAACATCTTCGGTGGGCAGAACCTGATCTCGGCGGCCGACCCGTTCTTCGGCGGCAAGATCACTTCTGCGTTTGCCGGAACGTCACTCGACATGCGTCGAGTGGTTCCGGCGCCGACAGGGGTCTACCTGGACATTCTCGTGTTGTTCGGCGGTCTGAGCCTGGTGGTTCCGCCAGGGTGGAGAGTCGTGTTCGACGGGGCGGTCACTGCGGGACGTTTCGAGGACCTGACCCGCCCGGTCACCGATCCCGATGCTCCGACCCTCCGCATCGGAGGCCTCGTCGCGCTGGCGGTAGTCGAGGCCACCACTCGCCCTCCGGTCGAGCCTGTCTCCTAGAACTAAAACGTCGAACGGATTGTTCAAGCCCTGTCAAACGATCCTCCTCTTCGATGCCCATCTGGCGAGCTCGTGACGATTGGAGAGCTGGAGCTTTCGCAGGACCGAGGAGACGTGGGTCTCCACTGTCTTGATCGAGATGTTGAGCTTGCGGGCGACCTGTTTGTAGGCGAACCCCCTTGCGATCAGGCGAAGGACGTCCTTCTCCCTGGAGGTCAGCTGGTCGAGCTCGGGATCCTCATCGGTCGGCATCACCCCAGCGAAGGCATCGAGGACGAATCCGGCGAGACGGGGCGAGAACACCGCGTCCCCGGCGTCGATCCGCCGCACGGCATCAGCCAGCTCTGCGGGCTCGATGGTCTTGGTCACATAGCCTCGTGCCCCGGCTCTGATCATGGCGATGACGTCCTCGGCCTGATCGGAGACGGACAGAGCGAGGAACTTCACTTCCGGGTTGGTCTCGGCCACCCCTTCGACGACCGCGATCCCGCCGCCGTCGGGCATGTGGACGTCGATCAGCACCACGTCGGGCTCGAGCCCACGAACCTCCTCGATGGCGGTGTCGACGTCGTAGGCAGAGCCAACGATGGCGAACTCCTCCGAAAGCTCTGCCTTCACCCCGGCCAGGAACAGTCTGTGGTCGTCCACCAGGTAGACCTTGGTTCTCATCTGACCCCCAGCGGCATCCTGATGACGACCTCGGTGCCCTCACCCGGTTCGCTCTCTATCTCCACCTCTCCCCCGACGCGCTCGACCCTGGCCCGGATCGACTCGGTGATCCCTCGTCGGTCCCCCGCCACCTCCGATGTCTCGAAGCCTTTCCCTTGGTCGGTCACGTAGACCACCAATCCATCCTCCTCGGCCTCGAAGTAGAGCGACACCCGGTCGGCGCCAGAGTGCTTGGCTGCATTGACCATCGCCTCGTTGGCGGCCCCCAGAAGCGCCCGGGTGCCCTCGTCGATGGGATGATCACCGACAACCACGACATCGATCGGCACCTGATGATCGGCCTCGATCCTTCGGGCCGAGGCCCGCAGGGCGGTGGACAGGAGGTCGGCGCCGTCCAACGGGGCATTCCCGTACAGCCAGTCGCGTAGCTCTGCCTCCTGATGACGGGCGAGGATCGACATTCGGGCGGGGTCGTCGGAGCGCTGGATCAGAGCAAGCGTCTGCAACACAGAGTCATGGAGATGGGCGGCCAGCTCTGCCCGCTCCTCCTGGCGAATCCTCTCCCGCCGCTCGGTCCCGAGATCACGCGCCAGCCTCGTGACCCATGGCCCGAATGCGACCAGGATCCCGATCCCGGTCAGGGCTACCGCCAGTACCACCGGGCCGATCTCATAGATAGGCCCGACGTTCGCCGCGAACACTGCGAGACCGCCGATCAACAGCCCGATCCCGACCAGCATGCGGAGCCTCCCGGGGCGCTCCACGGTCGGGTCGACCAGGGCGGCGAGAGGGCCCTGCATGTTCCGGTCGGTGAGGGCGGCGGTGCCGAAGGACAGGGCACCAACCGTGAGCACAAGCACATTGGAGGGCCACCAGCCGAAGGCAGCTAGAAGGAGCAGGAGGCCGGCGAACCCGATGCCTAGGCCAACGGCCTGCTGTGGCGTGACCGGGTCTGGATCGATGTCCTCCACCCGGTCCAGTTCCATCAGCCACATCCCGAGGTAGACGAGGACACCCAGCCCCCAGACCATGCTCAGGGTCACGAAAGCGGCACGCACGAATGCGTCACTGATGCCCAGCGTGTCTGCCAGGCCCCCGGCCACGCCGGCCACGACACGGTTCGCGCTGCGCCGCCTGAAGGTGAGATTTCGCACCGGATTCACCATGAGATGATCGCCTCGGGCGCCATCAACCTCAATAAGGGACATCCCTGAGACACTAGGGGTCGGCTCAGGGTCGTCCCCGATTGAAGATCCTGAGCCGGATCGGTCGAATCAGGGTATGGAACAGAGCAACACAACGGCCGAGGCACCCGAGCCCCGGGTATACGCCCGAGAGCTGGTCCGCCCCCGAGAGGGCCGGATCGTCGCCGGCGTCGCCCAGGGCTTGGCCAATCGACTTGGCCTGCCCGTGGTGCTGATCAGGATCGGCTTCGCCGTCCTCACCTTTGCCGGTGGGCTGGGGTTGGCCTCATACGCCGCCGGATGGTTTCTCATCCGATCAGACGACGAGGCGGAGACGCCTGCTCAGCGCTTCTTTGCGGGCGCCTCGACCTCGAGATCCTGGATCGGGATCGGGCTGGTCTTCCTGGCCGTCCTGATCCTCCTCGACAATTTCACCTTCCTCTCCGGAGGCGTCATCTGGGCAGTTGGGCTGCTCGTGGTGGGCGTCCTCCTCTACACGGGCGATCTCCCGCGCCTGGTGTCACACAAAGAGGACGACGAACAGGAGGGAGTTCAACAAATGACAACCACTGAGACCGCTCTCCCCGCGGTGACCGAATCGGTGACCCCTGCCGGGCCATCGTCGACGGGCGGAGGGGTGCCGCCGACGCCGACCCCTACCCCACCAAGCCCGCCTCCAGCGGCGGCCAAGCCCAAGGAGACCTCATATCTAGGTCGTATCACTATCGGAGTGATGCTGGTCGCCCTCGGCGTGCTCGCCCTGCTGGACAACCTCCCGGGTGTCCCCATCGAGGCTCAGCCACGGCACTACATGGCGCTAGCGGTCACGATTCTGGGGATCGGCCTGATCGTCGGCGGTTTCATCGGGCGTGCGCGATGGCTGATCCTTCTTGGCGTCCTCATGGTGCCGACGCTCCTCTTCTCTCCGGCATTCGAGTACAACTGGAACACCGATGAGTTCGACCGAACCTACTCGCCGGACAGCTTCACCGAACTCGAAGACACCTACTCACAGGATGTCGGAAACCTGGTCATCGACCTGACTGATCTCCCCTGGGACGGTGAGGTCGTCGATCTGACCGTCGCCGTCGATGCCGGCAACATTGAGATCTGGATCCCGCCCGGGGTCGGTATTCAAGGTGAGGCCTCGGTCGATGTGGGCCATGTCGGCGCCTTCGGCCGGGAATCGTCAGGTCTGGGCGGACCGAACCTCCAGTTCGACAACCCCGGCCCTGCGGGGACGGTGGTCCTAGATGCTTCAGTCGATCTGGGGAACATCGACATCCAACTGGTCGGGCGCTGAAAGGAATCGAGCCATGAAATCACACAGATTCGACACGATCTCATTCATCTCGGGGGTGATCATCACCCTGCTGGGCCTCGCGTTCCTCATCCCACAGACGCCGGTGGACCTGATCGACGCGGTGACCTCGCTGGGATCCTGGTTCTGGCCGGTGATCCTCCTGGTCATCGGGATCGCGGTGCTGGTCCCGGTGTTCGCCAGGCGGTCAGAGGAGGACGCAATGGCCCCCCTCCCCACCTCGGAAGGTCCGTACCCCTCCGACCCCCAGGAACCGACGCTTTAGGTCGTTTCCTCGATGAGCCGGGCCTTGAGCTCGGCGAGGCGCCTGGTGACTGACACGTGATACACGTGCGGGTTGACCAGGCGCTTCACTCCAGGGTCGAGACGCTCCAGGTCGGAGATGCGGCGCTTCCTCGCTTCTGCAACCACGGAGGCATCATCGAGCGGAGCTTCGAGCGTCGTCGTCTCGAGCAGCTCCTCGGTCGAAGAGACCCGGGATTGGAGGAGTGTGCGTGCCACTCCGTGCTCGTGGTGATGACGGATCTCGAGCGGGTAGTCGAGGGGCTCGTCCTCCAGTGACATCAGATCCACGGTGGCGAGACCTCGCTCGTCGTAGAGGCGATGCACCCGTTTACGCCCGGGGTTGACGATCTTGGCCGCTGTGTCCGAGACCTTGATCGCCGGTTGCCATCGCTCACCGTCGGCGATGGCAACGAGTTTGTACACACCGTCGAGGTAGGGACGGCCATCCGAGGTGGCCATCTTGGTGCCGACCCCATAGAGGAGACGACGGATCACCCGGTCGGCGTCGGCGCCATAACGGGGCGCTTCGTCTGCGATCTGGGACAGGATCTGGACGATCGTCAGCTCATCGAGGCTGCTGGAGAGCACGATGTGCACTTCTTCGAAGCCAGCCTTGTCAAGCATCTGTGATGCCTGCACCGCGAGGTGGGCCAGGTCACCCGAGTCGAGGCGGACCCCGACCGGGCGATGACCTCTGGCCCGCAATTCCTCGAAGACCGTGATCGCATTGGGCATGCCGGACTCGAGGGTGTCGATCGTGTCGACAAGAAGGGTGCATTCGTCGGGGTACATCTCGGCATATCCGCGAAAAGCGCCCAATTCGCCCTCCCCGAGCGACATGAACACCTGGACCATCGAGTGGGAATGGGTGCCCTGGGGCAGGACCCCCATCTCATGGGAGATCCCGACGTTCGATGAGGCGTGGGCGCCACCGATCAGGGCGGCTCTCGTCGCTGCGATGCCGCCTTCGTCCGGGGCCCGTCGCAGACCGAACTCGAGGACGGCACCGCCCCTTGTCGCCTCCACCATTCTCGAGGCCTTGGTGGCGATGAGCGTGTGGAAGTTGAGGTGATTGAGGAGCGAAGTCTCGAGGATCTGCCCCACAGCTAGGGGCCCCTCGGCGACCGTGAGGGGAACGTTGGCATGAGCGACCCGACCCTCGGGGAGCGACTCGTACCGCAGTGCATCCCAACTCAGCCCACCCAGCCACTCGATGAAATCTTCGTCAAAGAGACGATGGCCTTGGGCTCGGTGCCCGCGCAGGGCCTCCCGTTCCTCCTCGCCGAACCGGGCTCGCTCGGCCCAGCGCCCCAGCCAGCCCCAACCGGCATTGATCGCGTATCCGGCCTCGTGCTCCCCGTAGTCCGGATATCTCCGGAAGAAGTGCTCGAATCGGGCGTCACGCTCGTGCAGCCCATTACGGAAATAGAGCTGGGCCATGGTCAACTGGTACTGGTCCGTGAGCAGGGCGCCCCGGGATATTCCCATCCGCCCAAGCCTATTGCTCGCTTGTAGCCTCTCGTCTGTGATCAGCTACGACTCCAGCACCGCACTGGTGGTGGTCGACGTCCAGAACGACTTCGCCGACCCCAAGGGCAATCTCTTCGTCGAGGGTGGCGATGCAGTGGTCCCCCGGGTCAACATCGAGGTGATGCGCGCCCTGTCCGCCGGGGCTTTCGTCGTCTACACCCAGGACTGGCACCCCGAGTCCACACCGCACTTCGAGAAGGACGGGGGCATCTGGCCGGTGCATTGTGTGCAGGGCACCTGGGGAGCCGAATTTCACCCCGGGCTCGAGTTGTCGGGGCCGATCGTCCAGAACGGGGCCAACGGCGAAGACGGCTATTCCGGATTCACCATGCGCGACCCGGTGACCGGGAAAGAGACGCCGACTGCGCTGCGCGGGATGCTCGATGAGCGTGGCATCGAGCGGGTTGTGGTCGTCGGTCTGGCTCTCGACTGGTGTGTCAAAGAAACCGCCCTAGATGCGGCTGAGGATTACGCGACGTCCGTGATACCGGACGCCAGCGCCGCCGTCGATCTCGAGCCCGGCGACGGCGGGCGCGCCATCGAGGAGATGCGCACTCGCGGTGTGACCATCGGCTAAGCCGGCTGAGGCTCCGTCTGGTAGGCCTGGTACAGCGTGCGGACGGCAATGCCGACGGCGAGCACACCGAAGAGCACCGCGAGCACCCGACCGTCGACCCCGAGAGCTACTTGCGAGGCGAACACCGAGGCGACCGCCCCCGCTCCTCCGACGACGACCGCGTCCCGGAGACTGACCCGTCGGTTCTTCCGATTGATCACCGTGGCGGCGATCGAGGTGAGGATGATGGCGAGGAGGGAAGTGCCCTGAGCCTCGTGCTGGGTGAATCCGAGCAGGAGGACCGTGGCCGGCACGATGATGATGCCCCCACCCACGCCGGCCACGCCGGCGAAGAAACCCGCAACAAGCCCGATCCCCAAGGCAACGAGCGTAAACGTCATCTCGTCGAACCCGCTGGTTGCCGGTAATGGATCGCTACTGAAGATCATCCGGATTCCAACCGCCAACAAGAGCAGGCCGAAGAAGATGCTGAGCGAGCGGGTACTCATCCGATTCATGACCGAGGCGCCGAGGATCGAGCCCACGACGCCACCGATCCCGACTGCGACCCCGAGGCCGATGTCGACCTCCCCAGACAGGGCAAAGACCGCGGCTCCGGCGACTGCGATCGGGAAGATGCTGGCCAACGACGTGGCATGGGCGCGATGCCGGTCCATTCCCACTGCGATGAGCAGAGGCACCAGCACCATCCCGCCACCCACTCCGAAGCCACCGGAGAGGAGACCGGCGGCGACGCCGATCATGATGAGCTTCCACGGCTTGACTGCCGTAATAGCTGTCACCTGGTCAGGTTAGGGACGGGTGACCCTCGTTTCGGGCGGCCCTGACCTTCAGTTGACGACCCGCCACGCTCGAACCGTTCAGACCGGAGATCGCTGCCTTGGTGGCGGTATGTGGCATCTCGACGAAGCCGAATCCCCTGGATTTCCGCGAGTCTCGGTGGGTGACGACCGTGGCCGAGTGCACCTTCCCGAACTTGCCGAACATGCGCTCCAAATCGGGCGCAGTGACACTGAAAGGGAGGTTCCCGACATAGATCGATCCACCCGGGCGTGCGGGCCCGGCCGGCTCAGGCCGTCGTTCGATCGGGGCTGGGTGCCCCGATTCCGGGCGTGGTGCCGGGCGATCGACCACTCGAGAATCGATGCCGAGAGCATTTTGGATCCGGCGGGCCGCCTTGACCTGGCCGTCGTCGAGGAGAGAGACGACGATGCCGCTGGCGCCGGCTCTTGCGGTTCGTCCGGAGCGATGGAGGTATGCCTTCTCGTCCTCCGGCGGGTCGTAGTGGATGACGCTGGCGACACCATCGACGTGGATCCCGCGGGCCGCCACGTCGGTGGCAACGAGTGCCTGGGCCCGTCCGGTCATGAAATCCTTCAGGGCACGATTGCGTTGCTGTTGTGATCGCCCGCCATGCAAGGAAACAGCTCCCACCCCCAGATGACCCAGCTGCCGGGCTAGCCGATCGGCGCCGTGCCTGGTTCGGGTGAAGATGATCGATCGTCCGTTGACGGCAGCCACCTCGGCGACATGGGCCGCCCGATCACCGCGGGCCACTTTCCAGAAGTGATGCTCGACGTCGCCGGCCGCGTCCTCCTGGACATCGGAATGCGGACGCACCGGGTCCCGCTGATATCGCGCGGTCAGAGTGGCCACGTCGCCGTCGAGGGTGGCCGAAAACAAGATGGTCTGACGGCTGGAAGCGGTCGTGTCGAGGATGCGCCTCACAGCTGGGAGGAACCCCATGTCCGCCATCCGATCGGCCTCGTCGACGACGACCAGGTCGACATCACGCAGATCGACGACTCCTTGCTCCATTAGGTCCTCGAGACGCCCCGGGCAAGCCACCAGCAGGTCGATACCCTGCTGGAGACGCGAGCGTTGTGGACCGTAGGAGACCCCGCCGTACACCGCGGCGATCGACCGACCAACGGACTTGGCCAGGGGCTGCAACTCGGTGACGATCTGCTCGGCCAGTTCTCGGGTCGGAGACAGGATCAGGCCTCGAGGGCGACGACTCTTCCCTCTCGCCAGCCGGGTCAGCACAGGGAGCCCGAAAGCGAGGGTCTTGCCCGATCCGGTGGGGGCACGGCCGGCCACGTCACGCCCGGCGAGGGCATCGGGGATGGTCTGGGCCTGGATAGGGAACGGGCTCGAGATGCCGCGACGTTCGAGTGTCGCGATCAATGGCTCGGGCAGGCCGAGTTCGGCAAAGGTGGTCATTTGATCTTCTCTCCGCCCCGTCTTCCAGGGCCGTGGTCAGTGCAACGATCTCCTCGATGCGGGCACAAGAATGTGCCGGCGCGAGATCGGCAGAAGAGGCGGTCTGACCGGATGAGAATGCCGTGAATCACCGTGGAGCGTCTGAACGCTGGCCTCCCGGTCGGTGCGGCAGCGTCCATGGTACCGGTTCGGGGGCGCTACCCGTGGCGATGGTGGCGACTCAGCCCAGGTTGCCGAAATAGCGGGTCTTGGGCTCGACGTATTCGTGCAGGCCCTCGACACCTGATTCCCGGCCGAGTCCGGACTGTTTGAACCCCCCGAATGGGGCCTCAGGTGTGCTCGGATGCCAGTCGTTGATCCCGATCATCCCGAACTCGAGCTCCTCGCTGACCTTGAAGGCAGTCATCAGGTCACGGGTGTAGACGTAGGCCGAAAGCCCGTAGTCGGTGGCATTGGCTACCGCGATGGCGTCGTCGATGTCGTCGAAGGGGATCACCGGCATCACCGGCCCGAAGATCTCCTCCTCGTGGACGGGGATCCCGGGCTTCACATCGGTGATCACGGTGGGCTGATAGAAGTAACCGGCGTGATCGGGTTGGTTCCCACCGGTGAGGACTCTCGCTCCCTGATCGACGCTTGCCGACACGAGATCGACCACCCGATCCCGCTGGCGTGCGTTGATGAGCGGGCCGACCGTGGTGTCGGGGTCGAGGCCATTACCCACGACCTGTTGCTCCGCAGTCGCAACCGCGCTCTCGTTGAATTCATCGATCACGGAGTCGTGCACGTAGAACCGCTGCGGGGAGATGCACACCTGCCCGTTGTTGCGAACCTTGGTCCTCATCGCGCTCCTGGCAACTGCGGCGATGTCTCCGGCATCGGGAAACACCAGCACCGGGGCGTTCCCGCCGAGCTCGAGCGAGAGTCTGGTGACCGTCTTCGAGGCGCCGTCCATGAGCAGCCGGCCCACCCGGGTAGACCCGGTGAACTGGATCTTCCTGAGACGCTTGTCATCGAGCATCGCCTGGCCCATCGACTCAGGATCGCCATTGAGGACGTTGAGGACGCCATCGGGGAGACCCGCCTCGGCCAGGGCATAGGCCACCAACATCGCCGAGCGGGGGGTGAACTCGGAGGGCCTGCTCACCACGGTGCAGCCCGCTGCCAGGGCGGATGAGATCGCCCTGGTCTGGTTGTAGACCGGGAAGTTCCACGCCGTGATCACACCGACCACGCCGAGCGGCTGATAGGTGACGTCGATCCGCCGGTTGGCGATACGGGATGGGATCCACCGCCCGTAGAGGCGCTGCGCCTCCCCTGCGGCCCAGCGGAACTGATTGGGGGCCGTTTGCCACTCCCCTCTCGATTGAGCCAGTGGCTTGCCGGACTCCTCGGTTGTGATCCGGGCGAACTCGTCGAGGTTGGCCTCGATGAACGTGGCCGCCTTCTCCAGGACTGCCGCACGTTCGTAAGCGGTCAGATGCGACCACGCCGGGAAGGCCTCGGCCGCCGCATCGATTGCGGCATAGGCATCTTCTCCGTCACCGAACGGGAGCTGCTCGATGACGTCTTCGGTGGCCGGATTGATCAGATCCCAGGTCCCCCCACCGAGCGCATCCACCCACTCGCCGCCGATTCGCTGCCTGAAATCGATCATTTGGCGAGGTTACCGCCGAACCAACTGCAGGGTTCCTTCGGCATCACTCGAGGGCGATCCAGGCCGCCGCGTCTGGGGGGAGCGGCCCGGAGTCGAGAGGGACGCTGGAGATGAGGATCTCGCCATCGGTCAGTGGAGCCGGGTCGGGGCCGAAGTTGACCACCACCAGGACACTGTCCCGCCGAAAGGAGAGACACCCTTTCAGCTCTACCCATTGGAACGACTCGTCACCCACCATGAGGTCCGAGCGGAGACGTATCGCGGCCCGGTAGAGCTCGAGATTCGAGCCGGGCATCCCGTCCTGGGCCTCGACGGACACAGCGCCCCAATCACCCGGCTGGGGGAGCCAGCTTCCGTTCGAGCCGAACCCGAATGACTCGCCGGTGAGCCTCCACGGGATCGGGACCCGACAGCCGTCGCGCCCCTTCCGGGTGTGGCGTGAACGCTCCCAGGTCGGGTCGTCGAGCACTTCGACCGGTAGGTCATGGACTTCAGGAAGGCCCAACTCTTCGCCCTGGTAGAGGTATGCAGACCCGGGAAGACCGAGGATGAGTAGCGCGGCGGCCCGTGCTCGGCGCAGCCCGAGATCGTGGTCGAGCAGTGAGCGTTCTCCCTCGAGCAGCCAGTCCCTGGCGTCGAGGTCTTGGGGAAGCCCATAGCGGGTCGTCTCGCGCACCAGGTCGTGGTTGGAGAGGACCCAGGTTGGGATCGACCCCACGGCCCCGGCTCCCGCCAAGGCGCGGTCGATGTCTTCCCTCATCGTCTCCGGGTCCCAGGGCGCCTCCGCCAGCTCGAAGTCGAAGGCCTGGTGATACTCATCGGCCCTGATGTAGAGGGCGAGCCGGTCCCAGGTGTCGACCCAGGCCTCTGCGACGAGCATCGAGTCGGGGTACTCGTCGACCACGGCCCGCCACTCGCTGCACGATCTCGTGGAGTAGATCCCGGTCCGAGTACGGGTGAGCCACACCCGGGGCGGGCTTGCCGTCGGCGGTGCGGATGTCGGGGAAATCGGGGTCCTTCACCAGGCCATTGGCGACGTCGACCCGGAACCCGCTCGCCCCCCGTTCCATCCAGAACCTGATGATTTCGATGAACTCGGCCCGCACTTCGGGGTTGTCCCAGTTGAGATCGGGCTGGGTGGTGTCGAAGAGATGGAGGTACCACTGGCCATCGGGCGCCCGGCTCCAGGTCCGGCCGCCAAAGACGCTGGCCCAATTGGTCGGCGGCAGTTCACCGTCGGCCCCGCGGCCGGGCAGGAAGTGATACCTGGCCCTTGCCGGGCTTCCCGGTGGGGCGGCAAGCGCCTCCTTGAACCAGACATGCTCGGAAGAGGTGTGATTGGGGACCAAATCGAGGATCACCCGTAGACCATGACGCTGAGCCTCCCGGATCAGGTCGACCGCCTCCTCCAGGGTCCCGAACCGGGGGTCGATCTCCCGATAGTCGGCGACGTCGTATCCACCATCGTGGAGCGGTGACAGGTACCACGGGTTTATCCAGATGGCGTCGACACCGAGCGATGCGAGATACGGAAGCTGAGACCTGAGCCCGGAGATGTCTCCGGTCCCGTCCCCGTTCCCGTCGGCGAAGGAGCGGAGATACACCTGGTAGACGACGGCGTTCCGCCACCATTGCTCGGACCTGGACATTGGCTGATTATGGCCCAGGGAGCCGTCGGCCCGGCCGTCGAATGATCAACTATCGACGTCGTGAGGAGTGGATCGACCCGCCACCCTTGCCACCATCACCTCGACCCCGTCACGACGCAGAGCCTCGAGCTCCGCACCCGGGGCCTTGTCGTCGGTGACGAGGATGTCGATTTCAGCGACGCTCATCGTCTGCCACATCGTGTCCTTGCCGATCTTGGTGAAGTCGGCGAGCACGACCCTCCGCTCACCTGCGGCCGCCAGGGCGCGATCCGACGCCGCCACCGTCACCTCCGGAGTTGTGAGCCCTCGGGCCCGGGAAAGACCGTTCCCCGACATGAAGACCTTGTTGACCCGGAGCGATCGCAGGCTCTCTTCGGTGAGTGGGCCCACCAAGGCCCGGATGGAACGTCGAAGGGAACCGGCGGTTGCCTCGACCTGAATCGTCGAGACATTCATCAGGGCATCGATGACCAGCAGGGAGTTGGTCACAACGGTGAGATCGGGCACGAGCTTTATCTGATTGGCCAGTTCCAGTGTCGAGGTGCCCGGCCCGATGATGATCGAATCCCCGGCCTCGATCAGACCGGCGGCCGCCGTTGCGATTGCGATCTTCTCATCGTGTGCTTCGGCAGTCTTCTCCAGATAGCTCAACTCGCGGGCCATCGAATCTCTCATCGAGGCACCACCGCGCGTCCTGACCAGCAACCCCTCGTCGGCCATCCGCTTCAGGTCGCGTCGCACCGTCAGCCCGGACACGCCTAGCTCATCGGCCAAGTCTTGGGTGGAGACGACTCCGGCCGCCCTCGTCCTGGAGAGGATGCGTCTTCTACGTTCCGCTGGGATCATGTCATCAGGTTATTCCGTTTCTGATCGCTAGTGAAGTCATTTGTTCAACAATGACCACATTCTTCGACTTTGATCAGGTTGAACTCTACCCGGACATTTCTTGGGGAATGTCCTGGAATGCGGTGACATCTCCTCGCGGATCCTGGTTGACGAGACTGATCGGAGTTGATACGGTCACGATCGTAATTGGTAACTCTCGTTCACTTCTGGACGTAGAGTTGGGCCACGCATGAAGACCCGGAGGAGGATGATCCATGCGACATCAGCGAACCATGGCGAAGACCGTGGTGCTACTCACGGTTCTCGCCCTTCTCGTTGCCGCCTGCGGCACCGAGGGAGGCGACACCACGACCTCGGGGGCCACCGATACGACCTCGGAGACCACCGAGGCGCCGGCAACAACAGCAGCCCCCGACACGACTGAAGGGGCCACGGAAACCACTGCGGCCGGGGGTATCGGAACCGATGAGGCTGCGCAACAAGTTGCTCGAACCGAGGGCGACACCTGCGTTTACGGTGACTACAACGGTGGAGTCGAACACGTCGATCTCCTCGAGGGTCTGGTCGGGTTCGCTCAGTCGGAACGAGAGGCAAACCCGTTCCGGATCGCGGAGACCGAGTCGATCGTCGCCGAGGCCGAGAAGCTCGGGATCGAGCTGATCACCACCAACGCCGAGTCCGATCTCAACAAGGAAATCTCGGATATTCAGAGCATGGTGGATCAGGGTGTGAACGCTCTGATCATCTCGCCGTTGAATTCCGAAGGCTTGGACCCCGCGATCACGTACGCCCAGGAGGCGGGCGTTCCGATCATGACGATCGATCGCCAGCTGACCACGAAGACGGCATGCACCGATTTCATCGGATGGGTTGGCTCGGACTTCGTCGAGCAAGGTCGTCGCGCCGCTGACGCGATGATGGCCGTGACCGGTGACGAAGGGAATGTCGCCATTCTCCTCGGGGCTCCTGGTGTGAATGTCACCACTGACCGGAACAACGGGTTCCTCGAGCAGCTAGAGGCCGAGGGGTCGAATCTCGTGATCGTCGCGCAACAGGCCGCCAACTACGAGCGGGCCATGGGCCAGACCGTCACCGAGCAGCTCATCACCAGCAACCCGGAGATCACCGCGATCTACGCCCACAACGATGAGATGGCGCTTGGGGCCGTGGCCGCGTTACAGGCGGCCGGGTACGCCCCGGGCGATGTGGCCATCATCACCATCGACGGCACCCAGGGCGCGGTCCAGGGAATCATCGACGGATGGATCTCCGGTGTGATCGAGTCCAATCCCCGATTCGGACCGCTCGCTTTCCGGGCTCTCGACCTGTTCTACAACGGGGAAGGAGTTCCCGAGGTGACCATCATCTCCGACAAGGAGTACACCCCCGAGAACGCCGAGGCCGAACTGGCAAACGCCTACTAGAAATCCCCTAGGCGGCGAGACTTCTCTCCGGTAATTCGACGACGACAAGGGCGGTGACTCCCGTGACCCGTGGCGAACCGACGCTCCAAGCGATCGATCTCACCAAGCGGTTTCCGGGGGTCATCGCCCTCGATGCGGTCTCTCTAGACATCTACCCAGGTGAGGTCCACGCCCTCGTCGGTGAGAACGGTGCCGGCAAGTCGACCCTCATCAAGCTGATCAACGGGGTCTACCGCGCCGATGAGGGCGAGCTCCGCCTGGAAGGCGAGCCGGTTTCATTTGCCGGTCCCCGCCAGGCCTGGGAGGCAGGCATCAGCACCACCTTCCAGGAGATCAACCTCGAGCCGTTCATGACCGTGGCCCAGAATCTCCTACTCGGCCGGGAGCCGATGCATGGGTTCGGCCTCGTGGATGTCAAGAAGATGAACGCAGATGCGGCCCGTCTTCTCCGTAGATATGGGATAACTGTCGACGAACGACGAACGCTCGGCTCGGTCGGTGTCGCCGTGCAACAGATGATCGCCATCGTCCGGGCTGTGTCTACCGACGCGAAGGTGGTGATTCTCGACGAACCGACGTCATCCCTGGAGCCCAACGAAGTCGAGCAGCTGTTTCGGGTGATTCGAATCCTCCGCGACGACGGTGTCGCCTTGCTCTACGTGAGTCACGATCTCGACGAGATATTCGAGTTGTGCGATCAGGTGACCGTCCTGCGTGACGGTCGGAGAGTCCACACCGGACCGGTTGCCGAAATCACCCGGCTCGAGCTCGTGGCGACGATGTTGGGCCGTGACATCCAAGAGGTCCGTTCCTCAGGCAAGACGGCGTTCGACATCGAGGGCCGCCGCATCGGCGAACCGGTGCTCGCCGCGTCAGGCCTGAGCCGGCATCGCATCCTCTCCGATGTCACCGTGGACGTGCGTGCCGGGGAGGTCGTCGGGCTGGCCGGCCTCCTGGGATCAGGGAGAAGTGAGACGGTTCAGGGGATCTTCGGGTTGCTGCGTCTCGACGACGGTGAGATCAAGGTGAATCAAGTCGTTCTCAAGCGTGGCTCCCCCGCCGCCGCCGTCTCCGAGGGCGTCGGCCTGCTCCCCGAAGATCGTAAGGCCGAAGGCATCGTCCCCACCATGTCGGTAAAGGACAACATCACCCTGGCAGCTGGTCGTTCGGTTGCGAAGTGGGGCTTCGTGTCGAGCTCCAAGGCGGAGGAGATCGTCGGCAAGTACGTCGATCGTCTTCAGATCAAGGTGACCGATCTGGATCAAAGCGTCGGCGAGCTCTCCGGAGGCAACCAGCAGAAGGTCTTGCTGGCGCGCCTCCTGTGCAACGACCCCGACGTCGTGCTTCTCGACGAGCCCACCCGGGGAATCGATGTCGGTGCCAAGGCCGAGATCCAAGCCCTCATCGACGAGCTGGCCATCGGCGGTCTGGCGGTCATCCTGATCTCTTCAGAGCTCGAGGACGTAATCGAGGGATCGAATCGGGTCTTCGTGCTCAAGGAAGGAATGGTTGTCGGGGAGCTACAAGGCGAGGCCATCAGCGAGGACGCGGTCATGGACCTCATCGCGCACGCTGTCACCGATGCCCGGCCGGAGTCGGCGTGACAGCCGTCACCAGCCCAGCACCGGCGGTCACCTCGGAGAGGACTTGGCGCTTCATCCGCGAAAACGGGGTCTACCTGGCCCTCGCCGCGGTCGTGTTGTTCAACCTCGTCGCAACTCCGAACTTCGCCTCGTTGCGCAATGCCCAGCTCCAGCTCGTTCAAGTGGCCCCGGTCGTGATCGTCGCGCTGGGCATGGCGCTGGTGATCGGTACGGCTGGAATCGACCTCTCGGTCGGCGCAGTCATGGCGCTGGCCGCAGCGATGGTCGCCGTCTTCGTCGAACAGAGCCCCTGGCTCGCCATCGGGATGGCGCTGGTGGCCGGTGTTCTCGCCGGGCTCCTCAACGGGTCTCTCGTGGCCTTCCTGGGCATTCAGCCCATAATCGCCACTCTGGGCCTTTTCGTGGCCGGACGTGGCATCGCGCTCGCGTTCACCAGCGGCCGGCTCGTGGAGATCTTCGACCCGACCCTGGCGACCCTCGGGCAGAACCGTCTGTGGGGTGTGCCGATCGCCGCGCTTCTCGCGGGGTTGCTTGCGCTGGTGACCTCTTTGATGGTCAGACGCACCCAGTTCGGCAGGAACTTGATCGCCGTTGGCGGGAGCCCCCGAGCGGCATTGGGAGCCGGCCTGCCGGTTCGGCGTGTGCTCCTCATCGTGTACATCATTTGTGCGGTTTTCGCCGCAATCGCCGGGACGCTCGTCACTGCCAGATCGGCCGCTGCTGATCCGAGCTTCGTCGGTCTCCTCATCGAGCTCAGCGCCATCACCGCCGTCGTCGTGGGGGGCACCCCTCTCAGCGGGGGCAAGGTCAGAGTCCTGGGAACCGTGGCGGGTGCGTTTCTCATGCAATTGGTTTTCTCGACGCTCATCCGGCATGACCTCTCCGACGCGGATGCGAGGATGGTCCAGGCGGCGATCATCATCGCTGCGGTGTATTTCCAGCGGGATCGAGGCGCCACATGAGCGCTCTCGACCTTTCCCGGCCCCCAGCGCCTCCGCCACAGGAAGGCGAGGTGGAACAGAGGAGCCTGGTCCCCGCCACACTGGCCTACCTCCGGCGCACTCCCGCCATCCCTGTGCTCATTGTGGTGGTGGCTGCTGGTGCGATTGCGTTTGGCACCACCTTCCTGAGTACCCGGAACTTCGCCAGCATGGCCGTGGCCAGCTCGTTCCTCTTGATCATCTCGGTCGGGATGACGTTCGTCATCATCAGCGGCGGAATCGACCTGTCTGTTGGGTCGATGCTGGCGTTGGGGGCGGTTCTGACCGCTTACTCGGCTCGGTGGGGCTCCGGTCCGGCGATCCTCGTCCCTCTCGCGGTGTGCACCGCCATCGGCCTGACCCAGGGGCTGCTGATCAGCAGAGGCCGAATGCCGCCCTTCATCGTCACCCTGGCCGGTCTGCTCTTCGCACGAGGGCTCGCCTTCAAGGTGTCCGACAACGGCAACACGACTCATCTGATCCCGGAGGGTGAGTGGGTGATCTCCCTCGGTCAGTCCACCTTCGTCGGGGGTCGGTCTACCCGCTTGGATCGCCCTGGGTGTGCTCCTGCTGGGGATGGTGGTGCTCTACCGAACACGACTCGGCCACTCCACCTACGCAATCGGCGGCTCCGAGGAGGCGGCAGTCTTGATGGGAGTAAGGGTGGTGAGGGTCAAGCTCGTCCTCTACACACTGATGGGCTTCCTCGGCGGTTTGGCCGGTCTGCTCGTCGCCGCCAGGTCTTCCTCGGGTCTATCGACCATCGGAGCCGGCTTCGAGTTGGAGGCGATCGCCGCGGTCGTCATTGGAGGGACCCTGCTCACGGGAGGGTCGGGTGGCTTGACCGGGACTCTCGCCGGCGTCCTCCTGCTCGGGGTGATCGAGAATCTCATCAACCAAGTCGGGACTCTGAGCTATTACCACCAGCTCGTGGTCAGTGGCGCATTCCTGATCGTCGTGGTCTCGGCTCAGAGCCTCTTCGCCAAGCGGGAGCTCCGCAGGGCAGGAAGAGTCACGTAGCGATGGTGGCTGCTCGCCCCGTGGCCAAGACGTCGACCAGCCTTGCCGACGGCCGCGCCCTGATCTACTTCGACGACCGCGCCAGCCGTGGGCCATCCGGAACTCGACACACGCGATCTGGCGGAATCCTCGATCGATCCTGAACTGCGTTTCGATCCACTCCAGGATGAGTGGGTGATAGTGGCGTCCCACCGCCAGGAGAGAACACATCTCCCTCCCCTCGACGAGTGCCCGCTCTGCCCGAGCACCCCCGGCCACGCCACCGAGATCCCCGCAGCCGACTACGACGTGGTCGTTTTCGAGAACCGCTTCCCATCACTGACACCATTGCCCGAGACCACGAGCGACCGCGGGCTACTCGCAGTATCCGGTGGTGTGGGCCAATGCGAGGTCATCTGTTTCAGTAGCGACCACGAGACATCTTTCTCTTATCTGTCGGATGACCGACTGAGCACGATCGCCGACTCGATGGTCGACAGGACCCAAGTGTTGTCCCAGATCCCCGGTGTCGAGTACGTGCTGGTGTTCGAGAATCGAGGCTCCGATGTCGGAGTGACCTTGCATCATCCTCACGGCCAGATCTATGCCTATCCCTTCATTCCTCCCAAACCGCGCCGGTCTCTCGATGCAGCCGCGCGCTACCGGTCCGCCCACGACAAATGCCTCTTCTGTGACGTCCTCGGCGCCGAGTTGGAGGATGGGCGGCGCATCGTGGCCGAGACGACGAACTTCGTCGCGTACGTCCCCTCCGCAGCCCGTTGGCCCTATGAGATCCACATCCAACCGAGAAAGCACGTCGCCGACCTCGCCGACCTCACCCGGGAGGAGCGCGGCGAGCTCCTTCGTCTCCAGGCCGATGTCACTGCGGCCTTCGATGGGCTATTCGGAGAGCAGATTCCCTATCTCTCGACTGTGTTTCAGGCTCCCGTCCATGAGATGCGCGACCTCGCTCATCTCCGCATCGAGGTGGTCTCGCCACAGGAGGGCGCCGGGAAAGCTGAAGTATCTGGCCTCCAGCGAATCTGCAGCCGGGGCCTTCATCAACGACGTCGTCCCCGAGAGAGCCGCGGCGCGTCTGCGGGCATCGTGGCCGGCTCGTCCCGACGAAGATTCGACCCATGGCTGAGAAAGTGCGTGTCGGCGTGGTTGGGACCGGGGAGTGGTGGGGCCGCGAGCACGCCCGGTTGTTCAGCAGGCGCAGCGATACCGAATTGGTGGCGGTGGTAGGCCGGACCAAAGAGAAGACCGAGAGCCGCGCCGCTGAGTTCGGCACCACGCCGTATCTCGACCTTCATCGGATGCTCGAAGAGCAGGATCCGGATCTCGTCTCTCTCTGCCTGCCCAATGAGCATCATTTCGAGACGACACTGCAGACCATCGAGGCGGGCTTTCCACTCCTCGTCGAGAAGCCGTTCGTGTTCGACCTCGAGGAATCCGAACGTTTGCTGGCGGAGGCCGAGCAACGCTCGTTGTTCTTCGCGATCAATTTCAACCACCGTTACGCGGTCCCGATCATCCGATCACGGGCCGCGATCGAGAACGGAGACCTGGGCGAGATCGTGTTCGCGACGTGGAGGTTTGGTGGGGAACCCGGGACCAGCGAGCACCCTCAAGCCAATCTCATCGAGACTCAGTGCCACGGTTTCGACATGATCGAGCATCTGTGTGGCCCGATCGAGAGCGTGATGGCGCAGATGATCGACAACCTCACCGGGCATGGGAACTCGACTCTGGCCATCGCCCTGCGGTTCGCCAGCGGTGCGGTGGGAAGCCTGGTCGGCAGCTATGACTCCTCCTATGCATACCCCAATACCCACTATCTAGAGGTGAATGGCACAGAAGGCAGGGTGCTCGTGGAGGACACTGTCCGACGATTCGTCTCGAGCAAGGCCGGAGACGAGAACTCGACCGTGTGGGAGGCCGGCTATTTCAATGACCGGGACCGTGATTTCCACGAGATGTTCGATCGACATCTCGATGAGCTGATCCCGGCCTTCACGAGTGGGGCCGAGCCACCAATACACGCCCGAGCCGGGCATCGGGCCCTGCAATTGGCCCATGCCTCGATCGAATCATTCGAGACCGGCAACCGTGTCTCGACGCCGTGACTAGGCGGTCCAGCCGAAGACCGACTCCCCCACCGTGACCACGAGCCACCACCAGGCGAGGGCAGCCACCGGCATCGCCAGTGCCCAGGCCGAGCGTCGCTGGAACAGCCTGATGGCCAAGACGAGACCGAGAAGCCAGCCGACGTAGAGAACGGCGATCCCCCACAAGGGTGCGACCAGGCCTGAGGCGGCGTAGGGGAACACTCCGGTGCACACGTAGAGGATGACGCCAATCAGAGCCAGAATTCGGCCTGCCGGCCATGTCGTGGTCTCGGTCGTCACGATCGGAGAGGCTAACGGCGAACCACGTCGGACCATGGTGACCCGCTCGTCCACGGCGAGATCGAGCAGGATTCGAGAAGCGCCCGCCTCGCATCGCCCGTAGGTTCAGTTGTGACACATTGAGGAGGTCAAGAGATGAGCACCACGAAGAAGTCCGGCACGGACGGATTCTCGGCAGCAGAACGTGCCGCCATGAAGGCACGCGCCCAGGAACTGAAGGCGGAGGGCCGCAGCGGCCAGAAGAAGGCCGATAACGAGCGGCGCAGCGCTCGACGCGATCGGCGGGATGCCGAAGGCCGATCGCGCATCGCCGAACGTATCCACGCACTCGTCACCGAGAACGCGCCGGGACTACTGCCCAAGACCTGGTACAGCATGCCCGCCTACGCGACCGCGGAGGGCAAGCTCATCTGCTTCTTCAAGGCCGCTTCCAAGTTCGACGGCCGCTATGCGATGTTGGGATTCGAAGATGCGGCCACGCTCGACGACGGCCCGATGTGGCCGGTCGTGTTCGCGATCGTCGAATGGACCCCAGCCGTCGAGAAGAAGGTAAAAGCGCTGATCAAGGCAGCGGTCGCCTGAGCGTCGCCACCGGCGCAAACCCACCCGAATTGTGCAATGGTCGAAGCGTGGTCTTCTGATTCTCAGACACCCCTCGATCGGCCTTCGCCCGCTGTGTTGACCACGTATCGCAAGGACGGGAGTGCCGCGGTGTCTCCCGTGTGGTTCCGCCTCCATGAGCAGGACCTTGAAGTGGTGATCGCGGAAGGCGACGCCAAGCTTCGCCACTTGGAACGGGTGCCTCGGTGCTCACTCATGGTCTTCGAGACGGAGCCGCCGTTTCGAGGTCTCACCATCGAAGGCGCTCCACGGCTCGTGCCCGACGGAGGCAACACCGCTCGTCTCGCTATCGCCAGCCGATATCTCGGGCGTGAGTTGGGAGGCCGATTCGTCGAGCAGCGTCGGACTCCCGGCCTCGTCCACGGATAGACCCAATCGAGGTCAGGGAATGGGACCTCTCGGGGATAATCCCGCAGGAATGATCCAGTGGTCAGGCATGCCAACCGGGAAAGCCATCTGCATTTGTGGTGTCGGTGACCTGAATCGAGGCTGAGCCGGCTCGACTGCTGACGACCAGGCAGCCGTAGCGTGTAAAGATCAGCTGGGTCCCGTCGGGCGACCAGGCCGGGAACTCCTCGCTCTCTCGGCCGTTGCGAGTGATGTTGTGCGGTTTCCTCCCGTTGGCATCCATGACATAGATTTTGTGCTCGCCAAACTCCCCGGCTCATAGCCAAGTGGCTCGTAGTCGGGAAGGGTGGGCCAACCCTCGCGGGTCGTCATGAACGCGACGAGGGCTATCGCAGTTGGCCCCGGCGATGTGGTGAGGATGATGCGAGCGGTCAGAACTTCAGCCCGACGGTCGTCGTTGGGTTG